>NZ_OBEG01000003.1:0-90513 GCF_900215415.1 Nocardia amikacinitolerans | reverse complement strand
GCTGCTCGCCTCCCGCGCGAATCCTCAGTGCTCGCGGTCGGTCGGCGGCATCGGAAATGCCCGGCCGCTGCTCGCCTCGGGCCGACGGTGCCAGCGGGTCGCGGCAATCGACACGGCTTGGTCGGCCGCTATCCGACGATTCACCGCTGCGGAGCCGCCGACACTCTGGAACCCGTTGCGGCGGAGTCATTTACACAGCGCCTCGGCAAGTACGTGGCGAAGACACCGCCCGTCCGCCACACCTTTCCGCACCGTGTCGCCCTGTCCTGAGCAAAGCGCGGGCACGCATTAAGGTGCGGGGCATGGAGGACTCGACGACCAGCGGTTCCCATCCGTACGAGCCGCACGCGGCCGGGTTCGCGACCAGGCTGAACTGGTTGCGCGCCGGCGTGCTCGGCGCGAACGACGGCATCGTGTCGACCGCGGGCCTGGTGGTCGGCGTCGCCGCGGCGACGACCACGACGAGCGCGATCTTCACCGCGGGCATCGCGGGTGTCTCGGCCGGTGCGCTGTCGATGGCGGTCGGCGAGTACGTATCGGTCAGCACCCAGCGGGATTCGGAGCGTGCGCTGCTCGCCAAGGAACGCAGGGAGCTCACCGACGAACCCGAGTACGAGCTCGCGGAACTCACCGACATCTATCGGGCCAAGGGACTCACGCCGGAGACCGCGCGCAAGGTCGCCGAGGAACTCACCGCCTACGACGCCTTCACCGCGCACGCCGAGGCCGAACTCGGCTTGAACCCGCGCGAACTCACCAATCCCTGGCAGGCCGCGCTGTCCTCCGCGATCGCGTTCACCCTCGGCGCGCTGCTGCCACTGCTGGCGATCCTGCTCCCGCCCGTCACCGCGCGCATTCCGGTCACGGTCGCCGCGGTACTTGTGGCGCTGGCACTCACCGGTTCGGTCAGCGCGCGGCTCGGCGGAAGCGATCCACGGCGCGCGGTGCTGCGGGTGGTGCTCGGCGGCGCGCTGGCCATGCTGGTCACCTACGGCATCGGGCAGCTGGCCGACGTCGCCGGAATCTGACCCGGTCACCGCGCTCCCACCCGCCGTTGGGCATTCGGCCGGGCGTAGACTTCGGTGCTTTCCGAAGTCCGAGTCCGGAGGCCGACCATGCCCTTCCGTGATCGCCGGGCGGCGGGTCGGCGACTCGCCGTGCGGTTGACCGACTTTCGGGACGCCGAAGCCGTGGTACTCGGGGTGCCGCGCGGTGGCGTTCCGGTCGCCTACGAGGTGGCCCGCGCGCTGAACGCGCCACTCACGGTGGCGATGGTGCGCAAGCTACGTGTGCCCTATCGGCCCGAATTGGCGTTCGGCGCGATCGGTGAGGGCGGCGTCGGGGTGATCGACGACAAGATCCTGGCGCGCGCGTTCGTGTCCGAGTCGGGGCGCGCCGAGGTGGAGTCCGAACAGCGAGCAGAGTTGGCGCGCAGTGCGATTCGCTATCGCGGCGGCTCGTCCGCCCTCGCGCTGCACGGGCGGACCGCGGTGATCGTCGACGACGGAATCGCCAGCGGCGTCACCGCCCGCGCGGCCGTCGCGGTGGTGCGTGCGGCGGGGGCCGAACGCATCGCGCTCGCGGCGCCCGTGGGCGCGGCCTCGGCGATCCGCACGCTGAGCGGGAAGGTCGACCAGGTCGTGTGCCTGGAGGGCGCGGAAGTGGTCACCGCGATCTCCCGATGGTACGGGGATTACGCCCCGGTCGACGACGCCCAGGTGTGCGACCTGCTGGACGGTGCGGCGGCCGAATTACGCCAGCGCTCCGGCGAATCCGGTCAGCGATAGGCCGCAGCCGAATTGCGCCGGCGTTCAACCGAATCCGGCCCGCAGTAGGCGAGACCGAGGTCGACCGCGGCAGTGACACGGCTCTCGTCCAGGCCGCTCCCCAGTGTCGGCGCGAATCTCGATGCCGGTACGTTCAGTCGTGGAAATTCACTGCCGCATTACCGCGGCCCTACCGCGATACCCAGAGAAACTTCGGTGGCGATTCGGCGACCGGTTTACCACAAATGCGTTCATCGCGCGGCCGTTGCGTGAACGACAAGAAATCCTCCACGAAACCGGGCGGTACGCCGCAATGATCTGAAACTGCTATAACCGCAGGTGGTCCACTCTACGATGAACGCGAGCAGCCCACTCGGGTCGCGGGTGGGCGTCGGAGGAGGAGGGGTTGTTCGTGACGGTCCGAATCCAGTGGCTCCATAAACTTCTCGACGAATCGGCCGGGGAACCGGTCGATATTCCGGTCGATTCCTTCGGCTTCGGCGACGGATTGCGCGCGCTGTTTCCCGACGGCGTTCTGCAATTCTCCGCTGGAATCGAAACGGGTGACGGTAGCGCCCGGGTTTCCTACGCCGACCAACCCGCTTCTGCCAGGTTGAGCCGCGCCCGCGACGGCGCGGACATCGAGCTGGACGTCCGGCTACCCGGGACGGGAGCATCCGCGCAACTGCTGGCCCGGTGCGCCGGGTTCGAGCTCCCCGACCTGCCGTGCGGAACATCCGACACCCTCACACTGCGCTTGGACGAGCACGCGGGCACGACGGTGCGGGCGAACGGCGCCGACGTGACGGTGGTGCTCCGGGAGAACGGTGAGCGCATGTTCGCCGCGGCCGCCGATGGCTGGCAGGTGATCTGCACCGACAGGCCGCTGCCCGCCGCCCGGCTGGCGACGCTGGGAACCGCGGAGAGCGAAGGTCTTTCGCGTGCCGTACTACCGGACCCGTTCGCCGATGAACTGCCGCCGGGGGCGTGGCTGCTGTTACCGAGAACGGGCCGACAGTCACGCCGCTTTCTGGTGCGGCTGGAAACCCCGCGTCCCGAGACTCCGACCGACCCCTCCCGGCTCGATGGACTCGGGCGACCGATGCCACCTGCCGCGACCCGCGTTCGGCGCGCCGATTCGCCGTACCGCCCGGTGCGGGCGGTGGCGACCGGCGACGGCTTCGCTCTCCTGGCAGGCACCAGGTCCTAGGCCGAGCGTGGCAACGGCCGGGTTGCAGGACTGGGCGCCGCGCACCGACGCCCGGCGAAGACGATCACCTTCACGCCGACAAGGAAATTCACCGACAACCTCCAGGTGCGCACAACGCAACCGACGGCTGAGCCGACTACGCGCACTTTCGGCCGTCGCTGCGGCGCAGAAGGCCATCGAACCGGTCGCGTGGAGGTTCCGCTCGTGGGTGTGAACTGGCGGCCTGTCTACCATCCTGCGTTCTCCGCCGCGCATGCCGATGTCGGCCGAGAGTGCACACCCTCGGCCGACATCGGCGATCGGTCAGCGTCGGAACGCGTCCCGCACTTTGTTGGCGGCTTGTTTCATGTTGCCGCGGAACTGATCTCGCCGACCTTCCGCCGTCAGCCTGGGGTTATCGGTCGCGCGTCCGAAGAATTTCTTCAGGCGACCCCGCGCGGCCTGAATGCGGTGGTCGAAACGACTGTTCCTTCGGTAATTGTCGGCGTTCATCGGGACCTCAGTAATAGTGCCTGCGGCCGCCGATCGGACGGCCCACCGAGCCGGCGATCCAGAGCACCGCGCCGACGATCAGCACGATGATGCCCGCGGTGGTCAGCAATCCGATTCCGAGCAACCAACCCACAATCAGAAGAATCAATCCGAGGATAATCACGGTCACATCCCTTTCTTTTGGTAAACCGTTGACGTGTCAGGTGGTAGTCGGCGCCTGTGTCTTGCCGCGAGCGCCCGCCATCGGCGCGGCTCCGGACGGTCGGCGCAGGAATCGGTTCGGGCTCCAGGCCGGCTTGCCGGCGGGCGGCGGTGCGACGGACGGCGCCTGCGGCGGAGCCGTGTCGCGACGAGCCGCCGCGACCTCCCTGCGTGACTTGCGCAGTTCCCTGCGCGCCTCACTGCCGCGGCGAGAGGTGCGCCAGAGCCCGGTCAGCAAGAGCACCAAACCGAGCGCGCCCGCCGCGCCGATCACCGTGCCGTAGAGGAACACCTCTCCGGCCGAGGCCGTGAACTGATAGTCGAAAACGGCGAAGTCGCCCGTCGACGTGCGTAGCTCGCCGGTATTCGCCGCCACCGCGGCGACGCCGACGACCACCGCGCCGATCAGGACGATCAGCCCTAGGAGAATGATCATGACAATCCTGGTGCGCTGAAATTTTCTATTACGAATCCGCTATTCCCGGTTCCGCCGGGCTCAAACAACACGATCGGAAACGTTTGCGCCGCACGGTTTCGGTGTATGCGCAGAACTGACCACAACCGGTCGATCAGCACCAAGGAGAGTCGGGCAATGACCTACACCTTCGACCTCACCGATTACTCGGACGAATCCGCCGTCGTCGCCGAGAACGCGCTGCGCGGCCTCGGCGGCGTCGATTCCGTCGACGTCGACCGGGTCTCGGAGACCATCACGGTGAACTCCACGACCCTGACCTACGGCGAGGTCCTCGACGCGATCAGGCAGGCGGGCGTCCCCGCGAAGTAGTCGGCCTCGGCCTTTGCGGCGGCGGCCTCGGGGCGGCCAAATGGTCCCTCCAGCCGCCGTTCGCGCTCCTTCTCCCGCAGTCGCGGTCGCCGGTCACCGCGTCGGGGTCAACTAGCCGGTCCGATTGCCTCCGCGCAGCCGTGCGCCAACCCGGCAGCCAACGCCGCGATCACGTCCCCCGTCGCGTGCGGTGGAGAACTGGCCGTTGACCACGGCCTGCACGGCCACGTTTGTCCTGCGCGGCCACGCTTGTAGAGAACGATGGCGGCCAACGTCGCCGAACAGCCCTCCCCCGGCCCAGCGCGACAAGAGGTCGCGCGGCAGCCCATTCGCTCGGTCAGTCCGGCGCGCGGACGCGCCCAACAGCGTCGTCGGCACAAGCGTGCAGAATGCGCCGCCGCGCGTCCGCGCCACGCCGCCGTCCTGTCGTACCGCGCTGCCGCACTGCCGCGCTGCCGTCCTGTCGTGCCGCGCCGCCGCCCTGCCCTCCTGCCCCGCCACGCCGCTGTCCTGCCGTGCGCGCCGCCGTCTTGCCGTACCGCGCTGCCGCTCTGCCGCGCTGCCGGTCCTGTCGTGCCGCCCTGCCGCGCTGCCGTCCAGCCGCGCCGCGCCGCGCCGCCGTCCAGCCGCGCCGCTCCACCGTCCTGCCGCGCCACCGTCCTGCCGCGCCGCCGCCCCGCCGCGCCACCGTCCTGCCGTGCGCGCCGCCGGCTTGCCGTACCGCGCTGCCGCGCTGCCGCTCTGCCGCGCTGCCGCGCTGCCGCGCTGCCGTCGTGCCGCCGCCGTCCAGCCGCGCCGCGCGGCCGCCCCTGCCACGCCGCCGTGCTGGCGTGCCGCGCCGCATTGCCGGGCAATCGCGGAGGAACGCCTCCACCAGCCCACACGGCGCGCGTGCCGCGGGCGGAGTACTTTGGTGCGCACCGAGCGTGCCGAGAAGTATTGGCGGACAAGCGGATGGGGGCTGGGATGCGAGAGATTTTCGATGCCGATTTCGCGGCGGATCCGTGGCCGGTGCTCGACGCACTGCGCCGCGAGGGCGGCGTGCACCGGATCCGCACACCCGACGGTCCGCCCGCCTGGCTGGTGACCAGGCATGCCGATGTGCGCGCCGCGCTGTCGGACGAACGCTTGACCGCCGACGTTACCAAGGCCGGGCCGGTGGACTATGCCGGATTCGCCGTCCCACCCCCGCTCAACGCGCTGCTCGTCGCCGACGCCGAGGCTCATGTCCGCCTGCGCCGCCTGATCACCGCCGAGCTGGTGCCGCGCCGCCTGACCGGGTGGGGCGAGCGCGCGGGCGATCTGGTCGAATCACTGCTACGCGGCGCCGAGGCGGATCCGAAGGTGGATCTGGTCGCGCGTCTCGCGGTTCCGCTACCCACCGAAGTGCTCGGCGACCTGCTCGGACTGGCCGATTCCGAACGGGAAACCCTACTGGACTGGGCGAATTCGACGCTGTCGCCCGACGGGTCGGCGCCACGGGCCAGGGACACCCTCGCCGCCATGCGCGCGTTCGTCGACGCCACGATCGAAACGGCGAGCGCCGACAGCCCGGTCGGGCGGCTGGTGGCCGCGAGCAACGAGACCGGCTCGCCGACCGCGGACGAACTCGCGGGTGTGCTGTTCTATCTGCTGTTCGTCTGGTACGAGGTGCTCGCCGACCTGATCGCGGGCGCGCTGCTCACGCTGATCGCCGAACCCGCGCACCGCAGGGCTTTTCTGGCGGCCACCGACCGACGCCGCGCCGTGGACGAACTGCTGCGCTACATCTCACCGCAGGTGCTCGCCGGACCGCGCTTCGCGACAACGGATCTGGACATCGGGGACTACACCGTGCGGGCTGGGCAGACCGTACTGCTGTGTCTCGCGGGCGCCAATCGGGATCCGGCGGCGTTCGATCGGCCCGACCGGTTCGACCCGGCCCGCGTCCGCAATGCCCAGTTGGGTCTCGGCCACGGCGCGCACTCCTGTCTCGGCACCGCGCTCGTGCACAGCGTCACGGGGGCCGTAATTCAGCAGTTCTTCACCAGGTGGCCCGAGACGACGCTGACGACGCCCGCACCGGAAATACCGTGGCGCTGCGGTTTCCGGCACCGCGGGCCGCTCCTGCTCCCGGTCGCGCTCGCCTGAATACCGAAGTCACCTGCGGGGCAGGCCGATCGAGGCGATACCTTCCGGCTCCGGCTTACGGATGGGAACAATGCGCCACCAGGTGACGCACCGCCACACCCACTCCAGCGGTCCGTACCGAAGCCAGGACATCCAGAGGTAACTGACGAAAGCCTGGAACAGGAGGATCGCCGCGGCCAAGCCGAGCAGTGCGGGATAGCGGGTGGTGCCGCCGAGATGCAGGCGCCCTTCCGCGAGCAGGATCAGTGCCGTCGCGGACACGTAGTTCGTCAACGCCATTCGACCCATCGGCTCGAGCACTTCGGCGACCACCTCACCGAATCCGGTGCGCAGCACGAGCAGCAGTCCGGTCGAATAGGCGATCGCGCCGAGCAGACCCGCGATCGGTTCGATCGAGCTGGTCCACAACTCCAGATACGGTGTGCGCCACTGCCATACCGCGGTCGCGATGGCGGCGGGCAGCGCGAGCACGAAGACGGCCGCGATCGGCCAGACGTGCCCGCGCAGAATGTCGACGAGGCCGAAACGTTCGGCCGCCAAGCCGAGCAGGAAGAGACCGGGCACCAAGGCCAACCCGCCGCCGAGAGTGAGCGCGACACCCAAAGTGCCCACCAGGCCCGCGACCAGAACGAGCCACGACGGCAACGCGGAAGCGGGCAGCAGGATCACCAGTCCCACGACGGCGTACGGAAGCAGCGCCTCGCCCGGCTGGAAGATCTGGTGCACGAGTCCGAGCATGCTGAGCGCGATCAGCCTGCGCGCCAGCACAACTCGCAGGCGATCGGTCCGCTCGGCGGCTCCGTCCAGGAACATCGCGAAGCTCAGGCCGAACAGGAACGAGAAGATCGGGAAGAAGCGCTCTTCGACCACCACCGAGAGCACATGCCGGACCGGGTCCATGGCCGCACCGGAGGGCACGGTGGCCGTCATGTCGGTGATCTGCCAGATGTTGACCACCAGGATTCCGCACAGCGCGAACCCGCGGACGGCGTCTAGTTCGTGAATGCGCTCGCGCGCGGCGACGTCGTACATGCCCCGACAGTAATGGCGCAGGTGGGTCGAGGCCGTGACCAGCGCTCGCATGGCGTCGCCCACATTTACTTCACGCACTAACTATTTGTGCGTTAACCTAGCCGGGACCCGAGGAGGAACCGTGGACACCGAGATCGAGGATCCGCTGCGCCTGGACCGGCAGGTGTGCTTCGCGCTGGCCGTGGCCAATCGCGCGGTGCTCGCCGTCTACCGCCCGCTGCTCGAACCGCTCGGCCTCACCCATCCGCAGTACTTGGTGATGCTGGCGCTGTGGGGCGAGGCGCCGATGTCGGTGAAGGAGATCGCCGAGGCCATCCAGCTCGATTCCCCGACCCTCTCGCCGCTGCTCAAGCGCCTGGAGTCGGCCGGACTGATCAGCAGGGGCCGCGACCCGCGGGACGAACGCAACCTGGTGATCGACCTGACCGAGGCGGGCGCCGCCCTGCGCGCGCAAGCCGAGCGCATCCCGCCCGCGGTGGTGCAGCGCCTCGGCGTCACCCTCGCCGACCTCGAGGAATTGCGCGACGTGCTGACCAGGGTCAACGACGCCGCCCGCCGCTCGATGCTCGCCGAATCGCACGCAATGTCAGGAGTCGACGCATGACCCGCGCCCGTCGCCGCCCCAATCCCATCGAGTGGATCGGCTACGCCTTCGGGCGCAGACTGCCCGATTCGCTGCACGACTGGGTGCGCGAGGACCTGACCGGAAAGTACGCCGTCGCACGGCATCTGGTGCGCGGCCTGGTGCCGTTCACACCGCTGTTCGCGGTCTTCATGTTCTTTCCAGGCGCATTGTGGCTGCGCGGATCGATGGTGCTGCTCGCCGTGCTGCTCGCGCTGTTCTACACCGCGGCCTTCATGCCGATGAATCGCGCGCACCGGCTGGCCAAGCACGGGCTGCCCGCCGATCTGGAGAATCCGGAGCGGGCGCGCAAGCGTGAGCTGGAGCGGGCTCGCTACGCCGCCCAGCACCCGCACTGAACTCAGTGGAGGACTAGTTCCAGGCGCGCGTGCCGTCGTACGAAGATGCTCGGAACCCATTGGGCCGCACCGGGTTCCGGTGCCAACTCGAACGAGTCGGTAGCCGCGAGCAGCGCTTCGATGGCGACCCGCGCCTCCAACCTCGCCAACGCGGCGCCGACGCAGAAGTGGACGCCTTTGCCGAACGCGAGGTGACGCGCGTTGGACCGCGCGATCCAGGCGGAGCCGGTCGGCTGCGGGGAAGATCGCCGGGTCGCGGTTGGCGGCGCCCCAGAGCAGCAGCAGGTGCGCACCTGCGGACAGCTCGACGCCGCCGAGCGTGGTGTCGGCGACGACGTGCCGGTGGTGGGCGCGGAACGGCGATTCCAGCCGCAGCACTCACCGACCGGCGGGCAGCCCCGGCGGAATCGGCGGGACCGGCAACGGGAACAGTTGCGGGACGATCGGCGGCACGGACACGACCAGCCGGAACACCCAACGACTCACCGACCGGCGGGCAGCCCCGGCGGAATCGGCGGGACCGGCAACGGGAACAGTTGCGGCACGATCGGCGGCGGGGGTACCGCCGGCGGTGCGGGCGCGGCGGGCGGTGCAGGCGGTCCCGGTACGACGGCCGGGGCAGGTGCGGGCGGAGGTGCAGGTCCGACAGGCGGTGCGGGTGCGGCAGGTTGCGCGGGCAGGGCGGGCGGTGCGGGCACGACCTGCGGCACGCAGATCCATCGGCCGTCCGGTGTGAGACCCCACTGGGCCGTGATGCCCTCGTGCGAACAATCGTCGCCGACCTGGTGGTCTTCGCGAATGTGCTCTGGTGGCACGCAGATCCACTGGCCGTCGGGATCTCGGCGCCACTGGGCCGTGATGCCGTCGTGCGAACAGTCGTCGCCGATCCGGTGCGGCTCGTGGCCCTGGCCCTGCGGCACGCACGTCCACTGGTCGTCGCGCAGATCCCACTGCGCGGTGATGCCGCCCGCCGAGCAGTCGTCGCCGATCCTGCGCGCGGTTTGCGGCGCGGCGGAGATCGGCGGCCGGGCGGTGGTGCCCATCGGCATGGTGCGCGCGGTGGTGGCCGTCGGTTTGGTGGTGAACGAGGGCGTCGGCGGTGTCGGCCCGTTCTCCGGCTCCTGGTTCGAACGCAACACGAGCCCGATCGCCACCACCACCGCCAGCGTCGCGGCGATGGCCGCCGCGATGGTGAGGACGCGAGTGTTGTTGTTCAGGCCATCGTTATCGCCGTAGGGCGACGGTCCACCACCGGATTCCACTATCGCACCGCCTTCACTGCCGAACAGAGAACACCGTCACGAGTAGTCGAGCTTCTCCGGCAGGTTACCCGAAGGTCGCTGATTCGAAGATCGACTCTCCGCAACGAGGTTCGCGCTGCTCGACAGGCATACAGGCCATTCGCTACCAATCTGCCCGCACCCCAACGAAACCCGGACTTCGCAGCACATCCCTACGCTTCGCAGGGGTCACGGGCCCTGCGAAGGGTGTGGAAGGTCTGCGAAGTCTCGGTCGCCGGGTCTATTTGATGGCGACGCGGATTTGGACGGCGTCCTCGTCGGTGCTGTGCAGGGCTTGGCCGATCAACGTGCTCAGGTCCAGCTGGGGTGCGGACGAGACCGCGGCGTCCGCGAGCGGCTGGAGGCCGGGGATGAGCGCCTTCAGTTCGGGGCCCGCTTCGCGGAGCCAAGCCGTCAACTTCTCCAGGAACGGCACGACGCCATTGCCCTCGAGGTACATCTCCGGGCTGCCCTGCGCGGTGACCAGGCGGCCGACCGCCTCGACGAGTTCATCCAGTGCCTGACCGAACTTCACCAAGCCCGGCGCGCCCGCCGCAGTGGCCGGACCCGCCCATTCGATGTCGGCGGCTGCCAACTGGAAGCTGTTGAGCAGCTCGGCGATCTTCGGCGCCCTTGTCATGATGGTCGAGGCGAGCAGGTCGCCGGACCTGGCCAGTTCGGGCATCACCGATTCGGTGCCGGTGATGGATTTGCTCATGGTCTCCACCAGCGAGCCGACCACCGCCGGGTCCAGCTGGTTCATGGTCTTGGTGACCATCCGGGCCACCTCGGCGATCGACAGCGGCGTCCGGACGTCCTCGGTGTCCAGGCGCTGCCCGTCGCGCAGGTAGGGTCCGCCGTCGGCTTTGGGCACGAACTGCACGTAGGGCTCACCGAGCGCGGAAAGGTGCTCGATGGTGACGACGCTCGCGGTGGGCACCTTGTGCTCCGCGTCGACCCGGAACCCGACCTCGACGCCGGCCGCGGTGCTGTCCACCCACGTGACGTCGCCGATCTCGATGCCGGTCAACAGGATCGGCGATCCGACGCCGAGCCCGCCGGAGTTCTTCAACACCATCGTGGCGTGCGTGTACTCGGCGAACGGATCGACCCGCACCACACCGAAGGTCAGGTAGGCCGCGCCGAGGATCATGATGGCGGCGATACCGCCGAGCGAGGCAAGCGAACCGATCTTCATCGGACGGCTCCGATCATCCGCAGGGTCTGAACGATCCGGTCGACCTGTTCCTGCTCCGCGACGGGGCTCGCGTCCACCCGAACACCGGTGACGTTCACCTTCGGCCCGCGCTCGACGAAGGGAATGATCTTGTCCCGCAACAGCGCGACGAGCATGGCCAGGTTCGACGGATCGCGCAGGTCCAGCGGCCCGCCGGTGGCCAGCGGCACGAACGCCTTGGCCGCCGCGTCACCGGACTGCACCAGCGGCGCGAGCCACCCCAGCGACTGCCCGACCGGGCCGAGACCGCTGAAGATCTCGGTCACGCCGTCGATGGACTGCGTGGCGGCGCCGAGCCGGTCCACCGAGGCCGCGCTGAGGATGTTGTCCAGCTCGGGCTGAACCTTGTGCAGCACTTCGGCGTTGTTGGCGAGGCCGTAGAGCAGCTTGTCGACCTGATCGAGGTTGGCGGCCAGGTCGGCGGCGTCGGCGCCCATCACACCCGCGATGCGCGCGGTCTCCTTCGGATCCCGCGGCAGCACCGCGTTGAACCGATTGACGATGTCCTGCAACTGCCCGACCGCGCCGCCCTGCACGAAGAACGCCATCGCCGCCATCGTGTCCTCCAGTTGCACAGGAGGTTTGGTGTGATCGATGTCGATGGTGCCGCCCGGTTCGAGCAGCTTGTCGAAGCCGTCCGGCGGCGTGGTCAGCGCGATGTGGATGTCACCGAGCACAGTGTTCTGGCGCAGCTCGGCGATCGTGTTCGCGGGCAGCTGCACCGATTTCGAGATCTCGGTGTCCACGACGACGTAGCCGCCGCGTCCCTGCGGCGCCTCGGCGGCGGGCACCACGGTGACCTTCTCGACCGTGCCGACCTGCGCGCCGTTGGCGATGACCTTCGCGCGGGCCGGGAGATTCAACACGTTGGCGAACTGGATCTGTACGCGGTAACTCGGCCCAGCGATCGACGTGCCGGGCACCGGCACCGAGGACGGGTCGAAGGCGCAGCCACCGAGCGCGATCGAGGCTGCCATGGCAACCGCTATTGCGCTGCGTCGCAAGTATTTCGGCCGCCGACGTAGCGTCACGGTGTGCCCGACCGCCTGGTCGCGCCCGGTTCCTCGATCCAGCCGAGCCGCCTGTGCACTCATGCCTGTGCCTCGCCGACGCTCGGCTCCGGCATACGCGAAGCGCGCTGGCACATGATTCGCTCACTCCGTTCGTTCACCGGGCACCCGCCAATCCCAGTACCAACTGGACCAATTCCACGTTCACCATGCCGTTCTCGGCGCCCGCGCACCGGCCGGGCGCCACCGCGTTCACCGCCGCGCACACCGCCTCGGCATTGCCCTGCGGAATCGCCACCTTCGGCGGGGCGTAGGTCAGGCTCGCCGCGCCGGTCTCCGGATCGGCGACACTGCGCAGCGCGGACGCGAACACCGGTGTGGTGAGCACGATCTCGCGCAACGAGCCGACGTTGGCGCGCAACAGCTTCAGCATCGGCACCGCGCGGTCGAGCAGGGTGAGGATCTCGTCACCGAACGAGGTGGTGATGTCGTTGAGCATCGGCAGCACCTCGGCGAGACCGTCGAACAGCTGCGCGCCCGGGATCAGCAGGTCCTCGCTTGCCTGATTCAGCACCGGTCCGACGCGCACGAGCATGGATTGCAGGTCGCCCCAGTACTGATTGACCTTCTGCGAAACCGAGGCGAACGCGTCGAAAATGCCTGCCAGATGGCCGATGTCGGCGTCGGGTGATTTCAGCGCCGAGCCCAGCTTGCGGATCAGCTCGTTGATCTGCGGCCCGGTCCCCGCGGTGGCGCGGTCCAGCGAAGCGAGGCCGTTCGCCAGCGAATTCGGCTGGGACGGATCGGGTCCGACGATCTGGTCGGAAAGCTGCGCGAGCGCGGTGAGCGTCTCGGTGAGGCTCTTCGGGGTCAGCGTCTTGGTGATGCACTGGGAACTGTTCCAGCGCTCCAGATTCGTGCCGCTGGCCAGCACCGCGAGTTCCCGATCGGCGACGACGGTGTCGGACACCGTGGTGGCCGAGGCGTCGGCGTACACCGGATGGTCGGCGTCGACCTCGAAGTCGACCCGCACGTTCGGGCCCTGGTTGCGCACCGAGGTCACGCTGCCGACCGTGATGCCGCGCATGGTCACCTGGTTGCCCTCGTACAGGCCGATGCTGTCGGGCATGATCGCGCAATAGGATTCGGTGCTCTTCAGCGGATCGAAGAGGACGACGTAACCGACCACCGCGAGCAACGCGATGACCACGGCTCCCGCGATCGACATGAACGCCTGGGTGCCGAGGAGCTTCTTCAGCATCAGCACTCCTTCCCCGGCACCGGAACGCACACCGACGACAGATCCAGACCCGCCGGCGCGGGCACGGTTTCACCCGAGCGGTCCAGAACCACGCCCTCCTCGGGAATCACCAGCGACCGCAGCTTCTCGCTCAGCTGCTGGGTGCTCGCGATCATCGGTTCGAGCTTGCCGCCCATCTCTTCCAGTCGCGGCAGGGCGTCGGACAGCTGCTGCGCTCTCGGCTTCAACGTCGACTCCCACGCGGGCGTGAGTGCGGCGAGCCGCTGCACCACGCTGTTCAGCAGTGCGACGGCCTCGCGCAGCTCCGCGCGCTTGTCGATCAGCACGGTCTCCAGCAGGTTGACGTTGTCCATCAGCCTGCCCAGATCGGTCTTCGCGCCGTCGTACATGGTCACGTATTCGTCCGCCACCGCAATGGCATTGGAGACCTGCGCGCGCTGGCGGTCGATGGCGTCGATGTAGCCGCCGACGGTGTCCAGGGTGGTGCGCAGCGTCTCCGGCGCCGAGGTGAGCGACTCGTCCAGCGCGGCGAGATTGCGCCGCAGCGTGTCGCCGTCCAGTTCGTTCAGCGGTGTCGTCGCGTCCTGGAAGGTCTGGATCAGGCTGTAGGGCAGGCGAACTCGATCCGCCGGGATCGGCTTGTCGCCGAGCGGCGCGTCACCGGCGGGGAACAGCGCCACGTAGTGCCCGCCGACCACGGTGAGCATGCGAATGTCGAGCGAGGTCTTGTCACCGAGGAACACATCGGATTTCACGGTGAACTTCATGACAACCCGATCCGGCTTCAGCTCCAGCGATTCCACCGACCCCACCGAGACACCGGCCAGGCGCACGTCGTCGCCTTCCTTCACCGACTGTGCCTCGGACAGTTCGGCGGTGTAGGTGGTCTTGCCGAACGGCACCGCGTACAGCACCGCCGCGGCGGCCATGCCGAGCACGACGAGCACCACACCGAAGATGCCGAAGCGAATCTCCTTGCGCCGCTTGGCCGCATCGTCCAGGATCGGCCGGTCGCCGAACCAGCGGGAAATCACGCCTGGCATATCGCCACCTTCTGTCCTGCGACGAGGACGCGTACCGGCGCGGGCAGCTCGGCGGCGCCCTTGCTGCACTCCGGCTGCCAGCCCGCGACGGTGCGCGGCAGCGCGTTGTCCACCGACTGGAGCAGGCCGGGCAGCCTGCCGAAGACCTCGACCGCCTGCTGCGGATCGGGGAACAGGCCGCGGATCATCGCGTCGATGTCCTGGCCGCTGTGCGGGTCGAGGCCGAGTGTCGCGAGCAGCCGGTCGAGCGGACCGAGCACCGCGGGCGCGGACATCGCGAAATCGGCGAGTCCGCCGATATCGGCCTGGAGGGATTGGAAGACGTCGCTGAGCCGAGCAAGCAGCGGCACCAGGTAGTGCACGCGTCCGCCGACCCGGTCGGCGATGTCGGACATGTTCTTCACCAGCTGACCTATCACCTGCTGGCGATCGCCCACGTACTGGCTGAGCTGGCCGATGGCCTGCATGGCAGGGCCGATGCCGGTGCCGTCGCCCTCGATCACCGCGAGCATGCTCTCGGTGAACTGGTTGACCGCTTCCGGCGACAGCGTCGCGAGCACCGGCTTCAGACCGTTGAACAGGCTCGTCACGTCGAACGATGGCACCGTCATGTCGGTGCCGATCACGGCGTTGGCGGGTAGGCGCACACCGGGATTCGGCTGCTGCTGTAGATCGATGTACCGCTGACCGGTCAGGTTCTGGTACCGAATGGCCAGCGTGCTGTTGTCGTAGATCGGCGTCGCCGTCTCGACGGTGAGGTGGACCTTCGCCTTCACCCCGTCGAGCGAGATCTTCTCGACCTTGCCCACCTGCACGCCGTACATGCGCACGTCGTCGCCGACCTTCAGGCCGTTGGCGTCGGTGAACAGCGCGTCGTGCGCCTGAGTGTCACCGGACACCGGCCGCTTGATCGCGGTGAGCACCAGCGCGAGCACCACCGCCATCACCGCGGCGAACAGACCGAGGCGCCATGCCGCGCCGCGCACTGTCATCGAATACCTCCCTGGCCGAGCAGCGGCACCGCGATACCCGGCACGCCCTGCAGGTCGACCTCCAGATTCAGCACCGGCCCCTCGGGCGAATCCGGCATCGCCGCGCGCAAACGCTCCAGCAGCAGGCGCAATTCGGCCGCCGACTGCTGCGGACGCGGCACCATCTTGGCGAGCACGCTCAGCAGCGGCGCCAGCATGTCGGTGGCCTCCGCGAGTTGTCCGCCCGCGGTGCTGACCGTGGTGGCGAGGCCGGGCAGGATCTGACCGGTGAGGGCGGCGACGCCCACGTCGTAGCGGTCCTTGTCGGTCTGCACGATCCGGATGTCGTGGATCTGGTCCAGGATCTGGATGGTCGCGCCCGCGAAGTCACCGCCGCCGTCGAAGGCCGGACCGAGTCTGCCGAGCAGTTCCGACGCGGGCATCGTCTGGTTGTCGGCGATGGTGCGCGCCACCGTGATCAGCGCCTGCACCAGCGGCGTGAACGCCTTGAAGTCCGCTGAGACCTGCGCGATGACGGTCGCCAGCTGCGGGCTGAAGACCGACGCGCCCACCTGCGAGAGGCTGCGCAGGATGCTGCCCATCGTTGCGTCGTAGACGGCGGCGGCGCGCGGGCCGGTCAGGTCGATCTCGGTGTCCTGGCGCAGCGGCGAACCGCCCGGGCCGCGGCGCAGTTCGAGTTCGCTGATACCGAAAAGGTTGGCGGGCGCGTAGTCCACCAGCAGCGAGTCGTCGATGCCGTGCAGCCGGGAGTCGTCCAGCCGCAGCGTGATTCGCTGGGTGCCGCGCGCGGCGGGTGCGATCCGGTCCACCTCGCCGACCAGCACACCGTCCAGGCGCACCTGGGTGCCCTCGGTGACACCGTCACCGATCTGTTCGGTGTGCAGCGCGATGCGCAGACCGTCTTCGGAGCGCAGGTCGCGGTAGAGCGCGGTGGTCAGCGCGACAACCGCGATCAGCGCGACGATCACCAATCCGACCGTGCGCGAACGTTTCTTGTCCGCGGCGACGCCGGGCAGACCGTAGGCAGGCAATGTTCACCCCGTAAAGCTGATCGCCGTGTTGAATCCCCACAGCACGATGGACAACACCATGTCGATGGCGATGATCGCCACGAAACTGGTGCGCACCGCGCGGCCCGACGCGATGCCGACGCCCTCGGGGCCGCCGGTCGCGAAGAAGCCGTAGTAGCTGTGCACGAGAATCACCACGGTGCCGAAGATCGCGACCTTGATCACCGCGGCGATCACGTCGAATCCGGACACGAACTGGAAGAAGTAGTGGTCGTAGACGCCCGCGGATTGGCCGTGCACCAGCGTGATGAGGCCGTGGCAGGCGAGGTAGGACAGGATCAACGCGATCAGGAACGTCGGCACGATGGCCAGCGCGCCCGCGATGACGCGAGTCGTCACCACGAACGGCACCGAGCGAAGCCCGAGCGATTCGATCGCGTCGATCTCCTCGGAGATGCGCATGGAGCCGATCTCGGCGGTGATGCGGCAACCCGCCTGCGCGGCGAAACCGACGGCGGCCGCGATCGGGGCCAGCTCGCGGGTGGTCGCGTAGGCCGAGACGATGCCGGTTACCGGACCCATGCCGAGCATGTCCAAGGTGGCGAAGGATTCGACGCCGACCGAAGCGCCCATCACCAGGCCGAGCACGATCATCATCGGCACCGTGCCGCCGCCGACCACGATGGAGCCGCGACCCCAGGTCATGTTGGTGATGGCGCGCATGGTCTCGGCGCGGTAGCGGCGCAGCGTCAGCGGAATCGCCGAGAGCACTTGCCAGACGAACACCGTGACGAAGCCGAGCGAGTCGATCGCGCGAACCACACGGCTGCCGCGACGGAAGTAGCGCGCGACGGGAGCGAATCCCTTGGGGACGTAGGAGGAGACGGCCATTACGCGAGCCTCGTGGGGAGGAACATCGCGGTCACCTGCGTCAACAACAGATTCACACACACGATCGACACCACCGACAACACCACCGCCGCGTTCACCGCATCAGCAACACCCCGCGGACCACCCTTGGCCTCCAACCCCCGCTGACACGCGATGACCACCACCAAAAACCCGAAGATCAACGCCTTCACCAACGACACCCACACATCCGCCGTCGTCGTGAACGACCCGAACGTCGCCCAATACGACCCAGGCGTCACCCCCTGCCCACCGATCGCCACCGCATACCCGGCGAGCACCCCGACGAAGATGATCAACACGTTCAACAACGGCGCCACCATCAACATCGCCACCATCCGCGGAATCACCAACCGATGAATCGGCGAGATCCCCATCGTGTGCAACGCATCGATCTCCTCCCGAATCGTGCGCGCCCCCAAATCCGCCGCGATCGCCGCCGCCCCCGCACCACCCAACAGGAACCCGGTCGCCATCGGCGCACCCTGCTTGATCACCCCGAGACCACCGGTGGCACCCAACAACGAATCCGCACCCAACGTGTGGATCAGGTTGCCCACCTGGATCGACACGATCACCCCGAACGGAATCGCCATCAAGATCGCGGGCACCGTCGTCACCGTGATCAACCGCCACGCCTGCAACACCGCCTCACGCCACTGAAACTCCCGACGCGCGAGGTCACCGACCGCCCCGACCACCGACTCCTGCGCGATACCCACCGCACGACCGAAAGTCCGCAACGACGACACCACCGTGTCCGAGAAATTCTTGCGGAGGATCGCGGTCGCGGATTCCCGGGTGGCCGTGGACAATTCCGGCGTCATAGACGAGACCCGCATGCCGCGCTTTCCGCACGGGAGATGTCGAAATTCATGGCGCTCTCCGAATCCGGCGTCAATGCCAACATCCGTCAAGCTAATCGGTACTCTGCGTCACAACAAAATTGAGGTGGTGTGACCCTGACCACTCCCGAGCCGTTCGTGCGAACGCTTCCTGTTATTCGTGAGACACATCACCATGCCTACGGACTAGCGGCGAGGAACACAAAAGCCGAGAACAGAGCCAGATGGACGCCGCCTTGCAGTAGCGTCGCCCGGCCGGGAACCACGGTCAGCACACCGACGACAACCGTCAGCGCCAGCAGAACCATCTGCGTCGCACCCAGCCCGAGCACCAGCGGACCCTGTAGCCAGATAGTTGCCACAGCGATCGCCGGGATGGTCAACCCGATGCTCGCCATCGCCGAACCCAGCGCCAGGTTCAGACTGATCTGCACCTGATCGCGGCGCGCGGCCCGCACCGCGGCCAGCGTCTCGGGAAGCAGCACGAGCAGCGCGATCGCCACGCCCACCGCGGCGGGCGGCATGCCCGCGTAGGCCACCGCCGATTCGATGGCGGGCGAGACCACCTTCGCCAGACCGACCACGCCGACCAGCGCGACGACCAGCAGTCCGAGGCTGGTGAGCGTCGCGCGGACGGAGGGCCGCTCGACGGTCGTGTCGTCGTCGGTGACCACGCCGTCGCCCTCCACCGGAAGGAAGTCGTCGCGGTGGCGCACCGTCTGCACCATCACGAACAGGCCGTACAGCGCGAGCGACGCGACGGCGGCGAAGGCGAGCTGCGCGGGCGAGAACTCGGGGCCGGGCACGCTCGAGGTGAAGGTCGGCAGCACCAGGCTCAGCGTGGCCAGCGTCGCCACCGTGGCCAGCGCCGCGCCCGTGCCCTCCGCGTTGAAGACCGCGAGGCGTCTGCGCAGCGCGCCGACCAGCAGCGCGAGACCGAAGATGCCGTTGCAGGTGATCATCACCGCGGCGAAGACGGTGTCGCGGGCCAGGGTCGCGGACTTCTCGCCGCCGGAGATCATCAGCGTCACGATGAGCGCCACCTCGATCACGGTCACCGCGACCGCGAGGACAAGCGATCCGAACGGCTCCCCCACCCGGTGCGCGACGATCTCGGCGTGCTGAACCGCGGCGAGCACCGCGCTCGCGAGAAACACCGCGACGATGATCACCCCCGCTGTCGGCATACTTCGTCCCCAAGTGGCGACCAAGGCGAGCGCGGCGAGGAGGGGGGCGAACACGGTCCAGCGGGTTGTCAACGCACGGATCATGCCCTCCATCGTCCCAGCTATTTCCGCGCACCCGGATCGGTATCATCGGGGGGATGCAGCAACGACTCCGCGAGGCCGTCGCCACGGGCATCCTGCTCGTTCCGCTGCTTGCCGCGTGCACGACCGTGCCGGAGGGCCCGACACTCCTCGCCACGACCACCACCAGCGAATCCGTGCAGATCCCCGGAACCTTCGTTATCGAGGTCGCGCCGAGGACCATGCGGTGCACCGGAGTCGCGCCGATGGAGTGCCTACAGATCCGCCGCGACCAGAACGGACCGTGGGAGTTGTTCTACGGTTCGATCGAGGGATTCGAGTTTCAGCCCGGCAACCACTACCGGCTGCGCATCGAGCAGACATCCGTCGACCACCCACCCGCCGACGCGTCGTCGGTGACCTGGCGGCTCGTCGAGGTGCTGGAGAAACAGCCCGCCTAGCCGACGCCGGGCCGGCGGTCAGCGGTAGACGCCGAGCCGCCCGGCACGCAGGTCGTCGAGCGCGTCCAGGTAGACCGGGTTGGTCAGCTCGGGGGTGGCGTCCAGATCGAAGTAGCGCACCTCGAGCGATTCCGCGTCGCCGCCGAGTCGTCCGCCGACCGGCGCGCACCGGAAGAACACGGTGATCGGCTGCACCACATCGCCGTTCGGGTAGACGTGCCGGTACGCGGTGTAGACGCCTTGCAGCGCTTCGATTTCCACCCGCACACCGGTCTCCTCGGCGACCTCGCGCACTACGGCGGCCGCGGCCGACTCACCGAGTTCGATGGCGCCGCCGGGCAACCCCCACTGGCCGTCGTCGCTGCGACGGTGCATGAGCACGCGTCCGTCGGTCACCACGCACGCGGCGGCGTACGCCAACTGGATGTGGTCGTGGCCGACCCGCGCCCGCAACCAGCGGATGTAGTCGGGCACGCCTCAGTCCAGGTCGACGCGGACGGTCAGCAGGTCGGTGCCGACGAGCCGGACCGCGGCGCTGTTGGCGCGCGGCAGTTCGCGCAGGCGCGCGGGCGTCGTCCTCCGGGAGCAGGTGGGCGGTGCCGGCGTGCCAGCGGCCGTGCAGGCGGACGCGAACCCGGTTGTTCGCCTTGATGTTCCGGATGTACTGGGAGCGCTCGCCGAACTCCGAGACCAGCCAGAAGCTGTCGCCGACCCGGCGGCCGCCGATCGGGGTGATGCGCGGTTCGCCGCTCACCCGGCCGGTCGTCTCGAGCAGTTGCTGGTTGGGCAGTCTGCGCAGGAGGGGGTTTCCGACCAGGCGCTGGAAGGTGGTCACCAGACGGTGTTGCACATCGTCCTTCTTCGGCATACGCCGACCGTAACACTGCGCGGCGAGGTGCGGCGCGGCGAAAATCGCTGGCGGGTCATGGCGCTTGGTCGCTACCGTGGCCACACGCGGAAGCCGTGCGCGGTGGGTGTAGCTCAGCTGGTCAGAGCGCCTGGTTGTGGTCCAGGAGGTCGCGGGTTCGAACCCCGTCACTCACCCTCTCCCCTTCGACCTACGCGAAGGAGTGGCCAACGGCTCAGGAACTGACGCCATTCGCGATGCCACGCGTTCCATTCCGTCGAATTATGCTCAACGGCTATTTGCCCTGTGCAGCGCCGGTTTCGCGGATGGCATCCACCGATGGAGCCGATAACCCGTTGGCGGGCAGCGCGAATCGTTTCCCCGCGCGCCCCACCATAAGCGAGAATTTGCCGGTGCGGACCCAGTTCACCCACGAGCTCAACGCGTTGACCAATGATCTGACGCTGATGTGCCGACTCGCCCACGACGCTGTGGAGCGAGTAAACGACGCTCTCGCCAGCGCCGACCTCACCGCCACCTACGAGGTCTTCGCCCTCGACGAGCAGCTACAGAAGATGTTCGGCGCGTGCGAGGCACGGACGGTGGTGCTGCTCGCGTTGCAGGCGCCGGTGGCAAGGGATCTGCGGCACGTGGTGACGGCGATCCAGATCGCCAACGAGCTGTCCCGTATCGGCTGGCTGACCAGCCGTGTCGCCGATCAAGTGTACCGGAGCCATCCGAACCACGTTGCGCCGCAACCAATCCTGGACGTACTCGCCGAGCTCGGCAAGTTCGCGGCGCACCGCACCGCACTCGCGGGCGAGGCCGTCGCCACCGCCCACCAGTCCGCCGACGCCGAACCGGTCAACGCCACACTCGCCGAACTGCGGGGCAGGCTGCACGCGGCGCTGACCGATCCGGAGCGCGCGCAACCCGCCGGCGCGGCCATCGACCTCGCCCTGCTCGGGAACCATCTGGAGCGCTGCGTCGACCACACCACGCGCATCGAACGACTGATCCGGTTCCTTGACACGGGAGTTCCGCCGATGGCGCAGCCCGCGGACGCCGAGCCGGACGAGGACTGAACCGAAACCCGCACCGAGCCCGGATGTCCGGTGACGCTCGCCACAACACGGGACACCGGCTCGCCCCACGTCGTGTGCTCGAAGACGCCGACCACCCGTTGTTTTCCGTAGCAACGCAGTAGGTACGTGGACATCCCTCCCAAACGTACTGGCAATTGCGAGCTTCCAATGGAGGTTGCCAAGCCGCCGCGGAGTATCTACTTCATCGTTCGTGGCTCGCCACCCCTGGGCCGGCGCCGGCACGGCGGCTCAGGGGTGGTCCAGCGTTTCCGGTGTGCCGAACCTCATACGCGGCGTTGGCATTCCGACATAGTCGAGACAGGTACCTTGGCGCCCGCGATAATTGGACGAGGTAGGCGTTAGGAAGCAACTCGATGAAGCTCACGGCCCGGCAGTCGTTCCTCTTGTGCCCGTTGGCCGGTAGCGCCACATCGGCCCCGTTCGACGGGGGATCGCTGTGAAGTGGAGTTCGTCCCGCAAAGTCGTCGCCGTTGTCGCGCCGATCGTCTTCACGCTCTTGCTGACCCTCGCCATCACGGTCCTCGACAAGTGGACCGACGGCGACAGTCAGCCGCCCGCCGCCGCACCCGGCCAAACCTCCGCCACCGCCAAGGACGTTCGTGACCTGCTCGCGAAACTGGCTGTGGCGCAGGAAGCCCCGATGACCGGATACAGCCGCGAGAAGTTCCCGCATTGGGATCCGAACAAGCCCGAGCACGGTTTCGGCGCCGACTTCGCGCAGTACAGTCGCTGCACCACCCGGGAAGTGATGCTGCTGCGCGACGCCGTCGGCACGGTCCGGCTCGATCCGAAGACCTGCGCGCTCACGGTCGGACCCGACGGCGGCTGGCGCGACGAATACGGAGTCCTCGACCGCAAGAGCGGGCAGCTCAAAGAGTACAAGTGGATCACCGACCCCTCGGGCGTCGACGCCGAGCACATCGTCGCGCTGGCCGAGGCCTGGCGGTCCGGCGCCGCCGCGCTGGACGAGGACACTCGCCGCCGCATCGCCAACGACGCCGTCAACCTCGAAGCCTCGGACCCGACGGCCAACAGGTCGAAGGGTGATCAGGACGCCGCGAACTACCTGCCGCCGGGAACTTTCCGGTGTGGCTATATCGAGCGCTACCTCACGGTCAAAGTAAAATACGGTCTGACCATTGATCCTGCCGAACAGTCCGCGTTGCGCACCGCGATCGACGACTGCGTCCGCCAAGGAGGGTTCAGATAATCGACGTCATCGAGATCTCCGACAAGGCCG
This sequence comes from Nocardia amikacinitolerans, assembly GCF_900215415.1. NCBI lineage: Bacteria > Bacillati > Actinomycetota > Actinomycetes > Mycobacteriales > Nocardiaceae > Nocardia > Nocardia amikacinitolerans. The sequence goes on along the minus strand of NZ_OBEG01000003.1, from coordinate 67,426 downwards.
CCGTCATGACCGAGGAGGAAGGGACGGTGTCCGGCGATCTCGATGTCACCGTCGACGACTCGGGCAAAGGACTGGTCCGCTACCGCGGCACCGACACCTGGCTCACCATCGGCAACCTCGACGGCGATCCCCCACGCACGTGGTCGACCACCACCGAACTGGCCACCGCCATCGAAGCCGACCTCGGCAAGCGCGACGCCGCGGGCAACCTCCTGTTCTTCGAAGCCTGATCGGTCTCAGTCGAGGCCGATGTATTGGTGGTCCAGGCGGATTCGGCCCTCCTCGTCGAGGGCGATCACTTCGTAGCCGCCGCCTTGCACGGTGCCGTCGGCGCGGGTCACCATTGCCCAACCGAGGCCGACGAGGTTCGGGGTGAGGCGGACAGGGTGGCCGTGGGGTGCGAAGACGTGTTCGCCAGGGGCGATGAACATCTCGTAGGCGCGGCTCACCCTGCGGTCCAGAGCTTCGCGGCCGCGCACCTCGAACGACGGGATCGGGACGGCCAGGTCGGTCGCGGCGGCGCGGACCGGTTCGGGCGGATCGACCAGTATCTGGGCGCCGTCGACGGCCCAGAATTCACCGATAGCCGCGCGGCGCACTGCGGGGTCGGGTTCGTTCCAGAGTGCTACGTAGCGTTCGGCGAAGCGGGTCAGTTCTTTGTCATCGTGGGTGCTCATGGGAGCCGAGTCTGGTGAGCGCGCGGTCCCGTGGCGATTCCCCGCAGGGTATGGCGCGGCCTCGGCGGGTCCGATATCAAGGACGAATGACCACCGTGGTGCAGCCACCCGAGCGCCCAGCGGCGAAGCCACCCCGGCCCCCGGCGCTCGGGGTTCCGGTGGCGCAGCCAACGAAAGCCCCGCAGCCCGGCGCGTTCGCTCACCAGCTAAAGCGATGGCGGACCCTACGCCGGGTGAGCCAGCTGGATCTGGCCATCCGGGCCGACACCACCCAGCGCTACCTCAGCTTCCTCGAGCAAGGCCGTTCCCGCCCGGGCCGCACCATGGTGGTGCGTCTCGCCGAGTCGCTCGAGCTTTCGCTGCGCGAGCGCAACGGTCTGCTGCTGGCCGCGGGTTACGCGCCGGTCTTCGCCGAATCACGTTTGGACACACCGGAATTGGCACCGGTACGGAAGGCGCTCGACCGCATACTCGAAGGCCACCTGCCGTATCCGGCGGTCGTGGTCCGTCCGTACGGCGTGCTCGTCGCCGCCAACGCCGCCTTCGAGTTGCTCACCGAAGGCGCCGCGCCGGAACTGCTCGCGCCACCCGTCAACGTGCTGCGTCTCGCGCTGCACCCCGAAGGCCTCGCCCGCCGTGTGCTCAACCTGCCCGAGTGGGGCAGGCACGTGACCGAATCCCTGCGCGGGCGTGCCCTGCGCAGCCCCGATCCCGAGCTGGACACCTTCATTGCCGAGCTGGAGGGCTATCTACCGGAAGCCGAACCCGGCCCCGACCACCTCGGCTTCGCCGTCCCGCTGCGACTGCGCAGCGAGGAAGGCGAACTGCGGCTCATCACCACCATCACGTCCTTCGCCACCGCCGTCGACGTCACGCTCTCCGAGCTGCACCTGGAGGCCTTCCTCCCCGCCGACGACGCCACCGCAGCCATCCTGCGCCACCGCGCCGGACTCCCCTAGCTCCCACACAACCACCACACGCCTCACATAGCCGGTGCCTATGTGAGGCGTATGAACGGTGTGTGGGAGCTACCGGCGGCTGGCTCGGCGGTAGCCGATCACGGCGGGGACGGCGAAGACGATGATGGCGCCGAGAGACCAGAGGAAGGTGAGGGTGAGGGGGCGGGCGAGGGGGCCGCCGAGGGAGAGGGCCTTCATGCTGTCCACCGCGGCCGACATGGGTTGGTTGCGGACCACCGGCTGAATCCACTGGGGGAAGGCGATCAGCGGGACGAAGCCGGTGCTGAAGAACATGAGCAGCGAGGTCAGGATCGTAATGCTCTCCACCAGCGTCGCTTTCGCGGTGAACACCGCGATGGCGGTGACCATGGTCGCGAACGCCAGCCCGAACAGCACCGGAATGAAGACGAACAGCAGCGCGGGCACGAGCCCCTGCTGGAAGCGGAAGCCCAGCAGATGGCCGACGACGATCACCACCAGCGTGCCGAGCAGGATCCGGCAGCCCTCGGCGAGAATGCGCGAGATCAACCCCGAGGAGCGGTGCACCGGCAGCACCCAGAAACGGGCGAGCAGGCCCGCGTCACGTTCCCGCCCGAGCATCACGCCGCTGGCCACCGCACCGCTCAGCGCGCCGACGACGGCCACCATCGGCACCGAACCGTACAGCGCGTCGGTGCCGGAGAACTTCTGGATCTGCCCGCCGATGACGATGTCGAGCATCAGCAGCAGCAGGCACGGGATGATCAGGGTTTCCAGCAGCGCCACCGGATTGCGCGACCAGCGCAGGAGCAGGCGTTGCGTCTGAATCGCGGTGTGCCGCAGCAGCGAGACGGGCGAGGTCTCGCCGTGCGCGAGCGTCCCGCGTTCCGTTGTCAGTACCATCACGCCCTCCTCTTGCTGAGCCGCAGCGCGAGCGGCAGGCAGATGACGACGATCGCCCCCGCCCACAGCAGCGGCGGACCCATCAGCGCCCAGGTCACCTCGCCCGCATTGGCTTTCGTGTCCCCCGCGAGCGCGCGCAGCGCGATGACGAACTGCGAGACCGGCTGGTTGCGCACGAAAGGTTGGATCCACTCGGGGAATTGGGACGCGGGAGCCAACCCGGTGGACAGCATGCCGAGGATCAACGGCGGCAACACCAGCGCCTGCGTCGTCGCCTCCGGACTCTTGGCCGCCGTCCCGATGACATCGGCGCCCAGCGTGAACACGACGCCGATGAGCAGCGAGAAGGCCAGGAACCCGAGCGTGTGCCAGGCATCGAGGCAGAAGCGGAAGCCGATCACGTGCCCGCACACCAGCGCCGCGGCGATCGCGATGAGCAGCCGGAACACGTTGCCCGACATGCGCGCCGCCATCGGCACCAGCGGACCGATCGGCATCGAGCCGAAGCGCCGGTCGAGCCCGGAGACGGCGTCGGTGGCCGAACGGAAGGCCGCGCCGATGGCGGTGAACGCGCAGGCTTGCAGTATGACGATGGGCATCATGAACTGCGCGTAGCTGCTGAATCCGGTGCCGATGACGGTCATCACCGTCTTGAGCGGAATGTAGAAGCTGGCCGTGAAGGCGGCGGGCGCGACGATGGAGCTGAGCACTTCGCCGGTCTTGATCGACGGCGTCACCAGCCGCGTGGTCAGCACCCACCACTGCTGCGCACGGATCGGGGTGGCGCGCGTGTCGGTCAGCCAGGCCCCGGCGGTCATCCGACTTCTCCGGTTTCCGCGACGGCGAGGTGGCCGGTGAGCTGGAGGAAGACGTCGTCGAGCGAGGGACGCCGCAGGGCGATGTCGACCAGTTCGAGGCCGGACGAGTCCAAGCGCCGCAGCGCCTCGGCGAGCGTCTTGGCTCCCTCGGGGGCGGGAATCGCGAGGCGGTCGGACTCGGGAGTGAGCGCGGCCCGGTTCTCCTCGGGTAGCAGCGAGCCGAGCGCGGTGGCGATGGCGGGCAGATCCTCCAACCGGAGTGGGACCACCTCGCAGTAGCTGCCGCCCGTGCGCGACTTCAGTTCGTCGGCGGTGCCGTCGGCGATGACCACGCCGTGATCGATGACGATGATCCGGTCGCACAGCGCGTCGGCCTCTTCGAGGTACTGCGTGGTGAGCAGCGTGGTGATGCCGTGTTTGCGGAAGCTCGATACCAGATCCCACACGCCCTGCCTGCTGCGCGGATCCAACCCGGTGGTCGGCTCGTCGAGGAACACCACGTCGGGCCGGACGACGAGTCCGCACGCGATATCGATACGTCTGCGCATACCGCCGGAGTAGGTGCCCACCCGCCTGCTCGCGGCGTCGACCAGGTCGAACTCGGTGAGCAGTTCGTCGGCGCGTGCGCGCGCCGCTCCCTTGCGCAGGCCCATGAGCCTGCCGAACATGACCAGGTTCTCGTAGCCGCTGAGCATGTCGTCCAGCGCCGCGAACTGGCCGGTCAGCATGATCGAGCGGCGCACGGCCGCCGGGTCGGCGACGACGTCGTACCCGGCGACCATGGCGCGGCCGCGATCGGGCGCGATGAGCGTGGACAGAATGTTGACCATGGTGGTCTTGCCCGCGCCGTTCGGGCCGAGGATGCCGAGCACCTCGCCCTGCGCGGCCGTGAAGTCGACGCCGCGCAGGGCCCGTACCTCACCGAAGGACTTCTCCACGCCCTCCACCACAACTCCGCTGTCGTTCACTGCATGCCTCCAAGATGCTCGTCGAGCACACGCGCGATGACGGGCAGCACGTGTGGTGCGGTCAGTTCGTCGTGGGTGACCTCGACGTCGTGATTGGTGATCGCGCCGGTGATGTACGGACGCCAGCCCTCCGGGCCGAAGATGTCCGAAGTGTCCACGGTGGCACTGAAATACAGGGCGTCGCCGTGGTAGACGGGACGCTGATATCCGGTCCTCGTTCGGGCCGAGGCGTTGTAGGAGCCTGCCATCCGCTCCAGGGTGTCGGCGTCCACCAGCGCGACGCCGCCGGTCCGCTCGGCGATAAGCGCGGCCGCGTCCTGCGCCGTTGCGTCGGCGGGCACGTCGTCGATGCCGAAGACCGCACCGAACGTGCTGACGAACGAGCCCGCGGTGAGCGGTTCGATGCTGTCGCCGTCGATGTCGGCGGTGTCGGCGTCGAGCAGAGCGAGCACGCCGACCGGCAGTCCCTCCCGCTCGAGCCGGGTGGCCATGGCGTGCGCGATGAGCCCGCCGAACGACCAGCCGAGCAGGTGGTATGGGCCTTCCGGCTGCACGGAGCGGATCTCGCGGACGTAGCGTTCGGCGAACTCCTCGATGCTGCGCACGGACGGTTCGCGACCGCTCAGGTCCGGCGCTTGCAGGCCGTAGATCGGCCGGCCCGGCGCGAGTGCCTCCGCGAAACCCAAATAGGTCCAGGCCATTCCGGACGACGGATGGATGCAGAACAGCGCCGGTTCGTCGCCGCCGAGCCGGATCGGCAGCAGCACGTCGAGGCCGAGCGCGGTGCCCGGCGCCGGCTGCGCCGCCGCGGCGGCGAGTTCGGCCATCGCCCGCTCCTCCTCGGCGCCGGCGGCGCGCGCTTCCGGCGTCGCAGCGAATTCAGCGGCGACACCGAGCATTTCGATCCAGAGGCGAGACAGCTCGGCCACCTCGGCGCGGTCGAGCAGCGTCTCGGGGAAACCGAAGGTGGCGCGCAGCCGGTCGCCGAGAACCACGGCGTTGACGTCGATCTCGGCTTGCAGCGGCACATTCGGGTATTCGGTCGCGGGCAGGTCGCCGAGTTCGTCGGTCGGCAGCCAGCCGAGTCCCTCCAGGCCAGGCGGGATCTCGCCGGTCGCGTAGCGGCCGAGGTAGTTGAAGGCGACCCGGCCCGGGAGACGACGCGGAAGCTGTTCGGCGGTCTCGTGATTCAGGTAGCGCAGCAGACCGAACCCGATGCCCTTGTCCGGCACGGCGAGCAGCTGATGCTTGATCGCGCGGATCGCCTGCCCCAGTGCGGGTCCGCCCGCCATGGCCTCGTCGACGTCCACCGTGCCGAGGTCAAGGCGCACAGGATAGATGCTGGTGAACCAGCCGACGGTCCGGGAAAGGTCCGCGCCGGGAATCACTTCCTGCTGACGACCGTGGCCTTCCAGCCGGACCAGGACGCTGCGGTCGGCGGTGGCGCGCCACTTGTGCACTGCCAATGCCAGCGTGGTGAGCAGCGCGTCCTCGACGCCGCCGTGGAACAGCCCGGGCAGCGTGGTCAGCAGCGCCGCGGTGACCTCCTCGGAGACCTCCGCCTCCACCATGCGCAACTCCCCCGCCTGATCGACGGCCGGATCGAGTTCGCGTCCGCCGATCAGCGGATCGGGGCCGTCGATCAGGTCGCGCCAGTAGCCGAGTTCGGCGACCCGCTCTGGCCGGTGCGCCTCCTCGGTGAGCGCGTGCGACCAGCGGCGCATCGACGTCCCGGTCTCGGCGAGCACCGGCGTCGCACCGGTGGAGACCTGGGCCCAGGCGGCCATCAGATCGGGCACCAGGATCCGCCAGGACACGCCGTCCACGACGAGGTGGTGCGCGATCACGATCAGACGACCGGCGCGGCTGCGATCGCCCGCCTCGCCGACCGGGTCGAGCCAGAGGAACTGCAACACCACACCGCGCGCCGGGTCCAGCCGGTTCATCGCGGATTCCAGTTCGGTGAGCGCGTATTCGCGCAGGTCGACCGTGTCCGCGTCGGCGGCGAACTCGATGCGCCGGATCAGCCCGGCCACGTCGACGCTGCCCGGCTCGGCCACCTCCAACCGCCAGTCGGGCGCGCGGAACAGCCTGGCGCGCAACATGTCGTGGCGGTCCACCACGGCCGCCACGGTCGCCGTCAGCTGCTCGGGGCGGATGCCGACGGGCAGCTCGAGCACCGCGGTCTGCGCGAAACGGTCGAAGTCGCCGCCGCGTTCGATCATGTACCGGACGATGGGCGTCAGCGGCATGTCGCCGACGCCGCCGCCGGGCAGTTCCTCGAGCACCACCAGTTCGCCCGCGGCGTCGGCCGCGGCGGCCAGCCCGGCGACGGTGCGGTGCTCGAACACCTGCAACGGCGTGATGGTGACCCCGCCCTGCCTGGCACGGGAGACCAGTTGGATGGCCAGGATGCTGTCGCCGCCGAGCGCGAAGAACGAGTCCTCGACGCCGACCCGCTCGCGACCGAGCAGTTCGGCGAAGACCGCGGCCAGTGTCTCCTCGGTGGGTGTGCGCGGCGCGACGTATTCGGTCCGGTCGTCCGCGAACACCGGTTCCGGCAACGCTTTCCGGTCGAGCTTGCCGACGGCGTTGAGCGGAATCGCGTCCAGCACGACGAAGGCCGAGGGCACCATGTATCCGGGCAGCGACTCGGCGGCGTGCGCGCGCAGCGACTCCACGTCCAGCTCCACGCCGGATTCGTGGACGACGTAGGCGGCCAGCGCGGTGGCGCCGGACGGTCCGCGCACACCGAGCGTCACGGCGAAGTCCACGCCGTCGGCGCGACCGAGCACGGCGTCGATCTCGCCGAGTTCGATGCGCTGCCCGCGCACCTTGACCTGGAAGTCGGTGCGGCCCACGTATTCCAGTTCGCCGTCGGCGATCCAGCGCACCAGGTCGCCGGTTCGGTACATCCGTTCACCCTGCGCGCCATACGGATTCGCGACGAAGCGGGTCGCGTTCAGGTCAGGTCGGGCATGGTAGCCGCGCGCCAACGAAGGTCCGGCGAGGTACAGCTCGCCCGCGACGCCCACCGGCACCGGGCGCAGCCGCCCGTCGAGCACCAGCACCGACGCGCCGCGAATGGGACCGCCGATGGTGACCGGAGCGCCAACCGTCAGCGGACCCGAACCCGTTGCCCAGATGGTGGATTCGGTGGGGCCGTACAGGTTGACCATGGTCCGACCCTGCGCCCACCGCTCCACCAGTTCCGCGCCGACCGCCTCGCCTGCGACGGCAAGCACCCGCAGGCTCGACACCCGCGCCGGATCCACCGTGGCCAGCGCCGACGGCGTGATCACCGCGTGGGTGACGCCCTCGGCCTCGATCAGCTCGGCGAGCGCGTCCCCGCCGAACACCTCCGGCGGCGCGACCACCGAGGCGCCGCCCGCGCCGAAGGCCATGATCGCCTCGAACACCGACGCGTCGAAACTCGGTGACGCGACCTGCAATACGCGCGCGTGCTCGTCGAGCGCCAGCGACTCGCGTTGCGCCGCCACAAGATCGGCGATGCCGCGGTGCGAGACCGTGACGCCCTTGGGGGTTCCGGTGGAGCCGGAGGTGTAGATCATCCACGCCGGATGGTCCGGCCGGATCGGTGCGCGCGGCTCCTCAGCGCGCAGCGGGGTGTCGTCGGCGCCGCGCCAGCGGGCGGCGAAGGTGGGGTCGTCCATGACCAGCCACCGGGTGTCCGCGGGCAGCTGCGGCCGGTGCGCGGCAACGGTGAGGCCGAGCACCGCGCCGGAATCGGTGAGCATGTGCTCGATGCGGTCCACCGGATGCTTCGGGTCGACCGGCAGGAACGCCGCGCCCGCCGCGGCGGCCGCCCACATGCCGACCAGCAGCTCCGCGCCCCTGGTCAGCCCGAGCGCGATCACCGTCTCCGGCCCGGCTCCCGCCTCGATCAGCAGGCGGGCGAGTTGGGCTGCGCGGGAAGCCAATTCGCGGTAGGTCGTCGTCGCGCCCGCGGCGACCACCGCGTGCCGCTCCGGGTACGCGGCCGCCGTCGCGGCGAACACGTCGGGCAACGTGCGCACCCCGGCGGACTCCGGTCCGCTCGCGGGCACCAACTCGGCCCGCTCCAGCGGCACCAGCAGATCGATGTCGCCGAGGCGCTGTTCCGGGTCGGCGACCACCGCGGCCAACACCGCGAGCCACCGGCGGGCGAGGGTGTCGACCGTCGGCGCATCGAACAGGTCGGTGGCGTAGGTCAGCGTGGCGTCGATGCCTGCCCGCTCGCCGTCGTCGTAGCGCTCGCGCAGGTCCAGGGTCAGGTCGAACTGTGAGGCGTCGCGATCCAGGTCCTCCACCGCGATGCGCAGTCCGGGCAGTTCGAGCGCGGGCTCGACGAAGTTCTGCAGGGAGAGCGAGACCTGGAAGATCGGGTGGTGCGCGGTGGACCTGGCCGGGTTGAGCACCTGCACCAGGCGTTCGAACGGCACGTCGGCGTTGGCGAACGCGTCGAGATCCGAAGAGCGGATGTCGGCGAGGAAATCGCGGAAGGACCGGTCGGGGTCGACCGGTGTGCGCAGCGCGAGGGTGTTGACGAACATGCCGACCATCTCGTCCAGCGCGGCCTCCCCGCGTCCGGCGACCGCGGTGCCGATCACCACGTCGGCGGCGCTGCCGAGGCGGGCGAGCAGCACCGCGAGAGCGGCGTGCACGAGCATGAACATGCTCACCTCGGTGTCCGCGGCCAGCTCGGCCATGGCCCGGTGTAGCGGCTGCTCGACCGCGAAATCCAGGTCCGCGCTGCGCATGGACTGCACCGCCGGCCGCGGCCGATCGGCGGGCAGTTCGAGTAGATCCGGTGCGCCGGAGAGGCTTTCGGTCCAGAAGCGAATCTGCCTGGCGGCCAGCGACTCCGGGTCGGACTCGTCGCCGAGCAGTTCCCGGTGCCACAGCGCGAAATCGGTGTACTGCACCGGCAGCGCGGCCAGTGCCGCCTCCTGGCCCATGGTCGCCGCGGCGTAGGCGGTCATCAGGTCGGTGGCCAGCGGCGCCATCGACGCGCCGTCCGCGCTGATGTGGTGCACCACCAGGACGACGACGTGCACCGGCGTCGCCCGGCCGTTGCCTTCGGCCGTGCGCAAACGGAACAGGCCGACCCGCAGCGGCCGCTCGTTCACCAGATCGAAGCCGACACCCGCCAGTTCGACAATCCGATCGCGCAGCGGCGCACCGGGTTCGGTGTCGATCGCGCGCAGTTCCGGGGTGGCCACATCGGCGGCGAGGACGACTTGCCGCGGGCCATCCGCGTCGGCCGGGTACATGGTGCGCAGGCTCTCGTGCCGGTCCACGACCGCGCGCAGCGCGCGCTGCATGGCGGCCACGTCCAGGTCACCGGTGAGGCGCAGCGCGACCGCGATGTTGTAGGCGGGCGAGGTGGGATCGAGCCGGTTGAGCACCCACATCCGCTGCTGGGCGGGCGAGAGCGGGATCCGGTCCGGCCGGATGCGCGGCGCGAGCGCGAAGCGGGCGCGCTCCCCCGCCGCCGCGGGGACGACCCGCGCCGAGAGCTGCGCGACCGTGGGCGCGTCGAACAGGTCGCGAAGCGCGATCGTCGCGCCGAGCGCCGCGTTGACCCTGGCCACCACCTTGGTCGCGCTGAGCGAGTTGCCGCCGAGCTCGAAGAACGAGTGGTCGATGCTGACCCGCTCGGTGCCGAGCACCTCCGCGAACACCTCGGCGACGGCCTGCTCGACCGGTGTGCGCGGCGCCAGATACCGGCGCAGGAACGCCGCGAAATCGGGCACGGGCAGCGCGTTGCGATCCAGCTTGCCGACCGGCGTCAACGGGACCTCGTCCAGCACGACGAGGTAGCCGGGCACCATGTAGCCGGGCAACGCGCCCGCGATACGCGAGCGCAGCCGTTCGGTGTCGTATTCCGTTGCGCTGCCGAGGGATTCGCGTCCGGAGTCGCTGAGCACGACGTAGGAGACGAGCACGGTCTCACCGGCCGGGCCCGGCATGCCGACGGTCGCGGCGTACTCCACGTGATCGTCGGCGGCGAGCACCGAGTCGATCTCGCCGAGTTCGATGCGCAGGCCGCGGATCTTGACCTGGAAATCGCTGCGGCCCAGGTACTCCAGTTCCAGCACCGGCCCGCCATGGCGGTCGGATTCGACCCAGCGCACCATGTCGCCGGTGCGGTACATCCGCTCGCCGCGCGCGCCGTACGGGTTCGCCACGAAGCGAGCCGCCGTCATGCCGAAGCGGTTGAAGTAGCCGCGCGCGATTCCGGGACCGGCCAAATACAGCTCGCCCTCGACCCCGACCGGAACCGGCCGCAGCCAGGTGTCGAGAACCATGACCGCGGCGCCGCGGATCGGTCCGCCCATGGTGACGAGCTCCCCGGGCTCCAGCTCGCCAGGGCCGGTCGCCCAGATGCTGAATTCCGTTGGGCCGTAGAGGTTCAGCATGCGCCTGCCGACCGCCCACTGCGCGGTCAGTTCGGGTCCGGCGGCTTCGCCCGCGACCGAGAGGACGCGCAGGTCGGTGAGACCGGCCGGGTCCATCGTGGCCAGCACCGAGGGCGTGATCACCGCGTGGGTGACCCGCTCGGTGCGCAACAGGCGCTCGAGCTCTTCGCCGCCGTAGACCTCGGGCGGCGAGAGCACCAGGTGTCCGCCGACCGCGTGCGCGGTGAGCAGCTCGAAGACCGACGCGTCGAAGCTCGGCGAGGCAACCTGCAAGGCCTTTGTATTGTGGTCCAGGTCCATCGATTCGCGTTGTGCCGTCGTGAGATTCGCGACGCCGCGATGGCTGAGCAGCACCGCCTTCGGCTTGCCGGTGGAGCCGGAGGTGTAGATCAGGTAGGCGACCTGGTCCATCCGAATGGCGCCGCCGCGCTCCTCGTCGGTGATCGGTCCGTCCGGCACCGTCATCGCCCTGCGGATGGTGTTCATGTCGTCGAGCAGCAGCCAGTCGATCGTGCTCGGCAGGGTCTCGCCGGTGGCGCGCACGGTCACGCCGATCGGTGCCTTGGAATCGGTGAGGATGTGCTCGATCCGTTCCACGGGGTAGTTCGGATCCAGCGGCAGGAACGCCGCGCCGGTCTTGACCAGCGCCCACACCGCGACCACCGACTCCACCGAGCGGGTCAGCGCGAGCACGACGAAGACCTCGGCGCCGATGCCGCGGCGCAGCAGCACCCTGGCGAATCGGTTCGACCAGGCGTCGAGCTCGCGGTAGGTCATGGTGTCGCCGTTCGCACTGACCGCGAGGGCATCGGGATTCACCGCGGCGCCCGCGGCGAGGATCTCGGGCAGGGTGCGCTGCGGCACCGAATCGGGGCCGTGGACAGGGAGCAGGGCGGCGCGCTCGACGGCGTCGCAGTGCTGCAACCGCGCGACGCCGACCTCCGGGTGCTCGGCGATCTGCTCGAGCAGCATGACGAACCGGTCCAGCAGCCTGCGCGCGGCCGGCTCCGCCAGCTGGTCGGCCATGTACTTCACCGTGACCCGCAGCTTGTCGCCCGGCTCGCCGGGCATCCCGTGCAGCGGAATCACCATGAGGTTCAACGGATACGGCGTCGCGTCGGTCCCCGCGATGTCGAGGATCCGCATGCCAGCGATGTCCAGCGACTGCGACAGCGCCTCGCGGTCGATCGGATACGACTCGAAAACGGTGAGGGTGTCGAACAATTCGGCGAGACCGACGGCCTGGTGGATGGCGGCCAGTCCGACGTGCTGGTGGTCCAGCAGCCGGGCCTGCTCGGTCTGCACGCGGGCGAGCAGATCCGCCACCCGCTCCGCAGGATCGAGCCGCACCCGCACCGGAAGCGTGTTGATGAACAGACCCACCATGTCCTCGACCCCGGCCAGCTGCGGTGGTCTGCCGGACACCGTGCCACCGAACACCACATCGGTGCGTCCGGTCACCATGGCGAGCAGCAGCGCCCACGCCGCCTGGACGGCCGTGTTCACGGTCGCACCCGCGGCACGAGTCGTCGCCTCCAATCGGGCGATGGTCTCGGCGGGCAGATCGAAGGACACCATGCCGGACTCGGTGGACTGAATACCCGCCAGCGTCGGGACGGCGCGGGTCGGCGAGTCGATACCGGCCAGCGCCTCGCGCCACGCGGCGATGGACGCGGAACTCGCGGGGCCGGTGATCATCTCAGCGGCCCGTTCGAGCTCGGCCACCTGCGCCTCGGCATCCGCAGGGGCGCTCTCCGCCGCCGTCGGCTGCTCGGCCTCGGTGACGCCAGGGGCTTCAGCGGCGGTGCCGGGTTCCGCTGCGGCGGTGCGCGGTTCACCTGCGGCGATGGGTTCCGTGGCGGCAATGCTCGGTTCGGCTGGGGACGGGATGCGCTCGGCGGCTTCCTGTTCGGCGAGCCAGGCGAGGAATGCGCGATAGGACGGGGCGGGGGGCAGTACGTCTGTGGCGGTCGCGCCTGCGCCGGTGGCGATGTAGACGGTCAGGAGCTCGCGCACCAGCAGTGGGGTTGACCAACCGTCCAGCACCAGGTGGTGGTTGGTCATCAGCAGGGTGTAGGTGTCGTCGGCGGTGCGGATGAGTTGGAAGCGCAGGAGTGGGGGGCGCGTGAGGTCGAAGCGGGTGTTCGCGTCGAGGGCCAGGATCCGGTCGAGTTCACTCGAGCGCTGCGATTCTTCGGCGAGATGCGTGAGATCCATTTCGTGCCAGCGCACTTCGGCGTCGGCGAGGACCAGCTGGCGCGGGCCGTCCGGAGTCTCGACGAACGCGACCCGCAGGTTCTCGTGCCGGTCGACGAGCACCTGCGCCGCGGCGCGCAAACGGGCGGCGTCCACCCGGCCCGCCAGGGTGAGCCGGGTCTGCACGGTGTAGCCGTCGGCGGTGTCGGTGTCGTACATGGCGTGGAAGAGCAGGCCGTATTGCAGCGGCGACAGCGGCCAGACGTCGGCCAGGGTCGGGTAGGTACGCTCCCAACCCTCGATCTGCCGCTGGGTCACCGTGGTCAGCGGGAAGTCAGACGGGGTGTGGCCGCCCGCGCCGGTCGTCCGCGCGTGGTCGGCGAGCGCGGCCAGCGCCGTGGTCCAGTGTTCGGCAAACGCGCGGACGTCGTCCTCGTCGAGCAGCTCGGTGGCATAGGCCCAGGTGACCTCCAAGCCGGCGGCGCCCATGATGGCGTTGACGTCCACGACGGCGGGCAGCGGCGCGCGGTCGTCCTGCGTCGCGGCGAATCGCCTCGGCAACCACGGCCCTTCGGATCCGCCCGCGGCGCGACCGAGGTAGTTGAAGCTGATCTGCGGGGTGGGCGCGGCGGCCAGTTCGCCGGCGGTCCGCGGATTCAGGTACCGCAGCATGCCGTATCCGACGCCGCGGTCGGGAATCGCGCGCAACTGCTCCTTGGCCGCCTTGATCGCGAGACCGGCGGCGGGTCCGCCCGCGAACGCGTCGTCCAAGTCGATGCCCGCGAGATCGATCGCGACCGGGTACACGCTGGTGAACCAGCCGACCGTGCGCGCGAGGTCCGCACCGGGCAGCACCGACTCCTCACGTCCGTGCCCCTCCAGGGTGAACAGCGCACCGGACCTGCTCCGCCATCGCGCCACCGCCATGGTGAACGCGGCGAGCAGCACATCGTCGGCGCCGCAGTGGAACAGCGCGGGCACCGTGTCCAGCACCGCGGTCGCGACGTCCACCGGCACGGTGGTCCGCACCTCGGCCGCGGTGGCCACGGTGTCCACCGCGGGGTCCGCCGCCCGCGCACCGAGCGGGGCGTCCGGCGTGGTGAGCACCCGCCGCCACACGGGCAGTTCAGCGGCGCGCGCCCCCGCCTGCTCGACGTTCGCGTGCGCCCAGCGGCGATACGACGTACCGACCGGCTCCAGCTCGCCGCCGGAGAAAGCGGTGGCCAAGTCCGGCAACAGAATTCGCCAGGAAACGCCATCGGTGACCAGGTGGTGCAGGACCAACCAGAGCCTGGTGCCCTCGGCTATGCCATGATCGCCGTCGCCAACACCGACCGCATCAGCGGTGCCCGCATCGGCGCCACGGCCATCGTGGACGACGCCAACGGCGGCATCCTCGCCACTACGGCCACCACCGGTCACGCCACCACCAGCGGCGACGTCATCGACAACGCCCACCGAATCGGCCACGCCACCACCGGCGGCATCATCGACAACGCCGACACCATCACTGATGCGCGCATCGACACTACGGCCACCATCGGCAACCCCACCGCCACCACCAGCGGCACCAGCGGCAGAGCCGACACCATCGGCGGCGCGCACATCCACACCACGGCCGTCCTCGGCAACACCACCCGCGTCGATACCACCACCGGCAGCGCCCATATCGACGCCGGTCCCCACACCACCGATGACGCCGGGAATGACGACGCCGATCCCATCGGTCGTGCCGGTCCCCGGCGCCTCGACGATGCCCGCACCGCCTGCCGAATTCGGTTCCACCAGAACGAACCGCGCGACAATCCCCGCCGCCGGATCCAGCCGATCGGCCGCACGCTGCAGGGCGTACTCGCAACTCACCTCGAGGTCGTCACCCGCGACGACCGAATCGATGCGCTCGGCCGCGCGCACCGAACCCGGTTCCGCGACAACCCATTCCCAGCCGTCCGCGCCCTGACGCAACGTGCTGCGCAGGACGTCGTGGTGGTCGATGAGCGTCTGCACCGCGGCGGTCAGCCGCGCGCGGTCGCCGTCCGGCGGCAGCTCGATCAGGACGGCCTGGCTGTAGCGGTCCCAGGTCTGGCCCTGATCGAGCATCGCGTGCACGATCGGGGTGATCTCGACGGAACCCACCCCGCCACCGGGAAGTTCGAGCACCGCGGTGTCGGCGGCGTCGGTGGCGACGGCGGCCAGCGCGGCCACCGTCTTGCGCTCGAACACATCGCGCGCGCTGAACCGCAGGCCTGCCGAGCGGGCGCGGGAGACCAGCTGGATGGAGATGATGCTGTCGCCGCCGAGCGCGAAGAAGTTCTCGTCGACGCCGACCGCGTCCAGGCCGAGCACCTCCGCGAAGAGCCCCGCGATCGTTTCCTCGCGGGGCGTGGACGGTGGGCGACGCACCACGGTGCGCATGCCGAAATCCGGTGCGGGCAAGGCTCTGCGGTCGACTTTGCCCACCGGCGTCAAGGGGACGCTGTCCAGCACCATGATCACCGCGGGCACCATGTAGGCCGGAAGACGTTCGCCCACGGCAGCTTTCAGCGCTTCCGGCTGCACCTCGACGCCCGGAGCGCCGAGCACGTAGGACACCAGCGCGGTGGCGCCGCTCGGCGTTGTCGCGCCGATGGTCAGGGCGAACTCGACCTCCGGCTGCCGCTCCAGCGCCGCGTCCACCTCGCCGAGCTCGATGCGATAGCCGCGCACCTTGACCTGGAAGTCCCCCCGGCCCGCGTAATCCAGCTCCAGCCTGCCCTCGCGCCGCCGCCATCGAACCAGGTCACCGGTGCGGTATATGCGACCGCCGGGCTCGTACGGGTTCGCGACGAACCGGCTGGCGGTGAGCCCGGTGCGCTGGTGGTAGCCGCGCGCGACGGCGGGCCCGCCCAGGTACAGCTCGCCGACCACACCGGGCGCGACCGGACGCAGCCACGGGTCGAGCACCAGACCGACCACGCCGCGGGCCAGGCTGCCGATGCTGACCGGACCGTGCGGCACCAGCGGCGCGCTGACGGTGACGGTGATCGTCGTCTCGGTGGGGCCGTAGCCGTTGAGCAGCGTGCGGCCCGCCCATTTCGCCACCAGCTCGGGCGGGCACGCGTCGCCGCCGACCACGACGGTGCGCAGATCGGGAAGGGTCTCCGGGTCCAGCGACCCGACCACGGCGGGCGTCACGTTCAGATGCGTGACCCGGTGCGCCCGTAGCACTTCGGCCAATTCCTCGCCCGCGTAGGCGGCCGGCGGCACGACGGCGATCGACGCGCCGACCGCGAACGCGACGAGCAACTCCTCGACCGAGATGTCGAAGCTCGGCGAAACCGCGTGCGCCACCACGGCATTCGCGTCCACGCCGAACGACGCGCCCGAGCCCGCGACCAGATTCGCCAAGCCGCGGTGGGTCACCGTGACGCCCTTGGGCATACCCGTCGAGCCGGAGGTGTAGATGAGGTAGGCGGGCTGGTCGAGATGGATCGCGGCGGACCGGTCGGCATCGATGATCGGCGCCGAATCCTG
This sequence comes from Nocardia amikacinitolerans, assembly GCF_900215415.1. NCBI lineage: Bacteria > Bacillati > Actinomycetota > Actinomycetes > Mycobacteriales > Nocardiaceae > Nocardia > Nocardia amikacinitolerans. The sequence continues at coordinate 50,991 of NZ_OBEG01000003.1, read as the reverse complement.
GTGTGCCATCACCTCTTCGGTCTCGGGATCGTCCAGCGTCAGCCAGGTGATGCGGTCGGGCAGCGCCGAACGCGCGCCCATCACCGTGAGCCCGGCGACGACACCGCTGTCCGCGACCATGTGCTCGATGCGGTCGGCGGGATACCCGGGATCGATCGGCACGAACGCGGCTCCGGTGCGCGCCACCGCCCAGACCGCGAGCACCGACTCCACGGAACGCGGAATAGCCACGGCCACCGCGTTTTCCGGCCCCGCACCCGCCGCGATGAGCAGCCGCGCCAGGCGGTTGGCGTAGGACTCGACCGCGCGATAGGTCAGCGACGTCCCGTCGGCGCGGATGGCGACCGCGTCCGGGTCGATAGCGGCACCGTCCGCCAGGATCTCGGCCAGCGTGCGCGGCGGCACCGAAGCGGGTCCGCGGGCGGGCTCGAGCTCGGCTTGTTCCTCGGGCGAGAGCACCGGCACCGCGTGCAGCGGCGCGTCCGGTCCCGCCGCCAGGAAGCGTTGCAGGAAGTCCAGAAACCTGCGGTGCTGCGCGGTGAGCTCTTCGTCGTCGTACAGGTTGGGATTGGCCTGGAAATCGATGTGGGTGTTCTCCGCGCCCATGCCCGGATACAGGTTCAGGAACAGGTCTTCGATCATTCCCGAGGTCAGCACGTGCATCCGGCCGGTCACCTCGCCGAGCTGAATCCTGGTGTCCACCATCATCAGATTGACGGTCGGGCCGAACGAGGCCGCCTCGTCCAGCGACCAGCCGAGGTCACGGACGATGTCCTCCTGGCGGTACCGCTGTCTGCGCAGCGCCGAGGTCAGCTCGCCCTGCGCGGCCCTGATCAGTCCCCCGACGGTGCTCTCGGCGCCGAGCGGCAGCCGCAGCGGCACCACATTGGCGATCATGCCGCCGGAGCGCCGCAGCGCGGCGGTGGTGCGACCGGAGACGGGCAGGCTCAGCACCACCTCGGGCGCGCCGGTCATCGCACCGACATAGGCGCCGAACGCGGCCACCACCACGGGCGCGATGCTCGAGGACACCGACTTGGCCACGGCGTCCAGAAGTTCGGCGGTCGCCGACGGCAATTCACCGGCCACCAGGGCGGGATGTGCGTCCACGTCGGCCGCGCGGCCCGCCAGACTGACGGGCTCGGACATACCGGCGAGGTGCTCGCGCCAGTACTGCGCGTCGGCCTTGAAGCGCTCGGAATCCCGGTAGGCCACGTCCGCTTCCACGATGGTGCGCAGGTCGGCGGCCTTGTTCGGCGGCGGCTCGCGGCCGGCCAGCGCGGCGTTGTACAGCTCGGCGATGCGCTGCAACATGGTCATCGCGCCGAAGCCGTCGAGCAGAATGTGGTGGATGCGCTGGTACCAGTACCAGTGTTGGTCGCCGAGGCGCAGCATGGCGTACTTGCCGAGCCGGTCGCGCAGCAGATCCAGCGGCGCGGTGTACTCCGCGCGCATCCAGGCGTGCGCGGCGGCCACCGGATCGGGCTCGTCGCGCAGATCGACCAGCAGGGTCTCGTCCTCGAGCGAGGTATCGATGACCTGGTAGGGAAATCCGTCCACCTCGATCAGCCGAACGTAGCCGCTGCCGAACTCGTTCACGGCTCGGCGCGCCATATCCGCTAGCAGATCCAGGTCCAGCGACCCGTGGAACTCCACGTATTGCGCGATCGAGATCGGGGTGTCACCCGCGAAGTGCTGGGCGAACCAGATGCCGCGCTGCGCCGCGGAGAGCGGAAAGGCGCCTGCGGGCAGCCGGTCGGCCGCGGCCACTGGGGTGAGAGACGGCTGTGGCATACAAGGTCCCTGCTGGGCTCAGGAAAAGACGGAAGAGAACATGTCGAGACGCGCGCGATGCCCGTGCGGGTGTGCGCGCTGTCGCCCGCGACGGGCTTCGACTCGTGTGGGAACGAGCCTTCCCGCGGATGAGTCGACCAGCGTGCGCATAGGAGTACTTCCCCTGGAGAGTCTAGCGGCGCACGCTGGTCGACAACTCGAAATCCGCATGTCAGGGAACGATTTCCCGAAGCGGGACGTCGGCGCGCCGTCAGGAGGCACGCCGCATGGGCTCGCGCTCGGCGTCGGTGATCGGCGCGTCCGAGCCGGTGAGGTAGCGCACCAGCATCGAGCGGTCGTCGAGCACCAGCCAGCCGATGGCGTCGGTCAGTTCGCCGCGCCGCGCGTAGGTGGTGACGCCGAGAGCGGCCGACTCGACCGCGGCCGGTCCGGAGGCGGCGAGCACCGGGGTCGCGCCGGACTTGGCGATGGCCCAGCGGGTGACGGCCGACTCGATGGTCGGCTCCACCGCCATGGCGACCGTGGTGCCCGGGCCGGCCCCGTTGTCGAGCAGCACCCTCGCGAGCCGATTCGACCAGGAGTCCAGTTCGCCGTAGGTGAGGTCGCCGTCGGGGGTGGACACCGCGATGGCGGCCGGGTCGAAGTGGGTGACCGACGCGAGCGCGCCCGTCCGGGTCGGAACGGCAGGTGCGATGGTTTCGGTCGACATTGCGGTGCTCCTCGGGATTCGGGCGGCGTTTCTTGCTGACTACTAATCTCGCCGTCCGGGGCCTTTCTCGACAGGAACCCCAGTGCTGCCTCCGCACCTCCGAGGGTGAGCGATTCCCCACCCAAGGGGGAACGCGCGAACCGCCGGTCGCGAACGGCGTCGCGACCGGCGGTTGTGCGGACCGGCCTCAGGCGGGGACCGGCTCCGACTGGACCGGCGCGACCCAGTCGATGCGGTAGCGCTGCTCGGCACCCATGGTCTTCTCGGGGTTCATCACCGTCTTCACCATCAGCGGCATGAGCAGGTTCATCATCTTGCGCCCCACCGGACCTGGAGTTTTGCTGTGGTTGATCTTCGCGGCACGCGCCGCGACGCCCTCGACCCGGCCGCGGCGCAGCCGCTCGTAGGCCGCGAACGCCGCCTCCGGCTCCGGCAGATCCCGCAGGCACCTGGCCAGCTGCACCGCGCTCTCGATGGCCAGCGAGGCGCCCTGCCCGGAACTGTTGGACGGCGCGTGCACCGCGTCGCCGACCAGGACCATGCGGCCGCGGTACCAGTTCGGCACCGGGGGCATGATGTGCAGGCCGCCGGTGATCTCCAGTTGCTCCTCGGTGGTGTTGCGGGCCAGTTCGCCGCCGGGGGTGTCCGCGCCGTAGGTGTCGCGCAGGATCGACAGCCAGTGCGACGCCGGGACGGCGCGGGCCTCGGTGAGCGTCAGGTACTGCTTGTGCGGCAGGTTGGCGCCCCAGAAGACCCGCCCGTCACCGGTCGACCAGTACAGGTAGTACGCCTTCTGTCCGAAGGCGAAAACCATGGTGTCGGTGGGAATTTCGACGTCGCACTCGGTGGCAGCGCCGAAACCGAGCATGCCGGTGAATCGCGGGCCAGGCGCGTTCGGGTCGATCAGACCGCGCACGGTCGACCGGATGCCGTCGGCGCCGATCAGCACGTCCGCGGTCGCGGTGCTGCCGTCGGCGAAGCGCGCGGTGACACTGTCGGCGTGCTCGTCGACGCCGACCAGACGCTTGTCGAACTCGACGGGGACGCCCGCGGCCACCGCGTGGTCGTGCAACGTCTGGTGCAGTTCGGCGCGGTCCACCAATTGCAGCGGCGGTTCGCCGCGCAGGGTGGGCACGTGGTGCCGGGTGCGGCCGACCGAAAGCATCATCGTGGACACCGGCTGGGCGATGCCGCGCACCGGATCGCCCGCGCCGATGACATCGAGGGCGGCGACGCCGTTCGGTGCGAGCGCGAGCCCGCTTCCGATGCCGTAGGACGGGCCGGGGTAGGCCTCGTAGACGCGGGCGGCGATGCCCGCCTTCAGCAGGGCGGTGGCCGCGACGGGCCCGGCGATGCCGCCGCCGATGACGAGTGCGGAACGGATTCTGGACATGAGGTATCTCCTCGGGTTGGTTTCCCCGAACCGATCCGCGTACCGCGCACCCAGCTATCCTGTGGTTGCCAGCCTCGTGGCCGGGTGCGCTCCGTGCGGGCACGGTTCGAGACGGTTTCATCGGGCTCGGCGGTGGTGTTGCCGCACCTCCGCCGGGTCCGGTCTCGTGTATCGGCCACCGGGTTGTCGCCGGGCGGCCGTGTCTGCTTCGGCGCTGTCGCTGCCGATGCGCTGTCTACTCGGGCGCTTGCATCCCCCTCTCCACCATCTCGACGACGTCGGACGGCGCCATGCCGCCGGTGTGCATCTGCCGCCACAACGCCAGGTCCGGGAAGGTGCCGTCGACCAGCTCCGCGCGCCAGGAGCGGGCCCACGCGGCCTCGGCCTCCAGCATCGCGAGCCCGTATTCGGTCTCGATCACGAACAGGCGCGGCAGCGTGCCCGCGAGCCCGTCCAGTTCCCTGCGGATCCCGGCGATGATCGCGTCCAGCGCGGCGATCCGGGTGGCGAGCAGCTCGATCACCTCGTCCGGCGGCAGCGCGCCGATCACCGAAAGACCCGCCGTGAAGGCGTCGTGCTCGGTCACCGGAGTCGCGATCAATTCTCTTGTCCAGTCGGCCATTTCGGCCCGACCTTCGTCGGTGATGCGGTAGATGACGCGCTCCGGGCGCGCACCCTCGCGTTCGCTCCCGACGGGTTCGAGGAAACCGGCCTTGACCATGTTCTGGACCACCGTGTAGAGCGAACCCCACTTGATGTCCATGTCCTGGTCTTTGCCGCGCTCGCGCAGCTTCGAGGCGATCTCGTAGCGGTGCATCGGCCGTTCGATGATCACCGAGAGGATCGCGAGCGCCAGCAGGTTGTTCACCTTGCGCTTCGTGGCCATGACACCTCCTTACTCGCCTACGAATATACGTAAGCGAGTATTCGCGCACAAGTATCGTCCGGATCCGGGATTCCGAAAGGGGAGTTCAGCCGACGCCGGCGGGTTCCACCTCGTCCAGGTGTTCCTCCAATAGCTTTGCGGCGACGCTCATCAGGGCCTGGTCGAGGAGGGCGCGGTCGGCGGGGTCGCGATCGTCGCCGGTGTCGAGGCGTGCGCCGAGCCAGCGCCGCCATGCCGCCGTCACCCGATCGACTTCGGCCGAGCCGGTTTCGGTCAGATACAGGGCACCGTCGTCGGCGTCGACGTAACCCGCGCCGATGACCTTCCGGAAGACCGGCTCGATCACCTCGACCGGCACCCGGTGGGCGCGCGCGATGATCCCGAGGGTGGCCACGCCGCGAATCCTGCTGTGCAGGTATACCTGTCCCACCGCCCATGCTTGGCCGCGGCTGAGCGGGCTGCGCGCGTCGGCCAGAATCGCTGGGAAGACCGGCCCTTCCGCGCGCGCCTTGCGCATGGTCACCGCGACGGCGCGCTCCAGCAGACCCACCCGATCGCTGTTGTCGGGCACCGAAAAGCCCTCGCCCACATCGGAAGCGCCCGCACGTGCGCTGTCGCGCAACGGCACCTCCTTCAGGAACCAGGCCACCACGAATCCGGCCAGCGCGACCGGCACCACCCAGCGGAACACGTGGTCGATGGTCATGGCGTAGGCGTCGATGATCGGCGCGGACTGCGCCGGTGGCAACGCGCGCAACGCCTCCGGATTCGCCGCCACCTCGGGCGTCACCACCCGCACCTCGGCAAGCGCCCCTGCCAGATTCGGGGTGAGCTGGTTGGAGTACAGCGTGCCGAAGACGGCGGTGCCGAAAGCGCTTCCGAGCGTACGGAAGAAGGTGACGCCGGAGGTCGCGGTGCCGAGATCGGCGTAGGGCACGGTGTTCTGCACGACGATGGTCAGCACCTGCATGGCAAGACCGAGTCCGAGACCGAGGATCAGCATGTACAGCGATTCCTGCCAGACGCTGGTGTCGCGGCCCATCGTCGACATCAGATACAGCCCCAGCGCCATCACGGCGGTGCCCGCGATCGGGAAGTACCGGTAACGCCCGGTCTGCCCGACCACCTGGCCGGACAGGATCGAGGTGAAGAACAGTCCGGCCACCAGCGGAAGCGTCCGCACGCCGGACATGGTGGCCGAAACGCCGTCCACGTATTGGAGATACGCGGGCAGGTAGGTCATCGAGCCGAGCATGGCGAACCCGACGATGAAACTCAGGATCGAGCACACCGTGAAGACGTTGCCGCGGAACAACCGCATGGGCAGCATCGGCTCGGCAGCCCGCAACTCCACCGCGACGAACGCGGCGAGTAGGAGCACCGCCGCGACGAACAGGCCGATGATCTGCCAAGAGCCCCATGCATATTCCTGCCCGCCCCACTCCAGGCCCAGGATCAGGCAGGACACGCCAAGCGCGACCAAGCCGATGCCCGCGTAGTCGATGATCGGCTTGGCCGCGGCCTTGACGCGCGGAATGGTGCGCGCGGCCATGGCGATCATGACGATCGCGACCGGCACGTTGACGTAGAAGCACCAGCGCCAGCTGGCGTGGTCGGTGAACAGGCCGCCCAACGTCGGCCCGATCACCGTCGTGACACCGAACACCGCGCCGAGCGCGCCCTGATACTTGCCACGTTCGCGCAGCGGAATCGTGTCGGCGATGAGAGCCATCGCGGTGACCATCAAACCGCCGGCGCCGACGCCTTGGACACCGCGCGCGACGATCAGCAGCAGCATGCCGTTGGCCAGACCGGACAGCATCGAGCCCGCGATGAAGATCAGCGCGCTGAGCTGGAAGATCAGTTTGCGTCCGAACAGATCGCCGAGCTTGCCCGCCAACGCGGTGGCCACCGCCTCGGCGAGCAGATATGAGGTGACCACCCAGGCCATGTGCCCGGCGCCGCCGAGATCGGCGACGATGGTGGGCAGGGCGGTGGAGACGATGGTCTGATCCAGTGCGGCCATCAGCATGCCGAGCACGATCGTGGCGAAGATGACGTTGGTCCGCCCGCGACCGATCGGCTCCCTGCTGGATTCCTCGGCAACAGCAACTGCACCGGTCATCGTGCCAGTATGGTCCGACGCTCTCCAGGTGGCGGTCCAGCGACACGGCAGCGAACGCCGCGCGAGCGCCCACCGCCGTTCGCTGCGCGGCGGCCCGGTCCGCACGGCGCGGCGGCTATTCGGCGCGCTGGATTCTCCGCGGCACGCGGCTCGATGTTCGACGGTCCGGTCCGCACTGCGCGGTGGATGTCACCGCGGCGCTCGATAGTTGGTAGCGGTTACTCGGCGCGAACGGCGTACTCGCCGAGCCCCGGTTCCAGCGCGTCGAAGGCCACCCCGATGTACTCGGTCAGCGCCGCGGCGATCTCGTCGTTCGATTCGCCCGCGAGAGTGCGGCGCATGGTCTCCTCGAACAGCACCCGGTGCACGCCGCCGAGCTGGGCGGCGGCCACCCGCGGCGCGATATCGTCCTGCGCCGCACCGGTTTCCGCGGCGAGCGTGCGCGCGAGCGCGGCCTCCCTTTCCTCGTGGAACTCGCGCAGGCGGGCGAGCAGCGCGGGGCTCTCGGCGATCATCCTGGCGAACTCGAGACCGGAGAAGCCGACCACCGGATCCTGCTCGGCGGCCGCCGTGAGATAGGCGTGCCGCAGTGCGGCCAGCGCGGACCGGCCCGGTTCCCGCTCGCGCACGGTGCGAGCGAGCTGGTCGACGAAGACCTCGCCGAGATCGAGGGCGAGGTCTTCCTTGCGCGGGAAGTAGTTGGTCACCGTCATCTTGGCGACGTCGGCCGCGGCCGCGACGTCGGCGATCGTCACCTTGTCGAATCCGCGCTCCAGGAACAGCAGCGTCGCCTGATGGGAGATGTTCTCGCGCGTCTGCTGCTTCTTGCGGGCACGAAGTCCCTGTTCGGTCATGTCGGGAGCGTATCCGATCCCGTCATAAATTTGTAGTTGACATATTTTTAGGTCTGATCTAAGTTTGTCCTCGCCGCCGGAGACGACGGCACGAACCGAGAAGGAGAACCCCTGCGCATGACCCACGGCCCCCAGACCGCAGCCCCGATCCGCATCAGCCAGACCGACCGACAGGGAGCAGCCACCGTGGCCGACATCGACACCGCGCACCTCGAGACAGCGATCCGCCGACACCTCGGCGCCGCGCCGATCCGCACCGGCAAGCCGCCGATCACCGGATCGCACAACCTCTTCCACGGCGGACCCGCCCGCCACGACCGCGGCGTCCAGCGCACGCAGACCCATCGGGGCAAGCCGCGCCGCCCGCTGCGCATTCCGGGTCGCTGAGCGAAATCCGCCCGGCACACCCCCGCGGCGGGCCGCACGCCAACCGCCGCTACGGTCCGGCACCTCCGAACCGCCGCCGACACCGGACCGCCTCCTCGCTCGATCGAAAGGACCACCCGTGCCTCGCTCCACCGCCGCCACCCTCACCGAAGACCCGATGCGGGACTACCTGCACAACATCGGCCGCACCCCGCTGCTCACCTCCGGCGAGGAGGTCGCCCTCGCCGTCCGCATCGAGGCGGGCGTGCTCGCGCAACAGCGTCTCGACGAAAGCGCCGACGCCGGAATCGAACTCACCCCCGCCGAGCGGCGCGAGCTGCGCCGCGCCGCCGCCGACGGGCTCTGCGCCAAGGACCACATGATCCGGGCGAACCTGCGCCTCGTGGTCTCGATCGCCAAGCGCTATCCGACGCCGACCGGGGTGTCCCTGCTGGACTTGGTGCAGGAGGGCACTTTCGGACTGATCCGCGCGGTGGAGAAGTTCGATCACCGGCTCGGGCTGAAGCTGTCCACCTACGCCACATGGTGGATCCGCCAGTCCATCGGCCGCGCCCTCGCCGATCAGGGCCGCACCATTCGCATTCCGGTGCACGTGGTCGAGGTGCTCAACCGGATCAACCGCACCCGGCGCACGCTCGCCCAGAACCTGGGCCGCGAAGCCACCGCGGCGGAGGTGGCCGCGGAGCTGGACATGCCGGTGGCCCAGGTCGAGGAGGTGCTGCGGCACGGGCGCGAGCCGATTTCGCTGCACACCCCGGTCGGCGACGGGGAGACCGAGTTCGGCGGGCTGATCCCCGACGGCGCACCCGACCCGGCCGACGTCGTCGCGGCGAACATGCTGCGCGGCAAGCTGGACACGGTGCTCGCCACGCTCACCGACCGGGAACGCGAGGTGATCCTGCTTCGCTTCGGCTTGGATCGCGGCGAGGGGCGCACGCTGGAGCAGGTCGGCACCGCGCTCGGCGTGTCCCGCGAGCGGGTTCGTCAGCTCGAGGCGAAGGCGATGGGCAAGCTGCGCCAGCCGACCCGCGCGCGGCGTCTGGAAGGCATGCTCGCGTGACGCGGTGATCGAGTTCCGGTGGTGGTCAGGGAGTTTCGATCAACGCGAGCGCCACCGGAACCAGCAACTCCACCAGCGCCGACACCGGCGGCCGCGGATCACAGAGCAGCCACTCGTGGGTGAGTCCGTTGATCGCGCCGATCAGGGCGCTCGCCGCGAGACCGGGACCGCCGCGAATGTGGCCGCCGGGCGCAACGCGTGGCACCACGGCCGTTTCGAGCACAGCGGCCCAGGCGTGCCTGCGTTCGCGCCGGTGCCGCTCCATCCGATCGCTGACCCCGACCACCTCGATGAAGGCCACCTTGGCGCGGTACGGATCGGCGCCGAGCGAACCGAGGTATGCGGTGAGCACGGCGGTCATCGCGGCGCTCGGCTCCAGCCGCGGGTCGAGGGTGGCGAGTGCGTTGCCCACGGCGGCGACCGCGTCGTCCTGGATGCGGTCGTAGGCCGCGGCGAGGACGTCTTCCCTGGTCTCGAACTCCTCGTAGAACTGCCGCTTGGAGAGTCCGGCGGCGGCGCACACGTCGGCCAGCGAGCACTCCGTGTACCCGCGTTCGGCGAAGAGGCGCGTCGCCGCCTCCAGGAACCGCAGCCGCCGTTCCGCCTTGCGATCGGCGACGGCGCGCCCGCCGTATTGCCTCCCCACCGTGGTTGTCACGTATTCACCGTAGCGAACCCCCAGCCGGGGTAACGTCACCGAATCCCGGCGCGGCGATGCCGGCGCGACTGTCTGGGCCGATATTCTCCCCAGCGGGTGCGCGCGCTTCCTTCCCTCCGAACTTACTCCAGAGTAAGGTTGGCCCATGGCGTGGAAACCTACCGAACTCCCGGACCAGACCGGGCGCACTTTTGTCATCACCGGCGCGAACGGCGGCCTCGGCGCGGAGACCACCAAGGTGCTGGCCGCCAAGGGCGCGACCGTCGTGATGGCCTGCCGCAATGCCGCGAAAGCCGAGGAGGTGGCCGCCGCGATCCCCGGTGACGTGCGGGTCGCCAAGCTCGATCTCGCCGACCTGTCCTCGGTGCGCGCGTTCGCCAAGCAGTCCGGCGAGATCGACGTGCTCGTCAACAACGCGGGTCTGATGAACATCCCGTTCTCCCGGACCGCGGACGGCTTCGAGACCCAGTTCGGCGTCAACCATCTCGGTCACTTCGCGCTCACCGGGCTGTTGCTCGACCGCATCCGGGATCGGGTGGTCACGCTCGCGAGCATCGCGCACAAGCAGACACCGAAGCTCTGGATCGATGACCTCAACTACGAGAACCGCCGCTACCAGCGCAATCTCGCCTACGCGCAGGCCAAACTGTCGAACCTGATGTTCGCGCGCGAGTTGCAGCGGCGTCTCGCGGAGTCCGGCTCGAAGAAGCGCTCGTACGCGGTGCACCCGGGTGTCTCGGCCACCGACCTGTTCGCCAGGACGGAGACACCGCTCGACAAGGTCAGCAAGCCGTTCATCCGCCTGATCGGACACTCGCCGGCCAAGGCCGCGCACTCGACGCTGTTCGCCGCCGGGATGCCCGACCCCGATCCCGACGTCTACTGGGGTCCGACCAGGTTGTTCGGCAGCCAGGGACCGGTCCAGCCCTCGTCCTCGACCAGGCTGTCGAAGAACCCCGAATTGCAGCGACGACTGTGGGAAGAATCCGAGCGGATGACCGGGGTCACGTACAAGTTCTGAGGCGTCCGAGGCGGGGAGGGCTGCTCCTACGCACCCTGTAGTAGACGGGTACCGTAGTAGGCGTGTCCGCTTCTCCCCGCCGCTCGGCACACAATCGTCCAGCGCTGATCGTGCTGGTGATCGTCGCCGCCCTCGCCTGCCTGGCGCTCGGCTGGTGGCAGTGGGAGCGATTCGAGTCGTCCAGCGGAACCGGCCAGAACCTCGGGTACGCGTTGCAGTGGCCGTTGTTCGCGGGTTTCGCGGTGTTCGCCTATTTCCGGTTCGTGCGGTTGGAGACCGAGGCCGAGGAGCAGCACACCCCGAGCGCCGCCCCGCAGCGGACCGAGACCGTACGGAAGGCCGCGCCGCGTGAGATTCCGGCGGGCATCCTGCCGGAGCGCCCGAAGGCCGCGCGCGACGACGACCCGGTGCTCGCCGAATACAACAAATACCTGGCGGCACTGAACTCCAAGGAGCTCGGCGACCAGGTTCGCCAGGCGGGCCTTGACCCCCGCAACACCGAGAGGAGCGCCGGTTGAGCGCCAGCGAGAACGAGACCACCGTCGCCACCGAGCCCAAGGCCGCTCCCGCGCAGGCGGCGAACACCGCCAAGATCGCCTCGGCGCTGCTGCGCTACCGGGTGCTCGCCTGGACCACCGGCCTGTGGCTGCTGCTGCTCACCGGCGAGATGATCGCCAAGTACGGCTTCGACGCCAACCCGCCGAGCTGGATCGCGGTCGTGCACGGCTGGGTGTACTTCATCTACCTGATCGCTACCGCCGACCTCGCGGTCAAGGTGCGCTGGCCGCTCGGCCGCACCATCGGCACCCTCATCGCGGGCACCGTCCCCCTGCTGTCGTTCTTCGTCGAACACACCAACGCCAAGCAGGTCAAGACCGACTTCGGCGTCTGATCGCGGCATTCTTCCCGGCAGGGTTCCCTCGTCGCTGGGACCCGAGGCCGGCTCCCGCGGGCGCCGGTCCTCGGCGAACGCGGCGGCGCAGTCCGCTGGTTTCGCCGACCTCGCGTGGCGTCACCCCTCGTGAGCGCGGCGCGAGTCCGCCGGGTTCCGACCCGCGCGGGGTCAGCCCTCGGCGAGGGCGGCCAATGCGGGCAGCAACTGGCGTAGTGCCCGGCCGCGGTGCGAGGCGGCGTCCTTCTCCGCGGGTGTGAGCTGGGCGGCCGAGACCGTGCCACCGTCCGGGACGAACAGCGGATCGTAGCCGAAACCGCCCTCTCCCACCGGCTTCCGCGCGATCGTGCCCGGCCATTCGCCGCGCACCACGAGTTCGGTCCCGCCGGGCACCACCAGCGCGCAGGTCGAGACGAAGCGCCCGCCGCGCCGCTCGTCGGGGACGTCGGTCAGCTGAGCGAGCAGCAGCGCGTTGTTGGCGGCGTCGTCGCCGTGCCTGCCCGCCCAGCGAGCCGAGAGCACGCCGGGCATGCCGTTGAGCGCGTCCACCTCGATACCGGAATCGTCTGCGACACAGGGCAATCCGGTGGCGGCGGCCCCGTCACGGGCCTTGGCCAGCGCGTTCTCCTCGAATGTCGCGCCGGTCTCGGGCGCCTCGTCGTAAGCGGGCACGTCGTCCAAGCCGACGATCTCCACCCCGGCGACACCCGCCTCGTCCAGAATGCGGCGCAGTTCCTTCAGTTTCTTGGCATTGCGGCTGGCGACCAGAACGCGGCGACTCATCACTTCTTCTTCGACGTCTCGACCGGCTCCGGCAGCACGCCTGGGTACGGCAGCGCCAGCGCCTCCTTCTGCACCGTGAACAGCTGCTCGCAGCCGGCCAGCGCCGCGTCGAGGAGCTTGTCCAGGGTGGAGCGCGGGAAGGTGGCGCCCTCGCCGGTGCCCTGGATCTCCACCAGGGTTCCGGTGTCGGTGGCGACCACGTTCATGTCGACCTCGGCGCGCGAATCCTCTTCGTAGGGCAGGTCCAGCCGCACCCGTCCGTCGACGACGCCGACGCTCACCGCGGCGATCGCGCACGAGATGGGCTGCGGATCGGCGAGCCCACCGGAGGCGCCGAGCCAGGTCACCGCGTCGGCGAGGGCCACGTACGCGCCGGTGATGGCCGCGGTCCGGGTGCCGCCGTCGGCCTGGAGCACGTCGCAGTCGATGGCGATGGTGTTCTCACCGATGGCCGCCAGGTCGATGCAGGCGCGTAGCGAGCGGCCGATCAGCCTGCTGATCTCCTGGGTGCGCCCACCGACCTTGCCCTTGACGGACTCACGGCCGGAGCGGGTGTGCGTGGCCGCGGGCAGCATCGCGTATTCGGCGGTGAGCCAGCCGAGTCCGGAATCGCGCCGCCACGGCGGCACACTCTCGGTGACGCTCGCCGTGCACATCACCCGCGTCTGACCGAACTCCACCAGCACCGAACCGGCTGGATGCGTGGTGAATCCACGGGTGATCCGTACCTCGCGGAGTTCATCGTCCGCCCTGCCATCGGCTCGTCTCGACACGGGGCCAGCCTAGTGGACGACCACGACGCGTTCCGACCGCAACCCCGGCGTCCGTCAGATGTCGAAGGTCTCCCCCGGCGCGACCGCGTGCACCGGGCCGGTGAACTCGGCCTTGGCCTCCGCGATGACGTCCTCGCGCGAGGTCCACGGCGGAATGTGGGTCAGCAGCAGTTCCTTCACGCCGGCGCGGGCCGCGATCTGACCCGCCTCGGTGCCCGAAAGGTGGATGCCGGGCGGACGATTCGCCGGATCGTGGGTCCAGGAAGCCTCCGACATCAAGACGTCGGCGCCCTGCGCGAGCTCCTGCACGGCGTCGCACATCGCGGTGTCGCCGGTATAGACGAAGGTGCGGCCCGCCTTGGTGGTGATGCGCAGACCGTAGGACTCCGGCGGGTGGTACATCCGCCGCGCGACAACCGTGTGTCCGGGACCGAACTCCACCAGGTCGTTCTCGGCCCACGGCCGCATGTCGATCACGTCGGACCAGTCGTCGCATTCGCCGCCGACCTCGGCCGAGGCGTTGCCGATGCGCAGCGCGGCGTCCGAGGGTCCGCGCACGATGGCCCGACCGACCGGTGGGGTCGGGTGGTAGCGCCGCCACACCAGCAGACCGGGCATGTCGAGGCAGTGGTCCGCATGCAGGTGGGTCAGGAAGACGTCGACCTCGCCGGGATCGGCGTAGCGCTGCAACGCGCCGAGCACACCTGGGCCGAAATCTATGACGGTCGGATTCATATCCGGGCCGGTCAGCAGGTATCCCGACGCTGGGGAGTCCGGGCCGGACACACTGCCCGAGCACCCGAGGACGGTAAGGCGCATGCCCTCATGCTGCCACGACGAATTCTCGGTCACGAAATGGTCCCCCAAAATCTCCGACGGGCTGCGCTCTCACCGTGGTGCGCCAAGGATCCCCGCTCGATCCTTCCTACGGCGTCGACGTCCATTGTCAGAGCGTACCCAGCCGTGGGGCCGCTCACGCAGCACCCGCGAAATCACGGATCCGCCACAAGATTCCGCGCGGTCTCAGGCGACCGACGGCGACACGGCACGCCGTTGGCGCGGCGCGAGCAACCACGCCGCGACGACGCCGCCGATCGCGCCGAAAAGGTGTCCCTGCCAAGAGATTCCGTCCTGGCCGGGCAGGACGCCCCAGAGCAGCGAGCCGTACAGCACCAAGACGACGAGCCCGAGCACGATCTGCCCGACGCTGCGGGTGAACCACCCGCGCAGAATGAGGAAGGTCAGCCACCCGAAGACCAGCGAGGAGGCACCGATGTGCACGGTGCCGTCGGCGCCGGTGAGCCAGGTGCCCAGCCCGGCGACCACCCAGATGACCGCCGTCGCCGCGAGCCCGCGGCCGATCCCCGCCGCCAGGACCAGGAAACCGAGGACGAGCACCGGCACGGTGTTGCCCATCAGGTGGTCCCAGCCGCCGTGCAGCACCGGCGCCCAGAGAACGCCCCACAGCCCGTCCGCCTCGCGCGGTTCGATGCCGGCGCGGTCGAGTTCCCGGCTGTCGACGGCGTCGAAGCCCTCGATGGCGTACAGCAGCAGCACGAACCCGGCGATCAGCACGCCTGCCCGCAACCAGAGTTGCCGCAATGCGGCGAAGTCACCCGCCCGCCGCGCCGGTTGCGGTCGCGTCGGCGCCGCACCGGGCGTCACCGTGCCGGGATTGCCCAGCCGCGCCCGAAAGGCGGCGATGCGATCCGGGTCGAACGAGGGCCCGAGTCCGCCGGTCATGGCAACCTCCTGATCGATGCCACAGCTCGTTCTTCGAGCGTACCGACGCCGAGCCGCCGACCCGTGTCGCTCAAGCCCAGAGCTGGCCTTCCAGCCGCTCCTCCGCTTCTTCCAGCGTGCCGTCGTAGGCGCCGGTCGACAGGTACTTCCAGCCGCCGTCGGCCACCACGAACGCGATGTCGGCGCGCGTTTCCGCCTTGACCGCCTTGCGCGCGACGCCGAGCGCGGCGTGCAGGATGGCTCCGGTCGAGATGCCCGCGAAAATGCCCTCCTCGAGCACCAGCTCGCGGGTGCGCTTGACGGCGTCGAACGGGCCGACCGAGAAGCGGCTGGTCAGCACGGACTCCTCGTACAGTTCGGGGATGAAGCCCTCGTCGATGTTGCGCAGGCCGTAGACGAGCTCGCCGTATCGCGGTTCGGCGGCGACGATTTCGATGTTCGGGACCTTCTCGCGCAGGAAGCGCCCGGTGCCCATCAGGGTGCCCGTGGTGCCCAGCCCCGCGACGAAGTGCGTGATCTCGGGCAGGTCCGCGAGCAGCTCCGGTCCGGTCGTCTCGTAGTGGGCGAGCGCGTTGGCGGGATTGCCGTACTGGTAGAGCATGACCCAGTCGGGGTTGGCCGCGGCGATCTCCTTCGCCTTGGCCACCGCCTGGTTGGAGCCGCCCGCCGCGGGCGAATCGATGATCTCCGCACCGAACATTGTGAGCAGCTGACGCCGCTCCACCGAGGTGTTCTCCGGCATCACGCACACCAGCCGGTAACCCTTGAGCTTGGCCGCCATCGCCAGCGAGATGCCGGTGTTGCCGCTGGTGGGCTCAAGGATGGTGCAGCCGGGCCGCAGCAGACCGTCGGCCTCGGCCTGCTCGATCATGCGCAGGGCGGGGCGGTCCTTGATCGACCCGGTGGGATTGCGATCCTCCAGCTTGGCCCACAGCCGCACGTGGTTCTCGCCGTCCCACTGCGGGGACAGCGTGCGCAGGCCGACCAGCGGGGTGTTGCCGAGGGTCGCGATCAGCGATTCGTAGCGGGCCACGGACTCAGCTGATCCGGTCGACGTGCGTCCGCGCGCCACCGGCGACGGCGGGCAGGATGGTGACGCTCGCGCCCTCGGGCACCTCGGCGGCCAGACCACCGACGAAGCGGACGTCCTCGTCATCGATGTAGATGTTGACGAAGCGGTTCAGCTTGCCGTCCTTCAGCAGGCGCTCGGCAAGGCCGGGGTGGTTGGCGTCGAGGTTGTCGATCAGCGCGGACAGCGTCTCGCCCTCGGCCTGCACGCGCTTCTGGTCGTTGGTGAGACCGCGCATGATGGTCGGGATGGACACGGTTACCGACATGGGTACTCCTCGGTTTTCGTCAGGGCTCGGGGTCAGGCGGTCTCGTAGGCGGCGACGATCCGCACCGGTTCCTCGGTGACCTCGCCGTCCAGGATCCGGTAGCTGCGCAGCTCGTGCTGTTCGGGGTCGCGCGTCGAGACCAGCACGTAGTGCGCGTTGGGCTCGGACGCGTAGGAGATGTCCGTGCGGCTGGGGTAGGCCTCGGTGGAGGTGTGCGAGTGGTAGATCACCACCGGCTCCTCGTCGGCCGCGTCCATCTCGCGCCACACCTTCAGCTGTTCGCCGGAGTCGAAGCGGTAGAAGGTCGGCGAGCGTTCGGCGTTGACCATCGCGATGAATCGCTCCGGGCGATCGGACCCTTCCGGGCCCGCGATGACCCCGCAGGCCTCGTCGGGGTGGTCGGCGCGGGCGTGCGCCACCATCGCCTCCACGAGGTCGGCTCTGATCACCAGCACTAGTCGAACCCTTCCGCATATCTTCGCCGACCGGTCACAGCCGACAACGAGCCAGAATATTCGCCTATTCCCGGCGCCTCGTTCCCCGGTCCTCGTTTCCCCCGTTCGTCGGCACACAGGTTCTGCTCACCGGTACGGCGTGTCGCGCGGCGCGTCTGTGCGAAAGGTGTGTGGCGTCAGTCGAGGAAGAGGTTGGTGTAGGTGGGGATGTGGGCGACGGGGGTGGCGGTGAGGATGGCGTTCACGATGGCGCGTTCGACGCAGAGGGCGGCGGCGGTGCAGAGGGCGTCGAGGAGTAGCAGGTCGTCCGGGAAGGCGGGCGGGAGCGGGACGGGCGCGATCCGAGCGGTGCCGGTGGACACGGCGAACAAGGTGTCGCCGTCGAGGGGCGAGTGCGCGGGCCGGATGGCGCGGGCGAGACCGTCGTGCGCGGTGGTGGCCATCCGGCGGCATCCGGCCGGTTCCAGCGGCGCGTCGGTGGCGACGACGCCGATCGTGGTGTTGAGGACGGTGCCTTTCACCGGCAACGCGTTCGCGCTTGCCAGCTTTTCCGGACTCGCCGGACGCAAGCCGAACCGCCCGGGTCCGTCGGTGCCTACTCCCCAGGGCAGGCCGGTGCGTGGATCGAACACCGAACCGACCGGGTTGGCGACCACCAGCGCGGCGACGGTGGCGCCCGCGGCCGGACCGTCGTCGAGCACGAGACTCGCGCTGCCGATGCCGCCTTTGATCGATCCGGCGCGCGCACCGACACCCGCGCCGACCGAGCCGCGCTCGAAATCGGCGGATGCCGCGGCGGCGGCCCGGTAGCCGAAATCGGCGGTCGGGCGCGCGTACCAGTCGCCGACCGGGAGGTCGAAGATCACCGCGCCCGGCACGATCGGCACCACCCGGTCGGCGTCCTCGGGGTCCATCGGAATGCCTTCGCCCTGCTCCTCGAGCCAGCGCATGACGCCGTCGGCGGCCGCGAGACCGTAGGCGCTGCCGCCGGTGAGCAGGATCGCGTGGACTTGGCGGACGGTGTTGGACGGGTCGAGCAGATCGGTCTCGCGGGTGCCGGGTCCGCCGCCGCGCACGTCGACCGCGGCGACCGCGCCGCCCGGTGCGCGAATCACCGTGCAGCCGGTGGCCGCGCCCGAACCGAGGGTGGCGTCGGGGTCGAGGGCGTGATGGTGGCCGACGAGGAGCCCTGCGACGTCGGTGAGCGAATCGCGTGGGCCCGGCGCTGCGTTCATGGTCAGGGAGCCAGGGCTTGCAGCAACGTGTCCTGCATCCAGGTCAACCAGTGGTAGACGTCCAAATGCGGACCGCGCGGATCATCGGGATCCAGATGGTCGGGCGTGTCGGCCTCGATCCCCAGCACGGTGCCCAGCGCGAGCCGGACGTCGGTGAGCGCGGTGAGCCACGCGTCGGCCTGTTCCGGGGTGAGCACGATCTTGCCGCCGTCCGGCGGGACGGTGTCGAGCACCACCGCTCCCGCGGCCAGCTTGCTGTCGATGATCTCCGGCTCGTGCAGGCCGCGCAGGGCACTGTTCAAGTCGGCGCGCTCGGCGTCGGGGGAACCCGGCTCGGCGCGATGGAAGTCCGGCAGCAGCCGCAACAGCCGCGGGTCGTCCGGCGGGGCCGTGTTGCCCGTGCGCAGGCCGGTGAGCGCGGCGAGTTCGTCCTCGGGCGCGGACTGCGATCGCTCGGAAAGCAGCCCGGACACCGCGCCGACCAGGGAGCGCAGTACTCCGGCCTCTCTCGCGTCCATCTCGGTCCGCAATTTGAGGCCGCTCAACGAGTTCTTGCGGCTCCACTTACGCACCGCGCCTGCTCCGTTCACGCACGAGCGCCAGGGTAGTCGTACCGATCAGTCGTCCCGCTGCATGGTCGCCCACAGGCCTGCCGCGTGCAGTCGACGGACGTCTTGCTCCATTTTGTCGCGCGATCCGGACGACACCACAGCCTTTCCTTCGTTGTGCACCTGCAGCATCAATTCGGTCGCCTTGGCTTTGCTGTACCCGAAGAGCTTCTGGAATATGTAGGTGACGTAGTGCATCAAGTTGACCGGGTCATCCCACACCACGGTCACCCACGGACGGTCCTCCGCCTCCAGGATCTCGGTGTACTCGACCGCTTCCGGAGTCGCCTGTGCCGCCGACAGTGTCGAGTTCGTTTCGCACAAGCTCATAACGTCCAGGGTACGACTCGACTCCGGAGATACAACACCCGCGCACCGCCCGCCCCGCGCGTCCCGCTGGCTACAGTGGCCGGTGTGGACCACCGCGACGCCGTCGCCAGCACCGCGCTGCTGACCGACCAGTACGAACTCACCATGCTGGCCGCCGCGCTCGCCGACGGCTCCGCGCATCGCACCTGCACCTTCGAGGTATTCGCCAGACGCTTGCCACACGGCCGCCGCTACGGCGTCGTCGCCGGAACCGGACGTTTGCTCGACGCGCTCGCGGACTTCCGGTTCGGCGAATCCGAGCTGGCGATCGTCGCCGAATTCCTGGACGAGCGGACGCTGAACTGGCTGCGCGACTACCGGTTCACCGGCGACATCGACGGCTACGCCGAGGGCGAGTTGTATTTCCCGGGTTCGCCGATCCTTTCGGTGCGCGGCAGTTTCGGTGAGTGCGTCCTGCTGGAGACGCTGGTCCTGTCGATCCTCAACCACGACAGCGCGATCGCCTCCGCCGCGGCGCGTATGGTGAGCGCCGCGGCGGGACGCAGGATGATCGAGATGGGTTCGCGGCGCACCCACGAACTGGCCGCGCCATCGGCGTCCAGGGCCGCCTATCTCGCGGGCTTCGATGCCACGTCCAACTTGGAGGCGGTGCGCCGCTACGGACTGCCTGGCGCCGGCACCAGCGCGCACGCCTTCACCCTGCTGCACAGCGGCGCCGACGGCGCGCACGAGGCCGCCGCCTTCCGCAGCCAGGTCCAGACGCTCGGCGTCGGCACCACCCTGCTGGTCGACACTTTCGACATCACCGATGGCGTGGCCGCCGCGATCGAGGTCGCGGGCACCGAACTCGGCGGTGTGCGTATCGATTCCGGCGATCTCGGCGTGCTGGCCAGGCAGGTGCGCGATCAGCTCGACCGGCTCGGCGCGAAGAAGACCCGCATCATCGTCTCGGGTGATCTGGACGAGAACGCGATCGCCGCGCTGCGCGCCGAACCCGTCGACGTGTACGGCGTCGGCACCGCGCTCGTCACCGGTTCGGGCGCGCCGACAGCGGGCATGGTCTACAAGCTGGTCGAGGTGGACGGGTTGCCGGTCGCCAAGCGCAGCAGCCACAAGGAGTCGCGCGGCGGCACCAAGAAAGCCGTTCGGCTGGCGCGCGATACCGGCACCATCGTCGAGGAGATCGTCTACCCGGCGACCGGCCCCGCGCCCGAGACCGGCGAGTTCGAGGCGCGACAGCTGCTGGTCCCGCTGGTCCGTGACGGCAAGGTCGTCGACGGACTACCGACCTTGGCCGAGAGTCGAGCGCTGGTGTCGAGCGGTCTGATCAGCCTGCCGTGGGAAGGGTTGAAGCTCTCCGACGGCGAGCCCGCAATTCCGACGACATTCCTGAGCTGAGGTAACCGACCCGAGGTGACCTTCACCGTGTCAGGCGCGGTGGTGGTCACCGTGGGTCGTCGGCGCGTCGGTTGCCGACCGCGGCGAGCAGCAGCACGATCAGTGCCGCGATCACGGCGACCAGGATTCCGCCTGCCGCGAGGACGACCCATTCGACGCCGCTCGGCCAGTCGCCGTTCATGGCAAGCGAGGCGGCGGTGTAGCCCGCGCCGGACCCGACACCGATCCCGGCGCACCTCTTCGCTACATGGCTCATGATTCCTCCAGTACGAACCGAATTCGCCGCGCGAGACGAGGCGGCAAGAGGTAATCACCGGCGGGGTAGTCTTCGTTTACATCACGCGAAAGGTGTCATGAGATGAACCGGGCGTTGATCATCGTCGACGTGCAGAACGACTTCTGCGAAGGCGGTTCGCTGGCCGTCGAAGGAGGCGCCGCGGTCGCCGAACGCATCAGCGACCACGCGGCCACCGGCGAGTACGCCGCGGTCGTCGCGACCCGCGACTATCACGTCGACCCGGGCGCGCACTTCTCCGCCGACCCGGATTACGTGGACAGCTGGCCCCCGCACTGCCGCGCGGGCACCCCCGGCGCCGAGTTCCACCCGAAGCTGGACACCGCACCGATCCAGGCCGTCTTCTCGAAGGGCGAATACTCCGCCGCCTATTCGGGTTTCGAGGGCGCGACCGCCGAAGGCGTCATCCTGGCCGAGTGGCTGCGCGAACACGACGTCGACACCGTCGACGTGGTCGGCATCGCCACCGATCACTGCGTGCGCGCCACCGCGTTGGACGCCAGGTCGGCCGGATTCGAGACGCGCGTGCTGCTGGATCTGACCGCTGGGGTGGCGCGGGCGACGACCGACAAGGCCATCGACGAGATGCGGACCTCGGGCATCGACGTCGCGGGGGAACTGCCCGTCCGCTAGCGGACTTCGCTCGTCCCGGCGCGGCCGGACCTCGCAGCGCCCTCTAGGGTCCACCCCCGTGGATTACCGATTTCCGGCGAGCGCCCGCGCCGCCGTCGCCCGAGCGCTCGCCGACGCCGACGACATCGCCCGCGCCGCGGACATCGTCTTCTGGTCCAACCCCGCGACCGAGGAACTGCGTGCCGACCCGGTCCGCCGCCGCACCGCGCTGCCGCCCGCCTTCGCCAACCTGATGGTGCTCGCCGCGCTGGACGAGCACATCGACGCGGGCGGCTTCGGCCGCTATCTCGCGCGGCGGGTCGACGAACTCCCCTGGCTGCCCGGCGCGCTGCGGGCCGCGGGTATGCCGGGGCTGGCGGCCGCGGTGGTCGTCGCCGGCTACGAGGCGCTCGCGGAATCGCACGACGACGCCGACCTGGATCGGCTCTGGGACGACGAGTACGCCGTGCTCGAGAACCCCGACCAGATCAGGCAGCCGCCGGACAGCTCGCGGAAGAACCGTGCGGACGCGCTCTACGACGCCAACGAGCCCGCGGATTTCCAGCAACGCGTGCTGGAGTACGCGCGCGCCAACCTGGACGACTTCGTCCGGCCCGACCGGTGAACCGTGTCGGTGCCGAGCAGTAGGCTGCACGCGTGCCCGAGCTGCCCCCCGTCTCCGACCTTTTGGCCACCGCCGTGCACGCGCTCGGCGGCAAGGAGCGCTCCGGGCAGGTGACGATGGCGGCGGCCGTCGACCACGCGATCGACACCAAGGAGCATCTGGCCGTGCAGGCCGGGACCGGGACCGGCAAGTCGCTGGCCTACCTGGTGCCGAGCCTGCGGCATGCGGTGCGCACCGGGCGCACGGTGGTGGTCTCGACCGCGACGATCGCGCTACAGCGCCAGCTGGTGGACCGCGACCTTCCGCGCCTGGCCGAGGCGCTGGCCAAGCCGCTCGGCCGTCCGGCCCGCTTCGCGATTCTCAAGGGCCGCAACAACTATCTGTGCCTCAACAAGATCAACAGCGCCATTCCCGACGAGCCCGCCGAGGCCGAGCTCTTCGACGCGTTCGCCATCTCCCGCCTCGGCCGCGAGGTGCAGCGCCTCAACGACTGGGCGTCCAACACCGAGACCGGCGATCGCGACGAACTCGCGCCTGGCGTCACCGACCGCGCCTGGCGCCAGGTCAGCGTGTCCTCGCGCGAGTGCCTCGGCAAGTCGCGCTGCCCGTTCGGCCAGGACTGCTACGCCGAGCGCGCCCGCGCCGAGTCGGCACAGGCCGACGTGGTGGTGACCAACCATGCGCTGCTCGCCATCGATGCCATCAGTGGCATCCAGGTGCTGCCCGAACACGATGTCGTCGTCATCGACGAAGCGCACGAGCTGGTCGACCGGGTCACCGGAGTGGCCACCGCCGAGCTGGCGCCGACCGCGATCAGCGCCGCCGCCCGCCGCTGCGCCAAACTCATCGACGAACGCGAGCTCGACCGGTTGGAAGGAGCGGCCGAGGCCTGGCACGAGGTCCTCGACGCGTTGCCGCCGGCCCGCTGGGACACGATGCCCGACGGCGTCGCCCAGGTGCTGGCCCTGGTGCGCGATGCCGCGTGGAACGCCCGCACCGAACTCGCGCCGCCCGGCAGCAGCACCGCGCAGGGCGATCCCGACACGGCGGCCGCGCGCACCCTGGCGCTGGCCGCGATCGACGAGGTGCACGACAGCGCCGTCCGCGCGCTCACCGCGTTCGACGAACCCGATCCGGCATCCCGGCGCGACGTCATCTGGCTGGCGGCCGAGGACGCGCGCGGCGGCGTGCCGCGCAAGACGTTGCGCATGGCGCCGCTGTCGGTGGGCGGGTTGCTGCGCTCGCGGCTGTTCGGCACCGCCACCGTCGTGCTCACCTCGGCCACCCTGCAAATCGGCGGATCGTTCGACGGGCTCGCGGTCACCTGGGGATTGCCCGCGCAGTCCGCGAACCGCCCCGACACCGGGACGGCCAACGGCGCCCAGGCGCCGTCCGACACCGAAACCGTGCGCTGGAGTTCGCTCGACGTCGGATCCCCCTTCGACCACGCCAAGTCGGGCATCCTCTACGTCGCCAAACATCTGCCGCCGCCGGGCCGCGACGGTCTGCCGCCCGCCTACCTCGACGAGATCGAGCGCCTGATCGACGCGGCGGGCGGACGCACCCTCGGCCTCTTCTCCTCCATGCGCGCCGCCCGCGCCGCCACCGACGCGCTGCGCGACCGCTTGAACACACCGGTGCTGTGCCAGGGCGAGGACTCGACGGGCGCACTGGTCCGCAAGTTCGCCGACGATCCGGAGACCTCGCTGTTCGGCACCCTGTCGCTGTGGCAGGGCGTCGACGTGCCAGGCCCGTCGCTGAGCCTGGTGATCCTGGACCGCATTCCGTTCCCCCGGCCCGACGACCCGCTGCTCGCGGCGCGGCAGCGCGCGGTCGAATCTCGCGGCGGCAACGGCTTTCTCACCGTCGCGGCCAATCACGCGGCACTGTTGCTCGCCCAGGGCACCGGCAGGCTGCTGCGCAGCGTGGACGATCGCGGTGTCGTCGCGATCCTCGACTCTCGTTTGGCCACCGCCCGCTACGGCGGTTACCTGCGTGCGACGCTCCCGCCGTACTGGGAGACCGCCGATCCGGAGGTGGTCGTGAAGGCGTTGAAACGACTCACGGCGAGCAGCGTCTGACCGCGCGCAACCGAACTGTGATACCGCTCACAAACATCCGTCGTTGATTCCGTGTGGAAGTAAATTGGGCGGTGGTACTTCGGTGAACCCCAATTCCCGCACCGAGGTATCGGCGATCCCCGCGCCAAGCCCTGCACGCGGCGCGGGGATATCGCCAAAAATCTTCCACCGCGCGAAATTCGGGTGTCGCGCTCGCGCACCGTATGAGACGGTTTTTGGATGAAGCCACCCACCGAAACCGACGCACTCGGTGAATTCCTGATCAGCGCAAGATCTTTGGCCGAGTATCGCGCTATCTTCGACCTCGCCGACACCGACCTGCGCGGCCGCCGCGTACTCGACTGTCCCGGCGGCGCAGCGAGTTTCACCGCCGAAGCCGCCGCCCTCGGCGCGCACGTCACCGCCACCGACCCCATCTACGCAAAGCCCCCCGCCGAACTGCGCGAGCTCGCCCGCACCGAGACCGAACGCGGAAGCGCGTACGCCGGAGCACATCACGACCGCTACCGCTGGGACTTCTACGGCGACCCGGACCACCTCCAAGCCGTTCGGCTGTCCGCCGCCGGCCGCTTCGGCGCCGATCTCGCCGCCAACCCCGACCGCTACGTCGCCGCCCAGCTGCCGGCACTCCCCTTCGCGGACAACAGCTTCGACCTCACCCTGAGCTCGCACCTGCTGTTCACCTACGCCGACCGCCTCGACGCCGACTTCCACCTCGCCGCCCTACTCGAACTCTCCCGCGTCACCCGCGGCGAGACCCGCCTCTACCCCCTCGTCGACCACACCGGCCGCCACCAAGACGACCTCGTCACCGACCTCCGAAAGGAACTGCACCACAAGGGCATCCCCACCACCCTCCGCCCCACCCGCTACGAATTCCACCACGGTGCAACCAGCATGCTCGTCCTCCACCCGAACCAGAATTGACCCATCGGCGGCCGATTCCACGCGCTGCGATTCACCCCCTGGGGTCGACCAGCATCCGCGAGATCGCCGATCAGCGGGCGTTGCCGACGGCGGGTTCGTTCGACCTTGCGCGCGCCGGAGGCAGTCGAGCACCAGGCTCGGCAGCAGCCCAACCAGTCCGATCACCGGGCGATGCCCGTCCGGGTTCTTCGGCCCGCACACCGAAAGACGCAGCGGCAGAAGGCACGACGTCGATCACGTCCGCGAGACGGGGAATCCGCACTAGGCGGTGTGACCGGAATTCGATGGAACCGATCGGATCACCGCAACGTCGAATGAAGTAGCAACCCGCACTCCGAACGGAGCTAGGCCTCCACACAGAAGCCCGCACGGCGGTCGTTATCGGGATCGCGGAAGACCAAGCGAAGTAAGAACCGCAACTCGCCTAGCCGGAGTCGAACCGCTGGTCGGTGCATAAGAGGAGGATCGCTGTGCGTAAACAGCATTGGGACGAGTCGCGGCCGGATGTCGCGGCAGACGGTCTACCGGGTAGTCCGCGGAACAGGTGGCGGATGTTGTCTACCGCACCGCCGGACCCGCTCGAGGCCTATCGGCCGGAGCCTGGCCCGACGGGCATCCTGTCGATGCCCAGTACTATCGGGCGTGGCCGCTGGCTTTCGCCTACGGCTCGACAGGTCCGCGAATCCTGGTGAACGGCAACGAAATACCGGATACCAGCTGGGGTGAGACGCACATCCCAGCCCAGCCCGGTAACTATACGGTGGAGGTCCGTACTCGTCGGCCCGCGGCATGGGTGCGGTGGACCCTCAACAAGGTGTGGTGGGAGGACATGGGGCAGGCGGTGGCCGAGGTGCCGGTGTATCCCGGCGCGCAGACGCCCGTCTACTACCGGTCACCCGGTCTCCAGTACTTCCAGGGCGCGATCGGCGCGGAGCCGAAGCGCTGGCCCGCGCTCAACTGGATGCGTTTCAGCTGGGTGTTCGTGGTGCTGTTCGCGGCCATGATCGTCGCGGGTGTCGTGGTGTATCTCGGAAGGTGACGCCGGGCGGACACGGGGTGTGAGTGTTGCGGCGCCCGTGAATCCGCCGGAAAGGACGGCGGTCACCAGCGACGGGCAACCGGGCGGTAGGTCGACTCGATCAGGGTGGTCAACTGACGCTCGATCTCCTCGGGGCCACCGGGCGTGACGGTGAAATCCTCACCGCCCTGGTGATAGAGCAGATACCTGCCGTCCGCGGGAAGGTAGTCCAGCCAATGGAATCCACGCCCGTCGTTCGTCGGCCTGCTGTCGTACGCCGCGCCCCGATAGACGGTGATCTCTCCGAGACCGGACCGGGGACGCCGCAGGATGCGATTCAGTTCTTCGGTGTGGGACAGGCGGGTCGGATGATGGGCGTAATCCGTCCGGCCCAGATCAGAGCGCCGTCCCCGGATCGGAGAATGCCGTCCCTCCGCGCATCTCGGTAGGTGGGCCACGATATGCCGCGCGACGGCGCGTGCCGGACAGTGCCAGAGCAGCACGTCGCGGCCGTACTGCTGGGTCGGACCCGGCAACTGCACCGCGACGGTCGCCCAATCACCGTCCACGCCCGCGTGAATGCGAACGACCTGGGCGAAATCGCGCCCGAAGAAGCCGTGCACCTCGACGCGGACTTGCGGCTCGAGCAGCACCTGCAATGCGCCGTGCAGGCGATGATCGGCGATCCGGCCGAGTCGCTGCCCGGCTTCGGCGCGTGCACGCAGGTAGTCGTCGTGCGCCTCGATGCCCTCGACCGTGTAGCGCAACGGATACGGCAGCCGGTCACGCCCGAACGCCTCCAGCGCCAGCTGGAACATGAAACCATCCAGACGCCAATGGTTTTCGCTCATCCGCCGATCACTCCACCCGGCGGAAGCGCGGGCGGCTGAGACCCGAGCAATTCGTCTCCATGGTCATAGATCAAATAGTCGGGCGTCTTGTGCTCATCGTCGTCGTCACCCTTACCGCGAGCCGGCGCCGGCGCGCCCATGCCCGGCATGCCCGCCCGGCCGGTGCCCGCCGGACGACTGTTGGCCAACCCGCCCGACGGCCCCGACTGCCCCGGAACATTCCCGCCCGGCACCGACCGACCGGGCGACGGTACCGTCGGCACGCCCGGACCCGGTGCCCCCGGGCCCGGCCCAGAAGGCGTCGGCAGACCCGTATTCGGCAGCTTGGTATCGGGAACCGTCGCGGCAGGGATGGTGGAAGCCGGCGTTGTCGACGTCGGAGTCGTCGGCGTCGTGCTCTGCGGAGTGGTGCTCTGCGGATCGTCCGTCGTCGGATCCTCGGGGACTTCCGTGTCCGTCGGGTCGTCAGTGCCCAGATCACCTGGTCCCGGACCCGGACCGGGACCAGGACCGGGTCCAGGACCCGGACCAGGAATCGGCCCGTCCTTCTTGTCGTCGATCGTGCTCTTCGGCTCGGGCAGGATCGGCGTGTACGGATCCACTTCGTTGACGACACCGGGCTGATACACCCGATCCATGAAGTCGCGCACCCGATTCTCGGCTTCGTCGGCGCGGTACTGAGCGCTCTTGAAAACCCCGTTGCCGGGAATGTGACCGATGACCTGATCGATGAACGACAGGCTGTGCGGCTCGTCGACGGTCTGCTGCGCCTGGGTCAGATACCCCTCGGTGAGATCCAATCCGCGGGCGACCATGTTGAAGGTGACGATCAGCTTCTTCATCTCGTCCGCATAGGACTTGGTGGACTCGACCACCGCGTTGGCGGTCTTCCCCTCCATGAAGTCGTCGATGTCGCGTTGCACGCCGGTGGAGAAGTCGTTGACGAGACGCTCGGCTTCGCGGACCATATCGCGCCAGCCGTTGGCGGCCTCGTTGATCTCGAGTTGCTTGACGTCCTTCAGGTGGTTGTAGATCCACTCGTGCGACTGCGAAAGGAACGATTCCTGCTTGTCTCCCACGATGACTCGGTCCGCGTAGCGGCCGTCGTACTGCGACTGCAGATCCGACCACGTCTTGTTGACGATCTGCCGGTCGGTGTCCCACTGGTTCTGATACTTCGATTTGCGATCATCGAAGTCTTCCTCTTGGGTCTGCGCTTCGGATCGCGCGTGGAAGAAGTTGTACACGTGACGCGGAACCGCGATCACCGGAACGCCATAGCTGGCGACGTTGGCCAGCCACTCGTGCGGAGGAGTCCCCATTACGCCTGCTTACACATCCGTATTGTTCAGTTGACTGGCATTGGCCTGATCTGTTTCGGAGAGCTTGCGAATCGACAAGGCATAGGTATCGCGCATCAACGTGACGAGGTCGATGTGCTTCTTCAACTGATTGACCGCGGAGTCGGGGTCGTTGACTGCCTTGTTCTCGAATTTCGTCTTCAAAGCCTGGGCGGAAGGCAACGTTCCGAAACCGCCTATCTGGCCAAGGTCAGAGGCTCTACGGAGCAGATCTTTTTCGAGCCCATCGAGCATGGTCTGCGCGCGACCACGCAGCGCATCACCGATCTGCGGGTCCATTCGGAACTCACCGGACTCGGCCTTCTGCTTGTAGGTGCGCCACTGCGCGAGCGCATCGTCCATCGAGCTCGTATCGCCCGACATCGGCCAATCCCCTCTTTGATTACTCAGACTTCCTGCATCTCACGCCTCTATGGATACGGTCACTTCGGGAGATGTCGTTCGAAGTAGTTCATATGCCGTATCGCTACTCCGCACGGCGGTGACTCGGGCATCGAGCCGCGCTCGCTGTAGAGCCAAGTCACTCCGACCTCGAACATTCCTTGAACCGCCGGGACGCTTACGTAGCACGTCAGCTTGTCGGGATCACTTCTCTTCGTGGAGACCAGGCCGGCCCGCGACCCGACGGTGACGTCCTGTACCACCAGGCTCTGTTCGTTCGCACGACGCTCCGGTACTGTCCGCCGCGTCGAGAAGATGCTCACGCCATACGGCCCTTCGGTGGAGTCCCAGTTGCAGATCTTCCACCACGCCTCGTCGTTGGTCTCACTGTCCACGGTCACCCGCTTCGAAGCGGGATCCAATCTGTCCCCCCGCAACACCTCATCCGACAGATCCGTACACGGATTGAACAGCGGAACCGACTCGTTATGGGAGACAGGACTACTCCCCTCCTCCGTCGCATTCCCACCGACCGTCGACGAGCACCCCGTCAACACCGCCACCACCGCGACCCCGCCGACCGCCAGGCCCACCGCGAACCGCTCCGACATCCCCATGGCTCGCATACCCCTCCTGACATCCAGCGCCGACAAGCCCTCACAGGATAGGACGCAGAAGAATCCCCCTCGGTTCCCATTCGGGCACGGTCAGCTTATCCGAACGCGACCAGGCGCCCAACAGCTCACGAGAGCGGCGCTTCGCGCCACCATTTCCGCACACCTTCCAGGTCGAGGTGGAGGGAGCCCTCCATGCTGTGGGTGTACATGAGAAGGGTTTCGCGGTCGTTGTCGCCGGTGAAGACGGTGACGATGCGGGTGTAGGTGAAACCGGCTTCTTGGCGGTCGAGGGTGTAGTTGGTGTACGTCTTCGATCCGTGGGCGTCCTCGGAGCGCTTGTTGCCGGGGAGTGCGGCGACGACCGCGCGGGCGTCGGCGGCGGACTTGTAGCGGTAGAACTCGTAGTAGGGCGGGTTGAGGCTGTTCGGACCGACACCGTCACCGCTGTAGCAGAACGAGGCTTCGGTCCAACTACCGAAGTCCGGGCGCTGCATGGTCGAACTCTCGGTACTCCGGGTGGTCCGTCTCTCGCACTTCGCATTTCGGAAGCCCGAGCCGAATCGCTCGGCGGGCACCATGCCGGGGAATTCTTGATGGATGAGGTCGATGTCGGCGGGGTCCTTCGAGCTGTTGAGCGCCACCGCCGTGGCGACACCGCCGACGGCGAGCACCGCGACAATGGCCATTACCGCGAGCAGAACGAGGGGCGAGCGTCGGCGCTCCCCGATGGGCCTCGAGCCGTGTGGCCCGGGTGCCATCGGCGCCGGATAGACGTGCCTGTGGCCCATCGGCGCTGGTGCCGGACCGACCGGCCCGTGTGACATCGGCGGCGAAGCGACCTGCCCGTGTGGCATCGGCGCCCGGGCCGCCGCGAAGTACGGCTGGGGCGGTGTCACCGACGCGCCGCCGATCGCCACCCCTGACAGCGCACGCGCGGCCGCCTCCGCGAATTCCGAACAGCTGCCGAATCTTTGCTCGGCACGCTTCGACAACGCCCGCGCCAGCACACCGTCCAGCGCGACCGGCAGTCCGTGGCGAAGACTGCTCAACGCAGGCGGCGGCTGCTGCAAATGCCCCTGGATGACGACCGCGGGATTGGCCGATTCGAACGGAACCACACCGGCCAGTAGCCAATACAGCGTGCAGGCCAGCGAATACTGGTCGGTGCGCCCATCCAGCGGCGCACCGGTCAGCTGTTCCGGCGAGGCGTAGGCCAGGGTGGCGGTGAAGGTGCCGGTCTGGGTCAGGTGACCCGCGTCGTCGCGCAGCCGCGCGATGCCGAAATCAGTGAGGAAGACGCGTTCCTGGTCCACGCCCGCGCGGGCGAGCAGGATGTTGGCGGGTTTGACGTCGCGGTGCAGGATGCCCATGCCGTGCGCGTAGTCCAGCGCCTTGGCGGTCTCGGCGACGATCCGGACGGCGCGGTCCGGCGCGAGCGAGTTCGGGCCTGCTTCGGCGGCGTCGGAACCGTCGACGTACCGCATCGAGATCCACAACTGCGAGTCCTCGACCCCGCGGTCGTAGACGGTGACGATGTTCGGGTGGTCCAACTGCGCGACGAGGTCGGCCTCGCGTTCGAAGCGGGCGCGAATCTCGTTGTCGGCGAACATCTCCCGATTCAGCAGCTTCAGCGCGGTACGCCGGGGCAGGCGCGGATGCCTGGCCAGATACACCGAACACGACAGGCGCTGCCGGACGCAGTCCGTCCTATGCCCGCGCATGGCCGGAGCGAAGGCGGAGTTACGCCCATGCCACCGCGGCCGAGCTGTCGCTCGATGACGTAGCCCGCGAAGACGTCCCCCTCCTGCAGCATGCCGCCCCTCCTTCGTCCGTCGACCGGCAAGCGTGCCGATGCTACCCCGATCGAGCGACGCGGAACCCGACGTCATCGATCCGAAACGTCGGATGGCTCCGCCGCCGCACCGACGCACGGCAGCTCCAGTGCTGGTCCGACCACCCACCCCCGCGCAACACCCGGTACTCCCCGTACACCTCGGCGTCGTACACGTCCCAGCACCAATCCCAGGTGTTGCCGAGCATGTCGTACAAACCCCAGGCATTGGGCGATTTCCGGCCGACCTCGTGCGCTCGACCGTCGGAATTCTCGCGATACCAAGCGATCTCGTCGAGCGCACCGTAGCGCGGACCGGAAGTGCCCGCGCGGCAGGCGTATTCCCATTCCGCCTCGGTCGGCAAGCGAAAACCGTCCGCCGACACATCCCATTCCACGGCCGAACCGTCCATCCGATAGGCGGACGCGAGCCCCGAACGTTCCGACAGCGCGTTGCAGAAGCCGATCGCGTCGAACCACGAAACGCCTTCCACCGGAAGCCGATCCCCCTCGGCCGAACTCGGCCGCAGCCCAGTGACAGCGAAGTATTGTTCCTGCGTCACCGCGACCTCGCCGATCCGATAGGGCGCGAGATCCACCACCCAACTGCGCTCGGTGCGCCGATCCGACAGCGTCACCTGTCCCGCAGGTACGGCGACCAGCTCGATTTCAGCGCTCATGAACAAGCGATCGTAATGACCGCAGCCGGACGGAAAGTCGTCAGCAGCTCGCGCGTAGGCCCCGACAGGCAACCCAACCCGTTCCGCATCAGCTCCGTGCACCGCCGAAGCGAGGGCGAATCACCCGTAGCCGGGCGGATGCGCACGGCACCCGCCCGGCCCCGCAAACTCAACCCCGCACCGCCACGGCATCCACCTCGAAGAGCATCCCCGGCAACGCCAACGCCGCGACCCCGAGCAACGTCTGCGTCGGCGGCCGCTCGCCCCAGATCTCGCCGATCTTCTTGCCGAGCACCGCGAGCTTGTCGAGATCGTGGTCGACGATGAACGTGCGCAGCTGCGCGACGTCGGCGTAGTCCAGCCCCGCCGAGCGCAGGGCGATGCCGAGGTTGGCGAAGGCCCGGTCCACTTGGCCCGCGAAATCCTCGGTGGTGGTGTGCCCTTCGGCGTCCGAGTCGTACTGCCCGGCGATGAGCACCAGCTCGCCGGACACCCGCGCGACGTGGCTGTAGCCGAACCCGGTCGGGTCGTGCAGTTCGGCGGGATTGCTGATCTCGATGGTCATCGGACTTTCTCCTTCAATCTCTGATCGGGCCGCACCCAGACGACGACGCAGCGACGCCAGGTGTGACAAACAAAAGCGGCGCGGCGATTTCGATCGCCGCGCCGCCTACTTCAGGCCGTGCTCAGAGCACCCACTTGAGGATCAGCGTGAAGATGCCGGTGACCACGGCGAGCACCACCGCGCCCGCGCCCCACACGAAACCATTGCGCTCCCAAGGCCGTCCGGCGTCCACCGAGAACTTGCCGGACCCGGTGAAGGCCAGCGTGGCGGCCACGGCGCCGAACAGCAGCGGCATCTCCCAGCCGCCCTGGCCGAACAGACCCGGACCCCAGGTGGCGTTGATCGCGTTGAACATGGTGCCGAGCACGATGGCCGCCGCCAGCGGCGTGAGCACACCGGCAACCAACATCAGCCCGCCGACGAGCTCGGTGAGACCGGCCAGCGTGCCGAACAGTTTGCCCGGGTTGTACCCCATCTGCTCGAAACTCGCCTGGGTGGCCGCGAGCCCGTAGCCGGAGAACCAGCCGAACAGTTTCTGCGCGCCGTGCGCGGCGAGCAAGCCACCGAAGACGACCCGCAGAATCAGCAGGCCGATGTCGCTCGAGACGCCGTCGAGCGAGCTGGTGGTCTTGATGTCGGGCAGTGCCGTGGACTTCGTGGTCATGCTGGTTCCTCATCCCTGCAACGTGGTGTGGACACGGTCGTCAGTTTCGGTAACTAATCGGACCGCGGTCCGATTGTCACACAGTTCGTGCCAACTTCAGTTATCGGAGATCTATTCCGGCTACTCGGCCAAGAAGAAGAAATATCCGGCGAAGACCACCAGCAGCGCCCACATGGCGGGATGGATCTCCTTGAACCGGCCGCGTGCGGTCATCACCACGGGATAGAAGATCATGCCCATGGCCAGCCCGTTCGCGATCGAATAGGTCAGCGGCATCATGATGACCGTGATGAACGCGGGCACCGAGTACTCGAGCCGGTTCCAGTCGATCTCGCCGAGCGCGCGCGCCATCAGAATGCCGACCACGATCAGCGCGGGCGCGGTCACCTCGGGGGATCCCGCGACCACCGCGAAGACCGGATAGAAGAACATCGCGAGCAGGAACCAGCCCGCGGTCGTCACCGCGGTCAACCCGGTCCGGCCGCCCGCCGAGACACCGGCCGTGGATTCCACATACGCGGTGGTGGTCGACGTGCCGATGACGGCGCCCGCCGCCGTGCCGACCGAGTCGGCGGCGAACGCGCTCGCGGCGCGCGGCAACTTGCCGTCCATGTCCAGCAGCCTCGCCTGGTTGGCCACGCCGATGAGCGTGCCGGAGGCGTCGAAGAAATCGACGAACAACATGGTCAGCACGACGACCGCCATCTGCGCGGTGAACGCGTCGGGCAGGTGGATGATGGCCTGGCCGAATGTCTCGTCCAGCCCGCGCGGCAGGGCGGCGATGCCGTCCGGCAGGTCCACCAGTCCGGTGACGATGCCGAGCGCCGCGGTGAGCACGATGCCGTAGAGCACCGCGCCGTGCCAGCCCTTGACCAGGAACACCAGGGTCACCAGCAGGCCGAACAGCGCGAGCAGCGTGGTGCCCGCGGTGAAATCGCCGAGCTTGACGAAGGTCGCCTCGCTGGCGGTGACGATGCCCGCGTTCTTCAGCCCGAGAAACGCGACGAACATGCCGATGCCCGCGCCCACCGCCAGCTTCAGCTGTAGCGGAATGGCATTGAGGATCTTCTCGCGAACCTTGGTGACGGCCAACACGAAGAAGATGACGCCGGACAGGAAGGTGCCCGACAGCGCGACCTGCCACGGAATGCCCATGCCGAGCACCACCGAGAACGCGAAAAACGCGTTGAGTCCCATGCCCGGCGCCAGCGCGATCGGGTACCGCGCCCACAGTCCCATCACCAGCGTGCCGAACAGCGCGGCGACGGCGGTGGCGGTGAACACCGCCTGCATCGGAATTCCCTTGTCGCCCAGCGCGCCTTCGTCACCGAGGATCGAGGGATTCACCGCGAGGATGTAGGACATGGCCAGGAACGTCACCGTGCCCGCCATCACCTCGCGGCGCATGGTCGAGCCGTGCTCGCTGACGCCGAAGTACGTGTCCAGGCGACCCCGGGTGCGGGTCAGCAGGTCGGTTGCCATGGGTTCTCCAGTTTTGGCGGTCGAACAAGGGGGTGCCCGGGCACGTCAGGCGTACCTCCGGCTTCGCCGCGCCGTGCGCGAGTCTGTTGACGGACTTCGTCCGGCAGCGCACATTAGCGGACGATTCACTGAACAGCGGTGCCGATCCGAGCTCCGTCGCTCGAGGACACACGTGACACTGCTCACCCCGCCGTCGCGGCCCCGGTCAGGCGCTCGGCGCGGCCACCAGACCGAGTTCGGCGTCCGAGGCGAGCAGGTCGTTGTGCGGGAGCACGCGGACGGTGTACCCGACGGCGCCGGAGACCGGCAGCGGTGTCTCCACCCGGAAGAACTCCACCCCGGAATCGGAGCCGACGTGCGTCATCGGCATGGTGGTGACATCGGAGAGCTCGTCGGTCGGCGAAACGCGACCGATCACGGCCTGCACCACCACATCCGACAGGCTCAACCCGCCCAACTCCACGCGCGCGGTGAGCGACAGCGGCGCACCGATGATCGGCGTGTCCGGCAGCCCGGCGCTGTCCACCTGGATCACCTTCACCGACGGCCAAGCCGCCGCGACGCGTCCGCGATAGTCCGCGATCGCCCGCGCGCCCGCGAACTCGTCGGCCGCCGCGCGCCGCAGTGCGCTCGCGGCGGGTGCGTAGTACTCGACGGCGTAATCCCGGACCATGCGGGAGGCCAGCACCTTCGGGCCGAGGGTCTGCAAGGTGTGCCGCACCATCTCGACCCAGCGCACCGGCATGTCCGTGTTGTCGCGGTCGTAGAACCGCGGCGCGACGGCGCGTTCGAACAGGTCGTAGAGGGCGGCGGCCTCGAGATCGTCGCGGCGGTGTTCGTCGGAGACGCCGTCGGCGGTGGGAATCGCCCAGCCGTTCTCGCCGTCGCACATCTCGTCCCACCAGCCGTCCCGGATGGAGAGATTGAGCCCGCCGTTGAGCGCTGACTTCATGCCCGAGGTGCCGCACGCCTCCAGCGGGCGCAGCGGATTGTTCAGCCACACGTCGCAGCCCCAGTAGAGGTAGCGGGCCATCGACATGTCGTAGTCGGGCAGGAAGACGATGCGGTGGCGCACCTCGGGGTCGTCGGCGAACCGGACGACCTGCTGGATCAGCGACTTGCCCCCGTCGTCTGCGGGGTGGCTCTTGCCTGCGACGACCAACTGCATCGGACGCTCAGGATGCAGCAGCAGGGCGCGCAGCCGTTCCGGATCGCGCAGCATCAGGGTGAGGCGCTTGTAGGTCGGGACGCGGCGCGCGAAGCCGACGGTCAGCACGGTGGGATCGAAGACCTGGTCGATCCAGCCCAGTTCGGCCGGGGCGGCGCCGCGCTCCAGCCACGACGCGCGCAGCCTGCGGCGAACCTCGTCGACCAGCGTGGCGCGCAGCGTGTTGCGGGTGGACCACAGTTCGCCGAGATCCACATCGCGCAGCCGTTCCCAGCCGCGCGCCTCCTGGACCAGCTCCGCGCCGATGTGCTCGCGCGCCTTGTCGATCCACTCGCGCGCGGCCCAGGTCGGCGCGTGCACCCCGTTGGTGACCGAGCCGATCGGCACCTCCGCCGGATCGAAGCCAGGCCACAGCGGCGCGAACATGCCCCGGCTGACCTCGCCGTGCAGCTGGGAAACGCCATTGGCGCGCTGGGCCAGCCGCAGACCCATGTGCGCCATGTTGAACACCGACGGATCGGACTCGCGTCCCAGCGCCAGGATGCGGTCCACGGAAAGCCCTGGCAGCATGGCCGATTCGGTCTCGCCGTGGCCGCCGCCGAAGTAGCGGCGCACCATCGGCATCGGGAAGCGGTCGATGCCCGCCGGCACCGGGGTGTGCGTGGTGAACACCGTCCCGGCCCGCACCGCGGCCAGCGCGGTGTCGAAATCCAGTCCGCCCGCGACGTATTCGCGGATGCGTTCGACGCCGAGGAAGCCCGCGTGGCCTTCGTTCATGTGGAACACGTCGGGGTCGGGCAGGCCCGCGGCGCGGGTGTAGGCGCGCACCGCGCGCACGCCGCCGATACCCGCCAGGATCTCCTGCTTGATGCGGTGGTCCTGGTCGCCGCCGTACAGCCGGTCGGTGACCGCGCGCAGTTCCGGATCGTTCTCGGCGATGTCGGAATCCAACAGCAGCAACGGAATCCGCCCGACCTGCGCGATCCACACCCGCGCCCGCAGCACCCTGCCGTCGGGCATCGCCACGTGGATGAGGACCGGCGAGCCGGATTCCCGAGGCCCGGCGCCGTCGTGCGAGCTACCGTCCCGGTCGCTGGTGAGCAGGCGCAACGGCAGGCCCTGCGGGTCGAGCCTCGGGTAGTGCTCGATCTGCCAGCCGTCCGAGGACAGCGACTGCCGGAAATACCCCGAGCGGTACAGCAGGCCGACGCCGATCAGCGGCAGGCCGAGATCCGAGGCCGCCTTGAGGTGATCGCCCGCCAGGATGCCGAGGCCACCGGAATAGTTGGGCAGCACCTCGGTGACGCCGAACTCCATCGAGAAGTACGCGATGCCGCGCACGCCGTCCTCGTCGTTCTGGCGCTGGAACCAGCCGGGGCGGTCGAGGTAGTCGCGCAGGTCCGCGGCGGCCGCGTCGACCCGGCTCGTGTAGTCCGCGTCGGCGGCCAGTTCGTCGAGCCGGGCGGCAGGCACCTCCCCGAGCATGCGCACGGGATCGCGCCCGACCTCACGCCACAGTTCGGGATCGAGCTCCTCGAAGAGATCCTGCGTCGGCCAATGCCACGACCAGCGCAGATTCGTGGAGAGTTCGCCCAGCGCCGCGAGACGCTCGGGCAGATGGGCACGGACGGTGAATCGACGCAATGCCTTCACTCCGGGAACCCTACCGAACCCCGCGCCCCTCGGCCGCCCCGACGGTGAACCACTGGGGGCCCCTGGCGCTGCGCCCTCCGATCACCTCGGACACCGAGCACGTCGGTCGCCCTCCGACGCTCGGCCCGTCGATCGCCTCCGGCGCTACGCCACTCGACCACCTCCACCCAAGTCGCTCACCGATCGGCGAACTTCTCGGCGGTGTACTCCGCGCTGAACTGATCGGCGTACTCCGCGCTCGGCGGGATCTCCATGATCATGTCGATCAGCACGCCGTTCGGGTCGGCGACGATGAAGTGGCGCTGGCCGAAGTCCTCGGACCGAATTTCCAGCTCGGCGTTCAGTCCGCCCCGAACGACAAGGCGCTCCCATTCCGCGTCGACGTCGTCGACCTCGAAGTTCAGCAGCAGGCCCTGCACCGGCTTGCGGTAGGCCTCCGGCACTGTCGGGTGGGTGTAGTCGAGCAGCGCGAGTTCGTATTCGGGCTCGTCGGCGCCACCCCGGCGACGCAGGCTGATGTACCAGTCCGCCTCGAAGGTGATCTCGAAGCCCAGCCACTCGGTGTAGAAGTCGCGCGATTCCGCGAGCCGGGTGGTGCCGATGACGGGGTAGAAGCTGCCGAGTTTCATGTCCGAGCCTTTCACGTACCGATGGTATGTGAAGTAAGGTAGTTCGCATACCGATGGAATGTCAACGGAGAGGCTTCCGATGCCGAGCACCCTGCGCGCCCAGCAGCGCGAAGAGACCCGCCGGGCGCTGTTGCGCGCGAGCAGGCGCCTGTTCGCCGCGAAAGGCTATGGCGCCGTTGGTCTCTCGGAGATCGTCGCGGCGACGGGCGTCACCAAGGGCGCGCTGTACCACAACTTCGCCAGCAAGACCGAGCTGTTCCGCGCCGTCCTGGAGCAGGTGCAGCAGGAGGTCGGCGAGCGGGTCGCGGCGGCCGCCGACCCCGACTCGGACGCCTGGACCCAGCTGGTCTCCGGATGCGAGGCGTTCCTCGCCACCTGCACCGATCCGGAAATCCAACGCATCATGCTGATCGACGGCCCCGCGGTGCTCGGCTGGCACGAATGGCGGGCGCTGGACGAAGCCAACTCCGCCCGGCATCTCGAGGAGGCGTTGCGACTGCTCATCGACACGGGCGTGCTCGCACCGCAGCCGATAGCCCCGCTCACCCACTTGCTCTCCGGCGCGATGAACGAGGCCGCGCTCTGGCTGGCCACCGCGTCCGAGCCCGACGCCCTCGACCAGACGACGACCGCCCTGCGCGGCCTGCTCGAGGGCCTGCGCGCCGAGCGACCGCACTGAGAATCCAATCCACTGGCCGGTCCGCGCCTGCCGTGCCACCATCGGCGGATGCCGCACTGGGTCGACGTTCTCCCCGAATTCCTGCTCGCCTGCCTGGCGCTCGCCGCGCTGCCCGGCCCGGCGACGGCCCTGTTCCTGCAACGCTCGGTGCGCGACGGCCGCCGCGCCGGACTCGCCGCGGTGGCAGGCAACGAGATCGGCGTGTTCGGCTGGACGCTGGCGGGTGGCGCCGGTCTTTCCGTCCTGCTGGTGGCGAACGCCGTGCTGAACACCGCCGTGCACGCGCTCGGCGCGGCGGTGCTGATCTGGCTCGGCGTGCAGGCGTGGCGCGGCGCGGGTCGTGACGACGCCTTCGGCTCCACCATGACGACGCTGCTGCCCGCGGGACGCACCCCGGCCGCGGCCTTCCGCGCCGCGTTGCTCTCGATCGCCGCCAACCCCAAGGCCGCCGTGTTCGGCCTGACGATCCTGCCGCAGTTCCTGCCGAGCAGCGGGCCGGTGCTGCCGACGGTGCTGATCCTCGCCGCGATCCAACTGGTGATCGACACCGCATGGTGCGTCGGCGTTGTCCTCGCCGCCGACCGCGCCGGCGGCTTGCTGCGCCGCGCGCGCATCCGGCAGCGGGTGGAGCGCGCACTGGGGGCCGCGCTGGTGGCGCTCGGCCTCGGCCTGGCCGCCGATGCCCGCTGAAAACGCATCATCGGCACGGCACCGGGTAGGTTGGTCCACGTGACCGGCCGCATCGCCATCGATGACACCGCCCCGTCCATCCCCGGCGGCCGCCCGGCCAAGGCCGTGGTGGGCGAGGTGTTCCCGGTGCGCGCCGTGGTGTGGCGCGAGGGGCACGACGCGGTCGCCGCCACGCTCACGGTGCGCGCTCCCGGAGCGTCGCGGGCCACCCGAATACGGATGACCCCCGACTACGAGCCCGACGTCTTCAACGCCACTTTCGTACCGAACCTGCCCGGCGCGTGGACCTTCCGCGTTGAGGGCTGGAGCGACCCCATCGCCACCTGGCGCAACGCCGTGGAAGCCAAGCTCTCCGTCGGACAGAGCGCCGTCGACCTGGCCAACGACCTCGAGCTCGGCGCCCGGCTTTTCGATCGGGCGGCGCAAGCGCTGCCCAAGGCCAAGTTCGAGAAGCTGCGCGCCGCGGCGGCGGCGTTGCGCAGCGACGAGCAGCTGCCCGCCCGCGTCGCGCCCGCGTTCAGCGAGGAGGTCGCCGAGATCCTGCGCGACACTCCGCTGCGCGATCTGGTGACCAGGGGCCCGCAGCACACCGTGCAGGTCGAGCGGCAACGCGCGCTGTACGGCTCGTGGTACGAGTTCTTCCCGCGCTCGACCGGCGGCTGGGACGCCGAAGGCAAGCCCGTACACGGCACCTTCGCCACCGCGACCAAGGAACTCTCCCGCATCGCGGGCATGGGCTTCGACGTGGTGTACCTGCCGCCGATCCACCCGATCGGCGAGGTGAACCGCAAGGGCCGCAACAACTCCCTGTCCGCCGAACCCGGCGACGTCGGCTCCCCGTGGGCGATCGGCTCGAAGGACGGCGGACACGACGCCGTGCATCCCGCGCTCGGCACCGAGGCCGACTTCGCCGAATTCGTCGCCGCCGCAGGGCAACTCGGCCTCGAGGTCGCCCTCGACCTGGCGCTGCAATGCGCGCCGGACCACCCGTGGGTCGCCGCGCACCCGGAGTGGTTCACCACGCTGCCCGACGGCACCATCGCCTTCGCCGAGAACCCGCCGAAGAAGTACCAGGACATCTATCCGGTCAACTTCGACAACGACGCCGACGGTCTCTACGCGGAAGTGCTGCGCGTGGTACGGCACTGGATCGGTCTGGGCGTCAAGATCTTCCGCGTCGACAACCCGCACACCAAGCCCGCCGATTTCTGGGAATGGTTGATCACCACCGTGCGGCGCACCGATCCGGACGTGATCTTCCTGTCCGAGGCGTTCACCCGGCCTGCCCGCCTCTACGGCTTGGCGCGACGCGGATTCAGCCAGTCCTACACGTATTTCACGTGGCGGGTGGCGAAGTGGGAGCTCACCGAGTTCGGCAACGAACTGGCCGCCAAGGCCGACGAGGCCCGCCCGAATCTGTTCGTGAACACCCCCGACATCCTGCACGAGAGCCTCCAGCACGGCGGACCGGGCATGTTCGCCATCCGCGCCGTGCTCGCCGCCACCCTGGCACCGACCTGGGGCGTGTACTCCGGTTTCGAGCTGTTCGAGCACCAAGCGGTGCGCCCGGGCAGCGAGGAGTACCTGGATTCGGAGAAGTACGAACTGCGCCCGCGCCCGTTCGCCGAGGCGCTGGCCCGCGGCGAATCGCTGGAACCGTGGCTGACCAGGCTCAACGAGATCCGCCGCGCCCATCCGGCGCTACAACAGCTGCGCTGCTTGCACTTCCACCACGTCGACAACGACGCCATGCTCGCCTACTCCAAGTTCGATCCGGTCAGCGGCGATGCCGTGCTCGTGGTGGTGAACCTCAACCCATACGGCGCCGAGTGGGGCTTCCTCTCGCTCGATCTGCCCGCGATCGGTCGCGAATGGCACGACCACCCCGTGGTCGTCGACGAGGTCAGCGGCGAGGAATACCACTGGGCCCAGACGAATTACGTCCGCCTCGATCCCGCCAAGGCGGTCGCGCACATCATCGCGCTGCCGCCGGTGCCCGCGCCCGCCCGGATGGAGCTGGCATACCGGCGGTCGTTCCGATGACCCGCGCGGCAACCATCAACCGCCGCGATCTCATGCTGCTCGCGGCGGGGACCCATCACGACCCGCACACCGTCCTCGGCGCCCATCCGCATCCAGACGGGACGGTCGTGCGGGTGTTGCGGCCGCATGCCGACACCGTCGCGGTGCGCGTCGGCGACGTCGACCATTCGCTGAAACCGTTGGGGTACGGGA
Source organism: Nocardia amikacinitolerans (assembly GCF_900215415.1). NCBI lineage: Bacteria > Bacillati > Actinomycetota > Actinomycetes > Mycobacteriales > Nocardiaceae > Nocardia > Nocardia amikacinitolerans. Next base: position 9,506 of record NZ_OBEG01000003.1, on the reverse strand, counting down.
TCTTCGCCGCGGTGCTGCCCTACCCGGACCTGATGGACTACCGCGTGGTCACGACCTATCCGGACGGACACACGGTGGTCGCCGCCGACGGTTACCGCTTCCTGCCCACCGTCGGCGAGCTCGACCTGCACCTGATCGGCGAGGGCCGCCACGAGCGGCTCTGGGACGTCCTCGGCGCCCATCCCCGCGACTACACCACGTTGGACGGCCCGGTCGCGGGCACGTCGTTCGCGGTATGGGCGCCGAATGCCCGCGGCGTCACCGTGATCGGCGATTTCGACGGATGGAGCGGCAACACCGCGCCGATGCGCGCGCTCGGTTCGTCGGGCATCTGGGAGGTCTTCGTCCCGGACGTCGGCGTTGGCACGAAGTACAAGTACCGCGTGCACGGCGCCGACGGACGCACGGTGGACCACGCCGACCCGCTCGCCTTCGCCACCGAACACCCACCCGCGACGGCCTCGGTCGTCACCGAGAGCCGCTACACCTGGGGCGACGCGGAGTGGCTCGAACGCCGCGCCGCCACCGACCCCAACCGTGCGCCGATGAGCGTCTACGAGGTGCACCTCGGGTCCTGGCGGCCGGGCCTCGGCTATCGCGAATTGGCCGAGCAGCTGGCCGAATACGTGCTGACCTCGGGCTTCACCCATATCGAACTGCTGCCCATCGCCGAGCACCCGTTCGGCGGCTCCTGGGGTTATCAGGTCACCTCCTACTACGCCCCGACGGCGCGCTTCGGCTCCCCCGACGACTTCCGCGCCTTCGTCGACCACCTGCACGGCGCGGGCATCGGCGTGCTGCTCGACTGGGTGCCCGCCCACTTCCCGCGCGACGAATGGGCGCTGGCCCGCTTCGACGGCACCCCGCTCTACGAGCACGCCGACCCGCGCCGCGGCGAGCAACTCGACTGGGGCACCTACATTTTCGACTTCGGCAGGCACGAGGTGCGCAACTTCCTCGTCGCCAACGCGCGTTACTGGATCGAGGAATTCCACATCGACGGCCTGCGCGTCGACGCTGTCGCCGCCATGCTCTACCTGGATTACTCACGCCGCGAAGGCGATTGGGAGCCGAACGTACACGGCGGCAGGGAGAACTTGGAGGCCGTCGACTTCCTGCAAGACCTGAACGACACCGTGCACCGCAACCACCCCGGCGTCATCACCGTCGCCGAGGAGTCCACCACCTGGCCCGGCGTCACCCGCGGCACCGACGTCGGCGGACTCGGCTTCACCATGAAGTGGAACATGGGCTGGATGCACGACACCCTCGGCTTCCTGCGCCGGGACCCGATCCACCGCTCCTGGCACCACAACGAGATCACCTTCTCGCTGATGTACGCGTGGAGCGAGAACTACGTGCTGCCGATCAGCCACGACGAGGTCGTGCACGGCAAGGGCACGCTGTGGACGCGGATGCCCGGCGACGATTTCGCCAAGGCGGCGGGCGTGCGTGCGCTGCTCGCCTACATGTGGGGCCATCCCGGCAAGCAGCTGTTGTTCATGGGCCAGGACTTCGGCCAGTTCCGCGAGTGGTCGCACGACCGCGGCCTGGACTGGGGCGAACTGGACAATCCCCTGCATTCCGGCATCGCCGCCGCCGTCCGCGACCTCAACTCCGCCTACCGCGCGCACCCGGCGTTCTGGAGCCAGGACACCACACCCGGCGGTTACTCCTGGCTGGAGGCCGACGACCGCGAGCACAACGTGCTGGCGTTCCTGCGCTACGGCGCGGATGGATCGGTCGTCGCGTGCGTGTACAACTTCTCCGGCTCGGTGCACGGCGAGTATCGCGTCGGGCTGCCCGTCCCCGGCGAGTGGAGCGAGATCCTCAACACCGACGCGGCGGAATACGGCGGCTCCGGCATCGGCAACTTCGGCGCGGTCAAAACCGAGGAGATCCCCTGGCACGGCCGCCCCTTCTCGGCAAGCATCGCGCTGGCACCGAACACCGCGGTGTGGCTAGCGGGCCCACCCACCTGACCGAGCCACCCACCTGATCACGGTGGACGCCCATCCGACCGACAACTGGCTACCCACCGTCCAGTTCAATGGATGAAGGCCACTTCCAGTTGGTCTGGCACGATGAAGGCCGCCTTCTGTCGGTTACCGCGCCGACCATTCTGGGCGCGGCCTGGCCGATGGGACGCGGCCTGGCCGATGGATCGGGTCTGCCTGTTCCATCGCGTGCCCGAACGCAAAGACGCCCGGGTGTAATCGCTCCGGGCGTCTGAGGCTATCGGTCGCTCGAGTGCGGCTGAATCCGATCCGGCAGACCGGTGAATCCGCCGCTGCGGGCCGCCCCGATCAGTACAGGGCGGCGGCGAGCTTCCTGCGGGCCGCGACCACGAACGGCTCGGCCTGGTCGAACAGCTCGAACAGTTCGAGCAGGTGGGTGCGCGCCTTGGTGCGGTCGTCGCCGGCGGTGCGCTTGACGACGGCGATCAGCCGATCGAACGCCGCCTCCGGCCGCTGGTTGAGTAGTTCCAGATCGGCGGCGTCGATGGCGGCATCGACGTTCGCCGGGTCCTGGTCGGCGGCCGCGAGCGCCGAATCCGGCACCTGCTGAGCCCGTGCCAGGAAGCGCAGCTGCCGAAGCGCGCCCTTGGCTTCCTCGTTGTTCGGTTCGGCCGCCAGGATCGCCTCGTAGGCGGCCTCGGCGCCGGCCAGGTCACCGCGCTCGAGCGCGTCCTCGGCGGCGGTGAAGCGCGGATCCTCCGCGGGCTGCGGCTGACCCGCGCCGCCCTCCAGCTTGCCCGCGACCGCGTCGACCACCGCGTCGAGCCACTGCCGCACCTGCGGCTCGGGCTGCGCGCCCTCGAAATCGGCCAGCGGCTGCCCGGCGGCGATGGCGATCACCGTGGGGATGCCCTGTACCCGCAGCGCCTGCGCGATGCGCATGTTGGCCTCGGCTTCGACGGTGGCCAGCTCCCAGCTGCCGCCGTCGGCCGCGACCAGCCGCTCCAGCGTCCTGACCAGTTCGACGCTGCCGGGGCTGCGCTGCGAGTACAGCGCGACGACCACCGGAACCTGCATCGACCGGCGCAGCACCTTGGTCTCGAAGTCCGCTTCGCCGACCGCGTAGTCGCCACCGGTCGCACCGGCGGGCGGCTGCTTCAGGCTGGACAGATCCACCGCTCCGGACATGGCAGCGGCGACGGCGGGCGAGGGACGGCGTGCGGCAGGTCGAGTCACGGTTTCCAGTTTGTCACGACGCGGCGCGAACGGCTTCCGCGGCGGGGGTCGCGTCGGCGTTGCTCGATCCGCTCAGCTTGCCGGTGCGCACGGCCCATACCTCGAAGATCACCGTGAAGAACGGCGGAATGCTGGACAGCAGCGCGAGCACGGTGGTCTTCCAGTTCCAGCCGAGTTCGCGCGCCGCGAGCAGCGCGGTCAGCACGAACAGGATGAAGATGGTGCCGTGCACCGGGCCGAAGATCTTCACGCCGATCTCGTTGCCCGGGTCGGGAATGTACTTGAACGCCATTCCGACGAGCAGACCCAGCCAGGACAGTGCCTCGAGCACCGCGAAGAAACGGAATCTACCGGCGACGCTGCGCAGATCGAAGAAACCCATGCGCACCATTGTGCCGTATGCACTACGACGGGTCGTAGTTGAACACGTCACATAGGTAGCCGTCTCGGCGCGCCCGCGCGGGACACACCGATCAGACGACGTCGCGCCCGGCGCCGAAGCACCGAGCGCGACGCCCGTACCGATTTACACCTTGATGATCAGCGCGTCACCCTGACCGCCGCCACCGCACAGCGCGGCCGCACCGACACCGCCGCCACGGCGCTTCAGCTCCAGGGCCAGGTGCAGCACGATGCGGGCGCCGGACATGCCGAGCGGGTGGCCGATGGCGATCGCGCCACCGTTGACGTTCACCTTCTCGGTATCGATGCCCAGCTTGCGCGCCGAGGCGATGCCGACCGCGGCGAACGCCTCGTTGATCTCGACAACGTCCAGCTCGGCGGGCGAGATGCCCTCGCGCGCACAGGCCTTGGCGATGGCGTCGGCGGGCTGGTCCTGCAGCGTGGAGTCCGGACCGGCGACCACACCTGCGGCGCCGATCTCGGCGATCCAGCTCAGACCGAGCTGCTGCGCCTTCTCCTTGCTCATCACGACCACCGCGGCCGCGCCGTCGGAGATCTGCGAGGCGGTGCCCGCGGTGATCGTGCCGTCCTTGCGGAAGGCCGGGCGCAGCTTGCCGAGCGACTCGACGGTGGTGTCGGCGCGAACGCCCTCGTCCTTGCTCACCAGCACCGGATCGCCCTTGCGCTGCGGCACCTCGACCGGGACGACCTCGTCGTCGAACACGCCGTTCTTCCACGCCGCCGCCGCGCGCTGGTGCGAGGCAGCCGCGAACGCGTCCTGATCGGCGCGGCTGATCGGGTCACGGTCGTTGCGCTGCTCGGTGAGCGCGCCCATGGCCTGGTCGGTGAAGATGTCGTGCAGGCCGTCGTAGGCCATGTGGTCGCGCATCGTCACATCGCCATACTTGAAACCCTCGCGGCTCTTTTCGAGCAGGTGCGGCGCCTGGCTCATGGACTCCTGGCCACCGGCGACGACGATCTCGTACTCGCCCGCGCGGATCAGCTGGTCGGCGAGCGCGATGGCGTTGATGCCGGACAGGCACACCTTGTTCAGGGTCAGGGCCGGCACGTCCATCGGGATGCCCGCGGCCACCGCCGCCTGCCTTGCCGGAATCTGACCCGCGCCCGCGGTGAGCACCTGGCCCATGATCACGTAGTCGACCTGCTCCGGCGCGACGCCACCCTTCTCCAGCGCGGCCTTGATCGCGAAACCGCCGAGATCGGAACCGCTGAAGTCCTTCAGGCCGCCGAGCAGCCTGCCGACCGGGGTGCGCGCACCGGACACGATGACGGTTGTGGTCACGACGAGCCTCGCATTCGTTGGTGGAACCCGCTCGCCATCGCACGAGCGACGGCGCGGCGTCAATGTACTCAACGGTAGCCTGTGTGCCCTCGGTAACTTCACCCAGGTTGGCGCTACCGTCGAGTGGTGACCAACGCAAATCAGACATCCGAACTCATTCCGGGCGACTACGTGGTCGCGATCGACCACGTCGGCATCGCGGTCCCCGACCTGGACACCGCAATCGCCTGGTACGCCGAGAATCTCGGCATGATCGAGACCCACCGCGAGGTCAACGAGAGCCAAGGCGTGCACGAGGCCATGCTGTCGCTGCCCGGTGCACCGGACGGCGCGACTGCTCTGCAGTTGCTGGCTCCCCTGAACGCGGACTCGACGATCGCGAAGTTCATCGACCGCAGCGGACCGGGCCTTCAGCAGCTCGCCTACCGCGTCACCGACATCGAGGCCGTCTCCGCTCATCTTCGTGATCGCGGACTGCGTTTGCTGTACGAGGCGCCGCGGCACGGAACCGCCGATTCCCGCATCAATTTCATCCACCCGAAGGATGCTGGCGGTGTGCTGGTCGAGTTGGTCGAGCCGAACCCGAATGTTACGCACTAGTATCAAGATCGGGGCCGGAAAACTCGTCGGAATCACATTCGCGGTCGAGTCACCATCGGCCCTCCATAGGCTGTAGTTTGTGTGCCATGTCGTCACCCGAGTCCGATCGCAATCGCTTCGTTGCACTGCCCTTCACCGTTGTGCGCAAGGGTTATGCGCAAGACGAGGTGCGTAATTACTTCGACCGCTTCGATGCCGAGCTGAGGGTCACCGCCACCGATCGCGATGCCGCTGCGGCGCAAGCCCGTAACCTCGCGAGCCAGTTGGAGGACGCGCGGGACGAGATCGACGAGCTCCGCAAGGAGGTCGACCGACTCTCGGTGCCGCCGACCACTGCCGAAGGCATGTCCGACCGCATCTCCCGCATGCTGCGGCTGGCCTCCGACGAGGCCTCCGAGGTCCGGGCTCTCGCCCAGGCCGAGGCCGCGGAAATGGTGTCGATCGCGGAGCAGCAGGCGACCGAGATGCGCGGCAAATACGAGTCGCTGCTCGCGGAGACCAAGGAGAAGCGCGAGGCGCTCGACATCGAGTTCGAGCAGACCCTGGCGAACGCACGCACCGAATCCGCCAAGATCATCGAAGCCGCTCAAGCCGAGGTCGAGCGCCTCGGCAAGGAAGCCGAAGCCAAGCGCAAGGCGACCCAGCAGGACTTCGAAGTCACCATGGCCGAGCGCCGCACCAAGCTCACCCGCGCCATGGAGGAGCTCGAGGCCACCAGCCGCGCCGAGGCCGCGCAGCGGATCAAGGACGCGACCGACGAGGCCAACCGTCTCATCACCTCCGCCACCCAGACCTCCGAGCGCAAGATCGCGCACGCCAAGGAACTGGCCGAGGAGATGCGCGTGCTGCGCGGCCGGGTGCTCGCCCAGCTGCTCGGCATCCGCGGCCAGCTCGACTCGGTGCCCGCGATGCTCGCGGCCGTCAACCGGGAGAGCGAACTGCTCGACGGTGTTCCGGAGCAGCGCAAGTCGATCGGCGGTAACACCAAGTCGGTCACCGGTTCCCGTCCGACCAAGGCGATCCCCGAGGTCACCAACGAGGACGAGGACTTCGACGCCGACGAGCGCGAGAACGCCGACATCGCGAACTGACGTCGGCTCAGGCGACGACGCAGTACATCACCACAGTTCACCCGAAGGCCGCTCCCGTCAGGGGGCGGCCTTCTTAGTTGGATTCGCGGTGCTGCAGCTCAGGACCAGCGGCGGGTGATACGGCGGGTCCGGCGGCCGTTCCAGCAGCCGCGGTGCCAGTGCCGTCGGTCGTCCTCGCCGCCGTCCGCCGCCCACGCGACGATATGGGCGACACCAGGGGGGATCTCGTGGTCGCATCCTGGGCACCGATAGGTCTTCGTGGCGCGGGTGCCGGGAATGGTGCGCACGATGTAGACGTCGTCGTCTGGACCGCGTTCGGTGCGCCCGAACACATCGCCGAGCGGCGCACTGTCGGACCCGGCATGATCGCGGGCGCGCGGTTTCCGGCGGGGCATGCGGACAAGCGTAATAGGCGGTCGCGGCATCGAGTTGATCCGTACACCTCCCGAGCAGGCAACGCTCGGCGAGCGCTGTCCGAAGACCCGCACTCGGGCCGAGGAAGGCGCGACCGCCCGATGAGCGCTCGCGTCACACAGCGATCGTGGCGCGGACCGGATTGTGGTCCGACAGTCCGTCGGCGCTCTCCACCGCGGCCTCGACCGCGTCAGCGCCGTGCGTGACCACGTGGTCGATGAACTGGGACTTGCTTCCAGAGGTCCGCGGCCGGGTCGGCAGCGAGCCCGCGGGCAACTCCGCCACGGTGAAACCCGCACCGAGTCCTTCGGCCACGACGTCGCGATCGGCGTTGAAGTCACCGAGCAGCACCGCCGGACGCGACGGATCGGACAGCGCCCAGCCGGCCAGCGTCGACAGCTGGCGCCTGCGGCGCTCGTCCCCGGTGACGTGCGTCGCGACAACAGTCAGACCGGACGTCGCGACAACCAACGCGCCCTTACCCGGATCGTCCCCGAACGCCGCAGCTAACACCGTGTGCCCGGGATCGTCGACCACGAGCACCAGGTACTCGTCGCGGTCCCGCAGCGAGGTCGGAATCCGCTTCGGCCGCGGCACCCGGGGATAGCGCAGCGTGTGAATCGTGCGGTCGGGAAGTGCGTCTCGAAGGGCGGCCAGTTGATCGCCGCTGACCTCCTGCAGCGCGATGATCTGTTCCGAGCGCTTCGCGATCCGGGCGGCGATGGCCTCGATCCGCTCGTCCTCGACAGGCCACTTGGTCGCGACGTCCTCGTACCAATTCTCGGCGTGCACGCGGTGCAGGACGTTCCAGGTGGCGACGGTGATCATGTATCGGTATCCCGAAGTCAGAAGAGCCGGAATTCGTTGCTCTCCGTGCCGCGCAGGGCGTCGTAATCGAGTGTGAGGCAACGGATGCCGCGATCCTCGGCCAGCGTGCGCGCCTGCGGCTTGATCTGCTGCGCGGCGAACACACCGGACACGGGAGCCAGCAGCGGATCGCGGTTCAGCAGTTCGAGATAGCGGGTCAGCTGTTCCACGCCGTCGATCTCACCGCGCCGCTTGATCTCCACCGCGACGGTGGCGCCGTCGGCATCGCGGCAGAGCAGATCCACCGGGCCGATCGCGGTCATGTACTCGCGCCGGACGAGGGTGTAGCCGGCGCCGAGTGTCTGCACGTGCTCGGCCAAGAGCTCCTGAAGATGGGCCTCCACACCGTCTTTCACCAATCCGGGGTCGACTCCGAGCTCGTGCGAGGAGTCGTGCTCGACGTCCTCGATCGTGATGCGCAGTTCCTCCCCCGCCTTGTTCGTCACCACCCACAGCGCCTTCGCACCCTCGGGCAGCTCCGCGGCGGCCGCATCCCGCTCTTCCAGCCAACACGGCGGGCTCATCCAATTCAGCGGCTTGTACGAACCGCCATCGGAATGAACGAGCACCGAGCCGTCGGCCTTGATCAACAACAGCCTGCGGGCCATCGGAAGGTGAGCGGTCAAACGACCGACGTAGTCGACCTGGCAACGAGCAATCACAAGGCGCACCGGTCGAGTCTAGGCCCTGCGCCACGTCGACCGGGACCCGCCCGACCCACTCACCGCAGCGGCACGAAGCAGTACGTCACGCCCTTGGCGGTATGACAGTTCCCCACAGTGAGTTTCGGTCCCGCGCACGAGTGCACAACGGCGTACTCGCCGCCCACAGCACAGCACTGCCGCCCCTGACGCCGCCGACCAACGACCACGACCGCCAAGACGATTGCGACGCCGGAGCTCTTGCGTCGCGGCGGCGGAGGGCCCGTTGTCTGATGCCCAGTGGACTCGGCCGGATAGACCGGCGGAAGTCTGTATTGCGGCGTTCCCGGGGTGTGATGCTATCGGGACGGAATCGCCTGTGTTGAAAGGCATCTCGCCCGAACGCAAAAAGGCCCCCAGCTGATGCTGGGGGCCTTTCGCAATGATGTTCCGGCGGTGTCCTACTCTCCCACACCCTGTCGAGTGCAGTACCATCGGCGCAGGTGGCCTTAGCTTCCGGGTTCGGAATGGGACCGGGCGTTTCCCCACCGCTATAGCCGCCGTAACTCTATGAAACTATCCACACACCGTGTACCCACGTCGGGTGATTCGAGGGCCATACCCTCGAGCTCCCGACAAAGGGAAGATTCCGAGGGCGAACCCTCGAATTCTCGACCGAATCACAACAACCGTGGGCTGTTGTGGTTCGATCACTCGGTGTCTGTGTGTTGTTTCAGATACCGCACAGTGGACGCGTAGCTTCTTCGTTGGTAAGTCCTCGGCCGATTAGTACCAGTCACCTCCACACGTTACCGTGCTTCCAGTTCTGGCCTATCAACCCCATGGTCTGTGGGGGGCCTTACCCCCTCGAGGGGGTGAGAAACCTCATCTTGGAACAGGCTTCCCGCTTAGATGCTTTCAGCGGTTATCCCTTCCGAACGTAGCTAACCAGCGGTGCCCTTGGCAGGACAACTGGCACACCAGAGGTTCGTCC
>NZ_OBEG01000008.1:0-308708 GCF_900215415.1 Nocardia amikacinitolerans | reverse complement strand
GAGCAGTGGGCCATCCGCGACCAGGGCAACCGCCCGCACAAGCTGTTCCTGCACTTCTTCGAGTCCCCGGCCGAGGTGCTCGGCGACGAGAACGGCAAGGTCGTCGGTCTGCGCACCGAGCGCACCCAGCTCGACGGCACCGGCAACGTCAAGGGCACCGGTGTGTTCAAGGACTGGGACGTGCAGGCGGTCTACCGCGCCGTCGGTTACCTGTCGCAGAACATCAACCAGCTGCCGTTCGACGACCAGGCGGGCACCGTGCCCAACGAGGCGGGCCGCGTCATCGCCGACGAGAACGCCGACGGCCCGGCGCGCTACATGCCCGCCACCTACGTCACCGGTTGGATCAAACGAGGCCCTGTCGGCCTGATCGGCCACACCAAGGGCGACGCCAACGAGACCATCGCCTGCCTGCTCGCTGATCGCGAAACATTCGATGGGGCAACACATCCCGATCCCGCCTCGGTGCTCGGTTTCTTGCGATCGAAGGACGTGCCGTACACCACGTGGGAGGGCTGGTACCGGCTCGACAGCTACGAGCGCGCGCTCGGCGAGCCCGAGGGCCGCGAGCGCGTCAAGGTCGTCGAGCGCGAGGACATGCTCCGCGTGAGTCTCGGCTAACACATGCCGAATCGAAAGGCAACCACAATGACCGAACCGTTGGTATCGAAGGAACGAATCGCACAGGCGCTCGCGCTGGTCCAGGATCCCGAGATCCACCGTCCCATCACCGAATTGAACATGATCGACGCCATCGACGTGCGTCCCGGCAACCGGATCGCCGTCCGGGTGCTGCTCACCGTGGCCGCCTGCCCGATGCGGACCACGATCGACCGCGACGTCCGTGCGGCCGTGCTCGACGTTCCTGGCGTCGCGGAGGTGAGCGTCGAGTTCGGCGTGATGTCCGACGAGCAGCGGGCTGTGTTGCGTTCCCAGTTGCGCGGCGACGCACAGGACGATGTCGTACCGTTCGCCCAGCCCCACTCCCGGACCCGCGTCTACTGCGTGGCCTCCGGCAAGGGTGGCGTGGGAAAGTCCACGGTCACGGTCAATCTCGCCGCGGCCATGGCCGCGCGCGGGCTCGCGGTCGGTGTGCTGGACGCCGACATCCATGGCCATTCGATTCCCGGGATGCTCGGCGTCACCGGCGTTCCGACTCAGGTCGATCGGATGATCATGCCGCCGACGGCCCGCGGCGTCCGGGTCATCTCGATCGGCATGTTCCTCGATGCCGACAAGCCGGTGGTGTGGCGCGGGCCGATGCTGCACCGCGCGCTGCGGCAGTTCCTCGCGCAGGTGTTCTGGGGGGATCTGGACGTGCTGCTCGTCGACCTGCCGCCCGGCACCGGTGACATCGCGATCTCGCTGGCGCAACTGCTGCCCGATGCCGAACTGTTGATCGTGACCACGCCGCAGCCGACGGCGGCGGGCATCGCCGCGCGAGCCGGTGCCGTCGCGGCGGAGACGGGGCAGCGGGTGGTCGGTGTCGTCGAGAACATGTCCTGGTACGAAGATCCCGCGGGTGGCCGTCAGGCACTGTTCGGTGCGGGCGGTGGCCGCGCGGTCAGCGATCGGTTGACAGCCCTGCTCGGCTCCGAGTGTCCGCTGCTGGGGCGGATCCCGTTCCATCCCGACGTGGGCGCGGCGGGGGATCGGGGTGCACCGATCGTTGTCGCGGAGCCCAGCTCCACGGCCGCGAGCGCGCTCCGCGCTGTGGCACAGCGGCTTACCGTACGCCCCCGCGGCTTGGCGGGTCGCTCGCTGGCGGTCGCCGTGAAATGACCTCGTAGCCGGAAGTCGTTGCGGTAACGGCTGCGCCGAGTTAGGTTGTCCTTAGTTCTTGTTGAACATCGATTTCACTAATGCGGCCGAGGTGCGGGTGACTCCGGCCGACCGAGTGGGAGGACGAACCCATGGGCGCCGACGTCGAACTCGACGGGATCCCCCTGACCATGCTCTGGACCCTGCACAATCGAGCCAGCGAGTCCAAACGGCCCGACGCGATCCTGCGCGACCCCGACTGCGAGCGGATCTACGACGCGATCGCCTTCGACTACGAGCGGGCCTTCGGCAAGCCGGACGGCACGCACGCGGTGCGGTCGAAGATGTTCGACGCGGTGCTGCGGCCCTGGCTGGAGGCGCACCCCGGCGGCACGGTGGTGGAGCTCGCGGCCGGACTCGAGACGCAATTCCAGCGCTGTGACGACGGGCAGGTGCGGTGGCTGTGCGTCGACGTGCCGGACGCGATCGCGGTGCGCGAACGCTTCCTGCCGCCGAGCGAACGGTGCAGGCATCTGCCCGTGAGCGCGCTGGACACCGCCTGGCTGGACCAGGTGGACCCGTCGCACGGCGTATTCGTCACGGCGCAAGGGCTTTTCATGTACTTCGAGCCGGAGCAGGTGCGGCGGCTGTGCTCCGCGATCCTGGACCGATTCCCCGGCGTGGAGTTGATGTTCGACACCATCCCGCCCTGGTTCTCCCGCAAGACTCTGCGCGGCTTCCACAAGACCCCGCACTACGAGGCGCCGCCGATGCCGTGGGGCGTCCGGCGCAGCGACATCGCGGATCTGGTGCGCTCGTGGAGTCCGAAGGTCACCGAGGTGACGGTCTCGTCGTACAGCCCGTCGCACGGTCCGCTCCCCGCCACGCTGCCCCTGTTCGAGCTGCTGCCGGTCTTACGCGACATCCCGCCCGCGATCGCGCACGTGCGCACCGCCTGAATCGTGTTCCGAAGCGTGTCGGAGGGGTTTACGCTGTGAAACCATGACCGCCTTCACCGGCAAGGTCGTACTCGTCACCGGCGGCGCCCGCGGCATCGGTGCGGAGGTCGCCCGGCGACTGCACGCGCGCGGCGCGCGCCTGATCCTCGTCGATGTCGATCCGCCACCGCTGCGAGAACTCGCGGCGGAATTGGGCGGCGACGAACGTGTCTTAGCGGTCCCCGCCGACGTCCGCGACCTCGCCGCGCTGGAGGCCGCGGTCGCGAAAGGAATCGAGCGGTTCGGCGGCATCGACATCCTGGTCGCCAACGCGGGCATCGCCAGCTACGGATCGGTCCTTGCCGTAGACCCCGCCGCATTCCGGCGGGTGATCGAGGTCAACCTCGTCGGTTGCTTCCACACCGTCCGCGCCGCCTTGCCCTCGGTCGTCGAGCGGCGCGGGTACGTGCTGATCGTCTCCTCCCTCGCGGCCTACGTGGCGATGCCGGGGATGGCGGCCTACGACGCCGCCAAAGCCGGGGTCGAGCATTTCGCGAACGCGCTGCGGCTCGAGGTCGCGCATCGCGGAGTCGATGTCGGGTGCGCGCACATGTCGTGGATCGATACCCCGCTGGTGCGGGAGAGCTTCGCCGACCTGCCCGCGATGTCGCGCGGGCTCGCCGCGCTGCCCGGCCCGTTCCGCAAGACGACCTCGGTGCAGCAGTGCGCCGCCAGGTTCGAGCGGGGCATCGCGCGGCGCGCCAGGCGAATCAACGTTCCCGTGTGGGTCGGCATGCTCCGCTGGCTGCGGCCGCTGCTGCAACTGCGGCTCGTCGAGCGCTCGAGCGGCAAGACCACCAAGGACTGGTTGCCGGAAATGGACGATGAGGTGGCCGAGCTCGGTCGTTCGCTCAGCGCCCGGACGCAGGCGCTCGGCGAGGGCTAGCGTCGCCTCGGGCCACCGCCGCGTCTCGACTCCGCATCCGCTGCCGCGTGGGCTTTCTCGGTTCTCCCAGAAGGGAATTCAACCGTTTCACCACCGAAGTGGCAGGGAATTGGTAGTTTTCGCGGACCCGCGCGGATGCGTTCAGAAAGGTCGATGGGGGTTCGCGGAGATGTCCGTTTCGAAACTATCGGGAAGCGTGTCCGTCCGACGCCGTGATCGACTGCCGGGCAAGGGGATTCGCTCAGGCATCGTGGGCGCGGTGCGCGACGAGCTGGTCCGGGACCCGGCCGCGATCCCCGACCTGCCGCGGGTCGCGGCGGCGTTGTTTCTCAGTTCCCGCACGCTCTCCCGTCGGCTCAACGCGGAGGGGACGTCGTTTCGCGCGCTGGTGGACGAGGTCCGCAGGGCGCGGTCCGAACAGTTGCTCGGTCACACGCGCCTGACCACCGAGCAGGTCGCCAGCAGGCTCGGCTACTCCGAATCCGCCTCGTTCATCCGCGCCTTCCGGCGTTGGAACGGATGCCCGCCGCAGCAATTCCGTTCCCGCGGCGGGCATTCCGGCTGATCTCAGATCTTGCGGATGACCGTCACGACCTTGCCGAGGATGCGGGCGTCGTTACCCGGAATCGGCTCGAACAGCGGGTTGTGCGGCATCAGCCAGACGTCCTTGCCGCTGCGCTTGAAGGTCTTCACCGTGGCCTCGCCCTCGATCATCGCGGCCACGATGTCGCCGTTGTCGGCGACGTTCTGCTGGCGAACGACCACCCAGTCGCCGTCGCAGATGGCGGCGTCGACCATCGACTGGCCGACGACCTTCAGCAGGAACAGCGAACCGTCGCCGACCAATTCACGCGGCAGCGGGAACACGTCCTCCACCGCCTGCTCGGCGAGGATCGGCCCACCGGCGGCGATCCGGCCGAGCACCGGGACGAAGGTCGGGGTCGGACGGCTCGGATCGATCGCGGCGGCCTCGGCGTCCTCGATCGCGGCGCCGGGCAGGCTGGTCACCGCGCGCACCGCCTCGTCGAGGCCGCGGACGTCGACCGCGCGGGGGCGGTTGGGGTCGCGGCGTAAATAGCCCTTACGTTCCAGGGCCCGAAGTTGGTGGGCGACCGACGAGGTGGAGGTCAGTCCGACCGCGTCGCCGATCTCGCGGATGCTCGGCGGGTAGCCGCGCTCGCTCACCGAGGTCCGGATGACCTCCAGCACCTTGCGCTGACGCACGGTGAGATCTGCCCCGGTCAGCGACGGGTCGCCGCCGACTCCGCTCTCGTCGCCCGTGTCGTCTGTGTGGCTCACCGCAACCGCCCTTCCTGTCGTTGATGTCGCTTTTCGAATTTAGTCCGGTGACGCCCAGGTTTCAAACATCTGTTCGACGCATGTCGGGCGTTTCGTGCTGACTTCGGCGCCGTCGCGTGGTAGAAATCGAACATCAGTTCTTCGAACATGTGATCGAAAGCGACTCCCTTCGAGCCATCCCGCCTGCATCTACACGGAGGTTTGTCCGATGAACACAGCGATCCGCGAAATCCGCGCCGGCGAAACCGCTCCGGCCTCCGAGGCTCCGCACGACGATCTGGGTTTCGACTCCGTACCGAGGGTGCGGCGCGCGCATCGAGGCGGACTGCGCGCGCTGGACGGGCCGGGTCGCGCGGTGGCGGATCGTCGCCCGCGCGCGAGCAGGCCGGGCGGGACCGTGGAGCTGTATCGGCGCGGTCCCGTGCACACGCCCGCCGCCCGGCGCCCTCGCGGCTCGCACCCGGTCCCGACCGTGGAGCAGGCGCAGCTGGGCTTCGCGGTGCTGGCGGTCGCGGCCCTGCTGAGCGCGCTCGTGGTCGTTGCGCTGTTCGGCCTCGCCCATTGGCGGGCGGGCACTTTCGAGGAACCCGCCCACTCGACTTCGATTCCCGCGGAGATCGGACAGCAGTCGCACTACGGCGACTTCCCGCGCTGATCCTGCGAATCCGCCCGCTGATCCGCTGAGAGGTCGTGGCGGACGCCGTGTTGCCTCGGCGGGGCCTCATCCCTCGTCGGAGAGTCGGTCCAGCCACTCCTTCAGTAGATGTTGCTCCGCGCTGCTGAGGCTGGTTTGTTCCGGCAGCGCGGCTCGCAAGGCGCGGGCGGCGCCGGCCGGCCCCGCGTCGCGCACCGCAGGCTCCTCGGTGGTCACCGCGGCGACCATGGACTCCCGAAGGGTTGTCAGCAGGGCCGGGTTGCGTCGGTCCGGCGGCAGCGACAGCCAGGTGAGCACCGCGCCGCGCGCCGTTGCGTGGATGATCATGGCCGCGAGTTCCTCGTCTACGCGCAGCCAACCGCCCGCGGCGAGGCGTCGGATGCGGCCCATCAGAATCTCCATGCCCGCCTGGAACGCAGGCGAGTCAGCCCTTGTCGGCTCGCTGTACATCAGCGTGTACAGCGCGGGATTGTTCAGGCCGAACTCGACGGCCAGATCCCAGCCGTCCCTCAGATCGGCGAGCAGGTCCCGCGGGTCGGGATCTACGAACTTGCCTGCGAGGAATTTGGCGAAGCCGTACTCGGCGACCGCGTCCAGCAACCCGTCCTTGTCGCCGAACAGTCGATAGATGGCCGGCGGCTGCATGCCTGCCGCGACCGCGACCGCACGCGTGGTGACGGCATCACGGCCCTCGCGCGCGAGCAGATCGGCGGCGGCCTCGATGACCCGCTGCCGGGGCTCCCCATGACCTTTGTCCGCGGGGTCCGAGTCGGTAGCTCCGGGTCCGCTGTCTGCGTGTGCTGGCACGTATCAATGCTACAGCCTACGTGGTTCCATCGTTAATATCAGTGATACCATCACAATGATTCCATTGATAACAAGGACTGGAGCACATCGTGATCATCGTGACCGGAGCCACTGGACAGCTCGGCCGTCGAATAGTGGAGAGCCTGTTGACCCGGATGTCGGCCGACCGAATCGGCGTCAGCGTTCGTGACCCGCGGAAGGCGCAATCGTTCGCCGACCAGGGGGTGCGTGTGCGGCAAGGTGACTTCACCGACGCGGCAGGCCTTGCCGACGCCTTCGAGGGCGCCTCCCAAGTGCTCATCGTTTCTGTCGACAAGATGGGGGACGAGGCCGTGCGGCAGCACCGTGCCGCGATCGACGGAGCCGTCGCGGCGGGTGCCCGCCGCATCCTCTACACCAGTCACATGGGTGCGAGCGCCTCGTCGAAATTCCAGCCCTGCCGCGACCATGCCGCCACCGAAGACGCACTGCGCGCCGCCGGGGTGCCGTTCACCTCGTTGCGCAATGGCTTCTACGCCGCCAGCGCGGTGCGGTTCCTCGGCAATGCCTTGCAATCCGGCCGGGTCGAGCTTCCCGAGGACGGGCCGGTCAGCTGGACCACCCACGCCGACCTCGCCGAGGCGGCCGCCGCCATCCTGGCCGACGAAGGCTGCTTCGACGGCCCCACGCCGCCGCTGACCGCGTCTCAGGCCCTCACCTTCGCCGATGTCGCCGATGTCGCCACCGAGGTCGTCGGTCGCGCCATCACCAGGGTCACGGTGTCCGACGAGCGTTTTCGTGAGCACTTGATGGGCGGGGGAGTCCCCGCC
The DNA here is from genome assembly GCF_900215415.1 of Nocardia amikacinitolerans. Lineage (NCBI taxonomy): Bacteria > Bacillati > Actinomycetota > Actinomycetes > Mycobacteriales > Nocardiaceae > Nocardia > Nocardia amikacinitolerans. The sequence continues at coordinate 301,493 of NZ_OBEG01000008.1, read as the reverse complement.
GATGCGGCAGCGCAGCTGCTGGGCGTCTTCGCCGCCAGTCGCGCGGGGGAATTCGCTGCCGTCGACCCCACGCTGGCCGAACTGATCGGCCGTCGACCGAGTGGCGTGGACGCGGTGCTGCGCGAATCGTCCAGCGTGGCCGAAAATCTCGATCCATAACTAGAACGCGTTGTTACTGTGCTGAAAACGTGACCCAGGCAACACCTGCCTCGAACGATTTCGGGACCACTTGCAATGACGCAGCGACACACAGCGGGCCGCGCGGTCCGGGCTTTCGCCGGGCTCTTCTTCTGTCTTCTGTTGGGGCTCGGCGCGATTCCCGCCGCGCACGCCGACCCCGCCTACCACGGCTATCTGGATCTTCCGTCGGTCAACGGCGACGGTGAGTACGGTGGCGGACTGAATCCCGCACTGCCACTGGACGAACCGACGTTGCGCGCGGCGCTGGACCAGGCGCGCGCCGACGGCATCGCACCGGAACGCTATGCGACACTGCTGCATCAGTACTGGCTCGTGGTGGCGACCGGCAACGCCGCGATCGATCTGGCCGGGTGGGACCCCAGCCGCGGCGTGCGCGCCAACGAGCGCACGTTCAACCAGGTGTACGTCAACTATCTGCGGCTGACCACAGCGCATCCGGAGTTCTACTGGGCGGGTCTCGCCGGGATCGCCGGCGGCTCGTTCGCCTCCGGCTTCTTCGACATGAGCGATGTCGGCGTCGTTCTCGACGTGCCTGGCATCCATCAACTCGGCAACGCGGTCGCCGACCTGCTGCGCGGAACCCCCGAGGAACTGGTCGGCGAACTGCCCGCCGACATCCGGCTGCTCGCCACCGAGGGCACGCGGTTGTCCGCCGAGGACGTCGCCTGGTATCAGACCCGGCTGATGATCATGCAGAAGCACATCTTCACCGATCTCGTTCCGATGCACGAAGCCTTCGTCGCGCACGGCATGCCGGGAATCGATGAGATGTACGCCGCCGGAATCATCGACGCCGACATCCGGACCGCCTGGCAGTCGATCACGACGGGCACCCGCGACGGCTACATCGACGCGCTGATCCGCATGACCGACCGGGAGCAGAACCGCGTCATCGCCGACCAGTGGGACGTCACCTCCGCGGGGCGCGACGGCATCGGTCGCGTGCTCACCTACGTCAGCACCATCGCGGGCAAGCCCGCGGTGCCGGGCGTGCGCGCGCCCGGCGTCTTCGCCCCGGCCACCGTGCGCGCCGATCTCGGCGGCAGGCCGGTCGCGCTGCGCACCGCGCTGCCCGCCTTCAATTGGGCCGACCGGGAGGACCGCTGGACCTACATCATGGGCGACCTGGTGCCGCGCCACATCGACATGGAGTCCGACGCCGTGCTCGCCGCAGCCGTGCTCGGCGAGTCGTTCTGGCACAAACTCGCCCGAGGGCGGCTCGTGCCGCGCCTGCCCGAACTGCTCGCCGACCTGACCGCCCGGTGGCAACTCGTCGAGTGATGCGGCCCGCCGGGCGAAACTCCCGGTACCGGCACGGGTATCCTCGAAGAGCTATGGAGGTATACCGCGTGTCAATAGGGGTATACCTTGTGCCGGGTACATCGACGAAGGATCTCTCGGATGCATTGCCCGTACTGCCGACACCCTGACTCGCGGGTGGTCGACTCGCGCGAGGCCGAGGAAGGCGCGGCCATCCGCCGTCGACGTTCCTGCCCGAATTGTGGGCGGCGTTTCACCACGGTCGAGACCGCCATCCTGTCCGTGGTCAAGCGCAGTGGCGTCACCGAACCGTTCAGCCGGGAGAAGGTCATCCGCGGCGTGCGGCGCGCCTGCCAAGGTCGCGAGGTCGACGACGATGCCCTGAACCTGCTGGCCCAGCAGGTGGAGGACGCCGTGCGCGCGACGGGTTCGCCCGAGGTGCCCAGCCACGAGGTCGGCTTGGCGATCCTCGGCCCGCTGCGCGATCTCGACGAGGTCGCGTATCTACGCTTCGCGTCGGTCTACCGGTCCTTCACTTCCGCCGAGGACTTCGAGCGCGAGATCCGGGAGATGCGCGAGGCGCGTGCCGCGGCGGGCGTCGCCGCCGACTGATCCGCTCCGACTCCGAGCCCGCCGGACAACGTGATCCGGCGGGCTCGCTGTCGCTCGGAGAAGGCTGCGATCGTCCGCACTGCCCGCTAACGACGAATCGCGGCGATCGCTTTCTCGATCCGCTTGGCCGACACCGGATACGGCGTGCCGAGCTTCTGGGCGAACAGGCTGACCCGGAATTCCTCGATCATCCACCAGATCTCGGTGACATCGGGTGCCTGCTTGCGTCCCTCGGGCAGTGCGGCGAGCAAGCGGTCGTACGCGGCGAGGACGCGGTCGAGCTCGGCCATGCCCTGCCGGTCGCGCACGGCGGAACCGGGAAGCGATTCCAGACGGACCAGCGCGGCGCGCAGGTAGCGGGGGAGGTCCCGCAGGCGCGCGCTGCCCCATTCGGAGACGAAGCCGGGGAAGACCAGATCGTCGAGCTGGTGGCGGACGTCGTCGGCGATATCGCGCTCGGCGGTGCCTGCCAGCGCCGAGGACACCCGGTGCGCCTCGGCCAGCACCGGCACCACCGCGCGGACGATGCGGGCGACTTCTGTGGCGAGCTTGGGACGGATCGCGGCGACGAGGGCCTCGAATCGGTCCGGGCTGTGTACCGGGCCGCCCGCGCCCGCGATCAGTTCGTCGGCGGCCGCGGCACGGCAGTCCTCGACCAGCGCTTCCAGCGAACCGTACGGATTCTGGCTCAGCGCAAGACGATCCGTGGGGCGCAGCCCGGCGGTGACGGTGCGCACCGAGGTCGGGATCGCGTGCAGCACCAAGGCGCGGGTGCCCGCGCGCATGGCGGCGGCCTGTTCGGCGGGGGAGCTGAGCACCCGCACGGCGACGCCCTCGCCCTCGGGGACCAGCGCGGGATATCCGGTCACGGTCTGCCCGGCGACCTCGCGCCGCACCGTCGGCTCGACGGTGCCGAGGGACTCCGAGGTCCACACGGTGGCCGCGGCTCGTTCGGCGCCCGCGGTCGCGCGCGCCACGGAGGCCGAGACCTGTTCGGCGAGTTGGGTCTTCAGCGCGGTCAGGCTCTTGCCCTTGGCCAGTACCCGGCCCCGGGTGTCGACCGCGGCGAAGGTCATGCGCAGGTGGTCGGGCAGCGCGGCGGGATCGAGGTCGTTCGGGGTGATCGTCACCGATCCGAGCCGGGACAGCTCCCTGGCCAGGCCGGTGCGCAGCGGTTCGGCGCGCGGGGTGAGCGCGGCGAGCGCGGCGGCGGCGAAGTCCGGTGCCGGAACCACGCTGCGCCGCAACGACTTCGGCAGTGTCTTGATCAGCGCCGCGGCCAATTCCTCGCGCATGCCCGGCACCAGCCAGTCGAAGCCGACGGCGCGCACGTGCGCCAGCTGCTCGACCGGAATGCGCACGGTGACGCCGTCGTCCTCCTGGCCCGGCTCGAACTGGTAGGTCAGCGGGAAGCTCAGCTCGCCCTGGCGCCACGCGTCCGGGAAGTCCGTCGGATCCAGCGCCGCCACGTTCTCGTTGACCACCGTCGACTTCGAGAAGTCCAGCAGCGCGGGGTCTTTCCGCTTCGCGGTGCGCCACCAGCTGTCGAAATGCCGCGCCGAGACCACGTCCGCGGGGACGCGCTTGTCGTAGAACTCGAACAGCACCTCGTCGTCGACCAGGATGTCGCGGCGGCGGGCCCGGTGCTCGAGATCGGCCACGTCGTCGAGCAGTTCCCGGTTGCGATGGAAGAACTCGTGTTTGGTCTGCCACTCGCCCTGCACCAGCGCGTGCCGCAGGAACAGCTCGCGGGATACCTCGGGATCGATGCGGCCGTAGTCCACCGGTCGGCTCGTCACCAGCGGCACCCCGTACAGCGTGACCCGCTCGTAGGCGCGCGCGGAGCCGCGCTTGGACGACCAGTGCGGCTCGGAGTACGTGCGCTTCACCAGGTCGCCAGCCAGCCGCTCGGCCCATTCGGGTTCCACCCTGGCCGCCATGCGGCCGAACAGTCGCGACGTCTCGACCAGCTCGGCGGCCATCACCCAGCGCGGTGGCTTCTTCGCAAGCGACGAGCCCGGGAAGATCATGAACTTGGCGCCGCGCGCACCGAGGAATTCCCGGCTCTCCGCCTCGCGCACGCCGATGTGGGAGAGCATGCCCGCCAGCAGCGATTGGTGGATCGCAGTGGAATCCCAAGGGAGGCCGTCGTTTTCGAGTGCGACCTCCGAGGTCTTCGGCGTGCCACGGCCTCCGCGCCGCTTGCGATCCGTTCCGGCGGACTCGTCCGTCGTGCGGTCCGTCGGCACGGATTCCGTTGTGGGGACGGTTTTCGAGCCGCGTCCGTCAGTGGACCAACCCAGTCCCTTGGTGATGGTGCGTAGCTGCCCGTGTAGGTCCTGCCACTCCCTGATCCGCAGGTAGTGCAGGAACTCCTCGCGGCACATCCGCCGGAACTGATTGGACGACAGCGATTTGCGCTGCTCGGTGAGATAGTCCCAGAGCCGCAGATAGGCGAGGAAGTCGGAGCCTTCGACGACGAAGCGCGCGTGCTTGGTGTCGGCGGCCTGCTGGAACTCGGCGGGCCGCTCGCGGACGTCCTGGATCGACAGCGCCGCGACGATGATCAACACCTCGGCCAAGCACCCGTTGCCGTTGGCCTGCACCAGCATTCGCGCCATGCGCGGATCGACCGGCAGCTGCGCCATCTCGCGACCGACCGGCGTGAGCGCCAACGCGGCATCGGGACCCGCCGCGCCGCGGGCCAGCGCGCCCAGTTCCTCCAGCAGCGCGATGCCGTCGCGAATCGCGCGCTTGTCCGGCGCCTCCACGAACGGGAAGTTCTCGATGTCGCCGAGTCCGAGCGCGGTCATCTGGAGGATGACGGCGGCCAGGTTGGTGCGCAGGATCTCCGGTTCGGTGAACGCGGGCCGGGATTCGAAATCGTCCTCGGAGTACAGCCGGATGGCGATGCCGTCCGCGACGCGGCCGCAGCGCCCGGACCGCTGGCGGGCCGAGGCCTGCGAGACCTCTTCGATCGGCAGCCGCTGCACCTTGGTGCGCATCGAGTAGCGGGAGATGCGCGCGGTGCCGGGGTCGACCACGTAGCGGATGCCGGGCACGGTCAGCGAGGTCTCCGCGACATTGGTGGCCAGCACCACGCGGCGGCCGGTGTGCGGCGCGAAGACGCGGTGCTGCTCGGCGGTGGAGAGTCGCGCGTACAGCGGCAGGATCTCGGTGCGCGGCAGCTTCAGGTCGCGCAGCGCGTCGGCGGTGTCGCGGATCTCGCGTTCGCCGGAGAGGAACACCAGCACGTCGCCGTCGCCCTCGGCGAACAGCTCGCGCACCGCGTCGCCGATCGCGTCGACGGGGTCGCGGTCCACCACGCGGGTGTCCTCGTCGTCCTCGTCGGCGGCGGGGAGTTCCAGGCTCAGCGGCCGGTACCGGATCTCGACTGGGTAGGACCGGCCCGACACCTCGACAATCGGTGCGGGCGTGCCCTTCTCGTCGGCGAAATGCTTGGCGAACAGCTCTGGATCGATGGTCGCCGAGGTGATGATCACCTTCAGGTCGGGGCGGCGCGGCAGCAGCTGCTTCAGGTAGCCGAGCAGGAAATCGATGTTGAGGCTGCGCTCGTGCGCCTCGTCGATGATGATCGTGTCGTAGCGGCGCAGCAGGCGGTCGCGCTGGATCTCGGCGAGCAGGATGCCGTCGGTCATCAGCTTGACCAGGGTGCGCTCGGAGGCCTGATCGGTGAACCGCACCGTGTAGCCGATGACGTCGCCGAGCTCGGTGTCCAGTTCCTCGGCGATGCGTTCGGCGACGGTGCGCGCGGCCAGCCTGCGCGGCTGGGTGTGCCCGATCGCGCCGCGGATGCCGCGGCCCAGCTCCAGGCAGATCTTCGGGATCTGCGTCGTCTTGCCGGAGCCGGTCTCGCCCGCGACGATCACCACCTGGTTGGCCGCGATGGCCTCGGCGATGTCGGCGCGACGGGCGGTCACGGGCAGCTGTTCGGGGTAGCGAATCCGTGGCACCGCGGCCCGGCGTGCCTCGACGCGCAGTTCGGCGGCGGTGATGTCGGCGGCGATCTCCTCGAGGTCGGTGCCGCGCGCCCGGTCCAGCCGACGCCGCAGCCGGTACTCGTCGCGGAGGGAGAGATTCGCCAGGCGGGTGCGGAGCTCGCGGGTTCCGGTATCAGCTGTCCTGGTCATTGCGTCGTCCAGCGTACCGGGCGGGGCGTCACCGCCCGCCGCTGCCGGGCCGCCGCGGACGTCCTCGCCGATAGCCGAACGTATGCCGAGGGTGCCGAATCGGCGGGTCGCCGGTGCCGAGGTGTGCGAAGATCGGCCGATGGACGCGGGCTCGGGCACCTCGTGGGTAGTCAGAGGACTTCGCGTTGCCTTCGGTGTACTCGGCATCGTGGCGCTGGCCTGGATCCCGCTGCGCGATCTGGATACGGATACCTTCTCGCCCGCGAACTACTTCAGCTACTTCACCATCCAGTCGAACATTCTCGGCGTGATCGTGCTGCTGATCGGCGGCCTGCGGGATCCGACGTCGCGCCGCTGGCAGGTGCTCCGCGGTGCCGCGACGCTCTATCTGCTGATCACCGGCGTGGTCTACGCCGTGCTGCTGGCGAATATCGATGTCATGCTCACCGACCAGTGGATCAACGACATCCTGCACCGCATCCTGCCGATCGTGCTGGTCCTGGATTGGATTCTGATGCCGGTGCGCCTGGGCATCACCGGCAGGCTCATCGGAGGCTGGTTGATCTATCCCGCGGCGTACGGCGTCTACAGCCTCACACGAGGGCACGTCCTGGACTGGTATCCGTATCCGTTCCTGGATCCCCGCGGCCAGGGGTATGTCTCCCTGATCATCGGAATGATCATCTTGACCGGGGTGTTCGCGCTGCTGGCGGTCGCCGTCGCCGCCCTCGGCGGGCTCGCCCTGCGCCGGCGCGAACCAGGCGAGGTGGTGACATGAGCGAACGTAGTGAGCGAATCATGTGCCAGCGCGCTTCGCGCATGCCGGAGCCGAGCGCCAGCGAGGCGAAGGCATGAGCGCGTTGTGGCATGGATTCGCCGATATGGGCGCCGTCGAACGGGACGGCGCGTTCGTGATCGCGCGCGGCGAGGGCGCCTACGTCTACGACCAGTCGGGCGCCAGGTATCTCGACGCCACCGCCGGACTGTGGTTCGCCAACGTCGGGCACGGTCGCGCCGAGATCGCCGACGCGGTCGCCGCCCAGCTGCGCGAGATCGCGCACTACTCGAACTTCGGCGACTTGGCCGAACCGCCCACCAGGGAACTGGCCGAGCGGCTCGCGGCGATCGCGCCGGTGCCCGGCAGCAAGATCTTCTTCACCTCCGGCGGATCGGACGCGATCGACACCGCCGCCAAACTGGCAAGGCGCTACTGGCACCAGGTGGGCAGGCCGGAGAAGACGATCGTGGTGGGCAGGGAACGCGCGTATCACGGAATGCACGTCGCCGGAACGGCTTTGGCGGGGCTGCCGCTCAACCGCGAGGGGTACGGCGAACTCATGCCCGACGCGCGCACCGTCGCGTGGGACGACGCCAAGGCGTTGCTCGCGCTGATCGAGGAGGTCGGCGCCGAACACATCGCCGCCTTCTTCTGCGAGCCGATCATCGGCGCGGGCGGGGTTTACCTGCCGCCGGAGGGCTACCTGGGCGAGGTGCGCCACATCTGCGACGAGTACGAGATCCTGTTCGTCGCCGACGAGGTCGTCACCGGATTCGGGCGCATCGGCGGCAGCTGGTTCGCCTCGAGCCGCTTCGACCTGCGGCCCGACCTCATGACCACCGCAAAGGGGCTCACCAGCGGCTACCTGCCGATGGGCGCGGTGTTCGTCGCGCCGGAACTGGCCGAGCCGTTCTTCGGCGGCGGCGTGTGGTGGCGGCACGGATACACCTACGGCGGGCACGCCGCCTCGGCGGTCGCGGCGCTGGTCAACCTCGACATCCTCGAACGCGAGAACCTGCTCGCCGAGGCCGCCCGGCTGGAACGGACCTTGCACGAGAAGCTCGCGCCGCTGGCCGAGCATCCGCGCGTGGCGGAGGTGCGCAGCGGGCTCGGCGCGGTGGCCGCGGTGCAGCTGGCGGACCCCTCCGAAGCGCCTGCCTTCGTCAAAGAGCTACGCGCCCAGGGTGTTTCGAGCCGGGCTGCCGGTCAGGGCGCGATGCAGGTATCGCCACCCTTCGTAATGACCGACGCTCAAGTCGACGACTTGGCCGCCGCGTTCACCCGCGCGCTCGGCTGACGGCTCACAGCGCCAGCGTCATGAACACGCTGTGCGGGTCCTCGGTGTAGTCGGCGAAAGGCGGACAGACCTCGAACCCGTGGCGTCGCGTAACGGTGCGATCGGGCTCTCGACGGAACTGTGTGAGACACCTTACTGTGAGGGCACTCGCCCTCGTCTGCTTCAGCTCAGGTGGACCTATGAATCGTGTCAACACTCTCGGCTCCGTCGCGGCCGCCGCGGCTCGCCGCGTCGCCGACGAGACCTACTACGCGAGCCTCGCGGTGCGCGCGGGTCTGGCCACTCCGCAACGGCCGGATCGGCTGGCTCGCATGGGTTTCGCGGTGCTGCGCTCGGGCATGCTCGGCGGACTGGTGACGGTGGCCGCGCTGCGGTACCGGCACCGCGCGGCGATCATCGACGAACTGGGCGCGGTGAGCTTTCGCGAGCTCGACGAACGCAGCACCGCGCTGGCCAACGCCTGGCGGGCGCGCGGTCTGCGCGACGGCGAGGGCGTCGCCGTGCTCGCGCGCAACCATCGCGGCTTCCACTACGCGGTGTTCGCCGCGGCCAAATGCGGCGCCAAGATCATCCTGCTGAACACCGACTTCGCCGGGCCACAGCTGCGCGAGGTCTTGGCGCGCGAAGGCGCCGATCTAGTGGTCTACGACGACGAATTCGCGGGCGTCCTCGGCGATCTGCGCACCCCGCGCGGCCGCTACCGCGCGTGGACCGACGCGCCCGCGGTCGACACGCTGGAGAACCTGATCGCGGGCGGCTCGCGAAAACCGCCGCGCCGACCGAGCACCGCGGCCAAGATCATCCTGCTGACCAGCGGCACCACCGGAACCCCGAAGGGCGCGCCGCGCCGGGAGCCGACATCGCTGGCGCCGCTCGGCGCGATCCTCGGCCGGGTTCCGTTCCGCGCCGAGGAGATCACCGAATGTCCGGCGCCGCTGTTCCACACCCTCGGCTTCGCGCACGCCATCATGGCCGTCGGTTTCGGTTCGACCCTGGTGATCCGGCGTCGCTTCGATCCGAGGGCGGTGCTCGACAGCCTCGACCGGCACGGCGCCACCGCGTTGATCGCCGTGCCCGTGATGCTGCAACGGTTGGTCGATCTAGGTCCGGAAGCGCGGGCGGGACACGACTTCTCGCGGCTGCGGATCATCTTCGTCGCGGGCTCGCAGCTGGGCGCCGAGCTGTGCGTGCGCGTCACCGAGGCGTTCGGTCCCGTCGTCTACAACGTCTACGGTTCCACAGAAGTGGCGTACGCGACCATCGCCACGCCCGCCGACCTGGCGGTCGAGCCCGGCTGCGTCGGCACCCCGGTGCCGAGCACCACGGTCAAAATCTTCGACGAGAACGACGCCGAGCTGCCGCCCGGCCGCACCGGACGCATCTTCGTCGGCAACAACTACCAGTTCGAGGGCTACACCGGCGGCGGAGACAAGGACCGCATCGGCTCGCTGATGTCCACCGGTGACGTCGGCCATTTCGACAGCGCGGGAAGGCTTTTCATCGACGGCAGGGACGACGACATGATCGTCTCCGGCGGCGAGAACGTCTTTCCAGGCGAGGTCGAGGAACTGCTCGCCGCCCACCCCGCGGTCGAGGAAGTGAGCGCCTTCGGCGTCGACGACGACCGCTACGGCCAGCGCCTGCGCGCGGTGATCGTGGTCCGCGCGGGCCACACCCTCACCGAAGACGAAGTGCGCGACCACGTGAAGACCCATCTGGCCCGCTTCAAGGTCCCCCGAGACGTCCTCTTCATCGACCGACTCCCCAGAAATCCCACCGGCAAGGTCCTCAAACGCGTTCTGCGCGAGCTGGGTTAGGCGTTTCTCCGCGTTCGCACCGGTGCGCAGGCTCGCGACGGACCGCCTCCGGCTGCGCCCATCAGACCCTGCCGACCATGCGGCGGAGGGTGCGGCGGAGCCGGATACGGTCGGGGACCGCGCTACGCAGCCAGCCGTCGGACGGCACCACGACGAGTCCGCTCCTGCGGTGTTCGACGCAGTCGACGATCGCGTCGGCGACCAGTTCGGGGGCCGGGGCGTAGCCGGGGGCGATGGTGCTGACCAGCACGCCTTGTTCGGCGAGACCGCGATGCAGCGCGGTACCGAGCCCGACGACGGCGTGCTTGGTCGCGCTGTAGACGGCCGCGCCGAGCGCCGCGGTCACACCGACCGCCGAGCCGATGTTGACGATGTGGCCGTGCCCCTGCTCCACGAAACGCCGTCCGGCCAAACGGGATCCGGTGATCACCGCGCGCAGGTTGACGTCGATCTGGTGATCCGATTCGATCTCGGACTCACTCAGGAACGATCCGCTCGGCGCGGTGTCGGCGGCGTTCACCACCACGTCCAGCCCGCCGAGCTTGCGTTCGGCGCGGGCGAGGAACTCGGCGAACCGCGCGCTGTCGGCGGTGTCGAGCGTGAGGCCGACGGCGGTGCCGCCGTGCATCCGAGCGAACTGCTCGGCCACCGCGCGGGCCCGCCCCGTGTCGCAGTCCCCGAGCGCCACATCCGCGCCCGCCGCGAGAAACGCCAGCGCGATCTCGCGGCCGACGCCGTGCGCGCCTCCGGTGATCGCCACCCGTTTGCCCACAAGTGTCTTCTTCGACATGTGATTTCGCCCGCTTTCGCCTCGGGCCTCGACGGTAGGGTGCGGCGCGGTGTCGATGCCATGCGATGTCGGGTCAGGACATTTCGGATATCGGCCAGTTGTGCCGTCGACCGCGAGGCGTTTGCCGCTTCGCGCGGGCGGACGGACAGGACGCCCGGCTGTCCTTGCGATGTCCGGCCAAAACCATGCGGAATCCGGCCATGCCGGACGACGATGAAGCGGTGTCCTCGTGGGAGTGGCGGCGCTCGGTGACCTTGTCGGCTGTTCTGGTCGAACTGGCGCGTGACCACGGTCTGCCGCTCGCGGAATGCCTGCGCGACACCGGAATCGAACCGGCGCAGCTCACCACGCCTGGCATGGAGGTCACGGCCGGGCAGGAGCTGGCACTGATCGACAACATCGTGACCCGGCTCGACGACCGCCCCGGCCTCGGACTGGAAGCCGGAATGCGCACGCACGTCACGACTTACGGTGCGCTCGGGCTGGCACTCCTCAGCAGCCCGACGGTGCGGTCCGCGGTGGACCTGCTGATGCGCTACATCCGGATGACCACGACCTTCGCCCGCACCCGGCACGTCTACCAAGACGACACGCTGCTGCTCTACGCCGACGACCGCGACGTGCCGCCCCGGCTGCGCGGCTTCCTGCTGGAGCGGGATGTGGCGGTGCTGCTGACGAATTGGACGGCCGTGTATCACGCGCCCGCGCCGATTCTGAGCGGACAGGTCGCCTGGGGCCTGCGTCCCCGACTGCAACCGATCCTCGACCGGTACGGCCTCACGGCCACCGACGGCCATGGACCGCACCTGGTCGTCTTCGACACCGCGGGCTTCGACGACCCACTGCCGCAAGCCAGCCCGCTCACGGCGGCGCTGTTCGAGGAGCAGTGCGCGCACCTGCTGCGACGGCGTGGGCTGGCCAAGGGGATCGCCGGATCGGTGCGGGAGGTGCTGCTGCACCGGCTGGGCGGGCGCGTCTCCCAGGAGGACGTGGCGGCCGCGCTGCACATGAGTCTGCGCACCATGCGCCGCCGCCTGGCCGAGGAGGGCACCTCGTATCGCAGCCTGTGCAGCGAGACGTACGGCAACATGGCCGAGGAGCTGTTGTCCACCGGCCTGACCGTCGAGGACGTCGCCTACCGCATGGGATATTCGGGCGCGCCGAGCTTCTCCAACGCGTTCAAACAGTGGCGCGGCGTCTCACCCGGCCGGTTCGCCCGCGCCGCCGTGGAAAGGCACGGCCGACCCGTCTGACGCGGAAAACCGGTGGCCGAGCCGGGCACGGCCCGCGTACCTTCGACCTTCGTAATTCTCGACGGGGGAGGAAGAATATGGAGGCGACGGTCACGGTGACCCCGGACCAGCTGCCGGAGTTGCTGCTGCACGTCGCAATGGTGCGACCGGTGTTCCTCTGGGGCGCACCGGGTATCGGCAAGAGCTCGCTCGTGCGCTCGTTCGCCGAATCGCTGGGGCTGGAGTGCGTCACGCTGCTCGGCACCCAGCTCGCGCCGGAGGACCTGATCGGGGTGCCGCAGATCGTCGGCGACCGCAGCCGATTCGCGCCGCCCGAGCTGATCGCAAGGCCGACGCCGTACTGCCTGTTCCTGGACGAACTGAACGCGGCGGCGCCGGAGGTGCAGAAGTCGTTCTACTCGCTGATCCTGGACCGCCGCATCGGCGGCTACGAGCTGCCCGCCGGTTCGGTGGTGATCGGCGCGGGCAACCGCGCCACCGACAACGCGCTGGCCCGTCCGATGGCCTCGGCGCTGGTCAACCGCATGGTGCATCTGCACCTGCGGGCCGACGTGGACGACTGGCTGAAGTGGGCCGCGCACAACGACATTCACCCATGGGTGGTGCGCTACGTGACCCAGCGCCCCGATCACCTGTGGTCGGCGGCGCCGAAGACCGAGGCGCCCTTCTCCACCCCGCGCGGCTGGCACATGCTCTCCGACGCACTGCATTCCTGCGGTGACGATCTCGACGACACGCTGCTCGAGGTGCTCGCGGCGGGCACGCTGACCCCCGCGCACGCCTCGGGGTTCCGCGCCTTCGTCAAGACCATCCGGCACGCCTACGATCTGGACGCCGTGATCAAGGGCGAGGCCGACTGGCCGCGCGATCCCGGCGATCGCGATCTGCTGTATTTCCTCTCCGAGACCTTCCGCGCGCGGCTGATCAAGGAGCTGCCCGGCTCCCGCAAGCACGTCTCGGCCGCGACGCACCGATTCGTGTTGCGAGCCAAGGCGATGCTCGTCGAGCTGGCCGAGATCTCGGTCGAATGCGCGCAATTGGTGATCGCGTCGGACGCGGACGGTGTGCCGGTGCTGCCCTCCTGGTTCCTGGTCGAGGTGACCCGCGACCTGCCGCGCCTGGCCGCGCGGCGGTAGCGGTGGGCGCCGCGCGCGGGAAGCGCCGCGCGACCGTCGATCCCTGGCGCCAGGCGGTGCTGGACGGCTGGGGCATGGTCCGTGCGCACCGAGCCTTCGGGCATCTGCCGGGCAGGCTCTACGAGCTCGACCCGCGCCGGACGCCGCAGGAGGTGTGGGCGCGCATCGCGGGCGCGGGCGTCGGCTACCACCCGAAGCGCCGCGCCGAAGCCGCCGAGTGGGCATGGGTTTTCGCGCACTGCCTGCTGCACGCCGGGTTCGGGCACCTGGACCCGCGCCGGGCGGACCCCGCCGACATCGTCACCGACATCGATCTGTCCGAGAGCTGGTCGATCGACGCGGCCGAACCGCACCCCGCCTATCGCGCCGCCTGCTGCGCCGTCGTCGACCAGTATCTGACCACGATGAAGATCGGTCGTCGGCCGACCGAATTCCCCGCCGCGCCGAGCATTTCCGACGAATACGCGACGGCCGGCCGCTGGCGCGACACCGCCGTTCCCGCCGAGTACCGGCGCGACGACCCGCCGGACTTCCTGATCAGCGGCGCCGCCGCGGCCGAGCGCGCCGACGATCCTGGACGTTTCGCCGCGGGCATTGCCGCCGCCGCGCGCGACGCCTTGACCGTCGCGGGCGGCGACTCGACACCCGACGGCAAGCGACCCCAACAAGCCTGGGACGCGGCGCTGAGCTGGTTCGTCTCCTCCTACCCGCTGCTCGGCGCGCTGGCGGCCGGGATGACGCTGGTCGCGGACCCGGATCTGGCGCGCGGGTGGGACATCGCCATCGCCGCGGTCAACGCCGAGGCGGCGGAGATCTACGTCAACCCGCTGGCCGGGCTGACGCAGGAGGAGTGGCGCTTCGTGCTCGCGCACGAAATGCTGCACGCCGCATTGCGACACGGTGAACGCACCGCTTGGCGCGACCCGTACCTGTTCAACATCGCGTGCGACTACGTGGTGAACGGCTGGCTGGTGGAGCTGGGAGTCGGGGTCATGCCCGAGGGCTTGCTCTACGACCCCGCGCTGAAAGGCTGTTCGGCGGAAGAGGTGTACGACCGCATCGCGACGGATCTGCGGCGGTTGCGCAAGCTGGCCACGTTGCGCGGCCGCGGCCGCGGCGACGTGCTCGACGAACCGCTGCCGCACTCCGGCGGCGCGGGACGCTACGTCGACCTGGACGACTACTACCGCAACGCGCTGACCACCGGCCTGGCGTATCACCTGAACAGCGGGCGCGGCTACCTCCCCGCCGCGCTGGAAGAGGCGATTCGCGCCATGGACCAGCCGCCGCTGCCGTGGGACGCGCAGCTGGCGCACTGGTTCGACGAGCACGTCCCCGCGGTCGACAAACGCCGCAGCTACGCCCGCGTCTCCCGCAGGCAGGCGGCTACGCCCGACATCCCACGCCCGGCCTGGGTGCGGCCGGAGGAGAGCACGCGGCTGCCGACCTTCGGCGTCGTCCTCGACACCTCGGGATCGATGGACGCGGCGCTGCTCGGAAAAGGTCTGGGCGCCATCGCTTCCTACGCTCTGGCCAGGGACGTGCCGCGCGCGAGGGTGGTGTACTGCGACGCCGCGGCCTACGACGCGGGCTATCTGCCGGTCGAGGAGATCGCGCGCGGCGTGCGGGTGCGCGGCCGCGGCGGCACCGTCTTGCAGCCCGGTGTTCGGCTGCTCGAACGCGCCGACGACTTTCCCGCCGACGGACCGATTCTGATCATCACCGACGGTGCCTGCGATGTGCTGCGAGTGCGCCGCGAGCACGCCTACCTGGTGCCCGCGGGCGCGTCGCTGCCGTTTCGGCCGAATGGTCCGGTCTTCCGGATGCGCTGAGCCGGGATGTCCGGCGACCGCGTCGGGAGTCCTCGCTCGGAGTAACGAGAAAGGCACCCTAACCCGACGTGGGATGCGAGCATGGAAGGGCAGTCTCACGATCGCCGCGGCGAAAGGTGGTGGGGTGTGGCCGAGTTCGTGCAGGAGTACGCCGCGTTGCGGTGGTCGGTGGTGGCGGCGTTCCTGGTGACGTCCGCGATCGTGACGCTACGACTGGCGAGACCCGTTCGCGGGCACGTGAACTCGGAATCGGATGCCGCGCACCTGGTCATGTGCCTGATCATGCTGGTGATGCTGATCTTTCCGGCCGAGGCGAGTCCGCACGCGGTGCGCGGAGTCCTGATCGCCATGACCGTCGCGTTCGGTGCGTTGCTGGTGAGCCGGATCGTGGAATGGCGCGCGGCGCGCGGCGCGGTGACGGCCGGACAGACTTTCGCGATCGGATACCACGCGCTCGCCGCCGCGGCCATGCTCTACGCGATGTCCGGGCATTCGGCCGCCGATCACGCGGGCCCGCCGCCCTTCGCGGCCTATGCGCTCGCCGCGCTCTTCATCGCCGACGCGCTCGCGGTGCTGTGCCTGCGCGGCGGCGGTTGGCACCGGCTGGCGCATCCGGTCGGCGCGGTCGGGTCGGCGGCCGTCGTGCCGCACGTGGTGATGGATTTCGGGATGGCGTACATGCTCGTCGCCGCCGTAGTCGGGTGAAACCGGGAATCTAGACTTCGACGACGGTGTCGGCCACGACGCGTCCGCCGAGGCGCACCCAGCCGTCGGAATCCCACTCGGTGAACAACTGCGAGCCCTGGCCCTGCGTGATGATCAGGCTGCGGCGCAGCAGCGCGGTGAGCGCGACCGCTGCCGCGCCGGTGGCCTCGTCCTCTTCGATGCCCATGGTGGGGGCGAACATTCGCGCGCGCACCGTGGCACGGTGCTCCTCGGTCCAGCACCACAGGTAGTGCGGTCCGCCGGGGAACTCCTCGGGCCGCACCGTGGCCAGCTCGTCGAGGCTGTCGAGCTGATGGAAGGTGAAGTCCGGCGCCCACTCGCCGCGCGCCTTGATCCAGGTCAGACCGTCGGCCAGTTCGACGGGCACCGGTCCGGCCGGCATGTCGAGCACCCGCACGGGGATGCCCTGTTCGGCGAACCACCACGCGGTGCCGACCGAGGGATGTCCGGCGAACGGGAGTTCGACGGCCGGGGTGTAGATCCGCATGCGGGCTATCTCGTCGACCGGGTCCTCGACGACGACCGTCTCGCTGTACCCGGCCCGCGCCGCGAGGGCCTGCGCGTCTGCCTCACCGACGTCCTTCGCGCGGGCGATGCCCAGCGGATTGCCGAGGCGTCCGGTCGCATCCGTGAATACGCGCACCACCTCGACCCGCGTGCCCATGGCTTCCGGCTCATCCTGTGTGCCCATGCACGCGAGCCTACCGGCTCGCACCGGTGGCTACCGGCGAGCAAACGTAATGCTCGTCACTCTCTCGGAGGGGCGGACGAGGGGGAAAATGCCGAAAGCCCCGTCCGGTCGAAGACGGGGCTTTCGGGTCGTCTCGTGGCGTCAGACCGACGCGGCGGCGAGCGTCTCGGTGGACTGCACGGCCTGGCCGACGCCGGCCACGATGGCGGCGGCGCGCAGCGACTCGAAGATCACCTCGCGGGAGACACCGGCCTCGCGCAGGGTGTGCTCGTGTGCCTCCAGGCAGTGGGCGCAGCCGTTGATCGAGGAGACCGCGAAGGACCACAGCTCGAAATCGGCCTTGTCGACGCCGGGGGCGCCGATGATCTGCATGCGCAGCCCGGCCCGCAGGTCGTCGTAGCGGCCGCCGAGGAACGCCTTGCCCCGGTAGAACACGTTGTTCATGCCCATGATCGAGGCGGCGCCGAGCGCGGCGTTGTACGCCTCCGCCGACAGGATGTCGGCGGCTTCCTCGGCGATCTCGCGCAGCGTGGTCGCCGAGCGGGTCGCGGCCGCCGACGCGAGCAGAGTGCCCCACAGCTGCTGTTCGTTCAGCACGGTGGTGCGCGCGATCGATGACAAGTTGAGCTTGAGGTCCTTGGCGTACTCGGGAAGGGAGTTCTTCAGGTTCTCAATGCTCATTCGACGTTTCCTCTGTGTGTATCGGGCCCGCGGGCGCGGGGATGTTCTCGAAGACGCTCCCCGCCGGAGCGGGGAGCGGGATCTGTTCGGGGAGTGGGTGTTCCGGATCAGACGCTGGCGGTGAGGAGCTCACCGGCGTTGATGGTCGGGTCGCCCTTCTTCCAGTTGCAGGCGCACAGCTCGTCGGACTGCAGCGCGTCGAGCACGCGCAGCACCTCGTCGACGTTGCGGCCGACCGAACCCGCGGTGACCGAGACGAACTGGACCTCGTTGTTCGGGTCGACGATGAAGGTGGCGCGGTCGGCGACGCCGTCGGCGTTGAGCACGCCGGTGGCGGTGACCAGTTCACGCTTGAGGTCCGACAGCATCGGGAACGGGAGGGTCTTCAGATCCTCGTGCTGCGCGCGCCACTGGAAGTGCACGAACTCGTTGTCCACCGAGACGCCGAGCACCTGCGCGTCGCGGTCGGCGAACTCCTCGTTCAGCTTGCCGAACGCGGCGATCTCGGTCGGGCAGACGAAGGTGAAGTCCTTCGGCCAGAAGAAGACGATCCGCCACTTGCCCGCGTGATCGTCGCTGGTGACCTGGGTGAAGTAGTCGTCAGGCTGCTGAGCGTCGACCTTCGACAGATCACCGCCGATGACCGCGGTGAGGTTGTATGCCGGGAACTGGTCGCCGATGGTCAGCAGGGCCATGCTTTGTCTCCTCGTCCTTCGTGGGGTTTTTGGGCGTGCGAAGTTCTTCTGTGATCTTGCACAAAGGGCAGTGAAAGGTAAAGGTGATCAGTCGCACTACACTGATAGGCGTGACTGATCAGACTTATCAGCCGACACTTTCGCAGCTGCGTGCGTTCGTGGCGATCGCGGAATACCGGCATTTCGGCACCGCGGCCGCCCGGCTCAATGTGAGCCAGCCCACGTTATCGCAAGCATTGGCCGCCCTCGAAAACGGACTGGGACTCCAGCTGATCGAGCGCAGCACGCGCCGGGTTCTGGTGACCGCGGCCGGAATGCGGTTGCTGCCGCAGGCGATGGCGACGCTGGAGGCCGCCGACCGCTTCGTCGCCTCGGCCACCGGCGGCGGGCTCGGCGGCACGCTGCGGATGGGAATCATCCCGACCGTCGCGCCCTACGTGCTGCCCGCTCTGCTGCCCGAGCTGCGCAAGCGGCTGCCCGCGCTGGTGCCGCAGGTCGTCGAGGACCAGACCGCGCGTTTGCTGGAGGGGTTGCGCACCGGCGTGCTCGACGTCGCGCTGCTCGCGCTGCCCACCGAGAACTCGGGGCTGGTGGAGATGCCGCTCTACACCGAGGAATTCGTGCTGGTGACCCCGCGCGGGCACGCGCTCGCGGGCCGCAAGGACATCGAGCCCGCGGTGCTCGGCACGCTGCCGCTGCTGCTGCTCGACGAGGGCCACTGCCTGCGCGACCAGACCCTCGACCTGTGCCGCTCGGTCGACGTCCACCCCGGCGCGGTCGGCGACACCCGCGCCGCCTCGCTCGCCACCGTCGTCCAGTGCGTGGCGGGCGGACTCGGCGTCACGCTGATCCCGGAAATGGCCGTCGCCGCCGAAACCGCCAGGGGCACACTGGAAACCGCCCGCTTCGTCGATCCGGCCCCCGGCCGCACCATCGGCCTCGCCTTCCGCGCCTCCAGCGCCCGCAGCGACGACTACGAGTACCTCGCCGCCATCATCCGCGCACACCGGCCGATGTGAGGCATCCGGCCGCGCGGGAGCTTCCTGTGGCATTGACCGCGGGGGCGGCGGCTGGGACGCTCGGCTGGTGCGGATTCACCACCTGAACTGCGGGTCGATGGCGTTGGGCATGGTCGACCATTGCCTGTTGATCGAGACCGATACCGGGCTCGTCCTTGTCGATACCGGATACGGCCTGGAGTGCGTGCGTGATCCGGGCCGGATGATGGGGCCAGCGCGGTTCTCGCTGGGCGCCAAGCTGCTCGAACGGGAGACGGCGGTCCGGCAGGTCCAAGCGCTCGGATACGACCCGGCCGATGTCCGCGACATCGTGCTCACCCATCTGGATCTCGACCACGCGGGCGGGCTTGCCGATTTTCCGGACGCGACCGTGCACGTGCACGGTCCGGAACTGCGCGCGGCGAACTCGTCGAAGGGATTGTTCGACCGGCTGCGCTACCGACCGGCGCAGTGGGCGCACCGGCCCAAGTGGCTGACCAACGAGATCGACGGCGGTGCGGAATGGTTCGGCTTCGACGCGGTCCGCGATCTGCCCGGCCTGCCCGCGGAGATTCTGATCGTCCCGCTGTACGGCCACACCGAGGGGCACGTGGGCGTTGCGGTCGACACCGGCGACGGCTGGCTGCTGCACGCGGGCGACGCGTTCTACGTGGGCAGCGAGATCGATCCTGCGCACCCGCGAACCCCGCTGATCTGGCAGGTGATGGAGTTGCGTTCGCTCGGCTCGAACGACTTCCGGCAGAACCGCGAACGTCTCCTCGAACTCAACCGGGCGCACGGTGGGGAGATCACCGTGTTCTCGTCCCATGATCCGGACGCGTTCGCCCGCCTGGCGCGGTGAAGCCGACACCGGCTCGAAGGGGCACAGTGGTGACAAGCGCGGAGAGGAGTGGTGCGTGGATGTGATCGGCAACGGCCCCGGTGGACGCCTCGCGAGGGTGTCTACGACGGAGCATGCGCTCTTCGTCTACGGCACCCTCCAGTTTCCCGAGGTGCTGCATCAGCTGATCGGACGCTGCCCCGATCTGTCGCCCGCCGAACTGACCGGATGGCGGGCGGCCGCGTTGCCCGGTCGGCTGTATCCGGGCTTGGTTGCGGATGCGCGGGCGACGGTGCGCGGCGCGTTGCTGTCCGGCTTGAGCGCGGGGGAGTGGGCCGTGCTCGATGCCTTCGAGGACGACGAATACGACTTGCGGCCAGTGGATTTCGATGCCACCGTGCGCGCCGATACTGGCGTTCGCTCGTCGCGCCACCGCCCGGAAGATCCCGACCTCACGGCGAGTGCTCGGTACGCGCCCGGCGCGGTGTGGACCTACGTGTGGACCGCCGATGTCACACCGCGTGACTGGCGCGCGGAGGAATTCGCCGCCGAACATCTGAGCGCGTTCGCCACCAGCTGCGCGGGCTGGCGGCAGACGCTCGACCCCGTTGCAATTCCTAGACGACCGGTCGTATAGTTCGTCGCATGGCACGACCGCGACGCAGTGACGACACCCGCCAGCTCCTGGTGGAGGAAGGCGCCGCCGGTTTTCTGGCCAACGGCTACCACGGCACCGGCATCAAGCAGGTGCTCGACGCGGTCGGCGTGCCGAAGGGCTCGTTCTACAACTACTTCGACAGCAAGGAGAGCTTCGGGCAGGCGGTCATCGACTACCACTCCCGCTGCATCCAGCGCAACCTCGCCGAGGCGCTCGGACCCGCACCCGATCCGGTGACCGGTCTGCGGACGTTCTTCGCCAAGCAGATGGACGAGTTCGTCGAAACCGATTTCACCGGTGGGTGTTTGATCGCCAACCTGGGGGGCGAGCTGGAGGGCAGCGAGACGTTGCGCGAATCGCTGTCCGGTGCGTTCCGCGCCTGGCGCGACGGGGTCGCCAAGGCGTTGCTCGAGGCGCAGGAGCGTGATCTGGTGCGCGCCGACATCCCGGCCGAGGAACTCGCCGATCTGCTCATCGAGTCCTGGGAGGGGGCGGTGATCCGGATGAAGATCGACCGCTCGCTTGAGCCGCTGCACAAGTGCCTGCGGCGCCTCCTGGACGACTACTTCCGACCCTGAATTCATGTGCCCGCCATGGGCGGGTCAATTCGTATCCATTCCAAGACGACCGGTCGTATCCAATCAGAAGGGAAACAACATGTCAGGCAAGACGGTCATCGTGACCGGATCCTCCAGCGGGATCGGCCGCGATATCGCCAGGGCACTGGTGGCCCGCGGCGACAACGTGGTGATCAACGGGCGCGACCCGGACAAGCTCGCCGCGGTCGCCGCCGAGCTCGGCGCGCCCGCCCAGGTGGCCGAGGTGGTCGGCGACATCGGCTCGGCCGCAACGGGTTCCGCGCTGGTGCGGACCGCGGTCGAGCGGTTCGGCCGGGTGGACGTCCTCGTGAACAACGCGGGCGTCTTCGGCGCGAAGCCGTTCGTCGACGTCACCGAGGCGGAATTGGACAGCTACCTGAACGGCAACCTGAAGGGCACCTACTTCACCACCCAGGCGGTGGTGCGCAGGCTGCGCGAACAGGGCGGTGGCGGCAGCATCGTGAACATCGGCACCGTCCTGATCGACCACGCGCTCGCCGGTCTGCCCGCCTCCGCGGCGCTGGTCAGCAAGGGCGGCGTGCACGCGCTCACCACCAGCCTCGCGGCCGAACTCGCCGCCGACGGCATCCGGGTGAACCTCGTCGCGCCGGGCATCATCCGCACTCCGCTCTTCGGTGACGGCGACGAAAAGTCCTCGGGTCGTTTGGCTTTGCTCAACCGTATCGGCGAGGTCGCCGAAACCACCGCCGCGGTCCTGTATCTGGCGGACGCGGAATTCACCACCGGCCACATTCTCCCCGTCGACGGCGGGTTCATCTCCGGGAGGGCAGCGTAATGCCGTATGTCGATATCAAGGTCACCGACGAAGGCGTGACCGTCGAACAGAAGACTCGGCTCATCAAGGGCGTCACCGACCTGCTTCAGGACGTGCTCGGCAAGGATCCGGCAACCACCTTCGTAGTGATTCATGAAGTGCCGCTGACCGATTGGGGTGTCGGCGGGATGAACGTGGCCGACTGGCGCGCGCGAAATTCCTGAGCGCGGGCGCCCGGCGGACGCGATCGGTCTGGAACGTGGTTCCGGCCGCGCGCCGCCGGGCGTCGGCGTTTCCCGGTGGCTCGCCGCTGGTCGTCGCGATGGAAAGCGGCCGAAGGACAAGGGATTCCGGTACCGTTTCCGGCACGGCGTTGCGTTCCGGAGAGTCTTCGCGATCTCTGAGTGTCAGTGCACGATCCAGCTCGACGGAGGGGAGCTGCGATGCCATCGCTTCTGGAAATCACCACTCATTTCTTTCTACAGGTCGCCGTCATCCTGGTCACCTATCGCCTGCTCTGGCCGGTGTTCCGCCGGTTGGGGCAGGTGCAGGTGGTGGCCATCATGGTCGCCGGATTCGTTTTGGGGCCTTCGATTCTGGGTCTCGTCTGGCCCGAGGCCCAGGAATGGCTGTTCCCGACCACGCTCGCGGTGGGAGGCGCGAGCATCACGCACCCGAACCTGACCGCGATCTATGTCGTCGGTCAGCTCGGCCTCGTGCTGTACATGTTCCTGGTCGGCGCGTCGTTCAAGGTGGACATCCTGTCCTCGCACCTGCGCAAGGCGGGCGCGACCTCGACCGCGGGCGTTGCGGTGCCGCTGGTGCTCGGCGGTGCGCTCGGCTGGTGGATGGTCGGCAGCGGCGGATACTTCACCGACAAGGTGGAGCATTGGCAGGGCGGGCTTTTCGTCGCCGCGGCCGTGGCCATCACGGCGTTTCCGATGCTGGCGTGGATCATCTACGACTCGGGTCTGCTGAACACCCGCCTCGGCACGATGTCGCTGGCGTGTGCCGCGGTGGACGACGCGTGCGCCTGGATCCTGCTCGCCACCGTCGTCGCCACCACCAAGGACAGCATGAACGGCGCGTTCCTCGCCGTCGGTGGCGGACTTGCCTACCTGCTGTTCATGATGTTCGTCGCGCGGCGCTGGCTGGCCAAGCTCGAGACGTGGCAGCCCAAGCGCGGCGACACCGAACGGGCGGGCGGGCTGCCGATCGCGCAGCTGTCCATCGTGCTGCTGGTCGTGTTGCTCGCCAGCTGGTTCACCGACTGGTGCGGGATCTACTCGGTGTTCGGCGCGTTCGTGGCGGGTGCGGTGATGCCGCGCGGCCAGCTGCTCGACACCATCCGTGAGCGCTTCGAGCCGCTGGTGGCCTACCTGCTGCTGCCCGCGTTCTTCATCTACTCCGGCCTGAACACCGAACTCAGCCTGATCTTCGAACCGGAGGTCCTGCTGGTGACGGCGGTCGTGCTGATCGTCTCGTTCGCGGGCAAGTTCGGCGCCGTCGGACTCGCGGCGCGCTGGCAGGGCATGAGCAAGCGGGAGGCCGCGTCGATGGGCGCGCTGGCCAATGCCCGCGGCCTGATGGAGCTGATCCTGTTGAACATCGGCCTCGGGGCCGGGCTCATCACCGGTGAGCTGTACACGATCCTGGCGCTGATGACGATCATCACCACGTTCATGGCGACACCGGTGCAGCGGATCTTCGAACGCAGCGCGTGGAAGGCCGGTCTGGTCTTCGGTCCGGACGGCGAACAGCCCAGGGCGGCGACGGGGAAGGAGCCGGGCGGCGAGCCGGAGCGTTCCGGCGAACCGGCGCCGGTCGCCACATGAGCGGGCGCTAGGCCGACCAGCGCGGCCGCCGGGTCGATCGGCGCGGCCGCCGGGTCGATCGGCGCGGCCGCCGGGTCGATCGGCGCGGCCGCCGGGTCGATCGGCGCGGCCGCCGGGTCGATCGGCGCGGGCGCGCATGAACCGCGCCGGTCAGGTCTCCGCTCCCCGCGGGTCGCCAGAAAAGAGGAATCGCACCGGCGCCGAGGATGTCGAAACTCCTTGGCGCCGATGCGATTCGGCGATCCGGTCTGGAACCTATTCGGCCGCGCGCAGCGCGTGCGGTTCGATGGCGCCGCGCACCAGCGCGCGACCGTCGATGGTCTCCGCGCGATAGGGCAGGGCCGCCAGGCGGTCGACCATGCCGGGCACCGGGTCCTCGATCGCGTCGACCAGGCCGAACAGGAACGACCACTCGTGCTCGTCGCTGCCGTAGTGCACGACCGTGCCGAACTGCTCGTGGAAGCGCTGCCAAGACCGCTTGAGGGTCTCGTTGCGCCACATGGTCGCGCAGCCCGCCTGCGCGCTGAGCACGCCGCCAGGTGCGAGCAGCGCTCGACATCGGGACAGGAACTCCGACTCGTAGAGGCGGTTGTGCTGCGCGTCCTCGACCCGCTCGTCGGGCAGATCGATCACGATGACGTCGTAGCGGGTGCCCGCCTGCTGGGCGTTGGCCAGGAAATCCCAGCCGTCGGCGTAGTGCACCTTGATCGGGCCCTCGCCCGCGACCGCCGCGGCGAGCTCCTCGGTCGTGTAGCCGTAGGGCAGGTGCTCGGCGCACAGTTCGACCTCGAGCTGATCGATGTCGACGTGGTCGACGTGGGTGGCGCCCGCGGCCACCGACATCTGGCTCGCGACGCCCTCGCCGGAACCGATGATCAGCACCCTGTCCAGCTTCTCGGCCAGCACGAAGGCGGGCACCATCATCGCCTCGTGGTAGGTCAGCTGGGAGAACTCGGTGGACTGGCGGTCGTCGTCGGAGAACAGGCTGATGCCCTGTTCGGTGCGCGCGATGACCATGTGCTGGAACGGCGTATTGGTGTCGACGATCACATCGTGCAGATCCCAGATCCGGGTCAGGCCCGCGCCGACCGGCTCCTCGATCTTCTGCGCGCCGTGGCCCCGCTGGATGACCTTCATGCGAACGTCTTCGGGAGACAGCTTGTCCCGCAACATCTCGACGGCCTTCGTCGCGCCGGCGCCGATGCTGCCGCAGGTGAAGACGTCGACGAAAATGTCGCCGGACTCCGGATAAGTGTGAATCGAGGCGTGGGACTCCGACAACAGCGCGAGGACGGTCACCCCCTGCGGATCGAACTTCTTGTGAACGACATCGCAGATGGTGACGCCCGCCGCGATCAGAGACTCACGCAACGCCGATTCGAGTCGTTCGAGATCGTCGCAGAGATCTGCGTCGACACCACCGAACTCGGCCAGCACATGCCAGCCGGTGAATTCCGCCGTCATAGGCAAACTCACTCTCGCTCAGCGCCCGAGACATGAACGGTCAAGGGCGGAAAACCATTGAAGGACACCGACGAATAGCTCGCGGTATAGGCGCCGGTGTCGAGGATCGTGATGCGATCACCGGCTCGCAACGTGGTCGGCAGAAGGACCCGTGTGCGTTGATACAGTACATCGTCGCCGTCGCAGGTAGGACCGGCGACCACCGCCTCGTCGACGGGGTCTCCGTCGCGTTCGGTGACGAACCGGTAGGCGATGTACTCGTTCTCGGTCTCGGCCATTCCGTTGTAGCGGCCGATGTCGAGATACACCCAGCGCCGTCCGTCCGGCGCGATGCGGACGCCGACGACCTCGGCGTGAATGGTGCCCGCGTTGCCGACCAGCGCGCGACCGGGTTCGACGACCAGTCCGGCGGTCTCGGGCAGGAATTCGGCGGCGGCGGCGTTCACGACCGCGGCGATCTCGCCGAGCGCGGGGGCCGCCTCGGCGTAGGAGATCGGCAGCCCACCGCCGATGTTCACCGAGGTGATGTGAATGTCCTTGGCGGCCAACGCTTCCGCGATCTCACCGGACTGCTGGATGCCGATCCGCCACGCCGCGGGATCCAGTTGCTGGGAGCCGACGTGGAAGTAGGGACCGGCCACGACAAGCCCCAGATCGCGGGCGCGCACCAGCAGGCGCAGCGCCTCGGCGGGCGAGCAGCCGAACTTGGTGCCGAACGGCGTCTGCGAGGCGGGAGTCGAGGCCAGGAAACGGCACTCGACCTCCGAACCCGGGGCGTGCTCCACGATGCGCAGCAGATCGTCCTCGGTGTCGAAGGCGTAGCGGCGCACCCCCGCGGCGTAGGCGCGGGCGATGTCGGCGGCCTTCTTGATCGGGTTGCCGTAGCAGAGTTTCTCCGGCGCCACCCCGAGGCCGAGGCACAGCTCGATCTCCCCGATGCTCGCCACGTCGAATTCCGCGCCCTCGGCATCGAGCAGGGTGATCAACTCCGGCACCGGGCTCGCCTTCACCGCGAAGCGAATGCGGGCCTTGTCGTCCCCGCGGACGGCGACGGCGGCATCGAGCGCACGATAATTTTCGCGAACTCGCTCGGAGTGGATGACAAGGTACGGGGATTCGGGCATAGTTGATCTTTCGCGTGGGCAGCAGCGGAGAGAGTATCAGCGGCCCCTACCCAGATACGAATCCGTCGAAACCCGTATTCGAGCAGGGGCTGCCCGCCTACCCTTCGGACACCGTGACCTCGTCGAACACCACATCGCCCGCGGCGTCGGACGCGGCGAGATCGACCACCGCCTCGATCGACCAGCCGTGGTCGCCCGCGGGGTCGTCGAGGACCTGGCGCACGTGCCAGAAACCGGGTCGCTGCTCGATCTGGAACAGCTGAGGGCCGCGCGCGTCGGGGCCGATGCCGATGCGCTCGTACTCCTCGAAGTAGGGGGCCAGCTCGTTCGCCCAGTCCGGGCCCGTGCCGAGCTCGGCCAGATCGTCCCAGCGCCGCAGCGCGGCCAGTTCGACGCGACGGAACATGGCGTTGCGCACCATCACGCGGAAGGCGCGCTCGTTGGCGGAGATCGGGCGGATGGTCTCCGCGCCGAAGGCCACCTGCTCGGCGTCGTTCTCCGCGCCAGGGCTGGTCAGCTGCTCCCATTCGTCGAGCAGGCTCGAATCCACTTGGCGGACAAGCTCGCCCAGCCACTCGGTGAGGTCGTCGAGGTCCTCGGTGCGCGCCGCGTCGGGCACGGTGCGGCGCAGCGCGCGGTAGGCGTCGGCAAGGTAGCGCAGCACGACGCCCTCCGAGCGGGCCAGCTCGTAGTGCGAGATGAGCTCGGCGAAGGTCATCGAGCGCTCGATCATGTCGCGCACGACCGACTTGGGGGAGGGCGCGAACTCCGAGACCCACGGGTGTCCCGCGCGATAGGTCTCGTAGGCGGGCTCGATCAACTCGGCCAGCGGCTTGGGCCAGCTGACCTCCTCGAGCAGTTCCATGCGCTCGTCGTAGTCGATCCCGTCGGCCTTCATCTCCGCGACGGCCTCGCCGCGCGCCTTGTGCTGCTGGGCCATCAGCAGCTGGCGGGGGTCCTCCAGGGTCGACTCGATGAGCGAGACCACGTCGAGGGTGTAGCCGGGGGAGTCGCGGTCAAGCAGGTCCAGCGCGGCCAGCGCGAAGGGCGAAAGCGGTTGGTCGAGCGCGAAATCGCGTTGCAGGTCGACGGTGAGGCGGGCGTAGCGGCCGGTCGCGTCGGGTTCGGGCAGCTGCTGCACCACCCCGGCGTCGCGCAGCGCGCGGTAGAGGCGGATCGCGCGCAGGATGTGCTTGCGTTGCGCGGGCCGGGGCTCGTGGTTGTCCTCGAGCAGATGGCGCATGGCCTGAAAACAGTTGCCGGGCCGGGCGATCACGTTGAGCAGCATCGCGTTGGTGACGTTGAACCGCGACACCATCGGCTCCGGCTGGGCCGCCACCAAACGGTCGAAGGTCTCCTCGCTCCAGGAGACGAAACCCTCCGGCGGCTTGCGCCGCTGCACCTTGCGCTGCTTCTTGGGATCGTCACCCGCCTTGGCGAGCAACCTGGCGTTCTCCACTTCGTGCTCGGGCGCCTGCACCACAACGGTGCCCATGGTGTCGAAGCCCGCGCGCCCGGCGCGACCCGCGATCTGATGGAACTCGCGGGCCTTGAGCCTGCGGGTGCGCACGCCGTCGAACTTGGTCAGTCCGGTCAGCAGCACCGTCCGGATCGGGACGTTGATGCCGACGCCGAGCGTGTCGGTGCCGCACACCACCTTCAGCAGACCATCCTGCGCCAGCCGTTCCACCAGCCGGCGGTATTTCGGCAGCATGCCCGCGTGGTGCACGCCGATGCCGTGCCGGATCAACCGGGACAGGGTCTTGCCGAAGCCCGCGGCGAAACGGAAGTCGCCGATCGCCGCGGCGATGGCGTCCTTCTCCGCGCGGGTGGCGAAGTTCACGCTGGTCAGCGCCTGCGCCCGCTCCAGCGCCGCGGCCTGGGTGAAGTGCACCACGTAGACCGGAGCCTGGTGGGTGGTGACCAGTTCCTCCAACGTCTCGGTGATGGGCGTGCGCACATACGAAAAGCTCAGCGGCACCGGGCGTTCGGTGCCGGCGACGATCGCGGTGCCGCGCCCGGTGCGGCGCTCCAGATCGCGGGCGAAGAAGTCGACCTCGCCCAGGGTCGCCGACATCAGCAGGAACTGCGCGCGCGGCAGCTCGAGCAGCGGCACCTGCCAGGCCCAGCCGCGGTCCGGGTCGGCGTAGAAGTGGAACTCGTCCATGACGACCTGGCCGACCTCGGCGTCCGCGCCCTCGCGCAGCGCCAGATTGGCCAGGATCTCGGCGGTGGCGCAGATGATCGGCGCGTCGGCGTTGACCGACGCGTCGCCGGTGACCATGCCCACCTTGTCGGCGCCGAACACCTCGCACAGCGCGAAGAACTTCTCGCTGACCAGGGCCTTGATCGGGGCGGTGTAGTAGGTGCGCTGCCCTCGGGTCAGCGCGAACAGATGCGCGCCGACCGCCACCAGCGATTTGCCGGAACCGGTGGGCGTGGCCAGGATGACGTGCGATCCGGACGCCAGCTCCAGCAGCGCCTCGTCCTGCGCGGGATACAGCGGCGTGCCCTGCTCGGCGGCCCACATGCCGAACGACTCGTAGAGCGCGTCGGCGTCGGTTCCTGGAATGTCGAGCAGTTCGGTCAGATCCACTCCGACCAGCTTAGGGCAGGCCTCGCCGAGGTCGTCACCGCGATCGGCGCGCCGCGTCAGGTGTTGTCGCCGTCGTAGCCGCCCTGCTCGGCGAGGAAGCGCTCGAACTCGGCGCCCAGTTCGTCACCGCTGGGCAGCTCGCCGTCACCGGCGAGCAGGCTGGACTGGCGCTCCTGGGAGGTGACGAAGCTGTCGTACTGGCGCTCCAGCGCGTGCACCACCGTCTCGACCTCGGAGTTTCCCGAGATGTGCTCGTTGACCTGCTCGCGCACGCGCGCGGCCGCCTCGCCGAGCGCGGCGAGCGGCAGCTCGAGGCCCGCGTTCTCGGCGACGTTCTCCAGCAGCGTCTGCGCGGCCTCCGGGTACGCCGTCTGGGCGAGATAGTGCGGCACGTGCACCGAGAAACCGACCGACTCGTGCCCGTGCTGGGCCATCCGGAACTCCAGCAGCGACGACGCGCTGCCAGGCACCTGCAATTCCCCCGGCCAGCGCTGGTGATCGGAGATCAGGTCGCGATCCGAGGAATGCGCGGTGACACCCAGCGGGCGGGTGTGCGGAATCGCCATCGGAATCGCGCTCAGGCCGATGCTGCGGCGCACGCCGAGCTGTTCGGCGAGCAGCCGCACCGCGGTGGTGAACTTCTCCCACCGCAGATCCGGTTCCAGACCGGAGAGCAACAGGAACGGGGTGCCCGCGGTGTCGCGCAGCGCCCACAGGTTCAGCTCGGGTTCGGCGTAATCGGCGAAATGATCGGTTTTGAACGTCATCAGCGGACGGCGGGAGCGGTAGTCCAGCAGTTCGTCGACGTCGAACGAGGCGACCAGTTCGCTTTCCAGGCTCTCGCGCAGGTGCGTCGTGGCCAGGCGGACGGCGTGCCCGGCGTCGGTAAAGCCCTCCAGCCCGTGTACGAGGACCGGACCCGCGCCGTCGGCGGACGACAACTGCGGAGCGGGGAACTCCAGCTCGTACATTCGCGACTCGTAGTCCATCGCGTCACTCCTTCCTGCGCGGTCCGCCGCGGCGGCCGATCGAGGGCAGCACCGCGGGGAACCCATGTCCATTGTCCCCCATGGCGATGACGCGCACCGCGCACGGTGCGGACACCGACCCATAGAACGAGCCAACAGCGCCCGAACGCCCGGCATTCCCGACCGGGTAGCTACCTGTATTCCCTCGTCGCGACGGGTGACACCGGTTACGGCGAAATCGGGTCGGATGCGCGCGAGTCGCGCGCGGAAGTCGGCGTGGCGCAGGAAACGCGAACTCCCGTTTGGCACAGTGAGCGGTGTGACTGTGCCGGATTCGAGGGGACGCACGCGGGCGCTCGGCGCCTGCGCTGTCGCCGTGTGCGCGCTGCTGCTCACCGGGTGCGGGTCGACCGTCACCGGGCAGCCCGTCGCGGCGCGGCCGTCGACCGTGCGGCATATCGACGCCGCACTGACCACGCTGCTGCCCGAACCAGCGCAGTTCCCGGCGCGCTACCCCGCGGTGGTGCTGCCCCCGGAAGCGGCGGCCCAGGCGGCGGGGGACCTGAACGGCGTGACCCGCGGCGCGACCGTGCTGCCGGACGGGTGCGCACCCGCCGAACAGCAGTTCGGCCCCGACCACACCGCCATCGCGGTCGGCACCGACGAGGTCTCCCGCGCCACGCTCACCGTCGAGCTCACCCGGACCAGGCAGCCGCTGTCCACGCTGCGCGAACAGGTGCTTCGCTGCGGCGAGGTGCGGGTGGTGGCCAGGGCAGGGGCGACCACGACGGTGTCGACCGAGCTGGATCCGCCGCCGCCCCTAGACGCCGACGACACGCTGGCGCTGCGTCGCACCGTCGCCCCTGACGTCGGCGGCCCCGGGCTGACTCAGACCATGCGGACGTTCATCGGGCAGGTGGGCGATGTGCGAATCGCGGTGACCTACATGACATTCAGCGATGCGCCGCCCGACACCACGGCGCTGGACGAGCTGTTCACGGCGTCGGTGCGGAAGGTGCGCGAGGCGTAGGCGGACTGCCGCCGAACGATCGAGAGTGGCCGTATACCCGCCCGGTCCGACAACCGGCGCCGCCGGATGGGGCGGTCGCCGTGCTTCGTGCACAGGCTGCCGGTTGTCCACAGGGGAGCTGTTCGCGCAGGTCGGACGATCGGCGGCCGGAGGCGCGGTGCGCACGATGGCGGCATGACGACTTCAGCGAATCCGCCGCTCGGCGCGGGCGCCCGGCGCGGCGGCGAGGGCAGCGAACCCGTCGATCCGCCCGGCCGATACCCGGGCGATCCGACGCGTGCCGAGCATCCGCCGGGGCCGCACCGGCGGCCGCCGCGGCAGCGATTGTGTCTGCGGCCATCCACCGTCGGCTCGCGCACCCGCCGGACGGGCAACGACGACGATCCGGCGCCCAGCGCGGTGTTCGCGCAGCCGTCACCGCTGTACCGCGCCGGATACTCGGCAAAACCACTGCGGGTGGACGATCCCGGAGAACTGATCGCCGCGCTGCCCGCCATGGTGGGGTTCTATCCGCATCGCTCGCTCGTCGTCGCGGTGCTCGGCCCCGCGGAACCGGGCGCGAGCCACGGAATCGCCGCGGTGCTGCGGTTCGATCTCGAGCCGGTCGGCCCGCGCCGCGGCCTTGTCGGGTCGTTCGCGGACCTCATCGGGCAGATCTGCGCCGCCGAGCGTGCGACCGAGACGCTGGCGGTGGTCGTCGACGACCGGCTCGGCGGTCCGCTCGGCAAGGCGGGGCGCGGGCGGCGTGGTTCCCCGCCGGAGGCATTGATCGCCGCGCTCGCCAAGAGGCTCGGCGCCGACGGCATCCGGGTCGGCGGCGCGTGGGCGGTGCCAGCGATCGAGGAGGATCGACCGTGGTGGAGCCTGCTGGACGGGTCGGACCGCGGCACGGTGCCCGACCCGAGCGCGTCCACGGTGGCGCTGGCGCACGTGCTGGACGGACGGCCGATCCTCGGCTCCCGCTCGGAGCTCACCGAGCGGGTGGCCGAGGACACGGCGCTGTGCGCGGAGGTCGGCGTCCAGCTCGACAGCGCTGTCGCGGTGGCCAGGGACCGGTTCGCCAGGGCGGTGCGGCACGACGACGTCACCGGCTATCGCAGACGGGCGCTGGAACACGTGCTGTGGCAGGTCGCCAATATCGAATCCGGCGCCGTGCTCGCCGCGCCGGAGATCGCGGAAGTTGTTGCCGCTCTGCGTGATCGGGTGGTGCGCGACGCGATGTTCGCGCTGGCCGCCTCCGACCACGCGGCGGCCGCGGAACGGCTGTGGCTGACCCTCGTGCGCGGTCTGCCGTCCGGGCGGGACCGCGCCGAGGTCGCGGCCCTGCTCGGTTACAGCGCGTACTTCCGGGGCGACGGACCGTTCGCCGGCATCGCCCTGGAGGCGGCGCTGGAGGCCGACCCGGGCAACGCGATGGCGATCCTGCTGGAAACCTCGCTGCGCGCGGGCATGCGCCCGGAACAGCTGCGCAGGCTCGCCCGCAGCGGTTACGACGCCGCCGCGTGGCTGGGCGTCGACCTCGGACCTGTCGTCCGATGAGGCGCGGAACCGGTGGTCCGATGAGGCGCGGTGCGGAGGGTTCGCCGCGGCTTCGGTGCGGTGTGCGGCTTCGGTTCGGGGCGATCCTATTTCGCGCTGTGCGCGCGCTCGCCCAGCGAGCGCAGGAACTCCCAGGCGTCGGCCACGATCTCGTCGAGATCGTTGTGCTCGGGCCGCCAGCCGAGTTCGTCGATCGCCCGTTCGCTGGAGGCGATCAGCGTGGCCGGGTCGCCGGGACGGCGCGGCGCGTCCTGCGCGGCGATGGGCAGGCCCGTGACGCGTTCGCACGCCGAAATCACCTCGCGCACCGAGAATCCCGCGCCGCTGCCGAGGTTGTAGACGCGGTGCGCGCCTGCCTCGGCCGAGCGCAGGGCCAGCAGGTGGGCCTCGGCGAGATCGCGGATGTGGATGTAGTCGCGCACCGCGGTGCCGTCGGGAGTCGGCCAGTCGGTACCGAAGACGGAGATGGCCTTGCGGTGGCCGAGCGCGACCTGCAGCACGAGCGGAATGAGATGCGTTTCGACCACGCGGTTCTCGCCGAGCCCGCCGTAGGCGCCCGCGACGTTGAAGTACCGCAGGCTGGTCGCGGCCAAGCCGTGCGCGATCGAGTAGGAGGTGATCGCGTGATCGATGGCGAGCTTCGACGCGCCGTAGGGGTTGGTCGGCCGGGTCGGCGCGTCCTCGGTGATCGGCACCTGCTCGGGTTCGCCGTACACCGCGGCGGTCGAGGAGAACACCAGGCGCGGCGTGTCCGTCAGCCGCATGGCCTCGAGCAGCTCCAGCGTCTTCACGACGTTGCCGTGCCAGTACTTCTCCGGCTGCTGTACCGATTCGCCGACCAGCGACTGCGCGGCGAAATGCAAGACGCCGTCGAAGGTTTCGCCGCGCAGCAGCGCGGGCGCGGCCTCGGCGACATCGCCCTCGACGAAGCGCGCACCGGTCGGGACGCCGTCGGCGTTACCGGTGGACAGATCGTCGACGACGACCACCTCGTGGCCGTCTTCCAGCAGCACCTGCGCGCAGACGCCCCCGACGTATCCCGCGCCACCCGTGACCAGAAGTTTCACGGATCAGACCAGCTTCACCTGGACGGCGTGGGCCATTTCGTCCGACAGCTCGAAGCCGCGGTCGTGGCCGGGCACGCTGATGACCACGGAACCGGGCTTGGTCTCGACGGTCACGCGCGCGTCGGGCACCACGCCTGCCTCGCGCAGCTGGCCGATGACCTCCGGATCGGTCTGGATGTGCTCGGCGAGGCGGCGCACGACGACCGCGTGCGCCGGGCCGTGCGGCAGATCCGACAGCCGGACAAGGGTCTCCTCGACCGCCACGGGCGCGGTGATGCCCAGCTCGTCGAGGCCGGGAATGGGGTTGCCGTACGGCGAGGTGGTGGGATGGTTGAGCACCTCGACCAGGCGTCGCTCGACGTCCTCGCTCATCACGTGTTCCCAGCGGCAGGCCTCGGCGTGCACGTTCTGCCAGTCCAGGCCGATGATGTCGACCAGAAGCCGTTCGGCGAGCCGGTGCTTGCGCATGACCGCGACGGCCATGCTGCGGCCCTTCTCGGTGAGCTCGAGATGGCGATCGCCCGCGACGAGCAGCAGCCCGTCGCGCTCCATGCGCGCGACCGTCTGGCTCACGGTCGGGCCGCTCTGCTCGAGGCGCTCGGCGATCCGGGCGCGCAGGGGCACCACGCCCTCCTCCTCGAGGTCGTAGATGGTACGGAGGTACATCTCCGTGGTGTCGACCAGATCCTTCACCTGTTACCCCTTCGTCGGCACGAATTCTACCCACGCACGGCGACAACACCGTGCGCCGTGTCGGATCGCGTCCCACCGCAGGAACCGCATCGGCGCACGGCCTGTCGCCGTGTTCGCACTTGCCTCATTTCTACTGCATACAAACACCCGACGGGGCTGCTAGCTTCCCGCGTACCGTTGCGAGCATGGCCACTGCACCCTCGGCGTCGCCCCGCGAACCAGGGGCGCACCGGAGTTCGGGCACCGTCGTGTGGAGTGAACGCTTCCTCGACTACAGCTGGACGCCGGAGCACCCCATGAAACCGGCGCGACTGAAGTTCACCATGGCGTTGGCCGAAAGTCTGGGATTGCTCGACGGTGTCGAGCGGTTGGAGCCCGCCCCCGCGAGCCGCGACGAACTGTTGCGGGTGCACACCGCCGACTACATCGAGGCGGTCGAGCACGCGGTGGCGCCCGCGGGCGAGCCGCTCGCCCCGCCCTACGGCCTGGGATCGCCCGACAATCCGGTGTTCCCGCGCATGCACCAGGCGGCCTCGATCATCGTCGGCGGCACGCTGGCCGCGGCGCGCGAGATCGCCGAGGGCCGGACCCGGCGGGCGGTCAGCATCGGCGGTGGCATGCATCACGCGATGCCCGCGTCCGCATCGGGCTTCTGCGTCTACAACGATGCGGCCGTGGCGATCTCCTGGCTGCTCGACCACGGCTTCGATCGCATCGCCTATCTCGACGTCGACGTGCACCACGGCGACGGTGTGCAGCGCGCCTTCTACGCGGACCCGAGGGTGCTCACCGTCTCGATCCATCAGCACCCGGCGACCCTGTGGCCCAACACCGGCTGGGCCGAGGAGATCGGCACGGGCGCGGCCGAAGGCACCGCGATCAACCTGCCGATGTTGCCCGGGACCCGAGATGCCCAGTGGCTGCGCGGTTTTCACGCGGTGGTGCCCGGCGCGGTCGCCGCGTTCCGTCCGCAGATCGTGGTGAGCCAGTGCGGTGTGGACACCCACCGCGAGGATCCGCTCGCCGACCTGGAACTCACGGTGGACGGACAGCGCGCGGCGTTCCGCGCCATGCGGGATCTCGCCGATCAGTACGCCGAGGGACGCTGGCTCGCCGTCGGCGGCGGTGGATACGGCTTGGTTCGGGTGGTCCCGCGAGCGTGGACACACCTGCTGGCCACCGCGCTCGACCGCGACATCGCGCCGGAAACGCCGGTGCCGCAGGAGTGGATCGATCTGGTGCGCGCAGTGGCGCCGAACACCGAGCCACCGCGCACCATGGGCGAAGGGGGCGACATCACATTTCGTCCGTGGGACGGGCCCGGCGGAACGGTGGAGACTGGGGATGCGCGCGCCGACCGTGCGCAGCGGGCCGTAGACACGGCCGTATTGGCAACGCGCCGAGCATGCTTCGGGTTGCTCGGCTTGGATCCGGAGGACCCCCGTGACTGAGCAGATCCCCGTCCCGGACTCTCCGTCGACGCCCGCGACGCCACCACCGCCGCCGCAACACTGGTTCGCCGACGTGCTCGCCTCCGACGGCGGGGTGGTGCGGCTGCGGCCGGTGACCCCCGAGGACGGCGACCGTTTACAGGAATTCCACGCCGCGCTCTCCGATCGCACCAGGTACCTGCGGTATTTCGGTCCCTACCCGCGCATCTCGCCGAAGGACCTGTACCGGACGACCCATCTCGACTATCACGACCGGGTCGGTCTGGTGGTCGAGCTCGGCGAGCAGATCATCGCGGTGGGCCGCTACGAACTGCTCGACCGCACCGGTCCGCGCGCCGCCGAGGTCGCTTTCGTGGTGGCCGACGGGCACCAGGGGCGCGGCCTCGGCTCCATCCTGCTCGAGCACCTGGCGGGCGCGGCGGCGGAGAACAAGATCGAGACCTTCGTCGCGGAGGTGCTGGCCGAGAACACCGTGATGGTCACCGTCTTCCGCGAGGCCGGGTATCAGGTCGAGCGCAGCAGGGACGGCTCGGTGCTGCACCTGGAGTTCGCCATCGACCCCACCGAAGCGCTGGTGTCCGTGCGGGATTCGCGGGAACGTGCCTCGGAGGCGCGCAGTGTCGGGAATCTGCTCGCGCCGGGTTCGGTCGCGGTGATCGGCGCCACGCCCGCCGCGGGCCGGGTCGGCGGCGTGGTGCTTGCCAACCTGCTGTCGGGCGTGTTCCAGGGGCCGGTGTATCCGGTCAATCCCACCCGGAAGTTCGTGCGCGGCGTGCGCGCCTACGCCACCGTGCGCGAGATTCCCGACGAGGTGGACTTGGCGGTGGTCGCGGTGCCCGCCGCCGCGATCGACTCGGTCCTCGACGACTGTATGGCCAAGGGCGTCAAGGGTTTGGTGGTGTTGACGGCCGGGTTCGGCGAGACCGGTCCGGAAGGCCTCGCCGCCGAGCGCGATCTGGTCGCGGCCGCGCGAGTGCACGGTATGCGGGTGGTCGGTCCGAGCGCGTTGGGCATCGCCAATACCGACCCGGCGGTGTCGCTGAACGCGACGTTGGCGCCGGTGCTGCCCGCGCGCGGGCGGATCGGATTCTTCTGCCAGTCCGGGCCGTTGGGCGCGGCCATCCTCGGCGAGGCGGCCGCGCGGAACCTGGGTCTCTCGACGTTCGTCTCGGCGGGCAACCGCGCCGACGTGTCCGGCAACGATCTGCTCCAGTACTGGGACACCGCGCCCGACACCGACGTGATCCTGCTGTACCTGGAGAGCTTCGGTAACCCGCGCAAGTTCTCCCGGATCGCGCGACGGGTGGCGCGCACCAAACCGATCGTCGCGGTGAGCAGCGGGCGGCAGGCCGGGCGCAGCCAGCCCCCGCGCGATATGGATCGCTCGATCGTGCGAGACCTGTTCGCGCAGGCGGGCATCGTGCAGGTGGACTCGATCTCGGAGTTGTTCGACTGCGCCGCGCTGCTCGGCTATCAGCCGCTGCCCCGCGGGTCGCGCCTCGCGGTGGTCAGCAACAGCACCGCGCTCAGCTGGCTGGCCGTCGACGCGGCCCGCGGTGAGGGCCTCGACGTGGCTGAGCCGGTGAATCTGGGGCCGCAGGCGACGCCGGGCGCGTACCTCGACGCGGTCGTCGCCGCACTGCGGTCCGACGAGACCGATTCCGTCATCGTGGTTTTCGCGCCACCGGTGCCGCTGCCGATGGCCGGGTTCGCCGACGCCATCCGGGCCGCCGCGGCCGCGGTGCCCGAGGCGGACAAACCGATTCTCACCACGTTCATCGCCGAGCAGGGCATTCCGAATCTGCTCGCGGTGCGCGGTCAGGGCGGGATGGCGGTGCACGGATCGATTCCGTCGTATCCGGATCCCGAACGCGCCGCGCGGGCGTTGGCTCGGGTCCGCCGCTACGCGGAGTGGCGGGACAAACCCGCGTCGGTGGTGGTGCGACCGGACGGCATCGATACCGAGCGAGCCAGGGGACTGGTGGCGAAGTGGATGGTCGATTCCGGCGGCCGCTGGCTGACCGATCTGGAGGCCGCCGAGCTGCTCACCTGCTACGGCATCCAGGTCGTCGAGTTCCGCGAGGTGCGCGACGCCGAGGAGGCGGTGGCGGCGGCCGAGGAACTGGGCTATCCGGTGGCGGCGAAGGCCACCGGCGAGATGTGGCGGCGCAGGCCCGATTTGATCGGTGTGCGGCTCGACCTGTGGCGGCCGGAGGCGGTGCGCCAGGCCTACACCGACCTGGTGGAGACCTGCGGTGACCCGGTGCTGCACATCCAGAAGATGGCGACCAAGGGCGTCGGCTGCATCCTGCGCGTGCAGGACGACCCGTCCTTCGGGTCGGTGATCGAGTTCGGTCTGTCCGGCATGATCATCGAAATGCTCGGCGACCGCGCCTATCGCGCGCTCCCGCTGACCAGCGACGAGGCGGCGGCCCTGATCGACGCTCCGCGCGCGGCCCCGCTGCTCTCCGGCACGCCGGCGAGTCCGCGGGTGGACAAGGCCGCGCTCGCCGAACTGGCGCAACGTATTTCGGCGCTGTTCGACGACCTCCCCGAAATGCGCGAGCTGGCCTTCGATCCCGTGCTTGCCTCGCCGACCTCGGCGGAAATCCTCTACGCGCGCGGTCGAATCGGCCCCGAGCCCAGTCGGTTCGACGTCGGCCCGCGGCGGTTGGCATGAGGCCTCTGTCGTCGAGCGGCGTTAACGTCGCTCGGGCGGCACCCGATCTGGTGAAGATCCGAGAGACTCGACCAGAGAGGTGTCGACATGAAAACCACTACCCTCGCCGGGCTTTTCGCCCTTGCGTTCCTGGCAGCGGGATGTTCGGTGGAGGTCGGTTCCTCCACGCCCCAGGTCAAGGAAGGCGAGCTGGAGAAGTCGGTCAAGCAGACCCTGACCGAGGAGGTCGGGCAGGAACCCGACAGCATCGACTGCCCCGATGACCTGGAGGGCAAGGTCGGTACGACCATGCGCTGCACGTTGACCGCGGGCGGCGAGACGCTCGGCCTCACCGTGACGGTGACCTCGGTGGAAGGCGACAAGGTCAACTACGACGTCGCCGTCGATCCGGCCTGACAACGAGTTCGCCGACCGGTTCGCGCGGAATCCGGAGGGGGCGGGTCGCGCGGACACCGGTCGGCGTCTGTGCGGTGACCGCGTAGGTCACCAAGTCGGACGCCGGGGCGCCTCGGAGAACACCCGGCGTCGATGGGTCAGCTGGCGTAGGCCCGCAGGCGGTCGGCCCGCTCGCCCTTGCGCAGCTTCGCCATGACCTCACGCTCGATCTGACGCACCCGCTCGCGGGACAGGCCGAAGAGCTTGCCGATCTGGTCGAGGGTGCGCGGCTGGCCGTCGTCCAAGCCGAAGCGCAGGCGGATGACCTGCTGTTCGCGCTCGTCCAAGGTCGCGAGGACGCTGCGCACGTCGTGGTGCAGCAGTCCCGCGATCACTGCGGACTCGGCGGAGGTGGCCTCGGAGTCCTCGATGAAATCGCCGAGCGGCGCCTCTTCGTCGTTGCCGACCGGCATGTCCAGGCTCACCGGGTCGCGGCTGTGATCGAGCAGATCGGAGATCTTGTCGACCGGGATGCCCGACTCGTTGGCCAGCTCTTCGTCGGTGGCTTCGCGGCCCAGCTGCTGGTGCAACTCCCGCTTGATCCTGGCCAGCTTGTTCACCTGCTCGACGAGGTGGACGGGCAGCCGGATGGTGCGGCTCTGATCGGCCATGCCGCGGGTGATGGCCTGGCGGATCCACCACGTCGCGTAGGTGGAGAACTTGAATCCCTTGGCGTAGTCGAACTTCTCCATCGCCCGGATCAGGCCCAGATTGCCCTCTTGGATGAGATCCAGCAACGGCATGCCGCGACCGGTGTAGCGCTTGGCGAGCGAGACCACGAGGCGAAGGTTGGCTTCGAGCAGGTGCGCCCGTGCGGCCTGGCCGTCGCGCACGATGATGGCGAGATCCTTCTTCCGGCCGGCGGAAAGCCGCTTGCCCGTTTCCAGCAGATGCTGGGCGTAGAGGCCCGCCTCGATGCGCTTGGCCAGCTCGACCTCGTCAGCTGCCGAGAGCAGCGCGGTGCGGCCGATTCCGTTCAGGTACACGCGTACCAAGTCGGCGGCAGGGCTCTGGGCGTCGAGGTCCGATTCGCTGGTGCGCACTCGAGTGGTGGCGGGGCTGGTCATGACTTGCCTCCTGTCGGTGGTGTCTCACTCCGATCAACGGACCCGACAGAGAGAAAGTTCCCCGCTCGCGCCCCGATAAACCGCTTCTGAACTGCGGTTTCGGTCACTTACGTCTGAGAAGTTCCTGAGAACCCCCGCGGGCGGGAACGCCTCCCTGTCCGATGCCTCCGCCGACGCATACCCGGTTGCCCCGTGCTTACACGGGAGCGATCAACCCGTGCCGGACCAAACCGGCGACGACGGTGAGCGCGTCGGCCGCGAACTCCGGCGTCACCTCCTCGGCTCCGTGGGCGAGCGCCAGCAGTTCGACCAGCTCGTACAACGGAAGTCCGTCCGGGCGCATTCCCGCGACCAGCGAGATCGTCGTCTCGTCCACCTCGTGCTGCCAGCGCGGACCGTCGCCCCGGTGCAGCCGCGCGACACGCTCGGCCCAGCCGTCCGGACCGGGCAGGGACACCCGTTCCAGCGCCGTCGTTGGCTCGACCGCGAAACGTGCGGTCCAGGCGTGGTTTTCGTCACTCGCCGCGGCGCGCAGCCAGGCCGACCGTTCGAAATAGGCGCTCGCCTCGGCGCCGAGCGGATCGTCGAAGCCGTGCGTGAGGTCCTCGGCGAGCAACTCGGTGGGACCGTCGATCGCGCGCAGGTAGACGAAGCCGAAACCGATGCCCTCGACGTCGGCGGCGGCGAACGCGTCCAGCCACTGCTCGGCGCGAGCCTGCGACGCTGGATCGCGCGGGTCGAGGCCCGCGTCACGCAGCCAGGTTCCGACGTACAGCGCCGGATCGGCGACATCGCGCTGCACCACCCAGGCGTCGACACCGTGCGCGGGCAGCCACGAGGAGACGCGCTGGCGCCAGTCCTCGCCGTCCACGTGCACCCAGGCCGCCAGCATGGCCGCGGTGCCGCCCGGCGCGAGCAGATCGGGCGCGCGCGAGACGACCAGCCTGCTGGCGCCGTCCAAGGCCAGGCCCGAATCGCGGTAGGTGTGCTCGATACGCGCGGGGCCGACGACGAACGGCGGATTCGCCACCACCTGATCGAACCGTCGCCCGGCCACCGGTTCGAACCAGGAACCCTCCAGCAGTTCGATGTCGAGGCCGTTGAGCGCGGCCGTCGCCTCGGCGAGCCACAGCGCGCGCGGATTCACGTCGGTCGCGGTGACGGTGCGCGCGTAGGAGGCGGCGTGCACCGCCTGCACGCCGCAGCCGGTGCCGAGGTCGAGCACCGATCCGACGGGCCGGGTCGGCGTGGCGC
Source organism: Nocardia amikacinitolerans (assembly GCF_900215415.1). Lineage (NCBI taxonomy): Bacteria > Bacillati > Actinomycetota > Actinomycetes > Mycobacteriales > Nocardiaceae > Nocardia > Nocardia amikacinitolerans. The sequence goes on along the minus strand of NZ_OBEG01000008.1, from coordinate 260,499 downwards.
GCAGCAGCGACAGCGAGGCGTGACCTACGCCGAGCACGTGATCCTCGGTGAGGGTTCGCCTGCGCATCGAGTCGTCCAGATCGGACAGGATCCAGCGGTTGCCCTCGCCCGCGTCCAGCGGGCGCAGATCCAATGCCGCGCGGACCTCGTCGCCGTGACGCTCCAGCAGACCCGCCGCGACGGCCCGGTCGACGTCCACCGGCGCCAGCGCGGCCGCCACCTCGCGCTCGGGCAGGGCGTCGCCGAGCAGTAGCAGCCGGATCAGCGTGCCGAGTTCACCGGCCGCCCGCGCCGACCGCCGCACCGGCACCGGCTCGGACCGGCCCAGCGCCGCGTGCGCGTCCGGTCCCAGCGCCGACAGCAGGGTGTCGGCGTCGTAGCCGACGCGGGTCAGCGCCGTCCGCAGCTCCGGGCACAGGGCGGTGAGCAGGGATCCGGTGGTCGTCTGGTTCGTAGGCACACACGTACTCTGCCACCGCTACTCGTGAGCATCCGTAACGCGTTGTCCACGTCACCGAGCGGGCCGTGCCGAGGACGCGTCACCGTGGTGCCGAGGGCACAACGCTGCGGGAGGCGTGCGGAGAATGCGGCACCGCGCAGATGACGCCGAGGACATCACCGCGGAGGCCGCGGGCGGTCACCACAGAGTCGGTGCCGACCAGACAGCACCGCGGCCCCGGATCACACCCCGTTCGGATCGCGTCCGGTGACGCAGTACACGGCGTCGCCCGGATCGGTCAGCACGATCCAGTGCTCGTGGCGGCGCACCACAGTCGCGCCGAGCGATTCGTGCCATGCCGCGGTGGCCTCGATATCGGACGAGGACAGATCGATGTGGGCGCTGGTCGGCCGGTTCTCGCCGAGGCGCTGCAACAGCAACTGGACCGGCATCGGCTCCGCCGGGCGCAGCCGGGAGAACTCGGCGAGTCGGCCCGGCGTGTGCTTCCAGCCGGTGAGGTCGGCCCAGAAGCGCGTCTCCACGTCGTGATCTGCCGCGCCGATGTCCAGGCAGACCTGGTCGAGGCGGCTCAGCGTGCCGTCGGGCGCGCGGAAGGCGGGCGCGGGGTGGCCCTTGGCGCGTCCGCTCGGGGTGAAGCAGAAGATCTGCCCGGCCGGCGAGCGAAGCACCGCGTAGTCGGGGTGGTTGGCGACCAGTTCGGCGTTCAGGTCCAGCGCGACGCGCACGGCGGCGGGGATGTCGTCGACGTCGAAGTCCAGGTGCACGCCGCCGAGGCCGTTCACCGACTGCATCTTGACCCCGGCCGCGGCGAACAGCGCGGGATCCGGCAGCAGCGTGAGGAATTGGTTGTCGTCGCCGCGGCGCGGGGAGAGCTGGGTGCCGGTGATGGTCGACCAGAAGGTCGCGCAGGCGTCGAAACGTTGTGCGGGACGGTCGAGGAACGCCCAGACCCAGCGAATCATGTTGTCTCCTGTGCCGTGCGGGAGGTTCCCGCGACCGCCGACGTGGCCCGGCGCGTGCGCCGAGCAGGTGTTGCGGGACACGGCAAGCGGCGAGTGCGACGCAGGCCACAAGGCCGCCGTGCCCCCGGGACACAGTAAGGGGCGGCCGGGAGACTGTCGAACCGGTTTGGCGGAATCTCGATGTTCTGTGGCATTCGTGCCACTCGTTCGGCGCGCGGCTTTCCGGCAAGCTCGGCGGGTGACCGAACTGCGCACCTCACCCGCCGAGCCAGTCGAGCCCGCCGAGCCCGTCGACAAGGCGGTGCGGCGGCCGCACCCGGCCTGGATCGTCGCGGGGGTCGGCTTCGTCGCGCTGCTCGGCGCGGCCGCGTTCCGTTCTGTGCCCAGTGTGCTGATGGACCCGCTGCACGCGGAGTTCGGGTGGTCGCACGGCACCATCGGTTTCGCGGTCTCGCTGAATCTGCTGCTCTACGGGCTCATCTCGCCGTTCGCCGCAGCGCTGATGGACAAGTTCGGCATTCGCAGGGTGGTGGCCTGCGCGCTGGTGCTCGTCGCGGCGGGCAGCGGACTGACCGTCTTCATGACCCAGGCCTGGCAACTGGTCGCGACCTGGGGTCTGCTGGTCGGCGTCGGTGTCGGCTCGATGTCGATGCCGTTCGTGGCGACCATCACCGGGCGCTGGTTCGTGCGCCATCGCGGCCTGGTGACCGGCGTCCTGACGGCCGCGGGCGCGACCGGACAACTGGTCTTCCTCCCGCTGGTTTCGGCGCTGGCGCACGAGCACGGCTGGCGCCTGCCCGCGCTGGTGGTGGCCGGCGCGGCGCTGGCGGTGGTGCCGCTCGTTCTGCTGTTCGTCCGCGACTTCCCCAGCGACGTAGGCGTTTCCGCGTACGGCGCGGAACCCGGTTCGCCCGCTGGGATGCGCACCACCGCGCAGGGTGGCGCGACGCGGGCGCTCACCGTGCTGGCGCGGATCGCGCGGACGCGCGGATTCTGGTTGCTGGCAGGCGGTTTCGCGGTGTGCGGCGCCTCGACCAACGGTCTGGTCGGCACCCACTTCGTCAGCGCGGCGCACGACCACGGGATGCCGCCGACCACCGCCGCCGGGCTGCTCGCGCTGGTCGGCGTCTTCGACGTGGCGGGCACCATCGCCTCGGGGTGGCTCACCGACCGCGTCGACCCGCGGTATCTGCTGCTGGCGTACTACAGCCTGCGCGGGCTCTCACTGCTGATCCTGCCGTCGTTGTTCGCGCCGCACACCGAGCCGAGCATGTGGGTCTTCGTGATCTTCTACGGCCTGGACTGGATCGCGACCGTCCCGCCGACGGTCGCGCTGTGCCGCGAGCTGTTCGGCGAGGACGGGCCGGTGGCCTTCGGCTGGGTCTTCGCCTCGCACCAGATCGGCTCGGCGATCGCGGCCACCGGCGCGGGCGTCATTCGCGACGTACAGGGCAGCTACGACACGGCCTGGTACGTGGCGGGCGCGTTGTGCGGGCTCGCGGCGCTGATGTCGATCGTCATCCGCAGGCGGGTCGGCGCCTGACAACCACTCACCCGTCGATGGCGTTGTGCGGACGGGATTCGATGGCCTTGCGGGGGCGATCCCAGCGGCTGGGTTCGTCCTTGCGCCGCGGCGGGCGGTCGTTGGCGATGAGCACCGCGATCCACGGCAGCGGAATCGACGCGCCGATGATCAGCAGCGAGATCAGGGCGCTGTCCCACGCGCTGTAGGCGACGGCGGCCAGCACGAGCGCGGGGATACGGAACGCCATCAGGATCGTGTACCTGCGCACCCGCGCGCGATGCTGATCCTCGAGCGACGGGGCGGCCTCGGTGATGAGCACCGGGTGCTTGTCGTCGCTTCCGGGGAAGTACCCGCGCGACGGGGAAGGACCGGATGAGACGTCCGGGCGAACACCGCGGCCGATGTCGTCGGCGTCGGAGGAGTCGCCGTACTGCTGCATACCCTGAGTCTTCCACTCCGGTGTCCCCCGCGCACACACCAGGTCGATTCACCGCGGGCTTCGGGCGCGGGCGACCCGCCGGACCGTCATACGGCATCATGGAATCCGTGAGTACCGACACCCTGGTTCGCCCGGATACGACCACCGACGAGACGACGGGCGACGACACCCCGAAGTTCTTCCACTATGTGAAGAAGGACAAGATCGCCGAGAGCGCCGTCATGGGCACCGTGGTCGTGGCCCTGTGCGGCGAGGTGTTCCCCGTGACCCGCTCGCCGAAGCCCGGTTCGCCGGTCTGCCCGGAGTGCAAGAAGGTCTACGAGTCCCTGCGCAAGGGCGACTGAGTCCCGCGACCTTCGACCGCGCGGTCACCTCGAGCTACGCAGCGCGTCCCGCGCGGCGGAGGTGGTCGCGCGCGCCGACTCCGCGCGACCCGACGCGTCGGCGTCGGTCTCCTCCTCCGGCGTCTCGCCGCGCACCTGGTTGGAGATCCATTCCTTCATCTGCTCGATGCGGGTGGCGCGGGCGGGCCAGAACTCCTGGACCGCGGCGTTGAACTCGGCGCCGAGAATCACCGCGAAGCCGAGGAAGAACGTGAAGAGCAGGAACGCGATCGGCGTCGCCAACGCGCCGTAACTCACGCCGGTCGCGGTGATCCAGGACAGGTAGCGGCGCAGCCCCTCGCTGGCCGCCATGAAGAACACGCCCGCGACGAGCGCCCCGGCGAACAGCCGATGCCAGGGCAGCGTGCGATGCAGCGCCAGCTTGTACAGCGTGGTCAGGCCGACGATGAGCAACAGGCCGACGCCGGGGTAGTAGAAGCTGTCCAGCAGCTGTAGGCCCGGCTCGCGCCACCCGTCCGGCAGCACCCGGCCGATCAGGCTGGGACCGAGCGCGACGAGCGGCAGGATGAACACCGCCGCCACCAGGAACAGCACGTAGAGCAGCAGCGCGAAGATGCGCTGCCACACCGGATGCCGCGCGTCCTGCTGGTCGTGCGCCTCCACAATCGCGTCGACGAAGGTCGCCATCGCCGAGGATCCGGCCCACAGCGAGAGCACGAAGCCGAACGACACCACCGCGCCGCGCCCGCGGCCGAGCACGTCGCCGACGGTCGGTTCGATCAGGTCGGTGACGACGGCCTCGCTGAACAGCTCCCGGCTGAACGTGATGATCTTGGATTCCACGATCTCGACGGTGTCTGGCCCGAACCAGCCGCCGACGTAACCGAGACTGCCGAGCACCCCGAGCAGCAGCGGGGCCAGCGACAGGGTCTGCCAGAACGCGGCGGCCGCGGACTTGGCGAAGATCGAGTCGTCCCACGCCTTCGCCGACACCCGGACCACCAGCCTGCGCGCCTGTCGTCCGGCGTGCCTGACCCGCCGGACGACGACGCCCGCGCCATGCGGCGGCGTGCCCGCGCCGCCGCTGTGGATCGGCTCGGGCCCGCGCGCGGGTGGGGGACTGGCTTCGGTCATGGTGCCTACAGCATCGCGCACCGGACGCGCGCGCACCGGCTCGTCCCCGCATCGTGTCGGCGGGCAACAGGTGAACACGGGGCGGCATGCGGGAATGTGTGACGCGGATCGCGACCGCCGCGTCGGTTTGGCGACACGCCGTCCCCGGCCGCTACTGTCTTCTGCGTGACTGGGTCGGATGGCGCTGCGGCGGGAGATGGAGCGACGCCGGGCGATTCGGGAAAGTCGGCAGCCGGGGGTGGTTCGCTACGTGCGTGGCAGCGGCGCGCGCTCACGAAATACCTGGCAACCAAGCCGCGCGACTTCCTCGCCGTGGCGACGCCGGGCGCCGGTAAGACCACCTTCGCGCTGCGGGTGGCGGCCGAACTGCTCGCCGACCGCACCGTGGACCAGATCACGGTGGTAGCACCGACCGAACACCTCAAGCACCAGTGGGCGGCCTCGGCCGCGCGCAGCGGCATCCAGCTGGATTCCCGGTTCTCCAACGCCACCGGCGGCACCTCCGGCGACTACCACGGCGTGGTCGTCACCTACGCGCAGGTCGCCTCGCATCCGTCCAGGCACCGGGTGCGCACCGAGAACCGCAGGACCCTGGTGATCCTCGACGAGATCCACCACGCGGGCGATGCCAAGAGCTGGGGTGACGCGACCGCGGAGGCGTTCGGCGACGCGACGCGCAGGCTGGCGCTGACCGGTACGCCGTTCCGCTCCGACGACAGCCAGATCCCGTTCGTCGTCTACGAGCCCGACGAATCCGGCTTCCCCAAGTCGCGCGCCGACCACACCTACGGCTACGCCGAGGCGCTGGCCGACGGCGTCGTCCGGCCGGTGGTCTTCCTGGCCTACTCCGGTGACGCGCATTGGCGCGACAGCGCTGGCGAGGAGCACTCGGCCCGGCTCGGCGAGCCGCTCAACGCCGAACAGACCGCGCGCGCCTGGCGCACCGCGCTGGACCCCGCGGGCGACTGGATCTCCGCGGTGCTGCGCGCCGCCGACATCCGGCTGCGCCAGAAGCGCGCCTCGGGCATGCCCGACGCGGGCGGCCTGGTGATCGCCACCGATCAGGACCGGGCCCGCGACTACGCCGAACTGCTCGAACACATTTCGGGCGAGCGGCCCGCGCTGGTGCTCTCCGACGATCCCGCGTCCTCGAACCGGATCGCCGAGTTCAGCAACAACACCCAGCCGTGGATGGTCGCGGTGCGCATGGTGTCCGAGGGCGTCGACGTGCCGCGCCTCGCCGTCGGCGTCTACGCGACAAGCGCTTCGACGCCGCTCTACTTCGCCCAGGCCATCGGCCGATTCGTGCGTGCCCGCCGCCCCGGCGAGACGGCGAGCGTGTTCCTGCCCTCGGTGCCCGTGCTGCTGGATCTGGCCGCGCAGCTGGAGTTGCAGCGCGACCACGTCATCGGCAAGCCGCACCGGGAGAAGAACGGCCTCGACGACGAGCTGCTGACCGACGCGGCCAAGCAGAAGGACGAGCCGGGCGAGGAAGAGAAGAAGTTCGTGGCGCTCGCCGCGGACGCCGAGCTCGATCAGGTGATCTACGACGGCTCCTCGTTCGGCACCGCCACCTTCGCCGGCAGCGACGAGGAGGCCGACTACCTCGGCATTCCCGGCCTGCTCGACGCCGACCAGATGCGCGCGCTGCTGCGCGAGCGCCAAGCGCGGCAGCTGGCCGATCGTGGCGAGCCGAAGATCGTGGAACCCGCGCCGCAGGTCGCGACCGCCGCCGAGCGGGTCGCCACCGCGGACCGGCTCGGTGAACTGCGCAAGGAACTCAACAGCCTGGTGGCCATGCACCACCACCGCACCGGCAAGCCGCACGGGGTGATCCACGGCGAGCTGCGCCGCGAGTGCGGCGGGCCGCCGACCGCGCTGGCCACGGCCGACCAGCTGCACGAGCGCATCGCCGCGCTGCGTCGGAGGTAGCGCCTCCACTTCAGGCGGGCCAGGCCGCAATGGCGCGTCGCGGGCGAGCCGCGGGTGCGCGAACTGGTGGCCACCGCCGCGGCGCGGCCTGACGGTCAGGCTGGGGCCGGTTCGAAGTAGTGGTCGGGGTCGAGGGAATTGATCGGGGTCCAGCGCGGCTGTTCGACGGTGATCTCCGCATCGGCGTGCGCCGCTTCGAAATAACCCTGGATCTCCAGGGCCAGCCGTGGGTGTTCGTCGACTCGCCGCGCTATGTCGTAGAGCGTGGCGAGCACGTGGACGCAGCGGTCGGTGCGCGCCGAGCACGAGCAGTCGACGGCGGCGAGCACCGGGGCGGGCCGCACGTCCGCCGCGACGAGCGCGCGGTGCGTCTCGTCGGTCAGTACCGTCGGGTCCGGGATCACTTCCGCGATGGCGGCCACCGCCTGCCGGGACAGCGGAGCGACCTCGAGGTGCGTCACCGAGGCCTGCCCGCCGCGATGGATGTGCGCGCGCACGACGCGGCCTTCGACGGTGGCCTGGACGCCGTTGTTGCGGGCGATGCTGCGGGCGCGGGGCAGCAGCGGGTCGGGCCGGGTCTGGCGCAGCGGCTCGGCGAGCCGCACCCAATCCATGCCCCAAGCGGTGTAGCCGAATTCGTTGTCCGCCATCAGTTCTCTCGCTTCCGTCGCAGGATCTCGACGAGTTGGTCGTCGTCGAGGCGGGCCAGTGCGGCGATGCCCGCGGAGTCCGACAGGTCGGTCAGCGCGGATTTGCGGTCGTGCATGCCTGCGATGTGCTCCTCGACGGTCGTTCCGGAGGTGAGGGTGGTGATGGTGACCGTGCGGGTCTGGCCGATCCGGTGCGCGCGGTCGGAGGCCTGCGCCTCCACTGCCGGATTCCACCAGCGGTCGAAGTGCACCACGTCGGCGGCGCGGGTCAGGGTGAGGCCGGTGCCCGCCGCCCGCAGGCTCAGCACGAGCACCGGCGGCCCGTCCGCGGACTGGAAGTCCCGCACGATCGCCGCGCGCTGGTCCTGGTTCAGTCCGCCGTGGAAGAACGGTGCGGTCACGCCGAACTGCTCGGCGAGGTGACGGACCAACAACTCACCGGTCTGCCGGTACTGGGTGAAAATCAGGGTGGGCGAGTCTGTTTCGAGATTGGTGGCGACGATGTCGGTGCACAGGTCGAGCTTGCCCGAACGACCGGGCAGCTCGGCCAGATCGCCGGTGATCAGGCCCGGGTGGTTGCACACCTGCTTGAGCGCGGTGAGCGCGGCCAGCACCCGGCTCTGCCGTTGCGCGCCGGAACCGAAGCCGTCGTCGATGGCCCGCTCCAGCAGCTGATCGTAGAGCTTCTCCTGTTCGGCGGTCAGATCGCAGAGCAGATCGGTGTGGATCTTCGCGGGCAGCGCGGCGGCTACCTGAAACTTCTTGCGCGCCAACACGACCGGTTCGATGGTGGCGCGGAGCCGGGCGGCGGCCGCGGCCGAACCCTCCTGGATGGGCCGGACGAAACGGCGGCGGAACTGGCCGCGATGGGCGAACAGGCGCGGGGCGACCAGGTGCAACAACGCCCACAGTTCCTCGAGGTGGTTCTCCACCGGCGTGCCGGTCAGCGCCACCTTGGCGGGGCTGGTGAGGGCGCGGGCGGCCTTGGCGAGCTGGGTGCGCGGGTTCTTCAACGCCTGCGCCTCGTCGAATACCGCTGTCGCCCAGTCCTGTTCGGCGAGGAGGTGGCCGTGCAGCCGCAGCATCGGGTAGCCGACCACCACGATGTCACCCGGTGCCGCGGCGAGTTCCCCACCGCGCCAGCTGATCGGGCGCAGTTCCGGTGCGAAACGGGTGATCTCGTGCGCCCAGTTGCCGACCAGCGACGTGGGGCAGACGACGAGCTGTGCGCCCGCCGCGGCACGCGCGAGCAGAAAACCGATGGCCTGCACCGTCTTTCCGAGGCCCATCTCGTCGGCGAGCACCGCGCCGCCGTAGGCCTCGGTGGTCTCGGTCAGCCAGCCGATCCCACGCGCCTGATAGGGACGCAGGTCGGCGTGCAGGGTGGTCGCCAGGTCGGCGGCCACCGCCTCGGTGTCGAGCAGGGTTCGCAGCGCGCGATCGGCGGACACGATCGCGGTCCCCACGGCGTCCGGTACGGCGTGGGCTGCGATGGGCAGTGCGTCGACTGGTTCGCCTCGCCGCAGGACGGTCCGCCATGCTCGCAGCGACGAGCCCGCGTGGAGCGGCCTTGGTGTGGCGGATGGTTCGGCGGATGCCATCGGGGCCGAGTGCGGTCGATCCGGGGAACCGGCGGCAGGCAACTCGTCGCCCAGCTCGAGAGCGGCGAGTTCCGCGGGCGAGATCAACGCGCAGTCGACATCGACGACTTCGATGGCCCCGCGCGACCCGGTCGGCAGTGCGAGCGCCAACGTCTCCCGGTCGCCGAGATCCGCCGGTGCGCGGCCGGGGCCGTGACCCGTCCAGGTCCACAAGGCGAAGAGGTGACGGTCGGGCAGGTAGGTGGCCTGTGTGCTGGGCAGAGCGAACCCCTAGATCATCGTATGGCGTACGGAGTATCGTGACAACGTACACCGTACCAAGTTTGTTCCGAGGAGTCCCTTGCCCGCGCAGAGCGACGACGACCAGGCGAAACAACTGCTGCACCTGCTGTGGCGGCGGTCGCTGCCGCCGCGCGCGGGCGGGCGCGGGCCGAAGCAGACGGTGAGCGTCGACGCCGTGGTCGCGGCCGCCGTGGCACTGGCCGACCGCGAGGGGTACGAGAAGGTGTCCATCCGCGCGGTCGCGGCCGAACTGGGCCTGCGGCCGATGAGCCTGTACACCTACGTGCCGAGCAAGGAGGCGCTGACCGTGCTGATGGTCGACGCCGTCGCCGCGGAGGACGCGCCCATTCCCGCCGGGCTGCCGGTGCGCGAGCGGATGGCGGACATCGCGCGTCAGGTGCGCGCCGAGGTGCTGGCGCATCCCTGGCTGCTGGAGGTCTCGCCGTGGCGCGCGGTGCTCGGGCCGGGGCGGATGCGGCGCTACGAGCGTCAGCTGGCGGCCATCGAGGGGATCGGGCTCACAGACCTCGCGATGGATCGGGCCATCGCGGTGCTGACCGAGTTCGCGACCGGGAACGCGCGGATCGCGGTGGCCGCCGCCCGCGGCGCCGCGGAGCTGAGCGACGCGCAGTGGTGGGAGCGGTACGGTCCCGAACTGGCCAGGGTCATGCCGCTCGGGGAGTTCCCGCTCGCCGGACGGGTCGGCGCGGCGGTGGGGGAGCGGTATCAGGCGCCTGCCGATCCGGACGGCGCTTTCGAGTTCGGGTTGGCTCGGCTGCTGGATGGCATCCTCGCGGAGCTCGACACCGATGTGACGTAGGCCCCGTCTCGAAGTCCCTCCGCGGCCACGGACACATCCGGCCGGACTTCGAGGCAGGGCCTGGCCCACGTAGGCGAAGCCGAGCCTCGAGCGCTGTGACCTCGAACACAGTGAACTCCGAACACGCCCGCAGCGGGCGACGATTCGTCGCCCGCTGCGGGGAAAGGTCCTGTTGTTCGATGCTGTTGTGTCGGGAAGCGAAAACCGGTCAGAGGGCGGGAGCCGACTCCGTGTCGATCACGGCCTCGAGCTCACGCAGCCGATCCATGTGTTCGTTCGCGTGATGCTGGCAGAAGAGCAACTCTCCACCTGCGGGCAGAACGGCACGCACTCGGGCAGCCGCCCCGCAACGGTCGCAACGATCGACCGCGGTCAGTGGGGTGCTTGTCAGGGTTCCTGGCATGACTCCTCCGTCCTGGCTCCCGGCACTACAGTCCGTTCACCTGGTGTGGGGCTCGTGGTCACTCACCACGAGCTCGCTACCGCTACTTCCCAGCAGTGGTATGACTACTCTGTCAGACGTTCGGGACGGGGGCATTGTTCCCGCAAGTGATTCTGTGTGTTTTCTCTAACACGACCTGGGATTTCGCTGATGGCGAACGCTCCAGGTCGGGGATCGAACCACACTCGATCACCCACGAACTCGTCTATCCAGTTGGTCTGTTGGGAGATTACCCGTGACGTGTGACACTCACACGCTGGTTCACCTTTGTACTTTGCCCGAATGGCGCAACGCACGGCAAACCGGCGAGCATCGACCGCCCTCGTTGGCCGAGGTCGGGTTCGTTCACCTTTCGACGCCGCAGCAAGTCCACCTGCCCGCCAACCGGTTGTACGCGGGACGGCATGACCTGGTGCTGTTGCGCATCGACGCGAAAATGCTCGTGGACCCGGTGAAATGGGAGCCGGGCGTCCAAACGGACCCGGCCTCGATGCTCTTCCCGCACCTGTACGGCCCACTCCCTGTGAGCGTCGTCACATCTGTCGACGAGTATCGGCCAGGGCCGGACGGAACTTTCGCGCCGCTGCCGGAGTGACCGCCGTCACTCAGCGCGCCCGCGCCTGCCGCGCCAGGATGGCCGCCTGAACACGGGACCGCACACCGAGTTTCGTGAGCACCCGCGAGACGTGCGTCTTCACCGTGGTCTCCCCGATGAACAACCGCGCCGCGATCTGCGCGTTCGACAAGCCTTCGCCGAGGCAGTCCAGCACTTCGCGTTCGCGTTCGGTGAGATCGGCGAGTCCGGCTGGCGCGGCGGGTTCGGCGTCGGTTCCGGAAGACGCGAACGCGGCGATCACCGCCCGGGTGACCTCCGGCGCCAGCACGCCGTCTCCCGCAGCGACCGCGCGCACCGCGTCGACGAGTGCTTGTCCCGACGTGGATTTCAGCACGAAGCCGGACGCGCCTGCCCGCAGGGCGCGAAAGACGTACTCGTCCAAGTCGAATGTGGTGAGGATGAGCACCCGCGCCAGCGCGTCGGCGGTGACGCGCTCGGTGGCGGTGATGCCGTCCACGCCGGGCATCCGCACATCCATCAGCACCACGTCGGGTCGCAACGCCTTGGCCTGCGCGACCGCGATGTCGCCGTCGGCGGCCTCGCCGATCACCTCGATGCCCTCGGCGCTGTCCAGGATCATCCGCAACCCGGCGCGGATCGCGCCGTGGTCGTCGGCGATCAGCACGCGAATCGTCATGCCACCTCCGGTGTTCGGCTGCCACCTGGTGACGGTTCGGCCGCCCCGAGCGGAAGTCTGGCGCGCACCGCCCAGCCATCGGCTTCCGGTCCTGCGGTGAAGCTGCCGCCCAGCGCGGCGGCCCGCTCGCGCATGTTCACCAGGCCGCGATGCGCCGCCGCGGAATTCGCGGATCCGGCCGAATTCGCCGGGGTGGGAGCGGGATTGCGCACCGACACGTCGAGTGTCGACCGATCGGCGCGCACCGCGATGTCGACCGGCCGCCCGGGGGCGTGCTTCATCGCGTTCGTCAAGGCCTCCTGGACGATTCGGTAAGCGGCCTGGTCCACCGCGCTGGGCAACGCCGCGCCGTCGAGCGAATCGGCAACGCGCACCGTCGTTCCCGCCGACCGGGCGGCGTCCACCAGGATCGGCAACTGGGCCAGGGTGCGCGGCGCGGCGGGCTCGTCCTCGCCGCCGTCGTCGCGGCGCAGCAGACCGATCATGGTCCGCATCTCTTGGAGCGCGCTGACGCTGTTGGCCCGGATCGAGCCGAGGATCCCGGCCATCGCGGGATCGGTATCCGCGCGGGTCAGCACGCCGAGCGCCGCCTCGGACTGGATCGCGATGGCCGAGAGGTGCCCCGCGATGACGTCGTGCAGGTCGCGCGCCATCGTCTTGCGCTCGTCGGCGATGGCGGCGCGCCGGTCCAGCTCGGCCACCAAGGCCATCGCCTGCACCCGCGCGCGTTCGGCCTCGGCGATCTCCTTGTGTGTCCGCACCGACAGCGCCCACCAGATCGGCGTGCCGACGAACGCGGCCGCCGCGGCGACCGACAGCACCAGCACCCGCCAGTCGCCCGCCGCGACGAACGCCGCGATCGTGATCACCGTCGTCAGCCCGGCGCAGCCGATCGTCACCCAGCGCGAGACCGCGCGGGTGCCGTAGAGGACGGCCGCGTAGATCAGATCCGAGTAGACGATCCACACCGGCACCGTCGGGCCGAGCGCCAGATCGATGCCGACCGGGACCGCGCCCGCCAGCAGCGCCGCCAGCGGCGCGCGCCGCCGCAGCAGCGTCGCGGCGCACAGCAGCGCGAGCACACCGAACCGGGCGCCGAGCGAAGGGGCGACGCTCGCCTGGGTCATCGGATAGAGCCCGGACAGGTACAGGAACGCGCCGAAGGTGAACGCGAAGGCCGCGACCAGCGCGTCCTGCGCGGTCGCCGACAACGCGCGCCACTGCTTCACCGACCCATCACAGCACACCCGCCGACGGTCGCGGGTCCGCCGAAGTGATGACGCGCGATCGATCCGACGGCCGACGCGGCGCACCCCGGTGGGGCGCGAGGCTCGGTGCGTGACACTGTTGCTCGCCCTGATCGGGCTCGCGCTGGTGGACAGCACCAGCATCGGCACCCTGATCGTCCCCGTCTGGCTGCTGCTCGCCCCCGATCGACCGCCCGCCCGGCGACTGCTGATCTACCTCGCCGCCATCGCTTGCTTCTACTTCGCGCTTGGCGTCGCGTTGCTGACCGTGGTCGGCGCCGGGCTCGAGCGGTTCGGTGAGCTGGCGCGCAGCCCGGTCGTGCTGGTGCCGCAGCTGGCGCTCGGGGTCGCGCTGTTCGCCGTCTCGTGGCGCTTCGACTCGAAGAAGCGCCGGGCCAGGGGCGAACCGGACCGGACAGCGGCGTGGCGCACCAGGGCGCTGCGCAGCCAGACCTCCGGCGCGGGTCTCGCGGTACTCGCGGTGAGCGCCGGTGCGCTCGAAGCGTTCTCGATGGTGCCGTATCTGGCCGCCATCGGGTTGCTCGTCGCCGGTGACGTGCCGATCGGAGGTTCGGTGGCGCTGCTGGCCGGGTACTGCGTCGTGATGGTGGTTCCGGCGCTGGCGCTCACCGGCGGGAGGTCGCTGCTGCACACCAGGATCGAACCGTTGCTTGCTCGGCTGGACGCCTTCCTGTCCTGCCACGCCGACAGCGCGACCGGGTGGGCGCTGGCCATCGCGGGCATCGTCTTGGTCCGCGGCGCCATCGGCGGCCTTGCCGCTGGCTGATCCCCGAGAGGGTTACGCTGAACAAGTGAACGTCGACGTCACCGCACTACCCGGCATCGGGGTACGCAAGGACTTCGAGGCCCGGTCGGGCCGCCGGATCGGCGTGGTCGACCACCGGGACGGAAGCATCGATCTGATCGTCTCCAAGCTCGACGACCCCGACGCCTGCGCCGCGCAGGTGCCGTTGACGAGCGACGAGGCGGCCGTGCTCGCCAATCTGCTCGGCGCACCGCAGCTGGTGGCCAAACTCCGCGAGGATCATCGCGACCTGCCCGGCATCACGACCCGGCAGCTGCCGATCGCCGAGGATTCGCCGTACGAGGGCCGCGCCCTCGGCGAGACGGCGATGCGTACCCGCACCAAGGTCTCGATCGTCGCGGTGATGCGCGCCGGTCAGCTGCACCCCTCGCCAGGACCCGATTTCACCTTCGCCGCAGACGATCTGCTCGTGGTCGTCGGAACTCCCGACGGCCTGGACGCCGCCGCGAAGATCCTCTCGCACGGTTGACCCGTGAACACGACCGCGCTCGCCCTGCTCGAGCTCGGAGCGGTGTTTTTCGCTCTCGGCATGCTGGGGCGAGTGGCGGGACGGATCGGCATGTCGCCGATACCGCTGTATCTGCTCGGCGGACTGGCGTTCGGATCGGGCGGGTTCATCGAACTCGCCGAGGCCAACGAGTTCGGCCACGTCGCGGGCGAGATCGGCGTGGTGCTGCTGCTTCTGCTGCTCGGACTGGAATACACCGCCGCCGAGCTGGTCACCGGACTGCGACGGTCGTGGCCCGCGGGCGTGGTCGACATCGTCGTCAACTCGATCCCGGGCGTGGTGGTGGCGCTGCTGCTCGGCTGGGGCCTGCTGGGCGCGCTCACCATGGGTGGGGTCACCTACATCTCGTCCTCGGGCATCGTCGCCAAGGTGCTCAACGATCTCGGCCGGCTCGGTAACCGCGAAACCCCGGTCGTACTCTCGATTCTGGTGTTCGAGGACCTGGCCATGGCGATCTATCTGCCGATCCTCACCACCCTGCTGGCGGGCCTGAGCTTCATCAGCGGACTGCGGGCGCTCGGCATCGCCCTGGTGACGATCACGATCGTGCTGGTGGTGGCGCTGCGCTACGGCCGCTACGTCTCGGCCATCGTGGACAGCTCGGACAACGAGGTGTTCTTGCTCAAATTGCTCGGAGCGGCGCTGCTGGTGGCAGGCGCGGCCTCGGCGCTGAACATCTCGGCGGTGGTCGGGGCGTTCCTGCTCGGCATCGCGATCTCCGGATCGACCGCGCACCAAGCCGCGAAACTGCTGGAGCCGCTGCGGGATCTGTTCGCGGCCATCTTCTTCGTCGCCTTCGGGCTGAGTACCGACCCGCGCGCGATCCCGCCGGTCTTCGGCTGGGCGGTGCTGCTCGCCGTGGTGACGACGGTGACCAAGGTCGCGACCGGCTGGTGGGCCGCGCGCAGGCAGGGCATCCGGCGGATGGGCCGGGCAAGGGCGGGGGCGGCGCTGGTGGCACACGGCGAGTTCTCGATCGTCATCGCGGGTTTGGCGGTGAGCGTCGGCGCGGTCGTCGGTGAACTGGCCGCGCTCGTCTCGGCCTACGTGCTCCTGATGGCGGTGCTCGGCCCGATCGCGGCGCGGGTGGTCGAGCCGCTGGTGGCCTTGGTGAAGCACGAGCCGGGTCCCGCGGTCACCCCCTGATCGGGAACGCCTTGCGCCGGTCGGCCGGGGCGCGACGCGCGTCGGCGGACGACTCCGAAGCGAGGCGCCTACCTCCGGCGCGGAACGTCGTGCGTCGTCGGCCAATACGGTGTCCCCGTCGTAGGCGCTGCGGAGATCGCGGTCGACTGCGGACGGGGTGCGGGCGCGGGTTCCTCGGCGGCCAAATGCAGGGGAGCCGCGTGCGGCGGCAGCGAGGGGACGGGAGCCGCGTGGGGCGGGAGCGAGGGCACGAGATCCTCGGCGGTCGGTCGCACCGTGGACGGAGACAGCGACGCGAGATGCTCCGGGGTGACGTGCACCGCGGCGGGGCGCGGTGGTGGCGGTGCGAGATCGTCGGCCGCCGAGCGCGCGGGGGCCACGTGGGGTTTGGGCAGCGGGGCGAGGTCCTCGGCGGCGGGACGGACGACGGCCGCGCGCAGCGGCGGCAGCTCGACATCGCGCTCGATCGCGGTGAGGCTCACGGCGATCAGCAGCAGCATGGTCACGATGCTGATGCCGACGATCAGCGGCGCGAGCAACTGCATCGCTCCCGTCCCGTCGACCGGCGCACCGTGGCTCGCGCCGTGCGCGTGCATCGACGCCATGCCCGTGTAGTGCATGCCGCACACGGCGAGGCCCATGATCCCCGCCGCGCCGGTGGTGGCGAGAAAACCGTTGACCCGCAACGTGAACCACAGCGCCACCGTCGCCGCGACCACCGCGATGAGCACCGAGAGCGCCACCATCGGCAGCTCGTAGCCGATGGTCGCGTTGGACTTCATCGCGAACATGCCGACGTAGTGCATGGCCGCCACGCCGAGACCCGTGACGGCGCCGCCCGCGAGCAGGGCGACCAGCGTCGGCTGCGGCGTGACCACCACGAACAGCCCGATGCCGACCACCACGATCGCGGTCGCCGCGCTGAGCAAGGTGAGCGGGACGTCGTAGCGGATCTCCGCTCCGGTGATCGAAAAACCGAGCATCGCAATGAAATGCATGACCCAGATGCCGGTGCCGCCGATCGCGAACGCGGCGAGCACCAGCCATCCGGCCCTACCTTGCCCCGCCCTGGCCCGCGCGGCGCACTGCAATCCGAGCAGCGATCCGGTGAAGGACATGATGTAGGCCAGCAGTGGTGTCAACCACCCGTACGTGAAGTGGTGAATGTCGAGCACGTGAACCCCATGGCCGGGCCGAGACCGCCCGGCGATCGAAAACTTGTGCGTCAGACAGTACGGCAGCGCGCGGCGCAAAACCGCGTTCCCCGAAGTGTTTTGGATCACTTTCCGGTTTTGTTCCATCTGGAAAGTGGTATTGGCTCGTGCCCCTACCGCCGCGAACGACAACGGGCCCGCATTCCGGTCGTGCCGCCGAAATGGCAAGTGGCACAAGGAATGCGGGCCCGTGGGTCCGTGCGTATCAGTCCAGGTAGTCGCGCAGCACCTGGGAGCGGCTGGGGTGGCGCAGCTTGCTCATGGTCTTGGACTCGATCTGGCGGATGCGCTCACGCGTGACGCCGTACACCTGGCCGATCTCGTCGAGGGTGCGCGGCTGGCCGTCGGTGAGGCCGAAGCGCAGCCGGACAACGCCCGCCTCGCGCTCGGACAGCGTCTCCAGCACCGACTGCAGCTGATCCTGCAGCAGGGTGAAGCTCACCGCGTCGACCGCGACCACGGCCTCGGAGTCCTCGATGAAGTCGCCGAGCTGGCTGTCGCCCTCGTCGCCGATGGTCTGGTCCAGCGAGATCGGCTCACGCGCGTACTGCTGGATCTCGAGGACCTTCTCCGGCGTGATGTCCATTTCCTTGGCCAGCTCCTCCGGGGTGGGCTCGCGGCCCAGGTCCTGGAGCAGCTCGCGCTGGATGCGGCCGAGCTTGTTGATGACCTCCACCATGTGCACCGGGATGCGGATGGTGCGGGCCTGGTCGGCCATGGCGCGGGTGATGGCCTGCCGGATCCACCAGGTGGCGTACGTGGAGAACTTGTAGCCCTTGGTGTAGTCGAACTTCTCCACCGCGCGGATCAGACCGAGGTTGCCCTCCTGGATCAGGTCCAGGAACGCCATGCCGCGGCCGGTGTAGCGCTTGGCCAGCGAGACGACCAGTCGCAGGTTGGCCTCGAGCAGATGGTTCTTGGCCCGGTTGCCGTCGCGCACGATCCAGTTGTAATCGCGGCGCATCGCGACCGGCAGCTTCTCGCCCGCCTCGGCGAACTCGCGCACCTTCTCCGCCGCGTAGAGGCCTGCCTCGATCCGCTTGGCGAGCTCGACCTCCTCCTCGGCGTTGAGCAGCGCGACCTTGCCGATCTGCTTGAGGTAGGCGCGCACCGAGTCGGCGGAGGCGGTGAGCTCGGCGTCCTTGCGGGCCTGCCGCAGCGCCTCGGACTCCTCCTCGTCCCAGACGAAATCGCCGGAGGCCTTGTCCTTCTCCGACGGCTCCTCGGCGCCCTCGGCTTCCTCGTCCTCGGCGACGTCCTCGGCCGTGTCGTCCGCCAAGTCCGCGTCGTCGGCGAGCTCGCCTTCGTCGACCTCCAGATCGTCCAGATCCTCGAGATCGAGAGCCTCGTCCTCCAACGCCTCCTCGGCGCCGGGCTCGCCGTCGGGGCCCGCCTTCTTGGTGGCGGCCTTCTTCGCGGGCGCCTTCTTGGCCGCGGCCTTCTTCGCGGGCGCCTTCTTGGCCGCGGCCTTCTTGGCCGGTGCCTTCTTGGCGGCAGCCTTGCGGACCGGCCGTGCTGCGGTTACATCTGTGGAGTCGGCGTCGGCCGATTCGGCGGTCTGACGGGTCGTGGCTACCACGTACGCCCTTTCGTGACGGTCTCGTGCGGCGTCACGCCAGAGTGGTGTTCCGGCGGAGCGGTCTGTCGGGTTTCACCGGCGGAGGGCCGGTCGGGTTTCTCCGGCTCACCGCCGGGCATGTTCCATTGTAACGATCCAACCAGGGTACTCACGGCACGATGCCAGTTGTCGCACGCCCGCCTCGCGCGTGTTCCGCGTCGTCGCCGACCCGCCGCTCGCGCGCCGCCGTGCAGGTCACGGGACGACGCCCGAGGCGATCGCCATGGCGGCGCCGACGATGCCCGCGGTGTTGCGCAGCCGGGCGGGGACCACCGGAGTCCGATTGGTCAGCAAGGGAATCCACTGGTCGGAGTCGCGGCTGATGCCACCGCCCGCGACGATCACCTTCGGCCAGAAGAGGTTCTCCAGGCCGATCAGTACGGTGCTGACCTCCGCGGCCCACTGCTCGTAGCTGAGGCCGTTGCGATCCTTGATGGAGGCCGCGGCGCGGTGCTCGGTCTCCATGCCGCCGATCTCGAGGTGGCCGAGTTCGGTGTTGGGCACCAGGGTGCCGTTGTAGAGCAGCGCGGAGCCGATGCCGGTGCCGAAGGTCAGCAGCAGCACCAGCCCGTCGAAATCCCTTGCCGCGCCGTAGCGGTCCTCGGCGAGCCCGGCCGCGTCCGCGTCGTTGAGCACCGTGACCGACCGGCCGCCGAGGGCCGCCGAGAACAGGGTGCGCGTGTCGGTGCCGATCCAGGTCTTGTCGATGTTGGCGGCGGTGCGGGCGACGCCTTCGAGGACCACGGAGGGCAGCGTGATGCCCACCGGGCCGGACCAGTCGGCCTCGGCGACCAGCTTGGACACCGCGTCGGCGACGGCGTGCGGTGTCGACGGGTGCGGGGTCGCGATCTTGATCCGCTCGTGCAACAGCTCGCCGGTGGCCAGATCGACCGCGGCGCCCTTGACGCCGCTGCCGCCGATATCGATACCGAATGCGTGCCCCCGAGCGGACATGGCTAACCCCTCGTTCCCTTAGCTGGCGGTTGTGATGACAGCGCCCGCCGCACCGGGCCCACGCGGCCGCCCGAGGGCGGGTGCGCTGGGGTGCCCGACGACGGCGCTGTGTCGTGCACGACAAGAGTAATGCGCGATCGAGGCTGCGCACGTGGAAGCATCTGTGATGCGATGGATGGCGTGCCGGAATCCAGTACCCCAGTAGCCGAAGAGTCCGCCGCCGAGACCGCAGAGACCGTGTCCGAACTCCGCCGCTTGGCGGTCGAGCTCGCCGAACGAGCCGCGGCCCACGTCCGCGCCCGCCGCCCCGAGGTGTTCGGCGCGGTCGCGATCGACGGCGCCGTGCGTAGCAAAGGCCACGCGACCGATCCGGTGACCGTGGTGGACACCGAGAGCGAGGAATTGATCCGCGCGCTGCTCGCCGAGCGACGGCCGGGCGACCCGATCGTCGGCGAGGAAGGCGGCGGCAGCATGATCGCCGATGGCGACGCGGTGCACTGGGTCGTCGACCCGATCGACGGGACCGTCAACTTCCTCTACGGCGTCCCCGGCTACGCGGTCTCGGTGGCGGCGATGCGCCACGGACGCTCCGTGGCGGGTGCGGTGGTCGACGTCGCGCGTGCGGTGACCTACAGCGCCGGGCTCGGCGCGGGCGCCACCGCGACGGCCGCCGACGGCACGGTCGAACAGTTGCGGTGCAATCCGGTCGAGGACCTCTCGATGTCGTTGGTGGCCACCGGATTCGCCTACGGCACGCACCGGCGCGCACGGCAGGCCGAACTCCTCGCGCGGGTGCTGCCCCGGATCCGCGACATCCGCCGCTTCGGCGCGGCCGCGCTCGACCTGTGCCATGTCGCCGCCGGGCGGGTGGACGCGTACTACGAGCACGGGCTCAACGCCTGGGACTGGGGCGCGGGCGCGCTGATCGCCGCGGAAGCGGGCGCGCGCCTGACCCTTCCGCCCGCGACCGCGTCCGGCGCGGCGGGCGATCTCGTCGTCGCCGCTGCCCCTGGCATCGCACGGGAACTCGGCGAGCTGCTGGCCGAAGTCGGTGCGACGGAGCCGCTCCCGGATCGGTGATCCGAAAGCGGCTCCGTCTGGGTGGGGCTGCTCGGCGTCGACTACGGAACGCGTCAGCAGTGCGCGGCGCGCGCGGCGTCGAGCAGTTCGGAGTCTATCGCCGTGCTGCCGCCGGGCGCCGGGTTCTTCAGCGAACGCAGCACCTCCTCGGCGTCGTTGCTCGGCCGCAGATCACGGAACAGCGAGCCGAGCACCAGGTCCACGCTGTCGTCCTCGCGCTGATCCTCGATCAGCTCGGCGCACGGCGCGACCAATTGCACCGACGCCGCGGCGGGCCTGCCGTTCACGCCGAAGCGGATCTGCCCGGTGCATTCCAGGTCGCCGTTGACGTATATGGAATCGTTGCCGTACTGCGTGCCTGGTGCGCTCGCGAAGCCGAGATCACCGAGCTGCGCCGCGACGTGCGCGGCCTGGCCACGCTGGTTGTTCGCGTTCAGCACGCGCACCTTGCTCGCCGCGAGCGGTGCGGGTTCCACCTGCTCCAGCCGCGACGCGCCGACCCGCTGACCGAGCTTGGGCGCGGGGGCCGCGCCCGGATCGCTGGCGGGACTCGGCGCGTTGCAGGCCATCGCGGTGGTGTCGGTGTCCTGCGTCGTCAGCGCCTTGATCCACACGATCGCGCAGATCAGCGCCATGACGCCGAGCATGATGAGCCAGGGTTGGGGGCGGCGCCGAGCGTAGGGTCGTCCCTGCGAATCCGACGCGCTGCCTTCGGTGATCAGTGAAACCACGAGCCACACTCTACGAAAATGTCGTGAGGCGGGTGCGGAAGGTCTCGGCGAGTTCCAGCGTTGGTGTCGATTCCCCGACAGTTTCGACTCGGCTGTGTTTTGATTGCGACTTTTGTCGCGCGGTCCGCTATTGTCTGGCGGCCCAGATCGAATCACCAGCGGCGAAAACGGTGGGTCGGTCGCGGGAACAAGTAGGGCATGTCCTGCGTTTACCGAGCGCTACCGGGTATGGATCCTAGTGATCCCCCCTGATAGGTGACCGGTGCACGTGTGATGTGCACCACCGGCGGGGCGGTGCGGACGCTCGATTCCAGCGAGGAATCGGTGTGTCGGCAGCCGGTCCGGGATATACGGAGTAAGGACGAGGGGAAGACGACATGGCAACCGACTATGACGCACCGCGGCGCACCGAATCCGACGATGTGTCGGAAGATTCGCTGGAGGAGCTGAAGGCTCGTCGCAACGAGGCGCAGTCCGCCGTCGTGGATATCGACGAATCCGATACCGCGGAGTCGTTCGAGCTTCCCGGCGCGGACCTGTCCGAGGAAGTGCTTTCGGTTCGGGTGATTCCGAAGCAGGCCGACGAGTTCACCTGTTCCAGCTGCTTCCTTGTTCACCACCGCAGCAGGCTGGCCAGCGAGGCAGGCGGTCAGATGATCTGCATGGATTGCGCAGCCTGATACTTCGCGGAATGCGAAATCCGGCCGGATCGCGGGTTCGGCCGAAGGTAACTGTCAGTCCGCGCTCGGCAGCCCGAGCGCGGCAAGGACCTTTTCCGGTCGGCGCGTACTGATCAACCAGTACGGCGTCGGATCATCGGGGTCGTCGAGGACCAACAACACCATCGGACCGATCCAGGGACGGTGTTGCACATACGCGGCGGGATCGAGCTGGCGGCCGAGGGCCGCGCTCTTCGCGGAGGGGGCGACCATCGCCGCACGGGACACGAAATTCACCGGCAGGTGAGCGCGGTCGACGCGCAGTTCCGGTGTTCCCGAGGCGTCGGCGGCCACTTCCACCTTGTGGCGGCTCAACCACAGCAGCACCCACGCCGCGATCGGGAACAGCAGAACGTAGGGCAGCCAGGCCCGGATTCCCGGTGCGCCCATGTGGATTTCGGCGGCGAGCAGCCCGGCGATGCCGAACGCGACCGGCCACCACCACAGCGGCACCCAGAGCCGCTCCTTGTAGGGCTGGCGGGCCTGTTTCTCGTTGTCCGTCACCGAAGGGTTGGGCCTGTCCGACACGACTCAACAGTAGGCCACCGTCCCGCCAGACGAACGCCGAGGTACGCGTAGGCTCGACCAACGTGAGCGCACTTTCACCGATACCCCTGCTGCGGCTGGATCCGGGCATTCCCGTGCCGACGCGCGCCCATGCGGGCGACGCGGGCGTGGACCTGTGCACCACCGAGGACGTCATCCTGGAGCCGGGGGAGCGGGTGCTCGTCGGCACCGGTGTCGCCGTGGCGCTGCCGGTCGGCACGGTCGGGCTGATCCATCCCCGGTCCGGGCTTGCCGCCAAGACCGGGCTGTCGGTGGTGAACACGCCGGGGACCGTGGACGCGGGCTACCGGGGCGAGATCAAGGTGTGCCTGATCAATCACGATCCGCGCACGCGCATCGAGTTGCGCCGGGGCGATCGGATCGCGCAGCTGCTCGTGCAGCGGGTCGAGCTGGTGGACTTCGTCGAGGTCGATCAGCTCGACGACACGACGCGGGGTGCGGGCGGCTACGGGTCCAGCGGCGGTCACGCCAGTCTGGGCGCGGAGACCGACGGGGCGAGCCGGGCGACCGGCGGGGAGGCGTGAGGCGACGATGTTCGGAAAGAGAAAGAAGCGGTCGGACCGGTTCGAGGACCAGTACGACGAATACGGCGCCGAGTACGACGACGTGGATTACGACGCCGAGTACGACGAGCTGTCCTACGACGAATTCGCCGAGGACACCGCCGGTTTCGCGGAACGCCCGGAGGGCGAGCGGACCGGACCCTACGACTACGACGAAGTGGCCGAGCTGCTCGAAGGAGTCGTCGAGCAGCGCCTCGATCTGGGTTCGGTCATCCTGCCGGTGCCGCCGGGCGGCCAGCTACAGGTCGAGATGACCCCCGACGGCACCCCGCAGGCGGTGCACCTGGCCACCGAGCACGGCCGCATCACCGTCGCCGCCTATGCCGCGCCCAAATCGCCGGGACAGTGGCGTGCGGTGGCGGCCGACCTCGCCGACTCGCTGCGCAAGGACGGCGCGCGGGTCGCGGTGGAAACCGGTCCGTGGGGCCGGGAGGTCCTCGCCATCACCGAGGGCGCCGATCTGCGCTTCATCGGCGTCGACGGCTACCGCTGGATGGTGCGCCTGGTCGCGGCGGGCCCGTCGGGCGCGGCGAACGACGGCGCGCCGCTGGTGGCCGCAGCCCGCGCGATCCTCAGCGAAACGGTGATCCGGCGTGGCACCGACCCGCTTCCGGTGCGTGATCCGCTGCCGGTCGTCCTGCCGCAGCAGCTCGCCGAACAGCTGGCCGCCGCGCACCAGGCGCAGATCGAGGCGCAACAGCAGCAGATGGCCGCCCAAGCCGCCGCGGTCCAGAACCCGGTGCCCGCGCAGCCGCAGACGCTGCCGCCCCAGCCGCGCCGCGGCGCGGACGGCTCCGCCATGCAGCAGCTCGGCCTGAACTGATCCGACCGAAGGTGACCCTCAGCCGCCCATGACGACTGAAGGCCACCTTCGGCCGATTCCCCGCGCGCGGGCGTGTCCCGAGCGAAGGTGACATGCGGTCCGGCTGACGGGATCAGGGCCGCCTTCTGTCGGGAGGCTGCTCTCGCTGACCGACACGGCCGCGGACCGCGACCGGATCGACCGTCAGTCGAAGGCGGTGAAGCCGAGGCGGCCGAGGATCGCCGGGTCGGCGCCCAGTTCGTCCAGGGTGGTGCTGAAAAGTCGGGCGCCAGGGATCAGATCGGCCCACTCCTCGGCGACGGCGAGGGGGTGAACCGGGTCGTCGACCGCGGTGACGACCGCGACTGGCACGTCCAGCGTGGCGAGGCGGTCGGTGCTCGGCCACTTGTAATCGGCGGCTTCCTCCAGGGCTTGCGGCAGGTGCGGCCACTGGGAGCGCCAGGACTGGGTCAAGGCGTCGGCGAGCCAGCGCGGGCTGCTCGCGCGCATCCGGGCGATGACCGTCTCCAAGCCGTCGGCGCGCAGCTGCTCGGCGGTCACGGCGGCGCTGAGCGCGGCAGGGCAGCGGGCGGTGTCCGAGCCCGTCCACGCCGGCAGCGCGGCGACGACGCCCACGACGGATTCCGGATGCGCGCCCGCCCACTCCAGTGCGATCGCCGCGCCGAGCGAGATGCCGGCGGCCAGTACCGGGCCGCGCGCGGCGGCCGCGTCCAGCGCGGCGTGGCAGCTCGCCACGACCGCGCGCGGATCCGGCTCGACGGCAATCGATTCGAACCCGCGGGCGACGCTCGCCGGACCGAAGGCGCGCCGGGCGAAATCGGCGTCGGAGCCGGTGCCAGGCAGCGCGACGACGAGCGGAACCGCAGGTCGTGTCGCCGTCGTGACATGTGTGGAGTCGAACACCGGGTCGAGCGTAGCGGGGGTGACCGCGGGCATCTACAGTGGCGGGTGTACGGCCAACAGCCGGTCGTCACCGAACAACCACGATGGCGTGAGACCCGCGCCATCTGTGCAGCAGGAGAGCGTGCAATGCCATCCGCAGCCTCAGGGTATTTTCGACGTCTGGGCCGCAGGCTGACCGAGGACATCGACCGACTCGATGCCGAGGAGCTGGCCGAGACCGCAGAGGCGTCGGGCGCGTGTCGGGCGTCGGAGTGTCGTCGCGGTGACGAAGCGACGATGCTCGGTCGTCTACGAAGTGTGGAGGCCTGCCCCAAAGCGGTGGGCGCCAGCGTTCAGGCAGAATTCTTCGACGGCACCGATGCCATCACCCTGGTGTGGATCGGCCGCCGGCGCATCCCCGGCATCGAACCGGGGCGGCGCATTCTGGTCCGCGGCCGGGTCGGTGACCGAGACGGCCGTAAGGTGATCTTCAACCCCTACTACGAATTACGCGGGAACAGCTGACACGTATGCCTTCGAGCAACGACCACGGCGCCGATCTAGGCACGCCGACCGATATCGAGCGACCGATCGACGCCGCGGCTCGCCGGCGAGTGGACGGCCGTCCTGCCTCGGCCGAAGAGGCCGTGCGTGAGGAAGCCGCCGAACAGACGCTGCTCGAGCAGCTGGGCGGTTTCAGCGGCCTGATCTACTCGACGTTGCCGGTGCTCGTCTTCGTCCCCGTGAACACCCTCGCCGGGCTCACCGCCGCGATCTGGACGGCGCTCGGCGTCGCGGCCGCCGTGCTGGTGTGGCGGCTGGTGCGCCGCGAGCCGCTGCAACCCGCCATCTCCGGCTTCCTCGGCGTCGGCGTCTGCGCGCTGATCGCCTACCGGGTCGGCGAGGCCAAGGGCTTCTTCCTGTTCGGCATCTACACCAGCCTGATCTACGCGGGCGTGTTCCTGGCCTCGATCCTGGTGCGCAGGCCGCTGGTCGGCGTGATCTGGGGCGTGCTCAACGGCCACGGCTCCGGCTGGCGCTCCGATCGCAGGGCAGTGCGCCTCTACGACCTGGCGACCGCCACCTTCGTGGTGGTCTTCGCCGCCAGATATCTGGTCCAGTCCGAGCTCTACGACACCGACCAGACCGGTTGGCTCGCCGTCGCCCGCATCGCGATGGGTTGGCCGCTGACCGCCGTCGCCTTCGCCGTCACCATCTGGGCCGTGCGCCGGGCGGGTCATCTGCCGCGCGCCAAGGCCGAAACCGCCTGATACGGAACAGGGGTGGGGCCTGACCCACCGCCGAGGTGGTGCACTCTCCACCCTGGGGTACCTGGTTGGTGAGCCGAGTTCATCGGACGATCGTTTGCAACACGAGAAACGCAACGATCGTCGAGGAAGGACTCGGACATTGGCTACCGAGCACACGGTTTCGACCACCAAGACCCACGCCCACACCAGCCCCGCGCTGTCGGAGAGCCGCCGGGTGGCGGCCGAACTGGACAAGCTGATCGGCCCCGCCGCCGCGGGCGACAAGCGCGCGGTGTCGGAGATCGTGCGGGTGGTGCACCCGCTGATTCGCCGCTACACCGGCGCCCGCCTGGGCAACACCGCCCACCTGCACGTCACCGCTGACGACGTGGTGCAGGAGATCCTGCTGGCCACCGTCAAGGCCATTCCGCGCTACCAGGATCAGGGCAAGTCGTTCCTGGCCTTCGTCTACGGCATCGCGGCCAACAAGATCGCCGACGCGTTCCGGCGCTCACAGATGCACCCGACCTACCCCGTCGCCGACGTCCCCGACTCCCCTTCGGCGGCCGCGGGCCCGGAGGAATGGGCGCTCGCGCTCGAACGCCGCACGGCCACAAGGGAATTGATGAAGATCTTGGCCCCGGCGCACCGCGAGGTGCTGGTGATGCGGATCGTGCTCGGCTGGTCGGCCGCACAGACCGCGGAGGCCATCGGCACCAGCCCCGGCGTGGTCCGGGTGATGCAGCACCGCGCCCTCAGCAAGCTGCGGGCGCAGCTGCAGCCGGCGTCCTGACCCCGAACCGCGGCAGCAAACCGTATCGGGGTGTTATGGCTTGATGCCGTGGTGGGCCAGCGCCACCCGCAGATCTTCCTCGGCTTCCACCGAGGTCACGAACAGCAGCTCGTCCTCGCCCTCGAAGGGATCGTCGGCCTGCGGCACGATCACCCGGCCGCCGCGCAGAATCGTCACCAGCGCGGCGTCGCGGGGCAGGGTCAGGGTGCGGACGGGCTTGCCCGCCAGCGCGGTGTCGACGGGCAGGGTGATCTCCACCAGGTTCGCCTGCCCTTGACGCAGCGTCATCAGGCGGACCAGGTCACCCACCGAGACCGCCTCCTCGACCAGCGAGGCGAGCAGGCGCGGCGTGGAGACCGCCACGTCGACGCCCCACGACTCGTCGAAGAGCCATTCGTTGCGCGGGTCGTTGACCCTGGCGACCACTCGGCGCACGCCGAACTCGGTCTTGGCGAGCAGGCTGTGCACCAGGTTCGCCTTGTCGTCGCCGGTGGCCGCGATGACCACCTCGTAGGTCTCCAGGCCGGCGTCCTCCAGCAGCGCGAGCTCGCACGCGTCGGCGTGTACCCAGACGGCGTCCGGAATGGCTTCCGCATCGATATGGTCGAGCTGACGCTCGATCAGCATCACTGTGTGTCCGCTGCGTAGTAGTTCGCGGGCAATCGATCGGCCGACGGCGCCTGCCCCGGCGATGGCCACCTTCATGATCAGTCCTCGCTAGCGGGGGGCTTGCCGGCCAGTGCGACGACCTCGCCGACGTTGCCGGAGTTCGCGGCAACGTAGACGATGTCGTCGGCCTGGACGATGGTCTTGCTGTCGGGCAACAGGCCCTGGCCGAACCGGATGATGAACGCCACCCGGACGGAGATCGCGCGCTCCAGATCGCGCACGGTGCGCCCGTACCAGTCCTCGTGCAGCGTCAGCTGCGTCACCGCGACCGTTCCGGTGGGATCGCGCCAGGTCGTCGTGCTGGAATCGCCGACGAGGGTGCGCATGAAACGGTCGGTGGTCCACGGCACCGTGGCGATGGTCGGGATGCCGAGCCGTTCGTAGACCGCGGCGCGCTTGGCGTCGTAGATCCGGGCGACCACGCGCTCGACGCCGAAGGTCTCGCGGGCCACCCTGGCGGAGATGATGTTGGAGTTGTCGCCGGAGGAGACCGCGGCGAACGCCTCGGCTCGCTCGATTCCGGCGCGGGTCAGCACATCTCGGTCGAAACCGACGCCGACAAGGCGCTCGCCGGGGAAGTCCTCACCCAGCCGAAGGAACGCGCTCGGATCCCGGTCGATCACGGTGACCTCGTGGCCAACCCGGACCAGGGCGCGGGCCAGCGACGAGCCGACGCGACCGCATCCCATGATCACTACGTACACCGTGCAACCTCGCTCCTGGACCAATGGCTTTCGGTCTACTTGCCTGTCCGCAGAACCGTACCCGCCGGATGTGTCCATGGCCCACTTTCCCCCTTCGGGGGGCGGGCAAACCTGTTTGTGACCCGTGGGCCTGCGCAGACGCGCAGCGGCACCCCGCGGGCGATCAATGGCCGGGGGATCTATGCTCGCTCCAGTGTCCAAGTTGACGACGGCAGCCAAGCGCATGCTGCTTGGCAGGCCCTTCCGTAGCGATTCGCTGGGGCACACGCTGTTGCCGAAGCGAATCGCGCTTCCGGTGTTCGCTTCCGACGCCATGTCGTCGGTCGCCTACGCGCCGGAGGAGATCTTCCTCGTGCTGTCGGTGGCCGGTATCTCGGCCTACGTGTACGCGCCGTGGGTGGGTCTCGCGGTCGCGTTCGTGATGGCCGTCGTCGTGGCCAGCTACCGCCAGAACGTGCACGCCTACCCGTCCGGCGGCGGCGATTACGAGGTCGCGACCACCAATCTCGGCCCGACCGCCGGGCTAACGGTCGGCAGCGCGCTGCTGGTGGACTACGTGCTCACCGTCGCGGTGTCGATTTCCTCGGCCGCCTCCAACATCGGCTCGGCCATCCCGTTCGTGGCCACCCACAAGGTGCTGTTCGCCGTGGTGGCCATCGCGCTGCTGACCGCGATGAACCTGCGCGGCGTCCGGGAATCGGGCAAGGCGTTCGCGATCCCGACCTACGCGTTCATCTTCGGCATGTTCGTCATGCTCGCCTGGGGGCTGTTCCGCACCGTGGTGCTCGGCGAGGAGCTGCGCGCCGAATCGGCCGGGTTCCAGCTCGAGGCCGAGGACGAGCACCTGTACGGCCTGGCCTTCGCCTTCCTGATCGCGCGCGCGTTCTCCTCCGGCTGCGCGGCGCTGACCGGTGTCGAGGCGATCAGCAACGGTGTGCCCGCGTTCCGCAAGCCGAAGTCGCGCAACGCCGCGACCACGCTGCTGCTGCTCGGCAGCATCGCGATCGTGCTGCTGATGGGCATCATCATCCTGGCGCAGAAGATCGGCATCGTGTACGCCCACGAGACCGAGCACTTGGTCGGCGCGCCGGCGGACTACCACCAGAAGACGTTGATCGCCCAGATCGCCGCGACGGTGTTCCACGGCTTCCCGATCGGGTTCTTCTTCATCACCATCGTCACCGCGCTGATCCTGGTGCTTGCTGCCAACACGGCCTTCAACGGCTTCCCGGTGCTCGGTTCGATTCTGGCGCAGGACCGTTACCTGCCGCGCCAGCTGCACACCCGCGGCGACCGGCTGGCCTTCAGCAACGGCATCCTGTTCCTGTCCGGCGCGGCGATCGCGTTCGTCGTCGTCTTCGGCGCCGAGGTCACCAAGCTCATCCAGCTCTACATCGTCGGCGTGTTCGTCTCGTTCGTGCTCAGCCAGACGGGCATGCTGCGGCACTGGACGAGGCTGCTGCGCACCGAGACCGATCCGTCGCAGCGGGCCAGGATGCAGCGTTCCCGGGTGATCAACGCGATCGGCCTCAGCGCCACCGGCGCGGTGCTGATCATCGTGCTCGTCACGAAGTTCTTCGCGGGCGCCTGGATCGCGATCCTGACCATGGTGGCGATCTTCGTGGTGATGAAGAGCATTCGCCGCCACTACGATTCGGTCGCCAGGGAGCTCGACGAGCACGAGTGGGACGGCGTGCTGCCGAGCCGTTCGCATTCGATCGTGCTGGTCTCCCGGCTGCATCTGCCGACGCGACGCGCGCTGGCCTACGCGCGCGCCACCCGCCCCGACACGCTCGAGGCGATCACGGTGAACGTCGACGAGGCCGACACCAGGGCGCTGGTGCGGGAATGGGAGAAGAGCGATATCACCGTGCCGCTCAAGGTGATCGAATCGCCGTACCGCGAGATCACCAAGCCGGTGCTGGACTACGTCAAGCGGGTGCGCCGCGACGCACCCCGCGACGTGGTGACGGTGTTCATCCCCGAGTACGTCGTCGGCCACTGGTGGGAGCAGGTGCTGCACAACCAGAGCGCGCTGCGGCTCAAGGGCAGGCTGCTCTTCGAGCCCGGTGTGATGGTGACCTCGGTGCCGTGGCAGTTGAGCTCGTCGACGACGCGGGCCGGGCAGGCGGGCGAGATCAACGCCCCCGGCGCGGTGCGGCGCGGCTACGAGGACCGGGTATGACCGACTGGTTCGGCCAGACCTTCGACGTGCGGCTCGGCCCGCCGGGACACGGCGGGTTCTGTGTCGGCAGGCACGAGGGCCGGGTCGTGTTCGTGCGGCACGGGCTGCCCGGCGAGCTGGTCCGCGCCACGGTCACCGAGGATCGGGGCGGTTCGTTCTGCCGCGCCGACGCCGTGCGGATTCTGGAGTCTTCGCCGGATCGGGTGCCGCCGACCTGTCCGGTGTCCGGGCCGGGGGGCGCGGGCTGCTGCGATTTCTCGCACGCCACGCCCGCCGCGCAGCGGGCGCTGAAGGCGGCGGTGGTCGCCGAGCAGCTGCGCAGGCTCGCCGGGATCGAGCGCGAGATCGTCGTCGAACCGATCGCCGGGTATCCGGACGACGCGAGCGGCGGCTGGCGCACCAGGATCCGGCTGCCGGTCGACGCCGAGGGGCGGGCAGGCATGCACCGCTACCGCAGCACCGAGGTGATCGCGGATCTGCGCTGCCCACAGCCGGTGCCGGGTGCGATGGACGGCATCGCGGACCGGATCTGGACGCCGGGCGCGGATCTGGTCGTCGCGGTGGACGGGGACGGCGTGCGGCATCTGGTGGAGCTGCCGCCTGCCGAGCAGGTGACCGCCCGGCGTGGGCGGCGGCACGGTGGCGGACCGCGGGGTCGGCGCAGGGACGGCGGGAACCAGGGCGCGGAGCGGCCGCGCGGTGTCGTCGGCCCCTCGGGCCGGGTGGAGGAACGGGCCGAGGATCCCGACGAGGTGCGCCGCGAGGCGGTGGCGCGGCGGGCCGCGTCGCACGCCGCCCGTGACGAATGGGTGGTCGACGGCACCGGGCGAGCCGTGGAGTACGTGGCCGGACGGCGCTGGGAGATCGCGGCGACCGGTTTCTGGCAGGCGCATCGCCTTGCGGCGCAGTGTTATTCGGACGTGGTGGCGGACTGGTCGGGACTCGACAGTGGCGACCTCGCCTGGGATCTCTACAGCGGCGCAGGGGTTTTCGCGGCGCGACTGGCGGATCGCGTCGGCTCGCGGGGATCGGTGCTCGCGGTGGAGTCCGCGCGTTCGGCCGTGGCCGACGGACACGCCGCGCTGCGCGACCTGCCCTGGGTGGATCTGCGGGCCGAACGGGTCGAACGCTGGGTGGCCGAGCACTCCGGCGGCGCCGCGCCGAGGGCCGTAGTCCTCGATCCGCCGCGCGCGGGCGCGGGCAAGGAGGTCGTCGCGGCGGTGGCCACGGCCGGCCCCGCCCGCATCGTCCACGTCGGTTGCGACCCGGCCGCATTCGCCCGCGATCTCGGCCTTTATCTGTCGCACGGCTACCGCCTCACCGATCTGCGCGCCTTCGACGCTTTCCCCGCCACCCACCACGTGGAATGCCTTGCGCTACTGGAGCGCTGACCGACCGGGCGCTTAGAGTCCAGGTCATGACCGTGTACGTGATCGCCCAGCTGAAGTTCACCGACCGCGAGGCCTACGACCGCTACCAGAAGCGCTTCCTGCCGGTGTTCGCCAAGTACCAGGGCACGCTGCTCGCCGCCGACGAAACCCCGACCACCCTCGAAGGTACGACCGACCGCGAGAAGGTCGTCCTGATGTCCTTCCCCGACGAGGCCGCGGTCACCGCGTGGTCGCAATCCCCTGAGTACCGGGAGATCTCGAAGGACCGCGAGGCGGGCGCCGACACGATCACCCTGCTGGTGAAGGGCCTCGACCACCGCCCGAACGCGGAGGCGCCCCGATCGGGACAGCGGCCCGCGTAGAGTCGGCGGCGTACCCGAGAGTCCTTGCGCTGGACGATGACCGGGCGATGCCGAGGGAGGGATGTCGTGATCCATCACGTGCAGGTGAGCTGTCCGCCGGGATCCGAGGGCGCACAGCGCGCGTTCTACACCGGTGTGCTCGGCTGGCCCGAGTTGCCGAAGCCGCCACTGCTGGCGGCGCGCGGCGGCTGCTGGTTCCGGGTGCCAGGCAACGGGGGGCCGGACGGTGAGCTGCACGTGGGCGTGGAGGCCGACTTCCGCCCCGCCGCCAAGGCGCATCCCGCGTTCGTCGTCGACGTCGACGCGACGGCCGGGGCGGTCTCGGCCGCAGGGCATCCGGTGCACTGGGCCGATCCAGCGGAGATTCCGGGGCGTCGCCGGTTCTTCACCGTGGACGGCGTCGGCAATCGTCTCGAGTTCCTCGCGGACTGAGTTTCGAAGCCGCTCGCCTCGGACGCCGGCGGACGGGATGGACCCGGGCCGGTCAGTGTTCGTAGTGGGGTGGGCGGCGGTCGCGGCGGGCGCGGATGGCCTCGTCGAAGTTGTCGGTGGTGAGGCGGACGTAGAGCTGGGCCAAGCCCTCCTGCTGCATGTGCGACTCGAAGCTGCTCGCTTCCAGTCCGCTCCACAGCATCCGTTTGGTGAGCTCGGTGCCGACCCTGCTGAAGCCGATGATGCGGTCGGCGAGGTCGTAGCAGGTGTCGAGGAGTTTCGCGGTGGGCACGGTGCGGGAGACCAGACCGATCCGCTCGGCTTCGGCGGCGTCGACGTCGCGTCCGGAGAGCATGATCTCGAAGGCGCGCGCGGAGCCGATGGCGCGCGGCAGCAGGAAGCTCATGCCGAGCTCGGTCGAGGTGAGGCCGTTGTTGATGCCCGCGGCGCGGAAATAGGCGTCCTCGCCCGCTATGCGGATGTCGGCGCCGACGCTCAGGCAGAACCCGCCGCCGATGGCCGCGCCGTTGACCGCCGCGATCACCGGCTGGTGCATCCGGCGCAGCGTGATCATCACGTCGTTGAGCAGGTCCATCGAGCGGCGCGCGACGGTGGTGGACGTGAGCCCCGCGGTGTTCGGCACCCGCCCGGCGCCCTGCAGGTCGGCGCCCGAGCAGAAGCCTTGCCCCGCACCGGTGAGCACCACCACGCGGACTTCGTTGTCGGCGCTCACCTGCTCGAGCGCCTCGCGCAGCGGGATCATCACGTCGAAGGCCATGGCGTTCATCCGCTCCGGCCGGTTCAGCGTCACCAGCGCGACGTGCGGCCGCGGCCGGTCGACGAGCACGAAGGACATGGCGGCTCCTGACCCGCGGCGCCGGGTCCGCCGCGCGCCTTCACTATAGGGTCGCCCGCGCGCCGATCGCGGCGAATCCGTCGCTGCGTCAGTCCAATTCCCAGGTGGCGCGCACGCTCGCCGACACCTCCGATTCGCCGAGCTCGACCGGCACCGCGGCGGCGAACGCGACCTCGCCCACCGGCGCGGACATGGCGCGCATCCGCGGCGCGAACGGCGGTGCGGACGCGGCGTTCTCGGTGATCTCCAGCACCGAGCCCAGCGTCCGGCCCGCCCGCGCGGCGTACTGCTCGGCCTTGGCCAGCGCGTTGTCCCATGCCGCGTCGCGGGCCCGCGTGAGCAACCCGGCCTGATCGGCGAAGGTGAGGGTGAGCCCGCCGAGCCGGACGTCGTCGCCGCCCGCCTCCACCGCGTCGGCGATGATCGTCGCGGGTCCGGTGTCGGCCCCCGCTTCGGCGTCGATGTCGCGCAGCGCCACCGTCAGATCGGCGGTCGCGAGATAGCCCGCGATGCGGTTGCCCTGTCCCTCGGTCCACACCGTCTCGGTGCGCACCGACAGCCCGCCGGTGGCGATGTCCGCGTCGGCGACGCCGTTGCCGCGCAGCGCCGCGGTGACCGCCGCGACCCGCTCGCCCGCCTGCCCGTAGGCCAGCGCGACCTTGCTCGCCCTCGTCTCGATGGAAATGGTGACGCGCATCAGATCCGGGGTGGCGCGCACACTGCCCTGCCCGAAGGTGGTGACCGTGCCGGTGTCGGACTTCTTCTTGCTCACGTGGCTGCGCTCCTCGCTCGCTCGGTGGTGTCGGTCCTGCTCGGTGGCTCAACGGTGGAAACGGCTCAATAGTCCCCACCGCGTACCGCGATCGCCCGCACGGCGGCGTCCATCTGCGCGTACGCGCCCGCCGCGAGCCGTTCCAGGAGCGCCAGCTTCAGCTGCGGCGCGCGCTGAGCGAGCACGTCGAAGCGGGCGGGACTCAGCACGGCGACGCGGACGCCGGTCTCGGCTCGCGCCTCGTTCACGAACGGCGTCCCGACCAGCATCGGGATCTCGCCGAACGACATGCCCGCCGAGAGCGTGACCAGCCGGTGGGTGCGCCCGTCGGCGCCTTCGAAGCTGAGCCGGACCCGGCCCTCCAGGATCAGATACAGCCCGGAACGGCCGCTGCCGCGGCGGGCGATGACCTCGCCACGGGCGATGGTGCGCACCTCGAAATCCGCCGCCAGTCGCGCCCTGGACTCGGGGGTGAGCGCGGCGAGCGCGGGATGCTCCGCGACCGTGATCGACGTGCACTCCGGTTCGTCGGCGGGACGGTGGCGGGCGAGCACGATGTCCTCGCACCACTCGGTGGCGGTGTCGCGGTCGACGAAGACGCGGCCGCGCGGGTCGGCCGGGTCCACGCTCGAGATCAGGCGTCCCAGCTTGGCGTCCGGGTCCACCAGCGCGACAAGGCACCCGGTCGCGGCCAGCTCGCGTCGCAGCTCGTCGAGCATGGTCACCGCGATCGCGCTGACCTCACCCACCCGGCGCAGGTCGATCACCAGCGCGTCCAGTCCGCCTGCCCGCGCCTCGATCGCGCGCACCGCGCCCTCGGCGCCCGCGAACAGCAGATCCCCGTGCAGTTCGTAGACCCTGGCCCGGTGTCCGTGCTCGTCGAGCACGGCGATCTCCCCGGTGCTGCGCCGCGTCCTGGACGGCACCTCCACCACCGTGTAGTCGGCGCGGATCGCGGTGCGCGCCGACCTGGTGACGTGCAGGAAGTGCAATTCCAGCCGCCGCGACAACGCCCGGCACGCCGCGACACCGCGCACACTGTTGCCGTGTCGATCCAGGCGAGGGGAGTAGACGGCGATCCCGATCTGCCCGGGCAGCACCGCAAGAATGCCGCCGCCGACACCGCTCTTGGCGGGCATGCCGACGGTGCTCACCCACTCGCCCGCCGCGTCGTACATCCCGCAGGTCGTCATCACGCTCAGCACCTGCTCGGCCAGCGTGCTCGACAGGGCCCGCTCCCTGGTCAGCGGATTCACGCCGTTGTTGGCCAGTGTCGCGGCCATCACGGCGAGGTCGTGGCAGGTGACGTCGATCGAGCACTGCCGGAAGTAGCGGTCCACCGCCTCGTCCGGATCGGAGTCGATGACGCCGAACGAGCGCAGCATGTAGCCGATGGCGCGGTTGCGATAGCCGGTGCGCGCCTCGGAGGCGTAGACGGCCTCGTTCACCCGCAGCTCGCGCCCGGCGAAACGGGAGTAGCAGCGGCGAACCCGCTCGAACTTCTCGGCGGCGTCGCGACCGTCGATCAGTGCGGCGGCGGTGATGGCGCCCGCGTTGATCATCGGGTTGCGCGGACGAGCGGTCACCGGGTCCAGGCTGATCTCGTTGAACGCTTCGCCGGAGGGCTCCACGTCGATCCGCTCGGCCACCGCGGCCGGTCCGCGATCGGCCAGCGCCAGCGCGTAGGTGAACGGCTTGGAGATCGACTGGATGGTGAAGGGAGCGTGCACGTCACCGGCGCCGTACACCCGCCCGTCGGCGGTGGCCAGGCACAGGCCGAACGAATCGGGTTGCACCGCGGCGAGTTCGGGAATGTAATCGGCAGGCTCGCCGGACCGATCGGCCAGGCACTCGGCGTACACCTCGGCGACGATGCGTGCCACCACACCGGAATCGGTCGTTCGCGGAACCGCTGGCTCGGGCTCGGCCACCCGACCACTGTATGGCCGTTCGCCGCCGACGCGCGCGAACTTCGGCCGGACTCCGTCGGACCGCGCGCGGCCGACGGGTACCGTGGAGCCCACGGCCGGACGTTTCGTCCGGCTCGCGCGTGTCCAGTCTCACATGTCACGACGAAGTCGGCTGGTGACAGGCAGTTGTCGGAAAGAGGCAGTGTCACCGCTTTCGTAGACTGATCGGATCAGAAGCGAAATCCGGAGGGAGCGAGTTCAGGTGGGAGTGCTTTCCCGGGTCGACACGCCCGAAGACTTGCGCCGGCTGAATGTGGCCGAGCTGAAGGAGCTGGCGGAGGAGATCCGCGAGTTCCTGGTGCAGAAGGTCGCCGCCACCGGCGGTCACCTAGGACCGAACCTCGGCGTGGTGGAACTGACCATCGCGCTGCATCGGGTCTTCGATTCGCCCGCCGACCCGTTGATCTTCGACACCGGCCACCAGGCCTACGTGCACAAGATCCTCACCGGCCGCAAGGACCAGTTCGACGGTCTGCGCAAGCAGGGCGGCCTGTCGGGCTACCCGAGCCGCGCGGAGAGCCCACACGACTGGGTGGAGTCCTCGCACGCCTCCGCGGCGCTGTCGTACGCCGACGGGCTGGCCAAGGCGTTCCAGCTCACCGGGCAGGGCAGGCACGTCGTCGCGATCGTCGGCGACGGCGCACTCACCGGCGGCATGTGCTGGGAGGCGCTGAACAACATCGCCGCCGCGCCGGACCGCTCGGTGGTGATCGTCGTCAACGACAACGGCCGCTCCTACGCGCCGACCATCGGCGGCCTCGCCGAGCGGCTCACCGCGCTGCGCACCCAGCCCGCCTACGAGGTCGCGCTGGACGCGGGCAAGCGGATTCTCAAGAGCATTCCGCGGGTGGGCGAGTCGGCCTACTCAATGGTGCACGCGGTGAAGGCGGGCATCAAGGACGCCGTGAGCCCGCAGGAGCTGTTCAGCGATCTCGGGCTCAAGTACGTCGGCCCGGTGGACGGCCACGACGTCGCCGCCATGGAAGCGGCGCTGCGCCGCGCCAAGGACTTCGGCGGTCCGGTGGTGGTGCACGCGGTCACCCAGAAGGGCCGCGGCTACGCGCCCGCCGAGAACCACGTCGCCGACCAGATGCACGCGTGCGACCCCATCGACCCGCTGACCGGACGTCCCGTCGGCGGTCCGAAGGCGGTCGGCTGGACCTCGGTGTTCTCCGAGGAACTGATCGCGCACGCCGAGCAGCGCGACGACATCGTCGCCATCACCGCCGCGATGCCGGGCCCAACCGGTCTCGCCGCGTTCGGCGAGCGGTTCCCGGACCGCATGTTCGACGTCGGCATCGCCGAACAGCACGCCATGGCGTCGGCGGCCGGTCTCGCGCTCGGCGGTCTGCACCCGGTGGTCGCGATCTACTCGACCTTCCTCAACCGCGCCTTCGATCAGCTGCTGATGGACGTGGCGCTGCTGAAGCAGCCCGTCACCGTGGTGCTCGACCGCGCGGGCATCACCGGCTCCGACGGCGCGAGCCACAACGGCATGTGGGACCTGTCGCTGCTCGGCATCATCCCCGGCATCCGGGTCGCCGCCCCGCGCGACGCCGCCACCCTCCGCGAGGAACTCGGCGAGGCGCTGGCCGTGAACGACGGGCCGACGGCGCTGCGCTTCCCGAAGGGCAGTGTGACCGAGGACATCCCGGCGGTCGAACGTCTCGACGGCGTTGACGTGCTTCGGCTGCCCGACGCCGAGGGCGGCTCGGCGCAGGCGCAGCGCGGTGACGTGCTGGTCGTCGCGGTCGGCTCGTTCGCCGAGACGGCGCTGCGAGTCGCGGATCTGCTTGCGCCGGAAGGTGTTTCGGTCACCGTCATCGACCCGCGCTGGGTGCTGCCGGTCTCCGACACCGTGGTGAAGCTCGCGGAGAACTACCGCCTGGTGGTCACCCTCGAGGACGGCGGCCTGCACGGCGGCATCGGCTCGACCGTCTCGGCCCGCCTGCGCTCCTCCGGTCTGAACGTCCCCACCCGCGACCTCGGCGTCCCGCAGCAGTTCCTCGACCACGCCTCGCGCAACCAGGTCCACGAGGAACTCGGCCTCACCCCCGTAGACATCGCCCGGCGCATCACCGGCTGGCTCGACGCCAACTGACGTCCCGCGATCTCCGCGCGCCCTGCCTCGGACCACCGAGCGCGGGGCGCGTTCTCGCGCACGGGAACGTTCACACGCGCTCTGCCGAGCAGTAGCCGATCGGCAGCACGGGCGGAACGCCGACTCGTCGGAACACTCCCCTGCGGCTGGCCAGTTCGCGCCGCGTCAGCGGCGAACACGGGCGCGCGGCGGGCGCTATGGCTACTGATCGCGCCGACGTCCGCGCGCCGGATCCCAGGCGGTTGTCAGCACCCACGCGGCGCTAGTGGGGGACGGCGAGCGTGCGCTGTCATGGCGGGCGCGGATCACGCGGACGCGGCGCGAGTGCGGCGGCGAGCCGGAGACGGCGAGCTCGAGCGGCCCCGATTGGCGTCGGGTGGGCACCTTCGGCTGGGCAGGATCAGGCGGGCGTCGGTGCCAGCGCGATGGTGAGGCGAGGAACGGCGAGTTCGCGCTGCCAAGGCCTGGCCCCGCCGGACTTGAGGAACCCGTCGACCGCGGCCGCGAGCTCGGCGGTGTCGCCGCGATCGTATTCCGGCAGTCCGTCCCAGCACAGTCTGCGGACCAGGTCGGGGGAGAGCAGGTTCTCGACCGGGATGGCGTGCTCGAGCGAGAGCTCGCCCATCGCGGCGCGGGCGCGGGCCAGGCGGGCCGCGGCGATCGGGTCGCGGCGCTCCCAGCGGTTCGGCGGGGGCGGACCGTCGAACGGTTGGGTCAGCGGCGGCAGCTCGCTGTCCGGCAGCGCGCGGGCGCGATCGATGGCGCCGAGCCATTCCCGCGAATACCGGCGCTGGCGCGGGCCGCCGAACACCGGCAGCGCGCGCAGCTGGGCGATGGTGCGCGGGTCGGCGGTCGCCGCGGAGACGATGGCCGAGTCGGGCAGGATGCGCGCGGGCGCGACGTCACGGGCGCGGGCCAGCGCGTCCCGCGTCGTCCACAGCTCGCGCACGACGGCGAGCTGACGCGCGCGGCGCAGGGTGTGGATGCCGGAGGTGCGCCGCCAGCGGTCGGCCTTGGGCGCGGGCGGTTCGGTGGTGCGGATGTGCTCGAATTCCTGTGCCGCCCAATCGGTCTTGCCCTGCACCTCCAGGTCGGCGGCGACCTTGGCGCGCAGCTCCAGCAGCAGCTCCACGTCCAGCGCGGCGTAGTTGAGCCAGTCGGCGGGCAGCGGGCGGGTCGACCAGTCGGCGGCGCCGTGGCCCTTGCGCAGCGCCCGTCCAAGCAGCTTCTCGACCATCGCGGCCAACCCGACCCGCTCGTATCCGGCCAGCCTGCCGCCGAGTTCGGTGTCGAACAACCGCGCGGGACGAAGCCCCAGTTCCGCGAGTCCCGGCAGATCCTGATCGGCCGAGTGCAGCACCCACTCCAGGTCGTTGATCGCCTCGGCCAGCGGCGCGAGCGCGTCCGTCACCGGGATCGGGTCGATCAGGAAGGTGCCCGCGCCCGCACGGCGCAGCTGGATCAGGTAGGCCCGCGCGGAGTAACGGAAGCCCGAGGCGCGTTCGGCGTCGACCGCGAGCGGACCGGTGCCCGTCGCCAGCTTCGCCGCCGCCGCGGCGACCTCGTCCGCGGTGGCCAGAACCGGCGGCACTCCATCGACGGGGGCGAGCAGAGGTTCCGCTGTGCTGTCTCCCGCGCGCCCGTCTTCGGGCTGGTCTCCTACCGGCATAGACCTGAACTTTACGTTGTGGTCAGTTGTGGTCGTTGCTGGTATACGACTGCGGGCGCAGATGGGTGATTCCCGCGGGCGGCAGACCCGCCGAATAGGCCAGTACCTCGCAGAACGCTTCGACGTGCGGACGCATCTCCGTGGTGAGCGCGGTCCACGAGGCGCGCAGCTCCAGTTGGTGGGCGCGCGGGGGGCCCGCGATGTCGCCGTAGCGCACCGAACTCGTCGAGGTGACGGTGCCGCCGAGCGCGGTGAACGGCTCGGTCCGCGACTCGAGCGCGTCGACGAGCCAGCTCCAGGCCACCTCTGGAAGCAGCGGGTCGGTGGCGAGCGCGGCGTCGATGTCGGCCTGGATGTAGGCCACCAGACGGAACACCCCGTGCCAGGCGTCGTCGCCGTCCGGGTCGTGCAAAAGGATCAGCCTGCCGAACGCGTCACCCTCGGAATCGACCGGAACCACGGGCGTCTCGAGATGTTTGACTTCGGCGCCGACGGCGTAGGAGAACGGCGCGAGGCGTTGCGGCGGCCGGATGGGCGCGAGCTCGATCCGAGGATGCACAGTTGCGGTGCCCATCGCCTCGACCGCGGCGCGAAATGGAGCAGGTTCGCCTTGGGGGCCTTCGGTCGGTGCGGCGCCGTCGCGGAAGTCGAGCGGTGTCACAAAAGCGACGGTAGACCTTGTGCACCCGGCGTGGGCGGAGGCGCGCCGCTCAGTGCCCGCGACGGCCCGGTTCGGCCGGTCCGTTGCCGCCCGCCGGGCGCGCATACGATAGCGGTGATGAGCACCTACACTCGCCGCCGGTTGACCGACGCCCCGTTCCTGGCCGCCGCCACCGGCGCCACCCCGAGTCGGCGCCCGGTGTGGTTCATGCGCCAGGCCGGACGTTCGCTGCCCGAGTACCGCGAACTGCGCGCGGGCATCGGCATGTTGGAGTCCTGCTTCGACCCGGAGCTGGTGTGCGAGATCACCATGCAGCCGATCCGCAGGCACGGCGTCGACGCGGCGATCCTGTTCTCCGACATCGTCGTTCCGCTCAAGGCGGCCGGTATCGACCTCGACATCGTGCCCGGCGTCGGCCCCGTCGTCGCCGCGCCGGTGCGCACCCACGACGACGTGCGCGCGCTGCCCCGGCTGCGGCCCGAGGAGGTGCACGCGGTCACCGAAGGCGTGCGACTGCTCACCGACGCGCTCGGCCAGACCCCGCTGATCGGTTTCGCTGGCGCGCCGTTCACCCTGGCCTCGTACCTGGTCGAGGGCGGGCCGAGCAAGCACCACGAGCGCACCAAGGCGATGATGCACGCCGACCCCAAGACCTGGCACGAACTGCTCGGCGCGCTCACCGACATCACCAT
Source organism: Nocardia amikacinitolerans (assembly GCF_900215415.1). NCBI lineage: Bacteria > Bacillati > Actinomycetota > Actinomycetes > Mycobacteriales > Nocardiaceae > Nocardia > Nocardia amikacinitolerans. The sequence goes on along the minus strand of NZ_OBEG01000008.1, from coordinate 219,270 downwards.
CGTGTTCCTGCAGGCGCAGCTGGCCGCCGGCGTGGACGCGGTACAGCTGTTCGACTCCTGGGCAGGCGCGCTGTCGCTGGCCGATTACCGCACCTTCGTGCTGCCGCACTCCGAGCGGGTCTTCGCCGAGATCGCCGACGCGGGCGTGCCGCGCATCCACTTCGGCGTCGGCACCGGCGAATTGCTGGGCGCCATGGGCGAGGTGGGCGCCGACGTGGTCGGCGTCGACTGGCGGGTCCCGCTGACCGAGGCGGTCCGCCGCGTCGGCGCCGGAAAAGCCTTGCAGGGCAACCTGGATCCGGCCATCCTCTTCGCCGGTCCCGAGGCCGTCGAAGCCGAGGCAAGGCGGATCGCCCGCGAGGCAGATCAGGCCATCACGATGGGCGCCGCGGGCCACATCTTCAACCTTGGCCACGGTGTTCTGCCGGACACCGACCCGGGTGTGCTCACCGCTCTGGTCGAGCTCGTCCACGAACTCTAGAACCCGTCCCATTGGCCTGCGCCGTTGCTCGACGTAATGGCGGCGCGGATCTGCGGCGCGCGAGCGGGCCTGTGGGTGTCGCGGCCGCCGGGCGTGACGAAGCGGACAGCGGGGCGGCGGCGGAAACGGGCGGCGAACGGGATACCGTCGCAAGCATGAGGATCGCGATTGTCGGCGGTGGGATCAGTGGTCTCGTTGCGGCGTACCGGCTGCGCACGCGGCTCGGCGCGGACGCCGACATCGTGGTGCTCGATCGCGCAGAACGGCTCGGCGGCATCCTGCACACCGGTGAAATGGGCGGCGAGCCACTGGATCTGGGGGCGGAGGCGTTCGTCGGGCGCAGGCCGGAAGTGCCCGCGCTGCTCGGCGAACTCGGCTTGACCGACCAGCTGGTGACACCCGCCGGGCGGCGTCCCCTCGTCTGGGCAGGTGGCGAGGCGCACCCGCTGCCGCCGCGCACCCTCATGGGCATTCCCTCCGACGCCGAGTCGCTGCGCGGCCTGGTCGACGAGGACACGCTGGCGCGGGTCGCCGCCGAACCCCAGCGCGCACTGACCTGGTACCCGGACGCCGACCTGGACGTGTACAGCCTGGTCGCCGACCGGTTCGGCGCACAGGTCGCCGAGCGCAGCGTCGACCCGCTGCTCGGCGGGGTCTACGCGGGCAGCTCCCGCTCCATCGGTGTCCGCGCCGCCCTGCCCGGCCTGGCCGCCGCGTTGGACGCGGGCGCGCCGAGCCTCACCCACGCCGTGGCCGCCGCGCTGCCGCCGCCGTCGGACGCCCCGGTCTTCGGCGGCATCCGCGACGGGTACCGGGTGCTGCTGGACGCGCTGGCGGAGGCCGCGGCCGCCCGCTTCGTCACCGCCACACCCGCCACCCGGCTCGCCCGCGCCACCGGCGGCTGGGTCCTCGATCCGCTCGGTCTGGTGGACGCGGTGGTGCTCGCCACCCCCGCGCCGGTCACCGCCAGGTTGCTGCGCTATGTCGCGCCGCGCGCGGCGGACGCGGCCGCGGGGATCGAGCTGTCCTCCTCGGTCGTCGTCGCGCTGTCGCTGCCAAGGGACACCGCGCTGCCGGACAACTCCGGCATCCTGGTGGCGACCGGAGAATCGTTGCGCGCCAAGGCCTTCACGCTGTCCAGTCGCAAGTGGCCGCACCTGGCCGAGCGCAAGACCGCGCTGGTGCGCGCCTCGTTCGGCAAGTTCGGCGACGACGCCCCGCTGTCCTGGTCCGACGCCGAGTTGATCGCCGCCGCCACCGAAGACCTGGCCACCGTCACCGGCGCGGTCATCGATCCCGAAGAGGCGATCGTGCAGCGCTGGCCGGGCGGTCTGGCCCAGTACGCCGTCGGCCACGTCGACCGCATCGCCGAGATCGAGTCCGCCACAGCCGATCTCGACGGCCTCGCGCTGGCAGGCGGATACCTGCACGGCGTCGGCGTCCCGGCCTGCGTCGCCTCCGGGGAGAACGCCGCGCGCCGCATCGCCGAATCTCTGGCCTGATCGTGCCGCCACGAGGTGCGGGCGGGCTGACGTCGATGAGCCCGCCGTCTCGGGTGTGCCCGCCCGAAGTCGTGACTCGGCCCATCGGCACCCAATAGCACGGCGTCGGCCAGGAGGGCGTCGACCACCACGTCTCCGCCGCCCCGCGCGGTCGAGTGAATCCACCCCAGTGGCACGATAGGAAACATGGCGCGACTCGACTATCAAGCTCTCAACTCCACCATCCGCTACCTGATGTTCTCGGTGTTCCAGGTGCAGCCGGGCGTGCTTGGCGAGGACCGCGAGGCGGCCGTCAAGGAGGCGCGCGCGTTCTTCGACGGGCTCGCCGAGCGCGACGTGGTGGTGCGCGGTATCTACGACGTGGCGGGCATGCGCGCCGACGCCGACTTCATGATCTGGACGCACGCCGAGCGGGTCGAGGACCTGCAGGCGGCGTACGCGGACTTCCGCAGGACCACCGAACTCGGCCGGGCCAGCGCCCCGGTGTGGAGCAACGTGGCGCTGCACCGCCCCGCGGAGTTCAACAAGAGCCACATCCCGGCGTTCCTGGCCGGTGAGGACCCGGGCAACTACATCTGCGTGTACCCGTTCGTGCGCTCCTACGAGTGGTACCTGCTGCCCGACGAGGACCGTCGCAAGATGCTGGCCGACCACGGCAAGGCCGCCCGCGGCTACCCGGACGTGCGCGCCAACACCGTGAGCTCGTTCGCGCTCGGCGACTACGAGTGGATCCTCGCCTTCGAGGCGCCGGAACTGCACCGGATCGTGGATCTCATGCGCGACCTGCGAGCCACCGAGGCGCGCCTGCACGTTCGCGAAGAGGTGCCGTTCTTCACCGGTCCGCGAGTCGAGGTCGACAAGCTCATCGCCGCGCTGCCCTGAGCGCCGACGGGCGCCTGGACGAGGTCGGGCCCGACCCGCTCGATTGCCGACCGGGCCCGGACGCGGCGAACACCCCGCATGCCCCGAGGATTCGGGGCATGCACGGCAGGTCCTCGGACCCGTATTCTGCGCTGAGCGTTCGGTCGGCTACCCGGCTGCGCTGTCCGAGGGGTGCAGCCGCAGAGCGATGGAGTTGATGCAATAGCGCTGGTCGGTGGGCGTGGGATAGCCCTCGCCCTCGAACACGTGGCCGAGGTGGCTGTGGCAATTCGCGCACAGCACTTCGACCCGGTGCATGCCCAGCGAATTGTCCGAACGCAGGATCACCGCGTCGGATTTCGCCGGATCGAAGAACGATGGCCACCCGCAGTGCGACTCGAATTTCTCGGTGCTGCGGAACAATTCGGCGTCGCAGGCGCGACAGCTGTACACGCCCTCGGTCTTGGTGTCGGTGTACTCACCGGTGAAGGGTCGTTCGGTCGCGGCCTCGCGCAGCACCGCGTATTCCTCGGGATCCAGCTTGGCGCGCCACTGCTGCGGCGTCAGCTGGAGTCGTGGCGCGGGTAGAGACGTTTCGGCGTCGGAACTCATTGCTCCACGCTAATACGTTTCTCCTCGGCGGGCGCCGACCCGTTGGCTGACCTGGGCGAAGCCGGGGCCTGCGCTCGGTCGGCGGTGGCCGCGACGGACTCGTCCGCCACATCCGCCTCGGCGCCGTGACGACTGTCGGGCGCGGTCCGCATCCACACGGGATCGATGCCGAACGGCAGGCGGCCTTCCCGGCGGGCGGCCAGATAGCGATCGCCGAGCACGCAGAACACCACGATGAGCAGCAGACCCCAGCCGAACGTGATGCGCAGGTACTCGAGGTTGCGTCCGAAGCTCTGCCAGCGGTCCGACAGCCACTTGTCGTAGGACATGAACCCGAAGATCGCCAGCCAGGCGGGCCAGTTGCGCAGCACGGAGTTGCGCAGCACCACCGACATCAGGAACGGGAACAGCATCATCGAGTAGTACATCTGGCCGAGGCCGGTCAGCAGGAACTCCGCGGTGAGCAGCACACCCGACGACGTGGTGACGAAGAACAGCTCGTCTTCGCGGTAGTAGCGGTAGAGGATCCACAGCGAAATCGCCACCAGACCGGCCATGGTGAGGCGGATGCCCCAGGTCAACGCGTCCGGCAGACCGTAGTAGGCGGCGTTGCCCGCGATCGCGCTGTTGAAGTAGTCCCTGGTCTCCAGCAGGTAGGGGAGCGTCCTGGTGAAGAACTGCTCAGGGTCCTTCAGCAGCGGCCAGGCGATCGCGGTGAGCGCGATCGGCACACCGATGGCGGTGATGAACACCTTCCACTGCCCGCGCGCCGCCGCGACCAACACCAGCGGCGCCAGCGTGGGTTTCACGGTGATGCTCACTCCGAGTATCGCGCCCGCCCACAGATCGCGCCGCGCGAGCAACAGGTGCAGGAACAGCAGCTCGGCCAGCAGGATGCAGCCGTTGACATTGGTGAAGACCAGTGTGTTGATGACCGTCTCGGACATGAACATGGCCAGCAGCAGCGCGGGCGCGGCCACCGACTTCAGCGTGTACTTGAACAGTCGAAGCAGCAGATACCAGGCGAGCAGGATCGCGGCGGCGTTCAGCAGGATGAAACACCAACGCGATTTCTCCGGATCGATCAGCGCGATGGGCGCGATGAGCAGCGTGCCGCCCGGCGGATACAGGTAGTGCGGGTCCACCGAATCGAAGTTGGCGGTGTAGACCGGGCGGCCGTTGAGGAAGGCCAGCGAGGCGTTGTAGACCGGCTTGTAGTCGTCGGTGATGAACCCGTTGACAGCCTTGATGAATACCCTATTCAGCACCGTCATGACCGCCAGCGGCCAGAGTGCGAACTTGATCACCTCGGCGGTGGTGCGAGCGGTGCGGGGCTCGAGCTGTCGAAGTAACACTGGGGCACGGTACACCGGATGGGCGGCGGATAGGTTGCCGGGATATGTCTCGGCGCGGCGACGCAGCCCATGCAATCAGGCTATGACCGGCGCGTTCAGGCCGGACAGGCGCTGCCGTCCTGCGGCAGCCGCGCCTCTTTCAGGTAGTCGAGCAGCAGTCGCTGCGCGCAGCCCGAGTGGGTGAACACCGGGTGCCCCCAGCCCTGCCAGGTCGTCGACGCGTGACGTGCGCCCGCGGCGCCGAGCGCGCCCGTCACCGAGGCCTGACCGCCGTTGCCGACCACCGGGTCGGCGATACCGCCGAGCACCAGCACCGGAAGGGTGAATTTCTCCGGCAGCGGCGGTGTGCCGGCGACCGGCCACGCCGAGCAGCCCATCAGCGCGATCGCCGCGCTCCGGCCGAACACCGGGTACTTCTGGCCCCATGCCGCCGTCAGCTCGGTCGCCTTGGTTGGGGTCGGCGGTTGCTGAATGTCGGTGCAGCGGTTGACGAACTGGCCGTCGCTGGCGGTTGCCGCCGATTCGCGCAACACCAGGTTGCCGAGCGCGGCCCGGTCGCCGCGCCCAGCCGCCGAGAGCGCGTCGGCCAGTTCGGTGATCCGGTTGGCCTGATCGGCGCGCGGCGACCCGAGGAAGCCGCTGATCGTGGTGAGCAACGCGTTGGCGGAGATGTCGCCGAGACCGCCCTCGCCGGCCCTGCGCACCAGGTCGGTGATCGCCGCGCGAGGGTCGGGCCCGAGCGAGCAGCCGAGCCCGGTGCAGCGCTGGGCGAACGCGGTGAGCGCCGCCTCCGCGCCCTGCAGGCGGTGCTCCTCGGCGGTCACCGAGTCGGCGCCGACGGCCTCGGGGGAGTCGAGCGCGAGCCGCGCCAGGTGATCTCCGAACTTGCGCGCGTAGCTGAGCGCGACCCGCGCGCCGTTGCCGGTGCCGAGCAGGTCGATGTGCTCGACCTGCCACTGCCTGCGCAGCTGTTCGATGTCGTCGGCCGCGTGCGGCGCGTCGAAGGTGCCCTCGTAGGGCTGCAGGAAATCGCGGCAGGAGATGGTGGCCTCCCGGCTCAGCGCGGCCACCGCCTGCACCGGATCGGCCGCGTCGGGACCGAACTGGGCGTTGTCCGCGAGGCCGCGCCGGATGTCGGGCGGCAGGCAGTCGATCGGCTGGGAGGTGCCGAGGCCGCGCCGGTCCACCGCGACGATCGGGCGCGCGCCGAGCAGCGCGCTCGCCTGCCCGACGGCCAAGCCGGCGAGCGTCGCGGTGGAGGAGCGGTCCGTGCCCGAGGTCAGCACCAGCGGTGCGACATCGGTCGGGGTCTGGGCGAGACGGGCCCGCATCGCGCCGGTGCGGAAGCTGCCGAGCACGCTGCCCGCGGCATCGATCGGCGTGGAATACTCCGCGCACTCCAGCACCAGACCCGCGGGGGCGGGGCCGAGACCGAGCAGATCGAGGGTCGGCTTCGTGCACTCGCGCCAGCTCAGGTCGGTCTTGGGCACCTCGGCGTTCGGCGGCGGGGGCGGGGTCGACGCCGAGGTCTCCGCGCCGCCGACGGCCGGATGCTCGACGGCGACGACGGGACGATCGGACGGGCCCGCACCGCATCCGGCGATCATCATCGACAGTGCCGAGGCCAGCACGGCGGCTCGAGTCCAGCGCATGCGCTACAGCCTGCCAGGTTCGAAGCCGTGTTTCACCGACGGGCCCATCGGGTCAGCATCGTGCCGTCGGTGTCGAGCACGATGTGCCTGCGCTCCATCGGCATCCGGAACTCGTGCGCGGACAGCGAGATTCGCCGCGCGGTGCCGCCGACCAGCACCGGCGCGGTGGTCAGGCACAGCTCGTCGATCGCGTCGGCCTCCAGCAGTTCGCCGAACAGGTGCGGCCCGCCCTCGCACAGCACCCGGGTCAGCCCGCGCTCGGCGAGCGCCGCGAGCAGGCCCTTCGGCGTCACCGCGACGCCGCCCGCCTCGATCACCACGCCGCCCGCTTCGGCGAGTGCCAGCTTGCGGTCGGCGGGCGCGATGCTGGTGGTGATGATCAGCGGCGGCACCGCGGTGTCGGTGAACAGGCGGCAGCCCGGTTCCAGGGCGGCGCTGGCGGTGACCACCGCGATCGGCGGCGGCGCCCCGTCCGGATGCCCGCCGAGCCCGCGGTCGTAGAGCTCCCTGCGGCGGGTCGCGCTGGTGCGCGCGCCGCCGTAGTTCTCCGCGCGGACGGTGCCCGCCCCGACCAGGACCACGTCGGCGAGCTCGCGCAGGAGCATGAACACCGTTTTGTCGGCCGGGGTGCCGAGGCCCGCGGTCGCGTCCTCGCTGGTCGCGGCGCCGTCGATGCTGGCGACGAAATTCGCGCGGACCCAAGGGGCCTGGAGGTCGAAGGGATAGGCGTAGAGCATGGCGAGGTCTTCGCGACTCAGCTCTGTGAGCTGGATCGCATTGTGGATACGCTGCATGAAGTCACATCACACCACGTCATTAGGCTTCGTCCATGCAAGAACGCCTTGTCGATCGCCATCCGGAGGTTCCGGCGGACCAGCTCGTCGCCCAAATGGTGCCTCCGCCCATGTTCGACGAGGTCAGTTTCGCCTCCTACATCCCGGACCCGAAGGAGCCCAGCCAGGCCGCGGCCGTGCGCAAGGCCGAGGACTTCGCCGGCGAGGTGGCCAAGATCCACAAGGCCGCGGGCAAGAAGGGTCTGTTCGGCAAGAAGAAGCAGGTCAGCGGCGCCGGCCTCTACCTCGACGGTGGCTTCGGCGTCGGCAAGACACACCTGCTCGCCTCGATCTTCCACAGCGCGCCCGCGCCGAAATCCTTCGGCACCTTCGGCGAGCTGACCAACCTGGTCGGCGCGCTCGGGTTCAACAACGCCGTCGAGCGGCTCGCGGGCAACAGCGTGCTGTGCATCGACGAATTCGAGCTCGACGATCCGGGCGACACCATGCTGGTCTCGCGCCTGCTGACCGAGCTGTCCGCCCGCGGCGTTTCGATCGCCGCCACCTCCAACACCCTGCCCGGCCAGCTGGGCGAAGGGCGTTTCGCCGCGCAGGATTTCATGCGCGAGATCAAGAAGCTCGGCGCGATCTTCGAGGCCGTGCGCGTCGACGGACCGGACTACCGGCACCGCGACCTGCCGCCCGCGCCGGAGCCGACCTCGCCCGACGTGCTCGCCGAACGAGCCGCTGCCACACCGGGTTCCACCCTCGACGACTTCGACGCCCTGCTGAAGCACCTGAGCACCCTGCACCCGTCCAAGTACGGCGCGCTGATCTCCGGGCTCTCGTCGGTGTTCATCTCCGGGGTGCACCCCGTGACCGACCAGGCCGTCGCGCTGCGCATCGTGGTGCTCGCCGACCGCCTGTACGACGCCAGCGTCCCGGTCACCGTCTCGGGCGCCAAGCTGGACGAGATCTTCTCCCAGGAGATGCTGGACGGCGGGTACCGCAAGAAGTACCTGCGCGCCATCTCGCGTCTGCTGGCGCTGTCCCGTTTCGAGGCCGCCGCGGCCTGAGCCGACCGCACGACCGCCCGCCTCGGCGGGCGCGAGGAAAGGAATTCGTCGACGTGACCTCGGATCGCGCCCTGCGCGCCTCGATCGCCGCCGCGACCGGTCTTGCCATCGCGTTCACCCCGGTGGCCGGTGCCGCCGTGGCCGACCCGGTGGTCGCCGCGGACACCGCGTTCGAACGATCGGTCGGCTTGCACAGCGTCCAGAACGCCAGGGACGTGGGCGGTTACCGCACCGTCGACGGTCGCCTCGTGCGCACCGGTCTGGTCTATCGCACCGGGCAGCTCAGCAACGCGACGCCGGCCGACCTGGCCGCGCTCGGCGAGCTCGGGGTCCGCGTCGTCGCCGATCTGCGCACCGGCTACGAGCGGACGATCGCGCCGGACCGGGTGCCAACGGGCGCCGTCGAGCACTGGGACGACGTCATCGGCCACGCGCCGCCGCTGGTGCTGATCACCGCGCTCACCGGCGGGACCGACCTGTACCGCGCGTTCATCACCGCACCGGGCGCCAACGCGGCCTTCGCCTCGGTGCTGCGCGACGTCATCGAGACCGACGACGGCGCCGTGCTCTACCACTGCACGGCGGGCAAGGACCGCACCGGCTGGGCAACGGCGGTGCTGCTGACCCTGCTCGGCGTCGATCGCGCCACCGTGACCGAGGACTATCTGCTGTCCAACCGGTATCGCGATGCCGGACCGGACGATCCGCTCAACGGCGTGCGATCCGCTTGGCTGGACGCCGCTTTCGATCAGGTGAACCAGACCTACGGCGGCTTCGACGCGTACGCGCGCGACGGCCTGGGCCTGACCGACGCCGACATCGCCGCGCTGCGGGCCAAGATGCTGGCCTGAGCGTTCGACCGCCGGGTCAGGACCGGTGCTCGGCGTACCACCGGTCGACGAGGGCGGGCATCTCCTTGCTCAGCCAGACGAAGAACTCGTGGATGTCGAGGACCCGCGCGGCCTGCTCGCCGTGCGGGTCCTCGAACAGCGCGAGCCCCCGCGCGGTCATCGCGGTCAGGTCGGTGTACTGGCTGCTCTGCGCGCGGATCAGCTCCGGCATGATGCCGGGCCGAATGGAGTAGTAGTCCTTGCGGTCTCCGGGTTTGGAGCTCTTGTCGACCCAGCGCATGGTGGTCAACTGCTTGAGCGAGTTGGAGATCGAGCCTTTGGACGCCTGCAGCGCGTCGGCGATCTGGGCGAAGGTCTGTTCGGGCGGATCGCACACCAGCAGCCAGCCCGCCGCGCGACCGGTCATCCGGACCAGACCCATGCGTTCGAGCACGAGCGCGAAATCCTCGACGAACGCCAACTGTTCGGGCGTTGGCGCGGTCTGGTCGTGTTCGGTGCTGGTCATCGGTCGAGTATCCCTTTCGTTCCGGAGAAACGGGAAAACGGGGCGGACCGTGTCGGCCCGCCCCGTGCGCCGCGGTTACACCGCGAGGTCGCGGCGCTCGAAGGCGGCGAGCGCGACCGCGACAGCCACCGCAGCCAGCGCGACGAGCACCGCCAGGTGGACGGGGTTGGCGCCGTTGACCAGCGGCGAGTCACCGTTGGCGTAGTAGAACGGTGAGAGCCTGCGCAGCCACTCACCCCCGTCGAACATCCCGCCGAGGTTGTTCGCCAGATAGCCCGCGACCGTCACGAGCGCCGCGGAACCCAATGTCAGAGCGCGCTTTCCGGTCGCCGCGCCGAGCATCAGGGTGATGGCCCCGATCAGCAGGCTCAGCAGGCCGAGCCCCGCGCTCGCGGCCACGATGTGCCCGGTGGCGATGTTCAAGCCACCGCTGTTCGCGCCCGCGAGGACGCTCAGCGTCAGCACCGTGGTCACCACCGCGGTCTGCACGGCGAGCGCCGCGAACCGTTGCGCCAGCAGGCTTTTCCGGCCGATCGGCTGGGCGAGCAGCAGATCGAGCATGCCGTTCTCCTCCTGCGTCACCGACCGGGTGGCGAAGGTGATCGCGAAGATCACCATGAGCAGCAGACCCATGAGCGAGAACACCGTGGAGTTGAGATAGCCGGTGGCGCTGGCGAAATCGCTGAGACCCATGGCGTCGTACATCGCGTTCTGCCCGATATCGAGCGTGCCCTGGTCCCGGAGCGACTGGTAGGACGGCAGATACATCATCGGGACGATGGACAGTCCGATCGACCAGCCGATCAGGCCGCGCCGCTGTTCCTTCAGCGTCTGGGTGAAGACCGAGCGTGTCATGTTCGAGTTCTCCTGTGCGTGAGAGTGTTTCGTCGGAGGGTTCAGCGGCCGTAGAGGCTGAAGAAGATCTGCTCCAGGTCCGGTTCGGTGGAGAGCACGCTGACCATTCGGTATTTGGCCGCCGTCTTGAACAACTCGTCGACCTCGCCCTCGGTGGTGCAGCGCACCGTCCGGTCGACCACCGAGAGGTCGCGGATACCGGGCAGATTCGCGAAATCGTCGGCGAACACGTCCTCGTCGAAGACCAGTTCCACCGAGCGCGGGGAGCGGCGGCGCAGATCCTCGACGTTCTCGGTGCCTAGCAGCCTGCCCGCCCGCATGATCACGGCGCGGTCGGCAGTCTGCTGCACCTCGCTGAGGATGTGCGAGGACATGAAGACCGTCTGACCGTTCGACTTGGCCTCGCCGACCAGTGTCAGAAAGCGTTGCTGCAGAAGCGGATCCAGGCCCGAGGTTGGTTCGTCAAGGATCAGCAGCTTGGGGCGGTGCATGAATGCCGCGATGATGCCGACCTTTTGCTTGTTGCCCTTGGACATCGCGCCGACCTTCCTGGACAGGTCGAGATCGAGCAGATCGGCCAACTCGGCGATGCGACCGGGTTCCACGGTGCCGCGCTGGTCGGCGAGGAAGCCGAGCAGGTCGCCTGCGGTGTTGCGGCCCTCGATCTCCAGTTCGCCCGGCAGGTAGCCGATGTGCGCGCGCAGTTCGGCGCCACCGACGCGGGGATCCACGCCGAGCACCTCGACCCGGCCCGCCGTCGGGCGGATCAGGTCGAGCAGGATCCGGATGGTGGTGGACTTGCCCGCGCCGTTGGGCCCGAGGAAGCCGAACACCTCGCCCTCGGCGACCTCCAGGTTCAGGTCGGTGAGTGCGACGTGCTTGCCGTAGCGCTTGGTGAGGCCTTCGGTCAGGATCGCGGCGGACATGGTTCTCCTTCGACGGTTGTTCGGCAATGGCCGATATGTTCAGTAAAGACTGAACATGCAGAACATGTCAACCAATAGCTGGGCTGACTACGATCCGGACATGTCGAAGTTCGAGACCTGGGACGGGCTGGAGCTGAACTACCGCGTGTGGGACGGCGAAGGTCGCACGGTGGTGCTGCAGCACGGTGTCGTCGCCGATACCAACGCCAACTGGATGAGCATGGGCGTGGTGGCCGCACTGCAAGCCGCAGGACACCGGGTCGTCTCGCTGGACGCGCGCGGGCACGGGCGCTCGGAGAAGCCGCACGATCCGGCGCGGTACTCGTGGTCGGCGATGGCGCGGGACGTGCGCGCGCTCTACGACGAACTCGACCTGGACGACGTCGCGCAGGTGGGCTATTCGATGGGTGGAGTGATCTCGCTGCTGGTCGCCGCGGCCGACGAGCGGGTCGCGAAACTCGCTGTGGGCGGGATCGGTTCGGGTGTGCTCGACTGCGGCGGCGTGGACCGGCGGGTGGTGGAACCCGAGGAGATTCGCCTCGCGATGAACGGCGACGGCGCGGGCGCGTCACGGGCGGCGCGTCAGTTCCGCGTCCTCGCCGACGCGGTGCGCGCCGATCTGGATGCCATCCGCGCCGTGGTCACCGGCCTCGACGACCGCCCGATCAGCACGCTCGACGACGTCACCGTCCCCGCGCTGGTTCTCGCGGGCTCCGAGGACCCTTTCGCCGCCGAACCCGAGCGCCTCGCCGACGCGTTGCCGGACGGTCGCTGCGTCGTCGTCCCCGGCGATCACATGCTGGCCGTGATGAATCCCGGATTCAAAGACGCCCTTGTCGATTTCGTGCGCTGAGCCCCGCGGCGGTCAGAAGACCAAGCGCATCACGTAGTCGTGGTGGAGCTGGTTGCCGACGGGGAAGGTCTTGGTGCCGACCGTCTGGAAGCCGTGCTTGGCGTAGAAGCGCTGGGCGCGGGTGTTCTCCTGGTTGACGCCGAGCCACACGCCCGCGTAGCCCTCCTCGCGTGCCCGCTCCAGCGCGGCACGCATGAGCGCCGTCGAAACCCCCGTGCCGTGGTGACCGGGCAGGACGTACATCTTGCTGATCTCGAGCACCGGCCGCAGATCGACGGCCCTCGCCACCTCGGGGTCCTCCGGATCGCCCGCGTGCAGCATCGCGTAGCCGACGATGTCGCCGCCCGCGACCGCCTTGAGCACCGTCCGCGCGGGATCGGTCAGGTATTCGCCGAATCGTTCGCCGGACAGCACCTCGGTCAGGTAGATCTCGATGTCGTCCGCGCTGGCGTCGGGCGGGCAGGCCAGCGGAAAGGTCGTGGCCGCAACGTCACTGAGGGCTTCGGCGTCCCACAATCCGGCCCGGTCGACGATGACTGGGATGTTGCTCATACGTCCAGTAGAGCACGTTCGCGCGAAATCACGCAGGATCCGTCTTCCCGAGATCTGTCCCGCGCGGCCGGACGATAGTGCGGCCATCGCGCACTCGCTCCGCGGGGTCGGTCCGCCCCGCAGGCCGTCCGGTTCGTCCGCGGCGATGGCCTAGTCGCGGCACTGCTCGCGGACCGGGCGGCGTGCGGATCCGTTTGGCCGCTTCCGACTCGCGTGGTTCGGCGTGCGCGTCGGCGAAGAACGGGTCTGCCTCGTGAGCGGCGCGCGGCGAGTCGCCGCCAGCTCCGCGGGCCGGTCTGCGTACGGATGGTAGCCAAATGTGTGCTATCAGATAGTCGGGCATCCTAGGTTGCGGCTCATGTCAATGCTCGTCGTTGCACCGTTGCTGACAAGGCAAGGGATGTAGCGCATTCGGTGCTCGATCACTCCCATCCATCGCCTCGCGCTGGACGAAGACTCAAGGTAGCTAGATGTTGTCTACTGGTCGATCCGACAGTGAGGAGGATTGAGCGAATGCTGGACTGCGCGGTCGCGGTGATCGGCGCCGGATTCGGCGGCATCGCGATGGGAGTCGCGCTGAAACGTGCCGGAATCGAGGACTTCCTGATCTTCGACAAGGGGCACGAAGTCGGCGGCGTGTGGCGCGAGAACACCTCTCCGGGCTGCTCGTGCGATGTGCCCTCGCATCTGTACTCGCTGTCGTGCGCGCCCTACCGCGACCGGCGCGTGCGCTACCCCGGTCAGCGGGAGATCTTGGCGTATCTGCGCCGGGTGGCCGACGAGCACGGCTTAACGCGGCATCTCCGCCTCGGTGTCGCCATCACCGAGGCGACCTACCTCGACGACACCGGATCCTGGCGACTCGGCACCGCGTGCGGTCACTACTCGATGGCCGAAGTGGTCGTCTTCGCGGTCGGTCAACTGCACCGGCCGAACATCCCCGATCTGCCCGGTCGCGCGGAATTCGCCGGACCCGCGTTCCACTCGGCCGAATGGGATCACGGTGTGGACCTGCGCGACCGCGCCGTCGCGGTGATCGGCACCGGCTCCTCGGCCGCGCAGATGCTGCCGGATCTCGCGGCGACGGCGCGTCGGGTGTTCGTCTTCCAGCGGACACCGCACTGGGTGCTGCCGAAGCCGCGGCCCGAGTTCGGCCCGGTTTCCCGTGCGGCACTGCGGGTTCCGGGTGCGCACGAGCTGTACCGCCGGATGCTCTATCACGGCGCGGACCGCGTGCTCGCGCCGGTGATGCGGCGCGGCTGGTCGGCGCGACCGGTGGAGTGGGTGGCGCGCAGGCACCTGCGCAGGCAGGTGCTCGATCCCGCGCTGCGCGCCAAACTGACTCCCGGCTATCCCATCGGCGGCAAGCGCATCGTGTTCGACAGCCGGTTCTACACGATGCTCACCTGCCCCACCGTGGAGTTGGTCACCGAGGCGATCGAGCGGGTGACCGCCGACGGTGTCGAGACCGTCGACGGAACGCTGCGCCGCTGCGATGTCTTGATCTACGCGACCGGCTTTCGCGCCTCGGAGTTCCTCGTCCCGGTCACCGTCCGTGGCCGCGGCGGCGCGGTGCTGCACGAGCGGTGGGCGACCGGCGCGTCCGCGTTCCTCGGTGTGGCGGTCCCCGGTTTTCCGAACGCCTTTCTCATCGCGGGGCCGAATACGTTCAACCCGGCGGGAAGCAACCCCACGATGAAGGAGTGTCAGGTCGACTTCATCGTGCGCTGTCTGCGTTGGCGTGCCGAATTGGGCGCCGCCGCGATCGAGGTGACCCCCGAGGCGACGCTCGACTACCAGCGCTGGTTGGGCAAGGCGATGTCCGCGACCGTCTGGCCCACGGTGGAGCGGAGCTGGTACAAGCACTGCACCGGCCGGGTGACCAATCCGTGGCCCGCCTCGGCGCGCGCCTTCGGCAAGATGCTGCGCCGCCATCCCGCCGAATCGTTCGCCGTCGTCCGGATCGGCGACCGCGGCGGCCACCGCGCCGATACTGGCCGAACCCCGTGACCCGTGCCACTATCGAAGTGGCGCAACACAACTCGCGACTGGGGAAGGCCATTCGATCATGAGACAGCTGCCACCGGAATTCTTTCGTACACCGTATGCCTTCTACGAGCAGCTCCGGGCGCAGGGCCCGGTGCATCAGATCCAGTTGCGCACCGGTGTGCGCGCCTGGCTGATCGTCGACTACGACGCGGCGCGCGAGGCGCTGCGCAATCCGACGATCCGCAAGGACCCGCACACCGACACCGGCGCCGGCGCCCGCAGGGAGGGCGCGGGCGAGAGCGGCGTCGGCGCCGTCAACGCCCGGCTCAGCTACCACCTGCTCAACACCGATCCGCCGCACCACGCCCGGCTGCGCAAGCTGGTCACCCCCGCGTTCGCCCCCGCCCGCATCGAGGCGCTCACCCCGCGCGTCACCGCCATCACCGACGAACTGCTCGACCGCCTCGCCGCGGCCGACGGCCCGGTGGATCTGATGGCCGAGTTCGCCTTTCCGCTGCCCATCACCGTCATCTGCGAGATGCTCGGCGTGCCCGCCGCCGATCGCGAGCAGTTCAAGGAGTGGTCGGCGGTGGTCTCCGACATCACCCTTGCCGACCCGGCGCGGATGCGCGTGGCCACCGACGCGATCGTGGCGTACTTCGAGGAGCTGCTCGCCCGCCGTCGCGCCGATGGCCCCGGCCCGGACCTGCTCTCCGATCTGCTGAGCGCCAGCGAAGCCGACGACCGGCTCACCGACGACGAGATCATCTCGATGGCCTTCCTCATCCTCATCGCGGGCCACGAGACCACGGTCAACCTGATCGGCAACACCATGCTCACCCTGCTCGCCGATCCGCCGAAATACGCGGCCCTGCGCGAGGATCCGGACCAGGTGCCCGCGCTGATCGAGGAGATGCTGCGCTTCGAGGGCCCGGTGAACATGGCGACGCTGCGCTACACGACGGTGCCGACCGTCATCGGCGAGACCGAGGTCCCGGCCGGGGAACTCGTGCTGGTCGCGCTGGGTTCGGCCAACCACGACGACAAGCACTTCGAGGCGCCGGACACCTTCGATCCCGGCCGAAACGCCAACGGCCACATGGCCTTCGGGTACGGCATCCACTACTGCCTCGGCGCGGGCCTGGCCAGGCTGGAGGCGCGTATCGCCATCTCCCGGCTGCTGGAGCGCTATCCGGATATGCGTCTCGCGGTGGACGCCGACGACATCCTGTGGCGGGAGAGCGTCCTGTTCCGCGGCGTGCTGGATCTGCCGGTGGAGACGACCAAGTCGCCCGCGCTGCGCTGAGTTTCGCGGGGCGGCTCGGCGAGTCATCCACAGGCCCGCGGTTGTGCACAGCGGCGCCGACGAGGGTTCCGAGGGTCGCGCGGGTGTGCCACGCTGAGTTCGGCACACCCCCGCGGACACCTCAGGAGGAGCGATGAGTCGAGGGCACGCAGCCACGGTCGCGGGTTACCCGCCCGGCCCGGCCCTTCCGGTGTTCGCTCAGACCTTCCTCTACCTCCGGTACCGCGCCGAGTTGCTGCCGGTGCTGCGCCGCCGCTACGGCGAGGTCTTCTCGCTGCGCATTCCTCCGTTCGCCGATCGGCTCGTGGTGTTCTCCCGACCCGAGCACATCAAGGAGATCTTCGCCGGGGACCCATACGACATGCACGCGGGGGAGGCCAACAACATCCTCGGTCCGGTGATGGGCCCGCATTCGGTGCTGCTGACCGACGAAGCCGAACACGCGCGGGCGCGCAAGCTGTTGATGCCCGCGTTCAACGGGGCGGCCCTGCGCGGCTATCGCGACCTGGTGAGCGAGATCGCCGCCGCGGAGACCGCGGGCTGGCGGCCCGGCTCGACCGTGGTCACGCTGGACCGGATGAATGCGCTGACCCTCGAGGTGATCATGCGGGTGGTCTTCGGCGTCACCGACGAACGCACCCGCGCCGAACTAGCGCCGCGACTGCATCGCATCGTCACCATCGGCCCGCTGCAGTACGCGGGTCTGCGCATGCCGCGGTTGCAGCGCTATTGGCCGTGGCGGTCCTTCCACGACACGCTCGCCTCGATCGACGACCTGCTCTACCGCGAGATCGCCGAGCGGCGCGCTGCTCCCGATCTGGCCGAACGCACCGACGTGCTGTCCCGGCTGCTCCAAGTCGGCGGTGGCGAAGCGCCGCTGACGGACGCGGAACTGCGCGATCAACTGGTCACCTTGCTGCTGGCCGGGCACGAGACCACCGCGGCGGCGTTGGCTTGGGCGCTCTACGAACTCGCCGCCGACCCGGCGCTACAGCTCGCGACATGCCGGGCCGTGTGTGCCTGCGACGACAAGGCCGTGGAAGCGGTGCTGAAGGAGGCGATGCGCCTGCACACGGTGATTCCCGGCGCGGTACGCAAACTCACCGAGGACACCACCATCGGCGAATGGGACCTGCCCGCGGGCACTACGGTCAGCTGCTCGATCTTCCTAGCGCACCGCCGCCCCGAGAGCTATCCCGACGTGGCCGCTTTCCGCCCGGCGCGCTTTCTGGACGGCGAGGTCGAGCCGAACACGTGGCTGCCGTTCGGCGGCGGCGTGCGCCGCTGCCTCGGCGCGGGCTTCGCGCTCATGGAGGGGACCGCGGTCTTGCGCGAGGTCCTGACCAGGCACACGCTGGCGTTGGCCGACTCACGGCCCGAGCGCGGGCGAGTGCGGAATATCACCACCGTGCCGCGCGGCAAGGCCAGAATCGTGGTCACGCCGCGTTAGGAGGCGCAGCCGGATGGAGTCGGTCGGCGGTCCGCGCACGGCCGCAGCGGGGGCGGAGGTAAGCGTAGATCCGAGGAATCTGCGCCCGCCGGCTTTGCGCCGCGCCGCGGGCGGGTAATCTCGGTGGCCATGACGAGCGGTAACCGCATCGCGGTCGTAGGTGCGGGCATCGCAGGCCTAGCCTGCGCGAAGGTGTTGAGCCGAGCGGGTTTTCCGGTCGAGGTTTTCGAACGGGCTCCCGATGTCGGTGGTGTGTGGAGCGCGACCCGGCGTTATCCCGGGCTGCGCACGCTGAACAGCAAGCACACCTACCGCTTCTCGGACTACGCCATGCCCGAGGACTACCCGCGCGTGCCCGATGGCGCCCAGATGCAGGCCTACCTGGAGGGATACGTCCAGCACTTCGGGCTGCGCGAGAACCTTCGCCTCGGCACCGAGGTGGTGGCCGCCGACCCGGTGGACAGCGGCTGGCTGCTGGAGATCCGTGACGAGACGGGTGTGCACCGCACCTCGTGCGACCACCTCGTCGTCGCCAACGGCGTGTTCAGCGAACCCGCGATGCCCGACTACCGCGGCGCCGAGGCGTTCCTCGCGCGCGGCGGGCAGCTCTATCACTCCTCCGAGTTCCTCGACATCGAACAGGCGCGCGGGAAGTCGGTCGTGGTGGTCGGATACGGCCAGTCCGCCTGCGACATCGCCGAGGCGGTGAGCCACGTCGCGGCCGAGACCACGGTGGTCGCTCGACGTTTGCTGTGGAAGATGCCGCGCAAGCTCAGCACCGGACTGGACTTCGAGCGGTTGTTCCTCACCCGGCTCGGCGAGGCGCACTTCCGCTACCACAGCCCGCGCGGGTTCGAACGCTTCCTGCACGGTGCCGGACACAGCTTCCGCGACACCGATTTCGACGTCATCCAGGAACTCGCCACCAAGAAGCTCGGCCTGCGCGAACTCGACCTGGTCCCCGAGGGCCGGTTCGAGGAGATCGCGCAGAGCACCGCGAGCATCGCCACCGAGGGATTCTTCGAGCAGGTCCGCGACGGCCGGATCACCGTGCTGCGCGACACCAGCGTCACCGAGTTGTCCGGCACGCCCGCCGGTTGTGCCGCGTGGCTGTCGGACGGGCAGGTGCTGCCCGCCGACATCGTCGTGTGCGCCACCGGCTTCCAGCAGCGGGTGCCGTTCCTGACCCCGTACATCCAGCGCAGGCTCACCGACGACGACGGCAATTTCCGCCTCTACCGGCACATTCTGCCGACCGAGGTGCCGAACCTGACCTTCGCGGGCTACAACTCCTCACTGCTCGGCACGCTCAGCGCCGAGGTCGGCGCGCACTGGACCGCCGCGTTGCTGCGCGGACGTCTGACGCTACCGTCGCAGGAGGAGATGACCGAACAGATCGACGCCCGCCTGCGCTGGATGGCGGCGGGCACCGGCGGCCACCACGCGCACGGCACCACCATCACCCCGTTCGCGCTGCACAACATCGACGAGATGCTGGCCGACCTGAAGTTCCGGCTGCCGCTGAGCACCCGGCTCGCCCAGTGGTTCCGGCCCGTGAAACCCGCCGCCTATCGCGGACTCGCGCAGCGCGGGCAGACGCCGGTCGAGCCGACGCCGCCCGCCCCGACTTCGACCGAGCTGTACCCGGAGCCGCAGCGCGATCCACACCCATCTCAGGCCTGAAACGCCGTGCTCGCGGATTGTCACCGGCGCAACGCGACCGCGTCCGAATTGCTTCTGTGATAATCCGCGAGTGGACGCCCTCGACCTGAATCTGCTGGTTGCTCTGGATGCGCTGCTCGACACGAACAGCGTCACCAAAGCCGCCGAGCGCCTGGGCACCTCGACTCCCGCCATGAGCCGCACGCTCGCGCGGCTGCGCCAGGTGCTGGACGATCCGTTGCTCGTCCGCTCCGGGCGGAACCTGGTTCCGACACCGAGGGCACTCGAATTGCGGTACGAGGTGGGCGCGTTGGTCGAACGCGGACGCGCGCTGCTCGACACCCGCACGGACGCCGATCCCGCCGGGTTGCGGCGCGGATTCACAGTGCAGGCCGACGACACCGTCCGCGCCCACCTCGCCGCCCCGCTGCTCGCCGCGGTGCGGCGCCGGGCGCCCGGCGTCACCGTGCATTTCCTGGCCGACGGCGCGGAGGGCTCGTCGGCGCTGCGCGACGGCCGCGCCGACATCGCGGTCGGCGTCCTGGAACGCAGCGATCCCGAGATCACCGTGCAGCGGGTGCTCGGAGACCGCCTCGTCGGCGTCGCCGCGCCGGATCATCCGCTGATCACCGAGCGGGTCACGGTGGCCGCCTACGCCGCCGCGGCGCACCTCTCGATCTCGCGACATGGTCGAGCCCGCGGCCCGATCGACGACCGCCTCGCGCTGCACGGACGCACGCGCCGGGTGGTCGCGATCGTCCCTGACCTCAGCACCGCGCTGCTCGCGGTGCGCTCCGGCGAACTCGTCTGCCCGGCGCCCGCCCGGCTGGCCGACGACGCGCTGCGGGCGATGGGGTTGCGCGCCTTCGACATTCCGCTGCCGCTGCCGGAGGTGACGATCGGCATGGCGTGGCACCCGCGCAACACCGCCGACAGCGGGCATCGCTGGTTGCGGGAATCGATCCGCAGGTTGCTCGCGCCGAGCGCGAGCGGGTGACTATTGCGCGGGCAGGTCGCCAGGGGGTGTGCTGAGCGGCCTGCCGAACGGGCCCGACGGGTTGCGCTTGAGTTCGTCGAGCATGGCCTGCAACTTGTCGACGTGCGAGTTGTCCTCGATGGCCGAGCGGTGCTGGGTCGGCGCGGCGGCCGGTTCCTCGCGGTCGGCGCGCGGTGCGGTCAGGTTCGCGTCGGGGCGGCTGGTCAGCGTGGGCGCCTCCAAACGACCGTTCAGTCGCGGTGCGGCGTCGACACCGGGCGTGCCGACACTGCCGTAGTCCAGGCGTTCCTGCGGTGCTTCCGTCCGCGGCGCGATCTCCGCGGGTTCGGAGTGCGCGTTCGAGATCGGTTCGGGCGCGGCGTCGTAGGGCGCGCCCCGCGAGACGTTCGGTTCGACCCAATCGTGCAGCGCGGGCGGGACGGAGACGGGCTCTCTGCGCGGCAGCCCGTTCGTCGCGGCGGGCTGCTGCTCGACCCGCGCCGCGACGGCGGCCGCTTCCAAGCTGTCGGTGCGCGGCGACTCGGGCGCGGTTTCCTGGCGGAGCGGAGCCGTCGGTCGTAGACGTTCGGCGCGGGAGGTTTCGGGGCGCGGTGTCTCCGGGCGCGTCGCTTCGGGGCGCGGTGTTTCGGAGCGCATGGCTTCCGGGCGCAGCGCTTCCGAGCGCGCGGTTTCGGGGCGTGGCGTTTCGGAGCGCGTGGTTTCGGGACGCAGTGCCTCGGAGCGCGGAGCCTCGGCCCGTAGGTTCTCCGACCGTAGGGTTTCGGATCGCGGCGCGTCGGTTCGTGCCGCGTGCCCGCGGCGCTCGGCGCGGGCGGACGGCACGGTGCGTTCGACGGCGGCACCGGACGCCACGTCGTCGAGCCGGGCTTCCAGCGACGAAACGTTCTGTTCGGTGCGGAAGGCCCAGGCCTCCAGCTTCTTCAGGCGCGCCTCGACGCCGTTGTCGTCGCCCACTCGGGCGGCGACGCTGTCGAGCTTGTCGCTCACCTCGCGCAGGAGCTCCGCGATGCCCGACAAGATCGCGCCGACCGACTCGGCGCCCTGCTGGCCGTGCTCCATGCGTACCTTCTTCCCCGTCGATGCCCGAACTCCGTGCGTGGCCCGGCGATTCTATCCGCAGGCATTTGGCGGCGCGGGGCGAGCACGGCCGTCGCGGTCCCTGCGGCGGGCGGGCGGTCCGGCGCGTCCTGCCGCGTCGCCGAATTGGCGGCAAGTATCAATCGACCGAAATTTCTGTGGTGTTTCTCGCGCATGTCGCTGCGAAAACCCTTGTGACGCAGCACACATCGCCTGGTGAGCGGCGTCGCGACGGGCGCGGCGCACCCGAGCGCGGGGTAAAGGGGGCTGGCGAGCGGAGAAAGTTAGGCGCACTCTTGATCTATGGAGTAGGTCGCGAGACCGTGCGGTGTTGGGCAGGGGAGTGATCGCGTGAGAACGACGCAGCGTGTGGAGCAGGCTTGCGGGCGTCGGGCGGTGCTCGCCGAATTGGGCATCGCCGAGGTTCCGGACGAGATTCGCACCGCGGTGAGCGATCGGTCCCGGTACAGCTGCCGGTGCCCGGGATGCGCTTATGCCCAATGGGATATCCAGCGGCTCAAGTACTGGCTGTGCGGCAGGCTTGTCGCCTTCGGCGCCGACGAGGCCGACGTGGATCGGCGCATCGGGGGTATCCGCGTCGACATCCTGTGGCGGATCGGCGAGCGGACCTACGCCATCGAGGTGCGCGGCGGGCCGCTGGACCGTACCCTCGCCCTGGAGCACACCGCCCGGCTGCGCGAGGCGGGGTGCGACGGCGTGCTGTGGCTGTGCCAGCCGGGTTACTGGGTCGCCCATCTGCCCGCGCTCGGCATCGCCGACTTCGCCCCGCCCGCCTGCGATTACCTCGTCGACATGGGCATGCTCGACGCCGAGCACAGCGCCGTCGCGATGCCGCGGCGCGAGCCGTTCGAACTGCGCGAGTTCCTGCGCGGCTGGGTATCGGGTGAGATCGTCTGGGGTTTCCGCGACGAGATGACGGGAGGATGGGCCACCGTGACCGACTGGGAGCATCACACGAGAACACAGGCCGCGGTGATCGCCCGGCAGCGGCAGGAGTTGATGAATCAACGCACCGCGCTCGCCCTCTCCCGGAAATCGGTCCGTGACAAGCAGAAACAGGTCATGAAGCTGACCGCCCGCCTGGAGCGCGCCGAACACGACGCCCAGGAACAGGCGGACGCCCTCGCGGAGGTGAACCGCAAACTCGCCGACCACCACCGCGTCGACAACACCCTCCGCGCCACCATCGCCGGCCTCCAACAGACCGTCAGCCACTGGCAGCTGATCACCTACTGCGCCATGCTGCTGATCGTGACGTTCCTCGCCGCGGCGATGGTGGTGCGCTGAGCTCGTCGCTGGGCGTTGGATCAGGTCAGCACCGGACCGTCTGCCCAGCGGTACAGGTGGGCAATGGCGGGTTCGACGATGGAGCCTGGGATTTCCGGGTCGAACCAGCGATCCACGTGGGTCCAGTGGTACGGGTGCAGGAGGTAGTCGCCGTTGAGACCCACGGGGTCGGCGAATTCCTGTTCCCAGGCGTGGGTCCAGGTGCTCGGGCCGTCCGTTCGGCTCAGGGACCACGATCGGATGGCGGGGATGTGGGTGGGCATGGCCACGAGATCGGATTCGAATCGAGCGATCAGCTCGGCAGGAGTTTCCGGGCGCACGGTGAGCAGCAGTGTTCGTTTGATGCGACGCTCCGTTTCGCAGGGCACGACGTGGGACGCCACTCGGGTCAGCGAGACCGCGTCCACCGGCGCGTCGAACAGCTCGGGGAGGGCTTGCCGGGGTGTGGTGTCGCCGATCAGGTCCCAGGTCGTGCCGAGGCCGCCGGTGCTGCCGGGCTGGTCCGCGCCGCCGGAGCAGTGTCGGACACCGGTGCGTTCGGTGGCGGCCGCGGCCAGTTCCGATGTCCATGCGTCGGCGTCGATGTCGTGGGGGAGGTCGCTCAGGACTATCCAACGCTTCATGCCTGCTCCTCCGCCGCCATGATGTGGCGTTCGCGGGATATCGCGATGGCATCGGTGTCGGCCCAGAAGCGCGCCACGTCGGGATCGGCGGCGGCGACGGCTCGCATGCCGTAGAAGTCGTAGATGCCGGGGAGTTCCCAGATGATCTGGAGCGCAATGGAATCAGCGGCGTGGTACGCACGCAGGACGCGGGGTGCGCGCAGGCCACGGGCGGTTGCGCCGGGGAGATAGTCGGCGCGCCACCGGGCCAACCAGTCCTCGGCCCGTTCGGCGGGCAGGACTACGCGGTCGAGGACGCGAACCGGGTTCACGGTGTTCACAGCTTCGCCACCCACCTCGTCGCGGTAGCGGTCGACGTAGTCCGCCAGCCGTTCCACACCGGTGAGCAGCGATTCCTCGCCGAACATGGGTGGGGTCAGCACGATTCGGCTCGCACCCGCGCGTACGTAGGGGCGCACGAAATCGGCGTCGAACTCACGCGTGAAGTCGCGGGAGCCGGGCCAGATGGTCATTTCCACCGCATCCTCGGAACGCCCCTCCGCCGTGGCGATTTCGCGAATCCGATCGGCGCCGCGGGCGAAGTCGTCCGAGGTGATGGTGTACGGGAACCAGCCGTCACCCACCAGGCCCGCTCGGCGCACTGCCGGAACACTGTTGCCGCCCAACACAATCGGCACCGGTCGCGATGGCTGCGGCAGGCAGAACTGCTTGTCGAACGAGACGTGCGTACCGGAGTAGCTGGCGGGCGATTCGGTCCACAGCGCACGCATGGCGCCGATGCACTCGTCGAGCCGTGCGCCCCGATCCGCGAACGGCACCCCGATGGCCGCGTATTCCTCCTTCTGCCAACCGATTCCGAGACCGAGCAGCAGCCGGCCGCCGGACTGGATATCCAGGGTCGCCGCCCGCTTGGCCAACACCACGGGACTGTGCAGTGGCGCGACCACCATGGCGGTGCCGAGCTTCAGTGTGGTCGATGCCCCGGCCAGAAAGGCGAGCGTCTCCAGCGGATCGGTCATCGGCACACCGAGATCACCGCCGGGCATCTTTCCGTCCGGAGAGTAGGGGTACAGGGGCTCGTAATCCTGCGCCACCACCACGTGCTCGACGGTCCAGATGGATTCCAACCCGCAGTCCTCCGCCGCGGCGGCGAACTCCCGGAGGAATCCGCCCGACGTCACCAATCCATCCAGGTACGGCATGAGCATGCCGAGTCGCATCCGGCCACCTCCAGTGTCGAATCCAGCCCCCACGACGAATGTGGCGTGTTGGCGCGGTCACAACACAGCGGTGGTCTCGGTGAGCGAGATGCACCTCTTGTCAGGAGCTATGGCCGGGCTTGGTCGTGGTCGTCGAGCTATGTGGCGCGGGTCAGGCGGAAGGGGCCGCGGTCCCAACGCCATTCGTTGCGCAGGACCAGCGCGGCGAAATCGAGCAGTTCGAGCCCGGATTCGTGGTGCAGCCGCCGTACTTCGTGCCACGGCACCGGGCCGCGTTCGACGAGTTCGGTTAGTCCCTTCTCGTGGCGCGCGTCCACCTCGCGACCAGCCAACTCGGGTAGACCGAGGCGGCTGCCCGTCCAGACCAGCCACCCCCAACCTTCGGCGTGCGCGCGGGCTCGGGCGGCCGCGGACCTGACGCGGTTGACGTGGAAGGCGACGTGGCCGAGCGGCTGCACGTCGATCAGCGCGATCCGTCCGTCGGTGAAACGCGCGGCGACGCTCGGGTAGTGGACCCGTTCGGCACCGTCGATGTCGTACGGCACCGCCACCGGATGTTCCTGGAACGTCTCGATGAGGTCCGCCGTGTTGAGGGTGCGCAGCAGCCTGGCTTGGAGTGCGGAGTCGAAACCGACGTCGCGGCCCACCTTGTCCAGGTAGAACCGTCCGCGACCGTCGTCGTCACCGTCGACCGTCCGGGCGGAGCTTGTCGGCAGCGCGGCGGCCGTGCCGGAAGGCCACTCGATGCGCGCCGACCATTCGCCGACCTCCGCGGCGGCCGCGGGTTCGGCGTCGCGCAACTTCGCCAGCTGTCGGTTCGTCTTCTTCTGCCACGCCATGATCCGCTGCATGACGTAGCCCGCGATCCGTTTCGCGTCCTCCGGGGCGTGCCCCGCGAGCCGCAGCTTCAGATACGACAACTCGTTGGCCGCCAAATCCGTGTCGGTCGCGTACGTCTCCACCAGCAGCGCCCGCACCAGCGCCGAATCCCGCCCATCCACCGGATATCGCTCCGCGAATACCTCCGCCTCCGCGCGGGTCAGCGCCGCCTCCCGCAACATCTGCCCGACCGCCCGAGTGTGCAACTGCCGCACCCGATCCCGCGCCAGATCGAACCGAGCCCCGATCCGCGCCAACGTCTCCGGCCCCTCCCCACCGATCCCCAGCCGCAACCCCACAATCTCCGCATCCCGCTTCCGCCGCTCCGCGACCACCCCCACCATCCCCGCCACCCCTTCATTCACCTCTTCGAGCCCGAACGCCACCTCCCCCCGAATGTCGTCAACGAACAACCCCCCGTCCCCCTCACCACTGAACCCCGATTCACCAGCCACAACCCGCAGCCTAACGAGGCCTCCCGACAATCTCGAGCCCATGCGGCTGACCATTCACCTTCGTGGCGAGGCGCACGTGCAGGGATGACAAGGGCTCGAGCGGGCTGGACTTGGAAACAAGTAAGGCCCCCTCGGTGGAGGGGGCCTTACTTGTTGAGATGGTGCGCGATACTGGGATTGAACCAGTGACCTCTTCCGTGTCAGGGAAGCGCTCTCCCGCTGAGCTAATCGCGCGAGGTGGAGACGGGAATCGAACCCGTGTGCACGGCTTTGCAGGCCGTTGCCTCACCACTCGGCCACTCCACCGCGCAAAGGGGGAAGGCTGTTTACACTGCCTGGCCCTACCTCTCGAGCGGATGACGGGATTCGAACCCGCGACCCTCACCTTGGCAAGGTGATGCGCTACCAGCTGCGCTACATCCGCATTTGCATCTCGGGGGCTTTCGTTCCGGCCTCCGTGGTGCGAGACAGAACATTAGCCGACGCCCGGTGAAAGGTACAAATCCGCTGGTAGAACGGCCGGAAACGGTGAAGTTGCGAGTGTGGCCCGTGCGGCCGATGGGGTGTGGGGGACTGGGGAGGCTCGTGCGGCGGCGAGTCGCTCCGGATTGCTCATGTCGAACCGAGGTACCGCTGGGGCGGACTCGTCGGCTCGGGGCCGGACCCATCGGTTGGGGTCCGGGCGCCGCGCGGAGTTGGGTCGGGCTACCACTCGGGTGGCTTCGGGCCGGCACCGTTCGAGCCCGCGCAGTCGCCCGGGTGGCTCGTGGAGGATGGTGCCGCCGCTCTCGCAAACCGACGAAAATCGCGAACCCGGCTGTGACCCGGCAACACGACCAATCGGTGCCACTCAGATGGCGATTTGGTGACTGACCGGTAGAGCGTGCTAATGTTCCATCTCGTTCGGACGGCACGAAGTCGCCTCTCGAACGGAGAGTTCGGTCTCATAGCTCAGCGGGAGAGCGTCCGCCTCACACGCGGAAGGTCGCTGGTTCGATCCCAGCTGGGACCACTCGACAAGATGGCCCTGACCAGCAAGTTCCTGGTGCAGGGCCATTCTTCATTCGGGGCACTGTACCCAAACCTGTATCCTATTGGCCATTTTTGGGCCTCTCGCTCTCTGCTGCTCCCTTCGCCTGGTCTTGGGTAAAGCTCCACATCCCGTCGATCCGATGATGTTTGTCGTACTGACGTGGCTGGAGGGGCGCGATGAGCGCCAATCGATCCCGGCAGGCGCGTCCGCTCGCGACTGCTGCAGTGACAGGTGACACCTGATTTGGCTTCCCTTCGGGAGCGGAATTCGGTCATGACCCGCGTCGGGGAGAGTTCCTCGCTCGGCCCTCTGTTGCCGTGCCCGCTGATACCTGCCAACTTGAGAGAATAGGTAGACCGGTCTATTGTGAGCCAAATGAGTGTTACCACCAAGGGAGCTGAGACCAGCGGTCGAATGGTGCAGTCGATGCTGGAGTTGATCCAGACGCACGGTTACAGCGGTGTCGGACTCAACGCGGTCCTGACGCATGCGGGCGCCCCCAAAGGGTCGCTGTACTTCCATTTCCCGGAAGGGAAGGAGGAGCTCGGCGAGAAGGCGATCGAACTTGCGGCCGAACGGTTTCGGGCATTGCTGGCCGAGCAGCCGACGGCGATCGCCACCGCGGATCTGATCCGGCAGGTATTGGATGTGCTGGTTGGCCTGCTCGTGGACAGTGACTTTCGAATCGGCTGTCCGGTGTCGGTGGTCACGCTCGAGATGGGTGCCCAGAGTGAACGGCTGCGTTCGGCTTGCGCGGCCGCGTTCGAGTCCTGGATCGCTTTGATCGGCGAGCATCTCACCGCAGCCGGTCACCCGCCTTCGGCTGCTCGCACCCTGGCGACGGCGATGGTCAGCATGGTCGAGGGGGCCGTGATCGTGGCGCGAGCAACGCGCGATGTCGAACCGCTACGCAGCGTCGCAACAGTCCTGGACAGCCTGCTCGGCGGAACGCCATCCCTTACGGAGGAGAAGTCGTCATGAACGAAACACGTCACGCGCTGGTTTTCGGGGCCAGCGGATTCCTTGGGCGCCATCTCATACTTGCCCTGGACGAGGTCGGTATTCGTGTCACCGCCGCCACGCGTAGTAGCGAGTCCTTCGCGCGGCTGGCGTCCTGGTTGGCTGACCACGGGTGTAGGGAAGCTCCGATCGATCTTCGGGTCGACTTCGATACGCCGAGACTGATCCAAGGCGAGAACCGGGAACTGATCGACGTCACCGAGGTCTACGGTTGCGCGGGCGCCTACCGATGGGGGATGACCACGGCAGAGGCGCGGCAAGCCAATGTGGACAACGTCCGGGCGATCGTGTCTTTGGCAGCCCAGTTGCCGAAGTTGGCCAGGGTGGTGCATGTTTCCGGCTACCGCGTGGGTGGGCAGGACCCGGCCGGTGTGCCGTGGAGTGCGGAGCGCGTCGATCGGACCTACCGTCGTCTCGGTGCCTACGAGGCTTCGAAAGTCGAGGGCGACGCGGTCTTTCAGGCCGTGGCCAACGAGTTGGGTGTCCCGTGGTCGATCGTCAACCCCTCCAGCGTCATCGGCGTCAGTACCACCGGAGAGTCCGACCAGCAGCTCGGTCTCGCGGCGAACCTGAAAGAGATCTGGCAGGGAACCATGGCGGCCCTGCCAGGGAATTCGAGCACATTCGTCCCCATCGTGCCGGTCGATTACCTGGCCCGCTTCATGGCTCTGCTTCCCAGCGATCCCGACACGGTCGGGAAGTCCTTCTGGCTGCTCGACGATGCCACTCCAGGACTTCCGGACCTGCTCTCCCTGGTCGGTCGGCACTACCGGGTCAAGGTACCGCGGGCGCGCGTTCCGGTCGGGCTGGTGAAGCGGCTTCCCCCGCGCATAACCAAAGCCGATCCCGAAACCCTGACCTTCCTCGCCTCCGATCGCTACCCCACCGGGCCGGCCAAGGAGGTCGCCCAGCGCCACAATTTGCCTCTCCCGGACACCTCGTCATCGATCCTTCGCTGGGCCGATCATCTTGCCGCCCATCGGTTCGGGGCCGTAACCGCCGATAGATCTCCGCGAGCCTTCGAGGAGCTGGCGGGTGTCCGGACATTCAGGATCGGAGTGGCGGATTCGCCTACCGCTGTGCTTCCAGGTCTGCCCGTGAATGCCGATACCTGGGGGCCGGTCGTGACAGCTTTGGGCGACGCGCGTGTCGTCGACTTGCCGGGTCTCGGGATGTCTTCGGCTAGTGGGCACGAGTGGTCGGCGTGGCTCGATGCACTACTCGCACCGACACGTAATGCGCATCTGGTGGGTCATTCGATCGGCGCTGCCGCCGCGCTCGAGTACGCCGCCGCGAACCCGGAGCGGGTCGCACAGATCACATTGGTCGCGCCATTCTTTCTGCAGCCGAGCGCCGAGCGCTCGACACGTCTGACACCGTTGACCCGTTGGTACCTTCGGCGTATCGGAGCCGAGGAGCTGTCTCGAAAGCTCACCGGCACTACCGATTACGCCGCCGCACTGGAATCGAGCGTGCTCGACCTCCGCCGCTCGCCTGTCGCGGCCAACGTCGCGAAATTGCTGGCCGCCGCGGCGAACGAAAGGTGGCGCGCCGAACTGCGGTCGACGCTCGAGAATTATCCGGGCCGGGTCCACGTGATCATCGGGTCCGAGGATGGGCTCACCGACCAGGCGCACGTGCTGGTGAAATCGCTCGAGACACGGGTCGAGCTCACGACGATCCGCGGCGCCGGACACTATCCGCAGCTCACCCATCCCGAGGTCCTTGCCAACGCCATCGGTCACCCTGTCTCCGCGACGTCGATCACGGAGCGGGCTCACGGATGACGCCCACCACGCTCAGAGGCCGAATCGACCGAGCCCTGCGGGATCTCCGACCGAGAGATAGCAGGCCCGAACGGCACGAGGATCCCGGTCGCGCACGCATCGCGGGCGGTCGCGGCCTGGTACCGATCCATCATCCGTCGTTTTACGCGAACGACGACGCTCTGCCGTGTGGTGCGGCAATACATGCCCATATTGCCCTGGACCATCTGTATGGCCTGATCGATCCGTCTGTGTTGCCAAGGATTCCGATCGGGGCCGGGAGTTGACCACATAGTTCAGAGCAGATTTGCCTGAGGTAGACAAGACCGAAATCTATGACCGGGCTGTGGCCCAGTTGTGGCGATGCCGGGCCTGCGGAAACTCCTCGGCCACCGATTCGGTGAGCTGATCGAGCGGCAACCGCTCCATCGCGGAATCGGTCGATGCGCGCGCGGAATCGGTCGATGCGCGCTTGATCTCGTGCGGATCGCGCCGCCGCGGTTCGGGATCTCGGCCACGTCGAAGCAGTCGTCGGCGGCCTCTCGCTCGCCCGACCGTAAACTTGCCTCATCTGTGACTTGCATCACATTTTGATAGCAGTTGCTCCCGTGCGCACCATAGGGCTTTCCACGCGCTTTGCGAAGTCTTTACTATTAGGCCGACCTGTGCGCCAGGGGGTCACCGTTTCACCGAAGTGTCTGGAACGTACGCACCACCGCTGGAACAACACACGCTCCACCAAGCTTTCGCGCTTTCGATGCCAGTGCATGTTGCCCCGATGAACCGAATCGGCTGCCGCCGAGACGGCGAAGGAGAACTATGTCGACCGACACCGATCCCGCACCACGGACGTCGCAGCTCGCCAGGATCCTGCATCACGATGTCCCGGCCTCCGTCGTGGTTTTCCTTGTCGCCCTACCCCTTTCGCTAGGTATCGCGGTCGCCTCCGGCGCGCCCGTCGCGGCGGGCCTGATCGCCGCGGTCGTCGGCGGCGTGGTGGCCGGACTGCTCGGCGGCTCGGCCGTCCAGGTCAGCGGGCCGACGGCGAGCCTGACCGTGGTGGTGGCCGAGAGCGTGCACCATTTCGGCTGGGCGGCAACGTGTTTCATCACCATCGGGGCCGGCGTATTGCAGATCCTGTTCGGGCTCAGTCGAATCGCGCGGGGCGCGCTGGCGATCGCGCCGGTGGTGGTGCACGGGATGCTGGCGGGCATCGGCGTGATCATCGCGCTGCAACAGGTGCACGTGCTGCTCGGCGGCGCGTCGCTGAGTTCACCGTTCCAGAGCCTGATCCAGCTACCGCAGCAGCTCGTGTCGTTGCATCACGCGGACTTCTGCGTCGGCCTTGTGGTCATCGCGATCCTGATCGCTTGGCGCTTCCTGCCGCGCCAGCTGCGCACGGTGCCTGGTCCATTGGTGGCGGTGGTGGTGGCGACGTTGCTGTCGCTGTTCCTTCCGGGTGACGTGGATCGAATCGTGTTGAGCGGCTCGCTGTTCGACGCGATCGGCCTGCCGGTGATCCCCGTGGGCGGCTGGTTCGCGGTGGGCGTCGCGATGATCACCATCGCGCTCATCGCCAGCGTGGAGACGCTGCTTTCGGCGGTGGCTGTCGACAAGGCGCGGCCCGGCCACCGAACCAACCTCGATCGTGAGCTGATCGGCCAAGGCGCGGCCAACATGACCTCCGGCATGCTCGGCGGACTGCCCGTCGCGGGGGTGATCGTGCGCAGCATCACCAACGCCAACGCGGGCGCGCAGACCAGGGCCGCCACTGTCCTGCACGGACTTTGGGTGCTGGTCTTCGCCGTGGCGCTGGCCGGTCTCGTCCAGCAGATACCGAAGGCCGCGCTGGCCGGGCTGCTCATCCTGATCGGCGTGCAGCTGGTCAAGCTGGCGCACATCCGGCTCGCCAGGCGCAACGGCGACCTCGCCGTCTATCTCGCGACCGTGCTCGGCGTCGTCTTCCTGAATCTTTTGCAGGGCATGGCGATCGGGCTCGCGCTGTCGGTGGCGCTGTTGCTGTGGCGGGTGGTCCGGGTGATGATCCTTGCCGAGCCCGTGGCGGGCGCGCGGCGCTGGGTGGTGACCATCGACGGCACCTGCACTTTCCTCGCGCTGCCGAAGCTCACCGCGGAACTGGCCAAGGTGCCGCCCGGCGTCCCGGTGACGGTGGAGATGACGGTCGACTTCCTCGACCACGCCTCCTACGAGCTGATCACCGACTGGGCTCAGCAGCGCGAAGATTCCGGCGCTCCAGTCGATTTCGCCGAGATCGGCGCCGCGCGCATGGCGGCCGTCGTGCACGGCCCGCCCGAGCGCGGACATTCGCGCAAGGTGCTCGACGAGGTGATCGGCCCGTGGCGGCGCACCGGCAACCGGGTGGACCGGATCGCCGCGGGCATCGCCGCCTACCACCGCGGCCACGCCCACCTCATGCGCCCGCACCTGGACGGTCTGCGCAACCACCACGACGCGGACTCGTTCTTCCTGACCTGCGCGGACGCCAGGATCGTGCCCAACGTCATCACCAACAGCGGCCCCGGCGACCTGTTCACTGTCCGCAACGTCGGCAATCTGGTGCCGGTCGGCGGCAGCGACGTCTCGGTCGAGGCGGCGCTGGTCTACGCGCTGGAGCAGCTGGACGTGCGCGCGGTGGTGGTGTGCGGGCATTCCGGATGCGGCGCGATGGAGGCGCTGTACCGGGAGGTGCAGGCCGGTCCTGGGCTGGGGGACTGGCTGGCCAACGCCAGGCCCGCGCTGGAGCGGTTCCGGCTGGGGCATCCGGTCGCCGAGGCCGCGGCGCGCGCCGGGTTCGGCGAGGTGGACCAGCTGGGCATGGTCAACGTGGCGGTGCAGCTGGAGACGCTGTACGCCTATCCCGCCGTGCGCCGCGGGATCGAGGAACGCGGGGTTGCGGTGTCTGGCCTGTTCTTCGACATCGCGACCGCGCGGGTCATCGAGGTGCGGGTGGACGGGATCGCGGAGTTCGACGATGTGGACAGCAATGTCACGGCCGAGCCGGTCTGAGCTCGCCGTGCAGGGATGCGGTCGCGAACGGAAGGGGTTGCCGGACGGCGTATTTCGACCACGGTGTGAACGATTTCACACCGAAAATTCGATATGGGAATCGACACTTCTACCGCAGTTCTCAGGCTTTGCTAA
The DNA here is from genome assembly GCF_900215415.1 of Nocardia amikacinitolerans. NCBI lineage: Bacteria > Bacillati > Actinomycetota > Actinomycetes > Mycobacteriales > Nocardiaceae > Nocardia > Nocardia amikacinitolerans. Next base: position 186,469 of record NZ_OBEG01000008.1, on the reverse strand, counting down.
GTCTTTACCAATACCCTTGAACGGGTTTACATCTCGGCCCAGCGCCGTGTCGGGAACTGCTTCACCGCGAGATGCCGGTTCGCGGTCCATTGCCCTGCTGGACATGTTGATCGTCAACCGACCTCGACGCCGCGGCGTCGAGTCGGCGAAGGAGAAGTCATGGCTGTCGAGAGCGATCTGGCTCCACCGCTGTCCCCACCTGTGCCGGGCCGAGGGCCTGGCAATCTGTCCGATCGTCTGACATCCGTCTTGCGCCACGATCTGCCCGCATCGATCGTGGTCTTTCTTGTCGCGCTGCCGCTTTCGCTCGGCATCGCCCTCGCCTCCGGCGCGCCCGTCCTCGCCGGCCTCATCGCCGCCGTGATCGGCGGCATCGTCGCGGGCACCCTCGGCGGCTCGGTTCTGCAGGTGAGCGGCCCGGCCGCGGGCCTGACCGTCGTCGTCGCGGAATCCATCGACAAGTTCGGCTGGAAGGTCACCGGCTTCATCGTGGTGGCCGCCGGTGTCCTGCAGATCATCTTCGGCCTCAGCCGCATCGCGCGAGCCGCCCTGGCCGTCGCGCCCGTCGTGGTGCACGCGATGCTCGCCGGCATCGGTGTCACCATCGCGTTGCAGCAGGTGCACGTGCTGCTCGGCGGGTCGTCGCACAGCTCGGCCTGGAACAACATCACCGAACTGCCCGGCCAGCTGATGTCGCTGCACGGCGGTGACGCGCTGGTCGGCGCCGTGGTGATCGCGGTGATGCTCGGCTGGAAGTACGCGCCGGAGAAGATCCGGGTCGTGCCTGGCCCGCTGGTCGCGGTGTTCGTCGGCACGGTGCTGTCGATGGTGCTGCCGACCGAGGTCGAGCGCATCGTGCTGGAGGGTTCGCTGTTCGACGCCATCGGGCTGCCGGAGATTCCGGACGGCGGCTGGTCGGCCGTCGCGCTCATGGTGCTCACCATCGCGCTGATCGCCAGCGTGGAGAGCCTGCTCTCGGCCGTCGCCGTCGACAAGATGCACAACGGCCGCCGCACCAATTTCGACCGCGAGCTGATCGGCCAGGGTTCGGCCAACGTGCTGTCGGGCCTGCTCGGCGGCCTGCCGGTCACCGGCGTGATCGTGCGCAGCGCCACCAACGTCCAGGCGGGCGCGCGCAGCCGCGCCTCGGCGATCATGCACGGCGTCTGGGTCCTGCTTTTCTCGGTGGCGCTGACCGCCGTCGTGCAGCAGATCCCGAAGGCCGCGCTGGCCGGTCTGCTGATCGTCATCGGCATCCAGCTGGTCAAGCTGGCCCACATCAAGCTGGCCCGCCGCACCGGCGATCTGCTCGTCTACTCGGCGACGATCCTCGGCGTGGTCTTCCTGAACCTGCTCGAGGGCGTGCTGATCGGTCTCCTGCTGGCCTTCGGTCTGCTGCTGTGGCGTGTGGTCAAGGTCGCGATCACCGCCAAGCCGATCCCGCAGTCGCAGCGTTGGATGGTCACCATCGACGGTTCCTGCACCTTCCTCGCCCTGCCGAAGCTGTCGGCCGAACTGGCGAAGGTGCCCGCGGGCGCCGACGTGACGGTCGAGATGACCGTCGACTTCCTCGACCACGCCGCCTTCGAGGCCATCGAGGAGTGGGTGCGCCAGCAGGAACACGGCGGCGGCAGCGTCGAGTTCGTGGAGATCGGCACGGCTCGGATGGCCGACGCGCTGACCGGGCCGCCCGCGCGCGGTTTCGGTCGCGCGGTGTGGGACGAGATCCTCGGGCCGTGGCGCCACGAGGACAAGCACCCCAATCCGCTCGCGGCGGGCGTCGCGGCCTTCCACCGCAGCCACGCGCACGTGGTGCGGCCGCACCTGGACGGGCTCGCCCACCAGCAGGACCCGCACTCCTTCTTCCTGACCTGCTCGGACTCGCGCATCGTGCCCAACGTCATCACCAACAGCGGCCCCGGCGACCTGTTCACCGTCCGCAACGTCGGCAACCTGGTGCCGGAGACGGGCGACGCCTCGGTGGAGGCGGCGCTGGTGTTCGCGCTCGAGGAGCTGAACGTGCGCTCGGTGGTCGTCTGCGGCCACTCGTCCTGCGGCGCCATGAAGGCGCTGTACTCGGGCGCCGACGCCGGTCCCGGCATCGGGCCGTGGCTGGCGCACGCGCACCCGAGCCTGGACCGGTTCCGCGCGGGCCATCCGGTCGCCGAGGCCGCGCGCGCCGCGGGCTACGGCGAGGTGGACCAGCTGAGCATGGTGAACGTCGCGCTGCAGCTGGAGACGCTGCACCGCCACCCGGCGGTGCGCCGAGCCGTGGCCGAGCGGGGCGTGCGGGTGTCGGGCCTGTTCTTCGACATCGGTAGCGCGCGGGTCGTCGAGGTGACGATCGACGGTCTCGCCCACATCGACGACGTGGACGAGCGCCCCGTGCCCGAACTGGTCTGATCGACAAACGGGGACGACCCGCGGGCGCCGAGCCGGTGCCCGCGGGTCTTCTCTGTGTTCGCCGGGGTCGGAGCGAGATCTCCACTCTCCGGCTTCTCGTACGCTGGCTGGTGTGAGTGCCGAGCTGGACCAGAGACCGACCGACGAGCCGACCGGATGGCGCGCCTTCCGCACCGGCGTGGCCACCCGCCCTACGCTGAACCTCGCCTACCGCATCGGCGTCGCGGTGATCGGCCTGCTGGTGCTGACCCTCGGCATCCTGGCGATTCCGTATCCCGGTCCGGGCTGGGCGATCGTGTTCGCCGGACTCGGCATTCTCGCGACCGAATTCGCCTGGGCGCGCCGAGCGCTGACCTGGCTGCGAGACAGGTACCGGCAGGGCATGGCCTGGTACTCCTCGCGTGGCATGGCCATGCGGGTGACCGCGGCGGCCGCCACCGCGTTCCTGGTGGTCGCGACGCTCTGGGTGCTCGGCACATACGAATTGGTCGGCGGCTGGATCGGAGTCGAATCGGAATGGTTGCGCAGTCCTCTGAAGTGGTGAGCACGGTCCCCGGCGCGACGCTCACGCGACCGGAGTGGCTGACGGCACGGATCACCGAGATGGGCCGGTCCTGGGGCACCTCCTCGACCCGCATCGCGGGCACGCTGTGGTGGTGCATGGTCGCCTCCGCGCTCGTGGAGCCGTTGGCGCGCGCGGCGGCGACCGGCCAGCTGCCGCCCGAACCGGCGCTGGACCGCATCGACTGCGAGATCCGGCCCGACGGCGGCGTCGAACGCGTCCGCATCGCGGCCTGCGACGCTCCCGACGCGGCGCGGTCCGCTGCCGTGCTGCGGGAAACCCTCGCCGTGGTGATCCCGGCCGTCGCCGCGGTCTCCGGCGCGGGCGTGCCATCGCTGTGGGCGATCGCCGCCGACGCGATGGGCAACCGCGCCCTCGACGCGGGCAACGGCGCGGCGGGCGCCGAACTGGCGGCCCAGGTGGGCGGGAAGCTGCCGGTGCCGCGTTTCGTGGAGATCGGCGGCCGCACCTTCGTCCGGCGCATCTCCTGCTGCCTCGTCTTCGAGATCCCCGGCTGCGAGATGTGCACGAGCTGCCCCAAGCGCCCCGCCGCCGACCGCGAGGCGCTGCTGGCGAAGCTCGCCTCGGGGGCCTGATCCGCCCGCTCGCGGCGGCGGTATTCGAGTTGCGCCCGGCCGGATGTCCTGCAAGATGGGTGCCGACACGCCGACAACCAGCTACCCCACCGCGACAGCGGGTTTCGCGCGCACACCGACCACGCGCCGGATACGCCGAGAACCCGGCCGGGGACCCGACACTCGGCTCGTGACGCCACGCTCGAGGCGCTCGCGACCGGCGCGAATCGCGGGACGGCGGGACAGCTAGCATTGGTCGCGCCGGGCGATTGCCGTCCGGCGCCGACGCGCGGGAACAGGCCCGCCCACGAGAACGCCAAGGAGAGCGCCGCCGTGACGACCTCAGCCCCGATCAGCCCAGCCACCCTCGTCCGGGTGCCGGCCGGGACTACGGCGGGCGCCGCGGTGCGCGAGGCGGGTCTGCCGACCAAGGGACCCGACACCATCGTCGTGGTGCGCGACGCCGAGGGCGCGCTCAAGGACCTGTCCTGGACCCCGGACACCGACGTCGAGGTGGAGGCGGTCGCCGCCAACACCGAGGACGGGCGCAGCGTGATCAGGCACTCGGCCGCGCACGTGCTCGCTCAGGCCGTGCAGCAGGAGTTCCCCGAGGCGAAGCTGGGCATCGGCCCGCCCATCAAGGACGGCTTCTACTACGACTTCCGCGTCGACCGGCCCTTCACCCCCGAGGATCTGGCCAAGCTGGAATCCCGGATGAAGAAGATCGTCAAAGGCGCCCAGCGTTTTTCGCGTCGCGTCGTGGAGATCGACGAGGCCCGCGTCGAGCTGGCCAAGGAGCCGTTCAAGCTCGAGCTGATCAGCGACAAGTCCGGCATCGACGACCCGGAGGTCATGGAGGTCGGCGGCAAAGAGCTGACCATCTACGACAACCTGGATCCGCGCACCGGCGAGAAGGTCTGGGGCGACCTGTGCCGCGGCCCGCACATCCCGACCACCAAGTTCATCCCGGCCTTCAAGCTGACCCGCAGCTCGGCCGCATACTGGCGCGGCGACCAGAACCGCGAGGACCTGCAGCGCATCTACGGCACCGCCTGGGAATCCCAGGAGGCCATGGACGAGCACCTGCACCTGCTCGCCGAGGCCGAGCGCCGCGACCACCGCAGGCTCGGGCTCGAGCTCGACCTGTTCAGCTTCCCCGACGAGCTCGGCTCCGGCCTTCCGGTGTTCCACCCCAAGGGCGGCATCATCCGCAAGGAGCTCGAGGAGTACTCGCGCCGCCGCCACGTGGCCGCGGGCTACGAGTTCGTGAACACCCCGCACATCACCAAGGGGCATCTGTTCGAGGTCTCCGGCCACCTGGACTGGTACAAGGACGGCATGTTCCCGGCCATGCACCTGGACGCGGAGCTCAACGAGGACGGCACCGTCCGCAAGCCCGGCCAGGACTACTACGTCAAGCCGATGAACTGCCCGATGCACAACCTGATCTTCCGGTCCCGCGGCCGGTCGTATCGGGAACTGCCGCTGCGGCTCTTCGAGTTCGGCTCGGTATACCGCTACGAGAAGTCCGGCGTGGTGCACGGCCTGACCCGGGTGCGCGGCATGACCCAGGACGACGCGCACATCTACTGCACCAAGGAGCAGATGCACTCGGAGCTGACCGACACGCTGCGCTTCGTGCTCGATCTGCTCAAGGACTACGGCCTTGACGACTTCTACCTGGAGCTGTCCACCAAGGACCCGGAGAAGTTCGTCGGCTCCGACGAGATCTGGGAGGAGGCCACCGAGACCCTGTCCAAGGTCGGCGAGGCCTCCGGCCTGGAGCTGGTTCCCGATCCGGGCGGCGCCGCGTTCTACGGTCCGAAGATCTCGGTGCAGGCCAAGGACGCGCTCGGCCGCACCTGGCAGATGTCGACCATCCAGCTCGACTTCAACCTGCCCGAGCGCTTCAACCTCGAATACACCGCCTCCGACGGCACCAAGCAGCGCCCCGTGATGATCCACCGCGCGCTGTTCGGCTCCATCGAGCGCTTCTTCGGCGTGCTGACCGAGCACTACGCGGGCGCCTTCCCCGCCTGGCTCTCGCCGGTGCAGGTGGTCGGCATCCCGGTCGCGGAAGCCTTTGCGCCGCATCTGGATCGGGTGATCGAGCTGCTGCACGACGAGGGCATCCGCGCCCAGGTCGACCGCAGCGACGACCGGATGCAGAAGAAGATCTTCAACAACACCGCGCAGAAGGTGCCGTTCATGCTGCTCGCCGGTGAGCGCGACGTGAACGCGGGCGCGGTGAGCTTCCGCTTCCGGGACGGCACCCAGGTCAACGGGGTGCCCGTCGCCGACGCGGTGGCCACGATCGTCGCGTGGATCGCGCGCCGCGAGAACGCCTCGCCGACCGCCGAGGGGTTCGAGATCGTCGCGGCAGGTGGGGCATGACCGCGGACGGGCTCGCCGACCTGGACGACACGGAGCAGGGGAACATCGTGGACATCGGTGCCGGCGATCCCGATCGGCTGCAACGCATCTGGACGCCGTACCGGATGTCCTACATCACCGAGGCCGCTGGCTCGCGGCCGACGGATGCCACCGGTCACCCGTTCACCGACATCCCCAAGATGTCCGACGAGGACGGTCTGATCATCGCCCGCGGTGAGCTGGTGTACGCGGTGCTGAACCTGTACCCGTACAACCCTGGCCACATGATGGTGGTGCCCTACCGCAGGGTGGCCAACCTGGAGGACCTCACCGACGCGGAGAGCGCCGAGCTGATGGCGTTCACCCAGCGCGCCATCCGGGTGATGAAGAACGTCTCGCGCCCGCACGGCTTCAACGTCGGGCTCAATCTCGGCGGGGTCGCGGGCGGCTCGCTGGCCGACCACCTGCACCAGCACATCGTGCCGCGCTGGGGCGGCGACGCGAACTTCATCACCGTGGTCGGCGGTGTCAAGGTGATGCCGCAGTTGCTGCGCGAGACGAGAGCCCTGCTCGCCGAAGCGTGGAAGGAGACGGAGTGATCGAGCACCGCGGTGCGTCGTCCGTCGGAGCCGACCGGGTGCGGGTGTAGCCGGTGCTGAGTTTCTTCGGCCGTGAGACGTTCGCCAAGGCCACCGCTCCGCTGGGCAAGGCGCTGGTGCGCACCGGCCTGACCCCGGATGCCGTCACCCTGATCGGCACGACGGCCTCGATCGCTGCCGCGGTCACACTCTTCCCGACCGGTCACCTGTTCTGGGGAACCATGGTGATCTGGTTGTTCGTCATGTTCGACATGCTCGACGGCGCCATGGCGCGGGCGCGCGGGGGCGGCACGAAATACGGTGCGGTGCTCGACGCCACCTGCGATCGGGTCGCCGACGGCGCGATCTTCGGCGGTCTGGCCTGGTGGGCGGTGTACCACGAGAACAACAAATGGCTGTTCTTCGCGACGCTGGTCGTGCTGGTGACCTCGCAGGTCATCTCCTACGCCAAGGCGCGCGCCGAGGCGAGCGGCCTGTCCGCCGACGGCGGCATCATCGAGCGGCCGGACCGGCTGATCATCGTGCTCGTCGGCGCGGGCTTCACCGGTCTCGGCGGCCACTGGGGCATCGAGTGGCTGACCTGGGCGGTGCACGTCGCCATGTGGATCCTCGCGGTGCTCAGCATCGTGACGGTGTTCCAGCGCGTGCTCGCGGTGCGCAATTCGCCCGGTGCGCGCGAGGTCATCCCGCCCGCCGCGCCGCAGGAGGCGCGGTGAGCGCACCGAGACTCCGCGCACCGGTCCGGGTTTTCGGTCGTATCGTCGGTGCTGTGGGATCGGGGGAACGGTGAATATCGGGGAACGGTTGAGCGACGCCGGTTACGCGGCGGGCTGGCGACTGGTCAGGGCGCTTCCGGAAGGCGCGGCCCGGCGGGTGTTCGACTGGGGCGGGGAAAAGGCAGCGCGCAACGGCGGCCCGATTCAGTTGCGGCGCAACCTGGCCCGCGTGCTAGGCGTGCCGCCCGAGCAGGTGCCAGACGACCTGATCCGCGCGAGCATGCGCTCCTACGCGCGGTACTGGCGCGAGGCTTTCCGGCTGCCGACGATGGACCACGTCGCGCTGGGCAAATCGTCGCGGCTGCCGGTCGGCGGATTGGTGCACCTGGACGCGGCGCTGGCCGAGGGGCGTGGCGCGCTCTTGGTGCTGCCGCATTCGGGGAACTGGGACATGGCCGGGTTGTGGTGTGTCCAGAACTACGGCGGTCTCACCACGATCGCCGAGCGCCTGAAGCCGGAGTCGCTGTTCGAGCGCTTCGTCGCCTACCGGGAAAGCCTCGGTTTCGAGGTGTTCCCGCTGACCGGGGGCGAGCAGCCGCCGTTCGCCCTGCTGGCCGAACGCCTGCGCCAGAACAAGATCGTCTGCCTGATGGGCGAGCGCGATCTCACCGGTCGCGGGGTGCCGGTCACCTTCTTCGGTGAGCGCACCTGGATGCCCGCGGGCGCGGCCAAGCTGGCCATCGAGACCGGCGCCGCGCTCATACCGGTGCACTGCTGGTTCACCGTGGACGGCGACGGCGAGGAAGCCTGGGGCCTGAAATGCGAAGAGCGGCTGGACGTCTCGGGTGGCGTCGCCGCGGCGACGCAGCTGCTTGCGGACCGTTTCGCCGCCAATATCGCCGAACACCCCGCCGATTGGCACATGCTGCAACCGCTGTGGGAGAGCGACCTGTCCGAGGAACGCAGGGCCAGGATCGCCGCCGCGCAGGGCGGACTCGCGGCGCAGGGTGGAAAAGCGCAGGGCGGAGGAGACGAGGCGCCGTGAAGATCGGCATGGTCTGCCCCTATTCGTTCGACGTCCCCGGCGGTGTGCAGGCGCACGTGGTGGAGCTCGCGCGCGTCCTCATCGAACGCGGGCACCGCGTGAGCGTGCTCGCGCCCGCCTCGGAGGGCACCCCGCTGCCGGAGTTCGTCGTCTCCGCCGGACGCGCGGTGGCGATTCCCTACAACGGCTCGGTGGCCCGGCTCTCGTTCGGGCCCATGGCCTACACCAGGATTCGCCGCTGGATCGACGGCAACGATTTCGACGTGCTGCACATCCACGAGCCCAACGCGCCGAGCCTGTCCATGCTCGCGCTCAAGATCGCCGAGGGCCCGATCGTCGCGACGTTCCACACCTCGACCACGAAGTCTTTGGTGCTCAGCACTTTTCAGGGTGTGCTCCGGCCCTACCACGAGAAGATCAGCGGCCGGATCGCGGTCTCGGAGCTGGCCAGGCGCTGGCAGGTGGAGGCGCTCGGCTCCGACGCGGTGGAGATTCCCAACGGCGTCGACGTGGCCGCGTTCGCGCGCGCTCCGATGCTGCCTGGCTATCCGCGCGCGGGTGGCACGGTGCTGTTCCTCGGACGCTACGACGAACCGCGCAAGGGCATGGAGGTGCTGCTCGGCGCGCTGCCGGAACTGGTACGCCGCCACCCCGACGTGCAGATCCTGATCGTCGGCCGCGGCGACGAGGAGCGGCTGCGCCGCGAGGCAGGGCCGAACGCCGGACACCTGCGCTTCCTCGGCCAGGTCTCCGACGAGGAGAAGGCCTCGGCCATGCGCAGCGCCGACGTCTACGTGGCGCCGAACCTCGGCGGTGAGAGCTTCGGCATCATCCTGATCGAGGCCATGGCCGCGGGCACCGCGGTGGTGGCCAGCGAACTCGACGCGTTCCGCAGGGTGCTGCGCGACGGCACCGCGGGCATGTTGGTCCCGGTCGGGGATTCGGCTCGGCTGGCGGCCGCGCTGGACACCGTGCTGACCGACGAGGTGCGCAGGGAATCGTTGGTGCACACCGCCAATCAGGTGGTCGGCGAATACGACTGGCCGGTGGTCGCCGAGCAGATCCTGCGGGTCTACGAGACCGTCACCATCGGCGACACCAGGGTGCGGGCCGCCGGATGATCACCTTCTCGGCCACAACGGTTCTCGTTCTCGCGCTGATCGCGGCGGTCGTCGTCGCGATCGGTCTGTGGGCCTACTCCACGGCGAATCGGCTCGACCGGCTGCACGTGCGCTCCGACCAGTCCTGGCAGGCGCTGGACTCCGCGCTGGCCAGGCGGGCGGTGGTGGCCCGCGCGGTGGCGATGGCGATCGCAGGTCCGGTCTCCGACCCGGCGCTGACCGACCAGGCCAAACGCCTGTCCACCCTGGCCGATCGCGCCGAACGCGCCAGCCGCGCGGAGCGCGAGACGGTGGAGAACCAGCTCTCCTCGGCGCTCTCGGCCGTCGACATCGCCCAGCTGCGCCCCCAGCTGGTCGCCGAGCTCGCCGACGCCGAGGCCAGGGTGTTGATCGCCCGGCGCTTCCACAACGACGCGGTCCGCGACACGCTCGCGCTGCGCACCCGGCGCCCGGTCCGGCTGCTGCACTTGGGCGGCACCGCGCCGCTGCCCACCTATTTCGAGATCACCGAGCGCGCGACGCCCGCCGCCTCGACCGGTCTGGCGGTGGACACGATCCGCACCTCGGCGCGCGTCGTCCTGCTCGACGAGCAGGACCGGGTGCTGCTGATGCGCGGCAACGACCCGAAGACCCCGGCCGTCTCGTTCTGGTTCACGATCGGCGGCGGTGTGGAGCCGGGGGAGTCGCTGCGCGCGGCCGCCGTGCGCGAACTGTGGGAGGAGACCGGGCACCGCGCCGATCCCGAGAGTCTGCGCGGCCCGATCTGGCGGCGCGTGGCGGTGTTCCCGTTCGACGGGCAGCTGATCCGCGCCGAGGAGCTGTTCTTCGTGCTGCGGGTGCCCGCCTTCACGCCCGAACCGGGCAACCTGACCGTGATCGAGCGCCGATCCATCACCGGGCACCAGTGGTGCGCGCCCGCCGACATCGCGACCCTGGACCGCTCCGGCGAGACCGTCTACCCCTATCACCTGGACGAACTGCTCCCCGAGGCCGCCGAGATCGCGGCGGGCTCGGACGACCCCGAGGTTCGCTCCATCCGCTGAGCGCGCCTGTGATCTGGTTCACGATCGTGATAGCTTCGTGACTGGATCGCGTCCCAGCGGGTATCCGGATTCGGTGCTCCTCGATGATGCGGGGCGGTCCTTGTCTGGTGTTGGAGGTAGGTAATTCATGTCGTATCTGCTGTTCGATTTCCTGTTGCCGATCGTGGGCCCGACGGCCGCCGAGTACTGGGCGCACCTGCTGGTCGTGAATCCGATCTGAGCCGAGTCGGCCCGGCGGACTCCGCGCGGGCACGATCGCGAAAGGTCGCTGACGACCCGGAGTCGATTCGGCGGGGGGTGGCGCGTGTCACGTCGCGCGGAGCTGGTCCCCGAGTCGGCGTCGGTACCAGTCCAGTGGCCCTCAACTGGCTATCAAGTGGCTTTCTCGGCACGCCTAGAATTAGGTCGTTTCGTTCCGCGCGACCGGATAGGCGCACATGACCCAGGAGTTTGCCGTGACCACGCCCGAGACCACCAACACCGTCGGCACCGCCCGCGTCAAGCGCGGCATGGCCGAGATGCTCAAGGGCGGGGTGATCATGGACGTCGTCACCCCCGAGCAGGCCAAGATCGCCGAGGACGCGGGCGCGGTCGCGGTCATGGCGCTCGAGCGCGTGCCCGCCGACATCCGCGCCCAGGGCGGCGTGTCCCGGATGAGCGACCCGGACATGATCGAGGGCATCATCGGCGCCGTCTCCATCCCGGTCATGGCGAAGGCCCGCATCGGCCACTTCGTGGAGGCGCAGATCCTGCAGAGCCTCGGCGTCGACTACATCGACGAGTCCGAGGTCCTCACCCCCGCCGACTACACCAACCACATCGACAAGTGGAACTTCACCGTCCCCTTCGTCTGTGGCGCCACCAACCTCGGCGAGGCGCTGCGCCGCATCACCGAGGGCGCGGCCATGATCCGGTCCAAGGGCGAGGCGGGCACCGGTGACGTGTCCAACGCGACCACCCACATGCGCCAGATCCGCCAGGAGATCCGCAAGCTCGCCGCGCTGCCCGCCGACGAGCTCTATGTCGCGGCCAAGGAGCTGCAGGCGCCGTACGAGCTGGTCCGCGAGGTCGCCGAGACCGGCAAGCTGCCGGTCGTGCTTTTCACCGCCGGTGGCATCGCCACCCCGGCCGACGCCGCGATGATGATGCAGCTCGGCGCCGAGGGCGTGTTCGTCGGCTCGGGCATCTTCAAGTCCGGCAACCCGGCGCAGCGCGCCGCCGCCATCGTCAAGGCCACCACCTTCTACGACGACCCGGACGTGCTGGCCAAGGTCTCCCGCGGTCTCGGCGAGGCCATGGTCGGCATCAACGTCGAGGAGATCGCGCAGCCGCACCGGCTCGCCGAACGCGGCTGGTGAGTCGCGACTCCGCACTCGCGTTTCGTGACGCCCGGTCCCTGAGCAACGTCCAGGGGCCGGGCGTTTCGCGTTTCGCGCTCTCGACTCTTCGAACCGCCATACCGCGATCTCAGAGTTCCCTCAGAGCAGGCGATTAAGTTTCGATCTACGGCGAGCAGCACGGGTCGCCGGTGATGCCGACCGATTCGAACGCAAAGGACCAAGAGCTTGAAGCTTCGGAAGACCGGAAGAATCGCGATCGCGGGCCTGGCCGTCGCGGCCGCGCTGAGCCTGACGGCGTGCGGTGGCGAGGACAAGAGCACCGAGGCCACGCCGACCCGCGCCACCACGAGCGCCAAGGCCACCGCGGCGGACGTCCCGCCGGTGCCGACCGTGGAGCAGTTGAACGCGCAGCTGCAGCGCGCGCTCGACCCGGCGGTGCCGAACCAGGAGAAGCTGGCGATGATCCAGGGCGCCGAGGCCGATCCCGAGCTTCCCGGCAGGCTCGCGCAGGCTTACCAGCAGACCGGCGCGAGCATCGTGGTGACCGAGGTGACCGCCTTCGGCGACACCGTCAACGCCAAGGCCAAGATCGTGCTCAACAACCAGGAGAACATCGCGGACGTGCCGTTCGTCGCCGAGAACGGCACCTGGAAGGTCCAGAAGGCGTGGGCCTGCGGAATGCTGACCAACCTCGGTCAGCAGTCACCCGCCTGCGCCTGACAGCGCTGATCCGCTGGAGCGCGGATCGTGCCGCACACGCCTCGGCGGGCGAGTGGCACACAACGTCGGGGGTGGCGGAAGCTCCGCTACCGCTGTGTGTGCCACTCGTCGAACACCGCCGAATCGCTACTCCGCCAACGACACCCGGTCGCGCATCGCGGCCGGGTGTCGTGCTTTCCGGTCCCGCGCGGCGAGCGTTCGCCGTGTTGCACACCGGGATACGAGTGCCGCAGCGGGCTTCAGGTGCTCAGCGCTGGGCGGTCGGGGTGGTCCCAGCGCGCCGAAAACGTTGGCGGTTCCGGGTTCTCGCGGTCGTAGGACAGCAGCGCGGGGATGGTCCAGTGCTCCTCCGGCGGCGTCCGGCGGCGTAGCGCGGCCTCGCTGAGCGCCAAGCGCACCGAGAGGTCGACGGCGAGGTCGCGGCCGAGGAGCATGGGACCGGCGAGGAACAGCACCAGATCGGCGGGAGCCGGACGAACGGCCGCGCGAGCCGAGCGGTCGGCGGTTTCGTCCCACAGCGCGGGCAGCCAGCGGCCGTGTTCGCGCAGCGCGTCGATCACCTCGCGGCGGACCGCGTCGTAGTCGAACCACGCTGTGCGGTAGGAGAATTCGTCCTCTCGACCGAATCCCATGCGGAGCGAGGCGGGGCGGACGTAGTCGTGCAGTGCGACGACATCGGCGGAACGTCCTGTCCCGCGCAGTCTTTCGGCGGCGCGCCGGGCGAACGCGACGGGCTCCGCGGCGTCGGACGCGTCGATGGCGATCACCCGGCGGCCCGGCAGCGCGCGGAGTCGGTCGACGAGCAGATCGGCTAGGCCGTCCTGGGTGATCGGCACGAACTGCGGCACCGTTCCATCACAGCAGACGCGCACGCGGATACCGTCCCGCGGCCCGGAGAGACCGGTGTGGCAGGCCCGGACACGGCGAATTCCGTTGCCCTCGTGCTGTGACCAGCGCGACATCCGGCAACCGCCTGGCATCCGGTCGATCTCCTCGACCGGTGGCCGAACGGGGCGAATCGGACGCCGTTGGTTAACCTCAGCGCATGGCGACAATCGAAGAGGCATTGGAGATCGAACGCCTGGAGCGGGACATCTTCCGTGGCGCGTCCACGAAGACCCAGCTGGCTCGCACCTTCGGCGGTCAGGTCGCCGGGCAGGCGCTGGTGTCGGCGGTGCGCACGGTGGAGCCGCATTTCCAGGTGCACTCGCTGCACGGATACTTCCTGCGGCCGGGTAACCCGCAGGAGCCGACCGTGTACCTGGTGGAGCGGATTCGCGACGGCCGCTCCTTCTGCACCCGCCGGGTCACCGGCGTGCAGGACGGCGCGGCGATCTTCACCATGTCGGCTTCGTTCCACGTCGGCGACGCGGGCCCGGAGCATCAGGACGTGATGCCCGAGGTGGCGGCGCCGGAGGACCTGCCGGACGCGCAGACCTCGATGAGCCCGGAACGGCTGTGGGCGATGCGCGAATGGGAGCACTGGGATATCCGCACCGTGCCGCAGGAGTCGGTGTCGCGCCGCGACGGCGTGGTCTCCCAGCAGCAGGTGTGGTTCCGCTACCGGCACCCGCTGCCCGACGACCCGCTGTTCCACGTGTGCACGCTGGCCTACATGAGCGACATGACGCTGCTCGGCTCCTCCAAGGTCACCCACCCCGACGAGAAGACCCAGGACGCGTCGCTCGACCACGCGATGTGGTTCCTGCGCCCGTTCCGCGCCGACGACTGGCTGCTCTACGACCAGTCCTCGCCGTCGGCCGGTTTCGGCCGCGCGCTCACCGGCGGCAAGATCTTCAACCGCGAGGGCAAGCTCGTCGCCGCGGTTGTCCAGGAGGGGCTGATCCGCACGCTGCGCGACTGAGCGCGGTCGCGGTGGGGAAGTGCGGCCGACTTCCGCCACCACGACGGCTCACGCGACCTGGACGCGCAGGTGGCAGACCACGGTGTCGGTCATCCGGCGCAGCTCGCGCTCGAGCTCGTCGCTGCGGTGGCTGGGCAGCACCCGGTCCCAGCCACCGGGCGGATCCACCTCGGCGACGACCACGACCTTGCGCCGCCCGGCGAAGTTCTCCCGCAGATAGCGGGCGACCGGCCCGCCGACGGTCGCGTCGCTGTCCTCCAGCAGCACCAGGCGCACCTCGGGATGCCACGCCTCCCACGCCTTGGTGAACGCCCGCACCGATTCGCCGGGCAGGCAGACGTGCACGGCGACGACGTCGGAGCCCATGGACAGCGCCGCCGACAGCGCCTCCCTGCTCAGCTCGGACACCTCGGAGATCGGCACCACGACGACCGTGCCGCTCGCCCGCGGCTGGGCCGGGATCGCGCCCGCGGCGCGGCAGTGGCCGATCCGGCGGTAGGTCGCGCGGACCCGCTGCATCGCGAACACCAGCGTGGGCAGCACCAGCACGATCAGCCACGCGCCCTCGGTGAACTTCATTGCGGTGGTGATCAGCGCGGCCGCGGTGGTGAGCAGCGCGCCGAACCCGTTGAGCGCGAGCCGCATTCGCCATCCCGCGCCCCTGGTCAGCCACCAGTGCCTGACCATGCCGACCTGGGCGATGGTGAACCCGACGAACACGCCGATGGCGAACAACGGCACCAGGGCGTTCATCGTGCCGCCCGCGCCGATCAGCAGCGCGGCAGCGCTCACGCCGAGGGTCAGCACGCCGTACCGGTAGACCTGACGCGGCGAGCTGACGGCGAATCGGTGCGGCAGGCAGTTGTCGTCGGCCAGAATCCTGGTCAGCGTCGGCAGCCCGCCGTAGGAGGTGTTGGCGGCCAGGGCGAGCAACACCACCGTCGCGAATTGCACGACGTAGTAACCGAATCCGTGGCCGAGCGCGGCCTCGGTGAGCTGCGAGAGCACCGTGACGCCCTCGACAGGGCGCAACGAGAACTTCTCGATCAGCACCGCGAGTCCGATCAACATCGTGCCGAGCAGCACGCCGAGCGCCACTTCCGCCCGCTGCGCCCGCCGCACCCTTGGCTCGGCGAAACTGGGCACCGCGTTCGCGATCGCCTCGACGCCGGTCAGCGCCGCGCATCCGCTGGAGAACGCCTTGAGCAGCAACAGGATTCCGAGGGTGTGCAAGTCGGTGGCCGCCGGGTCGCCCACGACCATCGAGGCCGGTTCGCCGCGCAGCAGGCCGCCCACGATCACCGCACCGATACCGCCGACGAACACGACGGTCGGCAGCATGAACGCTCGGGCGCTCTCGGTGATGCCGCGCAGGTTCAGTGCCGTGATGCCCACCAGCACCGCGAGACAG
The DNA here is from genome assembly GCF_900215415.1 of Nocardia amikacinitolerans. Classification (NCBI taxonomy): domain Bacteria; kingdom Bacillati; phylum Actinomycetota; class Actinomycetes; order Mycobacteriales; family Nocardiaceae; genus Nocardia; species Nocardia amikacinitolerans. The sequence goes on along the minus strand of NZ_OBEG01000008.1, from coordinate 170,697 downwards.
ATCCACACCCGGTAGCCGTACAGCCCGGGGAACGCCGAGGTCAGCGCGGCGACGCCGGCGGCGATCGAGACCGCGACGTTGAGCACGTAGTCCACGATCAGCGAGGCGGCCGCGACCAGGCTGGTGCGGTGCCCGAGATGCCGTTTGGCCACCGCGTAGGCGCCGCCACCGTCGGGGAAGGCCGCGATCACCTGGCGGTAGGACGCGATCAGCACCGCGAGCAGGGCGACGATCGCCAGTGTCACAGGCAGCGTCGCGCCGAGCCCGGCGGCTCCCGCGGCGGCCAGCACCAGCACGATCGCCTCCGGACCGTAGGAGACCGAGGCCATGGCGTCGAGGGAGAGGCCGGCCAGTCCGGTCGGCACCGTCAACCCACGGCGGGGCAGGACATTCGTCCGTCCGCGCGGTGTGGCGGGGGAGTGCGGCACTACAGCAGTCACATCCGTGAGTGTCACCCTGGTTCCCGTCCGCCGAGGCCGCCGTTGACGCAACCTTGACGGCGACCGTGAGCGGGCACACAGCGCTGGGACTAATAAGCTCGGCGGGGTGAACGCATCATCGGTCGCCGCACCCGCCGCCGAGGCGCGGCAGACGCCGTCCCGGCCCACCATCGGTGTGCTGGCTTTGCAAGGCGATGTGCGCGAACACATCGCGGCGCTGGAGAAGTGCGGCGCGGAGCCGGTGCTGGTGCGGCGGGCGTCGGAGCTGGCCGCCGTGGACGGGCTGGTGCTGCCCGGTGGCGAGTCGACCGCGATCAGCAAGCTGCTGGAGGCGTTCGAGCTGCTCGAACCGCTGCGCGCGCGGCTGCGCGACGGCATGCCCGCCTTCGGTTCCTGCGCGGGCATGATCCTGCTCGCCTCCGAGGTGCTCGACACCCGGCCGGACGCCAAGCATCTGTCGGGCATCGATATGACGGTGCGCCGCAACGCCTTCGGACGCCAGGTCGACTCCTTCGAGACCGATCTGGATTTCGCGGGTCTGACCGACGGCCCCGTGCGCGCGGTCTTCATCCGCGCGCCGTGGGTCGAGCGGGTGGGCGCGGAGGTCGAGGTGCTCGCCACGGTGCCCTCCGGTCCGTTCGCGGGCCGCGTCGTCGCGGTGCGCCAGGGCAAGGTGCTCGCCACCTCCTTCCACCCCGAGGTGACGGGCGACCTGCGGGTGCACCGCATGTTCGTCGATCTGGTCCTCGCTGCGTAGTTCGCGCCGAACCCGCTGGTGAAACGGGTAATCGAGTACTCGCGTTTCGCCGCGCCGCGCGGTGGATCATCGCTGCCATCCGGGCGATCCCGACCGACCCGGGCGTGGTGGCGACACCACCGGACGAACGAAGCACGACAATGACCGAAGTCATCTCCGCACCCCGTGCGAACAACGAAGAGCCGGTGCCCGCCGAGGCACGGATCTGCAATCTGGTCCCCTCCCGCGACACCGAGCGGGATTGGACGTTCACCGACGCACTGTCCGTCGGCGCGCTCGGCGCCGTCACGGCACTGCCCAACTCGGTGGACCTGCGCCGCGACTGGTGGACCATCGGCGACCAGGAGGACACCGGGTCCTGCGTCGGCTGGGCGACCGGCGACGGACTGATGCGCTACCACCTGGTGACCGCGAGCAAACTGAACAGCGACCGCCGCGTCTCACCGCGGTTCGTATGGATGGCCTCCAAGGAGACCGACGCGTTCTTCCAGCGGCCGGAGACCTTCATCGAGGGCGCGGGCACCGAGCTCAAGTCGGCCGTCGAGGTCTGCAAGAAGTACGGCGTCGTCGAGGAATCGTTGCTGCCGTTCCACATCCAGACCAAGATGTACCGCGGCCAGGAGAACACCTTCTGGGCGCACGCGGCCACCCTGCGCATCGCCTCGTACTTCAACGTCGGCAAGAACCTCAACCAGTGGAAGACCGTGCTGGCCGACGGCCGCCCGATCCTCGCGGGGTTCATGGTGGACGACACCTGGGACAACGCCACCGCCAACGGGGGTTTCCTGGAGGACTTCGCGGCCGGCACCGAACGTGGCGGGCACGCCGTCGCCATCGTGGGCTACCTGCCGAGCGGGCACTTCATCGTCCGCAACAGCTGGGGCACCGCGTGGGGCGACAAGGGCTTCGCGTACGCGTCGCCGAAGTACATCAGGGGCGCGTTCTTCCCGGAGGCCTACGTGGTCTCGCTCTGAGGGGCTGGGGAGGATGCCGTCTCGACGGCGTCCATTAGGCTGGAGGAGTTGTCCGCTCGGTTGGCACGCGGCTCGATCCCTCCCCCGGGGCGCCGCCGTCCCCGGCGGTCACTCCCAGTGCAACCGACCTGAAGGAAGTAGGGAATGAGCGGCCACTCCAAATGGGCCACCACCAAGCACAAGAAGGCCGCGATCGACGCCAAGCGGGGCAAGCTCTTCGCGAAGCTGATCAAGAACATCGAGGTGGCGGCCCGCACGGGTGGCGGTGATCCGGATGGCAACCCGACGCTGTACGACGCCATCCAGAAGGCCAAGAAGTCGTCGGTCCCCAACGACAACATCGAGCGCGCCCGCAAGCGCGGTGGTGGTGAAGAGGCGGGCGGCGCCGACTGGCAGACCATCATGTACGAGGGCTACGGCCCCAACGGCGTCGCGGTGCTCATCGAGTGCCTCACCGACAACCGCAACCGCGCCGCCGGCGAGGTGCGCGTCGCGATGACCCGCAACGGCGGCAACATGGCCGACCCGGGCTCGGTGTCCTACCTGTTCCATCGCAAGGGCATCGTCACCCTGGAGAAGAACGGGCTGTCCGAGGACGACGTGCTGATGGCCGTGCTGGACGCGGGCGCCGAGGAGGTCAACGACCTCGGCGAGTCCTTCGAGATCATCAGTGATCCGAGCGATCTGATCGACGTGCGCAAGGCGCTGCAGGCGGCCGGAATCGACTACGACTCCGCCGAATCCGGCTTCCAGCCGTCGGTGTCGGTCGCGGTCGACGCCGAAGCGGCGCGCAAGGTGTTCAAGCTGGTCGACGCGCTAGAGGACAGCGACGACGTGCAGAACGTCTACACCAACGTGGACATCTCCGACGAGGTCCTCGCGCAGCTGGAAGACTGAGCCGGCCACACGGCGAGCCCCGGACCCGGTCCGGGGCTCGCCGTCGTTTCCGGGGTCAGGCGCCGAGTTGCGCGCGGTAGTAGTCGGCCATCGGCGGGTAGTAGTCGTCGAAGTTCGGCGGTTCGGCCCCCTCCCGCGCGGTGCCGAACAGGTCCAGGTAGTACTCCCAGCCCGGCCCGACCTGCGGCGCCTGCGCGACCTCGTCGTCGGTGCGCAGGTGGTGGGTGAAACGCAGTTCGGTGACGCCGTCGGTCTCGGTCAGCCGCACGTCGAGGATCCAGGATCCGTACTCGTCGATCGCGGAGACCGCCAGCCGGTGCGGCGGTTCGCAGGCGTCGATGGTCATCTCCATCCACGGTTGCTCGTCTTCGTGGACCATCTGCACCTGCACGGTGCGGCCCGGTCCCGCCTCGCCCTTCCACGGGCCGAACCAGCGCGCGGTGCGGTCCGATTCGGTGAGGCTCGCCCACACGTCCGCGATCGGGGCGCGGTAGGTCCTGGTCAGGACGAGATCGCGCCCTCGGTCGGCGGGCAGCAGGCGTCCGGTGGGTTGCTTGGTCATGCCGTGTTCTCCCTCGTCGTGCGATCTTCGGGAGCCTGCCTGCGCTCCCGGCGGGTGCGGTAGATCTCGGTTTCCAGTGCGTCGAGGCGCTGCGCCCAGCCCGCGGGCTGCTCGAAGCGCGCGATCCACCCGGCCAGTTCCGCGAGCGGTTCGGCGTTCAGCGCGTAGAAGCGCTGTCGGCCGACCGGTTCGTCGCGCACCAGCCCGCTCTCGCGCAGCACCCGCAGGTGTCTGCTTACCGCGGGCCTGCTGATCTCGAACCGCTCGGCGATCTCGCCCGCGGTCAGCCTGGCGCTGTGCAGCATCTCCAGGATTTCCCTGCGCACCGGATCGGCGATCGCCGCGGCCACCTCGTCCACGGGTAAAGCGTAACCACTTGGTTACGCATTTGTCCATGGATTCGCACACGGGTCGGGACGGGCGCCGACCGGTGGGTCGGCGGCCGTCGGTACACGGGGAAGGGGAACGGCAGCACGGCGATTCGCCAGCCGCCGGGATGGCGGGCGCCTACCGAATGCGCCCGGAAGGTATCCGTGGGCGACCGCTCGGCGGGTCGCTCACGCGAGAGGCCGCTTCGTTATTCGGCGACCTTCGTGCGGTCACACCACTCGTAGACGGTCAGGCGACCCGACTCGGTGTCGGCCTGCCGCTGGGTGACCTTGAAATGTTCGTAACCGCCCTTGAAGGGGATTTTGAGCTCGATTCCCGGAGGGGTGATCGGAACGACCCGCTCCGGCAAGTCCGCGGGCCCGCCTTCGAGGATGGCTTTCGCACCGTTGCTCATTGTCCGATGGTAGTTCCGGCGACGCCGCTGCCTCGGTATTTTCACCGGACCGTCGGGCGCGGAAGAATTCCCGGCATGGTCCGAATCGAGTTCGTGCGCGGCGACATCACCGAGCAGGCGGTCGACGCGGTGGTGAACGCGGCCAACTCCTCGTTGCTCGGCGGCGGGGGAGTCGACGGCGCCATCCATCGCAAAGGCGGTCCCGAGATCCTGTCCGAGTGTCGTGACCTGCGCGCTTCCCGCTACGGCAAGGGTCTGCCCACCGGAAAGGCGGTGGCAACCACGGCGGGCAGGCTGCCGGCGCGCTGGGTGGTGCACACCGTCGGCCCGGTCTGGTCGGCCACCGAGGACCGTTCCGAGTTGCTCGCCTCCTGCTACCGCGAATCCCTCCGGGTCGCCGACGAACTCGGCGCGCACACCGTCGCCTTCCCGGCCATCTCCACGGGCGTCTACGGCTGGCCGATCGAGGACGGCGCGCGCATCGCGGTCGAGACCGTCCGCGCGACCGAGACCGCGGTGCGGACCGTGCGCTTCGTGCTCTTCGACGAACGCGCCTACGCCGCCTTCGCCGAACACGCCTGAGGGCGGCATCCACCGTGTCGCTGGTGACCCGGTCCGCGGCGCTCCGTTAGACTCTCGAACAGTTGTTCGTGTCTGCGAGAGGGGAATTCGTGCGGGTGATGGGCGTCGACCCCGGGCTCACCCGGTGCGGCCTCAGCATCGTGGAGGGTGGGCTCGGTCGCAAAGTCACCGCGCTCGATGTCGATGTGGTGCGCACCCCCGCGGACATGGAACTGGCGCAGCGGTTGATGCGCGTCGCCGATGCCGCCGAGCACTGGATGGACACCCACCGGCCGGAGGCGGTCGCGATCGAGCGAGTGTTCGCCCAGCACAACGTGCGCACCGCGATGGGCACCGCGCAGGCGGGCGGCGTCATCGCGCTGGCGGCGGCGCGGCGCGGGATTGCGGTGGCCTTTCACACCCCGAGCGAGGTGAAGGCCGCGGTCACCGGCAACGGCACGGCGGACAAGGCGCAGGTGACCGCGATGGTCACCCGCATCCTCGGCCTGCAGGTCGCGCCCAGACCGGCCGACGCGGCTGATGCGCTCGCCCTGGCGATCTGTCATTGTTGGCGGGCGCCGCTGCTGGAGCGGATGGCCGCGGCCGAGGCCAAGGCGGCCGAGGCGCGGCGGCGCTACACCGAACGACTGGCGGAACAACGGAAGGCGGTGCGCGGGTGATCGCGTCGGTACGCGGCGAGGTGCTGGAGATCGCGCTCGACCACGCGGTGGTCGAGGCGGCGGGCGTCGGCTACCGGCTCAACGCGACCCCCTCGACGCTGGCCGCCCTGACGCGCGGCGAGGAAACCCGCCTCTACACGGCGATGATCGTCCGCGAGGACTCGATGACGCTGTACGGCTTCGCCGACACCGAGGCCCGCGACCTGTTCGGTCTGCTGCAGACGGTCTCCGGTGTCGGCCCGCGCCTGGCCATGGCGGTGCTCGCGGTGCTCGAGCCGGAGGCGCTGCGCAAGGCGCTGGCCGAGAGCAATGTCGCCGCGCTGACCAGGGTGCCCGGCATCGGCAAGCGCGGCGCCGAGCGCATGGTGGTGGAACTGCGCGACAAGGTGAATCTCGTTCCGGTGCAGGCGGGCCCGCCCGGCAGCGCGCCCGCTCCGGTGCTCACCCCGGTCCGCGAGCAGGTCGTGGAAGCGTTGACCGGGCTCGGCTTCCCCGCCAAACAGGCCGAGCAGGCGGTGGACACCGTGCTCGCCGACCAGCCCGCCGCCGACACCTCGATCGCGCTGCGCGCCGCGCTCTCCCTGCTCGGCAAGAACCGATAGGCCGTCATGGACCACGACGACACCGATGCGGCCGAATCCCCGGTCAGCGCAAGCTATTTGAAGTCCGACGGGGAGATCGAGGCGAGCCTGCGTCCGAAGTCGCTCGACGACTTCATCGGCCAGCCCCGGGTCCGCGAACAGCTCGCCCTGGTGCTGCGCGGCGCCAAACAGCGCGGCGGCACCCCCGACCACGTGCTGCTCTCCGGCCCGCCGGGCCTCGGCAAGACCAGCATGGCGATGATCATCGCCGCCGAACTGGGCACCGCGTTGCGCATCACCTCCGGCCCGGCGCTGGAGCGGGCCGGTGACCTGGCCGCCATGCTGAGCAATCTGGTCGAGGGCGACGTGCTGTTCATCGACGAGATCCACCGCATCGCGCGCCCCGCCGAGGAAATGCTCTACCTGGCCATGGAGGACTTCCGCGTCGACGTGGTGGTCGGCAAGGGGCCGGGCGCGACCTCGATCCCGCTCGACATCGCCCCCTTCACGCTGGTCGGCGCCACCACCCGGTCCGGAGCGCTGACCGGCCCGCTGCGCGATCGCTTCGGCTTCACCGGCCACATGGACTTCTACGAACCCGAGGAACTGCTGCGCATCCTGCTGCGCTCGGCGCACATCCTCGGCGTCGGCATCGAGACCGACGCGGCGGCGGAGATCGCGGGCCGCTCCCGCGGGACGCCCCGCATCGCGAACCGGCTGCTGCGCCGGGTCCGCGACTACGCCGAAGTGCGCGCGGACGGCCTGATCACCCGTCCCATCGCCAAGGCCGCGCTCGAGGTCTACGACGTGGACTCGCTCGGCCTCGACCGGCTGGACCGCGCCGTCCTCGGCGCACTGGTCCGCAGCTTCAACGGCGGACCGGTGGGCGTCTCGACCCTCGCGGTCGCGGTGGGGGAGGAGGCGGCCACGGTCGAGGAGGTCTGCGAGCCGTTCCTGGTGCGCGCCGGGATGGTGGCGCGGACACCGCGCGGTCGCGTCGCGACGGCCGCGGCCTGGGAGCATCTCGGCTTGGTGCCGCCGCCCGACCTGGTGTTCGGTTCGATCGAGGTGCGCGGCCGCGAACCGCACCCCACCCTGGACCTGTTCGACTGACCGGTTTTTCGCGTGCGCGGACACCGGACAGCAGGTGAACGTCCTGTCCACCGATGCCAGGTCCGCGCGAGCGGCGCGCTCGAGCACACGCCGATAGAGTCGGGACATGACGGTGGTCAATTCCGTGCTCTATCGCATCCCCGAGCCGTATCGCAGCAAGGCGATCGAGCACCGCGAACTGCTGAAGTTCGCCACGGTAGGCGCCATCACCTGGTTCATCGATACGGGCGTCGTCTACGCCACCAAACTGACGGTGCTCGGCGACAAGCCGCTGACCGCGCGCCTGCTCGGCGTGCTCATCGCCACCATCGCGTCCTACATCCTGAACCGGGAGTGGTCCTTCCGCACCAGGGGCGGCCGTCAGCGCCACCACGAGGCCGCGCTGTTCTTCGCGGTGAGCGCGCTCGGCATCGGCGTCACGATGATCCCGCAGGCGATCTCGCTGTACGTGCTCGATCTGCGGGTGCCGCACGTCGGACCGGTGACCCAGGCGGTGGCCAACTTCGTCACCGGCCAGATCCTCGGCGTGCTGCTGGCCATGGCCTTCCGGTTCTGGGCGCTGCGCCGCTTCGTCTTCCCTGACGACCTTCGCGAGGCCGAATTGCACAGCATCCAGGGCTGATTCGGCCTCGGAGCGGCCTCAGTGCTGCGCGTTCTCCAGCGCGGTGACCACCAGATCGAGGAAGGCGTCCACCTCGTCGCGCTGATATCCGCGGGTGCCGAGGCGCGCCTCGGTGAAGCGGACCGCGCGCACGTCGCCGACCGTGAGACTGCCGGGCCCGCCGTGCGCGAGGCTGGCGGCCACCAGGTCGAGGAAGGCGTCCACCTCCTCCTCGTGGTAGCCGCGGCGGCCGACGGAGGACTGGGTGAACCGCATCCGGTGCACGTCGTCGGGGGTGAGCAGGGGAGCGGGGCCGGGACCGTTGCCGCCCGCGGGCAGCGGACGCGTGCCGTTCTGCCGGTGTTCGAGTTCCGCGCGCACCCGGTCCAGGAATTCGTCCACCTGATCGGCCTGATAGCCGCGGCCGCCGAAGCGGGGCGCGCCGAAGGCGACGTGGCGGATGTCGTCGGCGGTCAGCGCGCCGTGACCGTCGAGGGTGGCGGCGACCAGTTCCATGAAGGCGTCGACCTCGTCGGCGTGATAGCCGCGATGGCCGAACGCGGGCACGGCGAAATGGATGCGGCTCACGTCCTCGGGGGTCATCATCCGCGACATTGTGTCAGGGTCGCCGCCCGGTTCCGGTCGAATGCCGGGATTTCGAACCGCGCGGTCTCGCGCGAACACGTCTCTTGCAAACACGAACGCCCCCATGCGAGCCAGTGCCGGTTTGTGCACCCACACTGTAGTCGCCGGGGGCGATTCGCACGGCGGGTCGTCAGTCCTTGCGCACGCCGTCGATGAGCAGGCGGCGGATCGCCTGATTCAGCCCCTGGGTCGCGGCCATGTCCGGGTCGCGCATGCCGTGGAGGACGGCGGCGAGCAGCATGCCCGTCACCGCGCGCGCGGTGTTGGCGGTGTCCAGATCGGCGCGCAGGTAACCCATTTCGACGCCGTGCTCGAGGTAGCCGGCGGTCAGCGCGTCCGCCGTGTCGAGCAGGCCGTAGAGCCGTGCGGTGAGTTCGTCGTCGATGCCGGTGGCGTGGAAGAGCAGCAGCTGCGGGATGCGGCGCTCCTCGATGAGGATGTGCGACAGCGCGGTGCCGATCCGCTCGAGCTGGGCGCGGTACTCGTCCAGCGAGCCCGCCGCGTCAGGGGCGTTCTGGGTGCCGAGCGCGTCGACGATGCGCGCGGACAGGTCGTCGATGACGTGATCGATGATGTCGCGCTTGTTGGCGAAGTACCGGTAGAAGGTGCCGTGCCCGATGCCCAGCTCGTTGGCGATGTCGGCGATGCCGGTGGCGTGATAGCCCTTCTCGGCGAAGCAGACGAACGCCGTGTCGATGATCTCCTGCCGCAATTCGGCCTTGCGTCGCTGGAGCGCGCTTCCGGCCGCCGACCGGGTCGCTCGGGTGGATGGCTTCGTCACCTTGCCGATGATACAGTCGTCACAAACGGAATGATGTGTCATTCCGTGACAACTGATTCACATCTTGGAGGTTCGACGTGGCGCCTCAGTACGACGCGGTCGTGGTTGGTGCGGGATTCGGTGGCATGGGCGCGGGCATCGAGCTCGACCGGCTCGGACTGAGCAATTACGTGATCCTGGAGCGCGAGAACGATCTCGGCGGCACCTGGCACGTCAACCACTACCCCGGCCTCGCGGTCGACATCGCCTCGGTGACCTACTCGTATTCGTTCGAGCCCAACCCCTACTGGTCGCGGCTGTTCGCGCCGGGCAGGGAGCTCAAGAAGTACGCCGAGCACGTCGCCGACAAGTACGGCCTGCGCCGCAGGATGCGCTTCGGCACGGTGGTGGACGGCGCCCGCTGGGACGAGGAGAACCAGCAGTGGGTGGTCTCGATCGCGGGCGGCGAGACCGTCACGGGCCGCTACCTGCTCACCGCGACCGGATTCCTCTCGCAGCCGTACACGCCGCCGTTCCCCGGCATCGAGTCGTTCGCGGGCAAGATCATCCACACCACCGCGTGGGAGGACGACTTCGACCTGACCGGCCGCCGCGCCGCGATCATCGGCACCGGCGCCACCGCCGTCCAGCTGGTGCCCGAGGTGGCCAAGAAGGCCGCGGCGCTGACCGTCTTCCAGCGCACCCCGATCTGGGTGGTGCCCAAGGTCGACGCGCCGATCCCGCCGTCGGTGCAGAAGCTGTTCGCCAAGGTGCCCGCCACCCAGAAGGCGGCGCGCATGGTCAACACCTCGATGCTCGAGGCGCTGATGGTGGTCGGCGTGCTGCACTTCAAGCAGGCGAAGATGATGAACAAGGGCGCGGGCCTGCTGGCCAAGGCGCATCTGCGGGCGCAGGTGCGCGACAAGAAGACCCGGCAGCAGCTCACCCCGCACTACGACTTCGGCTGCAAGCGGCCCACGTTCTCCAACCACTACTTCAAGACCTTCAACGCGCCGCACGTGCGGCTGGAGACGAACTCGATCGACCACGTCGAGGCCGACGGCATCGTCACCGCCGACGGGCACAAGACCGAGATCGACACCCTGATCCTGGCCACCGGCTTCAACCTGTGGGACGTGAACTTCCCGGCCGTGGAGATCATCGGCCGGGACGGGGTGAACCTCGGAAAGTTCTGGCGGGACAACCGTTTCCAGGCCTACGAGGGCATCACGGTGCCGAAGTTCCCGAACTTCCTGAGCCTCAACAGCCCGTACTCCTACAGCGGTCTGTCCTACTTCACCACCATCGAGGCGCAGATGAAGCACATGGGCAGGCTCTTCGGCGAGCTGTTCCGGCGCGGCGAGACCACCTTCGAGGTGACCGAGGCGGCCAACGCGCGCTTCCTGGACACCGTCACCGACAAGCTCGGGTCCTCGGTGCTCTACGGCGGCGACTGCGCGAGCGCGCGCAGCTACTACTTCAACCAGCACGGCGAGGCGGCGCTGCTGCGCCCGAACAGCACCGTCAGCACGCACCGCAAGGCGGTGAGCTTCCCGCTCGACGACTACGTCTACGGGGTGTCGGCCTGATCCTCGCGTTCGCCCCGCGACCGGAAAACGCCTGGTCGCGGGGCTTTCGTGGGCCGGGACCTGGTGGTCGTCCCGCCGGGTCGTCGGCGTTGGAGGACGTCCGCCGACGTGCCGCGCGCCGCTCGAGACGGCCCGAGTGGCGCACGTCAAGGGTGTGCCGGTGTGGCAGTGCCGACAACAGCTGGCAGACTGTGGTGGTACTTGTCCATCCCACCCACAAGACAGGGACTGACTTCGACGATGGAACTTCTGTTTCCGCTGCTACTGGTAGCCCTGCTCGTGCCGATGTTCCTCGGCGTCCGCCGCCAGAAGCGGGAGGCCGAGAAGGTCGCGGCCATGCAGGACAACCTGAAGATCGGCGACGCGGTAACCACTACGTCGGGTCTGTGGGGCACTGTTGTCGACCTCGACGACGAGACGGTCGACCTGGAGATCGCCGAGGACGTCGTGACCACTTGGTTGCGCCAGGCGATCCGTGAGGTCCGCACCGTCGACGAGACGACCGCCGACGAGTCCGGCACCGACGAGACCCCGGCGGCCACCGCCGAGGAAACGCCGGAGCAGACCGAGACCCGGCTGACCAAGGACTGACGTCGGCTGCGCCACGACCGCACGCCGGACGCTGTAGCGTTCGGCGGCGCACGCGTGTGCGCGCCTGATCCACCCTCGACTTCCCGCCTAGGAGATACGAACTGTGCCACCTTCCCAGGGATCGGCGCATCCGCTCCGGTTGCTCGGTGTCTACGCCGCGCTGCTGGCCGTGATCTATGCGTTGGTGTTCTTCACCGGTGACAAGTCCCCGACCCCCAAGCTCGGCATCGATCTGCAGGGCGGCACCAGGGTCACGCTGACCGCCCGCACCCCGGACGGCAGCAAGCCGAGCCAGGACAGCCTGCAGAAGGCGCAGGAGATCATCGAGAACCGCGTCAACGGTCTCGGCGTCTCCGGCTCCGAGGTGGCCATCGAGGGCGACAACATCGTGATCACGGTGCCCGGCGACGACGGCCAGCAGGCCCGCGCGCTCGCCACCACCGCCAAGCTCTACATCCGTCCGGTGCTGCAGGCCGTGCCGAAGGGCGCGACGATCCCGCAGACGCCGCCCGCCCAGGTGCCCGTGCCCGACGCAGGTCAGCAGGTCCCGACCGACGGGCCCGCCCCCGAGGCGCCCGCGCCGGAGGCGCCCCCGCAGGAGCCGCCCGCCGAGGACGCGCCGGCGCCGCAGCAGCGCGTCTTCCCCGCGCAGGCGCCCACCGAGCCGGCCGACCCGACCCTGACCCCGCAGGAAGAGGCGCAGCGCGAGATCGCGGCGGCCAAGGCGACCAGGCAGAGCACCGACCCGGCCACCCAGCAGGCCGCGATGGCCGCGCTGGACTGCACCAAGGCGGACCCGCTCGCGGGCAACGACGACCCGAACCTGCCGCTGGTCACCTGCTCGCAGGACGGCACCGAGGTCTTCCTGCTCGACAAGAGCCGCATCGACGGCCAGGAGATCAAGAACGCGGTCGCCAACCTCGATCAGCAGCAGTCGCGCTGGGTGGTCGACCTGGAGTTCAAGTCGACCGGTAGCGACGCGTGGGCCGACCTGACCGGCGAGTACCTCTACAAGCGCGTCGCGTTCACCCTCGACTCCAAGGTGGTCAGCGCGCCGCAGGTCCAGGCGGGTCCGCAGCTCGGCGGCACCACCCAGATCTCGGGCTCGTTCACCGCAACCACCTCCAAGGAACTGGCGAACACGCTGAAGTACGGTTCGCTGCCGCTGTCGTTCCAGACCTCCGAGGCCGAGACCGTCTCGGCGACCCTCGGTCTGTCGTCGCTGCGCGCCGGTCTGATCGCTGGCGCGATCGGTCTGGCCATCGTGCTGCTGTACTGCCTGGTCTACTACCGCATGCTCGGCTTCCTGACGGGCCTGTCGCTGATCGCCTCCGGCTTGGCCGTCTACGGCATCATGGTGCTGCTCGGCCGCTGGATCGGCTTCACCCTCGACCTGGCGGGCATCGCGGGTCTGATCATCGGTATCGGTATGACCGCTGACTCGTTCGTGGTCTTCTTCGAACGCATCAAGGACGAGATGCGCGAGGGCCGCAGCTTCCGTTCGGCGGTGCCGCGCGGTTGGCAGCGCGCCCGCCGCACCATCCTGTCCGGTAACGCGGTGAGCTTCATCGCCGCCGCGGTGCTCTACTGGCTCGCGGCCGGACAGGTCAAGGGCTTCGCGTTCACCCTCGGCCTCACCACCATCCTCGACGTGGTGGTCGTGTTCCTGGTCACCGCGCCGCTGGTGCTGCTGGCCTCGCGGAGTGCGTTCTGGTCGAAACCGTCGATCAACGGCCTCGGCGCGATCCAAGAGGTCGCGCGCGAGCGCCGTGCCGCAGAAGCCGCAGTCGCAGAAGGCGTGAGGACGCGATGACCAACAGCCAGACCAGCCCCTCGCTGCGCAAGGACGCCGAACGGCCCTTCGACGACTACGCCTACGGGCAGGCCGCGTCCGAGCACGGCTTCTTCAACCGGCTCTACACCGGAACCGGCGCGATCGACGTCATCGGCCGCAGGCGCATGTGGTACGCGATCACGGCCGTGATCATGCTTATCTCGTTGGGCAGCATCCTGTTCCGCGGGTTCAACTTCGGCATCGACTTCGAGGGCGGCTCCCGCATCCAGTTCCCCGCGGGCGACGCCACCACCTCCCAGGTGGAGGCCGTGTACCACGAGGCGATCGGCACCGACCCGGTCTCCGTGCAGACCGTCGGCACCGGCTCGACCGCGACGATGCTGATCCGCTCCGAAGCGCTCGACGTGCAGCAGGTCGACAAGCTCAACGGCGCGCTGTTCGAGGAGTTCAAGCCCCTCGACAAGAACGGCAACCCGAGCCGGGCCGCGATCAGCACCTCGGACGTCAGCGAGACATGGGGCAGCCAGATCACCGAGAAGGCACTGCGGGCGCTCGCGGTGTTCCTGGTGATCGTCTCGATCTACATCGCCGTCCGCTTCGAACGCGACATGGCGATCGCCGCGCTCGCCGCGCTGGTCTTCGACGTCGTGGTCACCGCGGGCGTGTACTCGCTGGTCGGCTTCGAGGTCACCCCCGCGACCGTGATCGGCATCCTGACGATCCTCGGCTTCTCGCTCTACGACTCGGTCGTCGTGTTCGACAAGGTCGAGGAGAACACCAGGGGTATCTTGCATCTGAGCCGCCGCACCTACGGTGAGCAGGCCAACCTGGCCGTGAACCAGACGCTGATGCGCTCGATCAACACCGCGCTCATCGGCATCCTGCCCATCGTCGGCCTGATGGTGATCGCGGTGTGGATGCTCGGCGTCGGCACCCTCAAGGACCTCGCGCTCGTGCAGCTGGTCGGTCTGCTGGTCGGCACCTACTCGTCGATCTTCTTCGCCACCCCGCTGCTCGTCTCGATCAAGGAGCGCTGGGGTCCGGTGGCGGCGCACACCAAGAAGGTGCAGGCCAAGCGCTCCGGGATCGCCGCCGCGCGGGCGGGCGCTGCCGCCGAACAGCGCGTGGTCGCCGCGACCGGTCGCGGCTTGCCCGACGCCCCGGCCCGGCGGTACCGGGAAGCAGGCCAGGCGCCCCGCCCTGGCGCACGGCCCTCCGGAAAGCGACAGAAGAAGAGGCACTGACCAACCGACGGTTAGGGGTTTCGTTCGATGCGACAGCCACGCAGCGTTGCGGTACGTCTGATCGGAGCGGTCGCCGCGAGCGCCCTCGCCGCCGGAACGGCGGCCGGGTGCTCCGGTCAGAACCAGGTGCCCTCCATCGGGTACGCGGTCGACGCCGTGATCGCCAGCTACAACGGCGGAAGCACGCTCGGCGCGAGCAGCGGCTCGGCGGCGGTGTTCCAGCGCGTGCTCACCGGGTTCTTCTACACCGGACCCGACGGGCAGCAGGTCGCCGACACCGATTTCGGCACCGCCAAGGAGGTGCCCGGCGAGTCCCAGACCATCCAGTACCGGCTCAACCCCGACGGCGTGTACTCCGACGGTGTGCCGACCTCCTGTGACGATCTGGTGCTGACCTGGGCCGCGCACAGCGGGCGCTTCACCAAGCCCGACGGCGGCTCGCTGTTCGACGCCGCCGACACCGCGGGCTACGCGGACATCGAGCGGGTCGAGTGTCAGCCCGGTTCCAAGGACGCCACCGTGGTGTTCCGCCCGGACCGGCGGTTCGGTCCGTGGCGAGAGCTGTTCACCGCGGGCGAGGTGATGCCCGCCCATGTCGCCGCGCGGGTGGCCAGCGTGCCGAACGTGGTGTCGGCCGTGCAGTCCGGCGATCTCGGTGCGGTGCAGCGGCTGGCCGACTTCTGGAACACCGGCTGGACCATCGGCGCGGAGAAGCTCGATCTGTCGCGGTTCCCGTCCTCGGGTCCGTACCGGATCGAATCCTTCAGCGCGAAGGACGGTCTCGTGCTGATCGCCAACGAGCGGTGGTGGGGCAACAAGGCCGAGACCGGGCGCATCGTGGTGTTCGACAAGACCGCCGACCTGAAGACCAAGGTCGCCGACAACGCCGTGAGCGTGGTCGACGTGGGCGCGAACTCGGTGCCGGACCTCGATCTGGGCGGCTTCTCGGCGAAGACCGTGCCGGGCCGCGGCGCCGAGCAGCTGGTGCTGGCCACCGACGGCGTGTTCGGCTCGGTGGAGGCGCGCCGCGCCTTCGCGCTCTGCGTACCGCGCCAGGCCCTGTTCGACACGCTGGGCAAGGCCGCCGACGTGCCGGCCACCGGACTCGGCGCCGGACCACTGAATTCCCGTACCACGCAGCAGGATTCGCTGTTCTACGCGGCCACGACCGGGGCCGCCGAGCGATACCGCGGCAGCGACATCCGGGCGGCCACCGCCACGCTCGCCTCGGCGCGCGCGGCGAATCCGACGATCCGCATCGGCTATGTGGCCCCCGACGAGCGCCGCGCCAAGACCGTGCAGATGATCGCCGAGGCGTGCAAACCCGCGGGCATCGGCGTGGTGGACGCGGGCGCGCCCGACTTCCGCCCCGGCCAGCTCGCCGAGGGCCGCGTCGACGCCGTGCTGACGAGCACCGCTGGCGCGCCTGGCCCGGCCGGTTCGCTGACCGGCGTGGCCGCGACCAGCGCGTTGCGCACCGGCAACGGGCTCAATTTCGGACGATTCGGGAACGGCCGCTACGATGCGATCACCGATCAGCTTGCGGCCGACGACAACTCGGCCGCGCAGCTGGGTCTGCTGACCGAGGCCGAGAACCTGTTGTGGTCGGAGATGCCGAGCATTCCCCTGTTCGCCACTCCGCGCACGATCGCTTTCGGCGACGGTCTGCGCAACGGTGTGGCCGGTCCCACCCAGGGTGGCACCGGCTGGAACATGGACCGCTGGGTGTTGCGGCGGTGACAGGTGTTGGTGGGTGAGTGATCATGGAGAGGTGTCGATGAGTAAGCACGCGGCGGTCGAGTCCGACGAGATTGTCGCCGAGCGGACCGCCAAGGCGGCCGAGCTGGTCGAACGCCTGACCCGCTGGCGCGACGATTTCCCGACGCCCGGCGTCCGCTTCGCCGATCTCACCCCCGTGTTCGCCGATCCCGAGGGTTTCCGCGCGGTCATCGACTGCCTCGCCGCCTGCGCGCCGGACGCGGATCTGGTCGCAGGCGTGGACGCCCGCGGCTTCCTGCTCGGCGCGGGCGTCGCCGCCACCCTCGGCACCGGTGTCCTCGCCGTGCGCAAGGCGGGCAAGCTGCCGCCGCCCGTGCTCAAGCGCGAATACAGCCTCGAGTACGGTACCGCCGCGCTGGAGATCCCCGGTGACGGCGTCGACCTGGCGGGTCGCCGGGTGCTGCTGCTCGACGACGTGCTCGCCACCGGCGGCACGCTGGCCGCGGCCGCGGAGCTGTTCCGCGCGGCGGGCGCCGAGATCGTCTCGGCGGCGGTCGTTCTCGAGCTGAGCTTCCTGGAAGGCCGCAGCCGCCAGGGCGACTACCCGCTGACTTCCATCGTCCGGGTCTGAACCCGGGGCGGTCGCCCCCGACCGTTGACGCGGCATGTTTCGACGTGCCGACCGGCCCGAAGATCCCCGATTCCCCGGTAGCCGATTGCTATCGTCCCAGTCGGTGTCGATCGACCGGTGACGAGGGGAAGGGCAGGGGTGGCCAGGACATTGCAGCCGAGGAGGCTGTCGGGGTCGATGATCAAATCGGTGTTCGGCGCGATCGCGGTCGTTCTGGCGGTGGTCGCGATCGGCGCCTATCACCCTGCGCCGCAACAGCCGGATCTGGCGGCTCTCGCCGACCGGTGGACCGAACTGCACGACGGGCCGCAGCCGTACTCGGATGTGAACATCCAGTGGGACGTTCCCATCGAGATGAGCGACGGCGTCGTCCTCAAGGCCAATGTGTACCGTCCCGCGCAGACCGGCGGGCCGGTGGAGTCGAAGCCGCTGCCGACGATCGTGAACCTCACGCCCTACACCAAGCTGCTGACGAATCTCGTCGATTCGGCGCTTGCGGTGCCTGGGTTGCAGCAGCTCACGATGGACTTCGTGGGGCGGCTCAACCTGTCGGGCACGCCCATCAGCGGGTTCGAGGATCTGCTGCACGCGCTGGACGGCGGCACGGTGCAGACCGTCCTCGGCATCGACCGCAAACTCATCCGCAGCGGCTACAACCTGGTCGTGGTCGACGTCCGCGGCACCGGATACTCCCAAGGCAGCTGGGACACCCTCGGTGCCCGCGAACAGCTCGACACCCGCGAGGTGATCGAATGGGCCGCCGCGCAGCCGTGGTCGAACGGCGACATCGCGATGAGCGGCGGTTCGTATGCCGGGATCAACCAGCTGCGCGCCGCCGAGAACGCGCCCGCGCCGCTGAAGGCGATCTTCCCCGTGGAACCGGGCAGCGACCTGATGCGCGATGTGGTCGCGCCCGGCGGTGGCGTCGGCACCATGTTCCTTCCGATGTGGCTCAGCAACGTCAACCGGCTCAAGCTGATCCCCGATGTGGCCTCGATACTCAACGGCACGTTCGACTGGGCGTGGTTGCGCGAGCGAGTGTCGGACCCGAACACCAACTTCGACCTGCTCACCCAAGCGCTGATGACGCCGTCGCTCGACGACGTGCCGCCCGAGCTGGCGGCCGCGCTCGACGAGAACAGTCCGTTCCGGCAGGGCATTCTCGGGCATCCCGAGCGGGTGAACGTCCCGGCCTTCGTCTACGGCGGGTGGCACGACATCTTCGCCAACAGCGCGACCAAGCTGTACAACGCCATGCCGCTGCCGGAGGACAAGAAGAAGCTCGTCGTCGGCGACACCTACCACGCCAATCCTGGCGCGGGGACCGGTGTGCCCGGCGCGCCGCCCCGGTTGGACGTGCTGCAGCGCGCGTGGTTCGACAGGTGGCTCAAGGGCGTCGACAACGGCATCGACGACTTCGGCCCGATCGTGGTCTGGGAGCAGGGCGGCAGCTGGGTCACCCTGGAGCGCTTCCCGCAGCCGGGCATCGTGCACCGCCGCGTCTACCTGTCCGCGGACCCCAGCGGAACCGCCGAGGACGTGAAGTACGACGGCTCGCTGATCGACACCCGCCCCGCCGACGCGGAGACGCTCACCATCGCGCCGGGCCTCACCATGATCTGCTCCCGCGACACCGCGCAGGGATCGGCGGGCATGGCCGCGATCTTGGACATGTGCGCCAAGGACTCCCGCAGGGCCGAACGCAACGCGCTCACCTTCACCAGCCCGCCGGTCGCCGAGCCGACGGTGATCTCAGGGCCGATCAACGTGCACCTCAACACCGTGCACGACGCCACCGACGGCTACTGGAACGTCACCGTCAACGACGTGGCGCCCGACGGCACCTCACTCGTCCTGTCCACCGGCCAGCAGACCACCTCGATGCGCGCCGTCGACGAGGCGAAGAGCGAGCGCTCGCCCTCCGGCGACTACACCGCGCCGTACAACCGGATCACCCTGGACAGCATGCTGCCGGTCACGCCGGGCGAGCCGATCGGGCTCGACATCGCCGTCATCCCCACCCAGGCGGTGCTGAAGCCCGGACACCGGCTGCGGGTGGACGTCTTCGCTGGCAACCTGCCCAAGGCGGTGGCGTTCCGGCCGATGCTCAACAACTCCGAGCTCAAAGCACAGTTCCTGGCCATCGATCCGGACGCCCCGAGTTACGTCAACCTGCCCACCGATCGGCCGCTTCCGGGCAACCGAGCCTCAGCCGACGGCGGCAGGTGATCCGGCGCCGCGTGCCCGCCGCAGCACCGCCGGGTAGCGCAGCAGGCCGGGGCCGAGCTTGGCGGCGAGGAAGGTGAGCGCGAGCCACGGGCGCAGGTGTGGGTCGAGCCTGCGGATGCGCCCGTCCTCGGCCAGGTCGAGCACCATGGCCTCGGTCATCCGGAACGGGCCGACCTTCGCCTCGCCGAGCAGCACCCGGCGCGGACCGTCGCCGATGCGCGCGGTCCAGCGCAGTCCGGAGATACCGCCGTAGACGACCGTGAGCAGGACGCGCAGGTCCTCGTGACCGCGGAAGACGAGGGTGCCCGAGATCGGCGAACGCAGTTCGGCGTCCGGGGCGAGCGTGTCCATCAGCGCGTCGATATCGGCGGTCTCGGTCGCCGCGCAGAACTGGTCCACCACATCCGTCATCTCACGCACCCCTTCCGGTGGTCGATGGGATCGAACATAACCGTGTCACTTGTTTTTTGCAACGGACTACGATGGCGCTGTGGCCAAGGCTGACCTTTCCGAGATCGTCTGCTCGATCGCCCGCACGCTGGACGCGGTGGGGGAGCGGTGGACGCCGCTGATCCTGCGCGACCTGTTCGTCGGGATGACCCGCTTCGAGGACATCCGGCGTGATCTCGGCATCGCCTCGAACGTGCTCGCCGCCCGGCTGGACACGCTGCGGGCGCACGGCATCGTCGAATCGCGGGTCTACCAGACGAATCCGGTCCGGCGGGAGTACCTGCTCACCGCCAAGGGACGCGAGCTCTACCCGGTACTGGCCACGCTGATCGCCTGGGGGGACAAGTGGAGTGCGGGGCCCGAGGGGCCACCCGTGGTCTCGGTTCATCGCCCGTGTGGGCGGCACGCCTCGGGCGTGGTGGTGTGCGAGGAATGCGGAGAACCGCTCACCGCCGAGACGGTGCGGTGGGAGCCGGGACCCGGTGCGCGGCGCGGGCCGGGGACGATGCTGGTGGGCGATTTCATCGCGGCGGCAGAATGATTCGCACCAGGTAGGAGCCGTGATCGCGGCGGGTGTGAGCGAAATTGCACTGGCGCGATCAGCGGCTGTGTGGCTAACCTGGAGCGGTCTTGTTCCCGTCGATCGGAGTATGCGTTGATTCTTTGAGGTAGCGCCTTCGGGCGGCCCGCCTTCGCGCGCCGCGTTTCCGTCGCACCTCAGGGGTTCCGCATGACCTTTCTGTCTCTTTCCGATCTCACCTTTTCCTGGCCGGACGGCACTCCCGTGTTCGAAGGCCTCGGCGCGGTGTTCCCGGCCGGGCACATCGGCCTCGTCGGCGTCAACGGCGCCGGGAAATCCACGCTGCTGCGCCTGATCGCGGGTGAGTTGACACCGGCGCGCGGCTCGGTCACGGTGTCGGGGCATCTCGGCTACCTGCGCCAGGATCTCGGGCTCGCCGACGGTCAGCGGGTAGACGCGGTGCTCGGCATCGACTCGGTGCGAAAAGCGCTGCACCGCATCGAATCCGGTGCGGGCGACGAGCGCGATTTCGAGACCGTCGGCGCCGCATGGGATGTCGA
This sequence comes from Nocardia amikacinitolerans, assembly GCF_900215415.1. Classification (NCBI taxonomy): domain Bacteria; kingdom Bacillati; phylum Actinomycetota; class Actinomycetes; order Mycobacteriales; family Nocardiaceae; genus Nocardia; species Nocardia amikacinitolerans. The sequence continues at coordinate 150,014 of NZ_OBEG01000008.1, read as the reverse complement.
GGAGCGCGCCGTCGCGCTGCTCGGCAGGCTCGGGCTGCACTACGTCGCCGATTCGGCTGCGGGGCTCGACCGCAGGCTGGACACCCTCTCCGGCGGCGAGACCGTGCTGCTCGGGCTGGTCGCCGAATTGCTCGCCGAGCCCGATGTGTTGCTGCTCGACGAGCCGACCAACAACCTGGATCACGTTGCGCGCGAACGCCTCTACGAGGTGATCGGACAGTTCTCCGGCACGGTGCTCACGGTGAGTCACGATCGTGAACTGCTCGACCGGATGGACGCCATCGCGGAGTTGCGGGCCGGTGAGCTGCGGCTTTTCGGCGGGAACTACAGCGACTACGAGCGCATGGTCGAGGCCGAACAACAGGCGGCGCGATCCGCGGTGCGCGAGGCGCGCAACGATGTGCGCAGGCAGGCGCAGGAACTGGTCGAGACGCGCGTCAAGCTGGACCGCAGGCAGCGCTACGCCAAGAAGCAGGCCGAGAACATGCCGAAAATCCTTGCCGGGGCGCGTAAGCGGGCGGCGCAGGTGTCGGCGGGCAAGCTGCGCAACACCCACATCGAGCGGCTCGACACCGCCAAGGAACAGCTCCAGCAGGCGGAGGAACTGGTCCGCGACGACAAGGAAATTCGCATCGAGCTGCCCGACACCCGGCTCTACCCGGGGCAGGAGGTGCTCGCGTTGGACGAGGTGACGCTGGCCTGCGGGCCGACGGTCACGCTGCGGGTGTCGGGTCCGGAGCGGATCGCGCTGACCGGGCGCAACGGCATCGGCAAGTCGACGCTGCTGCGCCGGATCGCGCAAGCGCCGCCCAAGGTGCCGTGGCGGATGCTGCCGCAGCGGCTGGACGTGTTCGACGCGAGTCGTTCGGTGTTCGAGAACGTGTCCGCCGCCGCACCGGAGGCGACGCCGCTGCGCATCCGAGCCCACTTGGCGCGCTTCCTGTTTCGCGGCGGCGACGCCGACGTGGCGGCGGGCGCGCTGTCGGGAGGTGAGCGGCTGCGCGCCGCCCTCGCCATGCTGCTGCTCGCCGAGCCCGCGCCGAAACTGTTGTTGCTCGACGAGCCGACCAACAACCTCGATCTGCCCAGCCTGCGTCACCTCACCCAGGCGCTGGCCGGATTCGAGGGCGCGCTGATCGTGGTCAGCCACGACCCGCGCTTCCTCGACGACATCGGGGTCACCCGGCGGCTCGAACTCACCGAGGAAGGACTCGTCGACGCCGAGAGGATCGTCGAAAAGGGCGTGCCGGAGGCGGAGCCGACGGTCTGACATGGGCGTGTTGCGCACCGGTGCTACCGCCTGGCAATATGTCCGAGTCGTCCGATTGGAGACGAAAAGCAGTGTCGGGCAGCGCTTCCGAGCCCATGCCCAGGATCGAAGGGGGTCGACTCGGTGCAGTTCGCCCGACGCCTCGCCAGCACGTTCTTCGCCGCCGCCGCCCTGGTCGCGCTGGGCTCCGCCGCCGCGGGTACGGCCAACTCGGAGCCGTACTACAAGAACTGCGCCGCCGTCCGCGAAGCGGGCGAAGCCCCGCTCTACGAGGGCGAACCGGGCTACGCCGAGCACCTGGACCGCGACGGCGACGGCATCGCCTGCGAGTCCAAGCGCTGATCGCACCCGCCGCCCGGTCGTAGGATCGGGGAATGACGGGCGAGCGGCGGTCACGGTGGCTCGGTGCGGAGTACGCGGAGACTTCGGCGCACCACCGTGCGGTGGACGAGTGGTTCCTGACGCGGATTCGGCCCGAGGCCGAGGACACCGTCGTCGACCTCGGGTGCGGTAGCGGGGAGTTCACCGCTGTGCTCGCGGAGTCGGTGCCGCGCGGGCGCGTGATCGGCGTGGACGAAGACCCGTCCATGCTCGCGGCCGCGGACCGCTATTCGGCGCCGAACCTGGAGTTCGTGCGTGCCTCGGCCACCGACTTCGATCGGCACCTCGAGCCGGGCGTCGCGGATCTGGTGGTGAGCCGGTCCATGCTGCACTGGCTCGCGGTCGCGGACTATCCCGCGGTCTTCGGCGCGGTGTATCGGACGCTGCGACCGGGCGGTTGGTTCCACTCGGAATCCGCGGGCGCGGGCAACATGGCGGGACTGATGGCGCTGCTCGGGCGCATCGCCGCAGCCAACGGGCTGCGGCCGCCCGCACCCTTCCCGGACGCCGGGATCGTGTTCGACTTGCTGCGGACCACGGGATTCGACATCCCGGCCGACGGCGTCCGCACGGTCGCCCAGCTGCGCCCGTTCACCCGAGCCCAGCTCGCCGACATGCTGCGCACGACCGCCTCGGTCTCCCTCACCCGGCAGGCCGAGGCCGCCGACGCGCACCGCCTTGTCGACGAGCTGGTCGCCGGTACCGACGAACTGCTCCGTTCGGACGGCACCTACGACCAGACCTTCGTTCGCCTCGAGATCCTCGTCCGCCGCCCTTCGGACTGAACCGGGCCGGACGTTCAGCTCACCAGGCCGAGGCAGAGCTTGAACGAGGGCGTGCCGCCCATCAGGTACGCGCCTGCGGACTGGAGGATGCGGTCTTGGGCGACGATGTGCTGGCACATGGTGTTGGTGTCGCGCAGCCAGCGGTCCAGCGGTGACGGCCGGTAGATCGCGGCCGTCTGGCGCAGGTCGTAGAGGCGGCCGACGATGGTGCGGGCGGTGCGGAACGCGTGCAGGCGCGAGAGCGGCAGCGCGGCGCGTTCGGTCGGGGTGAGTTCGTCGAGTGCGCCGCCCGCCTCGAGGATCTCCCACTGGCGGCGCAGCGCCGCGTAGACGCCGGAGCGGGCGGCGTGCAGTTCGGCCTCGCATTCGGCGATGGTCACCTGGACGCGGTAGTCGTCGGACTTGGCGGCGGATTCGGCGCGCGCGTAGTCCAGCGCGGCCCGCGCCACGCCCAGCGGCACAGCGGGCATGTTGCGCATGTGCACCTCTGGCTGGCCGAGCGGGCCGAAACCGTTGCGCACGGAAGCGAATTCGAGCGTGTGCTCGTCGGGCACGAACACCTCGGCGATGCGGTAGTCGCAGCTGCCGCTGCCCGCGAGCCCCGTGGTGTGCCAGGTGTCTATGACCTCCACCTGGGCGCGCGGCACCATGAACAGTCGCGAATCCGGCGCGCCCGCCGCGTCGCGCTCGGGCTCGCCGTCGCGCACGACGAACGCGCCCGACACCACCCAGTCGGCGTGCGTGATGCCGCTGCCGAACTGCCAGCGTCCGCTGAGCCGGAACCCGCCGGGCACGCGCTCGGCCCGGCCGGTCGGGAACAGCAGGCCCGCGGTCACCATGTCCAGGCTCGGGAACATCTCCTTGGCGACCGGCTCGTCGAGGAACCGGGCGTAGAGGCCGGTGTCGGAGCCGATCATGGCGCACCAGCCGACCGAGGCGTCACCGTAGGCCAGCGCCTCGACCACCTCGGTCTGTTCGATCGAGCTGAGCTCGGGCCCGCCCCAGTCGCGGGCGAAGGCCATGCGGAAGACGCCCGCGTCGCGCAGCAGCTCGACGATGTCGGCGGGCAGGCGGCGGGCGGCCTCGATCTCCTCGGCGCGCTCGCGCAACCGGGGCGCCAGCGCCTGTGCGCGGGCCAGGATCTCGGCGCCCGCGCCGAGCGAGGTGGTGGACGGTTCGTCGACGAGGGTCATGCGTGGGTCTCCTTGCTGAGTGCGGTGATCGCCTGGGGGAAGCGGAAGAAGCCGTTCGGGTCGTACCGGTGTTTCACCTGCGCCAGGCGGGCGTGGTTGGGTCCGTAGTAGGCGGACGGGTCGGTGAGGGCGGGGTCGGTGAAGTTGACGTAGGCGGCGTCGGTGGCGTATCCGCCCAGCTCCGCGTAGAGGCCGTCGAGCCATTCGAGGTTGCACCACATCGTCCGCGCCGAGTCGGTCGTGCTCCACGAGGTGTCCATGGAGACGAGGAACAGCGTGTCGCGGTGTGGGAAAGCGGTGTCGCCGACCGGGATTCGGTTGATCGCGCCGCCCCAGGTGAACAGCGCGACGCCCGCGCCGTCCGGGTTGGCGCTGCCCGGCCAGCGATCGACGGCGTCGATGACGACGTCGATTCCGGCTTCGGTCAACGGTTTCGGCGTGCATCGGGTACGCACCGCGAACGGGTCGCCGGAGGTCTCGTGGTGTAGGAAGTCCTTGGCCTGCCAGTAGTTCCGATCCGCGATGTCGACCCGGCGGGGCGTCGCGGCCGCGAGCGCGGGTGCGAGCAGTTCGCGCAATTCCGTTGCGGGACCGAGGTGCTGGCCGATCACCGAGACGACGCCGGGATCGTCGCCCGCGCGGCTCGCGCCGATGCGCGCCGCGAATTCGTCGGGCGCGGCCGCCATGATCTCTTGCATGACCGCGAGCACCCGCCGGGCGTCGCGCCATTCCCACAGCAGCAGGCAGGTCGAGCTGGGCACGGTGTCGCGGGCCTGGAATGTGAACGAGGTGTTCACCCCGAGGTTTCCGCCGCCGCCTCCGCGGCAGGCCCAGAACAGGTCCGCGTTCTCGCGGGCGTCGCAGCGCAGCGTGCTGCCGTCGGCCAGCACGATCTCGGTCGCCACCAGCGCGTCCGCGGTGAGCCCGAACGCGCGTGACACCGCGGCGACGCCGCCGCCGAGTACCAGCCCGCCGATGCCGACCTGATTCGAATTGCCCAGTGGCACAGCGAGATCGTGCTCTTGCAGCGCGGCGTACACCGCGCCGTTTGTCGCGCCGCCGCCCACGGTGACCAGACCGTTCGCCGGATCGACCCGCACCTCGCCGAGGCCACTCAGGTCGAGCACCAGCCCGGTGCCGACCGAATGGCCCGCGTAGCTGTGCCCGCCGCCGCGCGCCACCAGCGGCACATCTTCCTCGCGCGCCCAGCGGATGGCGCGCGCGACGTCGGTGGCGTCGCGGACCGACAGCACCGCGCGCGGTCGAATGTCGGCGTAGCGCTTGTTGAACGGGACGCTCACCGCCGCGAAGCCGTCGTCGCCGGGGTAGCGCACCGTCCCGGCGTCGAGGCGATCCAGACTCGCGATCATCGGACCACCTCCGCAGAAGTCGCGCGGCCGTAGCGGTCGAAGGCGGCGAGGTCCGGGGTGCCGCGTCCGATCGACGCCCACCGCCGGTCGGGCCCGGTGCGTGGGCATGGCGCCTGCTTTTGCGGGGCGTCGAAGTCTTCGGTCACCGCAGGATTCGTTCGACGCTGCTCGTCAGGGCATGTCGGCACCGGCGTGGCCGATCCCGTCGCGAGGCGGGGGACCTGGGCTCCCGTGTCGGTCAGTGCCGCCTCGCGGTCGACGTCGGAAAGTGCGGAGGCCGAAGGGGAAACGGCCCCTGCCCCTGCCGAAAGAAGGGGGCGGTGCGCGGCACTGTCGGTCAGTGCCGCCCCGCGGTCGACGTCGAGAAGCGCAGTGGGCGAAAGGGGAACGTCGTCCCCCGCCGTGTCCCACGGTCGCGCGCCGAACCGGCGCAGCAGCCGGTTCATCGGATCTCCTCCAGGTAGGAGATCCCGCTGCTCGCGTTGGGCCCGTAGCGTTCCCATTCCTCGCGCAGCCGCAGCGGTCCGCCGTCGGAGGGCTCCGGTTCCGAACGGGTGAAGCCCGAGACGATGTCGCCGCCGTGCAGGACCATCGTGTAGGCCAGGTGCAGTACCCCGTTGGCGTCGCAGAGGCCGTTGAGCGCGCCGCGGCGCACCTTGCCGCCCGCGAAGGACGCCCACACCAGATCGCCGCGCTGGTAGTAGCGCGCGACGACCCCGTCGTCGCTGTCCGGGTTGCGGAACCTGCGGCCGTCGTAGTTGATCATTTGTCGGCGTCCAGGAGTCCGGCGGGCAGGGTGAACGCGGCGCCGGGCGCGAGCGGTTCCAGCGGATCGCCGACCAGCTCGACCGAAGCGCTTGCCGCCCTGAGCAATTCGGAGCAGCGCGGCGCGTCGGCGGCCTCGCACACGACGAACGAGTGGCGTGCGATGTAGCCGCCGGGCGGCAGCCGCAGCTCCGCGCCGGGCTCCACCATCGCGGCGGCGGTGACCAGACCTGGCGCGTGCTCGGGCACCGTCACCGAGCGCACGAGCGTGTCGCGTTCGGGGTAGCCGAAGCGGATGCCCGCCGCGGCCTTGCGGGTGGGGGCGGTCGCGGGACGGTGCCCGGTGGCGACATCGACCAGCACCTCACCGGGATCGATGCCGGTGGCGATCTTGCCGAGGAACGGGATGAGATCGCCGCCGAGGCGGCCGTTGACCTCGATGATGAGCGGTCCGCGCGCGGTCAGCCGCACCTCGGTGTGCGTGATGCCGTTCTCCACCCCGAGCTCGCGGTGCGCGGCGGCGAGCGTGCCGATCAGTGCCTCGTCGTCCAGCAGCGGGTCGGCCGCGTCGACGAGATGACCCAGCTCCTCGAAGTAGGGTTCCAGCCCGGTTCGCTTGCGCGCCAGGAACATCGGCAGGTACTCGCCCTTGTAGACCGCGGCGTCGACGCTGATCTCCGGGCCGACCGCGAACTCCTCGACGATGGCGGTGCCGCGGAACGGTTCGTCGCCGATGGTGCTCGCGCCGGTGGCGGTGGCGAAGCCGGCGTCGAGCTCGGTGCGATCGGCGGCAAGCACCACGCCCATGCTCGCGCCGAGCGCCTGTGGCTTCACCACCACCGGATAGCCGATGCGGTCGGCGGCCGCCCGCGCCTGCTCGAGGGTGCCGGTGAGCTCGAAACGGGGTTGCACGAGCCCGGCATTGGTGAGCACCGAGCGGGTCCGGTTCTTGTCGCGGCAGCCGCGCACACCGGTGGCGGTCAGCCCGGGCACGCCGAACTCGTCGGCCAGGTCGGCGGCGGGCTGGACCAGCGGCTCGTCCCAGCACAGCACGCCGACCACCCGCCTGCGGGCGGCGACCTTGCGCGCCTCGGCGGCCAGCAGGGCGTGGTCGAAGACGTTGGCGACGACGATCTCGTCGAAATAGGCGTGCTGCCAGGTGGGTTCGATGTTGTTGAGCAGCACGAGATCCAGGCCGCGGGAGCGCGCCCGCGCCGTGACCGAGCGCACCAGGTATTCCCGGTACAGGCGCAGTCCGCTGCCGATCACCAGCAGCACGTCGTTGGTGGGGGTCATGATGCTTCCTTCCGCATCAGGCGGCCGGTCGGGCGGCCGCGAGTTCGACGAGGTGGTCGGCGACCAGCGGTGCGGTGCGGAACCCGTCGCCGCCGGTGGCGGCGCGGGCCAGGACCGCGGGTCCCGGCCGGGCGAGGGTCGCGCCGCCGGTCGCGGCGTCGACGGTGTAGTGGCACTGCTTGACCGCGGCGATGCGGTACCGGTGCGCGTCGGTGAGGACGTGGTCCACGTATTCGCTTGCCGCATACAGGCTTTCGGCATCCGTGCCGACGTCTTCCACGGTGCGGCAGAGCCGGGAGGAGCTGAGCTTGAGCAGGGTGCCCGCCCCGGGCGGCATGAGCCAGCCGGTGCCGTCCGCGCCGATCCGCCCGGCGCTCGGCGCCTGCTCCCACCACGCGGCCAGGTCGGCGGGCGGGCGCAGGTAGACGGTGGTCTGCCGGTGCAGCACGGTCGGCACGTCCACGAGTTCGCCCGTCCACGCCCCGGTCGCCAGCAGCACCAGATCCCCGCTCAGCCGCGCGCCGTCGCGCAACCGGAGCCTGGCGGCGTCGGTGTCCACCTCGACCACCTGCCGCCAGGGCAGCAGCGTGACCGCGGGCTGGGCGCGCAACCAGCGCGCGGCGGCGTGCAACACCCGTTCGGCGAGCAGCACGCCCGCGTCGGCCTCGAGCAGGCCGTAGTGTCCCGAAGGAAACTCGATGTGCGGCAACGACTTCGGCTCGACGACACGCACCGGCAACCCGCCGCGCCGAGCCTCCGCCACGGCGAAGTCGATCGACGCGGCGGGCCATCCGGTGACCACCCCGATGCGCCGGTAGAAGGGTCCGCCGAGCAGCGCTTGCAGCCGCAGCCAACGTCGGTGCAGCGCCGCCGCGACGGCGGTCGCGCCCGGATCGCCGGGGCTCAGCGCCCGCACGGCCCTGTGGTGATCGAACGAACTCGACGCCGGGTTCGGGATCGGGCCCCGATCCACCACCGTGACCCGGTGCCCGGCCCGCGCGCAGCGCACGGCCGCGATCAGGCCGGTGACACCGGCGCCCGCGATGACGACGTCGGTCATGTCAGCCTCGCACCGCTTGCAGTCGCGGCAGCCGGACCGGCTCGATCACGGTGCGCCGCACAACTTCCCGCAGCGCGGTCCCCGGCAGCATGTCCGAACCCGCCAGCGCCGATTCGGCCAGATCGACGAGCAACGGTGCGGCACAGCGCACCAGCACGTCCACCTGGTGGCAGAAGTCGCCGCCGTCGGCGACCGGCGCGCGGTCCAGCCGGGCCAGCTGCTGGGTCAGCGTCTCGGCGACCCGGTTCAGGCTGAAACCGGGCAACTCGTAGGCGACCTCGAAACGCTCGACCATGCGCAGCGCGTCGGACCTGCCGCGATCCGAGACCGGCATGGCACCGCGCCACACCCGGTCGTCGGACTTGGCGGCCACGCGATTCCACGGCTCGACCAGCCGGGTCTTGGTCAGCGCGACCAGCTCGTCGTGGCTGAAGCTGGTGCGCTGGAATTCCGGGCTGTTGCAGGCCAGGTGGAAGCGGATCAGGTCGCGCGGAACCTGTGCCGCCAGGTCCCGGCCCCACACCAGGTGTCCGCGGCTGGTGGAGAACTTCTCGTGGCGCAGCTCGTAGAACTCGTTGGTGAGGAACAGTTTCGGCAGCGCGTAGTCACCGAGGGCGAGCAGCATCGCCAGCCCCGAGATCCCGAACGGATGGATGTTGTCGATGCCGAGGAAGTACACGACCCGCGCCGCGGCTTCGGGACGCCACAGTGCGTCCTCCGAACTCGGCTCCATGCCGCGGTTCTCGGCCGCGAGCATCGAGCAGTACATCGTCCAGGCGACCGGCTCGGCGTTCGGATTGACCACCTGCCCCGGCAGATCCGGCGCCGGGATGCCCCAGGAGATCGGGTAAGTGACCGGGAAGTCCGGCAGCGGACGGTCGAGCAGCTCGGCGACCACCTGTGCCGCGTGCGGGCGCAGCAGCCCCGCGGCCTCGGCGAAGTGGGCGCGCAACCGCTCGCGGTAGTCCTCCAGCGGGAGGACGAGCACGTCGACCTCGCGAATCTCCAACCGCTCCTCGGGGTTTCGCGTCGAACGCGGATCCAGCAGTTCGCCTGCGGTCACCGCGTGTCCGCAGCTCTCGCACAAGCCGGCGCAGCTGTCGGCGAGGCAGACCGGGCAGCCGCCCGCGACGTGTCCGTCCACCAGGTATTCGCCGGTGCTCGGCGCGTACGGAAACGGCATCGGCCGCAACCGAAGCGCGCCTTTGGCGCGCAGTTCGGTGACGACCCTGGCGACATAGGAGGTGAAGCGCCGCTCCCATCCGGTGAAGGCGTCGACGGCGATGCCGAGCGCCGCCAGCGTCGCCTCGACCTCCTTGGCCGAGCGCTCGACGAGCGCCTGCGGCTCGATGCCGAGCCGGTGCGCGGTGGTGGCGACATAGGTGGAGGTGTCCTGCACGCCGGTGCCGAACAGCACCTGCGCGCCCGTCGCGCGTGCGTAGCGGGTGTAGACGTCGGCGGCGAGGAAGGGGCCCGCGATATGGCCGAGGTGCAGATCGCCGTTGGCGGTCGGCGCGGGCGAGACGACGACGGTGGGGCCGTTCACGATGTCACCGAATCTTCCTGCGGCATCGCTTCGCTCGAATGCTTGCGGACGAATTCGGCCGACATGTCGGTGTCCCACCAGATCGCGTACCACTCGAAATCGGCGTCGCCGACGTTGCGCACGTGATGGGTGGTGCCCGGAATCAGGTGGGCCAGATCGCCCGCAACGAATTCGCGCCGCTCGCCGTCCACTTCGAGGACGGCGCGACCGGTCATCGCGATGAACAGCTCGTACTCGTGGTGGGCGTGCGCGGTGGAGACGTCGCCGGGACGCAGCACGCACCACGCGCCCTCGAACGGCGCGTTGAGCGCGGGCCAGGGCAGCAGACGCTCGGAGGCGACGCCGTAGGCCTCGGTCAGGCCGTCCCGGTTCAGGCTGCGGATCTCGATCATGCCGTGCGGCTTTCCGGGAAGGCGCCCGCGGTGACGTGGCGGCGGTCGAGCATGTCGTCGACGATGTCCTGCGAGCGGTGCGCGAGCACGCTGATCAGGGTGTCGGAGATGCCGTGCGTCTGTTCGTTGACGCCCTGCAGATACACCGCGCCCCAAGCGGATTCGCCGAGATCGAGGCGGTAGCGGCGGCTCACCGAGACCTCGTCGAGCCCGAGCTCGTCCGCGAGATCACGGACCAGCGCGGGCATCGTCTGCTCGTACCCGGTGCCGAGCAGCACCACGTCGCAGCGCAGCGGCTCCACCTTGCCGTTCTTGCGGTCGCGCAGCTCGAGCACCACCTCGTCGCCGTCCATCCGGGCGCCGGCCACCTCGGTCATCGAGCGGACCGTCGAGCGCTCTTGGCCGAGCATGCGCTGCTGATAGAGCATCGCGTAGAGCTCGTCGAGGAACGGCGGGGCAAGGCCCGCGTAGTTGGTCAGGTGTACCTCGTCGAGGATGCGGCCGCGCACGTCGGCCTCGGAGTGGTAGAACTCGTCGACGAAGGACGGGAAGAACAGCTCGTTGACGAACTTGCTCGTCTGGTAGTTCTGCAGGCCGATGGACCGCATGACGATGGTGGGCGCGCTGTGCGGCAGATCGGTGTGCAGCGCCATGAACATCTCCGCGGCGCTCTGCGCGCCGCCGATCACCACCGGGCGGATCGGCCGGTCGGTCGGCAGCTGCGCGACCCTGGTGCAGTACTGGGTGCTGTGAATCACGCGGTCCTCCGGCAGGTTTCGGAAGACCTCGGGGATGTGCGCGTCGCGGCCGGTGCCGACGACCAGGTCACGGCAGTCGACGGTGTCGCCGTCCGCGAGGGTGACCGTCCAGCCGACGAGCCTGCCGTCGCCGGTGCGCCGCGGCGCGATCGAGGTGACGCGGGCGTCGTAGCGCACCGAGACGTGCTCCAGCGAATGCGCGACCCACTGCTGGTAGTCCGACAGCTCCCAGCGGTAGGGATTGAAGGTCGACAGGTTGACGAACTCGTCCAGGCGCTTGCGCTCGTACAGGAAGTTCAGGAATGAGAACCTGCTGCGCGGATTGCGCAGTGTCACCAGGTCTTTGAGGAACGACACCTGGCTGCGCGCCCACGGGAGCAACAGGTTGCGCTGCCATTTCACGTCGGGGTGCTGCTCGAGCAGCAGGGTCCGCTCGGCCAGTCGCGGCGCGTCGGATTCCTCGAGCGCGACAGCCAGCGCGAGGTTGGCGGGTCCGGCGCCGATGGCCAGGACGTCGACTTCGTGATCGCTCACATTTCCACCTGGGTCTCGATGGGTATCAATTGCTCCGACCCAGTGAATGCGCTGCGCGGGTTGACCGAAACCCGCGCGCCGATCCGCACGACAACCTGTCGACAGCGCGGCCGTTCGGCCGGTCTATCGCGCCTGACAGTCGATTGAATGTTTCTGCGGCACAGCACTGCCGATCAATTTCGCGCTCTGCTGAGCTGGCCAGATGAGCACCTCGACCAGATCACTAGCGCTCCGCGTCGCCGCGGGGATCACCGCCGTCGCGTCCGCCGCGTTGCTCACCGTCGCCTGCGGCGGCGAGCCCGCCGGGGACCGAGATATTCTGAGCTACAACGGAACCGAGCCGGAGAATCCGCTGATCCCGGGTGATGCCACCGAACGCGACAGCGTCAAGATCGTGAACGCGCTGTTCACCGGGCTCGTCGAATACGACACCGCCACCGCGGAACCCCGCAACGCGGTGGCCGAGTCCATCGTCACAGCCGATTCGCGCGTCTACACCGTCACGCTGGCGCCGGGCTGGACCTTCCACGACGGAACACCGGTCACCGCACAGAGTTTCGTGGACGCGTGGAACTACACCGCCTACGGGCCGAACGAGCTGCAAGGCGCGACGTACCTGTCGCACATCCAGGGTTACGAGGCGCTGCGGGATGGTTCGGCGACCCGGTTCTCCGGCCTGCGGGTCCTCGACGAGCGCAGGTTCGAGGTCACCCTCTCGGCCCCGTTCTCGGCGTTCCCGACCCAGCTCGGCTACGCGGCGTTCTTCCCGCTACCGAGCAGCTTCTTCGCCGACCGAGCCGCGTTCGAGGCCGCACCCGTCGGCAACGGCCCCTTCCGTTTCGTCTCGCACACCCCGGGAGAGAACATCGTCGTGCACCGGTACGAGGCCTACGGCGGCGCGCGCAAGCCGCACATCGAGGGCGTGGAGTTCCGGTTCTACAAGGCGCTCGAGGACGCCTACGCCGACGTGGTGGCGAACGAACTGGACTATCTCGACTTCGTCCCCGCCGACGCGCTGGCCGGCGGTCGGTACAAGACCGAGCTGTCCGGGCGAAATCTGTCGCACACCTATCTCGGCGTGCAGTCCGTCTCCTTCCCGCTCTACGACCCCAGGTACGCGGACCCGCGCCTGCGGCAGGCGATTTCGATGGCGATCGACCGGAAGTACGTGGTGGACACCGCCTTCGACGGCGACAAGCTCCTCGCCGACGGGCTGGTGCCGTCCACCGTGCCGGGATACGTCGCCGGACAGTGCGGGGAACTGTGCGAGTACCGCCCCGAGCGGGCGCGCGAGTTGTTCGAATCGACCGGCTTTCACGGGCCGATCGAACTGACCTCCAACGACGACTCGGCCAACCAGGTGTGGATGGACGCGGCCTGCGCGACGATCACCAAGGCACTCGGCCGCGAATGCCGGTACGCGCCGGTGCCCACGTTCGGCGAATTCCGGACGCTGATCAACGACCGCCGCATGTCGACGATCTTCCGCTCCGGCTGGGTCGCCGACTACCCGTCCATCGAGAACTTCCTCAACCCGATCTTCCGCACCGGCGCCGCGGTGAACGGCACCGGGTACTCCAGCCCCGAGGTCGACGCCCTGCTCGCCGACGCGGACGCCGCACCCGCCGAGCGCGCGGGCTGGGTGCTGTACCAGCGGGCCGAGCGGCAGATCCTGCAGGATATGCCCGCCATCCCACTGTGGTTCCAGAAGGTGCAGTCCGGCTGGTCGAACCGGACCAGGGACGTGGCCGTCTCGCAGCTGCTGCAACTGGATCTGTTCGCGGTCGAGATGGACTGATTCGCGGGACGGACAATGCGGTGGCGTTTCGCACGTCACCGCATTTCCGTTGTCTCGGAAGGAATTCAGAGTCATAGACCGCGCAGATAGGTCGCCCCGCGTCCAAGGTCGACGCCCGGAGATTGCTTGCGGGTCGTTCTACTGACGGGGCCGGACGATCAGCGCCGCGCGCCTGTACCAGAAATTGGCGGTGTTTCCTTCATTGCCCATGTACCCCTCGATTTCCGACGCGAACGGCTCCAGCGTCGATTTCGATTCGCCCGTACACAACTCGTCATCCCCGACCTGCCGCACATCAGGCTCGCCGGCCGCCCCCGACCGGTCGATCAGCCAGGTCAATGTGATGGTCGACCAGCGCAGCTCGCCGAGATCCTCCGATCCCGGGACCAAAGGAAGGCTGGAGAGCACCGGAAGGCTCGCGGGGTCGTCGGGCACAGGCTCCACCATTTCCCCGTCTTCATCGAACTCCATGTCAGCGCTTTCGACGCATTTCCACCCGTCCGCGACGCGCTCCCAACGCTGGCGATAGATCAGCATGTACGAGGTGTAGTCCTCCTCGTAGGAGTCCTCGACCTCCGCGAGCGCCAGCGACGCGTCGTATCCCGCCATGTCGGCCGCCGCGAGCATCAGCCCGGCACGGGCAGCATCGCCGCCCTTGAGCTGATCCCACCCGAATCCCTGCTGGGAGTACTGATGATCCAGCAGGTAAACGAGCTGACGAGGGGGGCGTTCCGCCGGCTGGCGGTGGGCAGGCCACGTCGTCGATTCCACCGGTGTGGTGAAATGCGCGCGAAGCTGCTCGGCCAGCGACGCGGCCGCCGGATGCGTGGCGAAAGCGGCGGCGTCCGGGCCGGTACGCCCCTTCGCCACCAGGTTGTAGGTCAGCGTGATCCGGAAACCGTCGGTGACCGGCAGCACTTCGTGCTCGCAGTCGCCATAGAACGCGACGAAGGACAGCTCCTCCGGCGAACCCTGGTCGGTGACCTTCGTCCCCTGCTGCTCGATCACGAGCTCCCCACCGGTGAACGCCGAAGGCAGAGTCACCACCAACGTGCCGATCATGCCGTCGGCCTTCTCCGAATCCTGATGGCGCTGAAAGAATTGTCCCCGCTCGTACACCAGCATCGAATGCAGCTCCGCCGACAACTCACAGTCCGGCGGCAGACCCAGCTCGGCCCGCAGTATGTCCAGCATGGGCAGCAACGTCTCGCGCCACTGCCGCTCATCGATCGTCACTCGATCCCGCGGAACCTCCCATGTGTCACGCACATTCGCATCCAGGAGGGTCTGCTCGCGCCGACCATACCGCGCGGGCCGCGCGATCTCGCACAGTCGCCGCGCCTGAGCCGGCGTCACCGGCAACTGGATCGGCCCCACCCCCGCTACCTCGATCAGCAGGTTCTCCGCCGAACCCGTCCGACGCGCGGCGAACGAACCCGCCTGCGGCACCGAATCCATGAGCTCGCCGATCACCCGTAAAGTCTTGTCCGTCATGCACTTCTCCGTGTTCGACAACGTTTGCGGGCATCCTCGCAGGACCCACCGACGTTCCAGCCCCGATGTCACAAACGGTTGGCGTGCTAGTCGAGCGCGCTCACCGAGCCGCTGCTGTGCAGGCGGGTCGGCGTGATGACCAGGGCCGCGGAGAACATCGTGGCGAACTCCGCCGGGGTGCCGAACATCGCGCCGATGCGTTCGGCGTACTTCGCCGCGTACCGCGGCTCCCGGTCCGCGGGCGGCAGGTCGGGGGCGAGCTCGGCGGTGCCTTCCAACCGCACGATGTCGCGGCCGATGTCGGTGACGTCGAGGCCGAGGCTCACGTGCGGATTGGCCGCCACATTGCGCAGCTTCCGCTTGCCTGGCTGGCTGTAGATCAGGATCGTCTCGTCCTCGCGCAGCAGGAACCACACCGGCACGCTGTCGGGCCTGCCGTCCGGGCGGACCGTGGTCAGCCACGCGATGAGATTGCTGCGCAGCCGGTCCTCGACGTACGCGCGGCGGCCGGCGGGCAGATGGGATGTCAGGTTCATGAATGCCTTCATCTCGTACGAAAGTGCCTGTTCGGCAGGGGATATCGTGCGACCTGCGGGTACGAGGCTAACCGAGCGACGGCGCGTCGGCGCGGTGATGCGAGAACCGCGCGGCGCGGGAAACCCGCGGTGAACGCGAAACATCCGCCGACCGTGTCCTCGATCGGAGGATGCCTCAGCGGCGCGCGGTACGCGCCTCGCGGTGCCGGTGTGCGGTGTTCACGTTCCGGTGCCGGACTTGACGGTGGACACCGCGGTGCCCGTCGCCGCGTCGGACGTGTCGGTGTCGGCTTCCGCGTCGGATACCTCCGTGCCCGATGCCACGTCGGGCTTTTCGCTCACCTCGGACGCGCTCGTATCCGCCGTGCCGTCCTCCCGCATCCCCGCGTACGCGCACCAGGCCGCGACGAGCCCCAGCACGCCGCACAGCGGCCAGATCCCCGCGCCTAGGCGATCCCACGCCAGCACGCCCAGCGTGGGGCCAAGCGCCATGCCGAGGCCGAAGGTGGCCTGGTGGGTGCCGATGTAGCGCGCCTTCACCGCCGAGGGGAAGGTCGACGGGTAGGCGAACATAGTGGGGCCGTTGATCATCACGCCGAGCACGAACACCACGGTGGCCAGCAGGATCGGCGCGGTGCCGTGCTCGGCGAAGGAGTATCCGGCGACGCCGAGCCCCATGACCGCGGTGCCCACCGCGCCGACCAGCGGCGCCCGCAGATGCTTGACGTAGGAGGTGATCTTCAGCTCGCACAGGATCAGCACCACCGACGCCGTGACGAGCACCGCGCTGTACAGGCCAGTGGAGTGACCGTCGGCGGTGATGTTCAGCGGCAGCGCGACGGTGTACTGCACGTAGATGATCGAGCCGATCAGCACCGAGGCCAGGAACAGCTGGTAGCGCCGGTCGCGCAGGATCACGCCGTAGCCGGTGCGCCGCTCGGTCGCCGGTTCCGGCGCATCCTGCACCGCTTTCACGTTGGGCAGGAGCAGCAGCGCGAGCACCGCGTAGGTGAGGGCGGACGCGGCGTCCAACCACAGCAGCAGGTTCCAGTCGATCAGGATCACCACCGCGGCGATCAGTGGCGCCAGCGCCGCGCCCGCGTTCAGGGCGATGCGCATCATCGAAAAGCCCATCACCCGATGCTCTTCCGGCATCAGATCGCCGAGCATCAGCGCCGCCGCCGGTCGATAGGACTGGGTGACCAGGCCCGCCGCGCCCACCGCCGCGAGCAGCACCGCGAACATACCCGGCGTCGCCAGCAGCGGGATGAACGCGAGCAGGACCGACGATCCGGTCATCGCCGCGATGATGGTCGAGCGCGGGCCGAGCCGGTGGGTCAGCTCGCCGCCGAGCATGGTCCCGAACACCGCGCCCGCACTGTAGGCGGTCAGCGCGAGACCGGCTTGGCCGATGCTGAATTCGCGATGCGTCAGGTAGAGCACCAGGAACGTCTGCACGAAAGCGCCGAGCTGGTTCACCAGCACGCCGATGAGCAGGTAGACGACCGGGCGCGGGGTCTGGCGCAGCGCGGCGAAAACGCCGGTGCGCGAATCGGTTCTGATTGCGTTCATCGTGAATCCTTGGTCGCCGGGGCGGAGATGTGGTCGGCGTTCGGGAGTTTCGGCGCGGCCGCGCTCGGACATCTCGGTGCGGCCGCGCCTCCAGAGCTCAGCGCAGCAGCGCTTCGATCGCGCCGAAGTCCAGCCCGTTCGCGAGTTCGGTGTATGTCCCGGTGTCGAGGAGTTCGCGGGCAGCCGCCGCGGCCCGCGCATAGGCGGCCTGGGCCAGCGCGGGCCCGAGGCTGACCCGGCGCACTCCCGCTGCGGCCAGCTCCGGCACGCTCGGCGCGCCAGGCCCGGTCATCACGTTCAGCGGAATCGGTGATTTGCCCGCGAGATCGGTGAGTGTCGGCAGGTCGAGCAGGCCGGGGACGAACAGGCTGTCCGCGCCCGCCTCGGCGTAGTCCACCGCCCTGGCCAGCACCTCGTCGAAGCGGTCCTCGGGCGCGCCGATGCCGAACAGGTAGACGTCGGTGCGCGCGTTGAGCACCAGTTCGGACAGACCGGCCTCGGTAGCGGCGGCGCGGGCGGCGCGCAACCGGTCGCACTGCGCCGCGCGGTCGAACAACGGCCCGCCCGGCGCGGTGGAATCCTCCACGTTGACGCCGACCGCGCCGACCCCGGCGACGGCGGCGACGGTGGCCGCGACGTCCTCCGGCGCGGCACCGTAGCCGCCCTCGACGTCGGCGGTGACCGGCACGTCGACGGCCGCGACGATGCGGGCCACCTGGGCGACGGCCTCGTCCCGCGTCATCCGCTGGCCGTCGGTGCGGCCGAGCGCCCAGGCCACGGCCGCGCTGGTGGTGGCGATCACCTGGGCGCCCGCCTGCGCGATCACCGCGGCGCTGATCGGGTCCCATGCGTTGGGCAGCACGAATGTGCCCGCCGCGTGCAGGTTTCGAAACGCGTTGGCCCGGCTCTGCTGGATCTCGTCCGCCACGTCGGCTCCTCCTGAGTCGTTGTCCTGATCTGTTCGAACTCGACGAACCTAACCCCGGAACCGGCTGTGACCACCGGGTCGGCGGCTACCGCGGACAAACGAACGTCAAAGCCGGACAACATGTTCGGCTCAGCGCCCGAAACCGCTGTCGAAACCGATGGCCGCGCGTAGTGGGTCGGCGTCGAGTTCGTCGGCGCCGCGGCGCAGCGCGAACCGGTCCGCCTCCTGCGCGACGACCTGACCGATCAGCGGCGACATCACATAGCGCTCCGGCTCCGAGACCCGGTGCAGCAGACCGCCGTCGATGAGGCTGTCCATCGCGTACTCGGCCGACTCGATCGAGATGTGCAGCGTGCGCGCCAGTGTCGCGGGCGTCACCTCGTCGGCCCCGCCCGCCAGCATGTGCAGCACGTGCTTGGCCAACGGCGGACGCGACAGGTAGGCGGGCAGCACCGCGTCGGCGAGGCTCACATCGCCGATCCGCAGCCAGTTCGACACATTCACCCCCTCGGCCAGGCGCGCGGCGATCTCCGACAGGCGTCGGCCAGGTTGCGCGGCGATCTTGCGGCCCGCGATGGTGAGCGCGAGGGGCAGGTGTCCGCAGAACTCGGCGATGCTGCTCGCCGCGGCCGGTTCGGCCCCGACCCGGTCGCCGCCGATGAGCAGCCGCAGCAGGTCGACCGACTCGGCGCGGGGGAGCGGGCCGAGGGTCACGCGGCGCACCCCGTCCAGGCCGAGCAGTCGCGAGCGGCTGGTCACCACGATCTGGCTGTTCAGCGAGCGCGCGAGCAGTGGACGCACCTGCGGTTCGTCGCGGACGTTGTCGAGCAGCACGATGACCCGGCGCTCGGCCAGCATCGAGCGGTAGAGCCCGATGCGGTGCATGTCGTCGGCGGGTACCTGGTCGGGCGGCACGCCGAGCGCGCGCAGGAAACCGGCCATCACCTCCAGCGGCGCGGCGTCGTCGCAGCGGTTGGCGGCCATGTCGGCGAACAGCTGTCCGTCGGGGAACTGCTCGGCGAGCCGGTGCGCGAACCGCAGCGCGAACGCGGTCTTGCCGACGCCGACCGGGCCGCGCACCACCACCGGGACCCGCGAGTCGGCGATGCCCGCCGTCGCCGCGCGCGTGCCGTCGAATTCGGCGACCCGGCCGACGAAATCGTCCGGTCCGATGGGCAGTTGGACCGGACGCCGCGGCGGTCCCGCGTCGGCCGTCTCGTCCACCACAATCGGCAGCGGCTCGGTGGGCGCGCCGTCCCCGCGCGCCTCGCGCCAGCGGCGCTCCCACTCCGCGGGATCGCCGCCGCAGGCGCGGACGAACGCCAGCGCCACCGGCAGCGTCGGCAGCCGGTGGCCGCCCGCGGCGTCCGACAAGACGGAAGGGGAGTAGAGGGCCACGCTGGCCAGCTGCCGGTAGGACGGATTGCCCGCCGCGGCCCGCAACTTGCGCAGATCGCCCGCGAACGCGGCAATCGGGCCCGACCTGATATCGATCGGCTTCTCTCGTCTCCCCATCGGTGCTCCACTCCCTGAAATGCGTTGCGGCACACTTGCCCCTGTGCCGCAGCCTGGCAGCCGACGACGATGTCGGCTCCCCCCATGACGCGCACCGCCTAGCGAGCACCGGCCTCGGCGGTTTGCCCCTGATTCAGACCGCACTTCCGGGGAGCTCCGCACCGCGCGTCCGGCGAGTCCGAATTTCCCGTTCCGCGATCGTCCATCCGGAGGGTGAACGGCCAGCGTCGCTGTGGCATGCAATAGGCGACGTGCCGCCTAAGCCTGAATCGCGGTGCGTGCCTTGGGTATTAACAGCCGGATGGGCTCGCGTTCGGCCAGCTCCCTTGACCGCCGAAGTTTTAGTCACTTACACTAAAACTACGACACGAGAGGAGCGGCGACATGGGATACGGACACTGGGACGACACCGCCTACCGGGCGGCCAAGACCTACCGCGCCGGCCGGGGGATCGATGATTTCGGCTATACCGCCGACATGCGCGCGCAGCCGTACACGAGCTGGCGGGCGCATCCGTCGCTCGACCCGCTCGGGGTCGGCGCGCGCGAATGCCGGGACTCCGCCGAGCACGGGAATTCGCTGCCCATCGCGGTGTTGTTCGACGTGACCGGCTCGATGGGGCAGGTGCCGATCATCATGCAGGACAAACTCGGCAAACTGCACGGACTGCTCCAGCGCAAGAAGTACGCCGACGATCCGCAGATTTTGTTCGGCGCGGTCGGCGACGCCGACACCGACCGGGTGCCGCTGCAGATCGGCCAGTTCGAATCCGACAACCGGATGGACGAGCAGCTGCGCACCATCCTGCTCGAGGGCGGCGGTGGCGGCCAGAAGTCCGAAAGCTACGAGCTGGCGGCCTATTTCATGGCCACCCACGTCGTCACCGACGCGTGGGAGAAGCGGCGCAAGCGCGGTTATCTGTTCCTCATCGGCGACGAGCTGAACAAGCCGCGGCTGGCCTCGCGGCACATCCGCGCGGTGATCGGCGATCACGTGCGCAGCGATATCGCGGTCGACTCGATCTACCGCGAGCTGGCCGAGAAGTGGCACGTGCACTACATCCTGCCGAACCAGTCCTCCTACTACGACGACCCCGAGATCGCGGAGCACTGGCGCGGGCTGCTCGGCCAGAACTTCCTGAAGCTCGACGATCCGGCCGCGGTGTGCGAACTCATCGGGCTCACCATCGGGCTGGCCGAGGGGCGGGTCGACGTCGAAACGGGGCTGGCGGATCTGCGCGACGTCGGGTCGGCGGCGGAGGTGGATTCGGTCGGCAAGGCGCTCGGCGCGCACGCGCGTCCGGCCGTGCGGGCGCTGCCGGGTGGTTCGCGCTGAGCGGGTGCGCCACACCGTCGCGGGGTCGGTGTGGCGCGCTCGATGTTCATGAAATGGAAAGCAGGACAGCATGATCGGCTCGCATCTGATCGTCGTCGACCTCGGCTTCGGTGACGCGGGGAAGGGCGCGACGGTGGACTGGCTGTGCTCGCCAGAGGCAGGGCTGGACGCATCCGCCGTCGTGCGTTTCAACGGTGGCGCGCAGGCTGCGCACAACGTGATCGCCGACGGGCGGCACCATACGTTCGCGCAGTTCGGGTCCGGCACGTTCACAGGCGTGCCGACCCTGCTCTCCGAACACATGCTCATCGAACCGATCGCGTTGGCGGGGGAGGCTCGGCGGCTGGCGGCGCTCGGCGTCCGAGATCCGCTGGCGCTGTTGCGTATCGACGATCGCGCGCTGCTGACCACGCCGATCCACATCGCCGCCAACCGTGCGCGCGAGGACGCCCGCGGTGCGGCACGGCACGGATCCTGCGGCCGTGGCGTCGGCGAAACCGCCTGGTACGCACTGGAACACGACGCGCCGACGGTCGCCGACTGTCGGCAACCCGATGTGCTGCGGCGGAAGTTGCGCGAATTGGCCGCCCACTACGGTCCCTTGATCGCGCCGAGCGCGCACCGCTACGAGCCGATCGACGACCTGGTCGACATGTACCGGGAGTTCGCGGCCACGGTGCGGATCGTGGACGGGCGATACCTGGCGGAGGCGGCCCGGCGCGGCCGCCTCGTCTTCGAAGGCGCGCAGGGCGTGCTGCTCGACGAGTGGCGTGGATTGCACCCGCACACCACCTGGTCCACGGTCGAACCGCGCAACGCCCGCGCCATGCTCGCGGCCATCGGCCACGCGGGGTACACCGTCGGCGTCACGCGCACGTACCAGACCAGGCACGGCGCGGGCCCGCTGCCGACCGAGGACCCGCGGCTCGCGATTCCCGAGC
This sequence comes from Nocardia amikacinitolerans, assembly GCF_900215415.1. NCBI lineage: Bacteria > Bacillati > Actinomycetota > Actinomycetes > Mycobacteriales > Nocardiaceae > Nocardia > Nocardia amikacinitolerans. The sequence continues at coordinate 128,545 of NZ_OBEG01000008.1, read as the reverse complement.
CGCACAACGGCTTCGGCGAGTACCAGGGCGCGTTCCGGCTCGGCCACCTCGACGCGGTGTTGCTGCGTTACGCCGTCGCGGCCTGCGGCGGCGTCGACGGTCTCGTGGTCAACCACCTGGATGCCGTCGGAACCGGCTGGGCCGCAACGGGTTACCGCACCCGCGCCGGTGTCGTGCGGGACCTGACGCTCGGTCCGTGGCGCGACCTCGAATACCAGCGGCGGCTCACCGAATTGCTCGCCACCGCCGAGCCGATACTCACCGAGTTGCCCGAGGATCGGCTGTCCTGGTTCGAGCGGACGCTCGGCGCGCCCGTCGTGCTCAGCGCGGACGGTCCGACCCGGGCCGACCGCACCGCGTTGCGGGCGGAGGTCGCCGCCTGAGCGGCGCTGTCGAAAGGCGGACGCGCGCCGGGCGAGCGACGGAGGGCAGGATGGTTCGGCGTGGAGCAATCCGTTGTGTCGGTCGACGTGGTGACGCTCCGGTTCTGGCCCGAGGACGCCGGGGTCACGATCGGAATCGCGCCGCGCGGCCACGAACCGTTCACCGGCGAACTCGCGCTGCCCGGCGTGCTGCTCGGCCGCGGCGAGCGCCTCGTCGCGGCCGCGCGCCGCGCGGTGCACACCAAACTCGGCGTCCCCGAGGCGGCGATCGGCGCGGTCGGTCAGCTCGTCACCTTCGACGAACCGCACCGCGACCCGCGCGGCCCGACCCTGTCCATCGCGATGTGGGCGGTCGTCGCCCCGCACGAAGGCCCCGCCCGGTGGGTCTCCTTCGACGCGACGCCCACCCTGGCCTTCGACCACAACCGCATCGTCGAGGACTCCCGCGCCGTGCTGGCCCGGCTGCTCTGGAAGGACACCGTGTTCACCCGCGCGGTCCTCGGCGCCGAATTCCCCGCCACCCGAGCCGTCGAGCTCAGCACCTCCCTGCTCGGCCTGCGCCCCGACCCGGCCAACCTCAACCGCACCCTCGCCGCCCTCCCCGGCCTCGAACGCACCCCCGAACGCCGCCGCACCAAACCCACCGGCCGCCCCGCCGCCGTCTGGGCGTTCACCCCGGACGATTCTTCGAAGGCCGAATAACCCATCACTGCGACGCCGACCGCGGCGCCGAGGTAGTCCCAGCGGTCGGGGTGACCAGCGGCGCGGAGCGAGCGATCTGGATGGTCGGGAACCCGCCGGTCGCGTGGCGTTCGGCGGCAGTTCAGGGAGGCGACCGGCGCCGGGTCGGGCGATGAAAGCTCGATGAACAGACCGGGAAAGGGCTGGTGGGACAGGTAGGCGGGCCGTCATCGTCACGGTATGCGAAGACGGTCGCTGTTGCGGGCCACGGCCGTCGTGGCGGCCGCCCTGGTTCCGGGCGCGGTCACCGCCACCGCCGCCTCGGGGCGCACCAAGGTTCTCGTCATCGGCCTCGACGGCGCGATGTATGCCAAGATCCGCGAGGCCCGCGCGCCGAACCTGCTGCGGCTGGTCGCGGCGGGCACTCTCTCCCAGACCTCGCTGGTGCCGCACATCAGCCTGTCCGGCCCGTCCTGGGCGACCGCCCTCACCGGCGTGTGGGATCGCAAGCACGGCGTCACCCACAACGACTTCGATGACGACCCCTTCGACCGGTACCCCACGGTGTTCACCCTGCTGGAGCGTGCGGGACGCCGCACGGCCGCCATCGCGACGTGGTCGAAGATCGCCACCATCGCGGGCAGCGGAGCGTCGCACGCGAGCCGGATCCGCGTCACCGCGCCGGTGCCGGACGACCCGGACGAGGCGAAGACCGACGCCGCCACCGCCGACGCGGCGATCGCCGAACTCACCGGCGACGCCCCCGACTTCCTTTTCGTCCACCTCGACCAGGTCGACTTCGCCGGTCACCGGCACGGGGCGGCGTCCAAGGCCTTCCTGGACGCGACCACCCGGGTCGACCGCGAGGTCGGCAGGATCGTCGCGGCCGTCGACGCGCGCCACGGCGAGCACTGGACCGTGCTTGTCACCACCGACCACGGCCATCTCCCGAAGGGCGGTCACGGCGGACAGACCCGAGACGAGACCGCCACCTTCGTCATCGCGCGCGGACCCGACTTCGCCCCGGGCGTGACCGACGCGCATTACGCCCTCGTCGACATCACTCCCACCGCCCTGGATCTGCTCGGAGTTCCGATACCGCGCGGTCTGGACGGCGGCTCGATGCGGGCCAGGCCCGCCACCGCCCGCGAGTGGTAGCGCCGGTCGCCGCGACCCTGTTCGCCGTTCCCGGCCGCGGGTGGCAAATCACTTCGGGCGCGGCCTGATTCGGTTCGAAGGAATCCGCACTCGGGCCGACCGTCTCGACCCGAAATGTCCGGTCCCAGTGCCCGAAACCGGACAGCTTCCGGTCTCGGCAGCTGCGGATCCGGCGGTGCGCTCGACCGGGGACTAAAGTTGTGGTCTGGGCGGTTGCAGCGGTCGTATAGGGTGGTCCGACCGCGGCGTGGAGAGGTGGTGGCATGACTCAGCATCTGGGCGAGGCGAATGTCGAGCAATCGGCGGCATCTGCCCCGCAGTCGAACGGTGCGGCGGCCGCCTCCGCGAGCCCGCAGCCCGCCCGGCCGACGCCCAACGATGTGCCACAGAAGCAGCCGACGACGGGGCAGCGACCCTCCGGAACGGCACAGCGCCCGGCCGATCAGACCCAGCGCCAGCCCGGCGCCGCCGCCGTCCCCACCTCCGCCTCGCGGCGGGTGCGTGCGCGGCTTGCCCGCCGGATGACCGGCCAGCGCGGCATCGCCGCCGTCAAGCCGGTGCTCGAACCACTCGCGACGGTGCACCGCGAGCTGTACCCGAAGGCGAACCTGACCCTGCTGCAGCGGGCCTTCGACGTCGCCGACGAACGCCACGCGCACCAATTCCGCAAGTCCGGCGATCCCTACATCACCCACCCGCTCGCCGTCGCCAACATCCTCGCCGAACTCGGCATGGACACCACCACGCTGGTCGCGGCGCTGCTGCACGACACCGTGGAGGACACCGGCTACTCGCTCGAGCAGCTGACCGCGGATTTCGGCGCCGAGGTCGCGCACCTGGTGGACGGCGTCACCAAACTGGACAAGGTGAATCTCGGCGCGGCCGCCGAGGCCGAGACGATCCGCAAGATGATCATCGCCATGGCGCGCGACCCACGCGTGCTGGTGATCAAGGTCGCCGACCGCCTGCACAACATGCGCACCATGCGCTTCCTGCCGCCGGAGAAGCAGGCGAAGAAGGCCAAGGAGACGCTCGAGGTCATCGCGCCGCTGGCCCACCGCCTCGGCATGGCGACGGTGAAGTGGGAGCTGGAGGACCTCGCGTTCGCGATCCTGCACCCCAAGAAGTACGACGAGATCGTCCGTCTCGTCGCCGACCGCGCGCCCTCCAGGGACACCTACCTCGCGAAGGTGCGCGCGGAGATCGTCAACACGCTGGCCGCCTCGCGCATCAACGCGATCGTCGAGGGCAGGCCCAAGCACTACTGGTCGATCTATCAGAAGATGATCGTCAAGGGTAAGGACTTCGACGACATCCACGACCTGGTCGGCATCCGCATCCTGTGCGACGAGGTCCGCGACTGCTACGCGGCGGTCGGCGTGGTGCACTCGCTGTGGCAGCCGATGGCGGGCCGGTTCAAGGACTACATCGCCCAGCCGCGCTACGGCGTCTACCAGTCGCTGCACACCACCGTGGTCGGCCCGGACGGCAAGCCGCTCGAGGTGCAGATCCGCACCCAGGACATGCACCGCACCGCGGAATTCGGCATCGCCGCGCACTGGCGCTACAAGGAGACCCGAGGCAAGCACTCCGGTGACGCCGCCGAGGTCGACGACATGGCCTGGATGCGCCAGCTGCTCGACTGGCAGCGCGAGGCCGCCGACCCCGCGGAGTTCCTGGAGTCGCTGCGCTTCGACCTGAAGTCGCCCGAGATCTTCGTGTTCACGCCGAAGGGCGACGTGATCACGTTGCCGCAGAAGTCGACTCCGGTCGACTTCGCGTACGCGGTGCACACCGAGGTCGGCCACCGCTGCATCGGCGCGCGCGTCAACGGACGACTCGTCGCGCTGGAGCGTCAGCTCGAAAACGGCGAAGTGGTCGAGGTTTTCACCTCCAAGGCGCAGAACGCCGGGCCGAGCAGGGACTGGCAGAACTTCGTGGTCTCGCCGCGCGCCAAGGCCAAGATCCGGCAGTGGTTCGCCAAGGAACGCCGCGAGGAGGCGCTGGAGAGCGGCAAGGAGCAGATCTCCAAGGAGGTCCGCCGGGTCGGGCTGCCACTGCAGCGGCTGATGAGCGTCGACGCGATGACCGCGGTCGCGCACGAGCTGCACTACACCGACATCTCCACCCTCTACACCGCGGTCGGCGAACACCAGGTCTCCGCGCACCACGTCGTGCAGCGGCTTATGGCCCAGCTCGGCGGCATCGGCGACGTGGAGAACGAGCTCGCCGAGCGTTCGACGCCGTCCACCACACCGAGCCGCCAGCGCGTCACCGGCGACGCGGGCGTGCTGATCCCCGGCGCGCCGGGCACGGTGGCCAAGCTGGCCAAGTGCTGCACACCGGTGCCCGGCGACGAGATCATGGGCTTCGTGACCCGCGGCGGCGCGGTGAGCGTGCACCGGACCGACTGCACCAACGCCGGTTCGCTGCGCGAGCAGGCCGAGCGGATCATCGATGTCGAGTGGGCGCCCTCGCCCTCGTCGGTCTTCCTGGTTGCCATCCAGATCGAGGCGCTGGACCGCACCCGGTTGCTGTCGGATGTCACCAAGGTGCTCGCCGACGAGAAGGTCAACATCCTGTCCGCCTCGGTGGCCACGCACGGCGACCGGGTGGCGATCAGCAAGTTCACCTTCGAGATGGGCGATCCGAAGCACTTGGGCCACTTGCTGAACGTGGTGCGCAACGTGGAGGGCGTCTACGACGTCTACCGCGTGACCTCGGCCGCCTGAACCAGCGTCCGCCGCAGACTGTAACCCGCGTCCGTCGCGTAGCTGTCCTTGCGGATTCGGCGCGCCTGAGTGGCCGGGGCGAGGCTCCGGAAAGCGTTGCCGCGCGGCAGGTTTGCTGGGAAACACGAAATGTTTGCTGGGACGTCAAGAGGGGTTGCTGGCCCGGTAAAGCCCAATTGTCGCTCCTCGGTGGCGGTCTCGCGTGGGCTGTCGGAAACTTGCCGTGCCGATCTCCGCGCCGCGCCGGTCGGTGTGCGTTATGCTTCGGCGTTTCGCGAAAAGTTTTCTCTGTTGCGGCAGTAATAGCCGGAATCTGTTACGGTCTATTGCGTTTCATGGCGTTGAGGGTAGCTGCGGCAACACGGGATTGATTGCGGATCGCTATGACTGATTACACGGCAAGACTCTCGGGGCTGGTGGTCGCGACCACCGTTGCCGTCGCCGCCGCGACGGCGAGCCCCGCGCTCGCCGATCCGCCGAATTCCCCCGCCCCCTCGACCGATCTGGCCATCGATGACTGTCCGGCGTTGTACGCCTTGGGCGTTCAGGGCACGGGGGAGTCCTCCCCGGACGCCGCGCCGACCACCGACACCGGCATGCTGTCCACGGTCTTCATGCCGTTGCTGGCCAAGGCCGCTCGGCCCGGCCTGGTCGAGCGCGCTTACGTGCCATACGAATCCGGCTTCGGCGGCTTCGTCAACGGCGGCGCGGCGCCGTACGTGGAGTCCGTGCAAGGCGGGTTGACGCGGCTGCGGGACATGGCCGCTCAGGTCGCCCAGCGGTGCACCGACACGCGCCTGGCCATAGTCGGCTACTCCCAGGGCGCGCACGTCGCCTCGGTGTTCGCCCAGGAGGTCGGGCAGGGCCGCGGCGTGGTGCCCGCCGACCGGGTCGCGGCCGTCGCGCTGTTCGCCGACCCGACCCGCAATCCGGGCGCGCCGCTGTTCCCCGGCTCGCCGGGCAAGCAGACGCCCGATCCCGCGCCCGGCACCGCGGGCGCCGAGATCGCGACCATCGCCGCGCTGCCGCAGACGCCTGCGCACGGCGGCGGCATCGGCCCGGAACGGGATCAGGCGGCCAATTTCGCGGCCCTCACCGGCCGCGTGGCGAGTTTCTGTGCGGCAGGCGATCTCGCCTGCGACGCGCCGCAGGGCGCGCCGATTCTGAAGGCCGTTGCCTCGGTGGCGGGCCAAGCGAAGCTGAGCGGCGGCGACCCCATCGCGTCGCTTGTCTCCATCGCGCAGGCGCTCGCGTTCACCTCGATCAAGACCGCGACCAAGGTCGTGAACGAGGACGTGCGGGGCACCTCGCTCGCGAATCTGTCGCTCTCCCCGCAGAAGTCGATCTCCCAGCGCATCGCCGACGCCTCGGACCCGCGCACCCCGCTGGATCTGAACGGCGCGCTGCGCGCCCTGCTGAAGGTCGGCATGATCGGGCTCAACGCGGTCGCCACCGTCGTCAAGGCGGTGATCAGTCCGGCGGCGATCTCGCAGCTGGCCACCGCTGGGTTGTCCAATCCGGCGGCGGGTCTGCTGCTGCTCGGCACGAAGTTGATCGGCGCCATTCCACAACTGATCCCGCCGACGACGGTGTCCCGGCTGGTCACCCAGGCGTTCGACGCGGTGGTGCAGAACATCACCGACAACAGCGAACTGCTGAACGTCACGACATGGGTGCGGTATTGGGACACCGTGCAACGGCACGGCGCGTACAGCACCGCGGCGGTGGCCGCCAACGGCGACGCGCCCACCCGCTTCGTCGCCGACTGGTTCGCCGCACTGGCCCGTGACCTGGCCGATCGCTTCGGCGCGGGCGCCGAGCCGCAGGGTGGGGCGGCCAAACCGCCCTCGGGATTCTTCGGCGAAAGTACCGGCGCGTCGACTACGCCGAATTCGTCCGGTACGGGACAATTTCCGTTCGGGACAGGAGCCGATGGCGCCTCATCCGGCGGCGCGACCTCGATTCCGCCCACCGAGCGACCCGGCACCGCCAACAACGCCTACCCGTTCTCCACGAACTGATCGCCGAGAGGTCCGACGATGCGATACCACGTGCCTGGCTCTGCGGGAATGGGGGAATGTTGAAGTCGTACAAAGATCTGTCCCGCTGGTACGACGCGCTCGAACCCGACAGCGGTGCGCCCGCTCCCGCGCAGCAGGACGACACGAGTCTCGACCCGGTCGACGACGACGGACCGGCTCGGTATCCGCACTATATCCGCGAGGAAGAGGATCCAGAGGAGGCGCGCGCGCGGAACGAGGTTCCGGCGGATCTGGCCTCGCGGCGCGCGGAATTCACCGGCGGCTGGTCCGATTGGGTCGCGGTCCACGCGCCGGGTCCCGACGACGACTACACCCCGCGCGACGGCGATCTGGTCCGCTTCCCGTGGCCGGAGGACGACGACTACGACGACGAGCCCGCGCCTGCCGTCCGCCCGCACCCGCGCGCGCTGCGCGACCACCCGGCCTCGCGCCGCGGTCGCGTCGTCGTCGTGCTGATCGTTGCGGTCCTGTTGCTGGCCTTCGTCGCGCTGGGCGCGCTGTACCTGTTGCGGGCCTCGGGCAACCGCGCCGCCGTCGCGCCGACCACCCCGCCGATGCAGTTCACCGCGGGCAGCGCGCAGGCGGGCATCACCTCGGGCTGTCCGACCGAGCGCGCCGAACGGCTCATCCGCAGCGCGGAGCCCGGCGGCACACACAGCGGCCCCGACGTCGTGCTGGCCTTCCAGTACGCCTACTACGTGGAGCGGTCCGGCGAGCGGGCACGGGCATTCGTCGCGCCGGACGCGGCGGTCCCGGCCGCTCCGACGATTCAGCGTGGAATCGACACGGTCCCGGAGGGCACCACGCACTGCGTGCGCGTCGCGACGGTGGCCGCCGACATGTATTCGGTGGAGGTCACCGAGTATCGGCCGGGCGGAGCGCCCGCCACGTACAACAAGCAGACGGTCACCACCGCGGTGATCGGCGGCCGCACCCTGATCACGGGTGTCGCGGCCGGATGAAGGAGAGCTGAGAACGATGGGAGAGGACTGGAGCCGCTGGCTCGACGAGGCGCCCGAGGAGGGCCCTCCGCCGGGTCGTCAAGCGCGTTCGAAGGCTCCGGTGGTGCGGTTGCGGCGCGGCAAGCGGGGTGACGGCGAAGAGGAGACCGGGCCGACGCAGCGGCCGATTCTGGTGGTCGGCGGATGCGGCGGCGCGGGGACCACCACGACCGCCCTCGGTATCGCGGGCGAATTGGGTTCGGGCGGAACGCCTACGGTCGCGGTGGACGCCACCGCGGCGGGCAGCGATCTCGCGCTGCGCGGCGCCGACGAGCACCTGCACCCGATCAGTCTGCAATCGTGGTTGTACGGGCGCGGCGACGACGAACCGGCTCCGCTGAAGGAATGCCTGTCCCGCGCCACGTCCGGCATCGGTCTGCTCTGGCGCGACGCCGCCCCGCTGCGCCGCCGCGCCACCTACCTGACGGTCGCGCGCGCGGTGGAGGACGCGGGATTCACCGCGGTCTACGACGGCGGCAGCCCGATCGCGGGACGCCAGCTGCGTCCGCTGCTCGACGACGCGGATGTCGCTCTGGTGCTTGCCATTCCGGCGCGCCCGGATGCCGCGAACCGGCTGCGCGTCACCCTGGAATGGCTCGACGATCAGTTCGGCGATTCGACCGAGGGGCAGGGCGCGGGCATCGTCGGCGACACCACCATCGTCGTCTCGCATCAGCAGCCCGGCGCCGATTCGCGGGTTGCCGACCATTTGCGTGAACACCTGGGCGGCTGGGTCCGCGACATCAGGGAGATTCCCTACGATCCGCATCTCGCGCGCGGCGAACTCGTCCGGCACAGCGCGCTGGCCGCCGAGACCCGCCGCGCGTACGGGGTGCTGTTGGCGGGGGTGGCATCATGACCGCCGCCATGAAACTTCGCCGGAAACTCGATCCGCAGCCCGCGGGCGTCGTCGCGCCGCCCGAGTCCCGTCGCGCACCGGTCTGGGACCGTCCGGTGCCCGGCGTCGGACGCGCGCCCCTGGTCTGGCTGCTCGGTGTGCACGGCGGGGCCGGAGCAACTACCCTCGCGCATGTGCTTGCGCCGGCGGCGGATTCGAGCCGCCGCTGGCCCGGCGTCTTCGAGCGTGAATCGCCGTTCGTCGTGTTGGTGGCCAGGGAGACGATCGCCGGGTTGACCCGCGCGCACGACCTGCTGCGCCAGCACCATTTCGGTTTCGGCGGACCCTCCGAGGTGCTCGGCCTGATCACCGTGGCCGCGCGGCCGGGCAGGATGCCCGCCGAGATTCGGCGCTACCGCGACGTGGTCGGCTCGTTGGCGGGCCCGCTGTGGCAGGTGCCGTGGTACGAGGAGTGGACCCTGGTCGAGCCGGAGCAGTTGCCGGTGTGGACGCCGGGCGACCCGATGCCGGAGAAGAAACGCAAGATCGATCCGCTGGCCGAGGTCCCGCTGGAGGTGCGCGAGCTGGGCGTCGACATCGTCTCCGCGGTGCGTGAGAAGCTTGACAGCACTGCGGCTTTCGACGAGGGGGAGGATTCGTGAGGTCGACCGGCGCGCGCAGCAATTTCGAGAAAGGCATCCGATGAGCATGTTCCTCCTCGCCGTGCAGGACACGTACGGCACCGTGCTAGCCCAGGTCGGCAATCCGACGCCAGAGGCGCCGCCGGGATCGGAGAAGATCCTGCAGCTGGTGCGCTACCTGACCTGGTTCGTGCTGCTGTCCGGCATCTGCGGAATCATCTACGCCGGCGGCAAGTTCGCCTGGGAGAAGTGGACCGGCGGCGGGCTCGAATCGCCGAAGATGGTGGCGGGCGCGATGATCGGCGGCGTGGTCGCGACCAGCGCGGGCACCATCATGAACGCCGTCATCGGCACCTAGGACGACCATGTCCACCGTGCGAATGTCGACGGAGCTGCTCGCCTACAAGCAGATGCCCTCCGAGGTGCTCGAACCGCTGATGCAGCTGCTGAATTGGCTGCTGTGGTTCGTGCTGCTGGTGTGCCTGGCCTGGATGATCCTGTCCGCCGGCAGGCTGTGGATCGCCTTCCGCAGCGATCTGGCCGTCAACGACGCGACCCACGGCGTGGTGATGAGCCTGATCGGCGCGATCGTCGCCAGCACCGCCTCCGGCATCGCGTTGGCGTTCCTACCGACGTGAGCCGCGGGATCCCGATGGAGACGGTTCGGACATGAACTGCACAGCGACGCGGCCGCGTTCGGTGGCACACCCGCCCGGCGCCGGGCGGCTCGGCAGATCCGCGGCAGGGGTGTTCGGCGCGGTGCTGCTGGCGGCCGCCGTCGGCTGTGGCGGCGCGGACGAGCCCGAGGGCCCGGATCTCGCCGCGCGGCCGAGCGGGCTGCGCTGGCAGGCTTATCAAGGCGTGGCACTGCCGCACACCGACCAGGGACCCGAGTCGCTCGCCGACGGCGCCGCAACGGGTTTCGAGCAGACCCCGCCGGGCGCGGCCGTCGCCGCGATCACCCACACCGTGCGCCTGTCGGTGGCCGCCGACGACCAGTGGCCGAAAGTGATCGCCGCCGAAGTAGTTCCAGGTCCCGCGCGCGACGAGTGGGCGGTGAGCCGGGTGCAGTTGTCCATCACCGGACCTGCCGAGCCCGAGTACGCCCCTCGGCTGCTGGGGTACAAGATCACGGACTACACCGAGCAACGCACCGCCGTCGACGTGTACACCGAGTACTCGGACGGCTCGAAAGCGGTGAACCACACGGTTGTCGAGTGGTTCGCCGAGGACTGGAGATTACGCCTGCCCGACCCCGACTCGACCGCCCGCCCCGTCGAGGCCATCGACGTATTACCCACCGACATAGTGACATTGGAGGCGCCGAAGTGAGCGAGCGCCAGCGAGCGAACCATCAGCACAGTGCGCTCTCGCGCACGATGGAGCCGAGCGTCAGCGAGGCGGAGTCGTGAGCGAGAAGGAGTCCTACGCGCGTGATCGCGTCTCCTTCGGTGCGATCGCGTCCGCGGCGCTGCTCGCGCTCATCGTGATCGTCGGCGCGGTGGTGTACCTGGGGGGCGACGACGAGGCCACCGGCAACAACGAGGCCGAATTCGCCGCGACCACCGGCGAGGGTTTCGCGAGCCCGGAGGTCGACCTGTTCGGCAGGCGCGTCGACATTCCGAACAACCCTGCGGGACAACCGCTTCCGCAGGACCCTACGCATCAGCGCAAGCCGTCCGACCCGGACTGGCTGACCGCGGCGCCGGAGGGCACCCAAGCCCCGCGCGGCTGGCAGCGGGTGTACGGCGCGTCGGTGCCGTTCTCCACCTCCGATGGCCCGACCCGCATCGAGGACGGACTCGCCGTCGGTTACGCGCACACCCCGCAGGGCGCCGCGCTGGCGGCCGCGCAGATCACCTACCGGCTCAACGCCCGGCCCGCCGACCGCGACCTGTACGTGCGGCAGGTGCGCGTTTCGGCGCAGCAGATCGCCGCCTACGACCGCGCGCTCGACGAGGATCGGCTTCCGAAACAGCAGCCGGAGAAGGTGACTCGCTACTTCGTCGCCTCCGACGCGTTCAAGGTGGAGAACTACGCCGACGACTTGGCCATCGTCCGGTTCGCCTCGCGCGGGCCCGTCGTCGACGGCAAGCAGCTGTGGGCGGCGCTGCGGTTGGTCATGGTGTGGGACGCGGGCGACTGGCGGCTCAAGCCCGCCACGAGCAACGGCGCGCAGACCGAGTACATCGAGTCGCTCGAAGGGTGGACGAAATGGTGACCGCAGGCCCTCGAATCGGAAGCGACGCCGACGATTCCGCGATCACGAGGTTCGCGAGAAAGGCACGAGACACTGACCGGCGAGCAGCAAGTCCAGATCGAGTCCCTGCGGAGCATCGAGGGGTGGACACGATGGTGAGAAAACTGGTGACGATCCTCGCGGTCGTCTTCACGGTGATGGTCGCGACGCCGACGGTGGCCTACGGCCAGACCTACGGCTTCGACGAGACCTGCAACGAGATCCACGACACCCTCGACGGCGTCGGCCTGCCGGGGATCTCCCTCGGCGACGCCGCGTCCGCGGTGTGCAAGGCGGGCAACGCCGCGTCGCATCCCGGCGACGCCGCGACCGCCGTCAAGGACAAGGCGTGGGACTCCACCTTCGGCAAGGTGGTGGATTCGCTGATGAACGGTCTCGGCGAGGCCATCATCCTCGCGCTCACGTTCTGGATGAAGGTGCCCAACGAGGCGGCGAGCGACAACGGGTCGTTGTTCACCAGAATCAACGACTACACGTATCAGATTCAGATATTGCTGCTCATAGCCTCGGTCATCCTGTCGGGCGCGAGACTCGCCGAGGCGAGGCGCGGTGCGGCGGTGAGCGAAGCGGCCGAATCCTTCCGCATGTTCGCCAGGGTGGTGTTCAGCTCCTGGATGCTCGGCGCCATCATCGTGGCGGGTACCCAGGCCTCGGATCGGTTCGCCGAGTGGATCATCAACGACTCGACCAACGGCAACGCCAAGGATTTGGCCGAGCTGATGGTGAAAACCAGTAAGCTGCAAGCCTTCTCGCCGGGTCTGGTGCTGATCATCGCGATCGTCGGCCTGCTCGGCGCGCTCGCGCAGATCGTGTTCGCCATCGTCCGCCAGGGTCTGCTGATCATCGCGGCGGGCGTGCTGCCGCTGGCTGCCGCCGCGTCCGGCATGAACATCGGTAAATCGTCGTATCAGAAGCTGATCGGCTGGATCATCGCCTTCATGTTGTTCAAACCGGTGGCGGCGATCGTCTACATGATCGCGTTCACCACGGCGGGCCACGTCGACGGGCTCACCTCGACCACCGGCCTGCCGGAAGGCGAAGAGGCGCAGCGCATGCTGGTCGCCATCGTGTTGCTGTGCAGCGTGGCGTTCGTGCTGCCCGCGCTCATGCGCCTGGTCACCCCGGCCGTCGCGATCGTCGGTTCCGGCGGTTCGGGTCTGGCCTGGACCGGCGGCGCCGTGGTCGGCGCGCTGGCGCTCGGCGCCATGGGCACCAAGGCAGTCGGGGTGAAGGCCGCGGCGTCTCCTGGTTCGGCGGGCTACGTCAGCGGCAGCGGCTCGGGCCCGCGCCCGCCGGGTGGCGCCGGCGGCGGACGCGGCGGCGGCGCACCACGTCCCACGCCTCCGCGCGGCGGTGGTGGCGGTGGCGCGGCGGGTCAACCACCGCGCGCCTCCGAGCCGCAGGGCTCGGCCGGAGTACCGTCCGGAGCGGCGCGAGCGGCAGGCCGCATCGGCGCGGCGAGAGCCGCGGCGGGCAGTATGCGCAACGCCGACGATTCCATGGGTGATGTGGCAGGCGACCGTTGGGCGAACCGGTCGCCCGACCTCGGGAGGAGCACCATTCCGCGATGACGATGACCGAACCCTACGAGCGCCGCTCCTACGGGCTGTGGCAGAAGCCGCGCAGCGCAGGCCTTTTCGGCCTGCGCTGGGAAGAGACCGTGATCGGCTTCGTCGTCGTGATCACGGCGCTGATCTGCGCGATGGTCGGCGGCTTCCAATGGGGTCTCGTCGTCGGCGGCGTCGGCGTCGCCGTGATGGTTCCACTGGTGTGGCGGACGGGGGGCCGCTCCGGCTACGAGACGGGATTGATGATGTTCAACTGGATGCGCTCGCGGAACCGCGGCGAACACGTGTATCGGGGCGGACGGTTCTCCCGGATCCCCGGCGGCGTCACCCGGCTGCCCGGGCTGCTCGCGCCCTCGAAGCTGTACGAGGGCATCGACGCGGGCGGCTACAGCTTCGGCATGATCCACCTGCCGCAGTTCGCGCAGTACACCGTGGTGCTGCGGGCCTGGCCGCAAGGTCACGAGGCGGTGGACCAGCCGGTCATCGACCGCTGGGTCTCGGCATGGGGCACCTTCCTCGCCTCGGTGGGCCAGACCAGCGACATCGTGGCCGTTGTCCCGGTCATCGACACCGTCCCCGAGACCGGAAACCGTTTGCTCACCGAGGTTTCCACCATCACCCGCCCCGAGGCGCCGGAACTGGCCCAGCAGGTGATGTACGAGCTGGCCACCGAGCTGCCGCAGGAGCGGGTGCAGCTGCTGCCGCGCGTCGCCATCACGTTCAAGGCCACCACCGCCGAGCGTCGTAAGAACCCGGCCGAGGAAGCCGTCGAGATCGGCAGGCGGCTGCCTGGCATCTGCGCGGCGCTCGCGGAGGCGGGCGTGCGCGCCCAGCCGATGTCGGCCGACGAGGTGATCGCCTTCATCCGGCGCAGCTACGACCCCGCCTCGCAGGCCGACCTCGAGGTCGCGGCCTCCGAACCCGAAGGGCACGGGCTGGATTGGGCCGACGCGGGCCCGGTCTCGCACGACGAGAAGTGGGACCACTTCATCCACGACGGCGGCCGGTCGGTCACCTGGGAGATGGACGCCGCCCCCGAGGGCGCGGTGGACGAGCGGGTGTTGCAGCGGCTGCTCGCGCCGAACCCGGAGGTGCCGCGCAAGCGCATCGCCATCGTCTACCGACCGCACTCGGCCGCCGACGCCGCCGAGATCGTCGACGACGACTTCAAGAACGCGCTGGTGGCTCAGCAAAGCGAACGCGGCGTCGTCTCGGCGGCCGCGACCCTGCGGGTGGGCGCCACCCAGCAGGCCCGTGAGGAACAGGCGAGGGGTCACGGTGTGACCCGCTTCGGGGCGCTGGTGACCATCACCGAGCCCCTGCGCGGCGACCTGCCGCGCATCGAGGCCATCACGCGCGACCTGTCGACCCAGGCGCGTTTGAAGATCCGGCGGTGCTACCGGTACCAGGCGGCGGCCTTCGCGGCCTCCCTCGGGTGCGGGGTGATCCTGCCGGAGCACGCGACGATTCCGAAGGCATTGGCGGGGTGAGCGATTCATGGCACGCGACAACGAGCCACCCGTACGGGAGCGCGACGAGGCGCAGGCGCGCCGCGGCAGGCGACGCGAGGACGCCGAACGCGAGGCATGGGGTCGCCCCTCGGCCGAGGGCAGGCCGCACCGTCCGCCCGTCGAGGGCGCGAGCCAACGCGGCGGGCAGCGCTCGGGCATCGAGGAGATGCCCGAGCGGAGGCGGCGTCCGGCCGGGGACCAGGCGCGGGTGAGCGGCGAGGAGCGGACCGGTCTGGGGGAGATGTCCGATCGGGAGCGGCGGCAGTCTCGGGACGCGGGCGAGCGGCGCGCGCGGCCCGGCCGCGCCGACGGCGTCCGTCCCGAGCGGGCGCACGCCGACCGCCCTCCGATGGACCGGGCGCGCGCCGAGCACGCGCGCGCCGAGCGGGCCGCCCAGGAACGCGCGCGCGCCAACGGCGCTCGGCCGCAACGGCCCGCCGACCGCCCGGTGCGCGGCGAACGGCCCGTCCGCTCCGACAACGGTCGCGGCGGGCGCGCACCGCAGCGCCCGGCGAAGGTCGACTACACCGCCGACCGCGCGATGGGCGCACCGCACATGGACAAGGCCGCGCGGCGCGCGAAAGCCAAGGCGGACAAGCGCAAACAGTCCGGCCCGCCGCTGCTCGACGACGCGACGCGGGCACGGCTGGAGGCCGTCAGCCGGGAGGGCTCCGGCTTGCGCGCGGCATGGGCGACCTTCCGCATCCGCACCGACGACATCCGCCGCCGCAACTACGCCGCGCGCGCGGAGCAGACCATCGAGGACGGATTCGACCGCAGCACAGCCCAACTCACCGACCGCGGGTACGCGGGTGCTGGGGGCGGCCGGATGAACGTGGTCGGCCGCCCTGTCGAATACCGCGCCACCACGGCGCAGGTGGCCGGTCTTTGGCCGTGGTCGGTCGGCGCGGGCGCGCCGCTGATCGGCACGCCGCTCGGCTCGCACCTGCACACCGGAGCCCCGGTCTGCTTCGACCCGATGAACTGGTTCATGCGCGGCAGCTTCATCACCGCGCCGAGCCTTTTCGTGCTGGGCCTCAACGGTTTCGGCAAGTCTTCACTGGTGCGCCGGATCGTGCTCGGCGGCATCGCGCAAGGCATCACGCCGCTGGTGCTCGCGGACGTGAAGCCCGACTACCGGAAGCTGGTCGAACTGGTCGGCGGTCAGATCATCGATCTGGGTTACGGCCACGGCAAGCTGAATCCGCTGGCGGCCGGCGTGCTCGGCTCGGTGGTGCCGCGACTGGAAGAGTTCCCCGCGCTGCAACTGCAAGTGCTGCAAGACATGCGGGCCAGGCAGGTCACGCTGATCGCGGGCCTGATCGAGCTGGTGCGCGGCGCTCGGGTGCGCGACTACGAGGAAACGCTCATCTCGACCGCGCTGCGCATCCTCTACCAGCCCGGCAGCGGCTACACCCCGGACCAGCCGCCGATCATGGAGAACCTCCTGGAGGTGATCCAGGCAGGCGGCGAGGAGCTCCAGCTCGACGCGGGCGCCGACGATCCCGCCGAATACCAGGTCGCGATCAAGAACCTGCGCCGCTCGCTGCGCGCGCTCACCCAGGGTCCGTTCGGTGCGGTCTTCAACGGCCAGACCTCGGTGCCGATCGACACCGAGGCGGTCGCCGTCTGCATCGACGTCTCGCACATCCCGACCGGCGACAAGAAACTCAAAGCCGCTGTGATGCTGGCCTGTTGGGCCGACGGCTTCGCCTCGGTGGAGGCCGCGCACGTGCTCGCCGACGCGGGCCTCGGGCCGCAGCGCTACTTCCAGGTGGTGATGGACGAGCTGTGGCAGGTGCTCGGCCTCGGCGACTTCATGGTCGACCGCGTCGACGAGCTGACCCGTCTGCAGCGCGGCCTGGCCACCGCGCTGATCATGATCAGCCACACGATCAAGGACCTGCAGGCACTTGGCTCGGAAGCCGCGATCGCCAAGGCGCTCGGCTTCCTGGAGCGGGCGCGCGCCAAGATCTTCGGCGCGCTGCCCGCCGAAGAGGTCAAGCGGCTCGACAGCACGGTGCCCTTCACCTCCGCCGAGGAGGAGATGGTGACCGGATGGTCGGCGCCGCAAGCGTTGACGGGTGAGGCGCTGAAACCGGGCCAGCAGCGCCCCTCTCCGCCGGGCACGGGTAAATTCCTGCTGAAGATCGGTGAGGATCGGCGTCCCGGCATTCCCTTCCACATGGAATTCACGTTGTCGGAGAAGGAAAGCGGGATTCACGACACGAACCAGCGGTTCAGTGAATTCACCGGCGGCCCGAATACCGAATCCACCGCGCGTGGCGGTGAATCCCCGAACGGGAGCGCGGCATGAGATACCGTCCAGGACGCGAAGCAACAAGGATCGGCCGAGCGCCTGGTTGGGCGGTGTTGTTCGGCGGAAGGAGTGCCGCATGATGCCGCATCGTTCGTATCGCAGAGTGTCGCCGGAAGTGCGTAAGGCCGCCGTCGAGCAGGTCATCGCGCTGACCGGCAAACTACGCAGTGAATCCGAGGCATGCCGGGTGGTCGCCGAGCAGATCGGCGTCCACACCAACTCGGTGCGAAATTGGGTGCGCGCCGCGGAAGGCCCCGGGCTGGAACGCATGGACGCGACCGCGCTGCGCCGGAAAGTGGCGCTGCTGCAACAACAATTGGCGGCCGCCGCCGAGATGAACCGCACCCTCGCCGACACTCTCAACGAAGCCCGACGCCACACGTGACCATTCCCCCCGAGTCGCATTCGAACTCCGGCGCCCCGCCGCGTCCCCGTGCGAGGGCGTGGTGACCGGCCGCGGCGTGTTGTGGACGGCCCTCGGCGCGGTGATCGGACTGATCGCCCTGGTACTGGTCGTGGTGCTGCCCGCCGTCGAGGACCCGTGCGAGGACGCGTCGGTGCTCGGCCCCTCGCAGACCGCGTTGCCTCCGCTGGGTGGTGACCCGCCGGGAGCCAGTCCCGCAGGTGCCGCCGAACCCAGTGCCTCCCAGGCGAATCCGACCGTCACCGGCACTCCCTCGTTGGCCGCGGGCATCGGCCCGATCCGGCGCACCCTGCCGATGGCCGCGGGCACCTTCACGATCTCGGACACCTTCGGCTCCCGCAACGGCGGCCACCGCGGCGTCGATATGGCGGCGAGCGACGGCACCCCGATCTTCTCGGTGGCCGACGGCCGGGTGGTCGCGGCCGGACCGGCCTCTGGCTTCGGCAACTGGATCGTCGTCGACTCGGTCGACACCAACGGCCGGTCGTATTCGGCGGTGTACGGGCACATGTGGGACCACGGCGTGCTGGTGCGGGTGGGGGAGAGCGTGCGGGCGGGTCAGCAGATCGGCATGGTCGGCTCGGCGGGCGAATCCAGCGGCCCGCACCTGCATTTCGAGATCGTCCCCGGCGGACGCTTCACCGGCGGCCGTCAGATCGACCCGCTGCCCTGGCTGGACGGTGCGCCCACCCCGGATCTCGGTGGCGCGCAGTGGTACTCCGCCGACCCGCGGTGCCAGCGCGGCTTCGGCAGCGCGGGCGGCGCGCTGGCCGCGGGCAAGGTGCCCCAGGAACTCGAGATCTGGTACCGCCGTGCGGGTTCGCTCTGCCCGCAGATCACGTCCTCGTTGCTCGCCGCCCAGGGCAGGCAGGAGTCGGGTTTCCGCAGGGGTCTCACCTCGCCGGCGGGCGCGCAGGGTCTTGCGCAGTTCCTGCCCGGCACCGCGGCCGCGATCAACCCCGACGACGGAAGGCCGTATGTCATCGATGCCGACGGCAACGGCGTGGCCAGCGTGTGGGACGACGGCGATGCGATCATCGGGCAGGGCCGTTATATGTGCGCCATCGCCCGCAAGGTCGGCCAGTGGGTGTCCGAAGGGCGCGTCCAGGGGGATGTCACGGCGCTGACGCTGGCCGCCTACAACGCGGGTGAGGGGGCGGTGCTCGCGTCGGGCGGCATGCCGAATCAGTATGCGGCGCACTACTCCGAGACCCGGCCGTACGTGGCGAACATCCTCGCGATGGAACCGCAGTACCGCGCGCCGGGTTCGACGGGACGCTTCAGCCCGCAGGAAGGCAGCGGCGGCGAACAGATCCTGGAGGCCGCGCACGACTGGCTCGGCACACCGTACGTGTGGGGCGGCGGCGGGCCGCAGGGGCCAACCGGCGGCGGCATGGACGGCCCCGGCCTGACCGCGGCCGCGGTGTTCGCGGCCTCCTCGGGCGCGGTGACGTTGCCGCGCACCGCCGAACAGCAGTGGGAGGCGGGCGTCGAGGTGCCGATGAGCAAGGCGCGGCCCGGAGATCTGGTGTTCAGTTCCTTCGGGCCGCGCGGACCCGCGGAGGTCGGAATCTATGCCGGTGACGGACGCATGATCCAGTCCGTGCCCGGTTCGGACGCGCGGTCGGGCGGCGGCGTGATGGAAGTCGCGGTGCCCGGCGACGCACGGCTGCGGAGGGTACTGTGAGCGAACACGCCGAGGCGCGAGTGCTGATCGGACCGCCACCGTGTCGGTCCGGGCGGTTAGCCTTGAAAGACAGAGCAACTGCACGCGCGAAACTGGTGGTGATGCTGGTGGTGAGCGTGGCGATGACCGTCGCGGCCTGCGGGCGTGACCAGACCGGCGAATCGGGTTCCGGTGCGCCGCAACCCGCCACGTCCACGACCAGGCTGCTCGAGAACGTGCCCGCGCCGGACCCGGTGACGCCGGACGGTGTCGCGGTGGCGGCACTGCGCGAGATCTACACCTGGCGGCCCGCCACCGAGGCGCCGGGCGATTCGCTGGCTAGGGCGCGGAAATGGCTGGGGCCCAGCATGATACGGATGTTGGACGGCGATCCGTCGGTCACCGAGACGCCCAAGCCCTCGCTGCAGTGGGCGGACTGGGCCAAGGCGAAGGCCACCGTCGAGGCGTTCACCTTCGCCTCGGGGGACCGGCCGCCGCCGGGGCCCGATCCGGACCTGGCGCAGTTCAAGATCGGCATCGAGCAGACTGTCGTCTACCCGAACGGGCGCAAGGAACCACTGGCGCCCGCGACGGTGATCGCCACCGTGGTGCGCACGCCCGACGGCTGGCGGCTCGACGCGTTCCGCTGACCACACGCTTTCCACCGCAAGGCGATTCGAGGAGACGGACATGGCGAAGAAGAAGAAGGTGACGGATCCGGCGATACCCGGACCCGATCTCGGTCTGTTATCGGTCTACGCCGGTGCCGTGGTGATCGGAACGCTCTTGGTGGCCCTGCATCTCGGCAACCAGATGGCGGCCGAGCCGCAGGACCTGCCGATCAATCCGATCGAGATCGTCGCCGGGATCGCGCGCGGCAAGTACACCTGGCCGACCGGCGCGACGGTGATCCTGCTGCTCGTGATCTCGTGCGCCGTCGCCGTCCTTGTGGTGCGCAGGCAGATGAACAAGCGCAAGTCCAAAGGCGCACTGCCGATCGACGAGAAGGCCCAGTACATGGGAACGGGCGGCGCGATCCGCGCGCTCACCGAGGCAGGTGTGCGGGAGAAGGCCGAACAACTCGGAATGAACCTCGGTTACGACGACGCGCCCGGCGTGCCGATCGGCGTGAGCGTCGCCGACGGCGTCATGCTCTACGGCTCCTACGAGGACCTGCACCTGGACATCTGGGGTCCGCGCCAAGGCAAGTCGACGTCCCGTGTCATCCCGGCGATCCTGTCCGCCATCGGCCCGGTGCTGTCCACCTCGAACAAGCGCGACGTCGTCGACGCGACCCGCGACGTGCGAGAGTCCAAGGGCAGCCCCACCTTCGTGTTCGACCCGCAGGGCGTCGCCGACGAGAGCCCGAGCTGGTACTGGAACCCGCTGGACTGGGTCGACGCCAGGCACGAGGGCTGCGAGATGCGCGCCCAGCGGCTGGCCGGGCACTTCGCCGACGCCGACAACGGCGCCGAATCCAAGTCCGACGAGTTCTTCGATCCCGAGGCCGAGGATCTGCTCGCCGCGCTGTTCCTCGCCGCCGCGGTCGGCCAGCGGCCGATCGTGCAGGTGTGGGACTGGGTCACCAACCCGGTCGACACCGAACCCATCGAGCTGCTGCGCAACGCCCGCCACCATTACATGGCCTCCGGCCTGGCGATGCAGTACAACGCCGATCCCCGCACCCGCAGCGGCATTTTCGGCACCGCCAAGAAGATGGTGCGCTGTCTGCAGCTTTCCAACGTGCACGACTGGATCCTGCCCGGCACCGACCCGCGGACCGGCCAGACCCGCAGGCAGTTCGACGAGCTCGAGTTCATCGAGCGCAACGGCACGCTGTACTGCCTCTCGCTGGAAGGGCGCGGTTCGGCGGCGCCGCTGGTGAGCGCGCTGACCGAGGCCGTCATCGACGTGGCCATGCGCAAGGCGTCCCGCTCGCGCGGCGGTCGCCTGCCGATCCCGCTGCTCGCCGTGCTGGACGAGGCGGCGAACGTGGTGCGCTGGAAGGATTTGCCCAAGCAGTACAGCCACTTCGGCTCGCGCGGCATCGTGGTGATGACGGTGTTGCAGTCCTGGGCGCAGGGCGCACGCTGCTGGGGCGACGCGGGCATGCTCGCGCTGTGGTCGGCGGCCAACATCAAGGTGCTCGGCAGCGGCGTCGACGACATGAACTTCCTGCGCGACCGCTCCGAGGCGATCGGCGAATACGACTCCATCTCCGGTTCCGTCTCGGAATCCAAAGGCGGCAAGAGCTATTCGCGGTCGCTGGGCTCGTCGAAGACGTTCAGCGTCAACGCGCTCACCACGCTGCCGCGCGGCCGCGCGATCGTGTTCACCTCGGGTCAGCCCGCGGTGCTCATCCGAACGGTTCCGTGGTGGGAGGGCGAGTACGCTGCGGACGTGAAGAAGTCGATCGCGCAGCACGATCCGCAACGCAAGACCGAGATCACCGACCTGATCGGCTCGCCCTCGCTGACCAAGGTCCCACCGCAACAACCCGATGCAGGCCAAGTCGAGGAGGTTCGGCCCCTGTGAGCGCGCGTAGCGAGCGAACCATGAACACAGCACGAGCTGTCGCGACGGAGCCGAGCGTCAGCGAGGCGGAGTCGTGACCGAACAGCAGCAGCACATGATTTACACCAACGTCGTCGAATTCGTCGAGAACTACCTGAGCCTGGTCTACCGGCGGCAGGTGACCGACATCAGCGAAACGGTGTGGTGCCCCGAGTGGTGGAAGCACGCCGAGGCGGTGGCGCGGCTGGACGCGCTGTGGCGCGCCTGGGAGCACTACCGCATGGAACCCAGCACCGGGCTGAGTGTCTGGTTCCTCGATCACGCCGACCCGCACATGACCAAGCTGTTCGACCCGCGTGGGCCGTTCAAGTACTGCAGTGTGCGCAACGGGCACAAGGACATGCTGAGCCCGCTGCCGCTGAAGTCGCCTGCGCAAGGCATGTTCGGCGATCCGACGGTCGGCGACTTCCGGGTCTAGCCGACACCAAGACGCCCGCTGAATTCAGCGGGCGTTCTCGGGGATTCGGTTCTTTCGCGCGGATTACTGCCTGGTGCGTTCGAGACCGCGGGCGTCCGGCTCGCGCCCTCGCGCCGCGACGGAGCGGTTCTCCTCGGTGCGGGCTCGGACCGCCTCCTCCGGCGGTTGTCCCTGCCCTACCTCGATGAGCATGCGGACGGCCGCCAATTCCGGTGCGACGCCTATCCGCGAGAGATGCGCCGCGATCGCCATGCGCCGCTCGGCCGAATCGTACCGAACGACCGGTTGTTTCGCGGCGGACGCGGTGGCCGCCATGCGCGTGGCTTCGGCCTGCGCGGAGAAACGATCCTTCTCCAGTGAAATGCCTTTGGCCGGCGCCGCTTTCTCCACCATGCGCGCGAGCTCGAGGTTGCGCGGGTCCTTGGCCTTGGAGTCGCGAGCCTCCCGAATCTGGAGCTCTCGAGCCTCTTTCATGCGGGCCTCGGTGATCTTGGCGCGCGCCTCGGCTTCCTTCTGACCACGCTCACGGGTGCGCAGTGCGACCAGGGTCGCCAGCTGCAACATACTCTTCATCATGGCCGCGGTTTCCCGGCCGATGTCGTCCAGTTCCTCGGACATGGCTGCTCCCCGATGCTGCAGTGATCACTATGGATGATTGTGGTGCTTCGTCACGGACACCGCCACGCGAACTGTAGCCCGTCGGCGGATGCCCCGCCTGCAAACGTGGACACCAGGAGAACTCGTGTCGTCGGCATCCCTTGTGGCTGGGGATCGCCCATTAGGGATGGCTACGCTACGCGAACTCCTTGTTTCGAGATTACCCGAGAAACGCGTGGCACAACCGTACGGACGTGCCACGTAACAGCATATATCGCACAATTCCGACACGCGCAGCGAAGCGCCGGAGTAGTTCCGGCACAAGTCCTGTGCCGCCGGAGAATTAGGCTCGCCTACCCTGAGTTGCCGTAGCACATAAGGTTCGGGCCCGGTCGCCGATCACGGCGCCGGGCCCGACGATGTTGCCGGGGATTCAGTCCAGCTGAACCGACTGGATGGTCACCGGCGCGTTGGGCTTGCCGTCGCCGGGACCGTTGGAGTTGTCCTGGCCGATCTGCGCGATCTTGTCCAGGGTCGCCATGCTGTTCTCGTCCACGGTGCCGAAGATGGTGTACTGCGGCGGCAGTTGCGAGTCGCCGTAGACGATGAAGAACTGGCTGCCGTTGGTGCCGGGGCCCGCGTTGGCCATGGCCAGCGTGCCGCGCTTGTAGTCGATCGGCACCTGGCTGCTGGGGTCGCCCTCGGCGTACTGATCGGTCGGGTACTCGTTGTCGAATTCGTAACCGGGACCGCCCATTCCGGTGCCGGTCGGGTCGCCGCACTGGAGCACCTTCAGCGTCTCGTCCGCGGTCATCCGGTGGCAGTCGGTGCCGTCGAAGTAGTTCTGGCTGGCCAGGCTGACGAAGCTGTTGACGGTGCAGGGGGATTCGGCGTTGTTCAGGGTCAGGCCGATCGGGCCCTGGTTGGTGTCCATGCTCACGCTGACCTTGGCGTCGCCGCCGGTGGTCGGGATGCCCTGCGCCTTGGACGGCTTCTGCACCGGCTTGTCGGCGGGCTTGGCGCCGTCACGGTAGGTGCAGTCGACCAGCTCGGGCTTGGCCTTGGCGGCGGGCGGCGCGGCGGCGGACAGCGACGCGTCCTTCGTCTCGGAGGCGCTGTTCTGGTTGTCCTCGCCCTTCGTCAGGAAGTAGACGCCGGTGACGGCCGCGACCGCGACGACCACACCGAGCACGGACCCGGCGATGGTCAGTTGCTTGCGTCGGCGCGCGCGTTCGGCCCGATTGGCCAGTTGGCGCTCGAGCTTGCGCTTGGCCGCTGCTCGTCGCTGTTCGTTGCTCGGCACTACCACGTTCCTCCCGTGTCGGCTTGCTTCCGAGGTAAGAGTGTGCCATCTCTTCCTGAGACCGCTCGGAAGTTCCTCGGACGGGTCGGGAGCAAACCGGTTGGACTTGACGGGCGGTGGTGGTGGAAACTGGACCATCGTGACCAAGACCAGCAGCTTCTCCGCCCCGCGGGGGGTACCGGACTACGTGCCTCCCGGCTCCGCCGAGTTCGTCGCCGTGCGCGACGGCCTCGTGCATGCGGCCCGACTGGCCGGGTACGGGCACATCGAGCTGCCGGTGTTCGAGCAGACCGCGCTGTTCGCGCGCGGCGTCGGCGAGTCCACCGACGTGGTCAGCAAGGAGATGTGGACCTTCGCCGACCGCAAGGGCGAGAGCTTCACCCTGCGCCCCGAGGGCACCGCGGGCGTGATGCGCGCCGTGATCGAGCACGGCCTGGACAAGAGCGGTCAGCTGCCGCTCAAGCTGTGCTACGCGGGTCCGTTCTTCCGCTACGAACGCCCGCAGGCCGGCCGCTACCGGCAGTTGCAGCAGGTCGGCATCGAGGCGATCGGCGTGGACGACCCGGCGCTGGACGCCGAGGTCATCGCGATCGCCGACGCCGGCTACCGCAGCCTCGGTCTGGACGGGTTCCGGCTGGAGATCACCTCGCTGGGCGACGAGACCTGCCGTCCGCAGTACCGCGAGCTATTGCAGGACTTCCTGTTCGGCCTGCCGCTCGACGAGGAGACCAAGCGCAGGGCGCAGATCAACCCGCTGCGCGTGCTCGACGACAAGCGTCCCGAGGTTCGCGAGCTCACCGCGGATGCCCCGCTGATGATCGATCACCTCTCCGAGAGCGCCAAGACGCACTTCGAGCAAGTGCTCGGCCACCTCGACGCGCTCGGCGTGCCGTATGTGCTGAACCCGCGGATGGTGCGCGGCCTGGACTACTACACCAAGACCACCTTCGAGTTCGTGCACGACCAGCTCGGCGCGCAGTCCGGTATCGGCGGCGGCGGCCGCTACGACGGGCTGATGGCCGAGCTCGGCGGTCAGCCGCTGTCGGGCATCGGCTTCGGTCTCGGCGTCGACCGGACGGTGCTCGCGTTGCAAGCCGAGGGCAAGTCTGCGGGCGTTTCGTCGCGCTGCGAGGTGTTCGGCGTGCCGCTGGGCGATGCGGCCAAGCAGCGCCTCGTCGTGCTCGCCGCGCAGCTGCGCGGTGCGGGCATTCGCGTCGACCTCGCCTACGGCGGGCGCGGCGTGAAAGGCGCGATGAAGGCTGCCGACCGTTCCGGCGCGCGGTTCACCGTGGTGCTCGGCGACCGCGACCTGGCCGAGAACAGCATCGCCGTGAAGGACATGGCGACCGGCGATCAGCGGCACGTGCCGCTCAGCGAGGTCGTCGGCGTCCTGCGCGAGGCGTTGATCGCGGGGCACTGACCCGGCTCGGCGGGCGGGGCTCGGGGACGAAAGTCCCGTGCCCCGCCCAACGGCGCACCCCTAAGATTCGCGCGCGGTACCGTGTCTGCGCACCGCCGGTGCGGTGATCTTGCGGAGAGGTGGAGAGTGGACGCGAATCCTGGTCAGCCGGAATCGGTTCCGGTCGGACTCGATCTCGTCGCCCCCGAGATGTACGAGCCGATGCTGCGCAGGCTCGCGCTGGCGGCGGCCGGTGTCGGGATCGGCGCGGCGCTGCTCGCGGCGACCGTCGTCGAGTGGCCGATCGCGGTGGCCATCGGTCTGGTCGTCGGCCTGCCCACCGTGGGCTACGCCCTAGCGCTGCGGCGCCGCCGGATGTGGGTGACGGGTACCACCATCCACGCCCGCCGGGTATTCGGCGAACGGCGGGTCGAGGTCGCGTCGGCCACCGGCGTCGAGCTCCTGGTCTTTCCCGCGCGGCTGAGCCGCATCGTGCTGCGCGTCACCGCGGGCCCGGACGTTCAGCTGATCCCGCTCGCCATGTACACCGACGCGGGCAGCGGACGGGAGCTGCACCTGCTCGGGCTGCGCAAACTCGCCGACGCCCTCGCGGCCAGCCACCTGGCCGCCGCGGTCGCGGTCTCGGCGCTGCTCGTGCACCAGTTGCGCGCCGAAGCGCGTGACGCACGCCTGGAGGAACGCCCCCTCTACCGCGCCGTGCAACTGGCGCGCGCCAAGGACTACGTGTCACCCGTCGTGCTCACCGACCGAGAGGTCGCCGACCTCGGCTGAGCCGCTGGCCCTAGGCCTCCCGCACACCCACCCTGCTGTGGGGGCGTGAGCCGCCTCCTCCGTCGCGCACGGCCAGAATCCCCGCCCTCAGCGGAGCCGTCTGGTTCTTGCCACACACCCTGTGTACGCCGCACACAGGCGGTGCCTATGTGGGGCGTACACGGGGTGTGTGGGAGGTGAGGCGTTGCTCACGGGTGCGATTCGAGCACCGTGAGGCTGAGTAGGGTTGGGCCTGAGTAACCGTCCAACGCAAGGAGTTCGCGTGAGCACCGCCGCTCGGAACACGCCCGTGACCGTTGCCGTGACCGGTGGAGCCGGGCAGATCGCCTATGGCCTGCTGTTCCGTATCGCCTCCGGCGCGATGCTCGGACCGGACACTCCCGTGCGACTGCGGCTACTCGAGATTCCCGCCGCCGTCGCCTCCCTGGAGGGCGTGGCGATGGAGCTCGAGGACGGCGCGTTTCCGCTGCTGGACTCCATCGACATCAGCGACGACCCGTGGGTCGGCTTCGCGGGCGCCAACGTCGCGCTGCTGGTCGGCGCCCGCCCGCGGACGGCGGGCATGGAGCGTTCCGATCTGCTCGCCGCCAACGGCCCGATCTTCACCGAGCAGGGCCAGGCCATCAACGCCAGCGCCGCCGACGACGTGAAGGTGCTCGTGGTCGGCAACCCGGCCAATACAAACGCGTTCATCGCCATGAGCAACGCCCCCGACGTGCCCGCCGAGCGCTTCACCGCGATGACTCGCCTCGACCACAACCGCGCCATCGCCCAGCTGGCCAAGAAGACCGGCACGCCCGCCGCCGACATCGCTCGCGTGACGATCTGGGGCAACCACTCCGCCACCCAGTACCCCGACATCACCCACGCCACCATCGCGGGCCGCCCCGCGCTCGACCTGGTCGACGCCGCCTGGCTGCGTGACGACTTCATCCCCACCGTGCAGCAGCGCGGCACCGCCATCATCCAGGCCCGCGGCGCGTCCTCGGCCGCCAGCGCGGCAAGCGCCGCCATCGACCACATCCACGACTGGGTCCTCGGCACCCCCGCGGGCGACTGGACTTCCATGGCCGTCCCGTCCGACGGCTCCTACGGCGTCCCCGAGGGCCTCATCAGCTCGTTCCCCGTCACCTGCGCCGACGGCGGTTACACGATCGTCTCCGATCTCTCGCTCGACGATTTCTCCCGCAGCCGCCTGACCGCCACGGTCACCGAACTGGAACAGGAACGAGACGCCGTCGTCGATCTCGGCTTCGCCAAGCGCGGCTGAGCCGCAGGCGGGCGATCGCCAAAACCTCGCGGGCATCCGCGGACGACCCGACCTCTGCAAGGCATGTGGGTCTGCGAGGAGTCGACGCTCCGAGGTTCCGTAGCCGGTGCGGAGAGTCAGGCGGCGCGGGTCATTCGCTGAACAGCGCCATCGACGCGGTGAAGCCGTGCAGTGCGTTGCGGCCAGCGACCGGGCCGATCTCGCCCGCGGCGAAGAAGCCCGCGAGCGGGATGTCCCCGAGGACGTCCTCGATGGCGGTGGCATCGTGATCGGCGACTCCGAACATTCGCCTGCCGCGGCCGTTGCAGGTGAACAGCAGGGCGCCCGCGGGGCGGCCGGGGAGCGCCGAGCGGGCCTGAGCGAGTGCGGCGCGCAGATCTCGGTCGGCCACGACCGCGTCGCGAACCTGGAACTGCACCGTCGTGCCGACCTCGACTTCCTCGCCGATTTCGATCGCGCCGCTCGCCGGGTCGGCGCCGAGCAGCCCGCGGATGAGGAAATCGCCCTGCCCGGGGGTGGCCAGGTGCTCGTCGACCACGATGCCGATCTGCACGCCGCGCGCCACCAGCTCCCGCTGATCGGGCGGCAGTGCGTCGACGATCTCGCGTAACCGCCAGATCGGCGACCGGCCGCCGAGTTCGGTGATCACCGCGCCACTGGCCTCGGTGACGATGTACGGCTGCCCGATCGGCCGGCAGCCCTGCGACACGACCGGCACACCGTGCAGTCCGGGAAGCCGCACGCCGACCGCGCCGGAGGCGACCACCTCGTGGTCGCGGAACAGCCTGTTCCCGCCGGGACGCGGGCCGCCGCTGACCAGCCCGCCCATCAGGATGGTGCCGGGCAGGTCGTGGTTCAGGTGCTCGAGCAGCGCTTCGGCCGGGAAGGTGAAGGGGTCGGGCAGCAACAGGTGGAAGTCTTGCGCGGCGCGGTCGAAGCGATACCCGGCCAGCAGCCCGCCCGAGGCCGTGGGTACGAAGTCCAGTTCGAACGTCTCGGCGGCCGCGCCGGCCGCAAGCCACACCGCCACCGCGGGTTCGTCCTCGAATTCGCGACGCCCGGCCACGACCGCGTGCGCCACGCATCCGACGAGCGCGGGCACCCGGACCGACTGATGGACACCGTCGAGCACGGCCTGAGCCACATCCGCGTGGGCTCGCGACGCGAGGAGCACCGCGAGCGAGGGCGAGGCGTCCGCGAGCCGCTCGCGCGCACGCAGCGCTGCCTCCGCGCCGGCGTCCTTGGCGTCGGGCGCGGTGGAGAGTCCTACCGCGATCCGCACAAATCCATCGTAGGGCGCGATGATCGCGTCGACATCTCACCGCGGTTATTGCCGGGGTCGCAGCCGCCGCGAGGCGTGCGGAGGCTCAGGCGACGGTCCAGGTTTCGGGGCCGGTGAGCAGGGTTTGCAGCGAGTCCGGGGTGCGGGGGTTGCGGTCGGCGGCGGCGCTGTTCTGGGCGCGCACGGCGTCGTCGTAGGTGGGACGGGTGACGCTGCGGAAGATGCCGGTGACCACGTGGCCCAGATCCTGGTCGGAAAGGCGGGAGAGGGCGTAGGCGTATTCCGGGTCGTCGGTGTAGGCGTCGTGCACGACGATGTCGGCCTCGTCGACATCCGCCGTGCGGGCCACACGCAGACCGAAACCGCTTCGCACGACGGCGAATTCGCCTTCGGCGCCGAAGCGCAGCGGTTGTCCGTCGTGCAGCGGGATCAGTCGCGATTCGGCGTCGCCGCGGCGCAGGACGTCGAAGGAGCCGTCGTTGAAGATCGGGCAGTCCTGCAGGATCTCGACGAAGGACGTGCCGCGGTGTTCGGCGGCGGCGCGCAGCACCTCGGTGAGTCCGGCGCGGTCGGAGTCGATGGCGCGGGCGGCGAAGGTGGCCTCGGCTCCCAGCGCGAGCGAGAGGGTGTTGAAGGGGTGGTCGACCGAGCCCATGGGCGTGGACTTGGTGATCTTGCCCTGCTCCGAGGTCGGCGAGTACTGGCCCTTGGTCAGGCCGTAGATGCGGTTGTTGAACAGCAGGATCGTCATGTTCACGTTGCGGCGCAACGCGTGGATCAGGTGGTTGCCGCCGATGGACAGCGCGTCACCGTCGCCGGTGACCACCCAGACGGACAGGTCGGGGCGCGTCACGGCCAGGCCGGTGGCGATGGCGGGCGCGCGGCCGTGGATGGAGTGGATGCCGTAGGCCTCGAGGTAGTAAGGGAAACGGCTGGAGCAGCCGATCCCCGACACGAACATCAGGTTCTCCCTGCGCAATCCGAGCTCGGCGAGGAACCCGCGCACGGTCGCCAGGATGACGTAGTCGCCGCACCCGGGGCACCAGCGCACCTCCTGATCGGAGGTGAAGTCCTTGACCTTCTGCGGTCCGTCCGCGCCGGGCACTCCGGACACGCCGGAGAGGCCGAGATCCGTTCCGACGAGCGAGGTTTCGACGATGGTCATCAGTTGCCCCCGATCCGCTCGGCGGTGGCCGCGCGCCGTGCGTCCTGTGTCCGATAGGTGGCCCGCGCGCGGGCGGTGAACGCCTTGTCCTGTTCCATGTCCGCGATGGAGCCGTCGAGCGCGGCGTCGATGACGCCGACGAGCTCCTGCGCCGAGAAGGCGGTGCCCGCGATCTTCGTCCACGGCTGCACGTCCACCAGGTACTTGGCGCGCAGCAGCATGGCCAGCTGGCCGCCGTTCATCTCCGGCGCGACCACCGTCCGATAGCGGCGCAGCACCGCACCAAGGTTGGGCGGCAAGGGATTCAGATGCCGCAGGTGCGCCTGGGCGACCGGGACGCCGCGGCGGCGGGCGCGGCGGCAGGCCTCGCCGATCGGACCGTAGGAACTGCCCCAGCCGATCAGCAGCAGTTCGGCGCGTCCGTCGGGATCGTCGACCTCGAGCCGGGGGACGGCGATGCCGTCGATCTTGGCCTGCCGCAGCCGGACCATCAGCTCGTGATTGGCGGGATCGTAGGAGATGTTGCCGCTGCCGTCGGCCTTCTCCAGTCCGCCGATGCGGTGCGCGCGGCCCTTCGTGCCCGGTACCGCCAACGGGCGGGCCAGGGTTTCCGGATCGCGCGCGTAGGGCTGGAATCCGGTCTCGTCGTCGGCGTCCGGTTCGAAACCCGGATCGATGGGCGCCAGTTCCGCGACGTTCGGAATCGCCCACGGCTCCGAGCCATTGGCGATGGCGCCGTCGGAGAGCAGCAGCACGGGCGTGCGATAGGTGAGCGCGATCCTGGCCGCCTCCACGGCGGTGGCGAAGCAGTCGGCGGGGGAGCGCGGGGCGAGTACCGCCACCGGGGACTCGCCGTTGCGGCCGTGCAGCGCCTGCAACAGGTCCGCCTGCTCGGTCTTGGTGGGCAGACCGGTGGAGGGCCCGCCGCGCTGCACGTCGACTACCACCAGCGGCAGCTCGGTCATCACCGCCAAACCGATCGTCTCGCTCTTCAGCGCCAGACCGGGCCCGGAGGTGCTCGTGACGCCGAGCGCGCCGCCCAGCGCAGCCCCGAGCGCCGCGCCGATGCCCGCGATCTCGTCCTCGGCCTGGAAGGTGGTGACGCCGAAGTGCTTGTGCTTGCTCAGCTCGTGCAGGATGTCGGAGGCGGGCGTGATCGGATAGGTACCGAGGAAGACCGGCAGCCCCGCCAGCTGTCCCGCCGTGACCAGTCCGTAGGCCAGCGCGGTGTTGCCGGTGATCTGCCGGTAGGTGCCCGGCGCGAGGGTGGCGGGCGCGATCTCGTAGGTGGTGGCGAAGGCCTCGGTGGTCTCGCCGTAGTTCCAGCCCGCGCGGAAGGCGAGCACATTGGCCTCGGCGATGTCCGGCTTGCCGGCGAACTTCTCGCGCAGGAAGCGTTCGGTGCCGCCGATCGGCCTGCCGTACATCCAGGAGAGCAGGCCGAGCGCGAACATGTTCTTCGCGCGCTGGCCGTCCTTCTTGCCGACCTCGGCGGGTTCGGTGGCGGCGAGCGTCAGCGAGGTCATCGGCACCTCGTGCACCACGAAGTCGGTGAGCGAGCCGTCCTCGAGCGGGTCGGTGGCATAGCCGACCTTGGCCAGGGCGCGCTTGGTGAACTCGTCGGTGTTCACGATGACGGTGGCACCGCGCGGCAGGTCCTCGAGGTTCGCCTTGAGCGCCGCCGGATTCATCGCCACCAGCACGTCGGGCTGATCGCCCGCGGTGAGGATGTCGTAGTCGGCGATCTGGATCTGGAAGGACGAGACGCCGGGTAGCGTGCCCTGCGGCGCGCGGATCTCGGCGGGAAAGTTCGGCTGGGTGGCCAGGTCGTTGCCGAACGCGGCCGCTTCGTGGGTGAAGCGGTCGCCGGTCAGCTGCATTCCGTCGCCGGAGTCCCCGGCGAACCGAATGACGACCTTTTCCAGTTTGGCTGTGCCGACATCACTTTGGTGCGAAACCATATGCCTGCTTCACTTCCTCGTCGAGTGAGAGGTGCCATGGCCAACCTACTCCGCCGGAGGCGGGTATCGCCGCTGAAGCGCGCAGTCCGCCGCGATTGGTTTCCCGAGGTCGCGCGGGTCGCCGGTCAGGCGAACAGCGCCAGCTGGGTGTCGGCGGCGCTCGGCGGCTCGGCGGCTCGCACCCGCGCGGCCATACCATCGTCGTCCCTGGTCAGACCGTGTCGCTCCAGCAGCGGCGTCACGCGCTCGCGGAGCCAGGCCGCGTACTCCGGCGTGACGTAGGCGCCGCGGCCGTACAGCTGACGGTATTTGCGCAACAAGGCGGGGTGCGCCTCGCCGAGCCAGCCCAGGAACCAGCCGCGGGTGCTGCCGCGCAGATGCATCGGGAAGGCGACGGCCGAGGACGCGCCCGCCGCCGCGATCGCGCCGAACAGCTCGTCGAGATGCGCGCGACCGTCGGTGAGGTAGGGGATGACCGGCGCCACCATCACGTGCACCGCGAAGCCCGCGTCGGTCAGCGCGCGCACCATGTCGAGCCGGGCGCGCGGTGACGGCGTCCCGGATTCCAGGCCGCGGTGCAGTTCCTGGTCGAGGATGGCGATGGAGACGGCCAGGCTCACCGGCACCTCGCGGGCGGCGAGCGTCAGCAGCGGCAGGTCCCTGCGCAGCAGGGTGCCCTTGGTGAGGATGGAGAACGGGGTACCGGAATCGGTCAGCGCGCGAATGATGCCGGGCATCAACCGATATCGGCCTTCGGCGCGCTGGTACGGATCGGTGTTGGTGCCCAGCGCCACCGGATCCCGGTGCCAGGATTTGCGGCCGAGTTCCTTGCGCAGCACCGCGGCGATGTTGGTCTTCACCACGATCTGCGCGTCGAAGTCGCGGCCGGCGTCCAGGTCCAGATACTCGTGGGTGGGGCGGGCGAAGCAATAGCGGCACGCGTGCGAGCACCCGCGCATCGGGTTGATCGTCCACTGGAAGGGCAAGTTCGAAGTCGCGGGCATCTTGTTCAGCGCGCTCTTGCAGAGCACTTCGTGGAACGTGATGCCCTCGAACTCCGGTGTCTGTACGGTGCGAACGAACCCCGCCCGGCTCAGGCCGGGCAGTGCGCCGTCGTCGGCGTCCAGGGTCTGGTTCTGCCACCGCACACCCTCAGTCGAACATGTGTTCTAGGGTGTGTCAAGCGATGCGGCGGGTCTCGGTCGCGTCGAACGCGGTCGTATCCGCGAAGAACGTGACCAGATCGCGCACGGTGTCGTCGATCGGGCGCGGCCGGTAGCCGAGTTCGCGTTCGGCTTTGCCGTGGTCCACCATCGGCGCCGAGACCAGCGCGCCGAGCGCGGCCCTGGAGAGGATGTCGGTGCCGAGCATCTTGCCGATCGGCTCGAGCACCGGGATGAGCCCGCCGACCAGCTTGGGCGGGATGGTGAACTTCGGTCCCTTCTTGCCGCCGTGCGCCGCGGCCATCCGGCACAGGTCGAGCATCGAGATCATCGAGCCGCCGAGCAAGTAGTTCTCGCCGGTCCGGCCCTTCTCGCCTGCCAGGATCAGGCCGTGCGCCACATCGCGCACGTCGACCAGGTCGAAGCCGCCGCCGATCATCGCGGGCACCCGGCCCTGGGCCGCGTCGCGCAGCGTGCGGTTGATCCGGGAGAGGGGAGTGCTGTGGTCGACGGGACCGAACACGCCCGTCGGGTTGCACAGCACGGCGTCGAGGCCCTTGTCGACGACCTTGCGCAGCTCGACCTCGCCCGCCCACTTGGAGCGGTCGTAGACCGGGAGCGCCGGGTCGGTGGAGCGCACCGAGCTCTCATCGATGCGGCCGCCGCAGCTGTACTGGTTGAAGGCGTGGATGGAGCTGGCGTGCACCATCCGGCGCGCGCCGACCTCGAGCGCGGCCTCGGCCACCACCCGCACGCCCTCGGTGTTGACCTTCCAGGCCAGATCGTTCTTCTCGGCCAGGGTGATCACGGCGACCAGGTGGTACACCAGTTCCGCGCCCGCCAGCGCCTCCCGCATCGACGCGGGGTCGAGCACGTTTCCCGAGACCCAGGTGAGGTTCGGGTGCACCGTCTGCTCCGGGGCCACTCGGTCGATGGCGGTGACTTCGTGTCCCAGATCGACGAGCAGGCGGAGCAGATTCGTGCCAAGGTAGCCGGCGGCGCCGGTCACTGCGACCTTCATGGCCGTTAGAATATAGAACTTGTTCTAATTTGCAACACGTTGCAGTTTGATCCTGCTCGTTCCACTTCGCTCGCGACGGTCTCGAAAGATGCCGGTGGCGTCGGCTATATTGAGCCCAACCGCAGCGGCTTCGCCGTTCGGACGGCCCGAGCTGTCCGGGGGCACAGTCGTTTCGGGCAGGGAGACGTTCGACAACGCTATGTGCACGACACAGATGTTCACGACGAATTGGGGGGCAACTCGATGAGTGATCTCTCGGTGGAGACCGAAGCGGTCCGGGCATTCGCCACGGAGAACGCCGGGATCGCCGCACAGATTTCCTCGGCCGGTTTCGACGGGCCCGCACAGGTAGCCGCGCTCACGCCGGTCTTCGGGCTGATCGGCGCCGACTATCTGCTGAGCTTCGCGGCCGCGCAGGTGCTGCAAGCCAAAGACATCAACGACTTGTCGGCCAAGTACGCCGATCTGTCGTTCAAGGCGTTCAACGCCGCCTCGCTCTACGAGGGCACCGACACGACCAACGCCGGTGCGCTCAACGTGCAGACCGGCGAGATCGGGGGCGGAGCGTGAAGCCGCTGGATCCCTCGCCCACGGGGCTCATCGCCCCGTCCGAGCCCGCTCTCGACTCGCTCGACCACGCCGCGGCAGGCGCGAATCAGGCGGCCGCCGTGGAGATTCCCACCGATCAAGCCCTCATCGATCTGCCGCTGCCGCAGCTGCCCGAGGACATTCCGCCCATCGAGGCGCCGGAATTCGTGTTGTCGCAGAAGGTGAGCGAGGACGCGCCCGCGCACGGCGCCATGCCCGCCGGACTGCCCGGCCTCGGCGGGGCGCCCGCGCCGGAGGCCCAGGACATCCTCGGCGGCATGCCCACCGACGTGGAAAGCCTGCTCGCCGGTGCGAACACCGCGATCAGCCACGCCGCCACCCAGGTGCAGGACGCCGCGAACAACCTCGTCGGTCAGTCGGGCGGACTGCTCGGCGGCGGACTGGGCGGTGACCCGTCCGGTGCGGCGACGCCCGCCGCGGCGGCGATCCCGCAGCTGCCCACGTTGCCGCAGCTGCCTGCCGACCCGATCGGCGCGCTGATGAACGGGCTGCAGATCCCGGCGCTGCCGGGCGTCGACCTGCTGTTCAAGCCGATTCTGGATCTGCTCGGCAGCTTCGGCACCGGCGTCTTCGGCGCGCTCGACCCGACCGCGATCCTCAGCCAG
Organism: Nocardia amikacinitolerans; assembly: GCF_900215415.1. Lineage (NCBI taxonomy): Bacteria > Bacillati > Actinomycetota > Actinomycetes > Mycobacteriales > Nocardiaceae > Nocardia > Nocardia amikacinitolerans. Next base: position 93,161 of record NZ_OBEG01000008.1, on the reverse strand, counting down.
TCCTCGAAGATCATCGAGACGGCGATGCAGATCGGCAAGGGCAGCCTCGCCACCGTCGAGCAGGTCTGGGAGGGACAAGCCTCGCGCCAGGCGCAGGTCGCCGGACAGGAAGCCAACCAGCAGGGGCAGGAGACCAGCCAGCGCGGCTTCGACATCTCCGAACTCACCCAGCGCGCGGCGGCTGTCGTCCAGCAGGGCAACGCCCAATTGCTCGGCATCGCAGGCTCTTTCGCCACCCAGGCGACCGCGATGGCGCCGGTCATCCTCACCCCGCCCGGCCAGGCCGCGCTGATCGCCAGCGCGACAGAGCATCTCGGGCAGGCCGTCTCGGTGGTGAACATGACCCGCGGTGATCTGGCGGGCAAGACCGCCGAGCTGAACGGCGTCGTCTCGCAACTGCTCGGGCAGAGCGGATTGCCCTCGGCTCAGGAGGTCGCGCAGGCGGCGGCCCAGAACATCGGCGAGCCGCTGCTGGCGCAGGCGCAGGAGACCGCTACCCAGGCGGCGAGCGCGAGCCCGAGCAGCGGCCTCAACACGTCGACCTCGACGATCCCGTCCTCGCTCAACACCACCGGCACCGCAGGCACACCCGGATCGCCGAGCGGTTTGCTCGGTCCGCTGGGTCGTCCGGGTGGTCCCGGCCCCGGTCCCGGCGGTCCTGGGCCGGGCTACTCCGGACTGCCGAGCACACCGGGTCTGCCCGGCTCGGCGGTACCCGCCGTTCGCCCGATCGGCATGCCGGGCGCGGCGCTGCCGACCGGTCTCGGCGCGGCGACGACGCCCGCGGGCACCGGCAGCTCGTTCATGGGCGGTGCGCCGGGCGCGGCAGGTGCGCGCCAGTCCGACGACGACGAGCACTCGCGCAATGTGCAGCCGTACCAGAGCCGCACCGGCAACGACGATCTCACCGGACCGCTCGGTGAGTCGACGCCGGATGTGATCGGTGCGACGCACACGGACGAACTGCTCAGCTCGGACTACGAGCAGGACCAGTTCTAGGGATTCGCAAGGGGTTTCGCAACGGCGCCCTTCTCCGGGTTCGGGGGAGGGCGTCGTTGTTCGTGGTGGTCGGTTTCGCGCGCAGACGGGCGTGTGGTCAAGGCGCGTCGGGAAGCCTGCGGCGGCCCGCGTGTAGTTCGTCGGCGAGGTCTTCGTAGGCGACGGCGAGTTCCGCCAAGCGTTCCCACGCGAACCACAGGTCCCAATCGGAGTTCTTCGTGAGAGCGGTGTAGGCGTGGGCCGTGCGCTCGGCGAGCCGATCGATGACGGTGCCGAGTCCCTCGGTGTGCAGGTACGCGGCGCCGCGTGCGACGGGGAGATGTGCGCGCGCCCAGCGGTCGACGGCGCGCACCAGTTCGGCGCGGCGTTCATCCATGGCGTGGACCGCGTCGCCGTCGAGCCTGCGGTGGTGCAGCAGCGTGAGTTCGCGGGCGTGGGACGCGAGCGGGTGGACGACGGACGCGTCGCCCCGGCAGGCGCGCAGGAGTTGGCGCCTCGTCGGCAGCGGCGCGGTCAACGGGACGTCCGTCGTGGCGGGCGACACCGCGACACTCCTGCGCAGGCGAGGGCGAGCGCGACGATCCTCGCTCCGGAGGGCCGGAACGTATCGCGCGGCGGGTTCACCCAGCGGCGGAACCCGGTGTCGGTAGGCGAGGGAAGCACGATCTCGCCGCCGCGCGCGACGACCGAGACGTCCAGCCGCAGCAACCGCAGGCGCAGATCCGCGTCCTCCTCGACGTCCGGTCGGCACAGGAAAGTCCATCTGCGCGAACGAACATGGTCGACGACCGGACCGAGCGCGCCACCCTGGAACAGCATCTCGTCGCGAACCCGCCGCCCCAGCGTCGCGGGCATGGTGACGCCGCCGACGAAGCCCGCCGTGACCACGATGCGCCCGGCCTCCGGTTCGATGCCCGCCGGTAGGCCACAGGTGCGCCGATAGTAAGTGCATCTGGACACCGGGGTGTCCGCGAACGCCGTGTCGTTCATGGGAGCCTCGATTCGCCGGATTACTGACGTACGCGCACCGTCCTGGACCTGGAACCCTTGCGGTGGTTAGAGTTTCAGGACTTTCTGAGTCGGACCGGGGCGCGTTCAGTGAAGCACCGGGTATTGCGCGGCGGGAACGTTCGAGGTGGCGGAACCGGCGGAATTCGCCCAGGTTCCAAGGATTCCCGTCTTTAGGTTCCAGTTTGATACCTGGCCACTAGTGAGGCTTACGAAAGGGAATCTGTCGTGACCGGATCGACCTTGCCGCGGCGCATGCTGGGCCGTCAGCTGCGCATGCTGCGCGAAAAGTCAGGCGTCAGCGCCGAGTTCGCTCGCGAGGCGATCGGCGTCGGTAAACAGACGCTCTGGAGGATGGAGACGGGCCAGCCCGTCCGTCTGAACCCGCTGTTCATAGAGCGCCTGTGCGAGGTTTACGGGGCGGGGGAGGATGTGACGAGGATGCTGCTCGGGTTGACCGAGGAGGCAGGGAGGCCCGGGTGGTGGCATGCGTATGGAGATGCGATCCCCAAGCACTTCGATTTGTTTGTGGGGTTGGAGGAGGCAGCCAAAAGGATCGTTTCGTTTCAGACGACGTTGCTGCCTGGACTGTTGCAGACTGATGCGTATCGGAGGGCACTGTTGTGGGTGGACTTTCCCACAATGAGTTCCGCTGACGTCGAGCGTCGGATCGAGATGTTCATGAGGAGGAAGGCCAAGCTCGATACCGTGGCAGCCAAGTTCGAAATCGAGGCGGTGATCGACGAATCAGCGTTGCGGCGTGCGATCGGTGGCCCCTCGGTCATGGCCGACCAATTGAACCACCTCGCGAAAGTCGGTGAGCGATCGAATGTTTCGCTGCGCGTTGTGCCGCTGAGCGCAGAGACATACTGCGGGTTGCGTGTCGGGCCGTTTGTTCTGCTCGAGTTCCCGAGGCATCCGACGGCACACCTCACGGAGCCTCCGGTCGTTTACATCCAGGGGCTGACCGGTGCGCTGTACCTTGAGAAGGTCGAGGAGGTGCTGCAATACCGGCAGACCTATGCCGACATCCAACGTTCGGCGCTGGATGAGAGTCGAAGCCTGTCCCTCATCCGAGAGATCGCGGAGGAGTACGTCGCGTGACCGTCAAGCTATCCGATGCGGCGTGGTTCAAGAGCAGCCACAGCAGCTCTGACCAGGACTGTGTCGAGGTCGCATTCCTCCCAGATGGGCTGGTAGGTGTGCGTGATTCGAAGGATCCAGTCGGCGGAGCGCTGGCCTTCTCGCGGAACGAGTGGGCGGCGTTCACCAGAGCTGTCAGGGGTGGCGAATTCCAGTAGTGATTCCCTAATCGGAACGTTCCGTGCCGGGGCGCATCCGCTTCTCGCGAGTGTTCGCGTACCGGTGGTAGTCTCAGCCGCAGTTGGCTGGGGGCGGAGAAGCCGGTCCACCCCGTGACGCCGAGGGTCCGGCGGTGAAGGTGCCGATGACGAGCAAGTCGAATGCGTGGCGGGTGGGGGTTCTCGCGCTGGGAGCCGCGTTCGTGCTGGTGGGGTGTGGGTCGTCGGTGGGCGGGGATGCGACGCCGTCCGGAAGTTCCACCGCGACCAACGCTGGGGCGGGTGTCGCGGCGGACGTCCCGACCGGGTACAAGCCATGCGATGACGTCCCGCAAAGTGTGCTGGATTCAGAAAAGCTGCGGATGAAGATCCCCGCCGACTCGGATGCGTCCGGCGGAATCAAGTGGCGAGGCTGCCAATGGGTCCAGTCTGATGGCTACAGCGCGAGCATCCAGACTACGAATATCACCGTTGATATGGTGAAGGGAAAGAATCTCCCTGGGGCGCAGGAGCTCACGGTCGGCGGCCGCCGTGCGATATCGTCCCGTCAGGTCGATGACCATCCCGATGCCGCGTGTACGTTGAATGTCGAGATGCGTGGGGGCAGCCTCGAATTCAATCTGAGCAATCCACCGTCTCGAAAGAACACCGGCCATTTGGATACGTGTAACCTCACTCGGACGCTGGCCGAGAAAGTAGTGCCTACGTTGCCTGCGGGAGCCTGAATATGCAAACCGCACCTCAACACAATCGGGGGATAGATGACTGAAAATCAAGCGCCAAGGCCGATGACGAACATGCTCACTGCGGCGCGCGAAGGTAATCTTTCGGTTGTGATGAAGCCAGAAGATTTCATCTACATCGATCGTGATTGCGAGTTCTTCAAACTCGCGATCCAGCAGATACAGGGCATCATGGACGCGGTATCCCGTCAACCGCACTGGGGTCTGGGTGAGGGCAACGACAAAATGGTTTCCGGCGGGACGGTTGTCGGTCGCTTCAAGACGAAGGCGAATGGTGCCGAGGACGGCAACTCCGTCTGGAAAATCATGGAGCAGCATTACCAGATCGTGGAGGACATCCAGGAGGTGCACCGTCTGGTGCGCGAGCGGATGATGCAGGCGGACAGCAACTTCGCCGCGGAGTTCAACCGATTGAACGAGACCTTGCCGGAGCGTCCTCCGGAGGGTCAAGTGCTCGGCCCGTTCATCCTGCCGGACGGGTCGACCAAATGACCGGCTACGAGAGCCCACGCATCCCCATCGGTGGTGAACATCCGTACGGCTGGAAGCATCCCGACATCAACGACGCCTTCAGCCCGCTGGACGTGACCAATGCGGTCAACCAAGCCCAGCAGTACTGGCAAGTGCGCAATCTGTGGGATCAGGGTCTGCGGACTTTCGAACGCTCGATTCGAACCTCGTTGGAGCAAGCTTGGTCTGGCCCGGCCGCCGATAAGGCGATGGAACAGATCCAGGACTACACGCGGAAAGCGGACGAGCTCACTCCCATCCTCGCGGAGCTGTACACCCGCGTGCGCGACGCCGCCGACGCCATCGTCAACACCAAGAAGGCCCTGCCCGACCCGGTCGTTGTCACCTGGACATCTTGGCTGTGGCCACCGAACCGGTGGGAACTCCAGCGCGAACAGTCGAGCGAAGAACAGGCTGCGCAAGTGGCTATGGAGACGCACTACGTCAAGCCGTTCGCCGACATCGACGGCAAGATTCCCGTGCTGCCCACCCCCGTGAGTCCCACCTCCTCACTGGATATTCCGCCCCCGCCACCCGGCGGATACAACGGCGGCCCCGGACCCGGACCGGGCGGACCCGGCCCTGGACCAGGTTCCGGCGTACCGGGCGACACCGACGGCGACGGTGTTCCCGACACCCCCGTCGAGGAGCCGACGGACGAGGAAACTCCCGAGGACACGACCACCGACGACACCTCGACGAACCCGACCAGCACGACAACCACCCCCACCACCCAGACCCCGACATCGACCACCCCGGCCGGGCTCAACCCGACCGACCCGAACCGCACGGTACCGAGCGGCCTCCCCTCCGGCCCCGGTTCGCCCGGCGGTCCGGGCCCTGGCACCCCGGGCGTCCCCGGCACACCCCCTGGCATGGGCCGCAGCATTCAGGGAGTGCCGACGACACCGGGTACCCAAGGCCCGGTGGGCGGCCTGGCCGCGGCCAGCAACGCCAATTCACGTGGCATGGCCGGTATGCCGGGCATGGGCGCGCCCGGTGCGCGCGGCGGCGGCAAGGACGACGAGGAGCACAAGCTGCCGGAATACCTTGTCACGCAGGAGAACACCGACGAATTGCTCGGCGAGATCCCGAAGACGATCCCCGGCGGCGTCATCGGTGGCGACCTCGACTGACGCCGGTGGGTGCGTCCGCGCGCTGAGCCCGAGTACTCGGCGCGGACCGTGTTCTACTTGCCGGGCTCACGAGCCGGCTTGGCATGGCAGCAGGCGTGCGGGTCGCCGCGGGCCGAAATGTGATATGAGGGTTGTGGATGTCTGAATGGTCCTGGGAGACAGACGATTTCGCGGCACTGTGGCTGGGTGACGCGCACGATCGGATCCCGAGCCCGCTGCGCCATCTCAGCCGTTTCGCCTACCGCGACGAGTTCGCCGCGCACCGCGAGGCGGTGCGGCGGCGGTACTCCGGCGATGAACTCGACGAGATCCGCGCCGCCATGCACACGCTGGGCGCGTCCGAACTTCGCATCGAAATCCTCGGCGGGAGTAGCAAACACCGCGCCAGCACCGGTCGCGACGACCTGCGCGAGTACCGGATCATCGGCGCTCGCGCCGGGCATCGTGCCGTCACGTTGAGCCAGTACGGCACCGACAGCGAGCACGGCCCGATCCGCCTGCGCGCCTTCGACGCCGACCAGCTGCCCGCCCGCCTGACGCAGTCGATCCCCGGCTGCGCGCCGGGAGCCGAGAAGCCCGCCACTTTCCACCCGGACGAACTGAGCCCCCGCCGCGACGGCTACCTCCAAGACAACGCCCGCAACACCCCGCGCGAGCGCTACCAACGCCTCCTCGGCCGCCCCTCCGACGGCGGCGGCTCGGCCGTCCTGCTGACCGGACCCCTGCACACCCACACCAAACCCCGCAATGTCGTGCAGTGGCACGACATCTCCGGCGACGGCCGCTACACCGAACTCCGCGGCCAGCACATCACCGTCCGCCCCACTACCCCCGCCGACTTGACCACCCAGTTCGCCACCTGGATCACCCGCGCCCTCGACCACCTCCGCCCCGACGACCTCTGACCACAATCCATGAGCCGAAGTCGACCGACTGAATCCGACCTTCAGTTGGTCGGACGCTGTGGAGGTGACACCCAGTCGGGCTTGGGATCCCGCGCGCGGGTGATAGCGCGGGCGAGTTCGGTTATCGGCCCAACCCCTCCAGTACCGAGGTCAGGAGCGTGTGGGCGCTGTCGACGACGGCGTCGAGGGGTTGGCGGTAGTCGTCCAGTACCCACTGTTGGGCGATGGTGAGTACGGCGCCGACGAGTCCGGTGGCGATGGTGCGCAGAAGTGGTGGGGGCACGGAATCGATGTCGATCATCGGGGTGGTCAGTTCGAGGAAGGTGTCGACGAAAGATCCTGTGACCCTGCGGTAGTCGGCGTCCACGGCGGGGCTGATGCCGAGTATTTCGAAGAACGCGATGCGCGCGATTCGAGGGTCTTCGGCGATGCCGCGGAAGAAGCCGGTCAGCGAGCTGTGCACGGCGGCGCTGACGGTGCCGGGAGAGGTCGAGGTTCCGTCGATGATGTATCCGCGCAACCGATCGGTGGCCACCGCGTACGCGGCGAGCAGCAAAGACTCACTGCCGTCGAAGGATTCGTAGAAGTAGCGTTTGCCGACGCCAGCCCGCGCGCAGACGGCGTCGATGGTGGTGTTGCGATAGCCGCGGGTGCCGAATTCCTCGACCGCCGCGTCGACGAGTCTGGCGCGCCGCTGCTGTTGACGCTGTTCGGGCCCGGCGCCCCGGTATTTGCGGCCGGGGGCGCCGAGCTCGGAAACGGTCACGCCACCATGGTGGCACCGGCGTCGGTGTGAGACAAACCACGCCGGGCACCGTTCTCGACGCGGGCCCGTCACGGTCCGCTCACCAGCCGGGATCGCCCTCGACCGGGATGTTGACCCAGCTCGGTTCGTTGGGATCCAGCACGAGATGCTGTGGGCGAAGGCCACTCTCGTTCAGCAGCGGGCGCAGCGGGATGCTGCTGGGGAAGTTGCTCGCGAAGATGTCGATGCGCAGCCGATGGCCAGGCTGGAGCACGCCGTCCGTGGCGAACAACCCGATGTCGAGCACGGTCGGCTGACCGGGGACGACGGGCTCGCGGCTCGCCAGGGTCAGGATCGGGTACGGATCGGTGTAGTCGCCGTTGGGGGAGCGGGTGGACGCTGCCTCATCCACCGCGCGCAGCGAGGCAGTGCGCTGTCCGGTCGTCCATACCGTCGAACGGCCGTCCGGCGCAACGTCGTTCAGTGTCACCGTCCAGTAGCCGTCGGTGGCGTCGAGCACGGTGTTCAGGTGGACGGCGAGCGGGCCGGAGATCTGGGTCGGCCGGTTCACCGGCGCCGTCGTGAAGGTCAGCGCGTTCACCTCGCTGATCCGCGCGTCTTCGGCGCAGATGTCGAGTGCCGAGACGATGCCCGCGGTGCCGTGCGCGGCGTCGCGTGAGCACAGGGTGGCGAGTCCGGGCGTGATCGTCAGCCGTGCGGGTCCGCCCGGCGCCGCGGTCAGGGAGCCGTCGCCCGCGGCGGTCGGTGCGGTGCCCGAGGGGGCCGCGTTCAGGTACAGCCGCCGGTACTCCATGCCGGGGCGCGGGAAGGACGGGCTGTCGCTCCATCCGCCGCCCTGCTGCCACGACGTCACCTGGTCGTAGCCGTCGATGCCGTTGTCGATTCCCTTGAGCCACTTGTCGAACCAGGCGCGCTGCAGCACGTCCAGCGACGGCGGCGCGCCGGGCAGGCCGAGGCCTGCGCCGGTGGTGATGTGGTAGGTGTCGCCCATCACCAGCTTCTTCTCGCTGTCGGGCACATCGATCGCGTTGTACACCCGGGGCGAGGAGTAGGTGAAGATGTCGTGCCAGCCGCCATAGATGAAGGTCGGCGTCTGGATCCGCTCCGGGTTACCGACCCACGCGGTCCGCAGATCGCTCTCGTCGTCGAGCACCGCAAGCATCTCCGGTGGGATCTGATCGATGCTTGGCGTGGCCAGCGCCGCGATGACGACGTTGAAGAAGGTGAACGGGTCACGGATGCGGTCGGCGAGCCAGGTCCAGTCGAACCGGCCGGTCAGCATGGACAGCACGTCGGGTAGCAACTTCGAGGCATTGACCGCGAGGAGCCATTCGGGGATGAAACCGATGCCGAGCGCGCCACCGGGCGCCGCGACGTCGCGGATCAGGTCGCTGCCCGGGACGACAGGGAAGATCGCTCGCAGCGCGGCGGGTCTGCGCTCGGCGGTGTGCAGCTGGTTGATGGCGGAGTAGGAGATTCCGCTCATCCCGATCCGTCCGTTCGACCACGGCTGGCTTGCCGCCCAGTCCACGACCTCGGCGCCGTCCTGCTGCTCGCGATGGCCGAACACCTGCCAAACACCTTGCGAGAAACCGGTTCCGCGCACATCGACGACGACCTGCGTGTAGCCGCTCTGGATCAGCTTGCGGTCCACGCCGAAGGTGCGGGCGGCGCCGCCGGGCAGTGCGCGCATCAGATCGCTGAGCCCGCCCATCCCGAAGGCCGAGAAGTCCAGATTGCGCAGCACATGCATCAACGGGTCCGCGAGCCCGGGAATCGCCAGCGCGGAATCGGCCAGGTTGGCAACGAGTTTCGTGTAGGGCGTCAGGTTGACGACCGTCGGCGTCGGCTCCTGGATCGGCTGACCCGTCGCGTCGGCGGGATGGTAGACGTTCGCCTTCAGCACCGTGCCGTCACTCATGGTGATCGGCACATCCCATTCGATGAAGACATTCGGATACTGGGGCGGCGCATTATGGGTGGCGACGAACTGGGCGTCGAGCCCGGCGCGCGTCGGCGTCGACTCGGCCGACGGCGCGGACACCAGCCCACCTGCCATCACGAGGAATACGGACAGTGCTGCGGCCGCCGCAGCGATCGGACCCCGACGTCTGATCATGCCTTGCAAACCCTCCCAATGAGGAACTACTCCGTTCCCATAAGTGACGCAACGGTAACCTACGCCACGAAATCACGCCAGCATGACCGGGCTCACATCACGCCCACGTACCGTTCGTCTCCCCGAACAAGATCGGTGGCGATTGTTCTCCCGACGATGCAGTGACACTCGATCGCTTTGCTGCGTACGGTGATTCACCGGCCCACGCTCAGTGGAGCGATCTCCTGGGCCGGGAAGGGTGCGGTGCGATGGTTGACGTTTCGGACCCGGGGCTTGTCGCCCGATGAGCCTCGACGCACTCGAAAACACATCAGCCGCACCGGTTTCCGCGCATCGAACTCTGCTGCTGCGCTGGACACGACGACTGACGACCCATCCCCGCGCGGTGATCGCGGTGTGGCTGGTCGTTCTGGCGCTGTGCGGTGCGGGCTACCCCGTGCTCGAATCGCGCGTGCAGGCACCGGATCTCACCGTGGACGGCGCGGAATCGGTCGAGGTGCAGCGTCTGATCGCCGAGCACTTTCCCGGTCTGCGGGCCGAACAGGCGCTGCTGGTCTTCGACTCCGACACCGCGAGTGTGGACACCGCCGGCTATCGCGCCCAGATCGAGCGGACCCGGCACGCCGTCGAATCGATCGACGGCGTCACGCTGCTCGCCGCTCCCGACAGTGCCCGACAACTGATCTCGGCCGACAATCGCTCCGCCTTGGCCGTTGTCGCCATCGAGGGCGACCAGTCCCACCGCGTCGCCGTCTCCGCCGACGTCCAGAGCGTGCTGTCCGCGCTGCCCGGTCGTGACGTGGTCCGCGTCGATCTCACCGGCTACACCGCGATCCAGAACGACGTGATCATCGCCGAACAAGCCGATGCGCTTCGTGCCGAATCACTCGGCATGCCAGTGGCTTTCGTGCTCCTGGTCCTCGCGCTAGGTGCGGTGGCCGCGGCGCTGCTGCCGATCCTTATGGCTGTCGCCGGTCTGCTGACGTGCACCGGTGTGCTCCTGATCGCCGACACCGTGACGTCCGTCGACCCGCTGATGCTGTCCATCGCCACCATGATCGGCCTCGGCGTCGGCATCGACTACGCCCTGTTCGTGGTGAGCAGGTTTCGCGAGGAGCTCGCGGCGCACGGGGTGACCTCCCGCTCCGACACCGACGCTATCCGCGCCGCCGTGACCACGACCATGGCCACCACGGGCGGCATGGTCTTGGCGTCGGGCTCGGTCGTCATCGTGTCGCTCGCGGCGCTGCTTGTGGTGCCCGCCGGCGTCTTTCGCGGCATCGTGCTCGGTGTCGGGGTGGCGGTGGCCGCGGCGATGCTCGCCGCCGTGACGCTGCTGCCCGCGGTCCTCACCGTGCTCGGACCCGCCGTGAACCGCTGGCGGGTGCGCGGCCGTGGCGTCGACTCCGACGACAGCGCCGCCGCCCGCCGGTGGACACGTCGGGTGATGCGCAGGCCGGTCGTCTTCGGCCTGGCCGCCGCGAGCCTGCTGGTCGTGGCCGCGCTGCCGCTGACCGGGCTGCGCACCGGCTTCGACCTGGGCATCGCGTCGCTGACCGACTATCCCTCCGGGATCGCTGCCCGCACGGTCGCGGAGAAATTCCCGTCCGGCATGCTCTCGCCGATGGAGTTCGTCGCCACCGGCTCCGACGGCGGGCCGCTGAACCCCGGCGGCGCGACTGTCGTGCGGAACTTCGCCGACGAACTGCGCGCCGACCCCCGCATCGCCGCCGTGCTGACGCAGTGGTCGGACGGCCGCGTCCACCTGACCGTCGTGACCCGCACGCTGATCGACTCGGCGGAGGGCTCGGACCTGGTCGCCGAACTCGACGGTCGAGCACGCTCCCTTGCCGCCTCGACCGATGACCTGCGGGTCAGCGTGGGCGGCGCGCCCGCCGGTCTGCTCGAGATCAGCGACGCGGTGCGCGGGGCCTATCTGCTTGCCGTCGTGATCACAGTGCTGTGCGCACTCGCGCTGCTACTGGTCGTCTTCCGCAGCGTCGCGGTGCCGGTCAAAGCCGTGGCGGTGAACCTGCTCGCCACAGCGGCCGCGCTCGGCATCACCGTCGCGGTGTTCCAATGGGGCTGGGGAGAAACGCTTTTCGACTTCGAGAGTCCCGGATTCGTCCAGGTCGTGATGCCGCTGATCGTGTTCGTAATCCTGTTCGGCCTGTCCATGGACTACGAGGTGTTCGTCATCCGCCGGATCAGGGAGAACTGGGATTCGGCCGTGGCACGCGGCGGGACCGATCCGGCCGCGGCCAACCGCGATGCGGTCGTCGACGGGATCGGCGCCACCGCCAAACCGGTCGCGGTGGCGGCGGCGATCATGGTGGTGGTGTTCGCCAGCTTCCTCACCGCGAGCACCCTGGAACTGAAACAGCTCGGGTTCGCGCTCGCGGTGGCGGTCCTGCTCGACGTGGTCGTCGTGCGACTGGTCCTGGTACCGGCCACCCTCCGGTTGCTCGGCCGCTGGAACTGGTGGCTGCCCGCCCCCCGATGGCGCAAGCGGATGTCGCGACCGAAGGCCACCTTCATCTCGCGAGACCGGCTGTAGGTGACCATCATTCACCTGACCGGCGCGTCCGGTGAAACCGACCGACGGTGACCTTCATCGGCATGGGCCGAGTGACGGTGGCCTTTGGTCGGGTCGCGTGTCCAGCCGGTGGGCGTCTCAATGCAAGCGGATGTCGAGTCTGCGGTAGAGCGGGACGAACGCGTTGAACCGGTAGCGGCGGCGGGTGATCTCCCAGGGGCGGCCCGCCGCGAGCAGCGTCTCCAGGAAGCGGGTCAGCTGCACGTGGGTGAGCGCGGCGCCGAGGCAGAAGTGCTTGCCGCCGCCGAACCACAGCTGCCGCGTCCGCGCCACGTAACCGAGATCCAGGTCGAATCTGCCGACGGAATTGTCGACGTACCAGGTCATCACCTTGACGCGGTCACCGGAGCGCAACAGCCTGCCACCGAGTTCGACATCGCCGATCACGCCGCGCCCGACGACCGGCATCGAGCTCGTCACCCGCAGACCCTCCCGGATCGCGTCGGGGATCAAGCCCGCGTCGGCCAGCAGCCGGTGCTGGTCGCCGGTGTCGTGCAGCAGCGCGACCAGCCGCCCGAGGGTGCTGGCGAGCGTGACGGTTCCGGCCACCACGAGTAGCACGGTGAATCCGCGGGTCTGCTCGAGTGTCAGCCCCAGGTCGCGGCAGCGTCCGATGACGGTGCCGGAGTCGGCCGAGTCGTAGACCTGCTCGACGTTCGCGCCGATCAGCGCCGCCAGCTCGCGGCCCTTGCGCTGGTTTCGTGCTGGAACGACGGTGGTGGCCCAATTGCCCTTGCCCAGGTCGGCCAGCCGCTCCATGGCCGCGAAGAGGTCCAGATACGGTGTGTCGGTGCTGGTTTCGCGCGGCAGACCGGCCACGTCGACCATCGTGCGCGCGGTGAACACCCGGCCGAATTCGGCGATGTCGACCGTCCGGCCCGCGGCCAGATCGGTGCGCAGACGCTCGAGTTGCGCGCCGGCCGCGCCCTCGACGAAGTGCTCGGAAGCAGGCCTGCTGAACAGATCGCCGAGACCGGCCCGCAGCCGTTGGTGCTCGGGGCCCTCGAAGCGTTCGGCGCCGAAGTCGCCGAGCATCTGCGACCACCAGTGTCCCGACGCGCCGTCTGTCGCGATGCTGAAATGCGCGCTGTCGCGGTGGACTTCGCGCGCGAGTTCCGGATCCGACACCACCCAGCCGAATTTCGGCACCTTGCGGATCGGGCGGGTGGCGGCCCCGAGCGGTGCGAGCAGCGCCAAGCCCGGCTGGGCGGCGGCGTGCAGGGCGAATTCGTGCCATTCGGCGGCACGCGGCAACGTCACGGTCATGCGGGGGCTCCGGTGATCGCGTCGGCGGTGAAGCGATCGCCGCTGAACTGGTCGACCACGAGGTGGGTGCACAGGATGGCCATCGCGGCCCATTCGGCCGTGACGCCGTCCCAGGTGCCGGGCCGGTCCACGGCGGTGCGCCAGATCCGTTCCGTCGCTTCGGGATCGAACAGCCCGTAGCGACGTGCGGCGTCGCGGGAGAGGTGGTCGGCGGCCAGCTGCGCACCCGGCCCGCTGAGATACCACGGGCCGATCGGCGTCATGAACGGCTTCTTGCGCCGCCGGACGATCCGCCTGGGCAGCAGATCGGCCATCGCCCGCTTGAGCACGTATTTCTCGGTGCCGAGCCGCAGCAGCATGCGCGGGTCGAGCTCGGCGCAGACGTCGAGGACGTCGCGGTCGAGGAACGGCACCCGCACCTCGAGGCCGTGCGCCATGCCGAGCCGATCGGAGATGGGCAGCACCCAGTGCGGCAGGCGGGTGTGGAACTCGAAGTGCATCTGCCGGTGCAGCGTGCTGTGCTCGGGCGGGCGCGGCAGTGCCGACGGCTCGGGCAGCTCGGCGAGCACGGCTGGCCGCGCGGTACCGGACAGCGCGCTCCACAGGTAGACCCACGGCGGCATCTGGCCGTACCGCTCGGTGTATCCCGCACTGCGAGCGGAGATCTCGACGAGGTGGCGGTCGATGCCGCTCGGCGCGCCGATCCATTTCGTCGCCTGCCGCCACACCAGCGGTCGCAGCGCGTCCAGCCGCAGGTCGGTCAATCGTGAACTCAGGCGCAGCAACCGGTAGAAGTCGTACCCGGCGAGCAGCTCGTCCGAGCCGTCCCCGCTCATCGCCACTTTGAGCCCTTGGTCTCGGGCGAGCGCGGTCAGGTCGAGGAAGGGGGAGGCGACGCCGCCGTACCAGAACGGAGATTCGAAGTGCCACATGCTCTTCGGCAGCAGTTCGCCGACGCGCGCACCGGTCGTCTCCGATTCCACGTTCGGCACGTCCAACGAGCGTGCGACGAGCCGCGACATCTCGGTCTCGTCGTGGATCGCGCCGGACAATCGCACACTGAGCGTGGTCAGCGGCGCGTCGCAGCGCCGGGCGGCGACGGCGGCGATGGCGGAGGAGTCGAGCCCGCCGCTGAGCGCGACGCCAGCGGCCACCTCGTCGGGGACCCGCTTGGCGACCGCGGCGGTGAACCGCTCGTCGAACGCCTCGATCGCCGCGCGTCCGGTGAGCAGCGGCGCGTCGGGATCCTCGCGCTGGAACACACGGAAGTAGCGCCTGCTCCGGACGCCCTCGGCGTCCGCGGTGAGGACGGTGCCCGGTTCCAGGTCGCGTACGTCGCGCCAGAACGTGCCCGGCGCGATCGTGTGGCCGTAGAACAGGCAGTCGCTGAGCCCTTGCGGGTCGATCTCCGGTGTACAGGCGCCGGAGGCGAAAATGCCCTTGATCTCCGACGCGAACGTCAGGCGGGTGCCGCGCAGGTGGTAGAAGAGCGGTTTGACCCCGACGCGATCGCGGGCCAGCGTCAGACGCCGCCGGACGCCATCCCAGATCGCGATGCCGAAGTCGCCGTCCAAGTGTTCGACGAACCCGTCCCCGTACTCCTCGTACAGGTGGGGGACGACCTCGGCGTCGCTGTCGCTGCGGAACCGGTGCCCGCGCGCCGCGAGAGCGCGGCGCAACGCCTTGTGGTTGTAGATCTCGCCGTTGAGCAGCACACGGACCGAGCCGCTCTCGTCGGCGGTCGGCTGCGCGCCGTGCCGGACGTCCACGATGGACAGGCGCTGGAAGCCCAGCGCGGCGTGCCGGTCGTGCCAGGTGGCATGGTCGTCGGGACCGCGGTGGCGCAGCACCGCGCACATCGCGGCGAGCGGGCCTGGGTCGACCGGCGCCGCGAAGTCGACGATGCCGCAGACCGCGCACATCTCAGGACTGCCCGACCGCGGTCGCGGGCGCGAGGACACCGTCCAGCTCGGCGAGGGCGGCGTCCACGGCGGCCGTCAGGTGCTCGATCGGCGGCAGCTTGTCGGCCGCGCCGAGCACACCGAGGAACAGCTCGTCGCGGTAACCGAAGCAGGTGAAGTTCAGCGAATTACCGTGCATCAGCAGCGATATCGGATACATCGCGTCGAGACGAGCGCCGTCCCAGAACAGCGTCTCCCGTGGGCCGGGGATATTGGAGATGCCCATCGGGTGCGAGGAGGGGGCCGACCGGATGCCGAGCAGCAGCGCGAAGACCCACGGGAAGGTGGTGGCCAGGCCGTATCCGATGACCGCGCCGGGCGACATCGCGCCCATGTGCCGCTTGGCGGCGTCGATCGCGTCCTTGACGGCGGCGAGGCGTCGCAGCGGATCCTCGACGTCGGTCGCCAGCGTCGTGAACATCAGCCCGGCGCGGGTGCCCGCCCGCTGGTCGCCGTCGCGCAAGTCGGTCGGCACACCGGCGGTGAGCGGGCGCTCGGGCAGTTCGGCGTGGTCGGTGAGGTAGTTGCGCAGCGCCGTGGCGACCAGATACAGCACCAGATCGTTGACGGTGCAGTCCGCGGCGCGCGCCAGTCGTTTGATCTCGCTCAGCCGGTAGCGGCGCAGCGAGAGGTCGCGCGCCCCGGTGATCGGACCGTCGAGGACCGACGGCGGCTGCCGGTAGGTCTGCTGCGCGGTCACCCGTCCCGCCTTGCGCCGCAGCGCATCCCGCGCCGCACCGGCGACTCCGGCAAGTACCGCGAAGAACCCGCGCACCGCCGTGAAAAGCGCGGCGATCCGGTTCGCGCGCGCCGCATCGTCGGGCTCGGGTCCGATGGTGAAGAAGGGCGGCAGGTCGCGCGCCTCGGCGTCGGGGGACAGTCCTCCGGTGATGACGCGCACCAGCGAAACACCGTCCAGCAGACTGTGATGCGCCTTCAACACCGCCGCGAAGCGGTCCGCCGACTGTCCTGTCACGAAGTGCAGCTCCCACGGCGGCTTGCCCAGGTCGAGCTGCTCGCGGTGGATGCGGGTCACGAGCTCGACCAGTTCGTCGCGGCCCGCGCCCGCCGGCAGCGACCACTGCCTGATGTGGTCGGCCGGGTCGATCTCGTCGACTTCCCGTACCAGGGCGAGGGATTCGGCGAGGCGGCCGCGTACCGGCGTCAGGTTCCACGGCGGCGGTGCGGTGAACGGGACCGCGTGCCGCGCCCGCCAGCGGCGCACGAATCGCTCGGCATCGCCGTCGGGACAGTGGAATTCCATCAGGAACGCCACGTGCATCGGCATTTCCGGCGACTCGAGCGACAACCAGGTCGCATCGGTGGCCGACAATCGCTTGATCGCCATACCCCTATCCTTCGAATTCTCGGTCGGCCGCCGGTCGTGGCGCGAGGTCGAGCCGCAGGCCCACCGGGATGACGGCGAAATGGAACCGGTCGTCGGGCGGCGGAACGCCATCCGGGATCCGGAAATCGAATGTGCGGCAGGCCATCGCGGCCACACTCTTGATCTCGAGCATTGCCAGGCCGCGCCCCGGGCAGAACCGCGGCCCCGACCCGAAGGGGATCGAGACGTCGGGGCGGTGCGCCCGGCCGTCGGCGCCGCGCAGCCACCGTTCGGGGTCGAACCGCTCCGGATCGGCGAAGTTCTCCTCCCGCAGGCCCGGATACCGCACGTCGACCAACACCCAGGTGCCCGCGGGCAGCGCGATATCGCGCAGCACGGTGTCGTGCACCGCCTCCATGAGCAGCAGCGGGGTGGTGGGTTGCAGCCGCATGGACTCGGCGACAACGGCTTCCAGGTACGGCTGCCGCTCCAGCGTCGACGGTATCCTGGCGATCTCCTCCCGGATGCGTTCCTGCGCTCCGGGTTCGGAGGCCAAATGGTAGAGCAGCCATGCCGTGGCGTTGCTCGTGGTGTCCTGTCCGGCGATCAGGATCGTCAGCGCCTCGGCGAACAGCTCGTCGTCGGTGAACGATTCCCCGCCGTCGTTGGCCAGCAGGAACGCTTCGATGAAATTCGTCGGCTGCTCCGGCACCGCGGTGCGCGCGCGGGCGATGACCGCGTTCACCTCGGCGCGCAGCGCGTCGAGCGCCCGGTCCAGCGCGTGGTCGGCGGGCAGCTTGACGTAGCGCCAGTACGGGAACGGAATGTTCAAGCGGCGGTTGATCATCGGGAAGACGTGGTCCAGGTGCTGCTGGATGACGTCGCCGGACTGCTCGAGGGTGTTGATGTCGTAATCGAAGGTCAGCTTGGCGGTCACGTCCACGGTGTAGCGGGTGAGGTCGGCGCGCACGTCCTCGGGCGGGGACGCCAGCCAGCGCCGCCGTAGCCGCTCGGTGATCTGCTCCAGCGTGGTGTGGAACCGGGTGAGATGGGCGGCGTTGAACGCGGGCATGGCCAGTCGCCTGCGTCGCCGCCACGCCTCGCCCTCGGAGGAGAACAGTCCGTTGGAGCCCATCTCGCTCATGATCGATTCGATCGACGACTGTCGCCGGTAGGTTCCCGGGCGCTGCCGCAGGACCTCCTTGCCGATCTCGGGATCGCCGACCACGACCAGCCGCCTGCCCGGCATGCTCAGCCGGTAGACGGGACCGTATTCCGCGCACCAGCTGTCGAGTTGCCGGTGCAGTCGCGTCGGGGTGAGTTGCGGGAGATTGCCCAGCACCGGCCAGCCGTCTGGGCCGGGCAGATCGAGCAGCGACATCGGCGCGCGGGGCGGGACGGACACCGGCCCGAGCCTAATCACGAATCGGGCGCTCGACGCAATCGAAAACGAGAATTCATCACGGGAGACGATGTTCGCGCCGATCTTTTGTCGCGAAGTAGCAAGCGGCACAGATGGATTGGTGATCCCCCTCACTGACCGGCGCCGCAAGTGGACTGCTGTCGAGATCTGGTCGTAGTGTCGCAATCATCCGGTCGAGCCCGGGTTTCTTTGGCCCCCTTGCTTTATCAGCGCCGTGTCATTCCATTTTCCGTGGGAGCCGCGGCCATCGGAGGAAATCTCGTATGAATCGCTCTCGAATACGTGCGCTCGGGGCCGCTCTCCCCGCCGGAGAATTCACCACGAACGAAGTGCTCGACCGCATGTCGAGCGGCGGCGAGTTCGACGTCGAACGCATTACCGGTATCGCACACCGGCATATGGTCGACCGCACCGAGGAGGACACCCTGACCTTGGGCGTCGCCGCGGCGCTCGACTGCCTGGCGGACTCCGGATACGATCCCGCCGATCTGGATGTGATCATCTGCGGCGGCACCACCGTGCACGACGGATTCCGCATGGTGTTCGAGCCGTCGGCGGCGGGGGAGATCGCCCGGCGCATCGGCGCTGTCAATGCCACCGGCTACGACGTCGCCAATGCGTGCGGCGGCACCATGACCGGTATCTACCTGTTGGACAACTTGATTCGCGCCGGGCTGGTCCGAAACGGCATGGTGGTGACGCCCGAGGTCATCTCGCCGGTCACCGAGGGCGCGCTCGCCGAGGCGGTGGACGCGCGCGACCCGCAGTTCGCGGCGCTGACCCTGGCCGACGCGGCCGTCGCTGTGGTGCTCGACCGCGCCGTCGACGACGCCGAGGCCGTCCACTACATCGACATGATCACCTGCGCGGAATACTCCGGCCTGTGCATCGCCAAACCCAGCGACAGCACCGAGAACATGATCATGCTGACCGACAACCTCACCATGCAGGCCGCGCCGCGGCGCGAGACCTGGGCGAAATTCCATCGCGACGTGCTCGCGAAGAAGGGCACGTCGTTCGCCGAGGAGAATTTCGATTACATCGTCTTCCATCAGCTCGGTGTCGGGTTCACCGAGAAACTGGCGGAGTCGGGCAGCAAGATCCACGGCGCACCCATGCCGCCGCGGCTCGCGTGCGTCGAGAAGTACGGAAATACCGGGGCGAGTACACATTTCCTGGTGCTGCACGACTACCTGTCGCGCGGCCTGATTCCGGCGGGTTCGAAGATCTGTTTCGTACCGACCGCGTCGGGAATGGTGTTCGGGGTGTTGTCGGCGACCATCGGTGAGTTGGTGAAGTAGATCGTGGTGACCATTCTGCGGAATTCGGCGGTGAGCGTGGATCCGGCGCTCGGCTCGATCGACCACGCGGTCGCGGCGGCACGGAAATGCCTCGCCGGGGCAGGTCTTTCGGCGACGGACGTGGACGTGCTGATGAACGTCGGTGTGTATCGGGACGCCAACATCGTGGAGCCGTCCAACGCCGCGCTGATTCAGCGCGAGCTCGGCATGCACCTCGACTACGAATCCGGTTCCTCCCGGCCCGGCTTCTCCCTCGACCTGCGCAACGGCGCCTGCGGCGTGCTGAACGCGCTCCAGGCCGCGAATGCGTTGCTGGCCAATGGCACTGCCGAGCATGTCCTCATCGTCGGCAGCGACGCCCACCCAGGCGGCCGGGCGGACGCGGCCGCCTTCCCCTACGCCACCGTGGGCGGTGCCTTCCTGGTGACCAAAGGCATCGACGAAACGACGGGACTCGGCGCGGTGCACTTGCAGCCCGCACCGCGGCCGGACGGCGCGCACCCCGGCGTCGCGGGCTACCTCGACCTGAAGTCGATGGGCCGCGACGGCGCCCGCACGATCACCGTCGACGTCGCCGACGATTTCGCCGAGCGGGTCCTGGGTGTCGCGCGCACCGCGGTGCGGAACTACCTCGCGAATCACCCTGAAACAGCGTCTGATTCGACGGTACTGGTCACCAACAATCCCGTACCGGACTTCGCGGAGACGCTGGCGGCCGACTTCGGCTTCACGCGACACCACCAGGCCGATACCGGGTCGCGGAACGCGGGAAGCTCCGGTCTCATCATCGCCTACCACCAGCTGATGCGGTCCGGCGCCGTGCGTGCGGGCGACCAACTGCTGCTCGTCGCGGGCGGATCGGGACCGACGGCGGGCTGTGTCGGCTACCGGGTGCCCGGCGGCGGTGCCGGGTGACGCGCGCGATCGGCTACGACGACCCGAGTGCCCTGCTCGAGCGCCGGATCACGGAACGGGCCGACGAGCCCGCCATCAGCTATCCGACCCGCGCCGGTGCGGCGAAGGCCGAGCGCGGCGCCGACCTGCGGTTCGCGACCATGACCTACGCCGAGCTGGGGCGGTGCGTCCACTCCTATGCCACGGGCTTCGAGAGGATCGGAATCACCAAGGGCGTCAGGGTCATTGTGCTCGTACGTCCGGATCCGGATCTGTTCGCGGTGCTGTTCGCGCTGTTCCGGGTCGGCGCGGTACCGGTGGTGGTGGATCCCGGCATGGGCGTGCGCCGCATGCTGCACTGCTTCCGCAGCGTCGGCGCGGAGGCCTTCATCGGGATCCCCGAAGCGCATGCGGTGCGGCTGGCCGCGCTGCGCACCTTCGGATCGATCCGGGTGCACGTCACGGCGGGGCGGTCGTTCTGGGGCGGTCACAGCTTGTCCGATCTGCGCGACGAGCCGGAAACCCCGGCGGCCGAACACGATCCGGACGACCTATTCATGATCGCGTTCACCACCGGAAGCACTGGACCGGCCAAGGGCGTCGAGTTCACCAGGTCGGGTTTCGCCGCCGCACTCGATGTCGTCACCGAACTGCACGGCCGCCCAACCGGTTTCGTCTCGCTCACCTCGGTGCCCCTGTTCGGGCTCTTCGATCTGCTGCAAGGCGCGCACGTCGTGCTCGGTCCGGTCGACCCGGTGCGCGTGTCGAAGGCGAATCCGGCGCTGCTCACCGACGTGGCGCGGTCCTTCGGCGCCACCGACCTCACGGCCTCGCCCGCCCTACTGGTCAGGCTCGGCGAGCATTTCGCCGAGACCGGCGAGAGCCTGCCCGACATCGCGCGGATCATCTCCATGGGCGCACCGGCGAATCTGGTGGCCCTGGAACGTATTCGAGCCGCGCTCGGCGAGGACGCGAAAGTCTTCACCACCTACGGCGCGACCGAGGCGCTGCCGCTGACCACCTTGGAATGGTCCGAGCTGGACCGGACCCGCGCCGCGACCGCCGAGGGCGCGGGCGTGTGCGTCGGCCGCCCGCTGCCGGAGGACCGCGGCGCGACCCTGGTCCGGATCATCGGCGTCACCGACGAGCCCATCGCCGACTGGCGCGAGGACCTCGTCCTGCCCGCCGGGCGGATCGGCGAGATCGTCGCGAGCGGACCGCAGATCAGCCGCGCCTACCACCGCAATGCCGCCGCCGACGCGCGGCACAAGATCGACGAGCGACTGCCCGACGGCAGTATCCGGCGCTGGCACCGCACGGGCGACTTGGCGCGCGTGGACGAATCGGGCCGACTGTGGTTCTGCGGGCGGGTCTCCCAGCGCGTGCGGACCGCGAGCGGTGACATGTACACCGTCCGATGCGAGCAGATCTTCAACACCCACCCGGACGTCGCCAGGACCGCACTGGTCGGCGTCGGAGCGCCGGGTGAACAGATCCCGGTGCTGTGCTTCGAGCCCGCCGCGGACCTCACGCCCGCTGAGCTGACCAGGGTGCGGCGCGAACTGTGGACCCTCGCGCAGCGCAAGCCGGAGACGAGTCGCATCCGAATCTTTCTGCCGCACAGCGAGTTTCCCGTCGACATCCGGCACAACGCGAAGATCGGGCGGGAGCGGCTCGCGCAATGGGCCGCAGATCGGCTCGGCTTCCCGCGAACGAAAGGAACGGACCGATGAAGGTTCTCGTCACCGGCGCGACCGGATTCCTCGGCAGCCACATCGTCGATGCCGCCACCGGCGCGGGCGACGAGGTGCGGGCACTGGTCCGCGCGGGCAGTGACCTCGGCTACCTGTCCGGCGTGCCGGATCTCGAGACCACCGTCGGGGATCTCGGCGACCTGGACTCGCTGCGGGCGGCCTGCCGCGACGTGGACGTCGTGTATCACAGCGCGGGGCTGGTGTCGGAAGTCGGTGCGCGAGAACAGTTCTGGCGAGCGAACGTCGAGGGCACGCGCAACCTGATCGCGGCCGCACGCGATGCGGGGGTTTCGCGGTTCGTGTACGTCAGCAGTCCGTCGGTGGCCACTTCCTACGAGACCGACCGCTTCGGCATCGACGAGTCCGAGCCCTATGTCGACGCGCCCAAGAGCCTCTATGTCGCGACCAAAGTGGTGGCCGAGCAGTATGTGCTCGCTGCCGACTCGCCCGGCTTCACCACGTGCGCGTTGCGTCCGAGGATGATCTGGGGTCCGCGCTCGGCAGGATGGATGAGCCTGCTGCTGCGCAAGCTGAAAAGCGGTCGGCTGCCGGACCTTTCGGGTGGTCGCCCCGTCATGGCGTCGATCACCTACTGCGAGCACGCGGCGGCGGCCTCTCTGCAAGCCGCACGTTCTCCCTCGGTCGCCGGAAACGCCTATTTCCTGGCCGATCCCGAGGACATAAACCTGTGGGAGTTCGTCCGCGACCTCGCCGTCGCACTCGACCTGACCCCGCCGACCCGCACCGTGCCCGGCCCCGTATTGGACGCGGCGATCGCCGTCTTCGACACCATTTGGCGGATACCCGCCGTCAAGGAGCGGTGGGCGCCGCCGCTGTCGAGCTGGACCACGGCGGCGCTGACCGTCTCCAGCACCTACGACACCTCGGCTGCCCGTAAGGATTTCGACTACAACCCCACCGTCTCCCGGGACGAGGGCCTCGCGCGCTACGTCGAGTGGGTGCGCTCCGTCGGCGGCGTCGACGCCGTGCTCGCCCGCGGCTGAACGGATTACGTCGAATCGAAGGTTGGTCTCGTGACATCACTGCTGTCCACCGTGCGGGGACGCCGCGCGGGCGTCCGGTCCACGGTGCCCACCGCGCCCGGCGCGCTGCCGTTCCTTGGACATTGGCACCGTTTCGGCAGCACACCGCACCGGTTCCTGTCGACACTGTCGGCCCACGGGCCGGTGGTGCGCATCGGAATCCCCGGCTACGACACGTATGTCGTCACCGAACCGGAGCTGATCAGGGAGGCGTTCACCGGGCTGTCGGATCAGGGCTCGATGATCGAACGGGCCGAACTGCTGCTCGGTGACGGTGTCACCGTCGTTTCCGGTGCGACACATCGGCGTTCGCGCAGGCTGATCGCGCCCGCGTTCGCCAAGGCGCGTATCGCCCAGTACGCCACCGTGATGACGGCGATGGGTCGGGCGCGGGCCGACCAGTGGCGCGACGGCGCGATGCTCGCGGTGAACGAGGAGATGCACGACCTCGCGCTGCGCACCGTGGCGGGCGCGCTGTTCTCCGGTGAACTCGGCGAGATCACCGCGCGGCGCGTGCACCGGCTGTTGCCCGAGGTCATGACGCTGCTCGCGCGCCGCGTCACCCGGCCCGCGTGGCTGGACCGGCTGCCAACCCGCGGCAACCGCCGCTTCCTCGCGCTGGTCGACGAGCTGAAGGACGCCACCGCCGATATCATCGCGGCCTACCGCGCGGACTTGGCCGCCGACCCGGCGCTCGACCACGGCGACCTGCTCGACACGTTGATCCGGGCCCGCGACGAGGACGGCGCGCCGCTGACCGACAAGCACGTGCACGACGAACTGGTGAACTTCCTGGTCGGCGGCACCGAGGCCATCGGAATGACCGCCACGTGGCTGCTCTACGAACTGGCGCGCAATCCGGAGGTCGAGCGCGCCCTGCACGCCGAACTCGACGAGGTGCTCGGCGGGCGACCCGCCGAATTCGCCGACCTGCCCCGGCTGGACCTGACCAAGCGGCTCGTGCTGGAGACGCTGCGCCGCTACTCGCCGTGGCTCACCGTGCGGCACGTGCCCGCCGATTACGAGCTCGGCGGGCACCCGCTGCCCGAGGGAGCGATGCTGTTCGTCTGCCCGATCGCGGTGCATCGCGACCCGCGGGTGCACGCCGACCCCGACCGGTTCGACCCCGATCGCTGGCTGCCCGAGGCGACGGCGGGGATGTCGCGCGGGGCGCACATCCCGTTCGGTATGGGCGCGCGGCAGTGCCCCGGCAACGTGTTCGCGCTGACCCAGGTGGCGTTGCAGATCGCCACCCTCTGCGGGCGCTGGCGGCTGCGGCTTGAGCCCGGATTCACGGCGCGCGAGACCGTCATCGGCGCGCTGGTTCATCCGGAGCGGCTGCCGATGCGGGTCGAGGCTCGTCGCGATACGGGCGCGGATCGGAAGGATGTCCGATGAGCGAGATCTGTGAAGTCGCCGTGATCGGTTCCGGTTTCAGCGGGCTCGGCGTGGCGATCAACCTGAAGCGTTGCGGCATCGAGGATTTCGTGATTCTCGAACGCGCGGAGTCGGTCGGCGGGACGTGGCGCGACAATGTGTATCCGGGATGCGCCGTCGACGTGCCGTCGGTTCTGTACTCGTACTCTTTCTATCCCGGCGACTGGTCGCGGCTGTTCGCGACCCAACCCGAACTGCGCGCCTACACCGAATCCGTGGTCGACGCTTTCGATCTGCGCCGCCACGTGCGGGTGAACAGCGAGGTCGTCGGTGCCGAGTTCGACGAGAACGAGCACCGGTGGCGGGTGCGGTTGGCCGACGGGCGCGTGATCAGCGCGCGCACCGTCGTCATGGGGTACTTCTCGCTGCACGTGCCGTTCGTGCCGGACATTCCCGGCCGGGAACTGTTCCAGGGTATCCAGATGCACTCCGGCTCTTGGGATTCCAATTTTCGGCCGGAAGGGAAGCGGGTCGCCGTCGTCGGCTCGGGCGCGAGCGCCGTGCAGATCGTGCCCGCCCTGGCGCGCGCCGGTGCGCACGTGGTGTCGTTCCAGCGCAGTCCGGCGTGGGTGCTGCCGCGCGGGGATCGCGCGATCGCCGGACCGCTGCGGACGGTGCTGCGCAAGTTCCCGCCCGCGCGACTCGCGTTGCGCGGCATGGTGTTCGCGCTGCTGGAGTCGGTGCACTTGGCGGAGTTCCATCCCCGCTTGCTGCCGGTCTTCGAGCAGGTCTGCCTGCGCGCACTGCGCAAGCAGGTGCCCGATCCGCGCACCAGGGAGAAGTTGCGGCCGGACTACCGGTTCGGGTGCAAGCGGCCGATGGTTTCCGACGAGTACTACGCGGCGTTCGCCCGCGACGATGTCGACTTGGTGACGGAGAAGATCGTCGATCTCACTGGGTCCGGCGTGCGCACCGCCGACGGTGTCGTGCACGAGGTCGACGCGATCGTGTGGGCCACCGGCTTTCACATCCAGGACTCGATCCCGCGCTTCCCCGACTTCCGCACGCCCGCCTTCTCGCTGCGAGACAGCTACGAGCGCAACGGTTTCGCCGCCTACCGCGGCATCGCCTTCGCCGGTCTGCCGAACCTGTTCTGCGTCACCGGACCCAACACCGCGCTGCCGCACACCTCCCAGTTCCAGGCCATCGAACCCACCACCCGCCTCATCGCCCGCACCATCGCCCACATGCGCGAGCGCGCCGTCACCCGCTACACACCGACCGACGCCGCCCAGAACCGCTTCGTGGACCACTGTCGCCGTGTCCTCGCCGACCGCGTCTGGACCACCGGCGGCTGCACCAGCTACTTCGTCACCCCCACGGGCACCAACACCCTCACCTGGCCGGGAAGCACCCGCAGCGTCCGCCGCGACCGCCGCCACATCCGCCCCGAGGACTGGGACCGCCGCCCGGCCGCCAGCGAATCGCTCACGCCCTGAATCGGATTCGACTCGGCGGTCAGTGGTCAGTGCTCAGCGATCGGCGACGAAAGCGTCGAGCAGGCTGCGGTAGACGTCGGCGAAACGCTTGCGCGCGTTCTGTTGTTCGGCGGTCAGGCCGTCGGTCGAGTCGGGCCCGTACACGATCAGGTGGAGGTTCTGGCCCGGCGGTTCGGGCATCACGTCGATGATCTGACTCCCGTCGCCCGCGGCGGGCATGCCGAGGTCGACGGTGGACAGCGCCGTGATCTCGGCCAGGGCGGCATCGATCACCTCGCGCCGGACCGTGCCGTCGACCTGGCGCGGGGGAGTGTTCGGATTCCGTTCGGGCGCAATGGCATCCGGCTGGTGGACGGCACGGCCGTCGGCGTGGACCTGGAGCAGCGGACGCAGATCGATCCGTTCCTGCCAGCCGCGGGGCATCGTCGTCAGGGTGAGCAGCGCGACGTCCGACCTGGCGGGCGCCGGCGCGACCGGGTCTGCCACGGCGACGACCGAGCCGGTCGCGAACAGCATCGCGAGGACAACCAGGGTCGACAACGTTCTCCGCATGAACTTCCCATCTCGGCAGCGTCGGGTGATCGCCTCGACCGGGAAGCGAGCGCAGACCCGCTCCGGCGCAGCGGCTTCGGACGCCGATGAGCGTAGCGCCGATGCGGCGTCGATGCGGGTCTATGGCGTGCGCCGGTTGGCTGCGGATGAGTCGAACCGACACACGCTGATGGTGTGTCCCGAGGTACCGGCCGCTACGCCGGTCGATGCCGCGCGGTCGGCGGCTCGCTGTGGTACCGCGGCCGGGGCAGCAATCGTCCGTCTCGCACCGCGGCCGCGAGCGCCGACGGGACGGCCACCGCTCGGGACAGTCGGTTGAACGGTGAGACGGCCCGGAGGGTGCGCGACGCGCCCGCTACCTGTCGGCGTGTCCGGGAAGCTGTCTCCGCGCGACGCGGAGACCCTTTCGTCTGCGCGGGCGCGGTGCCCGCGAGACCTGGCGTCTTCCCGATCGCGAACGCATTCGCCGAGCGGGACTCGGTCGCGCCGCCGCGACCCGTTCGCGACCGGGTGATCGTTCTGGAATGCGCTCGATGCGATTGCGCGTTCACCGCGGGCAGACGATCGTGGAATCGCCGTCCGATCGGGTACGGCGCTCGCCTTCGGGCGGGCTCGCCGTACCTGTGGTGCGTGCCGTCGCGTCGCCGGTCGCCACTGATCACCAGTTCACGGTAGATCGTCGGCGGGTACGCGAACAAGCATCTCGCACGGCATTCGCCCTGATCACCCCGTGTGATCGCGATCAGCGGCTCAGCGCAGCGCGGGCGGGTTGTCCAAGTCGGGTGCGGAGTAGGTGTCGCAGGCCCGCACCAGGCCGGTGCGGTAGCCCGTGAGGAACCACTTCTGCCGCTGGTCGGACGACCCGTGCGTCCACGCCTCCGGATTGACCCGACCCTGCGCCGCACGCTGGATCCGGTCGTCGCCGACCGCGGAGGCCGCCGAGAGGGCGTCGTTGATATCGGTGTCGGACAACCTTTGCAGGAACGGCCGGTCGCCGCCGGGTGCGGGCGTCTTGTCCGCGTAGTGGGCCCAGATTCCCGCGTAGCAGTCGGCCTGGAGTTCGGTGCGCACCGCGCCCGACTCCGGTCCGCGCGGGTCGCGCTGGGCGCGGCCGATGTCACCGAGCTGGTTCTGGATGTGGTGGCCGATCTCGTGCGCGACCACGTACTCCTGGGCCAGCGGACCGCCGCTGGAACCGAAGCGGTCGGTCAGCTCCTGGAAGAAGCGGACGTCGAAGTAGGCGGTCTGATCGGCGGGGCAATAGAAAGGGCCGACCGCGCTGGTGGCGTTGCCGCAGCCGGTGGCGACCGCGCCGGAGAACAGCACCAGCTCCGGCTCCACGTAGCGTTCGCCCGTCTGCTTGGGCAGTTCGCTCGCCCAGACCGCGTCCAAGCTCTGCGCGGTGAGCACGACCCGGCAGTCGACGTACTTGTTGGCGTCGGCGCCGGTCTTGCAGTGCTCCGGGGTGCCCGCCGTGCCCGGCTGGGTTTGCTGGGTGTCCTGGGCGCCGGTGAACTGGCCGAGGACGGAGCCGGGGTCACCGCCGAGCAGCAGCGTGATCACCAGCAGGATCAGACCACCCGCGCCGCCGCCGAGCGCGAGTTTGCCGCCCATGCCAGGTCCGCCGGAAGAGGCTCGGTCCGGGTCGATCTGCAGCCCTTCGTTGAACGTCATCATCGTCCTTAGTGGCGTTTTGTCCGGTTGGCGGGCGACCTGCTCGCTACAGCTTGACACGGCCGCGCGGATATCGGTTTCCCCTCGACGAACGTGTCTAACTACGATGGCAACCGCATCCGGCGACACCCCGCCGGTGCCGGAGTCGTCGAAAGGAATCCCGTGCTGCGCACCCACTTGGCTGGTTCGCTGCGAAGCGAGCACGCCGGTCAGACCGTCACCCTCACCGGATGGGTGGCCCGGCGGCGCGACCACGGTGGCGTGATCTTCATCGATCTGCGCGATGCGTCGGGTGTGGCGCAGGTGGTTTTCCGCGAAGGCGAGGCCGCCGAGCAGGCGCACCGGCTGCGCGCGGAGTACTGCGTGCTGATCACCGGCGTGGTCGAGCAGCGCCCGGACGGCAACGAGAACCCCGACCTGCCGACCGGCCAGATCGAGGTCAACGTGAGCAAGCTGGAGGTGCTCAACGAGAGCGCCCCGCTGCCGTTCCAGCTCGACGAGCAGCCCGGTGACGAGGCCCGCCTGAAGTACCGCTACCTCGACCTGCGCCGCGAAGGGCCCGGCCACGCCATCCGGCTGCGCTCGAAGGTCAACGCCGCCGCCCGCGCGGTGCTGGCCCACCACGAGTTCATCGAGGTCGAGACCCCGACGATGACCCGCTCGACCCCCGAGGGCGCCCGCGACTTCCTGGTGCCCGCGCGGCTGCAGCCGGGCAACTTCTACGCGCTGCCGCAGAGCCCGCAGCTGTTCAAGCAGCTGCTCATGGTCGGCGGTATCGAGCGCTACTACCAGATCGCGCGCTGCTACCGCGACGAGGACTTCCGCGCCGACCGTCAGCCCGAGTTCACCCAGCTCGACATCGAGATGAGCTTCGTGCGCCAGGAGGACGTGATCCTGCTGGCCGAGGAGATCCTGGTCGCGCTGTGGAAGCTGATCGGCCACGAGATCCCGACCCCGATCCCGCACATGACCTACGCCGAGGCCATGCGCCGCTTCGGCTCGGACAAGCCGGACCTGCGTTTCGGCGTCGAGATCACCGAGTGCACCGAGTACTTCAAGGACACGCCGTTCCGGGTGTTCCAGGCGCCCTACGTCGGCGCGGTCGTGATGCCGGGCGGAGCGAACCAGCCGCGGCGCCAGCTCGACGCCTGGCAGGAGTGGGCCAAGCAGCGCGGGGCCAAGGGTCTGGCCTACGTGCTGGTGAACGAGGACGGCACGCTCGGCGGTCCGGTCGCCAAGAACCTCAGCGACGCCGAGCGCGAAGGGCTGGCCAAGCACGTCGGCGCGGTCCCCGGCGACTGCGTGTTCTTCGCAGCGGGCGCGGCGAAGGCCCAGCGCGCGCTGCTCGGCGCGGCGCGCGGCGAGATCGCGCGCAAGGTCGGACTGATCGACGAGAACGCCTGGTCGTTCGTGTGGATCGTGGACGCGCCGCTGTTCGAGTCCACCGCCGACGCCACCGCGAGTGGCGATGTGGCGCTTGGCCATTCGGCGTGGACCGCGGTGCACCACGCGTTCACCTCGCCCAAGCCCGAGTCGATGGACACCTTCGACACCGACCCCGATTCGGCGCTCGCCTACGCCTACGACATCGTCTGCAACGGCAACGAGATCGGCGGCGGCTCGATCCGTATCCACCGCCGCGACGTGCAGGAGCGGGTGTTCAAGGTAATGGGCATCAGCCACGACGAGGCGCAGGAGAAGTTCGGCTTCCTGCTCGACGCCTTCGCCTACGGCGCTCCGCCGCACGGCGGCATCGCCTTCGGCTGGGACCGCATCACCGCCCTGCTTGCCGGTCTGGACTCCATCCGCGAGGTCATCGCCTTCCCGAAGACCGGCGGCGGCGTCGACCCGCTGACCGACGCGCCCGCGCCGATCACCGCGCAGCAGCGCAAGGAAGCGGGCTTGGACGTCAAGCCGGAGCAGGAAAAGGTCGAGATCAAGCTCGAGGTCACCGAGCCGTAGGCCGAGCTACGGCCAGCCGACGCGCCGTCCGCACGGAGTCACTCTCCGAGCGGGCGGCGCGTTCGCGTCGAGGGGTTTGCCTGTTCTCGACGCGCCCAGGCCCCACCAGCCACAGGCCAAGGGAATCGTTGGCTGCCACACATGCTCCGTACGCCTCACACAGTCGCTGGCTATGTGAGGCGTACAGAAGGTGTGTGGAACGGAAGCTTCACCCGTGAACCGGCCAGCGGTCGGTGGCGATTCGGTTCCGGTTAGACCGGGGCGATGCGTCCGCCCGTGAGGGTGCGGTAGGCGTAGGTGACCGCGAGGATCGAGATCGGGCCCGCGACGAGCAGTCCGATGCCGCACAGCAGCAGGCCGAGGAAGGTGATCACCGCGACGGACAGGGCGAGCAGCACCACCGGCCAGACGTTCTTGACCACCAGGTTGGCACTGGCCTTGATAGCGTCGAACGGGCCGAGATCCTGATCGACCACGAAGTGCAGCGCGAACATGCACAGCACACCGGCGATCAGTCCGGGTAATACGCACAGCGCCAGACCGATCCAGGTGCCGAGGAACGCGAGCAGGGCGGTCAGCAAGACGTTGCCCGCGTTGACGAACTTGAAGTACGAACCGAAAGCCGGTTTGGCGCCGTCGGTTTCGTACAGCGCTCCGCGCACCATCGCGGCCTGCAACAACCACAGCGCCGCCATCACCGCGAGGAAGAGCAGCACAAGCGGTAGCAGCGAATTCGGCTCGAACGTCTGGACTATCAACACGAAGATCAGATAGATGATGACGCCCAGTGCTGTAATTCCTAGCCATGACGCAGGATTCGACCGGAACTTTTCCAGCCCATAACTGATCGCGTGGCCGACGTCGAGACCGGTCGGCGCCCCCACTTGATAACCGTAGATCGGTTGTCCCGGTACCGCTCCCGTCGGCGCCGCACCGGGCGGCATCGTACCCGGTTGCTGCGCCGCGTATTCCTGCTGCGTCCCGTACTCGTGCGGTGCACCGTACGGCTGCTGCGCTCCGTACTGCGGCGCGTCCGGCGACACGCCCGGCCCCGTGCCCGCGGGCCCGTACGCAGGCTGCGCGGCGACCGCGGGTGGCGGCTCCACCGGCTCGGCGCCGTACTGTGCCGCGCCCGGCCCCTCGAACTGCGGATACCCCGCTCCACCAGGCATTTCATGGCGCGAGTGGCCCGCGCCGGACGGCGGCGCGGACGGGTCGCTACTCTCGTGCTGCCCAGGGTGAGCCACGAACCGCTCGCTTACACCGCCCTGCTGGGGTGTGCCGCCTGCGGGATCCTTGGGTGCGGAGGACGGTGTGTCGGTCAATGTCGGAGACCTTTCGACGCAACTGGTTTGCGATGTGGCGCACAGCAGTTCACGATGAGAAAACCGGACGCGTGCAATGGTGTCAAGCGAGCACGGCTTTCGTCCGCGACCACGACACGAGACACGCCGAGCGAAGCGGAAAGGTTGCGTAACCGCTCGCTAGAAGTGACCCCATGCGAGTAGCTTGAGAGGCGATGACCGCACTATTGGCCGAACGCGCCGCCGAAGTCGTGTCCGCAGCACAGCAGTTGCTCACAAAGCGAATGGGTGCTCCGGTGAAGCTGAGCGATCCGATGGAACTCAGCGGTAGTGGTAGGACGACAGTCCTACGTGTGCGTGTTGCCGAGAACTCGTTCTCGCTACCCCGGACGCTGATCGTCAAGCAGGTGCGCGGAGCCGCTCAGGACCGCCGCACCGGAGGCTTGGCCCCCGGCGTCGCGAGCATCGATTCGGCGTTCCTCCGGGAAGCCGTCTCCTACCAGTTCACCACCGCGCTCAGCCGCGAGCAGCGGCCAGGCGCGTACCTGATCGCGCACAGCCTGCCCGACCGCCTGCTCATCCTGTCCGATCTCGGCGAGAACGCCAGGATGACCGCGGTGCTGCAGTCCGGCGCCGAGCCCGCCACCCGCAACGCGCTGATGGCCTTCGCTCAGGCGCTGGGCCGGATGCACGCGGCGACCGTGGGGCGCGAGGCCGATTTCGTCGCGCTGCTGCGCCGCGTCGAGGTGGTGCACCGCGTCGACGGCATCGCCCAGCAGGCCGAGTCCGCGATCTCCGAGGTGCCCGGGATGTTGCAGCGTGAGCTCGGCATCGAGGTGCCCGGCGAGATCGCCGAGCGCATCGTGCGCGGCAACCGGCTGTTCTCGGCCGGGCGGTTTCGCGCGTTCAGCCCGTCGGACCTGTGCCCGGACAACGTCATCCTCAACCAGGAGGGCGCCAGGTTCCTGGACTACGAGTGGGGCGGCTTCCGCGACGCCACCCTCGACATCGCCTACGCGCTGGTCTCCTTCCCCGGCTGCCTGTGCGATTTCGAGCTGTCCAGGGATCGCGCAAGGCAGATGGTGGAGGCTTGGCGTTCGGAGGTCGTCGGGGTGTTCCCGGCGCTCGCCGACGACGAGGTGCTCGCCGAACGCATCCTGGAGGCACGCCTCATCTGGGTGTGGCTCACCACCTACTGGTTCCTGCCCGCCGAC
This sequence comes from Nocardia amikacinitolerans, assembly GCF_900215415.1. NCBI lineage: Bacteria > Bacillati > Actinomycetota > Actinomycetes > Mycobacteriales > Nocardiaceae > Nocardia > Nocardia amikacinitolerans. The sequence continues at coordinate 60,527 of NZ_OBEG01000008.1, read as the reverse complement.
CACACCCGCATCGCGGCCGCGCGCGAGCACGGACTGTCGGTGCCGCGCTCGGCGGCGCTGATCAACCGCTGGGCCGCGCTCGCCGAGGACGCGCGCTGCACCGGCGACGACGTGATCGGCGACTTCGCCGACGAGGTGTCGGCGATGCTGGAAGAGCGCTGGTCGGAGTAGTCGCCGGGCGAACTCAGCGCACACCCGGCGTCGGCGGCGCAGCGCCAGGCATGTCCGACGCAGAGCCGAGCGTCGCAGCGCCGCCGTAGCAGAACGGTCGGCGCAGCGATCAGCGTCGGCTTAGCGATCGGTGTCGGCGCGGCGCTCAGAACGCTCAGCGAACCGCCGGCGCGGCGATCACAACACGGGCGCCGGGCGGGGCTCGATCCGGCCGCCGCTCGGCACGGCGAAGCTCGCCGCGTGCCGCACGCCCGTAGCCGGGTCGGTGACGTCGGCGAGGAAGAACCAGTCCATCTGCGCCTGCTCCTGGGTGACGTCCAGGACGCCGTACCCGTGCGACTCCAGTTCGACGTAGCGCAGGTGGTGGTTGAAGCTCTTGATCGATTCCTCGATCGGCACCGCCACGGTGCGCGGGGCCGCCTTCAGCGTCTCGCCGATGCTCGACGAGGTGACCGACGGGACGACGAACTCCGCGCCCGCCGTCGGCCCGCCGGGATAGTTCGCGGCGTCGATCGGCAGGTCCGCAGCCCACGAGGAGTGGATGTCGCCGGTCAAGAAGACCACGTCGCCGACTCGCTGTTCGGTGATCGCGCGGAACAGGTGCTGCCGGTCGGCGGTGTAGCCGTCCCACTGATCGGCGTTGGCGGGCGCGCCGGACTGCGGCACGCCGAGCGCGGCGGTGATGGCCGCGGTGGTCGCGGGCTCCAGCGGCGGGAAGACGAGCGGCGCGATCATCACCGAGTTGCCGACCAACTTCCAGCGCACCGGCGCCGAGACCAAACCCGCTGTGAGCCAGTCCATTTGGGCCTTGCCGGTGATGGTGCGCGCGGGGTTGTCGACCTCGCGCCAGCCCGGGCCGGGCGCCACCTCCTGATCGCGGTAGCTGCGCAGATCGAGCATGGACAGCTCGGCGAGAGTGCCGAAGCGCAGCCTGCGGTAGATCTGCACGCTCGTCCCGGAACCGGTGGCGCGCACCGGCATCCACTCCAGGTAGGCGCGGGCCGAGGCGGCGCGGCGGTCCTCCCAGCTGCCGTGTACCGCGGGATCGTGGTGGTTGGCGCCGCCGGACCAGGAGTTGTCCGCGGACTCGTGGTCGTCCCAGGTGCAGATGAACGGCAGCAGGGCGTGCAGCGCGGACAGGTCGGGATCGGTCTTGTACTGGGCGTGGCGGATGCGGTAGTCGGTCAGCGTGACGATCTCGTTGGCCGGATCGTGTTGCCGCACCGCGCCGTTGCGGCCGGCGTACGTGCCGCGACCGTACTCGTACAGGTAGTCGCCGAGGTGGATGATCGCATCGAGGTCCGAGCGGTCGGCGAGGTGCCGGTACGCGGCGAAGTACCCCGCTTCCCAGTTCGAGCAGGAGACCACGCCGAAGCGCAGCCGGTCCGGGGTGTCCGAGGGCGCGGGCGCGGTGCGGGTGCGCCCGATCGGCGAGGTCTCGCCGAGTGCGCTGAAGCGGTACCAGTAGTCGCGGCCGGGGGTCATGCCGGACGCGTCGATCTTGACGGTGTGGTCGGCCGCTGCGGTGGCGGTCGCGGTTCCCGAGGCGGCGATCGAGGCGAAGCTCGCGTCGTCGGCGATCTGCCAGCCGACCGATGCGTCCGCGCCGACACCCGAGCCCGGCGTGGCGTCGTCGGAGACCGTCACTCTGGTCCACAGCACGATCCCGGTGGGCAGCGGATCGCCGGAGGCGACCCCGTGCTGGAACACCGGGCCCGACGCGCGCGCGGGTGTCGATACCAGCAGCGCGCCCGCGGTGGCCGCGGCCGCCGCACCGCCCTTCAGTAGGGCGCGCCTGCCGAACGGCCCGGTCTGGACGGCATCTGAAACGACCATGTTTTCAGCCACAATTCATGATCACAGCCGATGCGCGGCGCACCTGCAAATCGACACGGCGCAATCCCGGCGAATCGCGGGACGGACATGGCGTGTCGGAGCCGAGTTGTACGGTCGAAAGCATGAGCGAGCGGATCGTGTGCCAGCGCATGCCGGAGCCGAGTGGGGCGCGGGCATGAACGAGCCTTGCGTGCGAATCGTGTGCGCAGGGGCCTCGCGCGTGCCGGGTCGGAGTGTCGGTGAGGCGCTGGCATGAGCGAGCGCGGTGAGCGAATCGTGTGCCGGCGCGCTTCGCGGGTGTTGGAGTCGGGCGTCAGCGAGGCGCAGGTATGAGCGAGTGTAGTGAGCGAGTCATGTGTCAGCGCGCCTCGCGCATGCCGGAGTCGGGCGTCAGCGAGGCGCAGGTATGAGCGAATGTAGTGAGCGAGTCATGTGTCAGCGCGCCTCGCGCATGCCGGAGCCGGGCGCCAGCGAGGCGCAGGCATGAGCGATGGGTTGTTCGAGGTGCCGGGTCAGGCGCCTGAGTCGGATGCGCTGGGCGGCGGCGCGGGCGTCGATTTCCGCGGACCGGGCAGCGCCGCGCCGCTTGCCGTCCGCATGCGGCCCGCCACGCTGGACGAGGTCGTCGGGCAGCAGCATCTGCTCGGCCCCGGCTCGCCGCTGCGGCGGTTGATCGAAGGATCCGGCGCGGCCTCGGTGCTGCTGTTCGGGCCGCCCGGCACCGGCAAGACCACGCTGGCCTCGCTCATCTCGCAGGCCACCGGTCGCCGTTTCGAAGCGCTTTCGGCGCTCTCGGCCGGTGTCAAGGAGGTGCGCGCGGTCATCGACCTGGCGCGCAGGAGGCTGACCGTCGGCGAGCGCACCGTGCTGTTCATCGACGAGGTGCACCGTTTCTCCAAGACCCAGCAGGACGCGCTGCTCGCCGCGGTGGAGAACCGGATCGTGCTGCTGGTCGGCGCGACGACGGAGAACCCCTCGTTCTCGGTCGTCTCGCCGCTGCTGTCGCGCTCGCTGGTGCTGCAACTGCGTTCGCTGACCGACGCCGACATCCGGGTCGTGCTCGAGCGCGCCCTCACCGACCCGCGCGGTTTCGATGGTGCCTACACCGTCACCGACGACGCCCTCGACCACATCGTGCGGATCGCGGGCGGCGACGCGCGCCGGGCGCTGACCGCGCTGGAGGCCTCGGCCGAGTCCTCGCTCGACGGCACCGTCGACCTCGCGCTCGTCGAGGCGAGCGTGGACAAGGCCGCGGTGCGCTACGACCGCGCCGGCGACCAGCACTACGACGTGATCAGCGCCTTCATCAAATCGATCCGCGGCTCCGACGTCGACGCGGCGCTGCACTACCTGGCGCGCATGATGAGCGCGGGGGAGGACCCGCGGTTCATCGCCCGGCGGCTGGTCATCTCCGCCAGCGAGGACATCGGCATGGCCGACCCGATGGCGTTGCAGACCGCGGTCGCGGCCGCGCACGTCGTCCAGCTGATCGGCATGCCAGAGGCCCAGCTCACCCTGACCCACGCGACCATCCACCTGGCCACCGCGCCGAAATCCGGCGCGGTCCCCGCCGCGCTCGGTGCCGCCATGGCCGACATCGCCGCGGGCAAAGCCGGTGCCGTGCCACCGCACCTGCGCGACGGCCACTACGCGGGCGCCGCGCTGCTCGGCCACGCCAAGGGCTACAAGTACCCGCACGACGATCCCGACGGCGTGCTCGCCCAGCAGTACCCGCCCGACGAAATCGTCGGCACGGACTACTACCGCCCGACCGATCACGGCTACGAACGCGAGGTCGGCCCCCGCGTCGACCGCCTGCGGCGCATCGTGCGCGGAAAGTGAGCCGCGGGCCGGGTCGGTAGCGGCCGGTCGATGAAAAACCAGGTGCGCCGCCCCGGTAGGCTGGATACCTGTGCAGACCCACGAGATCCGACGGCGTTTCCTGGACCATTTCGTCCGTGCCGGACACACCGAGGTGCCGAGTGCCTCGCTGATCCTGGCCGACCCCAACCTGCTGTTCGTCAACGCGGGCATGGTCCAGTTCAAGCCGTACTTCCTGGGCCAGGAGGCGCCGCCCTTCCCGCGGGCGACCAGCGTCCAGAAGTGCGTGCGCACCGGCGACATCGAAGAGGTCGGCGTCACCACCCGGCACAACACCTTCTTCCAGATGGCGGGCAACTTCTCCTTCGGCGACTACTTCAAGGAGGGTGCCATCACCCTCGCCTGGGAGCTGATCAGCAAGTCCCAGGAGGAGGGCGGCTTCGGCTTCGACACCGACCGCATCTGGGTCACCGCCTACCAGGACGACCCGGAGGCCGCCGAGATCTGGCACCGGGTCGCGGGCATTCCGAAGGAGCGGATCCAGTTCCGCGACGGCAAGGACAACTACTGGGACATGGGCGTACCCGGTCCCGGCGGTCCGTGCTCGGAGATCTACTACGACCGCGGCCCTGCCTACGGCAAGGAGGGCGGCCCTGTCGCCGACGAGGACCGCTACCTCGAGATCTGGAACCTCGTCTTCATGCAGGACGTGCGCGGTGAGCTGAGCCCGAAGCTCGGCCACCCGCCGGTCGGCTCGCTGCCGAAGAAGAACATCGACACCGGCATGGGCGTCGAGCGGGTCGCCATGCTGTTGCAGGGCGTGGAGAACGTCTACGAGACCGACCTGCTGCGCCCGATCATCGACAAGGCCGAGGAGCTGACCGGCCGGTCCTACGGTGTCGAGCACGCCGACGACGTCCGCTTCCGTGTCATCGCCGATCACGCCCGCACCGCCGCCATGCTCATCTCCGACGGCGTCAACCCCGGCAACGACGGCCGCGGCTACGTGCTGCGCCGCCTGCTGCGCCGCATCGTGCGCTCGGCCCGTTTGCTCGGCGCCGAGAAGCCGGTGATGGCCGAGTTCATGAAGGTCGTCAGCGACCTCATGTCGCCGTCCTACCCCGAGCTCGGCACCGATTTCGGACGCATCGAGACCGTCGCGGTCGGCGAGGAGACGGCGTTCCTCAAGACGCTCAACACCGGCTCGACGCTGTTCGACAACACCGCGGCCGCGGTGAAGGCCAAGGGCGGCACCAAGATCGCCGGATCCGACGCCTTCACCCTGCACGACACCTACGGCTTCCCGATCGACCTCACCCTGGAGATGGCCGCCGAGGCCGGTCTCTCCGTGGACGAGGACGGCTTCCGCACGCTCATGGCCGAGCAGCGGCAGCGCGCCAAGGAGGACGCCGCCGCCCGCAAGCACGCGCACGCCGACCTGAGCATCTACAAGGAGCTGGTCGACCGCGGCGCCACCGAGTTCACCGGCTTCGACGAGCTCACCTCCGAGGCGCACGTGCTCGCCCTGATCGCCGACGGCGTCCGGGTCCCTGCCGCGAGCGCGGGCCAGGACGTCGAGGTCATCCTGGATCGCAGCCCGCTGTACGCGGAGTCCGGCGGCCAGATCGCCGACCGCGGCAGCATCACGGCCGCGGGTCTCAAGCTGCGCGTCAACGACGTGCAGAAGATCGCCAAGAAGCTGTGGGTGCACAAGACCACCGTCGAGCAGGGCCAGATCACCGAGGGCGACGTGGTGCTCGCCCAGGCCGATCCGGCCTGGCGCAGCGGCGCGACCCAGGGCCACTCCGGCACGCACATGGTGCACGCCGCGCTGCGGCAGGTGCTCGGCCCGAACGCGGTGCAGGCCGGCTCGCTGAACAAGCCCGGCTACCTGCGCTTCGACTTCAACTGGCAGGGCCAGCTGACCGAGCAGCAGAAGGCCGATATCGAGGCGGTGTCCAACGACGCCGTCGGCGCCGACTTCCCGGTCAACACCTTCGTCACCGACCTGCCCAAGGCCAAGCAGATGGGCGCGCTCGCGCTGTTCGGCGAGAACTACGGCGACGAGGTCCGCGTCGTCGAGATCGGCGGCCCGTTCTCGATGGAGCTGTGCGGCGGAACGCACGTGCAGCACTCCTCGCAGATCGGCCCGATCACGCTGCTCGGCGAGTCGTCGGTCGGTTCGGGCGTGCGGCGCGTCGAGGCGTTCGTCGGCCTGGACTCCTACAAGTACCTGGCCAAGGAGCGCGCGCTGCTCGCCGGTGTCGCCGCCTCGCTGAAGGTGCCCTCGGACGAGGTGCCCGCCCGCGTCGAGCAGCTGGTGGAACGGCTCAAGGTCGCCGAGAAGGAGCTCGAGCGCACCAAGATCGCCGCGGTGCTCTCCTCGGCGAGCAAGTTCGTGGACGAGGCCGAGCGCCTCGGCGGTCTGCTGCTGGTCGCCGCGGCCGCGCCGGAGGGCGTCGCCGCCGGCGATCTGCGCACCCTGGCCACCGACATCCGCGGCCGCTTCGGCAGCGAACCCGCGGTCGTGGTCCTGCTCGGCAATGTCGACGGCAAGGTGCCGTTCGTCGTCGCCGTGAACAAGGCCGCGCAGGAACTCGGCGTGAAGGCGGGCGATCTGGTCGGCAGCTTCGGGCCGAGCATCGCCGGTCGCGGCGGCGGCAAGCCGGAGATGGCGCAGGGCGCCGGCTCCGATCCCTCCGGTATCGCGGCGGGTCTGGCCGCGGTCCGTGCCCGGGTGGCCGAAATCGCCCAGTGATGCGCGACTCCGAGAGTTCGCGTTCGACGGGTCGGCCGCACGCCGCGGACCGGCCCGACCCGGCGGCCGACCCCGGCCGTGGCAGACGGCTCGGCATCGACGTCGGAAGTGTCCGCATCGGCGTCGCGTCCAGCGACCCGGACGGCATTCTCGCGACCCCCGTGGAGACCGTGCCGCGCGCCAAGAAGAACGCGCGCGGCGCGGGTACGGCAACCGATATAGCCAGAATTGCCGAAATTGTGCGGGAATACGAGGCCGTTGAGGTTATTGTCGGTCTGCCGCGCACATTGCGCGGGGAAAAGGGAACCGCGGCCGGGCTGGCCATCGCGTTCGCCGAACGTTTGCGGTCAGAGATCGCTCCCGTGCCGATCAGGCTTTCCGACGAACGTTTGACTACGGTGTCAGCTGCACGTGCATTGCGGGACAGTGGAGTTCGCGCGCGTGGCCAGCGGCAGGTGATCGATCAGGCGGCGGCCGTGTCGATCCTGCAAGGATGGTTGGACGAACGGAGTGCGGTGTTGAGGTCGGTCGAGGAAGCGACGCGGGACGTGTCGTCCGGAGACGATGCATGACTGATCGATGGGCGCGGGCCGAGGAACGGTACCGACAGCGCGAGGCTGATCGGCGCTACCGACGGGACGACCGAGCCTGGGAGAGAGACGGACGAGATAGGGGCGGCCGGTCGGCCGGTGCGGCGGCGGGGCCGCACGACGACTGGGACGACTACGAGGACGACACGACCGTCATCCCCCGCTACACCGACGACGACGAGCCGCTCTACGACGACCAGCCGCTGTACGAGGACGACAGCTACGACGACGAGCTGGACTACGAGGAGCCGGAACCGCCGGAGCCGCCCAAGCGCACGACACGATCGTCGGCGCGCAAGTCCGCCGCCAAGGACAAGGAGCCACGGCCGTCGCGCGGTTCGCGCGGCAAGCGTTCCCGGGTGGCTTCTCGCAAAGCGGCCGAGCGCAAGCGCAAGCGCCGCAACATGTGGCTGATCGGCGGCGTGCTCGCGGTGCTGCTGGTCGGCGCGGGCGGCTTCGCGGTCAAGAAGCTGGTCGGCGAATTCGGACCGCCGGAGGATTTCGCGGGGCCCGCGGGGCCGCTGGTCGTTGTGCAGGTGCACCCCGGCGACACCTCGTCGCAGATCGCGCAGACCATGGTCGAGAAGGGCGTCGTCGCGAGCACCGGCGCGTTCTTCGAAGCGGCCGTGCGCAATTCGAACATGAGCTCGGTGCAGCCCGGGTACTACCAGATCCCCAGCCGCAGCCCCGCCGCCGAGGCGGTCGCCGCGCTGCTCGGCAAGAACTCGCGGGTCGGCAATCTGGTCATCTCCGAAGGACGCCAGCTGCACGACCAGCACGACGTCAACACCGGCGCGCGCAAAGAGGGCATCTACACCAAGATCGCCGCCGCCAGCTGCATCGGCACCGGCCCGCAGCAGAAGTGCGTGACCTACGAACAGCTCGACGCCGCCGGCTCCAGCAGCGACCTCGCCGGGCTCGGCGTGCCGTCCTGGGCGGAGCAGTCGGTGCGTGAAGCGCCGGACCGCAAGCGCCAGCTCGAGGGCCTGATCGCCGCGGGGACATTGGATTTCGACCCCAGCGGAACCCCGCAGCAGATCCTGCGCCAGCTGATCACCTCGAGCGCGGCGAGCTACGAGTCCACCGGGCTGCTGACCTCCAGCGCGAAGAACAAGCTCAGTCCCTACGAGACGCTGATCGCGGCGTCGCTGGTGGAGCGGGAAGCGCTGCCGCAGGACATGCCCAAGGTCGCGCGGGTGATCGTGAACCGGCTGGAAGTCGAGCAGCCGCTGCAATTCGACTCGACGGTGAACTACTCGCTGGACCGCACCGAGGTCGCCACCACCGACGAGGACCGAGCCACCCGCACCCCGTGGAACACCTACGCGATGTCCGGCCTGCCCGCCAACCCGATCTCCGCGCCGTCGCTGAACGCGTTGCGCGCCATGGAGAATCCGGAACCCGGCGACTGGCTGTACTTCGTGACGATCGACCAGAAGGGCACCACGCTGTTCACCGAGAGCTACTCCGAACACCTGCGCAATATCGAAAAGGCGCAACAGAGCGGGATTCTCGACAGTGGACGGTGAAACTGCCCGCAAGGCGGCGGTTCTCGGCAAACCGATCGCGCATTCCCGTTCGCCCCAGCTGCATTTGGCCGCGTACCGTGCGCTCGGCCTGGACTGGACCTACGAGCGCATCGAGTGCACGGCCGAACAGCTGCCCGGACTGGTGGACGGCCTCGGGCCGGAGTGGATCGGCCTCTCGGTGACCATGCCCGGCAAGGAGGCCGCCCTGGCCTACGCCGACGAGCGCACCGATCGGGCCGTGCTCGTCGGCTCGGCGAACACGCTGGTGCGCACGGCCGGGGGCTGGCGCGCCGACTGCACCGACGTGGACGGCGTGCTCGGCGCGCTGCGCGGCGGCGGCGTCACCGAGATCGCGGAGGGGCTGGTGCTCGGTGCGGGCGGCACGGCGCGCCCGGCCCTGCTCGCCCTCTCCGAACTCGGCGCGAAATCGGTCACCGTGGTCGCCAGGGATGCCGGACGCGCCCGCGGCGCGCTGGAGCTGGCCGATGAACTCGGGATGGCGGCGAGCGTGATCGCCTTTGACAGCGACGCCGTGCGCGGCGCGAGCGCGAGCGCGGACGCGGTGGTCAGCACGATCCCCGCCGAGGCGGGCGCTCTGGTCGCCGAGGCGGTGGCCGTCGCGCCGGTGGTACTCGACGCCATCTACAACCCCTGGCCGACCCCCTTGGCGGCTGCGGTCGAACGCGCCGGGCACACCGTGGTGAGCGGGTTGCAGATGCTGCTGAACCAGGCCTACGGACAGGTCGAGCAGTTCACCGGTCGTCCAGCGCCGCGCGCCGCGATGGCGGCCGCGGTGGACGCCTGACATCCCCGACCGAATGTCACCTCCACCCTCCCGGACAGGGTGACGGTGACATTCGGTCGGTTGATTCGGCGGCCGGAAATTTCTGACACGGGTTCTAGTTATGTTCCCGGGGCCTGCGCGTTAAGGTGTTCTGCATGATTGCTTGGGTAGTGCGAGCTGTCCTGCTCGGTGCGCTGGTCGTCGCGCTGCGCACCGTGCTCGGGTTCGCGATGGTGCAGTGGCCGACGCAAGGCGCGTGGATGCGGATGCTGTGCCTGCTCGTGCTGCTTGTCGTCATCGTGGGGTGGGGCATGCTGGACGGACGCAAGGACCGCGTGGCGCATCCCGACCCGGAACGCGGCTCGGATCTGACCATCCGGTGGCTGAAGGCGGCCGTGGCAGGCGGGCTCGGCAGCGGCGCGGTTTCCTGGCTGCTGGACTTCCTGCCGCGCTTCGACCTCGGCGACAACGGTCTGCTGTTCGAACTGACGGCGGGCGCGTCGTTCATCATCCTGCTGATCTTCATCCCCGGACTGATCGGCGTCGGCATCGGCCGGATGCTCGCGGGACGGCGGGCCGACAGGGGCAACCCGTCGCTCACCAAGCCCGCCGCCGCCTGACTCTGGAACGGGAAACAGCGCCGCACCCAAAGGGTGTGGCGCTGTTGTCGTCTCGGTCGGACGTTTCGCACCGCGGTCAGGACCGCGAACAGTGTCACAGCCGCGATTCGGTTAAGGCGCTGTTGTTTACGTTCCGCTACAGCAGGATCGCGCCGCCGCTCGGGCTTTGCTCCCGTGCGATGGCGGAGTACGCCGCGGCCAGCAGGCTGGGATCCGGGCCTTCCAGGCGCCCGGGCTTGGCCAGGCCGTCGAGGACGACGAAGCGCAGCACGCCGGAGCGGGTCTTCTTGTCGGTCTGCATGGCGTCCAGCAGCTGCGGAAGCGCGTCGGCGTCGTAGCTGGTCGGCAGGCCGACGCTGGACAGGATGGCGCGGTGGCGGTCGGCGGTGGCGTCGTCGAGGCGTCCGGCGAGACGGCCGAGCTCGGCGGCGAAGACCAAGCCGACGGAGACCGCGGCGCCGTGCCGCCAGCGGTAGCGCTCCCTGCGCTCGATCGCGTGGCCAAGCGTGTGGCCGTAGTTGAGGATCTCGCGCAGGCTGGATTCCTTGAGGTCGGCGGCGACCACGTCGGCCTTGACCTGGATGGCGCGGGCCACGAGCTCGGGCAGCACGTCGCCGGTGGGATCGAGCGCGGCTTCCGGATCGCGCTCGATCAGGTCGAGGATCACCGGGTCGGCGATGAAACCGGCCTTGATGATCTCGGCCATGCCCGCGACGATCTCGTTGCGCGGCACGGTCTCCAGCGTCACCAGATCGACCAGCACCGCCGACGGCTCGTGGAAGGAGCCGACCAGGTTCTTGCCCGCCTCGGTGTTGATGCCGGTCTTGCCGCCGACCGCGGCGTCCACCATGGCGAGCAGGGTGGTCGGCACGTGCACGACCTGGACGCCGCGCATCCAGGTGGCCGCGACGAAGCCCGCCAGGTCGGTGGCGGCGCCGCCGCCCAGGCTGACCACGACGTCGTTGCGGGTCAGGCCGATGCGGCCGAGCACCTCCCAGCAGAAACCGGCGACGGCGAGGTCCTTGCCCGCCTCCGCGTCCGGAATCTCGACGCGGTGCGCGTCCAGGCCCGTCTCGGCCAGCGCCTTGCGCACCACCTCGGCGGTCTCGGCCAGCGGCGGCTGGTGGAAGATCGCGACCGTGCGCACGCCCTTGGTGGCACCCGTGACCGACTCGACGAGTTCGCCGAGCAAGCCGCGACCGATGATCACCGGATACGGGTCGGCGGTGCGTACCTGGATACGACTCGGCTCTGTCACTGCTGCTCCGATTCTGTTCGTGCCGATTGCTCGAGTGTTCGCGCGCGGGCGCGGCGAGCGCGGGCGCGCCGGGCGCGGCCGCTGGAACTGGTCTTCGTTGCCGATTCTGCCGCTGCCGTGCGGGCGGCGGGATCGGCGGGTGCGCCGGAACCGGCGCGGCGGGCCGTCCGGGTGCGGGCGCTCTGGTTCTCGCCACTGGCCGGGGTCGTCGGGGTTTCCGCGCTCTTCGGTGCCGTCGTCGACGAATCGGCTTGTCCCGCAACGGGGACGGCGGATGCTTCCGATCCGGTCGGGTTCGGTGCGCCCGCGGGGCGGCACGCCCTGGGGCGACGGACGCGTCCCGTGGTGGGTGTCGCGCCGGTGCCTTCGGGTCGCGCGCCGGAGGCGATGAGCCGGGGCAGCCAGGACCTGGCCTGTGGTTCCGCTGCCGGTGCGGTGGACTCGGTGCGGCTCGGTTCGCCGGAGGACGTGCGGGCCGAAGGGCGCCTGCGGCGTGGGCGGCGTCGCCTGCCGGACGCCGCGCCCTCGGTGGTGCTTCCCGCACTCGACGCACCGGATGTGCGCACGGCGCTGCCTGCCTGCGCGCCGCAGTCTCCGGTCGCGCTGAGCCCTTCCCGCGCGGCGTCCTCGGCCGATCGGTCGGCTTCGCGTTCCGCCGCAGTGGAGTCCGCTGCCGCGCCGGAGTCTCCGGCATGGGAGCGCTTGGTCGCGGCGTCGACGTGAGCCGTGGTGTCGCTGAGTTTCGTTGCGCCAGAGTGGATTTCCTTGCGGGCCGCAGATGTCTTTTCGGTCGCGTCGCTATCCTCGCCGACCGCACTGTGCTCTGTCGCCGCGACGCCTGTCTGCTTGGCTGCCGCGCGTCGGGCTGCGGCACGAGCCCTGGCCCGGCGACGGGCGCGGGAGCGGCTGCTGCCCTGCCCTTCCGGCGTCTGGCCGGCGCGGCCGGTCGCGGTGGCTTCGGGTTCGGGGTCGGCGCTGGGCGCGGCGGGTTCCATGCCCAGTTTGTCCAGGATCATTCGAACCACCCGGCCGGGGCTGCGCCCGTCGGTGCGCACCCGCACCGTGGCGACCTCGCGGTACAGCGGGCGGCGCTTGCGCATCAGCTCGCGGTACTTCGCGCCAGGGTCGTCGCCATTGAGCAACGGACGCTGATTGCTCGCCCCGGTGCGCCGCAGGCCCTCGGCCACACTGATCTCCAGGTACACCACGGTCCGGTTGCGCAGCAGCGCCCTGGTGTCCTTGGACAGCACCGCGCCGCCGCCGAGCGAGACCACGCCGCGCTCGGCGAGGATGGCGCGCCGCACTACTCGCTCCTCGATCCGGCGGAACTCCGGTTCCCCATCGGCGGCGAAGATCTCGGGGATGGTCCGACCGGTCTCGCGCTCGATGCCCGCGTCGGTGTCGTACAGGTCGACGCCGAGTTCCTTGGCGAGCTTGCGGCCGATCGTCGATTTCCCCGCCCCCGGCGGTCCGACCAGCACCACGCGCGGTGCGCGCGGGTCGGTCTGCACGATCATTGCGGCCGACTGTCCGCCGGGACGTGCGGGCGGGTGCCGATCCGCTTGACGTAGCTGGTGATGTTCTCGACGGTCTCGTTCAGCGAATCGCCGCCGAACTTCTCCAGCGCGGCCTGCGCGACCACCAGCGCCACCATCGCCTCGGCGACGACACCCGCGGCGGGCACGGCGCACACGTCGGAGCGCTGGTGGATGGCCACGGCCTCCTCACCGGTGCTCATGTCGACGGTGGACAGGGCACGGGGCACCGTGGAGATCGGCTTCATCGCCGCGCGCACCCGCAGCGGCTCACCGTTGGTCATGCCGCCTTCGAGGCCGCCCGCGCGGTTGGTGGATCGCAGCACGCCGTCCGGGCCGGGGCGCATCTCGTCGTGCGCCTGGCTGCCGCGCCTGCGCGCGGTCTCGAAACCGTCGCCGACCTCGACGCCCTTGATGGCCTGGATACCCATGAGCGCGGCCGCCAGCCGGGAGTCGAGGCGGTTCTCGCCGCTGACGAACGAGCCGAGACCGACCGGGAGTCCCTCCACGACCACCTCGACGACGCCGCCGAGGGTGTCGCCGTCCTTCTTCGCCGCCTCGATCTCGGCGATCATCGCCGCCTCGGCGGCGGCGTCGAACGCGCGCACCGGGCTCGCGTCGACCGTGTCCAGATCCGCGGCGGTGGGAATCACGCCGGTGGTGTTGGCGGCGGCGCCGATCGAGACGACGTGCGAGACGACCTCGACACCGAGGGCCTGGCGGAGGAAGTTGCGCGCCACGGTTCCCGCCGCGACGCGCGCGGCCGTCTCTCGGGCGCTCGCGCGCTCCAGCACGTTGCGCGCGTCGTCGAAGCCGTACTTGAGCATGCCCGAGTAGTCGGCGTGGCCCGGACGGGGCCGGGTCAGCGGGGCGTTGCGGGCCAGGTCTTCCAGCTCGGCCGGATCGACCGGATCGGCGGACATGACCGTCGTCCACTTCGGCCACTCGGAGTTGGCCACCTCGATGGCGACCGGACCGCCCATGGTGCGCCCGTGGCGCACGCCGCCGACCATGGTCACCTTGTCGGCCTCGAACTTCATCCGGGCGCCGCGCCCGTAGCCGAGCCTGCGGCGCGCGAGCTGAGCGGAGATGTCCTCGGACGTCACTTCGACACCCGCGACCATCCCGTCGAGGATGGCGACGAGGGCGGGACCATGGGATTCTCCGGCAGTTATCCAGCGCAGCACGCTGTCCATCCTTCCATGTCGGGGCGGTCCGACCCGCATCCGGTCCGCCGTGATCGCTGGCACGTTCGCCGGCGTGAGCCGTGCCCGAGTCTTCCTACTGGCTATCGCCACTCGTCCGCCAGACGTACGCCGCCGTCGAGTGCCCGCACTGTCACCCGGCGCCCAACAGCGACGGCGAGGCGTCACCCGCTCGGCACCGCCAAGGCGAAAAGTGTCGCCAGGCACATCGAGGGGCCGTGCGCCACCGTGTTCGGCCGCACCCGTGCGCCCGCCGAGATCCGATGGCGAACCAGCATCGCCAAGCCGACGCCCGCCGTGAGCACCGGCGCGGCGAGCGCGGCCCACACCCACGCCTGCGCACCGCCCAGCGCCGCGGCGGCCCCGAGCCCGACCGCCAGCTTCGCGTCGCCCGCACCGAGACATAAGGGCGCGACGAGGTGCACCACGGCATAGGGGGCCGCGAGCAGCACCGCGCCGACCGCCGCGGCTGTGAATTGTGTTGTGAACAGGGCGTATCCGAAGACCGCCAACGCGCCCCATCCGGTGAGCGCGTTGGGCAGCCTGCGATGCCGAAGATCGTTGAGACTCAGCGCCGCACACCATCCCGTGAGCGCGGCGAATGCGAGGTAGGCCATGCGATCCACCTTTGTTGATTCCCGGCCCGTTTCGAAGTGCTCGATGCGAAATGTGCATAACCGCAGCGCATGTGAACACCCGATGGATCGGAATTGCCGGACGCCGAGGCGGGCGGGGCCGAAGACACAATCGGAACGGTGCCGCTCGGTTCCACGGGCAACTGAAGGTCCGGCCACCGGGCGCGGGTCCCGCATCCGTGCCCGATTCGTCCGTCTCGCCCGCGCGCCAGCCGTCCTCCGCAAGTGACGGTTCGGGTGTTGGACTGCCGCACCACCGCGTGTCGGCGGTAGCTTTGATCCATGTCTGCTGATCACGCGGGCCGTGGGCCCGACTACGCGGCGCGCCGCGGTGCGCTGCGCAGTCTGCTGGTGGAGAACGAGGTCGACGCGCTGCTGGTCACCGACCTGGTGAACATCAGGTACCTGACCGGCTTCACCGGCTCCAATGCCACGCTGCTCGTGCATTCCTGGGACATGCGCAACGACGAGGAACGCACCGTGATCGGGACCGACGGCCGCTACCGCAGCCAGGTCGTCGAGCAGGCGCCCGACCTGCGCGCCGAGATCGCCCGCGCCACCGCGCGGCGGATCGTCGAGCTGGCGGGGGAGTGGCAGCTCGGCCGGGTCGGCTTCGAGAGCCACGTGGTGACCGTCGACCAGCACCACGGTTTGGTCGAGCAGAAGACCGGGCTGGAACTGGTGGCCACGCCGGGCCTGGTCGAGCAGTTGCGCATGGTCAAGGACGCCTACGAGGTGGAACAGCTGCGCAAAGCGTGCGCGGCGGGCGACGCCGGGCTTGCCGCGCTGCTCGAGCGCGGCGGTCTTCGGC
The DNA here is from genome assembly GCF_900215415.1 of Nocardia amikacinitolerans. NCBI lineage: Bacteria > Bacillati > Actinomycetota > Actinomycetes > Mycobacteriales > Nocardiaceae > Nocardia > Nocardia amikacinitolerans. The sequence goes on along the minus strand of NZ_OBEG01000008.1, from coordinate 44,974 downwards.
CGGGGCGCACGGAGCGGCAGGTCGCCCGCGACCTCGAATGGGCGATGTACGAGCACGGCGCCGAGGCCATCTCCTTCGAGACCATCGTGGCCGCCGGCGCCAATTCCGCGATACCGCACCACCGCCCGACCGACGCCGTGCTGGCCCCCGGCGACTTCGTCAAGATCGATTTCGGTGCGGTCGTCGGCGGCTACCACTCCGACATGACCCGCACCTTTGTGCTCGGCCGCCCGACCGACTGGCAGCGCGAGGTCTATTCACTGGTCGTGGAGTCGCAACGAGCCGGGCGCAAGGCGCTGCGACCGGGGGCCCAGGCGGGCGAGGTGGACGCGGCGGCGCGCTCGGTGATCGAGGCGGCGGGTCACGGCAAGCTGTTCGTGCACGGTCTCGGGCACGGCGTCGGCCTGCGCATCCACGAAGCGCCGGGGATCATGAAAAACGGAACCGGTACACTTCTATCCGGCGTGGCGGTGACCGTCGAACCAGGTGTGTACTTTCCCGGCCGCGGCGGCGTCCGAATCGAGGACACGCTCGTGGTGCGCGAAGGGGGCCCTGAGCTGCTCACCCACACCAGCAAAGACCTGACCGTCGTCGAATGACGCCGGTTACCTGAGAACAGGAGATCCGAAGACAGTGGCGGACACCAGCGACTTCAAGAACGGCCTCGTGCTGAAGATCGACGGTCAGCTCCAGCAGATCGTCGAATTCCAGCACGTCAAGCCGGGTAAGGGCCCCGCCTTCGTGCGGACCAAGCTGAAGAACGTCGTGTCCGGCAAGGTCGTCGACAAGACCTTCAATGCGGGTGTCAAGGTGGAGACCGCGACCGTCGACCGTCGCGACATGACCTACCTGTACCACGACGGCTCCGACTACATCTTCATGGACGGCGAGACCTACGACCAGATCTCGATCGCCGAGGCCACCATCGGCGACGGCGCCCGCTTCCTGCTGGAGAACATGGCCGTTCAGGTGGCCGTGCACGAGGGCGAGCCGCTGTTCGTCGAGCTTCCCGTCTCCATCGAACTCGTGGTGCAGCACACCGACATCGGCCTGCAGGGTGACCGCTCCACCGGCGGCACCAAGCCCGCCACCCTGGAGACAGGCGCCGAGGTGCAGGTTCCGCTGTTCATCAACACCGGCGACAAGCTGCGCATCGACTCGCGCGACGGCAGCTACCTCGGCCGCGTCAACGCCTGATCACCGGTCGCTCGCGACGGGAGCGCGCGACCCGGTGGCAGGCCCACCGTGGCGGGCGCTCCTGCCGCCCTGACACAGAACGACAGGGATGATGTGATCGTGGCGGAACAGCCCGCAGACAAGAAATCCACGTTCAAGAAGCTGGGCGCCCGGCACAAGGCCCGGCGCCGCGCCGTGGACCTGCTGTTCGAGGCGGAGGCCCGCGACGTCGACGCCGCCGATCTGCTCGACGAGCGCGTCGACCTGGCCGCGAAGGACCAGACCGTCGCCCCCGTGCACGCCTACACCCGGACCCTGGTCGAAGGCGTCGCCGACGACTTGGACCGCGTAGACGGCACCATCGAGTCCTACCTCCAGGACTGGACGCTTTCCCGGCTGCCCGCGGTGGACCGCGCCATTCTGCGCATCGCCGTATGGGAGCTGTTCCACGCCAACGACGTTCCGCCGGTGGTGGCCGTCGACGAGGCCGTCGAACTGGCGAAGGACCTCTCGACCGACGACTCGCCGTCCTTCATCAACGGCGTGCTCGGTCAGGTCGTGCTCGTCGCACCGCAGGTGCGCGCCGCGGCGGCAGCGACCCGTGCGCCGCGCCAGGAGCCCGAGGCGTGAACAAGTACCTGGTCATGGTGATGCGCACGCCGCGCTTCGACCCGGCGGTCATCGAACCGCACAAGGAGTTCCTGAACGGATTGGTGGAACGCGGCCGGCTCGTGGAGAGTGGCCGCTTCACCGACGGCACCGGTGGCGCCTATGTGATCCGCGCCGAGAGCCTCGCGGCGGCGCGCGAGATCGCCTTCGCCGACCCCGTGCACACCACCGGCGCCTCGGAACTGACCGTGTACGAGTGGGAGATCACCGTCTCCGCCTGAGCCGAACCGCCCGACCCGGCTCCCGCCGGTGGGTGTACTTGGCCCGGCGGGAGCCCACCGGGACGTCTGCGGTGTCCCGGGTCGGGGGTGGCGCCCGCCGCCGGTACCGACCGGATTTCCGGCGTCGGGCACGTCAGTGATCCTCATACCTCGAGTGCGCTCGAGGTCAAGGCGCTGTGGTGCGCGTCATGGTCGACCGCGCTTGTGCGACCGACGAATTCGCTCTCCGCGTGAACCGTGCCGCGCATACCATGCGTATGCGGTCGCGGCCTTAGGTACCTACGCGGTGCAGGCAGATACTTTTACTCGGGTTCTGGTAGACGATTTCGTCGGTCTCCTTGTGCAGTTGTCGCTGCGGTGCGCAGACGCGGTGGTCGACCGCGTTGCTGACCGTATTCACTTGGAACGCACCGGGAGTGGTGCAGGCGACCTTGCCGACTTTTTCTTCGTCGAGCCAATGATCGATCCCGGTGAAACAGTCGCCGACGGCGGCATTCATCTGCAGGCACAGACTTTTGGTCTTGGTCGCCGTTCGCCCCCTGGGTAGGAACCTCGTCATGGTGCCCTCTGGGCACTTGTCGACGGAGGCCGCGCGCACGATGACGAGCGTCGCTGCCGGATCGGTGCAGGGGAGGAGCGTCCAGGGATCGTGCCCGGAACCGGGCTGATCGGTAACGAAGCCGCACGCACCGGCTCGCAGCGGGCTGGGGCCGGAATCGCGGGCAGCGATGATCACGCCATAGATCAGCCCTCCCGCCATCGCGACGAGCGCACCGGCGAGGAGTGCGATCCCCAGCGGCCCGGCGACTCGCATGCCTTTCTTCCGAATGCGCATGCGCCGCCGTAGCTCCTGCCGTCGCTCGGGCGACATCGAACTGCGCTGAGCCGACGGCGGGCTGGGCGCTTCCGAGGAACCGGAGTCTGGGTGCGACATGGCCTCAGCCTGGCATATATCCGGTGGCAGCGGTTGGGGCACAGAACTTTCCAGCTGTGGTCGCCGCTGTTGTGCTGGATCGTGTTGAGCCGCGCGGATATCGAAGGGCCGGGAGCCGACGTCAGCGGAAGGCCGCGGCGTTCTCCTCGACCCCCTCGGGATACGTGGCACGGCCTGCGTCGCGGGTCAGGGCTCGTAGCGGTCCCGTGCGGGAGGCCGCCCGGGTTGCGACGATGAGAGGTCATTAGACTTCTTCTCGCAACGTCGCAACGAGGAGTGTGGAATGGTCGCCGAAACGCCCCTGACGGGAACCGCCGAACTGGCCGCTTTGCAGACCGGCCGGTGCACCGCCGAGCAGGCTTGGACACTGTTCGATCGACTGCCCGCCGTAAGGGTCCCCGAGGTGACCACCGGACGCTGGCGCGGCGAGGAACTCGACACCGGACATCCGTTCGACGGCATGCTCGTCGCCTCGGGTTGGTACGGCAAGCAATTCGACGGACCCGACGCCGTGCATCCGCTGCTGTTCGCCGACCCCGCGGGGACGGTGTTCCCCGTCGATCCGCGCCGCGTGCCGCTGAGCTTGGCGGGCAAGGTGCCGCTGTCCGGCGTGCGGATGCTGCGCTCGACGCTGCCGGTGCTCGGTCCCGCGCTGCGCGCCCGCAAGCCCACCGCGCGGCTGCGCGACATCGAATACCGGGGCGAGGTGAGCGCGGCGATGGTCTACGACCACCTGCCGATCATCGACCATTTCCGCCGCGTCGACGCGCACACGCTGTTCGGGGTGATGGATCTGCGTGGCATGACCGAGCCGTACTTCTTCGTCCTGCGTCGGTGAGCCGCCGCCCGGCCTACCATCGGACCGAGGGTTGATCGCCGTGCGAGGGGAGACCGTCGATGGAACGTACGACCTGTCTGGTGGTGGGTGGTGGGCCCGCCGGCATTGTGCTCGGCCTGTTGCTGGCTCGCGCGGGCGTCGAGGTCACGGTATTGGAGAAGCACGGCGACTTCCTGCGTGATTTTCGCGGCGACACCGTGCACCCCACCACCCTGGATCTGCTCGACGAACTCGGCCTCGGCGAGGAGTTCGCCAAGCTGCCCGCGCGGCGATTGGACTCGATCCTGCTCCCCGTCGGCGGCTCGCTGCAAACCTTGGCGTCGCTGAAAAACCTTCCGGGCAAACACAAATACATCGCCATGGTGCCGCAGTGGGATCTGCTCGACCTGCTGGCCCGCGCCGCCGACCGCGAGCCGACGTTCCGGCTGCGGATGAACACCGAAGCCACCGGCCTGATCTTCGCCGAAGGCCGGGTCGCAGGGGTGAAATACCGGACCGCCGATGGTGGCACCGGTGCGATCGAGGCCGCGCTGACCGTCGCCTGTGATGGGCGCGGTTCGGTGCTGCGGGCGTCCGCCGGGCTGCGGTCGCGGCGGTGGGCGACGCCGATGGACGTGTGGTGGTTTCGCCTGCCGCGCACGGGGATCGATCCCGCGGGCTCGATTCCGATCGTCACCGCGCGCCGCGCCGCCATCATGCTCGATCGCGGTGACTACTGGCAGTGCGCCACGCTCATCGCCAAGGGCAGCGACGCCGCGGCAAGGCGCGGGCCCGTCGGTGCGATCACGCGCGAGATGGCCGCGGCCGCACCGTGGTTGACCGACCGGGTCGACACGCTGCGCGACTGGGACGAGGTCAAGCTGCTCGATGTCCAACTCGACCGCCTCGAACGCTGGTACACCGACGGGCTGCTCTGCCTCGGCGACGCCGCGCACGCCATGTCCCCGGCCGGTGGGGTCGGCATCAACCTCGCCGTGCAGGACGCCGTCGCTGCGGCGAGAATCCTTGCCGCGCCGCTGCTTTCGGGGCGCGTCGGCGTCGCGGAGCTGGCCAGGGTGCAGCGGCGGCGCTGGTTCCCGACCGTTGTCACGCAGAACATCCAGCGGTTGTTGCACGTCGCTGTCATCCGGCCCGCGCTGAGCGGACAGGTGGATCTCACCCGCGCGGACAACGCACCGTGGCCGATCAGGGTGCTGCGGCGCATCCCGGTGGTGCGAAGCGTTCCGCCGTTTCTGATCGCCCGGGGTGTATTGCCCGAGCACGCACCGGATTTCGCGCGGCGGACGAACTGAGTCGCCGCGCTGCCTGGGGCGCGGTCGAGCCACGGGGCGACCCGTCGTCGAATGCGATCGTAGGCAGCGATCCTGCGGTGGCTAGTTCGAGAAGTCGATGCCGCGGCGGTCAGTCGTGGAGAAGGTCCGGGGCGTCGGTGCGAGCGGGCAACTCGGCGACCCAGCCCGCGACCACCGCGAGTCCGGTCGCGCGGTGTACCGCGAGGAATCCGAACGGGCGGTCGAAGGCGACCTCGACCTCGGTGATCAGGTGTTCGGCCGAAAGCGGCATGCTCACCGCGACCGCCGCGAAGCTGGTGACCGCGGCGGCCTCGAACCCCTCGCGGGTGAAACGCGCCAGCACATCCTGCGCTCCCTGAGCGAGTGCCAGCGGCTCCGGCGAGATCGCGGGGAAGTGGTTTCGGTCTGTCCGCATGGCGGCGGTGAGGCCGAAGAGTTCGGGCGTCGCGCACAGATCGTGCGACGCGCGGATCTCGAAGGGCGGCAGGCGGATATCGAGACGGTCACCGGGTCGGGGAGCGCGGTGCTGGGTCACCCGCAGTCCAGGCCCGATGGTTCCGGGTGGCAGGTGGTCGCGGACGGGCACGTCTCCGGTGAGTGCGGCGAGGCCGGTGGTGAGGACGGCGCCCGGCGAGCCTTTACGCGGCGATTCGGTGTCTGGCGCCGTGTCCGGCGATTCCCCGCCATTCGATTCCGTGCCGAGCAGTAGGTGCACGTCGAGATCGCCGGTTCCGGTGACGACTACCCGGGTCACGAGGTCCAGGCCGTCCAGCAGAGCGACCTCGGACAGGTCCCGTGTGGTGCGCGTCAGCCCGCGCCCGACGATTCCGCGCCAAGGCCCGTTTTCGGGGAGAAGCACGGCGTCGGCGAAGTGCTCGCGCCATTCGGTCTTGGCGACCAAGGCTGTGGCGAGCACGAGCATGGTGTCGGGATCGATCCGCAGCGGGAATCGGTCGATCAAACCGCCGGTACCGCGCGCGGCCCAGGAGTCCATGGCCTCCTGGGTGGTCAGTCGACCGATGGTGTCCGGCGGCAAGCTGTCGGTCCAAGCGCGGTGCAGCGGAAGCCCTTCGGCGAACCACGCGCCGAGCACGGCGGAAAGGTCCTCGGCCTCGGCCATGATCCGCAATATCTCCAGCGCGGCACCCTGGGCTCGCTCGGCAGGCAGCCCGATCGCGGCTTCCAATTCCGCGCGAGCCGGGCCGTCCGCGGCGGCCGCGAGGAGGGCGAGCAGCGGCCAGACGCCCGCGCCGGACACAACGAAATCCCTCTCACCCGCGACTGCGGTCCACCGCGCGGTCAACTCGTTGACGGCCGTCACCTGCGTGTCGATTGCGCTCCCCATCAAGCCAACATAGCCGTCACTGCCGACGAAGCCAGCCTCGGCCGCTGCCCGCTGGCCGCTGCCGGCTGCTTGCGGCTGGCCTCTGCTGCCAGCCGCACGCCGTCTCTGCTTCTACCGCCCGATGGCGGCCGCTCGACGCTCGCTGTCAGCTGCCCATCACCCGTCGCTCGCCGCCAGACGCTCGTCGCCTGCCTCCCCGCACCCGATGCCGATAGCCGCTCGTACAGATTCGGTCTGCTTCGCGAGCGCCGATTGCGTGCTCGGCGGAACTCGGTGGCTCGGGCGTGGATCGGCCGGTTGGAATCAGGTGTGGTGCGGGCGCAGGACGATTGTGCCGAACGTGGCGCGCTGCTCGATCAGTTCGTGCGCGCGTGCCGCCTGATCGAGGGGCAGTATCGTGTCGAGCAGTGGCTCGAGCGTTCCGGCCGCGACCTCGTCGAGCACCTGCGCGCGGTAGCCCGCGACCTTCGCGAGCCAGGCGGGACCTGCGCAGCCGATCAGGGTCAGCCCGCGGTTGACAAGGTCGATCGCGGCGATCGGCGCGGGGCCGCCGGAGAGGAAGCCGTAGCCCAGCATGCGACCGCGCACCGGCGTCATGAGGTCGAGCAGCGCCGGTGTCGCGGTGCCGCCGATCGAGTCGAACACGACATCCAATGTCGTCGCGCCGAGCAGGTCGCGGAGGCGGTCGGTCCACGCCGGGTCGTTGTGGTCGATCACCTCGGCGGCCCCGAACTCGCGCGCCTGTGTGGCCTTGGCTGGGCCGCCCGCCGTCGCGATGACGCGCGCACCCAGGCGGGCCGCGTACTGGGTCAGATAAGCGCCGACACCGGTTGCGGCTGCCTCGACCAGCACGGTCTCGTCCCTGGTGAGCGCGGCCGTGTCGGTCAGAGCGGCCGCGACGGAACCGCTCATCAGGACCGCCGCGGCGACGGCGGTATCCACACCGTCGGGAATGGGCGTCGCCTGCGCGGCCGGGGCGACGACGTATTCGGCGTAGGCGCCGAAACCGTTGGTGGCCACCACGACTCGCCGCCCGACCAAACCGGTTTCGACGCCCGCTCCGATCTCGGTGACCGTGCCCGCGGACTGGAAACCGAACACGAACGGCGGCTCGGCGGGCGTCGGGAAGGTTCCCGCGCGGATCGCCGTCTCCGGGTACAGCACCGGAACGGCCTCCGCCCGGACGACCAATTCGCCCGCGCCCGCTGCCGGTCGCGGTGCCTCGGTCGGAACCAGCACCTCGGGTCCGCCCACGCCTGTCATTACGATTGCCCGCATCGAGAACTCCATAAGTTGACTGCCGGTCCAGATATCTCGCCACGATATGGACCGTCGGTCAACTTTGTCAACGACGAAGGCGGGTGGCATGTCCGACGGGCGCACGCGAGAACGGGCAGACGCCGCCCGCAACCGGCGCGCGATCCTGGACGCGACCAGGACGTTGCTCGCCGAGCACGGCGCAGAGGGTGTCACCATGGACCGGGTCGCCGCCGCGGCGGGCGTGGGCAAGGGGACGATCTTTCACCGCTTCGGCAGCCGGGCCGGGCTGCTGCACGAACTGGTCGCCGAACCCGCGGTCGCCCTGATGGAGGCCGTCTCCAGCGGTCCGCCGCCCCTGGGGCCGGGCGCACCCGCCGCCGAGCGTCTGCTGGCCTTCTTCGCGGCGATGACCGACCTGGTGATCGACAACATCGAACTCGTCGTCGCCTACAACGCGGTGCCGCCCCATCCGAGACGCGAAGAGTTCCACGCGTTCTGGGCCGCGCACATCACCGCGATGCTGCGCGAGGCGCGACCGGATCTGGACGCCGAAGTAGTCGGCGCGCTGCTGCTCGCGCCGTTGGGCGGCGAGCTCGCGTCCCGAATGGTGCGCGCGGGGGAGGCGGATCGCCTGCGGACCGCGGTGCACGATCTCGTCGCGTCGGTGCTGCGAGCGCCCCGAGCCGCGTCGGGAACGTAATGCCGCCGGATCGCCTGCGGTCCGGCGGCGCGATCTTGCTGCGGCTCCGCCGAGCGGTTGTTGGTCAGCCGTGTGCCGGCATGTCAACGCGGTGCGCGATCTTGTCGCGGCGTCAATTCCGCCGAGCGTCTCATGTGCGCATGCCGGGCGGCGGCAATTGGTGCCGGCCGGGCAAGTGTGCAGGTCACGAGACATGTGAATGGCCTGGCGAGTGCCGCGCGGTGCCGTGATGTCCACGTGGAGGCCGCACGAGAATGGCAGGTCGTTGCGGTGTGCGATGTTGCCGCGGCTCTGCTGGTCAGCCTCGGGAGAGGATGGCTTCGAAGCGTTCGTCGGCGCGGTCGAGTTGGCCGAGGATGTGCTGCTTGACGTGGTCGGCGAGGGGGGTGTCCGGTCTGCTCACCAGGTCGCGGTAGACGTCGGTGAGCGGGCGGTATTTCACGGCGAGTTTGCGCATGATCGGCTTCTCGGCGTAGAGGATTCCGACGCCGTTGTCGGTGAAGTCGGAGAGCTTGACCACCCGTGCCCAAGGTTTGCGATCCAAGGTCGTCGCGACGTGGTCGCGGTACTGCTCGTGACGGTCGCGGTCCGGATCGGGCTCCGGATTGGTGACGGCGGCGACGAGGTCGGCGACGCGGCCGCCGAAGCGCTCGGACAGTTCGGTGAGCGCGGCGTCGGTGGGGGATCCGTCGCGTGCGCCCGCCAGTTCGGCCGGATGGTCTTCCACGGCATCGTGCAGCAGGCCGGCCGCCACCACGTCGGTGTCGCGAACCTCGTAGTGGCTGACGATCCGGATCGCTACGCGCAGAAGGTGATTCAGGTACGGTTCGCGGCCGTAGCGGTCGTCGCGGTGCAGTTCGGTGGCCAGCTCCAGCGCCGCGGTCAGCCGCTCGCCGTCGGGCAGTTCCGCGATCTCCAGCAGCAGCCGCTCGCGCAGCCCCGCCTCGCCATAGACCTCGCTGATCGTGTGCAGCGGCATCACGGCCAAGACTCCCGCCCCAGGGTTACGCATAACGCCAATCTATCGAGCCTTTCGGCCGCGCGCTGTGCCCTGCGACACTTGTTCACCTATCGGATTTCGAAAAATCGGCTCCGAGTCGATTTGCCGGGCGCGTGCTCGACTTCCGCCGCCGCGAATCCAATTCCCCGCCAATCATTTCCACAGCCCACAGCCCACAGCCCACAGCCCACAGCCCACAGCCCACAGCCCACAGCCCCTGCCCGTAGCCCGCGACTTGTAGCTCGCCGCTGGCGGCTCGCGCAGCCCTGGGCTCGCAGTTCGTAGCGCGCTGTCGGCTAATAGCTCGCGGCTCCTAGCTCGTCGTTGGTAGCCCCGCCGTCCGCACACGGCTGGCAGCGCGCGAGCCGCAGATTTCGCACGCATCGAGTGAGTTGATGGTCGTGGCCAGGCCGGGCATGGGCACGTCTCGAATCGGCACCACTGCGAGCAGGGCGTTCGGGACCGTTCCCTCAGCGCACGTCGCGCGGACGGAACTGAATGCTGATCCGCGGACCGACCGGCTTGCGGGTCTTGGGCACCGCGTGTTCCCAGGTCCGCTGGCAGGAACCGCCCATCACCAGCAGGTCGCCGTGCCCGACCTGGTACCGGATGCTCGCGCCGCCGCGCCGCGGCCGTAGCAGTAGGGCGCGCGGTGCGCCGATGGACAGGATCGCCACCATGGTGTCGTGTTTCGCGCCGCGGCCGAGGGTGTCGCCGTGCCAGGCGACGGAATCGCGGCCGTCGCGGTAGTAACACAGGCCCGCCGTCCGGAACGGCTCCCCGAGTTCGGTGGCGTAGTGACGGCTGAGCGCGTCGCGCGCGTCGTCGAGGATTGGATCCGGTAGCGCGGCGTTCTCGTCGTAGAAGTGCAGCAACCGGGGCACGTCCACGACCCGGTCGTACATCGGCCTGCGCTCGGCCTGCCACGGAACATCCCGCGCCAGCCGCTCGAACAGGATGTCCGCACCGGTCAGCCACCCCGGCCGCACATCGACCCACGCGCCGTCCGACAGCGGCGTGCGGCGCGTGCCGTCGAGGGAACCGAGACAGACGTCCCCGGCCCCGTCGAACAGCGAACCCTGCAGCCAAGCGGTCACCCGCCCGACCCTACCCCCATTCGAACATATGTGCACACGCCGCCACGCTTGTATGTGGAGCCGGCAACCTGACTCGGGCACGGAGAGTGCACGCGTCGGCCAGCAGCAAGTCGCCTTGCGCCTGAAGAAGTCACACCGCCCGCGCGGTGGCGCCGCTCACGCCGCTTTCGTGGGGCAGCTCACAGGCCGATATGCCTGGTGAAAGCGGGGTCTGAGGCGCTGTTACGCTGCTAGCCGTAAGACATCCTTTAACGGACCGTCCGGTGAGGCGGGGAAGGAGGTCGGCATGGCTGTGCCCGGAGATCGGGCCGCCAAGTCCGGCGCTGCCGAGACGACGCACTCTCAGCGGCACACACCCGAATGGGTGGCGACGGGGCGGGAGCTGTTGTCGGCTTCCGATGTCGGCCGGACCATCGCGCGCATCGCGCACCAGATCATCGAGAAGACCGCGCTGGACTCCGACGAGGTCGGCTCGCCGCGCGTGGTGCTGATCGGCATCCCGACCCGCGGCACCACCCTGGCCGCGCGGCTGACCGACAAGATCGAGGAATTCTCCGGCGTCCGCCCGGCCCTCGGCTCGCTCGACATCACCCTGTACCGCGACGACCTGCGCAGCCGTCCGCACCGCCCGCTGGAGCGGACCTCGGTGCCCGAGGGCGGCATCGAGGACGCGCTCGTGGTGCTCGTCGACGACGTCCTCTTCTCCGGCCGCACGGTGCGCTCGGCCCTCGACGGGCTGCGCGACCTCGGCAGACCGCGTGCGGTGCAACTCGCCGTGCTGATCGACCGCGGCCACCGCGAGCTGCCGATCCGAGCCGACTTCGTCGGCAAGAACGTGCCCACGGCGCGGGCCGAGGACATCTCCGTGCTGCTCACCGAACACGACGGTCGCGACGGCGTCTATCTGCACCAGGAGGCCGAGGCGTGAGACACCTGCTGAGCGTCACCGATCTGGACCGCGCCGCGGCGTCCGAACTGCTCGACGAGGCCGAGCGCTTCGAGCAGGCGCTGCTCGGTCGCGAGGTGCACAAACTGCCGACCCTGCGCGGCCGCACCGTGATGACGGTGTTCTACGAGAACTCGACACGCACCCGGGTGTCCTTCGAGGTCGCAGGGAAGTGGATGAGTGCGGACGTGATCAACGTCAGCGCGAGCAGCTCGTCGGTGTCCAAGGGCGAATCGCTGCGCGACACCGCGCTGACCCTGCACGCCGCGGGCGCGGACGCGCTGATCGTGCGGCACCCCGCCTCCGGCGCCGCGCACCAGATCGCGCACTGGATGGACGGCTGGGCGCGAGCGGAGGGCCGGACCTCCGGTCCCGCGATCGTCAACGCGGGCGACGGCATGCACGAACACCCGACCCAGGCGCTGCTCGACGCGCTGACGCTGCGCCAGCGGCTCGGCGACATCGAGGGCAAGCGGGTGGTGATCGTCGGCGACATCCTGCACAGCCGGGTGGCGCGCTCCAACGTCTTCCTGCTGCACACCCTCGGCGCCGAGGTGGTGCTCGTCGCGCCGCGCACGCTGCTGCCGGTCGGCGTCGAGGCCTGGCCCGCCCGGGTCTCGCACCACCTGGACGCCGAACTGCTCGGCGCCGACGCGGTGCTCATGCTGCGCGTGCAGGCCGAGCGCATGAACGGCGGGTTCTTCCCCTCGGCGCGCGAGTACTCGGTGAACTACGGCCTGTCCGAGCGCAGGCTCGCGCTGCTCGCGGAGCATGCGGTGGTCATGCACCCCGGTCCGATGCTGCGCGGCATGGAAATCGCCTCGGCCGTGGCGGATTCGCCGAAGGCCGCGATCCTGCAGCAGGTCACCAACGGCGTGCACCTGCGCATGGCGGTGCTGTTCCGGCTGCTGGTCGGCGCGCAGGAGGCAGTGGCATGAACGGCAACGAGCGGAAGGTGGCGCCATGAGTGGGCTGTTGATCAAGGGGGCCTTGATCTACGGCGAGGGTGAGCCCGTGGACGTCTTCGTCGACGAGGGCGAGATCCGGCAGATCGGCACCGATCTCGGCATCGTGGACGCCGAGATCATCGACGCGAAGGGGCAGATCCTGCTGCCGGGCTTCGTCGACCTGCACACCCACCTGCGCGAACCCGGCCGCGAGGACACCGAGACCATCGAGACCGGTTCCGCCGCCGCCGCGCTGGGCGGCTACACCGCCGTGTTCGCCATGGCCAATACCAACCCGGTCGCCGACTCGGTGGTCGTCACCGACCACGTGTGGCGGCGCGGCCAGGAGGTCGGCCTCGTCGACGTGTTCCCGGTGGGCGCGGTGACCGTCGGGCTGGAGGGCAAGCAGCTCGCGGAGATGGGCACCATGGCGGCGGGCGTCGGTGCGGTGCGGATGTTCTCCGACGACGGCCACTGCGTCTACGACCCGCTGATCATGCGCCGCGCGCTGGAGTACTCGAACTCCCTCGGCGTGCTCATCGCTCAGCACGCGGAGGAGCCGCGGCTCACCAAGGGCGCGGTCGCGCACGAGGGCCCGACCGCGGCGCGGCTCGGTCTCGCGGGCTGGCCGCGCGCCGCCGAGGAGTCGATCGTGGCCCGCGACGCGCTGCTGGCCAGGGACGCGGGCGCGCGCGTGCACATCTGCCACGCGTCCACAGCCGGCACCGTGGAACTGGTGAAATGGGCCAAGTCCCAGGGCATTTCGATCACCGCCGAGGTGACGCCGCACCACCTGCTGCTGGACGACACGCGGCTGGAGACCTACGACGCGGTCAACAAGGTCAACCCGCCGCTGCGCGAGGCGTCCGACGCCGCGGCGCTGCGGCAGGCGCTGGCCGAGGGCATCATCGACTGCGTGGCCACCGACCACGCCCCGCACGCCGAACAGGACAAGTGCTGCGAATTCGCCGCCGCCCGTCCCGGCATGCTCGGGCTGGAGACCGCGCTGTCGATCGTCGTCCAGACCATGGTCGAACCGGGACTGCTGGACTGGCGCGGCGTGGCCCGCGTGATGAGCGAGCAGCCCGCGCGGATCGTCGGACTCGACGACCACGGCCGCCCGCTCGAGGTGGGCGAGCCCGCGAACCTCACCCTGGTCGACCCCGACGCCACCTGGACGGTGCGCGCCGCCGAGCTGGCCAGCATCTCGAACAACACGCCGTTCGAGGCGATGACCTTCCCGGCCAAGGTGACGGCGACGTTGCTGCGCGGCCGGGTGACCGCACGCGATGGCAAGGCGGTCGGCGCTGGCACAGGAGGTCCGTAATGGAGAGAACGCTGTGGGTGGTCGGGTGCCTCGCGTTGTTCGCGCTCGGTATCTGGCTGATGTACCGAGGCTGGCAGAACCGGGCGGCGCGTCAGCAAGCGCGGATCGGCGAGTTGCCTCCGGTGCCCGCCGAACTCGGCGCCCAGGTGCTGGAGCCGACGACCGGCCTGTATCTCGGCAGCACGATCGCGCCGAGCTGGCAGGACCGGATCGCGGTCGGCGATCTCGGTTTTCGCGCCACAGCGGAACTCACGCGGTTCGAGCGGGGGATTCTGCTCGAGCGCGACGGGGCGACGGTGATCTGGATTCCGCAGGAGTCCATCACGGCGGTCCGCACCGAACGCGGCCACGCGGGCAAAGTGATGACGGAAGATGGTGTGCTGGTAATTCGCTGGAAGCTGCCGACCGGAACCGAGATAGACACCGGTTTCCGAGGGGACGACAAGACGGTGTATCCGGCGTGGGCCAGGACGACGACGGGAGATGAACGAACGTGAATGAAGCGGCTGCGCTGGTGCTCGAGGACGGCCGGGTGTTCCGCGGCACGGCCTACGGCGCCGTGGGCGAGACGCTCGGCGAGGCGGTGTTCTGCACCGCGATGACCGGGTATCAGGAGACTTTGACCGACCCCAGCTACCACCGCCAGATCGTGGTGGCGGCGGCACCGCAGATCGGCAACACCGGATGGAACGACGAGGACGACGAGTCCTCGAAGATCTGGGTGGCCGGGTACGTGGTGCGCGACCCCGCGCGGCGTGCGTCGAACTGGCGCGCGACCACGACGCTGCCCGACGCCATGCGCGAGCAGGACATCGTCGGTATCGCGGGCGTCGACACTCGCGCGCTGGTGCGCCACCTGCGCACCCGCGGTTCGATGAAGGCGGGCATCTTCTCCGGTGCCGCCCTCGCCGACGAGGACGCGCTGCTGGCCAGGGTCAACGGCCAGTCGTCCATGCTCGGCGCGGACCTGGCCGGGGAAGTCAGCACCGACTCGGTCTACACCATCGAGCCGACGGGCGAGCGCCGCTTCACCGTCGTCGCCGTCGACCTGGGCATCAAGACCAACACCCCGCGCATGTTCGCCCAGCGCGGCATGCGGGTGCACGTGGTGCCCTCGACCTTCACCCTGGACCAGATCCGGGAGCTGAAGCCCGATGGCGTCTTCCTGTCGAACGGACCCGGCGATCCCGCCACCCAGGACCGCGCGGTCGCCCTCACCCAGGGCGTGCTCGAGCAGGGACTGCCGCTGTTCGGCATCTGCTTCGGCAACCAGATCCTCGGCCGGGCGCTCGGCCGCAAGACCTACAAGATGAAGTTCGGCCACCGCGGCATCAACATCCCGGTCGTCGAGCACGAGACCGGCCGGATCTCCATCACCGCGCAGAACCACGGCTTCGCCCTGGAGGGCGAGCAGGGCGAACAGTTCGACACGCCGTTCGGCCGCGCCGAGGTCAGCCACGTCTGCGCCAACGACGGCACCGTCGAGGGCGTTCGCCTGCTCGACGGTCGCGCGTTCTCCGTGCAGTACCACCCGGAGGCCGCCGCAGGCCCCCACGACGCCGCATATCTGTTCGACCGTTTCGCCGGTCTCATGGAAGGAGCCTGATGCCTCGCCGCGAGGATCTACACCACATCCTGGTGATCGGATCGGGCCCGATCGTCATCGGCCAGGCTTGTGAGTTCGACTATTCCGGCACCCAGGCGTGCCGGGTGCTCAGGTCCGAGGGCCTGCGCGTGTCGCTGGTGAACTCCAACCCGGCGACGATCATGACCGACCCCGAGTTCGCCGACTCGACCTACGTCGAGCCGATCACGCCGGAGTTCGTCGAGAAGGTCATCGCGAAGGAGCGTCCCGACGCCATCCTCGCGACCCTCGGCGGGCAGACCGCGCTGAACACCGCCGTCGCGCTGCACGAGCGCGGGGTGCTGGAGAAGTACAACGTCGAGCTGATCGGCGCCGACTTCGACGCCATCCAGCGCGGCGAGGACCGGCAGAAGTTCAAGGACATCGTCGCCAAGGTCGGCGGCGAGAGCGCCCGCTCGCGGGTCTGCTTCACCATGGACGAGGTGCGCGAGACGGTCGCCGAGCTCGGCTTCCCGGTCGTCGTGCGTCCTTCGTTCACCATGGGCGGCCTCGGCTCCGGCATGGCCTACAACCATGACGACCTCGACCGCATCGCGGGCGGCGGCCTCGCCGCCTCGCCGACGGCCAACGTCCTGATCGAGGAGTCCATCCTCGGCTGGAAGGAATACGAGCTCGAGCTGATGCGCGACGGCCGCGACAACGTCGTGGTGGTCTGCTCGATCGAGAACGTGGACCCGATGGGCGTGCACACCGGCGACTCGATGACCGTCGCCCCGGCGATGACGCTCACCGACCGCGAGTACCAGAAGCTGCGCGACCTGGGCATCGCCATCCTGCGCGAGGTCGGCGTCGACACCGGTGGCTGCAACATCCAGTTCGCGGTGAACCCGCGCGACGGCCGCCTGATCGTCATCGAGATGAACCCGCGCGTCTCGCGGTCCTCGGCGCTGGCCTCCAAGGCCACCGGCTTCCCGATCGCCAAGATCGCGGCCAAGCTGGCCATCGGCTACACGCTGGACGAGATCGTCAACGACATCACCAAGGAAACCCCGGCCTGCTTCGAGCCGACCCTGGACTACGTCGTCGTCAAGGCGCCGCGGTTCGCGTTCGAGAAGTTCCCCGGCGCCGACCCGACGCTGACCACCACCATGAAGTCGGTGGGCGAGGCGATGTCGCTGGGCCGCAACTTCTCCGAGGCGCTCGGCAAGGTGCTGCGCTCGCTGGAGACCAAGGCCACCGGCTTCTGGACCCTGGACGACGGCCCGTGGGCGCCCGTCGACGGTGACGCGCAGGCCGCGATCGAGAAAATCCTCGACGACCTGCGCACCCCGATCGAGGGCCGCATCTACCAGGTCGAGCGGGCGCTGCGCTACGGCGCGAGCATCGAGGACGTGGCCGAGGCCTCGGGCATCGACCCGTGGTTCGTCGCCGAGGTCGCCGGTCTGGTCGAACTGCGCCAGGAGATCATCGACGCCCCGGTGCTGGACGAGCCGCTGCTGCGCCGCGCCAAGCACTACGGCCTCTCCGACAACCAGCTCGCCGCGCTGCGGCCCGAGCTGGCGGGTGAGACCGGCGTCCGCGCGCTGCGCCACCGGCTCGGCGTGCGCCCGGTGTTCAAGACCGTCGACACCTGCGCCGCCGAGTTCGAGGCCAAGACGCCGTACCACTACTCGGCCTACGAGCTCGATCCCGCCGCGGAGTCCGAAGTGGCGCCGCAGCGCGAGCGCGAGAAGGTGATCATCCTCGGCTCCGGCCCGAACCGCATCGGCCAGGGCATCGAGTTCGACTACTCGTGCGTGCACGCGGCGCAGACGCTGTCGCAGGCCGGGTACGAGACGGTGATGGTCAACTGCAACCCGGAGACCGTCTCCACCGACTACGACACCGCCGACCGCCTCTACTTCGAGCCGCTCACCTTCGAGGACGTGCTCGAGGTCTATCACGCGGAATGCGAGTCCGGCACCGTCGCGGGCGTCATCGTGCAGCTCGGCGGGCAGACCCCGCTCGGCCTCGCGCAGCGGCTGACCGACGCGGGCGTCCCGGTCGTCGGCACCAGCGCGGCCGCCATCGACTTGGCCGAGGACCGAGGCGAGTTCGGTGAGGTGCTTGTCGCGGCCGGGCTGCCCGCGCCGAAGTACGGCACGGCGACCACGGTCGAGCAGGCGAAGAAGATCGCCGCTGGCATCGGCTACCCGGTGCTGGTCCGCCCGTCCTACGTGCTCGGCGGGCGCGGCATGGAGATCGTCTACGACGAGAAGTCCCTGGAGGGCTACATCTCCCGGGCCACCGAGCTGAACCCGGAGCACCCGGTCCTCGTCGACCGTTTCCTCGAGGACGCCATCGAGATCGACGTGGACGCCCTCTGCGACGGCGAAGAGGTCTACCTCGGCGGCGTGATGGAGCACATCGAGGAAGCAGGCATCCACTCCGGCGACTCGGCCTGCGCGCTGCCCCCGATCACGTTGGGCCGCAGCGACATCGAGGCGGTGCGCCGCTCCACGATCGCGCTGGCCAAGGGCATCGGCGTCAAGGGTCTGCTCAACGTGCAGTACGCGCTCAAGGACGACGTGCTCTACGTGCTGGAGGCCAATCCACGGGCCAGCCGGACGGTTCCGTTCGTCTCCAAGGCCACCGCGGTGCCGCTGGCCAAGGCCTGCGCGCGGGTCATGCTCGGCGCCACCATCGCCGAACTCCGCAAGGAGGGCATGCTGCCGAGCGAGGGCGACGGCGGGCACGTCGCGCTGGACGCGCCGGTCGCGGTGAAGGAGGCGGTGCTGCCGTTCCACCGGTTCCGTCGCGCCGACGGCAGCGGTGTGGACTCGCTGCTCTCGCCGGAGATGAAGTCGACCGGCGAGGTGATGGGCATCGACGCCGATTTCGGCACCGCCTTCGCCAAGAGCCAGTCCGCCGCCTACGGCTCGCTGCCCACCGAGGGCACCGTGTTCGTCTCGATCGCCAACCGCGACAAGCGCGCCATGGTGTTCCCGGTCAAGCGCCTGCACGACCTCGGCTTCCGCATTCTGGCCACCGAGGGCACCGCGGAAATGCTGCGCCGCAACGGAATTCCGTGCGAGCAGGTGCGCAAGCACTCCGACGAGAACCGGGCCGACGAGCCGACGATCGTGGAGCAGATCCGCGACGGCGAGGTCGACATGGTGTTCAACACCCCGTACGGCAACTCGGGTCCTCGGGTGGACGGCTACGAGATCCGCACCGCGGCGGTGGGCGTCAACATCCCGTGCATCACCACGGTGCAGGGCGCGGCCGCGGCCGTGCAGGGCATCGAGGCCAGCATCAACGGCGGCCTCGGCGTGCGGTCCCTCCAGGAACTGCACTCCTCGCTGCGCGGCTGAACCGGCACCGACCGGTTGCGGCCATCCGGCGCCCGTTCGCGTTCCGACGCGGACGGGCGCACTCAGGACCTGGACATACAGGAGATGCGATGAAGACGTTCGGCGCGCGCCTGCGGCACGCGATGCACCACTTCGGTCCGCTGTGCGTCGGCATCGATCCGCACCCGCAGCTGCTCGCGGCCTGGGGGCTTTCCGAGGACGCCGAGGGCGTGGAGAAGTTCGCCGAGATCTGCGTGGAGGCATTCGACGGCACCGTCGCGCTGGTCAAACCGCAGGTGGCGTTCTTCGAGGCCTACGGTTCGGCCGGGATCGCGGTGCTGGAACGGACCGTCGAGGTGCTGCGCGCCTCGGGCACCCTGGTGCTTGCCGACGCCAAACGCGGTGACATCGGCTCCACCATGGACGCCTACGCCCGCACCTGGCTCGGCGACGGGCCGCTCGGCTCGGACGCGGTGACGGTCTCGCCGTACCTCGGTTTCGGCTCGCTCGCACCCGCGCTGGAACTGGCCGAAGCCAACCATCGCGGCCTCTTCGTGCTCGCCGCCACCTCGAATCCCGAAGGGGCGCAGGTGCAGACGGCGCGCGCGGCGGACGGGCGCAGCATCGCCCAGACGATGGTGGACGAGGCCGCCGCGCGCAACGCAGGCCACGACTTCGGGTCGGTCGGGGTCGTCGTCGGCGCCACCCTCGCCGAGGCCCCCGACCTCACCGCGCTCAACGGCCCGATCCTGATGCCCGGCATCGGCGCCCAGGGCGGGGGACCGGGTTCGGTGCGTGACCTGGTGCCCGAGTCCGTACTCGGTGCGGTGGTGCCGAACGTCTCGCGCGAGGTGCTGCGCGAAGGTCCGTCCGTTTCGGCACTGCGTGCCAGGGTGAGCGCGCTCCAGGAGGATTTCGCCTTCCTGCAGCGCTGAGGGATCGCGGCCGGGTTTCCCACGGCACATCGTCCTCGAAGCGGCCCGCGGGTTCGGTACCGACCGAACCCGCGGGCCGCTTCGTGGTGTCTGGCCGCCCTTCTGCGGGGTTTACGCGCGTCCCGCGCGGGGAAACCCGGGTGACGTGTGGTGAATCGCGCAGATGGCGATTCAGCGGCACGCCGTGCCCCGACTCCTCTGGCTCCGCCTCGGCCGCCTCGCGCCGGGGCTCTTCGGCGTTTTCGCGGTGCCGAATCCCAAGCGATGGGACATGTGTTCGATCCGACACGCGGAAGAACAGTGCGACACGCGGGGAATTTCCAGAAAGTTCCTGGTCGGAAGCCCGACCGATTGCTGACACGTCGTGACGAGCCACCGCAACCGCTCCGCTAACCTTGGAATGCTTCGAAAATACGCTGGTAGCAGGGCGTTTCCGAGATTCGGCGGTACGATCACCGCAGCGCCCGGGGCGTGACGCGCATCCGGTCCCGCTCGCCCCTACGGCATTCAGAATCATGCGCTGACCTGGGGGGTGGGTTCGCAATCGGCGGACGTCGTGGGTACGGTCGCTGAGACCGCGCGGGTTACCGGCGGTAGATCAAGCAATGAACGATGAGACGGAGGAACCGTGGCCCTTCCCCAGCTGACTGACGAGCAGCGCGCCGCTGCTTTGGAGAAGGCGGCTGCCGCTCGCCGCGCTCGGGCGGAGCTCAAGGAGCGCTTGAAGCGTGGCGGCACCGACCTGAAGAGCGTCCTCAAGGATGCCGAGACCGACGAGATCCTCGGCAAGATGAAGGTGTCGGCGCTGCTGGAGGCCCTGCCCAAGGTCGGCAAGGTCAAGGCGGCCGAGATCATGACCGAGCTGGAGATCGCCCCCACCCGCCGTCTGCGCGGACTCGGCGATCGGCAGCGCAAGGCGCTGCTCGCCCGGTTCGACTTCGACGCCTGACGACGAGGGTGGTCGAACACACGCGGAAGGGTCGGCTGGTTGTACTGGTCGGCCCCTCGGCCGTAGGCAAGTCCACGGTCGTGCGGTGCGTGCGGGAACGCCTGCCCGAACTGGTCTTCAGTGTGTCGGCGACGACCCGGGCCCCCCGGCCCGGGGAGGTCGACGGACTCGACTACCGGTTCGTCTCTCGTGACCAGTTCGACGCCATGATCGAGGCGGGCGAACTGCTGGAATGGGCGGACATCCACGGCGGCCTGCAGCGTTCGGGGACCCCGGCGGGTCCGGTGCGCGAGGCGCTGAACGCGGGCATGAACGTGCTGGTCGAGGTTGATCTCGAGGGCGCGAGGTCGGTGCGCAAGGCGATGCCGGAGGCTCTTCTCGTCTTCCTCGCCCCGCCGAGCTGGGACGAACTGGTCTTCCGGCTCACTTCGCGCGGTACCGAATCGCCGGAGGTGATCGAGCGCAGGTTGGAGACCGCGCGCACCGAACTGGCGGCATGTGACGAGTTCGACATCGTCATCGTGAACGACGAGGTGACCAGCGCCTGCGAGCAGTTGGTATCGTTGTTCGTTAGCACAAATTCGAGGTAGCCGCCGTACACCCGTGTCCCGGTCGCGGCCGGGGCAAGGGGGCGGTATCGCACGCTCGATTACCCGCTGATTTTTCCACGACAACCCGCAGGAGCCTCACCAGTGAGCGACACCAAGACCGCGCCCGCGTATGACACCCCGGTCGGCCTGACCAACCCGCCGATCGACGAGCTGCTCGAGCGCACGTCGTCCAAGTACGCGCTGGTCATCTACGCCGCCAAGCGGGCCCGCCAGATCAACGACTACTACAACCAGCTCGGCGACGGCATCCTCGAGTACGTCGGTCCGCTGGTCGAGCCGGGCCTGCAGGAGAAGCCGCTGTCGGTGGCCATGCGCGAAATCCACTCCGACCTGCTCGAGCACTCCGAGGGCGAGTAACCCACATCCCGCGTCCGCGCGTGATGCCGCAGTATCGAACTCCCCGCGTGGCCGGGGACGAGCCCACGGAGGCGTAGTGACCACACGCATCGTCGTCGGCGTCAGCGGAGGGATCGCGGCCTACAAGGCCTGCGCGCTCGTCCGGCGCTTCACCGAGACGGGGCACGAGGTCAGGGTGATCCCGACCGAGTCGGCTCTGCAATTCGTCGGCAAGGCGACCTTCGAGGCGCTGTCCGGGAACCCGGTGCACACCGACGTGTTCACGGACGTGCCCGAGGTCCCGCACGTCCGGCTCGGGCAGGAGGCCGACCTCGTGGTCATCGCCCCCGCCACCGCGGATCTGATGGCGCGCGCCGCACACGGCCGCGCCGACGACCTGCTCACCGCCACGCTGCTGACCGCGCGATGTCCCGTGCTGTTCGCGCCCGCGATGCACACCGAGATGTGGGAGCACCCGGCGACCATCGCCAACGTCGAGACGCTGCGCAGACACGGCGCGACCGTCATGGAGCCCGCCTCCGGACGCCTCACCGGCGCCGACACCGGTCCGGGCAGGCTGCCCGAGCCCGAGGAGATCTTCGGGCTCGCCGCGCTGCTGCTCGAGCGCACCGACGCCATCCCGCGCGACCTGGTCGGCCGCCGTCTGGTGATCACCGCGGGCGGCACGAGGGAACCGCTGGATCCGGTGCGCTTCCTCGGCAATCGCAGCTCGGGCAAGCAGGGCTACGCGTTGGCCAGGGTCGCCGCGCAGCGCGGCGCGCACGTCACGCTGATCGCGGGCAACACGATCGAGATGGCCGCCCCCGCGGCCGTCGACCTGGTGCACATCACCACCGCCGAGCAGCTCAAGACGGCGGTGGAGAAGCACGCGGTCGGCGCCGACGCCGTCATCATGGCCGCCGCCGTCGCCGATTTCCGGCCGACGAACGTGGCCGCCGCCAAGATCAAGAAGGGCGCCGGCGAGCCGGACGTCATCCCGTTGACCAAGACCGACGACATCCTCGCCGGTCTGGTTCAGTCGCGGCGCGACGGTCAGCTGGCGGGCACCGCCATCGTCGGCTTCGCGGCCGAGACCGGTGACGAGCACGGCGACGTACTCACCCACGCGCGCGCCAAGCTGGCTCGCAAGGGGTGCGACCTGCTCGTGGTCAACGCGGTCGGCGAGGGCAAGGCCTTCGAGGTCGACACCAATGACGGCTGGCTGCTCGGCGCCGACGGCACCGAACAGGCCCTCGACCACGGGTCGAAGGCGCTGCTCGCCAGCCGTGTGCTGGACGCGCTCGGTCCGTTGCTGCGCGCCGGGTAATCTTGGCCCGATCGAATTCCGTTGCCGCGCCGAGCGATCGGCGTGCCGCTCGATCCGGACGCCGACCGCGGCGCGGTGTGCGAATGTGCGCACCGGCCGCCGCGGGTGCGGATAGTCTGGGACGGCGATAACCGGCGGATTCGTCGCGCCGGAGGTTTGGAATAGTCTGAGATGAAGGGTTGCGCGACGGCGGTATCGCATTACTGTCGCTGTGGCCATCCGATACGAGAAACCCGTTGAGGGAGAGGGAACAACTGTGCGCACGTCTGGCAGCCGCCTATTCACCAGTGAGTCCGTGACCGAGGGTCATCCGGACAAGATCTGTGACGCCATCAGCGATTCCATCCTCGACGCGTTGCTGGCGGAAGACCCGCGCAGCCGGGTCGCGGTTGAGACGCTCGTGACCACCGGTCAGGTGCACGTCGCGGGCGAGGTCACCACCTCGGCATACGCTGACATCCCGCGCATCGTCCGCGAGAAGGTCCTCGAGATCGGATACGACTCGTCCGCAAAGGGTTTCGACGGCAACTCGTGCGGCGTCAACATCGCCATCGGCGCCCAGTCGCCCGATATCGCGCAGGGTGTCGACACCTCGCACGAGGCGCGCGTCGGCGGCGAAGACGACGAGATCGCCAAGCAGGGCGCGGGCGACCAGGGCCTGATGTTCGGCTACGCCAACACCGACACCCCCGAGCTGATGCCGCTGCCGATCGCGCTCGCGCACCGGCTCTCGCGCCGCCTGACCGAGGTCCGCAAGACCGGCGTGCTGCCCTACCTGCGTCCCGACGGCAAGACCCAGGTCACCATCGAATACGACGGCCACCTGCCGGTCCGGCTCGACACCGTGGTCATCTCGACCCAGCACGCGGCCGACATCGACCTGGACAACCTGCTCGCGCCCGATATCCGCGAGAAGGTCCTGGACTCGGTGCTCGCCGACCTGAACCTGCCCACCCTGGACATCTCCGACGTCCGGTTGCTGGTCAACCCGACCGGCAAGTTCGTGCTCGGCGGCCCGATGGGCGACGCGGGCCTGACCGGCCGCAAGATCATCGTCGACACCTACGGCGGAATGGCAAGGCACGGCGGCGGCGCGTTCTCCGGCAAGGACCCGTCGAAGGTCGACCGCTCGGCCGCGTACGCCATGCGCTGGGTCGCAAAGAACGTGGTGGCCGCGGGCCTGGCCGACCGCGTCGAGGTGCAGGTCGCCTACGCCATCGGCAAGGCGGCCCCGGTCGGTCTGTTCGTCGAGACCTTCGGCACCGAGAAGGTCGACCCGGAGCGCATCTCGACCGCGATCACCGAGGTCTTCGACCTGCGTCCCGGCGCCATCATTCGCGACCTGGACCTGCTGCGCCCGATCTATGCGCCGACCGCCGCCTACGGCCACTTCGGCCGCACCGACGTCGACCTGCCCTGGGAGCACACCGACCGCGCCGACAAGCTGCGCGCCGCCGCCGGCCTGTAGGCCGACCGGGCCCGAGTGAGCCGACCCGCGGCGGACAAGTCCGCCACCCCCACGGATGATGTGTCCGTGGAACCGACGACAACAGCGGAAGCACCCGCGCGACCCATCGCGCGGGTGCTTCCGCTGTTGACGCCCGCGCACCTGGACCGCGATTTCGACTACCTGGTGCCCCCCGAATTCGACGAGATCGCCCAACCGGGGGTGCGGGTGCGCGTCCGGTTCGCGGGCCGCCTCGTCGACGGCTACCTGCTCGCCCGCCTCACCCACAGCGAGCACGGCGGCAAGCTCGTCAAACTGGAGCGCGTGGTTTCCGCGGAACGCGTCCTCACCCCCGAGATTTTGCGGCTCGCCACCGACCTCGCGGCCCGTTATGCGGGGACCCGCGCGGATGTGCTGCGGTTGGCGATTCCGCCGCGGCATGCGCGGACGGAGAACGGGGGGACGAAGAAGGGCGGCGTTCGTTCGTCAGGTGAGTCGTCGGCGGACGAAGAGGGGACCGACTCCGTCTCAGCTGTACCCGCGCAGCAGGATACGGCTGAGCCCATGGCCGAGACCGGCGCGGTCGGTCGCTTGGACGCGCCGATGCGGGTTGGCGAAAACCGTTCCATACCAGACGATTCGGCTATCGAGTCGACCGTTGCGGCTTCGAATGACTCGACCATCCTTGGTGACGCCGAAGATAAGCGTCGAGACGACCTCGGCGACAACGCTTTTCGGGTGAGACGATCGGCGGCCTCGGGCGGGGACGATACCTTCGCATCCGACGACGCGCAGCGGCCGCCGAGGTCTCGCGCGGTCACCAGCGATACCGCTGCGAACGAGGTGGTCGCTGGTGGCTCGGCTGTCGGTGATACCGTTCGGCAAAGCGAACCCGGTTGGAGCTCCTCTGAAAACCGTGGCGGGCCAGCGGATGTCGGCGTCGCAGGCACCGCCCCGGGCGCTGCGTGGGTGGTCGGCGATGCCTCCGAAGGTCGTCGTGCGGCGGATGTTGCGGCGGCGCGCGGCACGGCCGAAGGCGGCGCTGCTGCGGATGGCGTTGCTGGGGCTGTCGCCGAGGCCGGCGGCGCCGATGCTGTCGACGGTGTCGCGAGGGGCGCCGACGAGGCTGCGCGCGGTTCGATCGCGGCTGATGATGCCGCGGCAGCTGGGGCTGCTTCCGACCCGAAAACATTGGTGCCGCCCGCATTCGAGGTGCCGAAGCCGGACTTCGACACCACGCCGTGGGGGCGCTACATCCACGGCGAAGCGTTCCTCGCGGCGCTCGGCCAAGGCAAGGGAGTGCGGGCGGCCTGGCAGGCGATGCCGGGCGAGGACTGGGCCCGGCGGCTCGCGGAACTCGCCGCGACGGTGGTCGGGGCCGGGCGCAGCGCGATCCTGATGGTCCCCGATCAACGGGATTTGAATCGCGTCCTCGCCGAATGCGTTCGGCTGGTGGGGGATTCGGCCGTCGGGTTGACGGCGGGGCTGGGCCCCGCCGCGCGGTACCGGCGGTGGCTGGCGGTATTGCGCGGCAGCGCAAGGATTGTCGTCGGCACGCGCAGCGCCGTGTTCGCGCCCGCCGCGAACCTGGGCCTCATCGCGATCTGGGACGACGGCGACGACACCTACGCCGAGCCCCGCGCGCCGTACCCGCACGCGCGCGAGGTGTCGATGCTGCGGGCGCACGAGACGGGAGCGGCGTTCGTCGCGGCCGGTTTCGCCCGCACCGCCGAGGTCCAAGCGGTGGTGGATTCCGGGTGGGCGCACGACCTCGTCGCCGATCGCTCGGTGCTACGCAAGGCCGCGCCACGGATCAGCGCTCCCGGCGACAGCGACATCGCGATGGAGCGTGATCCCGTGGCCCGCGCGGTCCGCATCCCCGGTGTCGCGTTCGCGGCGGCACGGGCCGCGTTGAAGGAGGGGGCCGCGGTGCTGGTGCAGGTACCCCGCCGCGGCTATGTCCCCGCGCTGTCCTGCGCGAAATGCCGCACCCCCGCGCGGTGCAGGCACTGCAACGGCCCGCTGGCGCTTCCGGAGAGCACGCCGGGCGGCGCGAACGAGGCGCACAGTCCGAGCTGCCGCTGGTGCGGCATCACCGAGACCGCGTTCCGCTGTTCGGCCTGCGGCTCCCGAGCCTTGCGTGCCGTCGTCATCGGCGCTGTTCGCACCGCCGAGGAACTCGGCCGCGCCTTTCCCGGCGTGCCGATCCGCGGTTCCGGCGGTGGTGCGGTGCTCGACACCGTCGAGCCGGGGCCGCAGGTGATCGTCTCCACCGTCGGCGCGGAGCCCGTCGTGCGCGGCGGGTACGGCGTCGCGCTTTTGCTGGACGGGTGGGCCCTGCTCGGCCGCGCGGACCTGCGCGCCGCCGAGGACGCGCTGCGCCGCTGGATGTCGGCCGCGGCGCTGGTGCGCCCGCACGGGCAGGTCGTGGTGATGGCCGAGCCGTCCCTGCCGACCGTGCAGGCGCTGGTGCGCTGGGACCCGATCGGACACGCCCGCGCGGAGGTCGACGCCCGCGCCGAGGTCGGTTTCCCGCCCGCCGTCCGTTTGGCCGCCGTGGACGGCGCCACCGAAGCCATCGACGAACTGCTCGCCGCCGCCGACCTCCCCGCCGACGTCGAGGTGCTCGGCCCGGTCCCGCTCCCCGCCACCGCACGCAAACCCTTCTCCGGCGACTCCCCGGCCGAAGTCGAACGCATGCTCCTGCGTGTCCCGCGCCGCACCGGCGCCGCCCTCTCCCGCGCCCTCACCGCCGCCCAAGCCATCCGCAGCACCCACCGCTCCGACGCCCCCCTGCGCGTCCAGATCGACCCGATCGACATCGGCTGAGTGAGGCGCATCGCCGTGCGTGCACGCGGCAGGTGGTAAACGGACTGTCGCCGTGGCGGACGTGGCACTGTTGGACTTGGTGCGGCCGCTCGCCACGGGCCGACCCCATTCGGCTCCCGTCGATTCGGCTGCCCGGCCGCTGCGGCAAGGCGCGCTCGGATACGCGAGCCGACGGCCCGGTGCGGACCGGGGTCGGGAGTGCGCCGGTTCAGGCGAACACGGCCCGATTACGTTCCGCCCATTCGGCATACGTGCCCGCGGTCCTCCCGAGCACCTTCTCGATGTCCTGGCTGACGAGCAGCTCGCCGGGGGTTGGGGAACCCAGAATCTTCAGCGTGTGGTCGGCGACCGCCTCCGGCATGAAGCGGAGCATGCCTTCGCGCGCCTGAGCCGGTGAGAGCTCGACGAAGCGAATATCGGTGCCGAGGGCCGCGCCGAGTGCCGCCGCCTGCTCGCGCGGGGTGCTGAGTGCGGGTCCGGTCAGGGTGTAGATCTCCCCGGCGTGCCCGTCCTCGCGCAGCGCCGCGGCGGCGACGGCCGCGATGTCGGCCGGGTCCACCGAGGGCAGGCCGACCGATCCGAACGGCGCGGCGACGGTCCGCTCGCCGCGGACCGACTCCGCCCACGCGTAGGTGTTGCTGAAGAAGCCGCCCGGCCGAAGGATGGTCCACTCGAAAGACGAAGCCCGAAGCGCTTTCTCGTAGGCCCGCAGTCGGTCGTAGCCCGCGGCCTCGGGCCGGGTCCGAGTACCGAGCGAGGACACGAAGACCACCCGCCGCACGCCCGCCTCGGCGACGACGTCCAGAACTTCCTCCGGTTCCGGTCCCGCGATCAGCTGCTCGCCGCTGATCAACAGGAACAGCGCCTCGGCGCCCGCGAGCGCGGGGGAGAGGCTCGCGGGATCGGCGAGATCCGCCGCGACGTGCCGGACTCCTTCCGGCAGGGCGATCGAGCCGCTTCCGCGCGAGACGGCCGTCACCTGCGCCCCTGAGGCCGCGAGCAGCGGGACGAGCGAGCGTCCGATATTGCCGGTCGCCCCGGTCACCACGATCATGTTCCACTCCTAGTTAGTTGACTGACTAACAGAACCGTAGTCGAGGATGGCACGGCTGTCTATAGTTAGTTGTGTGACTAACTCAGTCGAGAAGGCGGGCAAGCGCGAGCGGCTGGTGGACGCGGCGGTGCGCGAGTTCTACGAGCGCGGCGTCGAGAAGACCACCATCGCCGACATCGCACGCACCGCTGAGGTGCCCGTCGGCAACGTGTACTACTACTTCAAGACCAAGGATCAGCTGATCGAGGCGGCCATCGGCGCGCATGCCCGCGGCCTCGACGAACTGACCGGTGGATTGGACGCCCTGTCGACGCCGCGAGAGCGATTGAAGGCGCTGGTTCAGGGCTGGGTCGACGAGCGGGAGATGGCCGTCCGGCACGGCTGTCCCTTCGGCTCCCTGACCGCCGAACTGCACAAGCGCGCCGATCCGCTGGACGGGCGCGCGGCCGAGGTGATGCGGACGCTGCTGGATTGGGTCGAGCGGCAGTTCGCGGAAATCGGCCGCGCCGACGCCCGGGAGCTCGCGGTGGCGCTCATCGCTTCCTATCAGGGAATCTCCTTGCTCACCAACACCTTCCGCGATCCCGAGCTGATGGCCGCCGAGGGGAAGCGGCTCCAGGACTGGATCGACTCGCTGTAGCGACTCGCTTCGGGCGCGCCTGTGCACCACAGGCGCGCCCGAGGTGTTTCTCGGGCGGAATACATCAGGACTTCCTTGCGTTCGATGCATTGTCGATATATCGTCGATACTGTGAAGTGAACACGAGAGCCCAAGGAGGGTCGACATGGAAAACATCGAGAACATGCAGAACAGAGAGTTCGGACGCGGCGGCCGCTGGCGTAAGCCCGGCCGCGGGGAATTCGGTCCCGGTCGCGGACCGCATCGCCACGGCGGCAGGCACGGCTTCGGTCCCGAGTTCGGGCCCGGCTTCGGTCCTGGTTTCGGACCGGGCTTCGGCCCGCAGTTCGGCCGCGGCCGGGGTCGCGGCGGCCGTGGTAGGCGCGGCGACGTGCGCGCCGCCGTGCTGCTGCTGCTCACCGAGCGGCCGATGCACGGCTACGAGCTGATCCAGCAGATCCGCGAACGCAGCGACGACGTCTGGCGGCCGAGTCCCGGATCGATCTACCCCGCGCTCGCGCAGCTGGAGGACGAGGGCTTGGTCCTCATCGAGAAGGTTGCCGGTCGCAAGACCGCCAAGCTGACCGAAGCGGGCGGCGAGTACGTCACCGCGCATCGCGAGGAGCTCGGCGATCCGTGGGCGCAGGTCAAGGCGGACGTCGGCGCGCAGGCCATCGACCTGCGCGGATTGGTCGGCGGGGTGATGGGCGCGGTCGCGCAGGTGGCCGCCGTCGGCACCCCCGAGCAGGCGGCGAAGGCGGCCGAAATCCTGAACGACACCCGCCGTTCGCTGTACCGCATCCTCGCCGAGGATGACGCTACCGAATAGTAATGATCACGAAACATCCCGTGGGCGTGCGTTTTTCGCGCCGATGAGGTAGATCATTGTGATATGGAACAGCCGTTTGGTGTGTGGGGTTGGGGTAGGTCACAGGTTTGTCGCGGCGCTATGGCGTTCGCGCTGGTCGCGGGGGCTTTGGTCGGTTCGAGTGTCGGCGTTTCGACGACCGCGGGCGCCGAACCGGGCGCGATCGCCGAACCGCTCGCCGTCCGTCCGCCGGACGTGCCGACCGTCGGCGCGCCGCCGCAGACCGACCACCTGGCCGCGGCGCGGCATCTGAAGGAGAACAAGAACGCCACGCCGCTGGGCACCAACGATTTCGGCTGCCGCCCCACCGCGGCCCACCCCCGACCCGTCGTGCTGGCGCACGGCACCGACTCCACCGCCTACTCCGACTGGTCGGCGATCGGCCCGCAGTTGGTGGCGGCCGGATTCTGCGTCTTCGCGCTCAACTACGGCGGCGCGCCGGGCGCCGACACCTACGGCACCGAGGACCTGCGGGCGAGCGCCTACCAGGTCGGCCAGTTCGTCGACCGGGTGCTGGCCGCGACCGGCGCCGAGAAGGTGGATCTCGTCGGATTCTCCCAGGGCGCCAACGTGACCCGGCTCTACACCAACAAGCTCGGCGGTGCCGCGAAGGTGGCCCAGTGGGTCGGCATCGCGTCGCCGAGCTACGGCGGGGTGATGTACGGGCTGGTGCCGGTGGCGCAGGTGATCCCGGGCGCGCTGGAGGTGTTCGCCAGGGTCACTTCGACCGCTGCGGTCCAGCAGGCGCAGGGTTCGCCGATCATGCTCGAACTCAACGCGGGCGGCGATACCGTGCCCGGTGTCCGCTACGTGACCATCGGCAGCCGGGTCGACGAGATGATCCAGCCGTTCAGCAACATCGCGCTGCGCGGGGCGGGCGCGGAGAACATCGTCGTGCAAGACCTGTGCCCGAGCAACCTCACCGGTCACTTCCACATGGTCTACGACCCGTTCGTGCAGCAATTGGTGCTGCGGGCGCTCGATCCCGCGCATGCGCCGACGCCCACCTGCGAGGCGGTGCCGCTTGGCACCGGCATCCCGCAGGTGATCATCGCGGGCAATTCCTGATCGGGTCGGCCGGGCGGGAGACGAACCGCCCGGCCCGATCACCGCAGTCGCGCGCCGTAGACGTGGTCGACCTCGATCGTGACCAGCACCCGGCGCTCGTCGACCATCACCGCTCGGTACTCCGCCCAATCGGGATGTTCGCCCGCGGCGGCGCGGTAGTAGTCCACCAGGGCCTCCACCTCGGGGCCGTGCGGATCCGTTCCCGGTCCCGTCAGCGTCGCGGTGCCCTCGGCGGTGGCCCACGCCCAGCCGTCCGGTCGAGTGACCTCCAGGCTGGCCCGCGGGTCCCGCCGCAGGTTGACCGTCTTGGCCAAACCCTCGTCGGTCGCGAAGTAGATCCGGTCCGCCGCGCGGTCGTAGTACGGCGTCACGGGCGAAAGCTGGGGACGCCCGGACGCCTTGATCGTCGCGAGCACACCGAGCTCGCTCTGCGCCAACAGCGCGCGAGGGTCGAACGGTCCGGCGCTCACCGCGGCGTCACCGAGTCTTTGCGAAACAGCTCGATCAAGGCCGCGTAGCCTTCGTCACCGCGTCCGGCCGACACCGCCCGGTCCGCCAATGTCTTGACGAACCTGGGGATTTCGGCGCTGACGCCCGCGGCCTCGCACTCCTCGACGACGTGCTCCATGGTGGCGACGTGGGTGTGGATGGTGGCGTCCAGCACCGGGTAGTCGCGCGCGTCGATCTGCTGCGCGTATCCGGTCAGCCAATCGCCGACGGTGCCGACGCCGCGAGTTGCCAAGGGCGCGAAGGCATCGGCGCGCACGCCCGCGGCGCCCAGCAGTGCGGCGCTGTGCAGAAACGCGTTCAGGATTCCCCACATCAGGTTGAGGATCGCCACGTCGTGCAGCGAAGACAGGCCGTGGTCCGCGCCGAGATAGGTTGTGCGGCCGAGGTTCTGGAGGACTTTCTCGTGCGTGTCGAAGGCCGCGCGCGGGCCGCTGTAGATGATCTCGGCATCCGTCGAGCCGATCGCCGCCGGGACGCCGAGGATGGCGCCGTCGAGATACCCGCACCCTTGCCGCGCCGCCCATTCGGCGGTCTGCCTGGCCTGCGCCGAGGTGCCCGAGGTCAGGTTCACCAGGACGCGTCCGTCCAACGCCCCGTCCAGTGGATCCAGGATCTCGTGCACCGAGTCGTAGTCCGACAGGCACACGATCAGGAGCCGACCGGCCGCGACCGCGTCGCGGGCGGATTCCGCGAGTGTGGCGCCGTCCTCGACGAGATCCGCGGCCTTCGTCGCCGTGCGATTCCAGACCACGGTCCGATATCCGTTGCGCTGGAAGGTCTTCGCGAGCGCGTGGCCCATCATGCCGAGGCCGAGAACCGTCACGGTCTCGGTGCCGGATTCGCGCGTCGGGGCCTGCTCTTGTGTCGAGTTGATCGTCATGACACGATCCTCAACGTTCACACCGGTATGAAGGTCAAGGAGCGCGCGCTATGCTGATCGGCGAACTGAGCAAACGAACCGGAGTTCACGCCCATCAGTTGCGGTATTACGAAGCTCAGGGCCTGCTCGAACCCGAACGCGGCAGCAACGGCTACCGCCAGTACGCCGACGATTCCGTGGTGACGGTCACGCAGATCAGAAAGCTGCTCGACGCGGGCCTGTCGACCGAGGTCATCGGCCACCTGCAACCGTGCATCACCGGCGAGGACGCCGATCTCGTACCGTGCCCGGAGCTTTTCGACACCCTGCGCGCCCGCCTCGCAGCACTGGACGAGCAGATCGCCACGCTGACCCGGACCCGGCAGGCGTTGCTCGACTACATCGAGACCACCGAGGAACGCGCGCCCTCGCACGACTATTCGCCGTGCGAAGCCACCGCGTGAGTTCAGAGGTACTCGGCGACAACGTGATACAGGCCGGGGTTCGCGTCGGCGAACTTCTCGGCCTCCGCGACCGAGGCCACCACCGTCTTGTTCAGCCCGGCGGCCTCGCACGCCTCGACGCTGTCCCAGTGGGCGACGTTGATCAGCTGGAATCGAGTGTCGGACAACAGCGCTCGGTGCAGACGCACATCGCGGAAGCCGGGTGCTTCGCGCATGAGAGACGCGCGTTCGCGCCACTGTTCGACGAATTCGTCGATGCGGTCGGCGGGTAGTTCGATCACATTGATGAAGGTGACGCCCTGATCGGCCATGGGTGAATGTCCTTTCGGTTTCGGCTGTTTCGGTCGAAGTCGGGATGTCATCCGCGCAGCAGCTGACGGGTCAGCGCTTCGCCCCACCACCGCTCGACCCGGTCGGGTTGCCACCCGCGTTCGACGGTGAGCGTGGTGTAGACGTCGATGTTGCACAGCGCCGCGTAGACATCGAGGGCGGTCGACCGGTCCACGCCGGGACGCAACGCGTCATCCGGCCAAGTCTCGAAGACCTCGGCGCGCACTCGATCGGCCGCGCGGCGGACCTGCCCGTAGACGGCGGCGAAATCGGCCTCGGTGCGACCGGCTTCGCGGATCAGCGCCACGAGGTCGCCCGCACGTTCGAGGAGCCGCCGGTCGTAGCCCGCCATCGCGGCGAGTTGCCGTGCGGGCGTGGGGGATTCATCGAGTTCGGTGAGCAGGCGGGGGAGGTCGGCGGACAGGTCGGCCGCGTCGACCAGCGCCCAGACCAGTCCCGCCTTGTTGCCGTACGCGGCGTAGACCGTCGGCACCGAAACGCCCGCCTCGCGAGCCACGTCGCGCACGGTGGTCGAGGCCCAGCCCTGCGAGACGAACAATCGGCGAGCGGCGTCCGCGATCTCCACCCGGGTGCGCTGCGCCTGAGCGTGTCGCCGCAGGGAATCGTAGGCGCGCCGCGGGGGTGGCTCTGTCACTCGGGCACTCCGATCTTCCGCCTCATATATTGATTATAGTACCCGTTAAGTCAATAGGCGCCGAAAAAGGGAGCCGCGGCACCGCGCAGCTCCCTCTCGATCCGGTGTTCACGCCGCCAGTTGCAGCGCCAGCGTGGCGGCCGCCGGTGCCAGGTACAGCAACGGGAACACGGTGGTCTTGTACGAGTGCGCCCTGATGGTGGTCGCCGCCGCGCCAAGGAAGTAGAGAATCAGCCCGACCGCCGCCGCGATGCCCACGGCGGGCACGAAGAATCCGACCACCAGCCCCAGCGCACCGGCCGACTTGGCGAAGGCCAACGGATTCCACCACGACGAAGGCACCCCGTACTGCTCGAGCGGTTCGACCACGAACTGCTGCCGCGAGAACAGCGAGTACCCCGAGAACCCGATCCACAGCGCGGCGACGACCCCGACGATGTGATAAGCGACGTTCATCGTAATCCCTTCCTTTCCATATTCGCCCGTTGCGCTATCGACGACGTAGCCCCCGCGGATGTGACATCGCGCCTCCGGCCACCTGGCATGGCGCCGGATACCCGATCCGGCAGACGTCGTGGAATCGGATGGAAGCGTGCGGCTTCCGGCTGCTCGCGGTACACGAAATCGCTGACGCCGCAGGCCTTTACATCGGCGGCGGGCATCGGTCGCGCTCGCGAAGCAGTTACTGGAACTGGTCGTTCTACTAATATGTCCTGCGCGACAAAGGAAGTCGGGAAGTCGCCCAGCTGCCACAAAGTCGGTTGTGAGGTGGGGAGGGCGGGGTTTCGCGGGGATACGGTGGGGAAACGTGTTCTAGCCGCGGGAGGTTCGATGTCCGCAGAGCAGGTCGACGACGACCTAACGGTGTCCGGCCGTCCCGTATCGACGCATTTGCGGGACGTTCGCACGATCTCGGAGCGGATGGTAGGTCACTTCCTGGAGACGGTCGCGCCGTGCAACACCCTGCCCGGTGACGCGCTGGGCGGTGATGTCGCCGCGGTGACGCGCGTGTGCCTGGAGCTGGCGACGCGGATGCTCGACGGCGGTGCGGACATCGATACCGAGATCGCGCGGGTCGGCGCGGCGGCCGCGCAGTGGGCGCGCGAGGGAATTCCGATCGACACGATCCAGCACGCCATCCACGAGGGCGTCAAACTCGGCTTCGACCTGGTCCTGGCCCAGGCGACGACCGGCGATCAGCAGAGTCTGCTGAATGTCGCGCGGCGGCTGATGGACATCCTGGACACCATCGGCGCGACGGTGTCCGTCGCCTACGTGCGAGAGCTCAAGGCCGTGGTCAGCGAGCATCATGCGGCGGTGCATACGCTCACCTCGGCGCTGCTCGGCGGCAACAGCACCTCCACCATGGCCAGGGAGTGTGGTGTCCCGATCGCGGACGCCTATCACGTTCTGGCGCTGCATATTCCGCCGCATCGTGACGAAGCGAATCCCAAGCTGGATCCGAAGGTGGTGGCGCGGCGCAAGTTACGCCGGGTCCAGGCGGAGTTGGCGACCAGGTGCGGCGAACGCGCGCTGTCGCTGCTGAGCGTCGACGGCGGAACGCTTCTGCTGCCCGCCAACGAATTCGACGACGCGGCATTGGATTTCCTGGTGAAGTGGCTCTCGGACGCCGCCCAGGCGCCGATCAGGGCAACCGCGGTGGAGGCCGGGCTGCGTCGCATCCCCGAAGCCGCCGACGAGGCGCACGAGCTGCTGGACATCGTGCAGCGGTTGCGGTTCGAGTCCGGGTTGTATCGGTTCAACGACATGGCGCTGGAGTATCAGCTGACCCGCCCCGGCCCGGCCCGCGACTTCCTCGGGTCGCTGCTGGATCCGTTGGAGGAGTACCCGGAGTTCTTCGAGACCCTGCAGATGTACATCGCCACCAACCTCAACCGCCAGCGCACCGCGCGCCTGCTGCACGTGCACACCAACACCGTCGACTACCGGCTCAAGCGGATCGGCCAGCTCATCGACTTCGACCCGACCCAGGCCTCGGGTCTCTGGTACCTGCGCTCGGCGATGGTGGCGCGGAGCCACCGCGACGGCGACATCACCGAGCGAAGGGCCGCCCGATAGAAGGCCAACCGAACGAGGCCGGCCTCCGCGGTCTTGACTTCGCTCTCTCGTTGCGCCGAAGATCATTCATCCCGTCCGACGGGAGCTTTACCAACCGGGCTCTGCGGCCCTACGCGACTGTGGCGTTTTTCGCCATGGCACAGGAGTTTTCGATGAACGCACGGTACGCGATCAGGTGGGCGGCCGAGCACGGGCTGCCGCGGCTGGCGTTGCGCGCCCGGTACCACCTGGGCGACCCGTTCGCCCGGCTACTCAGCGGCGCGGAAGGCCGCGACGATCCGTATCCGCTGCTCGAGCAGTTGCGCGGGACGGGTGGCGTGCGGACCGGTCCGCTCGGATACGCGGCCTTCGACTACCAGCTGTGCCGAGAGATTCTGCGCGACAGAAGATTCGGCGTGCGTACCCCGATCGACCCCGCGGTGCCCGGTCCCTTGCGTCGTTACGCGGAGCGAGTCGTGTTGCCGCCCAATCCGATCGAGGCGCCGTCGATGTTCATGCTCGACCCGCCGGAACACAGCCGGTTGCGCAAGCCGGTCGCCTCCGCGTTCACCCCGCGCGCCGTCGCCCGGTTGGGCGACCGGGTGCGCGAGGTCACCACCGAACTGCTCGACGCCATGGCCGCGCGCGGATCGGCCGACCTGATCGGCGATTTCGCCGCGCAGGTGCCCACCGCCATCATCGGCGAGATGCTCGGTTTTCCGGCCGCCGACCGCGAGATGTTCCTGCGCTGGGGTGACGCGATCACCCCGCTGCTCGACGTCGGGATTCCCTGGCGCGCGCACCGGCGCGCGATGGCCGCCACGAAGGCGATGGAGGGTTATCTCGCCGCCCACATCGAGAAGTCGCGCCGCGAACCTCGCGAGGACATCTTCAGCGTCCTGGTGTCCTCCGGCGAACTGAGCACCCTCGAGCTGATGGCCAGTGCGAACGTGCTGATGGGCGCGGGCTTCGAGACGACGGTGAACCTGATCGGCAACGCGATCCCGCTCCTGCTCGGCCACCCCGATCAGCTCGAACTCCTGCGCGCCGAGCCGGAGCGTTGGCCCGGCGCGATCGAGGAGGTGCTGCGGTTCGACCCGCCGGTGCAGATGACCGCTCGCCGGGTGCTGGAACCGGTGGAATCGGGTGCGGGCGTTTCCCTCGAGCCAGGACGCTTGATGATGGTGTCGCTGGCGGGCGCCAACCGTGATCCCGTGAAGTTCCCCGATCCCGCCCGGTTCGACGTCACCCGCGCCAATGCCAAGGAGCACCTGTCGTTCGGGTCCGGCGTCCACGTCTGCATCGGCGCGAGCCTGGCCAGGCTGGAAGCCGTCCACGCGCTGCCCGCCCTCTTCGAACGCTTCCCCGACCTGCGCCTCGACGGCGAACCACGCCGCCGCGGCCTGTGCACTCTGCACGGCTACCAGCAGATGCCTGCCCTGCTGGGGCGTCCGGCGGGGGCGCGGGCCGTACCGTCCATGGCCTCCGGCGACCGCACGCCAGGCAGTTGACGCTTCGCCCCTTCTGTGATCCCGGGTCTTCGGTTGTCCCGCTCCTGTCGGCCTCGGCGCGGTGCTCGGCCGCCCCGCCCGCGCGGCCGGGCAAGGTTGACCTTGACCGTGCGTCAGGGTTGGCGAGCCGGCTACGACAGGAGACGACAGTGGCTACATCGCCACGCCGGGCAGGTTGCTCGCCTGTTCGAACCAGTCGATCAGCCGGTCCTCGAGTTCGCCCAGCTCATCGACGTCGTGGATGTCGAGGTAACGCACCTCCTCGTGTTTGGACGCCTTGGGCGGCATGGGCTCGAGCGAGGTTCCTCGGAGGAATTGGAGCTGCACGTATGCGGTGTAGCAACGGAAGGAGAGGAACCAGCCCTCGGTGTCGCGACCGTAGAACGGCTGATTCCACTTCACGGCTTTGTGCGCACCGGGGACGGTGCGCACGATCAGCTCATCGAGCCGCTCGCCCACCGCGCGCTTCCAACCGGGCATGGCCGCGATGTAGGACTGCACCGGAGCGTCACCGATGCCTTTCGGAATCTGCGGGTTCCCGCCGGAAAGCAGTTTCGGCTGGGCGTCCGAGCTGTCAGCGGGTTTCCTGCCCTTCGCCATCGGTCCTCCGTCGATAGTGGTCGTCAGCGCTGGCGTTGCTTGTTGGTTCGTAGGCGGTGGTTGTCGGCGTGGAGTTGGGCGTTGGCGTCTTCGAGGTCGAGGATGCGGGCGATGCCTGCGAGGTTGATGCCTTGGGCGGCGAGTGTGGTGATGCGGTGTAGGCGGGTGAGGTCGTTGCCGCTGTAGCGGCGGGTGCCGCCGTCGCTGCGGGCGGGGGTGATCAGGCCGTGTCGTTCGTAGAGGCGCAGGGTTTGTATGCCGATGCCGGCCAGGTCGGCGGCCACCGATATCGCGTATACCGCGCGTGCCGGGTCCGGCTGTTGGTGTTGTTGGCGATCCAACTCTGCTCCTCGGTACTGCTGTTGCTCTAGGTTTTCTATGGTATCCCCTTGCGTGTGGCTGTTGATAGTGCTATAAGAAATCTGTACTGGATGGCATAGATTATCCGGTGTCCGACTATCTGGTAGACGGTTGGTTGGAGGTGACGATCATGCTGATGCGTACCGATCCGTTCCGGGATCTGGACCGTCTGGCGCAGTCGACGATCCCGGTCGCTGAGCAGGCCAGGCCGCGCCGGGTCGAGATCGCCCCGTGCGACGGCCACAAGGTGATCGACGCCTGAGCCCGGGCGGCTTCGACTGGGTTGTGTCGGAGGTGTATTGGTCATGATCGGCACCGATGGTTTCGGTGTTCGCGACCGGATCGATGCGCGGCTGCTGGCGCTGGATCCCGACCTCGAGCCGTTGTTCGCCGAGGTCGAGGAGATCCTGTGCGAAGCCCTTGCCCCCGAGCGGGTTTCGGAGTGGGTGCGGCTTCGCACCCGAGCGCCCCGCCCACCGGCCGACGTCGATTGGGGTTGGCGGACACCGAGATTGACAGGACGAGCGCCGCCGAGGATGCGCGCGACCCAACGCGGCCCTCCGCGGCCCCGAGCGCCCGCCCGCTACGACAACATCGAACAGCGAATCGGTAAGCGAAAGTGAGGTGATGTCATCGCACGATCCATCAGGTCCGCGGCGCCGCGGCCGAACGACCGGCAACCAGGCGCATTGCGAAACACTTGCCTGCGACCAGACATTGCGCACCGCCACACCCAGTGGCAACGCCGGATCCACGGCGGCGCCGACCGCAGACCGATCTGTTACACCTCTCGTCTCCTTCGATCAGGGGCGGGCCCGCCAGCGCGATCACTCGAAGGGCCCGCCCCACTGCCATCCGAGTGTCCAGTGCACGACGTAAGGAGGTTGGCCATGACCACGATCCCCGCCCGCGACGACGCCGACTACGCCGAGCAACGCACCCTCGTCCACGACGCCGACCGCCACACCGGCCTGGACACCCGCGCGCTGCACCCGTTGGCCGAACGCGTCCGCGCCGCCTTCGACGCCGCCGACACCACCGACCGAATCGACCAAGCCTTCATCACCCCGCTACCCGATGACGACGACTATCGCCTCACCAACTGACACCCACTCCGACATCGAGTCCCCCGAGCACGCCGGTTGGCGCCACGGCACCGTCGCCTGGTTCAACGCCGAGAAGGGCTTCGGATTCCTCACCCCCGACGAGGACACGACCGCGGTGTTCGTCGAGTACTCCAGTATCGAAACCCGCGGCTACCGAACACTTTCCGCGGGCCAGCCCGTCGTGTTCACCGTCGAACACACCCCGCGCGGACCGCACGCCGCACGCGTGCGCCCCTACACCCGCGCCCTGGGCGACCCGACAACTCCCAACCCCTGAACCACACGCACAGCACCGCACGCACACAACACCGATGGCACTACACCACCTTCCTCAACACAGCCTCGCCCTGCTCACCGGGCTGGCCTTGCTCGCGGCCCTCGGCGCCCCACCGCTCACCCTGCTCGCGCTGACCGCCACTCTCGGCTGCGCCATCCTCGCCGCCGTCCTGCGCGAACCGCGCCCCCGCAATGCCGGGCCCCCCGACCTCGGCAACCACGGCGCGCTCGACCGCGCCGCGAGCAACGGCGCGCCGCCGCGCTGCGTCCCGGTACCGCAGGCGCGGTAGTCGCATCCCCGGGGTCGGCCGATCAGGCACCGACACCCCGTGCTGCACACCAGTTTTCCTCCGGAGGTATCCATCCATGACACGGCACGCACACAGCACCTCTGTCCTCGAGGGTGCACCCGGCGTTGGCACCCCCATGCCGCGGCCCGCCTCGCCCCTCCCGGGCCATCACGCGCGCGCCGCTGACCAACGCCCCAGCGAATGGCATCCCGGCATGCTGTGGTGGGACGCCGCCACCGTGCTGGTGACCTACCCGACCCCCAGCGGGACATGGCAGACCGTCGCGCACCTGGTGATCCCAATCGACCACGGACGCTTGGCATTCCGAGTACCCGCCCACTCCGCCGAAGCGCAGCAACTCAGCCGCGACCGACGCGTCATCGTGCAGGCCGGTGACTGGCGTGGCACCCCGGCGCTGGGATCACGCCAGCATCAAGGCACCGCCGAGGTCATCTTCACCGGCCCCCTCTACGAACAGGTCCAAACCGGTATCCGCACCAAGTACGGACCCGTCCGCACCGGCCTTGCCAACATGGCCCGCAGATTCGCCGCCGGAGCGACCACCGACCTCGCCGCGATCGTCACCCCCCACGAGAACCCGCCCTACCGCACGGCGATTTCGCCACCCAGTTCGTAGCCGCCACTGAGCTCCAGTCCGTCACCGCTCCAAAACCGGCCGGGGTCATACCAGTTGGGGCTTCGGTGTTGCGACAGCAGTCCCATCGACTGGTAGGTCGCGGCCACGATCTCCGCGCAGTACGCGCTTTCCAGCTCCTGTGCGGCCGCCCGGCTCGATCGGCGTCGTGGGACCCGTACTCGGCCGCGTAGCCAGCGTCCGGCGAGAGCGGCAGTCGACGGGAAAGGGGTTCCGTCGAGCCGGGCGACGGTGCGCAGCAAGCTGTCTTCCATCTCTCGCGTCGGCGGACGGTTCAACTGGCGCAACCAGGCCTGCTGACCGTAGCGGTTCGCCCACACCAGCACCGCGTCGCGCAGATTGTGTAGCTGGACGCCGCGGTGCGCGACTCCCGTCCACATGTCCGGCAGTGATCGGCCGAGTTCCGCGTGCCAGATCAGCGCGGGCAGGTCGTCGAGCACGACCGACATGCCGACATGGTTCACCGGACTGTTCGTCGTCATGCGAATCGCGCGGTCGGCCGCGGAATGGCCACGGAACAGCCAGATGTCGCCGGTTCTGGTGATCTCGAGCGCTCGATCGAGACTGATGCTCGTCCCCGTCATGGACGTAGCCTATTCGGTATGAGGTGGTGGAAGGCAGTGGGATTGGCGGGTGTGGCCGGTGTGGTCGCGACCGGTGTGGTGGTCGTGCGCGCCGAGCGTCGTCGCCGCGCCTACACCCCGGATCAAGTCCGCGAACAACTGCACAGGCGATTCGCTCAGGCGACCTCGTCCGAAGCGACCGCCGAAATCGCCGCGCCGGTAACTCAGGACGCCGACGGCATCCGCGGGCGAATCCGCCGCTTCGTTGGCAAGATGCGGGTGTGGGTGACTATTTCGAACGGATCGTCGACCTCGAGGTGACCTCGGCAGAGGCGGGCACGCTGGCCGAGCGCATGGTGGACTGGATGGTGTCACGCCGATGGCTGCTTCGGGAGACGTCGCGAAACGCGATGTACAGCCTCCAGGTCGACGAAGGCTATGTGCCGGGCCCCGACTGGTCGCAGATCACCCAGGATTGGGGTGCCGACTGGGTTCCCGGCCCCGTCGCGGTCATCGTCGGCCGCCACGACCACTATCCCGGGCAGGGCTGCATCGAACCGGCCTCCGCTGTGTGCCCACGCTGCCGGGCCACCACCGTGATCATCGACTACCCGCAACGATGGGAAGCCGATGCCGCCGTTTGGCAGCCGTTCTCGGACGCGATCGACGCCTGGAAACAATCGGGCACCGGCGCGGCGATCTGCCCCTCCTGCGCCACACCGAGCCCCATCACCACTTGGCAGTGGGCAGACGGCTTCGCACTGGGTGCCCTCGCCTTCGACTTCTGGGGTTGGCCGCCCCTCACCGAGGACTTCCGCACCGAATTCGCCGCGCGACTCGGGCACCGAATCGAACACCACACGGGCAAGTTCTAGACCGAGACCTCCGGGTCATATTCACTGCTGGGCCGGCGCGGTGACCGACGTCGATCAGCGTCTGCCACGAAGGCGGGCATACGCCGTCGGCAATTCAGGCACCACTGCGTAGTCGGAATGGTTCGCAGGAGGTGGATCGGTATCTCGGCGCGACAGCCGCGGCAGCCGCCGTAACGGCCGGTGGCGATGAGGTTGAAGGTCGCATCGATGTCGGCCAACGCGTGCCGCGCGGCCGTGGCCAGCTTTTCGGTGACTTCGTGTCTGGCTTGCGCAGCGGGGTCGGAGGGTACAGCGGCGCGATCGATCTCGGCTTCGACGCGCCCCTCGAACTATTCGCTGACAACCCCAGGATCATTCTCGCGCAACCGGCTGCGCTTGTTCGTCTGCGACAGTTGCGGGCGTGCCAATTGTCCGATTTCCCCACTTCCGAGTTTACGAAGGCCAGGCTGGGGAAGTCGCCTTGAGCTGGTGCGACTGCTCGTGTTCGCGACCAGGTCGCGTCAGGTTCGACATCGGAGCGACTCATGGTGACATTGGACCGGTTGGCGAACGTACTGGGTGGCTACGGCGTCCGCTTGCGGTTGGGTTCGGTTCCCCGGTCCACCCCGCTGCGCAGTGTGGTGATTCACGGGGCCGAGCAGGACCCGGCGGAAACAGGCGATGTGCTGCTGGGGATCGGGGCGCGCTCGGTATCGGAGGTCGTGGGCTGGGCGGTGACGGCGCGGGCTGTTGTCGCGCTCGTCCGTGGGGGTCCGGAGAACGGCCACGATGAGTTGGAGCTCGAGGGCGTGGCGGTGATGGTGATCGACCCTGCGGTGGCCTGGAGCGAGGTGGCCGCGGTGGTCTACGGATTGGTTCTGGAAGGACGCGAGACCGAGGCAGGCCGCGGCCCGACCGATTTGTTCGCCTTGGCCGACAACCTCGCCGATGCGGTCGGCGGAGCGGTGACGATCGAGGACCACCAGTCTCGGGTGCTGGCGTATTCCAAGCCGCAGCAGCATCTCGATCCCGCACGGGTGGAGACGATCCTGGACAGGCAGATGCCCGAGTGGTTGCGCGCGGTGTTCGATGCGCACGGTGTCTTCGTACATTTGGCGTCCTCGGATGAGCCGATCTTCGTTCCCGCGCAGGCAGAACGTCGGGTGACGGGCCGGATGGTCGTGGCTGTGCGCGTGGGCCGCCAATTGCTGGGCTCGGTATGGGTGTCGTGCCCCGCGCCGTTGCACGGGACCCGACGGCGGGCCTTGACCGACGGCGCGCGCACGGTGGCCCTGCATCTGTTGCGGTCGCGGGCCAGCGCGGACCTGGAACGTCAGGTGGAATCCGAGCTGGTGATCCGTTTGCTGGAGGG
Organism: Nocardia amikacinitolerans; assembly: GCF_900215415.1. Classification (NCBI taxonomy): domain Bacteria; kingdom Bacillati; phylum Actinomycetota; class Actinomycetes; order Mycobacteriales; family Nocardiaceae; genus Nocardia; species Nocardia amikacinitolerans. The sequence continues at coordinate 1,799 of NZ_OBEG01000008.1, read as the reverse complement.
CGCCGCGGACGCGCCGACGGTGGCAAGCAAGTTGGGATTGGCACAGGAGGGTCTACGGGTGCTCGCGCTTCGGGCTCGAATCGCAGGCGAGCAGCACGCGGCGCTGCTGTTGATCTTCGAGCGAGCGACGACCGGATTCGGCTGGTCGCGTTCGAGCCGCAGCGCCTTGGTCGGCGACACCATCTACACCGTGCTGCCTGCTGATCAGGCGTCGACGGCACGCCGCTGGATAAGCGAGCGGCAGGCTGCGCTGCCCGCGCGGATTACGGTGCTGGCCGGTGTCAGCGGTGTTGCCCGGGCTACGGAATTGGCGTTGGCGCGCGCGGAAGCCGACGAATGCCTGGCGCTGCACGAGGCCCGCTCGGCAGGTGCTGCGCCGCCCGCCTACGACGAGTCGTGGGACGAAATCCTGCTCCAACGGCTGCGCACCGCGGGGCTGTCCGGACGGGCCCCTTCCCGAGGACCGATCTCGGAGCTGCGGCGCCACGATCGCACGAACGCCACCCAGTATGTGGCGACGTTGCGCGCCTGGTTGCACGCGCAAGGCGACCCGGCAGAGGCGGGCGCGCAGCTCGGTGTGCACGAGAACACCATCCGTAATCGGCTGCGCAAGATGGCAGAGGTGACCGACCTCGGGTTGGACGACCCCGGCAAGCGGCTCGCCATGATGATCGAACTCGCCGCCGCCACCGATTCCGCCTGACACACCCGCACTGTGCTGTCACCACAGATCCCGACGCCCTGATTGTCGAATCAGCGCAACCGCTCACCTCGCCGCCACTCCATCATGGAGTCGAGCGGAAATCGCAGGCAGGCGCGGCGTAACCCTAGTCGAAGCGGAGTTGAACGGATGCGGAACATGCGGGTAAACGAGGTCATGCGAAGACCGATCATCGCTGTGCGACACGATGATTCGGTACGCGAGGCGGCGCTGATGCTCACCGAACTGGGCTACGCGGCGTTGCCCGTTCTCACCCAGGACGACCGCCTCATCGGGGTAGTCACCAGCGGTGACCTGCTGCGGGCCGGCGAACTCGACGACACCGTCGACGCCGTGATGACCACACCCGCGGTGTCGGTCTCCGACAGCGCAGCACTGGACGAGGTCATGAGGTGGCTGCTAACGCGCGGACTGCGTAGCCTGCCGGTCATCGACGCAGACGGTCGTGTGGTCGGGATGTTCAGCCGCGGCGACGCGCTACGGATCATGCTCACCCCTGACGACGCACTCGCGGCCGATGCACAAAACATTCTCGATCAATACACCGGCGTACGGCGCTGGCATGTCACCGTCGAAGAAGGCGACGCCAGCATCTCCGGCCGGTTCACCGACGAATCCGAACGGCGCATCGCCATCGCCCTGATCCGCACGGTGCCCGGTATCCGTGCCGCGACCGTCGCGACCACACCAGCCGCTGCTGTGCGCTGACGTCGCGGTTCGGTTGACGACATCGATGGCCGGTTCGGTCAGCGCACTTGGAGGAGGCTGCCGGTCAGTTCCGCTCGCCCCGCCACCGCTACGCTGTAGTGATGTCGCTGGAGGTCCGGTCCGGGCGCTGGGTGAACGCGGCGCGATACGCACTCGGCGTCAGTCCGGTCCGTCGCGAAAGATGTTGGCGCAGCGAGTCCGTCGTCGCGAGTCCGCTGAGGCGAGCGACCTGGTCCATCGGCAAGTCGGTCGTTTCCAGCAGCTCCTGAGCCCGGATGACGCGCTGATGGAGCAGCCATTGCAGGGGGCTGAGGCCGGTTTCCGCATGGAACTTGCGGGTCAAGGTGCGAATACTGGTGCGGGCATGATT
>NZ_OBEG01000007.1:0-387338 GCF_900215415.1 Nocardia amikacinitolerans | reverse complement strand
GACCGGATCGTGAAACGGCTCAGGCGCGCTCATCGCCGCACCCCCAAACGCGACCGTCCGGCCACGCGCCACAGCGCGAAAACGGCCAGCAGCATCACCGTGAACCCGACCAACTCCGGCGCGGCCAGGACGAAGTAGCCCACGGCAACGGCCGCAAAGGCCAGATAGATCGTCCGCAGTCTCATCACGCCGCCCCGCCCTGGTGCAGCGGCCGGACCAGCGCGAGGACCTGATCGCGGTCGACCTTGATGAGGCGCGGGCCGACCTGAAAGCCCTCCAGCAGACCGCCGTCGACCCAGCGGCGGACGGTCCTCGGGTGGACCCCGCCAGCCAGTTCGGCTGCGTCGCGAAGGCTGATCAGGGTCTTGCGTCCACTGATCGAACTGCCTCGTCTGCTCATGATTGCCACTCCTTCGACGATTGATGAGACATCAGATGGCGTATCTGATGTCTTCAACAGTAAATCTGATGCCTTCTGATGTCTAGATATTCGCGCGTTTTTCGTCACAAATGAGCGGCGAGTGGAAGACCGTCCGACCCGCACAGGTTGTGTGGGTATCAACTGATAGGTTCGGTGGACCACGACGGGCGAAGGAGGCCATGTGGACGCCATGGGAGAAGCGCGGCATCGTCAGATCGCCCGCGAGATCCGCAACGAGATCGAAGCCGGGCGGCTCCGGCCCGGGCAGAAGTTGCCCAGCACCCGAGCGCTGGCGGAGCAATTCGGAGTGAGCGTCGCGCCTGTCAACGACGCGATGGCCATCCTGGAGGAGGAAGGATTGGTCGTTAGCCGACCGCGCTCGGGGCGAATGGTCAGCGACACCGCAACGCCTGGAGCTCCACGCCCGCGACGAGGACGTCCCCAAGTGATCTATGTCGGCGGCTACGCAGGTAGTGGAAAGACGGAGTTCGGGTGCGTTCTGGCGAGACTGACTGGGTGGGCAATGCTCGATAAAGACACCATCACAAGGGCTGTGGTCGACACCGCCCTGGTGCAGCTGGGTAGCACCGTTGCAGACCGGGAATCCCCGATCTACCTGGATCTTGTGCGGCCCGCCGAGTACGAGTGCCTTGCTGCGGCGGTTCGAGAGAACGTCCGTTGCGGAGTCTCCGTCATCGCGACCGCACCTTTCATCAGAGAGTTCGGCTCAGAAGCATGGTTTCGCCGGACAGCTGTCGAACTGGACACCATGGGCGCCGATATGGAGGTTGTCTGGATCCGTTGCCAGCCAGATTCGATGCACTCATACATCACCCGGCGTGGCGCCGCTCGAGACTCCTGGAAGCTCGCCAACTGGGACGACTACGTACGCGGCATCGACATCACATTCGAACCGCCCTGGCAGCACACCATCATCACGAACGACCCAGACTCGCCGCCGCTGCGCGAGCAGGCGCAGGCGCTGATCAAGTCGTTGAAGGACTGAACATGGACACGGCGATCGTGATGTACGGCCCGCCCGCAGCGGGCAAGGACACGGTGACGACCGCTCTCTGCGAACTCGGCAAGGAGTTTCGCCACTATCAGCGCATGAAGGTCGGCGTCGGCCGCACAACGGGGTACCGGATGGCCTCGACTACTGACCTCGCGCAGCTGGTCGCCGCCGATGAGGTCATCTACTCGAACAGCCGATATGGCTCGACCTACATCATCGACAGGCCTGAGCTGACCAGGATCATCGCCGCTGGCGAGATTCCGGTTCTGCATGTCGGCCAGCCGGAGGCGATAGACGCACTGCTCTCCGCGGCGCCGAACATTCGATGGGTCGTAGTAGAGCTGTGGTGCCCGCGTGACATCGCTGCGGCGCGGGCCGCTGCTCGAGGTACCGGCGACACCGTTGAGCGCCTAGCGGTCTGGGACGCGACTCCACGACTCACCGTCGCCGACATCCGGATTGACACGGCAACAGTCGATCCGGCTGACGCTGCTCGTCAGATCGTTGAGGCCGTCCACGCTGCACGGTGCGCCGTTGTCGTACCCACGATGCACCTCGTACATCCAGACGGATCACTGGATCTGGCCGCTACGCGCCGCTATGCAACCGCGGCTGCCGCCGGGTGGATCGACTTCTTCCTGATCAATGGCTCAACTACGGCGGGTGATGAGCTAACCGGTTCCGAGCGCACCGACGTCCTCGATATTTGGCTGGAGGCGGTCGACGCCAGCCGACTGCTCGCCTGTGCTTGGTCTGCCAACGACCTCGCCACCGCGGCCGATCGTCACGTAACGCCGATGGCAGTGCTGCGGGCCGATACTCGCTCCGCGGCCGAACAGTTTCTCCAAGCTCTGCCGGGCGAATCCACGATCTACAGTCACCCGATGTTCGGCTACACGTTCGACGCCGAGATGGCAGCGTGGGCCAAAACCGCCGGCCATCTCCCGGCCGGTGGGAAGCTCGCCAAGATCCAGCTGACCGAAATCGCCGAGATCCGACGTGCTGCGCCCGAGTTCGCGACGTGGGACGGTTCGTCCCGACGAATCCAGGAATCGATAGGCGCCGGTGCGGCTGGCGTGGTCGCTACGCCGCTCGCTGCCTTGCTCACTGACTTACCACCGCGCAGCCTTGCGCAGATTCAGTCCGCCATCGACACCGTTCAAACCGAGCTTGACCGGCTCCCGGATCGGGCAGCGAAACGCCGGTGGTTGCTCGATCAGATCGAGAACTGATCCACTGTCGACACCCGGTCAGTCGTCCCCCTTACCGTCGACGCGACCAGCATTGTGCATGGTCCTGCAAGTTCCACCATGCGACGAATTGAGCATCTTCGTCTTCGAGATTCCATTCAGTCGCGAGTTTGTCGAAAAAGGCGTCAGTGCCTGTCTTCCCGCCGCGCGGCTCGCCGATATAGATCAGCCGATCCCCGCCAGCACGCTCGTAGGACTCGAGCGCCTCGAGCGCCATCGGATCGCCCCAGCCCGGCGGCCAGCAGAGGAACAGCACCCGGTCGGACTCGACACCCTCTGCGCGAGCCGCTGCGAGTTCGTCGAGGTCGCCGACGTGACCCCAGACGGCGCCCCCGCGGAACGAGACGTTATCCACCTGGTCGGGCGGCTCCGAATCGTAGGCGAGCACGTCGACGCCGAGTCGCCGCAGTTGACCAGCCCAGTAGCCACGACCGGCGCCGACCTCGAGCAATCCGCGGCTGTCGCGAACTCGGTCGACCCACGCCAGCGTTTCGGGCGACGGGATCGCGTACGCGTACGCCTCCTGGAGGACGGTCTGCGCGAATCCGAGACGCGCGCTACCGCTTGGCCTACCGCCATCGACTCTCCGGCCCGACTGTGCAGCAATCGGCAAGCCAGCGGACGGGGCGACGATGTCCCAGTAGGGGTTATCACTCTCGCCGCCCGTCATGTAGTGGACCAGACGCAGATCGAATGCACGGTCGGCATCGTCGTCACCAGTTCCGGGCAGTCGCGGAGCGGTGTCGAGATATTCAGCAACCTTGGGATACGAAGTGCGAAAACGTTTTTCGTCGCCGAGAAGGTCGGCCAACTCGGCATGTCGCTCAGGCGTCAGCAGGAATCCCGTCACCCCTCGATTGTGACCATCGGTGCGTGCCGCCGTGGCTGGAACAGCGGAGCCCGGGACAATGCCTGTACGTGCCACGTGGGGCAGAACTGTCTACCGTGTGGGGCACTCGTGGGGCAGACAGCTGTACTCACATGTCCTCGGAGTGCGTTCATGCCACACGAACTCGACCTCTATTTATGCTGGCAGTGTGTGGTTTAATGTCCGCAATGTTGACGAATGTCCTGCGGGTTTGGTATAGAGGTTGAGCACGGACTTTTAATCCGCAGGTCGTAGGTTCGAGCCCTACTGGGGGCACACCGCCGCAGGCGCCCGGATCCGTCCGGGCGCCTGCGGCGTTTCCGGGGCCTGTCGCTTGCCGGAGCCGCTTGCGAGAAGGTTCTCGTCGCGGCCGATCAATTCCACGCTCACCCCGTCGCGGCTGGTGGTCGCGGTCACAGCGGTCGCGTCCGCGCGGTTGAAGTTCTGGTAAACCCCGCTGAAAACCTTTCCTCGACGCCCGAGGCATGGCGAAGGCGCCGGCGACGCGGATGGGCGCTTCGGTGCGACGGTGCCGGAGCCGGCGCCCGAGCAGATCGGTTGCGGCACAGCGTCCTGCGGTCGCATAGCGCCTGCGCGGGCGGCGGCGCAAGAGGACAGTGTCACCCGGCGCTAACGCCGAAGGCCTCGCGACGATAGACCAGACGCTGCGGGCCGACGTGTCTTCTGTCACCGGACGCCAGGCTCGACGCGGCTTACACTCGGGGGGTGCGCGGAGCGTCGACGACGACGTATGAAGTGCATCACCGGGCGCCGATAGTCGGCTGGATGCGTTTCGCATCACACCTACGGTGCCGTAAGGTATGGCCGCATCAGCACGGTCTACCCGGGGGGACGACCTGCAAGCGTGCACGCACTCAATGAAGGGCTATTACATGGCAAGGGATCTGACTCAACTCGAGCTGCTCACGGAGTTGGAGCCGGTTGCCGAACAAAACGTCAACCGGCACCTCTCCCTGGCAAAGGAATGGCATCCGCACGACTACGTCCCGTGGGACGAGGGCCGCAATTTCGCGGCACTCGGCGGTGTCGACTGGGACCCGGAGCAGTCTCGACTGAGCGAGGTCGCCAAGGCGGCCATGATCACGAACCTGCTGACCGAGGACAACCTCCCCTCCTACCACCGTGAGATCGCCGAGAACTTCTCACAGGACGGCGCGTGGGGCACCTGGGTGGGGCGCTGGACCGCCGAGGAGAACCGGCACGGCATCGTCATGCGTGACTACCTGGTGGTCACCCGCGGCGTGGACCCGGTCGCCCTCGAAGAGGCCCGCATGGTCCACATGACCAACGGCTTCGCCTCCCCCACCGAGGCGGACGCGGGCTTCCTGCACTCGGTGGCGTACGTGACCTTCCAGGAACTCGCCACCCGCGTCTCGCACCGCAACACCGGCAAGGTCTGTGACGACCCGATCGCCGACCGCATGCTGCAGCGCGTCGCCGCCGACGAGAACCTGCACATGATCTTCTACCGCAACATGTGCGGTGCGGCCCTCGACCTGGCGCCCGACCAGACGCTCGAGGCCATCACGCTGATCCTGGAGAACTTCCAGATGCCCGGCGCGGGCATGCCCAACTTCCGCCGAAACGGCGTGCTGATGGCCAAGCACGGCATCTACGACTTGCGCCAGCACCTCGAGGACGTCGTGGAGCCCGTGCTGAAGAAGTGGAACATCTTCGAGCGCGACGATTTCACTCCGCGCGGCGAGGCCGTCCGTGAGCGGCTCGGCAACTTCCTGGAGAAGCTGAGCAAGGACGTCGTGAAGTTCGAGGAGCAGCGCGACCGGATGCTGGCCCGGGAAGCCAAGAAGCGCGAACTCGCGGGTGCCGCCGCGATCTGATCGCACCCGTAAAAGCAAGCGCCGCCGCCGGAATCATTCCGGCGGCGGCGCTTGCTTTTGTCCGACCCGTATTCAGTTCAACGGCAATGCGCCGTCGGTGCCGCCGACATCGGTGATCTTCCAGTCGGAGTTCTCGTCCAGCGTGACGTTGTAAGTGACCGTGGTTTGCGCGCCTTCCGGGCTCTGCGCATTCGTGGAACTCACGTTCACGAAGACATTCACCTTGTAGACGCCGTTGTCCTCGGAAACGACCTTCGCGGAAATGGGCGAGGCGGTGGACGTCCACTTCAGCGGAACCAGAATCTGCTCCAGCTTGGGCGCTGTCGCGTCGAATTTGTTCGCCAGCTGCGGGGTGGTGTTGGCCTTCAGCTTGCCGATCCACGCGTTGATGTCCTGATAATTCACCGTCGCCGCGCCGACCGCGTAATCGGTGGCGACCTGTTCGGCGCGGCGATCGTCGGCGGCGCGCTGAGCTTGTTCGTCGAGATCGCTCTTGGCCGACCACCACAGCACGCCGAACAGCACGGTCAGCACGGCGAGAACGGCTACGGCCGCGCCCCACAGCACCGACGACACCGGGATCGAGACAGTGGCGCCGGACTTCGGGGCGGGGGTGGGATCGTCCTTCTTGTCGAGACGCACGTCCGACGTGCTCGCACGCTGTTCCGGGGTGGTGGCCTTGTTCTCGTCGCGAGACGCGCCCGATTCGATGTCCTCGGCAGGCAATGGGTACTCCGATGTCGTATTGATGGTGCGTTTGCGCTATAACCGCTGTTCACAGTGGGCGTCACAGCTGGGTTACCGATATCGCCACGGGCTGGGTCCGCGAGCGGTCGTCGGGTGACCCCCGCGACCCACTGTCCCAGACTAAGCCGTCGAGCGCATTCGGCCGCGCGCGAGGTGCCGCCGAAGTTACCGTGAGGTAGAAGATCGACGAGGGAGGCCGACATGGCTGCGGGCGTGGTTCTTGCGGGCAAGGTCGTGGCGATCACGGGCGGCGCGCGCGGCATCGGTCGGGCCACCGCCGAGGCGTTCCTTGCCGCGAAGGCCGCCGTTGCGATCGGGGACGTCGACGTCGAGCTGGTCGAGAAGACCGCGGCCGAACTCGGCGCCGACCCGGACGCCCGTGTCGTCGGCCTGCCGCTGAACGTCACCGATCGCGAGTCCTTCGCCGCCTTCCTCGACGCGGTGGAAGCCCAGCTCGGGCCGCTCGACGTCTTGGTGAACAATGCCGGGATCATGCCGACCGGACTGTTCGCCGACGAGGACGAGGCGATGACCGAACGGATCATCGACGTCAACCTGCGCGGCGTCATCCACGGCAGCAGGCTGGCCACCGAACGCTTCCTGGCGCGCGGCAGCGGCCACCTGATCAATATCGCCTCGCTCGCCGGGACACAGGGCTTCCCCGGCCTCGCCACCTACTGCGCGACCAAGCACGCGGTCGTCGGCTTCACCTCGGCCCTGCACCTGGAGTTGAAGGAGCACGGCGTGCAGGTGAGCGCGGTGCTGCCCGGCATCGTGCGCACCGAGCTCTCGGCGGGCGCGAACATGCCGAACTGGATCGAGCCGCTCACCACCGTCGACCCCGACCAGGTCGCGGCGGCGATCGTGGACACCGTGCGGCGGGCCCGTCCGCTGGTGACGGTGCCGCGCAGGCTGGCGGCGATCATCAAGTCCACCCAGCTGCTGCCCTACCGGGTGCAGCTCGCCGTGGCCAAGTTCACCGGCGCGACCACGGCGTACTCGCAGCCGGATCAGGCGGTGCGGGAGATCTATCACCGGCGACTGCGCGGGGAGTGAGCACGTGCCGCTCGCTCGGCGCTGACTCGTGGGGCCGCTCGCTCGGCACCGATCGACTGCGCTACTCGCTCGGCGCTGATCCGCGGGCCGCTCGCCCCACACCGATCGACTGCGCCACGCGCTCGGCGCTGATCCATGGCACGGCGCGCCCAGTGAATCAGCGCACGTCACGCCACGCTGCCGCCGGGTCGAGCACGCCCTGATGAGACACTGGAACGCGTGACGATGACTACCGAGGGGCCGACCACGCTGCGGATCGGGCCGTATCCGGTCGACCCGCCGGTGGTGCTCGCGCCGATGGCGGGCATCACCAATCTGGCCTTCCGCAAGCTGTGTCGCGAGTTCGGCAGCTCCACCTCCATCTACGTGTGCGAGATGATCACCGCGCGCGCTGTCGTGGAGCGCAACGAGAAGACGCTGCACATGATGTCCTTCGACGAGGACGAGCACCCGCGCTCGATGCAGCTCTACGGCGTCGACCCGGCCACGCTGGGCGAGGCGGTGCGCATCATCGTCGGCGAGGGCTGGGCCGATCACATCGACATGAATCTCGGCTGCCCGGTGCCCAAGGTCACGCGGCTCGGCGGTGGCGCGGCGCTGCCGTACAAGCGAGCGCTGTTCAGCAAGATCGTGCGCGCCATGGTCGCCGCCGCCGAACCGGCGGGTGTGCCGGTGACGGTCAAGTTCCGCATCGGCATCGATGACGAGCACCTCACCTACCTGGACGCGGGCCGCATCGCCGAGGCCGAGGGCGCCAAGGCCGTCGCGCTACACGCGCGCACCGCGGCCCAGCGCTACTCCGGCCAGGCCGATTGGTCGGCCATCGCCCGGCTCAAGGAGGCGGTGACCACCATCCCGGTGCTCGGCAACGGCGACATCTTCTCCGCCGACGACGCGGTGCGCATGATGGCCGAGACCGGCTGCGACGGCGTCGTCGTCGGGCGCGGCTGCCTCGGCAGGCCGTGGCTGTTCGCCGAACTGCAAGCGGCGCTGCGCGGCGAGGCACTGCCGGAGCCGCCGAATCTCGGCCGCGTCGGCGAGGTGCTGCACCGGCACGGCGCGCTGTTGTCCGACCATCTCGGCGAGGAGAAGGCCATGCGCGATCTGCGCAAGCACATGGCCTGGTACCTCATGGGCTTCCCGGTCGGCGCGGATCTGCGCCGCGCCTTCGCCACCGTGTCGAGTCTCACCGAACTCGGCGACCTGATCGGCAAGCTCGACCCGACCGCGCCGTTCCCGAAGGACGCCGAGGGACCGCGCGGGCGGCAGGGTTCGCCAGGCAAGGTCGCGCTGCCGCACGGTTGGCTCGACGATCCCGACGATCCGGCGGTGCCGACGGCTGCCGATGTGATGCACAGCGGAGGCTGATCGGGGGCGACTCCGCCGCCGCTGACACGGGCAAACCGACACACGTCGGAATCGTCCGAGTACCAGCTGTTTCGCCACTCGTTTCGCTACCATTCGGTTACCGATCAACAGCGAATTGGGATACGGCTTTGCGGCAATTCGATTTCGCTCCGGGGCTGGCCCGCCGTGGCGGAATCGTTATCATTGGCGAAATCGGTCATGCTGGTCGAGCTCGGCGCCGGCGGGCAGCAAAGACGAAAAGCGAGGTTCGTTGGTGGGTGACGATCGGCACGGGCGCACGCCACGGCCCGGAGGTCGCGCCCCGTGGGAGCGCTATCCCACGGCGGAGAACACCGAACGAGATGGCGCACGCACGTCCCGCCGTTCCCGGCACGCCGATGCCGCGGCCGACGCGGGCTCCGCGCCGCTGACGGTCCAGGATCTGGTCGAGAAGGTCGACAACGAGCGCACCGGCCGCAGGCGCCGCGCCGACAACGGTGGCGGCCACCCGAACCGTCGCGCCGAGACCGCGCCGGAGCACCCATCCCACGCCGCCGCACCCCGTCCCGCCGAGCCCCCGCGTCGCGCGCCCGAGAGCCCCGCCCCGCAGCAACGCCGCGCGCCGGAAGGTCCGCAGCGCGGTATGCACCAGGCTCCGCAACACAAGGCGCCGGAAGGGCCACAGCGCGGGGCGCACGATGGATCTCAGCGCAGTGCGCACGATGGATCTCAGCGCAGTGCGCACGATGGATCTCAGCGCAGTGCGCACGATGGGGCACAGCGCGGTGCGCACGATGGACATCAGCGCGGCGCGGTCGACGGGGCACAGCGCGGTGCACCGGCTGGGGCACCGCGAGCCGACGGACCCAAGCGCGCCGCCGAAAGCGCACAGCGCCCGGCCCACGAAGGACCACAACGCGGCGCACCGGCTGGGGCACAGCGGGCCGACGGCCCCATGCGCGCCCCGGACGGCCATCAGCGTCCCGCGCCGGACGCATCGCTACGCAACGCCGCTCAGCCACCCCGCCGCGCTCCCGAAGCCGCGCCCACCCGGTCCGCACCGGCGGGCAGGCCCGACGAGACCGCGAAGCGCCGAGCAGCGGCACCGGCGACACCGGCCAGGCAAGCGACACAGCGACGCGCTCCGTCCGCCGTCGTCGACGACATCACCGGCGCCTCACCCGCCGCCCCACCGCGCCGGGTCGCCGATCCGGCCGAGCCCGAAGAGGTCACGGACGTCCTGCCGCCGCTCGACGAGCCGCAGACGCCCGAAACCGCCACCGCGAAGTGGCCGACGACCGAGTCCGCCGCGACCCCCGCCGCCAAGTCGACGTCCAAGATCGCGGCGCCGCCCAAGGCCGTCGGCAGTCCCCCGCTGTCCCGGCTCGCCGCCTCGAAGCAGCGGCGCAACCGCCGGATGAAGACCGCGGGCCGGGCGGCCGCCACGCTGGTCGCGGTGCTGGTGCTGGTGATCACCGGCGGCGGCTGGAGCTACGTGCGTTCGACCACCAACAGCTTCACCCAGGTCTCCGCCCTCGACGAGAACTCCGAGGACATCGTCGATTCCAACGCCCAGCTCGGTGACGAGAACTATCTGCTCGTCGGCAGCGATACCCGCGCGGGCGTCAACGGTCAACTAGGCGCGGGCACCCTGGACGATGCCGAGGGATCCCGCGCGGACACCACCATGCTCGTGCACATCCCGAAGGCCCGAAACCGAGTTGTCGTCGTGTCCTTCCCTCGCGACCTGGATGTGACAAGGCCGCAGTGCAAGGGGTGGGACAACGAGAAAGAGCAGTACACCAACGAAACCTTCCCCGCCGCGATCGGCGACAAGCTCAACGCCGTCTACAACCTCGGCGGACCGAAGTGCCTCCTCACCACGATCCAGCGACTGACCGGCGCCTCGATCAATCACTTCATCGGCATCGACTTCGCCGGCTTCGAGACCATGGTCGACACGATCGATGGCGTCGAGGTCTGCGCGACCAAACCACTCATCGACGGTGTCCTCGGCACCATCCTGGAGCAGCCGGGCAAACAGCGCATCAACGGCGAGACGGCGCTGAATTACGTGCGCGCCAGGCACGTCTACGGTGAGGAACGCAGCGACTACGACCGCATCAACCGGCAGCAGCGCTTCCTGGCCTCGCTGCTGCGCGGCGCACTGTCCAGCAAGGTCCTCTTCGATCCAGGCAGGCTGAAGAACTTCATCGATGCGTTCAGCAAGCACACGTGGGTGGACGCGGTCGAACCCAACGACCTGCTGATGCTGGGACGTTCGCTGCAGAAGGTCGACGCGGGCGCGGTCACCTTCATCACCGTCCCGACCGCGGGCACCACGGCCTATGGCAACGAAATCCCCCGCGAGTCCGACATCAAGGCCATCTTCAAAGCCATCCGCGACGATCAGCCGTTGCCGGGCGAGAAGCCGACCGCGCACGACGATGCGCCGGCCAGTACCTCCGCGGCGCCGGAGCCGCCCAAGTACGTGGCGGTCGACCCCGGTACCGTCTCGCTGCTGGTGTCCAACGGCTCCGGGTACGACGGTCTCGCCCGCACAGCGGCCACCAAGCTGGACAACCAGGGCTTTTCGATCTACAACGTCACCAACTACGTCAACGGCACCTCGGCGACCACGAAGGTCCGCTACGGCGCCGGCCTCGAGGCCGCGGCGGCTACCGTGGCCACCGCGATCCCCGGCGCGACCATCGAAGCCGCCGACGACTTGGGCGGCATCGTCGAGGTCGTCATCGGAGCCGACTCGGCGAACGGCGTGACCGTCAAGGCACCGACGCCGGTCGGTGATCAGATCACCAATGTCGTGACGAGCGCCTCTACGGATTCGACGCCTACCGCACTGCCCTCGGACCTGGAACACGTCAACGCGGCCGACGAAATCTGCAAGTAGGCGATCCAGCGTAGCGGTGACACCGGTCACTCTCGCCCGCTCCTGAAGCTATCGACAACGTCTGCCGGCGCGTTCGGTGTAGCTGCGCGGACGCCGAGGCACCGGCCATTCACCCTCCGTTGGTGACTTGGACAGCGCCGGGAACTAGTGTCTGCTGTTATGCGTGTCATCTACAACGAGCAAATGGCCGATCTCGCCCACCTGCTGGGCGAGATGGCCGGTCTCGCGGGTACGGCCATGGACCGGGCCACCCAGTCGCTGCTACAGGCCGATCTCGCGCTCGCGGAGCAGGTGATCACCGAGTCCGACCGGATCGCCGAAATGATCACCGACGCCGAGGAGAAGGCGTTCGCGCTGCTCGCGCTGCAGGCGCCGGTCGCCGGTGACCTGCGCCAGGTGGTCAGCGCCATCCAGATCGTGCAGGACGTGAACCGGATGGGCGCGCTTGCCCTGCACGTAGCCAAGGTCACCCGCAGGCGCCACCCGAACCACGCGCTGCCGGAATCGGTGAACGGCTACTTCGCCGAGATGGGCCGCATCGCGGTGAACATGGGCGCGGGCGCCAAGGAAGTGCTCGAGACGCGTGACCCCGAGCGCGCCGCGCAGCTCAACCAGGACGACGAGGCGATGGACGACCTGCATCGCCACCTGTTCACCCTGCTGATGGACCGGGACTGGAAGTACGGCGTCGCCGCGGCGGTGGACGTCACCCTGCTCGGCCGCTACTACGAGCGTTTCGCCGACCACGCGGTGGAGATCGGCCGCCGGGTCATCTTCCTCGTCACCGGCGTGCTCCCCGCGGACCCCGACGCCGAAGCCTGAACGCGCCGCCCGACGCGCACTGCTGCCGGGCAACAGCAGAGGGCACGCGCGGATCGCGAACAACTTTCTCGGCCCCGGCGAACACGCCGGGGCCGAGCTGTATGCGGATCGACCAGTTCACTCGCACTCTGCACCGCCACGCATACGTCGCCGCCGCTGCGAACTCCATGCGAGGACGCACGCGGTCAGCGCCAGGCGCGCCTATCTGCGCAGACACGAAAGGCCCGCGCGGTTTCCGCGCGGGCCCTTGGTGTTTCGTTCCTAGCCGAAGCGACCGGAGATGTAATCCTCCGTCGCCTTCTGGCCCGGGTTGGAGAAGATCTTCTCGGTGTCGTCGATCTCGATCAGCTTGCCCGGCTTGCCCTGGGCCTCCAGGTTGAAGAAGCCGGTCTGGTCGCTCACGCGCGCGGCCTGCTGCATGTTGTGCGTGACGATGACGATCGTGAATTCCTTCTTCAGCTCGGTGATCAGGTCCTCGATCGCGAGCGTGGAGATCGGGTCGAGCGCCGAGCAGGGCTCGTCCATCAGCAGCACGTCGGGCGAGACCGCGATGGCGCGGGCGATGCACAGACGCTGCTGCTGACCGCCGGACAGGCCGCCGCCCGGCTTGTCGAGACGGTCCTTGACCTCGTTCCAGAGGTTGGCGCCGCGCAGCGAGCGCTCGGCGACCTCGTCGAGCTCCTTCTTGTTGCGCACGCCCTGCAGCTTCAGCCCGGCCACCACGTTGTCGCGAATCGACATGGTGGGGAACGGGTTCGGCCGCTGGAACACCATGCCGATGGTGCGGCGCACGCCGACCGGGTCGACGGTGGCGCCGTAGATGTCCTCGCCGTCCAGCAGCACGGCGCCCTCGACGCGGGCGCTCGGGGTCACCTCGTGCATGCGGTTCAGCGAACGAAGCACGGTGGACTTACCGCAGCCGGACGGGCCGATAAAAGCGGTCACGCTGCGCGGCAACACGGTGAGCGAGACATCGGCAACCGCGTGGAACTTGCCGTAGTAGATGTTCAGGTCTTTGACGTCGATGCGCTTGGCCATCTGAATATCCGTTCGCTTCTATCGGTTCCGCGTGAGCAGCTTGTTGACGCCCGCCGCCGCCAGGTACAGCAGCGCGATGAGCAGGATCAGCGTGAGCGCCGCGCCCCATACTCGCTCGCGGCCCGCCGCTTCGGGGTTGGCCAGCTCTTGGTAGATCAGCAGCGGCAGCGAGGCCATGTTGCCGTCGAAGAGGTTGGTGTTGATCGACTTCGCGTAGCCGACGAGCACGAGCACCGGCGCGGTCTCGCCCATGACGCGGGCGAGCGCGAGCAGGGTGCCGCTGATCATGCCGGGCGCGGCGGTCGGGATGACGATTCGCACGATCGTCTTCCACTTGGGAATGCCGAGGGCGTAGGAAGCCTCGCGCAACTCGTCCGGCACCAGCTTCAGCATTTCCTCGGTGCTGCGCACCACCACGGGCAACATCAGCAGCACCAGCGCCAGCGACACCGCGAAGGCGCTCTGCGGGGCGCCGAGCGTGGCGATCCACAGCGCGAAGATGAACAGCGCCGCGACGATCGACGGCACGCCCGCCAGGATGTCGACCATGAACGTGGTGACCTTGGCGAGCCTGCCGCGGCCGTACTCGACCAGGTAGACCGCGGCCATGATGCCGAGCGGCACGGCGATGATCGCCGCGACGGCCGACTGCACGATGGTGCCGTAGATGGCGTGGTAGACACCGCCGCCGAACTGGTCGGGCAGGATGCCCTTCTGCGACTTCTGCCACCAGTCGGCGGAGGCGATCGCGCTGATGCCCTTGCTGATCACCATCCACAGCACCCAGCCGAGCGGCACGAGCGCGATGGCGAAGCAGGCGGTGACCAGGCCGGTGGCGAAGTGGTTCTTCAGCCGCCGCGAGGTGCTCACGTGCCGGAAGGTCGGTGCCTTGACCGGCTGGTCGAACTTGGTCAGCGTTGCCATCAGCCGTTCACCTTTCCGCCTGCCGCGAGCCGGGCCAGCGCGTTGACAACGAACGTCAGCGCGAACAGCACGAAGCCCGCCGCGATGTAGGCACCGGTCGGCAGCGGCGAACTGAATTCCGATGCCGCCGAAGCGATCTTGGAGGCGAAGGTGTAGCCGCCGTCGAACAGCGACCAGCCGCCCGCCTGTGCCGAGGTACGCAGCACGACGAGCACCGCGATGGTCTCGCCGAGCGCGCGACCGAGGCCGAGCATCGAGCCCGCGATCACGCCGCTGCGCCCGTAGGGCAGCACCGTCATCCGCACGACCTCCCACTTGGTCGCGCCGAGCGCCTGCGCGGCCTCGATGTGCGAGACCGGCGTCAAGTTGAAGACCTCACGCGAGACCGAGGTGATGATCGGCAGGATCATCACCGCGAGCACGACGCCCGCGGTGAAGATCGTGCCGCCGCCGGAGATCGAGACGTTGCCGTCGGAGAACAGGAAGAACCAGCCGAGGTTCTCGTTCAGGAAGCGCTGCACCGGCTCCAGCTCCGGCGCCAGCACCAGAAATCCCCACAGGCCGAAGACGATCGACGGCACCGCGGCGAGCAGGTCGACCAGCATCGCGAACGGGCGGGCCAACCCTTTCGGCGCGTAGTGGGTCAGGAACAGTGCGATGCCGACACCGATCGGTACCGCGATCACCAGCGCGAAGATCGAGCTCAGCACCGTGACCATGAGCAGGTCACGGATGCCGAACCGCAGGTTGTCCGCATTGCTGGTGCTGAACTCCGTGCTGGTGAAGAAGTTCACCTGGTCGGCTCTGAGCGAAGGCACCGCGCGAATCAGTAGGAACAACGCGATCAACGCGATGGAAGCGACGATGATCGCGCCCGCGGCCGTCGCGAGCGAGCGGAAAACCACCTCGGCGCGCTGGCTGTGGGGCGGACGGCTCTTCACCGGGGCCGGCTCGGTGTTCGTATCACTCGGCATCTGCGCAGTATCTCCAGCCGCCGACGGGCCCGTCGAATCCGACGAGCCCGCGACGGTCACCTCAGGGTGCACGGTCATGACTGTTCTGCGATCAGGAGATGGCGTTGATCGCGGTGGTCAGGCGGGTCTTGAACTGCTCGGGGATCGGGATGTACCCGCCCTCGTCCAGGCCCTTCTGGCCGTTGGTGACGGCGGAGGTCAGGAACGCCTTGACGGCTTCGCCGGTCGCCGGGTCGCTGTACTTCGAGCACACGATCTCGTAGGTCGCCATCATGATCGGGTAGGAGCCCGCCACGGTCGGCTTGTAGAACGAGCTGGTGTCGAGGACCAGGTCGTTGCCCTCGCCCTTGATCTTCACGCCGTCGATGGCCTTGCCCGCGGTCTCGACCGACAGCTTCACCGGGTCCTTGCCCGCGGAGGTGACGATCTGCGCGACGGAGAGGTTCTGCGACTTGGCGAAGGACCACTCGTTGTAGGTGATCGAGTTCTTGGTGCTCTTGATCGCGGCCGAGGTGCCCTCGTTGCCCTTGGCACCCTCGCCGACGCCGCCGTTGAAGGTCTTGCCTGCGCCCTTGCCCCACGCGCCGTCGGAGGCGGCGTCCAGGTAGAGCTGGAAGTTGTCGGTGGTGCCCGACTCGTCCGAGCGGAAGATCACGGCGATCTTCTCCGAGGGGAGCTTGGCGTTCGGGTTGAGCGCCTTGATCTCGGGGGCGTCCCAGGTGGTGACGGCGCCGTTGAACACCTTGGCGGCGGTCGGGCCGTCGAGCACCAGGTCGGTCACGCCGTCGATGTTGTAGGTGATGGCGATCGGGCCGAAGACGGTCGGCAGGTTCCACGCCGGGGCGCCGCAGCGCTCCTGAGCCTTGGCGGGCTCTTCCTTCTTCGAGCTGAGCGGCGAGTCGGAGCCACCGAAGTCGGTCTGGCCGCCGATGAACTCGTTGACGCCCGCGCCGGAGCCGCTGGAGGTGTAGTTCAGGGTGTAGCCGTCGCAGTTCGCCTCGTAGGCGGCGATGAAGCGCTCCATGGCGTTCTTCTGCGAAGACGCACCGCTTGCCTTCAGCGACTTCTTGCCGCCGCAGGCGACGCTGGTGTTGGCGGCGTTGCTCGGATCGCCGGTGGTGTTGTCGTCGCTGCCACAGGCGGCAAGGGGCATGGCGACGGCGGCCAGCACACCGACCAGGGCGCTGCTGCGCTTGAGATTCACTATTCCTCCGGGAATCGCGTCCGACACGCCCGGTCCCTCACCGGCCCGGGCGGGTTTCGTGGTGCCGTTCGCGGGGAACTTGCGCACCAGGCAGCGGCTGCACTGCCCTTAAGTAACGTAAAGTCGCCCGGTTGACAGTTGGACCAAGCTGAGTGAACGCAAGGTGAACAGCCCTTCGCGATTGGGTCTGTTTTGTGTGACATTTGCCGCAGCTTTACTGGTCGGCCCCGGCAGGTCACTTTCGCGCCATGTCTCGTTGGTGTCGCTGTCGACTTTCGGCCGGTGGCCGGTTCCCGGTGACGATGCCCGATCCGGTCCTCCTGCCGCGCGAGCAGGGCCATCGACTCGGCTTCCTGTCCAGGGGCGAGCCGATCGCATCGGATGCGCGCGAGCCCGGACGGTCAGGTCCGATCCGGTTCGGCGTCGGCCGGTCGGCGGGAGCCTGTACGAGTCCGCTGGAAACGTTGAGGCTGCGGGCGGCTGTCCGCGGCCGGCCTCACTGTTCCGCGGCGTAAGCGACGTCGACGTGGGCGGTGGTGAAGCCGAGGCGGGTGTACGTGTGGACGGCGGCGGTGTTGTCGGCTTCGGTGTACAGCAAGACTTCCCGGAGACCACGGTCGCGCAGGTGGTGCAAGCCCGCGAGGGTGAGCAGGCGGCCGAGACCGCGGCCTTGGGCCGCGGGATCGATGCCGACGATGTAGACCTCGCCGACCGGGGGGTTCTCCTCGTGGTGCACCTTGGTCCAGTGGAAGCCGAGGATGCGCGAGGGGTCGTCGGCGGCGGTCGCGATGAACAGGCCTTTCGGGTCGAACCACGGTTCGGCGCGACGCACGTCGATTTCGCGCTCGGTCCAGCCGCCCTGCTCGGGATGCCAGCTGAAGGCGGCGTTGTTGACGCGCAGCAGTTCGGCGTCGTCGACGGGGCCCGAATAGGTGCGCAGAACGATTCCGTCCGGCACCGTCAGCTCGGGTAGCTCCGGCGTTGCCAGCGGGCGCCGCATCTGCCACAACTCGCGCGCGGTCACCAGGCCGAGCCGCGCAGCGACCACCTTGGCAGCGGGTCGATCGCCGTGCGCCCACACCCGTGTCCCCGCCCCGCCTTCCGCCAGCGAGGCGCGCACGAGTTCGGTTCCGACGCCTCCCCCGCGCGCCTCCGGATCCACGGCCACCTCCGTCATAGCTGGGTGATCACCATGCGCCGCAACGAGATTGGCGTACCCGACGATCACGCCCGCACGCTCGGCGACCAGATGCCGCGCCGCACCCCGCTCGCTCAACGAGAGCACGGCCTGCTCGGAAACGGGCGCCACGCCATCGACGGAGGTGGCCCGCCCGAGCAACTCCCGCACCGCCCGCGCGGCATCGGCATCCAGCTCGTCGACCCATCGCACCTCGACCACGACCTACCCCTCTCCCATCCGACGCCACCCAGAATGCCACGCCCCCACGCCGACCAAAGGCGCCCCCGAGCCAGTCGCACCCGCCAAAGGTGACATTCAATCCCCCGCGCCCCGTGTCGAGTGAAGGTGCCCACCAGTCGGTCCCGACCGGTGAAGGTGACATTCAATCCACCGCGCCCCGTGTCGAGTGAAGGTGCCCACCAGTCGGTCCCGACCGGTGAAGGTGACATCCAGTCCACCGCGCCCCGTGTCGGGTGGGGTGACCTCTAGTCGGTGTGGGCCGGTGGGGGTGACATTCGGTCGGGGTGGTTTCGCTCGGCCCCTACGGCACCGAACCGTTGACGGGCGTCAGGGTGGAGTCGTCGCCTTCGGAATCGTCGTCGGAGAAGGTGACGGGCTCGCCCTTGGCGGCGGTGCGGGCGGGGCGGACCGCCTTGTAGCCGACGTTGCGGACCGTGCCGATGAGCGATTCGTATTCGCTGCCGAGCTTGGCGCGCAGGCGGCGGACGTGCACGTCGACGGTGCGGGTACCGCCGAAGAAGTCGTAGCCCCACACTTCTTGCAGCAGCTGGGCGCGGGTGAACACCCGGCCCGCGTGCTGAGCGAGGTACTTGAGGAGCTCGAACTCCTTGTAAGTGAGGTCGAGTGGGCGGCCGCGCAGCCGGGCGGTGTACGTGCCCTCATCGATGACGAGCTCGCCGAGGGTGATCTTGCCCGTGTTCTCGGGGCTCGCCACGCCGCCGTTGCGGCCGACGAGCAGGCGCAGCCGAGCGTCGAGTTCGGCGGGGCCGGTGCCGGGCAGCAGGATGTCGTCCAGACCCCAGTCCGCGTTCACCGCGACGAGGCCGCCCTCGGTGAGCACCGCGACGACCGGTACCGACGAGCCGGTGCTGCCGAGCAGACGGCAGAGTCCACGCGCGGCGGCGAGATCGGTGCGGGCGTCGACCAGCGCGACATCGGCGGTACCCGCCTCCAACAGCGACGCCACCTCGGTCGGGGCGGGCCGCACGTTGTGCGCGAGCAGCGCGAGCGACGGCAACACCGACTCGGGGTTGGGGTCGGAGGTCAGCAGGAGCAGCTCCACAAGCCCTCCTCCCATCTCGTAGCGCCGGGGCAACAGCAGCGTTGCCGAAAGCCACATCGCTAATTCATAGGTAATCGAGTGCAAGATTAGCGCGTCGACCCCGATGACCTCGCCATCCGGGTGACCGGTGAGACCGTCGCGACCCCCGAGACGCCATCGCATTACTGTTCATGGCATGCGCAAGCTGATCATCGGACTGCTGTGTCTCGCGGGTTTGGCGGTCGTCGTCGATTTCGGCGCCGCCGCCTACTCCGAGTACCGCGTCTCGCGCACCCTGCGCGAGGGAGCCGATCTCAGCGCCGACCCCGAGGTGACCATTCACGGCTTCCCGTTCCTCGGCCAGGCCCTCGACGGCCGGTACCAGAGCATGGTGATCCGCGCGGCCGTCGTCCGCCCCGACATTCCCGGCGAGATCTCGGTGGACGCGACGCTCACCGGCGTGCACACGAGCATGAGCGACCTGGCCGACGGCAACGTGCGCAAGGTGCCGGTGGAGAAGGTGCAGGCGGCGATGCGCATCGAACCGGTCGAACTCGGTCGCCTCTTCAATATCCCCGATCTGCAAGTGCATTCGCGCCCTGCGGACAAATCGGACGGAACGGGCGGCTCCGGCGGCACCGGCATGACGACCGAGGGCGCCCTGGTGCTCACCGGCACACTGCCGGGCAGCACCGCCCAGCCCGGCAAGTCCGGCGCGCAGAACGGTGACAAGGTCGCGGTGCAAGCCGAGCTGACGCTCGACGGCGACCAGGTCAAGATCGTCGCCACCGGCTTCTACCGCAGCAGCGACACCGACCTGACCACCACGGCCGTCGTCCCCGAAGCCGACCGTCCCGCCGTCCTCGCGCGCTTCACACGCACTATCGATACGAAGGACCTGCCCTTCGGCGTGCGCCCGACCAAGGTGTTCGCGCTTGGCGGGCAGATCTTGGTCGAGGGCAAGGGAGAGAACGTGACGATCGACCTGGACCGGCTGCAGAGACCATGACCGAAATCACACTGCTCGCTTTCGTTCTGATCATCGCGCTCGCCGTCGGGCTGGCGCTGCGGGGCCGGCACGGCAAGTTGCGGGCGGCCGCTCCCAACGAAACGGGCTCCGCGCGCGCCGACCTGCTCGCCGCGGTGGGCGTCACCGGCTCGGGTCCGGCGGTGCTGCACTTCTCCGCCGACTGGTGCGGACCGTGCGACGCGGTTCGCCGGGTGGTTGCCGGAGTCGCGACGGATCTGGCGGAGACCCCGCGTCCGCCGCAGGACATCGAGGTCGACATCGACGCCGAACCCGCGCTGGCCAAGGAGCTGAACGTGCTGTCGCTACCGACGACGTTCGTCTTCGACGTCGAGGGCAAGGAGCGCTTCCGCATTTCGGGCGTGCCCAAGGCGGGCGATCTCCGCTCCGCGTTGGCCCCCTTGACGGGGCAAAACCAGCCCTGACGCCGTCGGATGGCGACTGTGACGTACCCCGGGTCCAATTCTCCGTCCCAATTGGGTAAACTGCCTCTCGTGCAAGCCAACCACGAGCTGATGCTCACCCGACGCCGCACAGTTGATCTGTGTCGGCTCGGTGGTTGTTGCTGCCTGTGCCGCTGATCGGTCGGCTTCTCAGTCTTTCCTGACGCCGACCGCTGCCCGCCGCGCGAGTGATCTCACGATCCCCCGGCGAACTGGCAACTTTCCAGCCAATCAACGCATTCAGCGCAGGAGTACGCACAATGTCCACCGAAACCCGGAACACTTCCGAAGATCAAGCCATTCCCCTCGCGAGCGACCGCGTCGACGTGCGCGGGCCGCGCTTCGCGGCCTGGGTGACCACCGCCGTCCTCGTCCTTGTGCTGCTGGCCGCGGCCGTCTCGCCCGTCGCCGCCGCGGTCCTGATCGCGCTGCAGGCGGTCGTCTTCGCGATCGGCGCGGCCGCCGGTCCGCGCAGGCACCCGTACGGCCGAATCTTCGCCACGTTCCTCGCGCCGCGCCTCGCTCCCGTCAGCGAGACCGAGCCGACGCCGCCGCTGCGATTCGCGCAGCTGCTCGGCTTCGTGTTCGCGGCCGTCAGCCTGCTGGGCTTCGCGCTCGGCTCCACAGTCGTCGGCGCGGTGTTCGCCGGCTTCGCCCTGTTCGCGGCGTTCCTGAACGCGGCGTTCGGGATCTGCCTGGGCTGCCAGATCTATCCGCTGGTGGCCCGCCTTCGCCGGAACAAGGTCCACGGCGCCGTCCGCGGGCCCTCCGTGGTTACGCAGGCTTCCGCCTCCGGGCCTGACGCTCCCGCCGCGGTCTCGGCACCGAACTGACCCTGCAAGTCATATCTGAAAGGAACACAATGGCTCGCTCCGATGTCCTGGTCTCCGTTGACTGGGCCGAAGAGAACCTCAACGCCCCCGGCGTCGTCTTCGTCGAGGTCGATGAGGACACCTCCGCCTACGACGGCGGTCACATCGAGGGCGCCGTCCGGCTCGATTGGAAGAAGGACCTGCAGGATCAGGTTCGTCGTGACTTCGTGAACCAGGAGCAGTTCTCCGATCTGCTCTCGGCGCGCGGCATCTCGAACGACGACGAGGTCATCCTCTACGGCGGCAACAACAACTGGTTCGCCGCGTACGCCTACTGGTACTTCAAGCTGTACGGCCACAACAACGTCAAGCTGCTCGACGGCGGCCGGAAGAAGTGGGAGCTGGACGGTCGTCCGCTGTCCACCGAGGCCGTGAACCGTCCCGCCACCCAGTACAAGGCGTCGGCGCCCGACCTGTCGATCCGCGCGTTCCGCGACGAGGTCATCGCGGCCATCGGCACCAAGAACCTGGTCGACGTGCGTTCGCCCGACGAGTTCTCGGGCAAGATCCTCGCTCCCGCGCACCTGCCGCAGGAGCAGAGCCAGCGTCCCGGCCACATCCCGGGCGCCATCAACGTGCCGTGGAGCAAGGCGGCCAACGAGGACGGCACCTTCAAGTCCGACGCCGAGCTCGCCGAGATCTACAAGGAAGCCGGTCTGGACGGCGAGAAGGACACCATCGCCTACTGCCGCATCGGCGAGCGTTCCTCGCACACCTGGTTCGTGCTGCAGGAGCTGCTCGGCCACCAGAACGTCAAGAACTACGACGGGAGCTGGACCGAGTACGGCTCTCTCGTCGGTGCACCGATCGAGTTGGGAGCGTAATCAATATGTGTGCAGCACCTACCCAGGGTCAGGCCATCCCCGCAGGCGTCGACGTGGAGAAGGAGACGGTCATCACCGGCCGTGTCCTGAGCACCGACGGTCAGCCGGTCGGCGGCGCGTTCGTGCGTCTGCTCGACGGCAACGGTGACTTCACCGCCGAGGTCGTCGCCTCCGGCACCGGTGACTTCCGCTTCTTCGCGGCTCCGGGCTCGTGGACCGTGCGCGCGCTGTCCGCCGCGGGCAACGGCTCGGCCGAGGTCCGTCCCGAGGGCGCGGGCATCCACGCCGTGGACGTCGCGGTCGCCAAGTAAGGCACGTCGAACCCCAACGGCCCCGGCGCTTCCCCCGCGGAAGCTCCGGGGCCGTTGTGTTGCCCGGAAGTGGCGCTCGTTAGACTCCGAGACGTGGTCCTCTTCTTCGAAATTCTGCTGGTCCTGGTGTCCGTGCTGATCGGCTGGTTCGGTCTGTACGTCTTCTACCGGCTGTTCACCGAATCATGAGTGACCTCGCGAGCGAAGGTTCCGATCCGGCCGAGCGAGCGAGTGAACAGATGAACGGCAGCGCTCCCGCCGAAGGGCAGCGGCGCAGCGGCGACCAGGCCGTGGCCGAGGCCGCCGAACGCGCCAAATCGACCGGCGCCCGCAACATTCCGGTGCTGCCGGACCTCCCGCTGCCCGAGGACACCGCGAACCTGCGGCTCGGCCCCGATCTGAGCGCCGCCATGCTGGCCCTGCTGCCCATGGTCGGGGTGTGGCGCGGCGAAGGCGAGGGCAACGACCCCGAGCGCGGGGACTACCGCTTCGGCCAGCAGATCGTCGTCTCGCACGACGGCGGCGACTACCTCTCCTGGGACTCCCGCTCCTGGGTCATCGAGGAAGACGGCAGCTACGGCGGACCCGATCTCCGCGAAAGCGGTTTCTGGCGGGTCGGCATCGACGGCAACGACGAGGTCATCGAGTTGCTGCTGACCCACAGCTCCGGCATCGTCGAGCTCTTCTACGGCACCGCGCTCACCCAGTCCTCCTGGGAGTTGGCCACCGACGTGGTGATCCGCAGCCAGTCCGGCGTCGTCGTCGGCGGAGCCAAGCGCCTCTACGGCATCATCGAAGGCGGCGACCTCGCCTACGTCGAGGAGCGCATCGTCGCCGACGGCCCCCTCGAACCCCGCCTCTCCGCCCGCCTCCAGCGCTACATCGGCTGAATCAGCCCCGCTCCCCGATCGTCGTCAGGTCGATGTCGATCGGAAAGGGCACGCCGATCTTCAGCCGATCGTGAAAGATGCCGACGAGCACCGCGCAAGCAGGGCTGCGGAAATGGAACGACCCCCGAGCCGTACCCGGCGGGTTCGGAACCTGCGCGGGTCCCGGTCGGACAAGACCGGGGGCTCGGGGGTCGGGTGACTGCCTGGTATTCGCTCGGCGCCTCGCGCGGGCGGATACCACCTGCAGCGGTGGCGCTAGCGGACAGCCACCTCACGTGTCCTGGAATTACTCATTCTTCGAACCACCTCCTTCCCGTGTACTGACGAAACTAGCGAAGGATCGGCAGGTCGGCAACGGATTTTCGCGCGCGGCGGAATCGGCCCGATATTCGACCGTGACCTGGGCTGATGCGTCGACGTGGACGACCGCGTCGGCCCGATGTAGGTCCGGCAGCTGATGTGTGACGACCACCACTGTGCGGTCCGCGTCGACCAGTCCGCTCGCGGGATCGAGCAGGGCGCGCAGCAGGTCGGCGCCGTCCTCGGCCTCGAGGTGTTCGGTCGGCTCGTCGAGCAGCAGGACACGGGCCGGTGCGAGCAGTGCGCGGGCGAGCAGGAGGCGGCGGCGCTGTCCGCCGGAGACCGCGGCCGCCCCGCCGACCAGCTCGGTGCGGATACCGTCCGCGAGCGAATCCAGCCAGTCGCCCAAACCGACCGCGCGCAGCGCCTTCTCGGCTTCGGCTTCGGTGATGTCGCCGCGAGCGACCCGCAGGTTCTCCAGGACGCTTGTGCCGAACAGGTGGGCGTCCTCGGCGAAGAAGGTGGTGTCGGGCCGAGGATTGTCGAACAGCCCGGCCCACGACATGAGCAGCGTGGTCTTGCCCGCACCGCTCGGACCGACGACGGCGATGCGGCGACCGGCGGGCAGCTCGGGCAGTTCGCGCAGTCCGGATTCTCGGCGCGGGTCGGCGGCCTCGGCGGCGGAGAGCCTGCGCAGCGCGGCCCGCGCGGTCGTGATGGCCTGCGCGGCGGCCGGTAGGGGCCCGACCGCTTCGAATGCCGAGAGCGGCAGCAGCACCAGGATGGTGAGCGCCATGGGCGTCATGGCGCCGGGCGCGCCGCCGTTCGGGCCGTAGATCGCGATGCCGATGAGCAGGGCGCCGAGCACGCTGGCCCCGATGGCGAGCGGTGTCGCCGCGGCGGCCGACGCGGTGTGGGACGCGGCTTTGTCCTCGGCGGCGACCGCGCGTTCGCCCGCCTTCTTCGCCGTCGCCAGCGCCGCGTCCAGTCGTCCGGCGACGCGCAGTTCGGCCGCGTGGTCCAGCACGGTGAGCGCTTGCGCGGTGAATTCGGCGCGGTCGGCGCGCACCGCGGTCTCGGCTTCCCGCGCGGCCCGCGCCGAGAGCCAGGGCGCGAGAATGCCCGAAACCCCGAGCGCCAGGGCGAGAATCACCGCAGCCGCGACAGAAATCGTGGCGAGCAGCCCGATCGCGGCGAACGCCAACACGATGGCGACCACGATCGGTACCAGCGCCCGCACCACGACCGCGCCGAGATCGTCGATATCGCTGCCGATCCGGACCAGCAGATCACCGCGCCGCAACCGCGCCGCACTCCGCGGCTCCGTATCGGTGCCGCGCGCCCGGCGCAACCACACATCCGACCCCGCCAGCGTGCGGTAGACGCTCGTACGCGCGGTGGTCATCGACCGCAGCGCGACATCGTGCGTCGCAAGCCTTTCCAGATACCGGCACAGTCCGCGCGAAATACCGAGCGCCCGCACCGAAACCACCGCGACGCTCAAATCCAGCACCGGCGGCATCTGCCACGCCCGCGCGATCAACCACGCCGCCAATGCCGCCAGCCCGAGCCCACTCCCGAGCGCCAGCACGCCCCAACCGACCGCCACCGCGACCCGCCACGGGGAAAGCTCCAGCAGACCCCACATCCTGCGGAAGTCGTCAGAGATCGACCCGCCCGCGGGACGAACGCCGTCCCCGGCGTCGGTCACCGCACGCGCGATACTCATGATCCGCTCACCACCCCGTCGAAGACCGACGCCCGTACGGGCACAACGTGATCGGCGGCGGCCAGGACCGTGGCGCGGTGGCCGATGACGACGACCGTGGCTCCGTCGCGTGCTTTGGCGCGGAGGGCGGCGAGGACGGCGGATTCGCTCGCGGCGTCCAGGTGGGCCGTCGGCTCGTCGAGCAGGAGGATGGGGCGGTCGGCGGCGAGCACCCTGGTCAGGGCGAGGCGCTGGCGCTGGCCGAGGGACAAGCCGGTGCCGCCCGCGCCGACGACGGTGTCCCAGCGCTGCGGCAACTCGTCCAGCACGGCGTCGAATCCGGTAGCGGCGCAAGCGGCTTCGAGGACCGCCCCGCGATCCGAATCGTCGGCCGCCCGCGCGCCGAGCAGTTCCAGGTTCTCCCGCAACGTCCCGGGCACCAGCACCGGCCGCTGCGGCAGCCAGGCCACCCGCGCCCACCACGCCTCGGCGTCCAGCTCGCGCACATCGGTTCCGTCGACCAGTACACACCCGCTCTCCGGCCGCACCAGACCGAGCATCGCGAGGAACGCCGTCGACTTGCCGCTCCCATTGGGCCCGGTCAGCACGGTCACCGCGCCCGGAAGCAACACCGCGGAAAGCCCATCCGGCGCCAACCCGTCCCGCGCCCGAACACCGAGTTCGCGAAGCTCGATGCGGCCGGGCGACTCGGTCTCCGATGCCGCGAACAGCTCAGCGCTTGCGACCACCGAGCGTCCGGCACCCAGGTCGGGTGCCTCGTCCGGCTCCAGAATGGCGAACGCCTTGTCCGCCGCCGCCATCCCGTCCTGTGCCGCGTGGAACCGCTCCCCCACCATCCGCAGCGGCAAGTACACCTCGGGCGCGAGAATCAGCGCGACCAACCCGTCGTACAGGCTCATCCCGCCGTAGACCAGGCGCAGACCGATGGATACCGCGATCAATGCCACGCTCAGCGTCGCGAGCAGCTCCAGCACCATCGAGGACAGGAACGCGATCCGCAGCGCCCGCATGGTGCGCGATCGCAGCGCGTCGCCGAGCTCGCGGACGCGATGCTCCATCGTCCGAGCTCGCCCGTCGCCTGCCCGACGCGCACCCTCCGACTCGGCATCCCGCCGCGCCGATCTCTCGTCCTGCCGCGCACGCGCCGAGCTCGTCTCCGATCGAGACACCGCCGCGCCTGGCTCCGCTGGCGAACCCGCGGCCGACTGTGCCGCGCCGCCTTCCCTCCCCAACGCGCGCAACGTCGGCATCCCGGCGAACAAATCCAGCAACTGGTCCGACAGTCGAGTCGTCGCCTCCAGCGTCGCCGCCGCCCGCCCCTGCGTCAGCAACCCGATCAGCACCATGAAGATCGGAATGAGCGGCAACGTGACCACCGCGATCCCACCGGATACCGGATCGTGTATCGCGATGACCGCCAACACGATCGGCGGCACCAGCACCGCGAGCAACAGCGCGGGCAGGTACCCGCTGAGATAGCCGCGCAGCCCCGAGAGACCGGTCCCGACCACAACAGCCAGCTCGGTTCTCCGGCTCTCCAATTCGCGCGGTGACAGTCGCGCACCGGCCGCCAACACCGCCGTCTCGAGCTCCGCGACCACCCCGGCACCGGATCGATGCGCCACCCTGGCCTGCACCCAACTCGCCGCCACCCGCGCACCGACCGATACGACCAGCACCGCGAGTTCGGTTGTCCACGAGCCGAACCCGCGTGCGCCCGGATCGGTGATGACCCCGGCAAGCACCCGAGCCAACGTCACCGCGGTGACCACGATCGACACCGTGATCACCACGGACAACCCGACACTCAGCACCAGATACCGGCGTGCCGAGCGGGCATACCGCCACAGGCGCGGGTCGACGGGCGGACGTGCCATGGCCGATCAGTCCTTGCCCGGCCTCGGCGGCAGACCGATGTGCGCCGGAATGTGGTCCACCGTCAGGCGTTTGCGGAAGACCCAGTAGGTCCACGCTTGGTAGCCGAGTACCACCGGCGTGACGATCACCGCCGCCCAGCTCATCACCTTCAGCGTGTACGGCGTGGACGACGCGTTGTCGATGGTGAGGTGGAAGGCGTCATCGATGGTGGAGGGCAACACGTTCGGGAACAGCGAGCCGAACAGCAGCACCGTGGCGGCCGCGATGGCGAAGGTGGTTCCGGTGAACGCCCATCCGTCGCGTTCGGCGAATACCGCCACCGCCGCGACCAGGAGCCCGAAAGCCGCCACGCCCAACGCGATCCAGGTCCAGTCGGCACCGTAGGCCAGCTGCGTCCAGAGGCCGAAACCGCCGACGACGAGCGCGGTCGGCGCGAGCAGCAGCCGCGCGATACGCACCGAGTCGGCCCGCACTTCGCCGCCGGTCTTGAGGTTGACGAAGATCGCGCCGTGCAGCAGGAACAGCAGGCCGGTGGTCAGCGCGCCGAGCAGCGCGTACGGGCTGAACAGGTCCGCCACCGTGCCGACGATCTGCTTCTCCTCGTTCAGCGGCACCCCGCGCACGATGTTGGCGAACACCCAGCCCCACGCGAGCGCAGGGACCCAGGAACCGATGCCGATACCGATGTCGCAGCGGGCCCGCCAGACCGGATCGTCGATCTTCGCGCGGTATTCGATGGCGCAGATGCGCAGGATCAGCGCGATCAGGATCAGCAGCAGCACGAAGTAGAACCCGGAGAAGAGGCTCGCGTACCACTCAGGGAAGGCCGCGAACATCGCGCCCGCCGCGGTGATCAGCCACACCTCGTTGCCGTCCCACACCGGGCCGATGGTGTTGAGCACCACGCGACGCCGGGTGTCGCTGCCCTTGCCGAGGATCGGCATCAGCATGCCGACGCCGAAGTCGAAGCCCTCCAGCACGAAGTAGCCGGTGAACAGGACGCCGATCAGAACGAACCAGAACTCTTGCAGATTCATCGTCGGTCTCCTCAGTACGCGAACGAAAGCTGTTCGACGGCAGGTTCTTCGGCGCCCTTGCGGTCGCCGGGACCGCCCGTGTCGTCCGGGCCCTCAGGTTCCTGCGCGTGCGGCTGCTCAGGACCGGCGATCACGTACCGCCGCATCAGGTAGAACCACACCACCGCGAGCACGCCGTAGAGCAAGGTGAACACCACCAACGAGGTGATCACGGTGCCCGCCGAGTGGTCCGAGACGCCCTGCTGCACCGTCATCCGCAAGTTGGGGTCACCGGTCGGGTTCGGCACAACGACCCAAGGCTGGCGGCCCATTTCGGTGAAGACCCAGCCCGCGCTGTTGGCGAGGAACGGCGTCGGAATGGCAAGCAGACTCAGCCACGAGTACCACCGCTGGTCCGGCACCCGCCCGCGCCTGGTGAGCCACAGTCCGGCGAGCACGAGCAGCAGCGAGCCCGCGGCGAGGCCGATCATCGCGCGGAACGACCAGTAGGTGACGAAGAGGTTGGGCCGGTAGTCGCCGGGACCGTACTTCTCGATGTAGGCCTTCTGGAGATCCTGCACACCGTCGAGGGTGACGTCGCTGAACTCGCCCTTGGCCAGGTACGGCAGCACGTACGGCACCTCGACGACGTGGGTGACGCTGTCGCAGTTGTTGTGCGTGCCGACGGTGAGCACCGAGAAGTGCGGATCGGTCGCGGTGTGGCACAACGATTCCGCCGAGGCCATCTTCATCGGCTGCTGCTCGAACATCAGCTTGCCCTGGATGTCGCCGCTGAGCACCAGCGCGAGACCCGAGACCACGATCACCCACATGCCCGCGCGCCCGCCCGAACGCCACATGGTGCGCGCCTCGGCCGCCTTCGCCGGGTCGCCGCTGCGCGCGTTGCGCACCATCCACCAGCCCGCGATACCCGCGACGAAGGTGCCCGCGGTGAGGAACGAGCCCGCGACCACGTGCGGGAAGGCCGCCAGCGTCGTGTTGTTGGTGAGCACCTCCCAGATGCTGGTGAGCTCCGCGCGCCCGCGTTCCGGGTTGTACCTCGCACCGACCGGGTGCTGCATGAACGAGTTGGCGGCGACGATGAAATAGGCCGAGGCGTTCACGCCGATCGCGACCATCCAGATCGCGCCGAGGTGCAAGAGTTTCGGCAGCCGCGTCCAGCCGAAGATCCACAGACCGATGAAGGTCGATTCGAGGAAAAAGGCGACGAGGGCTTCCAGCGCGAGCGGCGCGCCGAACACGTCGCCGACGAAGCGGGAGTATTCGCTCCAGTTCATGCCGAACTGGAATTCCTGCACGATGCCGGTGGCGACGCCGAGCGCGAAGTTGATCAGGAACAGCTTGCCGAAGAACTTCGTCAGCCGGTACCAGTGATCCTTGCCGGTGATCACCCAAGCGGTCTGCATGCCCGCGACGAGCGGGGCGAGCCCGATGGTCAGCGGGACGAACACGAAGTGGTAGACGGTCGTGATACCGAACTGCCAACGCGAGATGTCCAGCACACTCATCCGACCCTCCAGCAATGTCTACGACATGTCGTAGTAAATGCTACGTGCCGGGGTCCGGCAATCAACGTGCGTTAGGACACGGCGCCTCGGTAGGCGAAGGTTGTCCGCCCCGAAGAGGCGGACGTCACCTCACCAATCCCCGATGGCTCCCGCCCGATCGATACCGCGATCGACCAGGTCGATGATCTCCTGCGCGTTGTCCGGCGCGGACATTCGCAAACCGTCCAGCGAATTCACCCGCGCCGCAAGGCTGATGCTGGAGAGCATCCAGATGCTGTCGCAGGTCAGCAAATCCGCGGTGAAGAGCAACTCGTAGCTGCACGTCCAGCCCGCCTTCTCCGCCTCGGCGAACAGCGCGCGCTGGGTGACGCCGGGCAGCACACCGTTCTTCGCGGGCGGCGTGATCAGCTTCTTGTCGCGCGCGATCACCACCGTGGAGCGCGGACCCTCCAGCACCCGGTTCTCGGTGCTCGTGAAGATCACGTCGTCGGCGCCCATCCGGTGCGCGAACCGCAGCGCGGCCATATTCGTCGCGTAGGACAGGGTTTTCGCGCCGAGCAGCTGCCACGGCGCGGCCTGGGCCAGATCGATGGAGATACCGCGCGGCAGCGTCACCACCGAGACGCCCTCGGTGCGCGCCTTCGCCACCCGCTCGGGCACCGGCATCACCAGCACGTAGGAGGTCGGCACCGGAACCGCCGCGGCGAGATCGCCCGACTTGACGCTGGAGCGCGCGCCGGACAGCTCGCTGTCGCGACCGCGGGTCAGCACCAGCCGCATGATCCCCTCGTCCTCGGTGCCCCACTCCTTCGCCGCGGTCTCCACGGCCTCGCGCCAACGGCTCAGTTCGGGTTCCGGTAGTTCCAGCGCCTGCGCCGAGCGGCGTAGCCTGCCGAGGTGGAATTCGAGCGCACACGCGCTTCCACCGCGCACGAGCACCGTTTCGAAGACACCGTCGCCGCGCAGCACCCCGATGTCGTCGGCGTACAGCAACGGCGCGTCCGCGTCCTGGACGACGCCGTCGAGAGTGACAAGAACCCGATCTACCATGCGACGAGCGTAGGCGGTATGTGCTGCCCTTGCCTATGTTTGCCACGCCGCGAAACCCGAGGGCTCGCGCGTCGCGGACCACCGTTGTGGCCATGCCGCCGGTGCGCGCTTCGGCCGCGCGCGGACCGCCGTCCGGCTGTGCCACTACAGTGGAAGACGTGTCCGTGGTCGATGCACCCAGCCCTGTCCTTTCCGTTCCGGGCGCCGTCGCGGGTCCGCCCGGCACCCAGGATGCCGCCGTGGCGTGGCACTACGGCAATCCGTTCGGGGAGCAACGGGCCGCCGCCGAACGCGTCGCGATCGTCGATCGCTCGCACCGCTTCGTCCTGTCCATCACCGGCGCCGAACGCCTGACCTGGCTGCACACCATCTCCAGCCAGCACGTGGCGAACCTGGCCGACGGACAATCCGCGGAGAATCTGGATCTCGATCTCAACGGTCGCGTGCAGCACCACTTCGTGCTCACCGATCTGGACGACACGGTCTGGATCGACACCGAGGCCGACCACGGCCCCGCCCTGCTCGACTTCCTGCGCAAGATGGTGTTCTGGGCCGACGCCCAGCCGCGCGAGGCCACCGATCACGCGGTGCTGAGCCTGCTCGGTCCGCGTGCGCGCGACCTGACCGCAGCCCTCGGCGTTGCCGAACTGCCCGATACCTACGCGGCCGTCCCGCTGCCCGGCGGCGGTTTCCTGCGCCGCATGCCGTGGCCGACCGCCGACTCCTTCGATCTGGTGATTCCCCGCGAGCGGCTGACCGAATGGTGGGGCAAGCTCACCGAAGCGGGCGCCGAACCGGCGGGCATGTGGGCCTTCGAGGCGCTGCGGGTGACCGCACTGCGGCCGCGCATCGGCCGCGACACCGACGAACGCACCATCCCGCACGAGGCCCGCTGGATCGGCGGTCCCGACGAACACGGCGCCGTGCACCTGGACAAGGGCTGCTACCGCGGCCAGGAAACCGTTGCGCGAGTGCACAACCTGGGCAAACCGCCGCGCCACCTGGTGCTGCTGCACCTGGACGGCTCCGCCGACGAGCGGCCGACGCCCGGCACGGACGTCACCGCGGGTGGTCGCGCCGTCGGCAGGCTCGGCACCGTCGTCGACCACTACGAGCTGGGACCGATCGCGCTCGCCTTGATCAAGCGCGCGATCCCGGTCGACACCGCGCTGGTCGCGGGGCCGTCCGCCGCCTCCATCGATCCCGATTCGGTCCCCGCCGAGGACGCGCCGCAGGCCGGCCGTCTCGCCGTCGACCGGCTGCGCGGACGGTGATCCGCCCGAATTCGCTCGACGCCGAGCCTCGCGATCCCCACCCACTCGACGAAGGGAGCGGCGCCGATGCGCAGCGATGACACCGCCCGCGTGCTCGCGGTCTGCGTGGTGCACGCCGATCTGGAGGTGCCGACCAGGGTCGGTCGCACCGCCATCGACAAGCGACCCGTCACCGGTCGCGTCGGCGTGCGGGCCCTCGGTCTGGACGGCGATCACGTCTGCGACACCAAGCATCACGGCGGCGTGCACCAGGCGGTCTACGCCTACGCCGAGCACGACGCGCGGCGCTGGGGCGACGAACTCGGCAGGGAGTTGCCCGCGGGCTGGTTCGGCGAGAACCTGCGCATCAGCGGTTTGGCGGTGAGCGACGCGGTGATCGGCGCCCGCTGGGCGATCGGCGACACCCTGCTCGAGGTGAGCGCGCCGCGCGTCCCGTGCGCCACCTTCCAGCACTGGTCCGGCGAGGCGCAGTGGGTCAAGCGCTTCACGCTGCGCAGCGACACCGGCGCCTACCTGCGCGTTCTCACCGAGGGCACGATCGGCGCCGGTGATCCGGTCGAGGTGGTGCACGTCCCTGAGCACGGCATCACGGTGCGCGACGTGTTCACCGGCGACGACATGGACCGGCTCGCCACCCTGCTCGAGCACGAGTCCACCGTCTCCGACGACATCAGGATGCAGATCGACAGGCACGCCCGCCGGTACGCCAACGCCGCCCGCGCCGCCGAACGCCGCGGCGAACTGTCGACGGAGGGCGCGCGATGAGTATCGAACTCGTCGAGGTCGTCCGCTCCGGATTCCGCGAATGCGTGCACCGCGGATCCGTGGTGATCCTCGATGCCCACGGCGAGCCGACGCACCAGCTCGGCGAGGTGCACGTGCCGATCTTCCCGCGCTCGACCAACAAGCCGATGCAGGCGATCACGCTGCTGCGCAACGGTTTCGAGCCGGTCGACGAGGCCGAGCTGGCCATCGCCACCGCGTCGCACTTCGGTGAGCCCGACCACGTCGCCCTTGTCCAGCGGCTGCTCGACCGGTTCGGCTTTCCCGAGAAGGCGCTGGAGTGCCCGCCCGACCTGCCGTTCGAGGAGCGGGCCCGAGCCGCCGCGCTGACCGGCGACGAACCGCGCCGGATCTACATGAACTGCTCCGGCAAGCACGCCGCGATGCTGGCGACCTGCGCGATCAACGGCTGGCCGACCGAGGGCTACCTCGACGAGACGCACCCGTTGCAGCGGGCGGTGATCGCGAACGTCACCGAGCTCACCGGCGAACCGGAGACCGATCTCGGCATCGACGGCTGCGGCCTGCCCATCATCCCGGTCTCGCTGATGAACCTGGCCCGCGCCTTCGCGACCATGGCAACCGCCGAGCCCGGCACCCCGCCGCGCCGAGTCGCCGACGCCATCCGCGCCCATCCCCGAGTGATTTCGGGCACGAACGCGCCCGATTTGCTGGCCATGGCGGCTACCCCGGGGCTGGTCTGCAAGATCGGGGCCGACGGTGTGCACGCGGGCGCGTTGCCCGACGGAAGGGCTTTCGCGTACAAGATCGACGACGGGCACGACCGCGCGCGGATGCCCCTGACGCTGGCGATTCTGCAACGGATGGGCGTCGACTGGACCGAGGCGCACACCGAATTGGCGGCCCAACCGGTGCTCGGCGGCGGTGCTCGAGTCGGGGTGATCCGGACAATTCCCGGCGTACTCTAAGAGCCAGGACACACGGCGACAACCGGGCAAACGGGGTCCGTTCGGGAGTTCTTCCCCCACTCCTGGAAGCGCGACCGCCGGACACACGCTAAAGTGTCTGTCAGGAAGAGTATTAATTCGAACGGGGCCGCCAACAAACCCCAGGCCGCCCCGCAGTGACGCGAGGGGGTCAGCCATGGGCCGTGGCCGGGCTAAGGCAAAGCAGACCAAGGTCGCACGCGAGCTGAAGTACAGCTCAGCGCCGACCGACTTCGCGAGCCTTCAGCGTGAGCTCTCGGGAAGCCCTACCAGCCAACGCAGTGGTGGTGTGCTGTCCGATGAGCACGACGCGGACGTGCCCTCGTCCCGGTGGGACGAGGACGACGACTACGACGACTGGCGCCGCTGACTCGGATCATGCGTGACGAAGGGGGAGGCCGTCCGGGCCTCCCCCTTCGATCGTTGCCACCGAGACAGGGACATCGGCTTAGAGGCTTGCCGTACAACGAGATCAGCGTCCCGCATCCACGGATGCGGGACGCTGATCTCGTGTGAGCGATGTCGTGTGAGCGGGCTCTTCGCCGACCGATTCGACTCGCGCCGGTTGCGAGGGCTGTGCCAGGCCCGCCGCAGGGAGCGGACACACCCGCTGCCACCACGTCTCAGTTCGAAGACCGCGGATTGCAGGTGCGAACCAGGACTCGGAAGTGCTTCGGCGGCCGATCTCCGAAGTGATCGGCCGCCGACGAAGTGATCAGAAGCGCGGGTGCTCGCCGAGCAGGACGGCGCGGGCGGCGTCGGATTCCTTGGCCTTCTTCACGGTGCCGAGGGTCCAGCACTCGATGTGCCGGGCGGTGAGCACCGCGAGCGCGCGGTCGACGTCTTCCGGAGCGACGACGGCGACCATGCCGACTCCCATGTTGAACGTCTTCTCCATCTCGGCCCGCTCGACCCGGCCGCGCTGGGCGATCATCTTGAACACCGGCGCCGGATTCCAGGTGCCGCGGTCCAGCTCGGCCACCATGCCCGCCGGAATGACGCGCGCCAGGTTGGCCGCGAGTCCACCACCGGTGACGTGCGAGAAGGTGCGCACATCGGTCTCGGCGACCAGCGCGAGGCAGTCCTTGGCGTAGATGCGGGTCGGCTCGAGCAGCTCTTCGCCGAGGGTGCGGCCGAACTCCTCCACGTGCCCGGTCAGCGACATCCGGTCGATGTCGAGCAGCACCTTGCGCGCCAGGCTGTAGCCGTTGGAGTGCAGACCCGACGAACCCATCGCGATCACCACGTCGCCGGGACGCACCCGATCCGGGCCGAGCACCGCGTCGGCCTCGACAACGCCGACGCCGGTCGCGGACAGGTCGTAGTCGTCGGGGTCCATCAGACCGGGGTGTTCCGCGGTCTCGCCGCCGAGCAGCGCGCAGCCCGCGCGCACGCAGCCCTCGGCGATGCCGGAGACCAGCTCGGCGACCTTCTCCGGGACGACCTTGCCGATGGCGATGTAGTCCTGGAGAAACAGCGGCTCGGCGCCGC
Organism: Nocardia amikacinitolerans; assembly: GCF_900215415.1. Classification (NCBI taxonomy): domain Bacteria; kingdom Bacillati; phylum Actinomycetota; class Actinomycetes; order Mycobacteriales; family Nocardiaceae; genus Nocardia; species Nocardia amikacinitolerans. The sequence continues at coordinate 352,076 of NZ_OBEG01000007.1, read as the reverse complement.
AGACGACCAGGTCGTCGACGACCATCGCGACCAGGTCGAGGCCGACGGTGTCGTGCTTGTCCATCGCCTGCGCGACCGCGATCTTGGTGCCTACGCCGTCGGTGGAGGCGGCAAGCAGCGGCTCACGGTAGCCGCCCTTGAGCGCGAACAGTCCGGCGAAGCCGCCCAGCCCACCCTGCACCTCGGGACGGGTGGCCTTCTTCGCCAATGGCCCGAACAACTCGACTGCGCGGTCACCTGCCTCGATGTCCACGCCTGCCGCGGCGTACGAGGCACCACCAGTGGGGGTCTGTTCAGTCATTTTCGGGGAGAGCTCCAAACCGAATCGGCGGATAGATGCCTGCTCACGCTAGCCTATCCGCCTCTCCGAGCCTCTTGCCGGTCGTCGGTGCCGTGGTGGTTGTGCTGCCGGGCCGGCGGTTGGGTGGGGGGTCGAGTTCTGGGCGTACCCGACGAGTTACCCGGATTCTCGCGAAATCAGTTGTCACGTCTCGATCCTGTTCACTTGCTGATCATTCTGCCCGGTTCGCGGGGAAAGCGGGCGGGTGTTCGGATCGAATCGAGAGCGCGGTGCACCCGGCGCGCTCGGGGGACGCGCTCACCGCGGCCTCGACAACGCACAACTCACGCTGCGCACCTGTCTGCCGATCATCGAACGGACCGGCAACATGGTCGAAACCGCCATCGGGCTCGGGCGAGCGGTTGCGCGCGGGGCGGCTTCGGGGACCGTTCGCTCACGCCTTGGGCTCCGATGTGAACAGGATCGCGGCCTCCGCGCGGCGTCGGCGTTGTTCGACCGGGTCCGGTACCGGGACCGCGGCGACCAGGCGGCGGGTGTACTCCTCGCGGGGGTCGCGCAGGATCGCGTCCCGGTCGCCCTGTTCGACCACCGCGCCGTCGCGCAGCACCACGATGCGGTCGGCCAGTTGGTCGACGACGGCGAGGTCGTGGCTGATGAACAGGCATGCCCAGCCGCATTCGCGCTGGAGTTGGGCAAACAGCTCCAGGACGGCGGCCTGCACCGAGACGTCCAGCGCACTGGTCGGTTCATCGGCGACGAGCAGGTCTGGATCCAGCGCGAGCGCACGGGCGAGGCTGGCCCGCTGGCGTTGGCCGCCGGAAAGTTCGTGGGGGTAGCGACGTTCCGCGCCCGCGGGCAGGCGGACGTCGTCGAGCAGCGAGCGCACCTTGGCGCGGATCGCCTCGGACTTGCCGACCTTGTGCACGATCATCGGTTCCGCGACGCAATCGCCCACGGTCATCCGGGGATTCAGCGAGCTGGCCGGATCCTGGAACACGAACCCGAACCGCCGCCGAATCGGCCGCAACCGCCGCTGCGAGAGATTCGCGATGTCTTGACCACGCACCCGCACCGCACCCGAGGTCGGCCGCTGCAACGCCGCGACGCATCGCCCGATGGTCGACTTCCCCGACCCCGACTCCCCCACGAGCCCCACCGTCTCGCCCGCCGCGATGCTCAGGCTCACCCCGTCCACCGCCCGGAACCGTGGACGTCCGAACGGCCCGGGGAACTCCACGACTAGATCGCACACCTCCAGCACCGGCACCCGCTCGCCGACTTCGGCGGTTCCATCCGAGGCGGGCGCACCTCCGACCCCGCGGGTCGCGCCGCCCGCATCGCTCGCCCCACGCACGCCGTACGCGCCGGTCCCGGTACCCACATCAGTGCCAGCAGCGATACCCCCGACGGTCTCGGCTGCCGCCGTAACCCCGACGGTCTCAGCGGCCGCAGTAGCCCCGGCGGTTTCGGCGGCCGCAGAGGTCCCGACATCCGCAGCGGTTCCCGTGCCAGCGGCCTCCCCAGCGGCCCCGGCCTCGGGGTCGGCCGTACCGGTTTCGGGGTGTGCGGGGTGGCTATTGGCTTGGGCCGTTTCCGCCCCGCGCGGTTCCGTGTCGGCCTGCGGCTCAGCACTTTTCACGCGCCGGGCCCCCAGGTGCGGGACCGCCGCGAGGAGGGCGCGGGTGTAGTCCACCTTGGGGCGGGCGAACAGGTCCTCGACGGGGGCCTGTTCGACGACCCGGCCGTCGCGCATCACGACGACGCGGTCGGCGAGGTCCGCCACCACGCCCATGTTGTGGGTGATGAGGACGATCGCGCTGCCGATGCGGTCGCGCAGGTCGCGCAGCAGGTTCAGGATCTCGGCCTGCACGGTGACGTCGAGCGCGGTGGTCGGTTCGTCGGCGATGATGACCTTGGGCTCGCAGGCGATGGCGATGGCGATCACCACGCGCTGCTTCTGGCCGCCCGACAGTTGGTGCGGGTAGTAGTCGACGCGGTGCTCTGGATCGGGCAGACCCACCAGCCGCAGCAGTTCCACGGCGCGCTCCTTGGCCGCCTTGCGCGACAGGTCGTTGTGCGCCCGCAGCGCCTCGGTGATCTGGAAACCGACGGTGAACAGCGGATCCAGCGCCAACCCCGGTTCCTGGAACACCATGGAGATCGCGCCGCCGCGCAGCGCGGTGAGCTGCCTTTCGGACATCCCGGTGACCTGCCGCGTGCCGAGCGTCACCATGCCCCGGACCCGCGCGGTGGACGGAAGCAGCCCCATCGCCGTCCGCGAACTCACCGACTTGCCCGAGCCGGACTCCCCCACGATGGCGAGCACCTCGCCGGGGAAGACCTCGTAGGACACGTCGGTCACCGCGTGCACCGGGCCCGCATCGGTGGCGAAGGTGACCGACAGTGCCTCGATCGCCAGCGCGGGCCGCCGCCCCTCGGCTACGTCAGGCATGACCACCCTCCCGTCTACTCGAAATGTTGTCTCCCACATCCGGTTCGGCGCCGCCCTTCGGCTTCTCCGGATGGCCGCCCGGCACCGGCGAAACACCCTCTCGCGCACACCCGGCACCGTCGTTCGGTTCCAGAGGCTCGCCGTCCGTTGATGATTCGGGTCCGTCCCCGGACAGGGCGACGTCCGGTTCGACCTCTGCGACCGGCATCTCCGGCTCTCCGCTCGCGCCGACCACCACATCGCTCCCCACCGCGACCGGCGCCGCGGTCCGCCGGGTGCGCAGCAGCGGGTTGAGCACCTCGTTCAAGCTCTCGCCTACCAGCGTCATCCCGAGCACGACGAGCACGATGGCGGTGCCGGGAAAGACCGCTGTCCACCAGATTCCGTTGGACACCGCCGCAAGCGACTTGTTCAGGTCGAATCCCCATTCCGCCGCCTGGGTGGACTCGATGCCGAAGCCGAGGAAGCCGAGCCCGGCCAGGGTCAGGATCGCCTCGGCGCCGTTGAGCGTGACGATCACCGGCAGCGACTGGGTGACGTTGGCGAGGATGTGCCGGAACAGAATTCGCGCCGTGGACGCGCCGGTGACCCGCGCGGCGTCCACGTACGGCTCCTGCTTCACCGCGACGGTGGCATTGCGCACCACCCGGAAGTACTGCGGCACGAAGATGGTCGTGATCGCCACGGCCGCGGAGAGCACGCCGCCGAACCCGCTCGACTCGCCGCCGGAGACCACGATGGACACCACGATCGCCAGCAGCAGGGTCGGAAACGCGTACAGCGCGTCCATGACCGTCACCAGCACCCGGTCCGGCCAGCGCCCCACGTACCCGGAGACCAGCCCGAGCGGCACACCGACGAAGAGCGAGAGCACCAGCGACACCACGATCACCCACAGCGCCGTCCGCGCGCCGTAGAGCACCCGGGAGAACACGTCCTCCTGCGCGACGGTGGTGCCGAACCAGTGCTGCGCCGAAGGCGGTTGGTACTGGCCGAAACCCACACCGTTCTCGGTGGTCTGGGCCAGCCCGTAGGGCGCGAGCAGCGGCGCGAACAGCGCGACGAAGAGGAACCCCGCGATCAACACCAGGCCGAGGATCAGCGTGACGCGCTGCATTCCCGCGGTCATCGAGAACAGCCGCAGCCCGAACCGGCCCCGGCGATTCGGTGCGAGCGCCGCGGTGGGTTCGGTCACCAATTCCGGTGCGGTCATCAGAACCTCACCCTCGGATCGATCAGTGCGACAAGGGCATCCACCACGAAGCTCATCACGGCGACGACGAGCGCGATGAACGCGACGATGCCCTGCACCGCCATGAAGTCGCGGGCCTTGAGGTATTCCGCGAGCTCGAAGCCGAGACCCTTCCATTCGAAGGTCATCTCGGTGAGCACCGCGCCGCCGAGCATCATGGCGATGTACATGCCCATCACCGTGACGATCGGGATCATCGCGTTGCGCACGGCATGTCGGCCGGTCACGACCCGCGCGGACAGCCCGCGCGCCCGCGCCGCGTCGACGTAGTCGCTGCGCAAGGTCTGGATGAGGTTGATCCGAACAAGCCGCAGGAACACGCCCGCGGTCAGCAGGCCGAGCGCGATAGCGGGCAGCACAGCGTGTTTCAGCACATCGAGCAGATAGGCGTTGTCGCCGTACAGGATCGCGTCGACCACCATGATGTTGGTCTTCGGCGAGACGTGCTGTAGCCGCAATTCGACGTCGGCGCTGGCCCGCCCGGAGACCGGCAACCAGCCGAGCCGCACCGCGAACAACAACTTGAGCAGCAGTCCCACGAAGAACACCGGCGCGGCGTAGGCCAGGATGGCGAACAGCCGCAGCGCGGCGTCGCTCGCCGAATCCCTGTGGGTGGCAGCGTATCTGCCGAGCGGGACGCCGATGGCGAAGGCGACGAGCAGCGCCCAGCACACCAGTTCCAGGGTTGCCGCACCGCGGGTGGCGATGATGTCGGCGACCATCCGGTGGTCCTGGGTCTGCCCGAAGTCGCCGCGCGCGAGGCCGGACAGGTATTCCCAGTACTGCACCAGGATCGGCCGGTTCAGCCCGGCCGCCTCGCGCCGCTGTTCGATCTGGTCCGGTGGCAGCCGCCCGCCGAGCGCGGCTTCGATCGGATCACCGATCACCCGCATCATGAAGAACACGGCGGTCACCAGGATCCAGGCCGTCACCGGGATGAGCAGCAGCCGCACGCCCAGGTATCTGGCGAGGGCGAGCCCGCGCGAATCCCCGCCCGCCGCCCGCCGGGGCAGCGCGAATCGCCGGGCCCGCGGCGCGATCGCCGCGGGCCCGGTCCCCTCCGACTTCACTTGCTCAGGACCGTGTAGCGGAACTTGAACGACAGGTCCAGCGTCTGCTCCATGCCCTGGACGTCCTTGCCCGCGACGCCGATCTGCTTGCCGGACAACAGCGGAACGATCGGCAGGAAGTTCTGCGCCAGGTCGCGCTGCACCTGCTGGATCTGCTGGAGCCTGCGGTCCTTGTCCGGCTGGGTCGCCTCACCGACCAATTGCGCGGTGATGCCGGGGTCTTCGAAGTGGGACTGGAGGAAGTTGTTGGGGCCGAAGAACGGCGAGAGGTAGTTGTCCGGGTCCGGGAAGTCGGGGAACCAACCGAACTGGTACAGCGGGTAGGCGTCGCGCGCCCGTTCCCTCTGGTAGCTAACCCATTCCGTGGATTGCAGGTTCACCCGGAACAGGCCCGTGGCCTCCAGCTGCGTCTTGATGGCCTTGTATTCCTCCGCGCTGCTGGAGCCGTAGTGGTCGGGGTTGTACTGGAGGTTGAGCTCCACCGGCGTCGCGACGCCCGCGTCGGCGAGGAACTTCGCGGCAGCGTCCTTGTTCGGACCGGCGCCGTAGATCTCCTTGAACGGTTCCGCCGCGCCCGGAATGCCCTGCGGGACGGACGAATACGCGGGCACGTAGGTGTCCTTGTATACGTCGCGAGCGAGCGCGACCCGGTCCAGCGACGACGCGATCGACTTGCGCACCGCCAGCTTCTGCTCCGGCGTACCGCCGGGCATGGTGTTCATGTTGAAGACGATGTAGCGCAACTCGCCGCCGGGACCGTCGAGCACCTTGACCTTGTCGCTGGCGCGTAGCCCCTCGATGTCGGTCGGCGTCAGCGAGCGGTAGCCCGCGTCGATCGCGCCGCTCTGCAAGTCGAGCTTCAGGTTGTCGGTGGTCGCGTAGTACTTCGCCGAGATGCGCGGCGTTTTCGGGGTGCCGAGGATGCCGCGGTACTCCGGATACGCCTGGTACTCGACGAGTTTGTTCTTGTCGTAGCTGGTGATCGTGTACGGGCCGGAGTAGCCCTTGGCGCGAACCACGTCCTCGTCGGCCATCACCCTGTCGGCGGGGAACACGCGCTCGTCCACGATCGGCCCGGCCTGCGTGGGCAGGATGGCCGGGAAGGTCTGGTCGTTGGCGACCTTCAGCGTGAAGGCGACGGTCCGCTCGTCGACCACATCGGTCTTCTCCAGATTGCCGAGCAGCGAGGCGGGACCGTTCGGGTCGTTGATGCCGAGCATGCGGTCGAAGGAGAACTTTACGCTGTTGGCGGTCAACGGATTTCCGTTGGCGAACTTCAATCCCGCCTGCAAGGTGCAGGTGTAGACCGTCGGCGTGGTGAACTCGCACTTCTCGGCGGCGTCCGGTTTCGGGGTGGGGTCGCCGGGCGCGAAATTCAGCAGGTACTGGTAGATCTGCGTCTCCGCGACCAGCGACCCGTTGTCGTAGGCGGCGGCCGGATCCAGCGAGAAGATCTTGTCGGTGGTGCCGACGATCAACCCGTCGCCGTCACCGCCCTCGCCCGTCCGTCCGGATCCGCAACCCGCGAGCACCGACGCGACCAGCGCAACGAGCCCAACCGCCGCAATGCCTTTCGCTCGCCTACGCCCGCCCGGCGTCCTCGAAACCCTCATCATCCGGCCCCACTTCTTCGAGCGCGCCGCACCGCGATACCTGGATCACAGGCCCGGTCCGGACGCGGTGAACTTTCGATATAGCTGGCGACCGTACCCACGAACCATTTCCGGCACATTGCGTTTTCAAAGAAAAATCACCGGGCTGTTGTCGTCCGTTGCGAACCATGCACGGCCGCACCGGCATCGCCCGGTCATATGTCCAGGTGCGCGGAAAGATCGCGTTGGCGGCGTCTCGAGCAGGCCACGTCACACCCACGGACACCGTTGCGCCGGTACCCATTTCGGTTGTTCACCAAACCACGCGCTGAAATCAGCAACCGCCACAGTCCTCGCAGAGTCTTCCGACGCTTCACAGCGGTTGCAGGCGCTGCGAACCGTGCGGAAGGCCTGCGAGGCCCGGTGTTGGGGTAGACGACAGACCGCGCGGGCTCGCCTACCTTCACCGCGCAATCGAACCGGGCGTTCCCGCGGAGGTTTCGCACGCCTCGCAGAGGTCGCAACCGCTGCGAACCGTACGAAAGGTCTGCGAAGTCGAGCCCGTCGCAGCAGAGGTGTCAGGGCCTGCTCAGGGCGCTCGCGTTGGCGTTCTCACCCAGCAGCACCGATTCCGGCTGACCCGTCAGCATCCCCTCGAGCAGGTTCTTGCCGATCGAGGCTTCCTGGGGCAGCGGGATCGGGTAGTCGCCGTCGAAGCACGCGGCGCACAGGCGGGTGCGCGGCTGCTCGGTGGCGGCGATCATGCCTTCGGTGGAGATGTAGCCGAGAGTGTCGGCGCCGATCGAGCGGCGCACGTTCTCGACCATGTCGTCGTAGCTGTCGTCGGCGCCCGCGCCGTTGGCGATCAGCTCCGCGCGCGAGGCGAAGTCGATGCCGTAGAAGCACGGCCACTTCACCGGCGGCGAGGCGATCCGGACGTGGATCTCCACCGCGCCCGCCTCGCGCAGCATCCGCACCAGGGCGCGCTGGGTGTTGCCGCGCACGATCGAGTCGTCCACCACGATGAGCCGCTTGCCGCGGATCACCTCGCGCAGCGGGTTCAGCTTCAGCCGGATGCCGAGCTGACGAATCGTCTGGCTCGGCTGGATGAAGGTACGGCCGACGTAGGCGTTCTTCATCAGGCCCTGCCCGTAGGGCACGCCGGAGCCCTGCGCGTAACCGACGGCGGCCGGGGTGCCCGATTCCGGCACCGGGATCACCAGGTCGGCCTCGACCGGATGCTCCTTGGCGAGCCTGCGGCCGATCTCGACACGGGTGGCGTGCACCGAGCGGCCCGCGATGGTGGAGTCGGGCCTGGCCAGGTACACGTACTCGAAGACGCAGCCCTTGGGCTCGGGGTTGGCGAAGCGCATGGAGCGAACGCCCTCGGCGTCGATCGCCAGCAGTTCGCCCGGTTCGATCTCGCGCACGAAGGCCGCGCCGACGATGTCCAGGGCCGCCGTCTCACTGGCAACGACCCAGCCACGCTCGAGCCTGCCGAGGCACAGCGGACGCACGCCGTGCGGGTCGCGCGCCGCGTACAGGGTGTGCTCGTCCATGAAGGTCAGGCAGAACGCGCCCTTCAGCGTCGGAAGCAGCTTCATGGCCGCCTGCTCGATGCTCGAGTCCGCGGCGGCGTGCGCCAGCAGCGCGGTCATCACGTCGGAGTCCGAGGTCGCGCCGACCGGCTGCGGGCGGCCGCCGGAGACCGGGTTGCCGATCAGTCCGAGTTCCCGTGCCCGGCTTGCCAATTCGGCGGTGTTGACCAGGTTGCCGTTGTGTCCCAGCGCGAGTCCGGAGCCGACCGCGGTGGTGCGGAAGATCGGCTGCGCGTTCTCCCACGTCACACCGCCGGTGGTGGAGTAACGACAGTGGCCGACGGCGATGTGGCCGGGCATGGCGGCCAGCGTCTGCTCGTCGAACACCTGCGAGACCAGCCCGAGATCCTTGAAGACCAAGATCTGCTGACCGTCCGAGACCGCGATGCCCGCCGCCTCCTGACCGCGGTGTTGCAGCGCATAGAGGCCGTAATACGTGAGCTTGGCCACGTCCTCGCTCGGCGCCCAGACACCGAAGACACCACACTCCTCGCGTGGCTCGTTCTCGTCCTCATCGGGGGTGGCTGCGAGGTTCTGCACCGGCACTTCGGCGTTGGTCACCGTTTGCTCCCTGTTCGGGCGGGCTGGGGGCACCAGTCATTCTACGGGTGAAAATTCGATCGCGATCACGGCCACCGCATCCCGGTAGCAATCACCGTGTCGATCACCCGAAATCCCACGGCCGCGGCGGTACCGTCCCTTCGTGGCGACTACGGACAGCACCGGCGGGACGGATCCGAACGCTAGGCGGCTCGACCGCCGTTCGCTACTGCGCATGGTCGGCGCGCCGATGATCGTGCTCACCTTGCTGACCACCCTGCTCGGGATCATGTACCTGGCCTACGTGGTCGATCCAGAGGAGAACCTGCACGACTTCCCGATCGCCCTGGTCAACCAGGATGTCGGCGAGACGTTCGGCCCACCGGGCCAGGAGCGCCGGGTGAGTTTCGGCGACCAGGTGGCCGACGGGCTGCGCAAATCCGTACCCGCCGACCAGATCGATCTGCGGGTCGTCGGGATCAGCGAGGCCGAGCGGCAGATGCAGTCCGGCAAGGTCTACGGCGCGATCATCATTCCCAGCGACTTCAGCAAGCGGCTCGGCATTCTCGGCGTCGGCAGCGTGGTGCCCGGCGATATCGAGCAGCCCATCATCACGCTCCAGACCAACCCGCGCGCCGGCACCTACGCCTCCTCGATCGTCGTCCGCGTCGGCGACCGGGCGTTCCCCGAGGTGAACAAGCAGGTCGGCGAGGAGCTGACCCGGCAGGTGCAGGCCCAGCTCACCGCGCCAGAAGGCGGGCAGGCGCCCGAACTCAGCGGAGCCACCCGCATCGCGCTGGCCAGCCCGCTGCAACTGATCGTCGAGGAGTACCGTCCGCTGCCCAGCAACACCGGTCAGGGTCTCACCGCGTTCTTCTACGCGCTGTTGCTGCTGCTCGCGGGCGTGATCGGTTCGATGACGATCCACACCATGGTGGACGCCAATCTCGGCTTCGTGCCCACCGAGTACGGGCCGTGGTACGTGCACTTCCCGCCCACTCCGATCTCCCGGTTCAAGACACTGCTGATCAAGTGGGGCGTGATGATTCTCATGGGCAACGTCGTCTCGTTGATCTACATGCTGGTGGCCAGGGCGCTCGGCATGCCGATCGACGATCCGCTGACGCTGTTCCTCTACAGCGCGTTCGCGATCATCGCGGTCGGCATCACCGGCCTGTCCATCCTCGCGGCCATCGGCTCGGCGGGTCTGCTGGTGAACCTGATCCTGTTCATCGTGCTCGGCCTGCCCTCCTCGGGCGGCACGGTGCCGATCGAGGCGACGCCCAAATACTTCGGCTGGCTGGCCCATTTCGAGCCGATGCACCAAGTGTTCCTCGCCGTCCGTTCTATCCTGTATTTCGACTCCAGCGGACCGGCCGGGCTGACGCGAGGCTTCTGGATGACGCTGGCCGGGCTCGTCATCGGACTGGTTCTCGGGGCGGTCATCACCCGCTACTACGACTACAAGGGTCTGCATCGCGGTCGGCCCGCGCCCGCGACAGCCTGATCCTCCCGCGGTGACGGGCGGCGGATGGTCGACGGCCGACCCTTCGCGTCCTTCGCGCCGAGGCCGATTCGCTGTCCCACAGAGCCGCCGACGCGAGCCGAATCACTCGGAGCCCCACAGCAGCGCGTACCGCGCGCCGAGTTCCCCTAGCCCGGTGGTGGCGGTCGCCCTCGAGCCGCCGTCACACCTCACTCGTCGGCGAGAAGCAGGATCGGCAACCAATGCGCGCCTCACCGGGTGTCGCCTTGGTCCGACCCATGCGGCGACGACATTCCGCCCGAATCACTCGGAGCCCACAGCAGCGCATACAGCGCGCCAAGTTCCCCTAGCTTGGTGTGGCAGTCGCCCTCAGTCCGCCGTCACAGCTCACTCGTCGGCGGGACGCAGGATCGGCAGCCAATGCGCGACCTCGGCGGCGCGGCTGCCGGAGGCGGTGAGCGCTCCGGAGTGGACCGCGGTGTCGAAATCGAGCAGTCCGGTGGCGAGCAGCAGCCAGGTGCGCGGGTCGGTCTCGACGACATTGGGCGGGGTGCCGCGAGTGTGACGGGGGCCTTCGATGCACTGCACCGCGACGAACGGCGGTACCCGCACCTCGACGGAATGGCCGGGCGCGTTCGCGGCCAGCGTGCGCACCGTCGTCTTGACCGCCGCCGCCAGCTCGGGCCGCGCGGGCTGCTCCGCGGTTTCGTCACGCAGCCAAGCACTCACCGCCGCCACCGCCGACCGGGTTTCCGCCGGGTCCACCATCGCTCGTCGTCCCACCCGGCCGAGGTTACCCACCGGCCCCGCCCGACGAGACACCGAAGCCACGCCTGGCACACACCTTTCGCACGCCTCACATAGGCGGTGGCTATGTGAGGCGTACAGAGGTTGTGTGGGACGCCGGGCGCGGTCCTGCGGGGAGAGCGCGCGGCGGGTGGAGCTGTCAGGAGGCCCAGGGGCCGATGCCGCCGACCTTCTCGATTCGGATGCGCGTGAGGAAGCCCTCCGGCGCGTCGTCGGGCGGGAAGCCGATGCCCGGCGCGGCCATCGTCCGCGCGAGTTCCCTGAGCAGCTCCGGCGCACCGCCCTCGACGACGCGCGCCGTTCCGGTCACCGAGAGGTACGGCGTCATGATCTCGCCGCGTTCCCTGGAGACGATGGTGAGCGCGACGCGGCCGTCACGCCGGACGTTGCGGACCTTCTTGTACTCGCCGAGGTGAGCGGTGACGAGCTCGTCGCCTTCGGGCGTCGAACGCAGCGCGACCCAGACCAGGCTGACCTGCGGGCTTCCGTCGGGATTGAGGGTGACCAGGGTGGCGTCGGCACCGGATCCGATCAGTGCGCGCGCGGCGTCGTCTAGTTTCACGAGTCGATCCAACACCGGCTCGCTTCATTCATTCCCGAATCGCACCGCGCGAGTCGCGATCGGGCCGCTCTCGGAACAGCGACTCCAGTGCGATCCGTCGCGCGACCACGCCGCCCGCGTTGATCGCGTAGTGCACGAGCGCGGGCGCGGTCGTGCTGCCGGTGCTGCGGCGCAGCAGACCGAAGAGCGCGCCGCCGAACGCGGTGAACAGCACCGTCGGCACAACGGGTTCGGAACCCGCGCGGGCGGGATGGATGTGCCACAGGCCGAAGGTGGCGGCGCCGAGCAGTCGGCCGAGGCGCGCGCCGAAAGCGTTGTCCAGCAGCGGTTCCAGCGTGGAGCGGAAGATCAGCTCCTCGCTGTAGACGGTGCCGATCGGAATGTGCACGGCGACCCACTCGACATCCGAAACCTCTTGTTCCGGTGCGGCGAACTCACGCAGACTCTCGCGGACCGCCGGAATCGCCACGGCCGCACCGTAACCGGCGAGGACCACTGCACCGGCCGCCGCGCCGACCCGCACCCCATCACCCGACCACCAGTTGGATCGTCCACCGAGTGCGAGCCCGTAACCGGTAGCGAAGCAGGCGTTCACCGCCGTACGCCCGCGCTGATCCAGTCCGAGCCCCGGCAGCACCAGGTTGCTCCACGCCAAGGCGAGGCCGGTTCCCGCGAGTGCCTTCAGAACCGGCCCGACGCTCACTTGGTCTCCCGCTCGAACTCCTCCGCCGCCTCCAGCTGGAACCGGATCCGCTCCGCCAGTTCGGCATTCCAACCGGGCGGCGCGGCGATGGCGGCCCAACCGTCCAGCACCAGGCTGCCGTAGCGGTGGCCGTGCCCGTCCGAAACACCTTGCGCGTTGGTGAGATCCGCGGCGACCTGCCAGAAGGTGACGAACGGCGCCCAGCGCATCTGCGAGGACACGTCCGAGCCGCGCGGCTCCGACAGCCAATCCGGTTGGGAGAAGATCAGATCCGTCGACCACCAGACGATCGGGTCGGAGGCGTGCATGAGATAGGCGATGCGCGGCGCTCGCCATTCGCCGTCCGGGCGCGCGAGATCGGCGGCGTCGTCGGCGAATCGGACGACCAGCCCGTCGGCGTACACCGGCTCCACTTCACGGGAACCTGGGTCGCGCCGCTCGACGAACTGCTGCCACAGCCGGTTGGAATTCGGCGGACCAACCCACAGCGCGCCGTCCACCTTGGCGCGCAGATCGGCGAGGCCGTCGAACGCGGCCTCCGACCCTTGCGAGCCCAGGCTCTCGCCGTACACCAGCAGCTTCGGCCGCGACTGCGGCGGGCGCGCCGACCAGTGCTCGTACACCGCGTCGAAGAGCCGCTCCCCCGCCGCGGCCGCCTTGCCGCGGTCCGCGAGGAACGAGAGCACGCTCGGCAGATACGAGTACTGCGTCGCGACGATGGCGCTGTCGCCGCCGTACATGTACTCGATCGCACCCGCCGCCAGGGAATTGACCCAGCCCGTGCCCGTGGTGGTGATCACGACGAGCACCTTCCGGTCGAAGGCCCCGGTGCGCTCCAGTTCCTCGACCGCGAGCGCGGCTTGCTCCGCGCCGCCGTCGGCCGACTCCAACCCGACGTAGGCCCGGATCGGTTCGCGCGCCGGCTGACCGGTCACCGCCGCGATGCGACTGCGCGAGGGTCCGTGCGAGACGAACCAGCGCCCTTCGAAGCCGAGCGTCTCCCACTTCGCCAGCGAGGCCGGGCTGCCCGAGCGCTCGGGCTGCTGCGGTTGCACCGCGTTCGGCGAGGTGTGGTCGTTGCGGACGCTGAACGCCGAGTTGGCGACGGCGAAGAACGCGCGCGAGGCGACGCCGTTGAACAGCGTCACGACGAGCACCACGAGCACCAGCGCTCCCGCGGCGGGCGCCAGCTCGCGCGGCACCCTGACCCACCGGTTCAACTGGCGGGCCAGGAACAGGATGATCTCGCGCACGGTCCGATAACCCGCGACCACCGCGGCGCCCACCGCCACGCTCAACAGTCCGGTGCGCAGGTAGGCGGGAGTCGTCGTGCCCTCCATGCCCATCAGCGCGGTGATCTCCCGCTGCCAGCGCGCCGACTGCACCAGCATCAGGGCGGCGGCCAGCGCGGAGGTGAGCAGGATCGCGGTCTTGAGCGCGTAGCGCACCCAGGTGGGCGGTCCGGGAATCTTCAGCCGCGGCCGCACCCAGATCCGGAACAGCCATTCGAGTACACAGCCGAGGCCGTAGCCGAGTGCCGCGTTGATGCCCGAGATCAGGCCCTGGAACAGCCAGTCCCTCGGTACGAGCGACGGCGTCACCGACAGCGCGAAGAAGACGGTCGCGACGATCAGCCCGACGTAGTTGAGGTCGATGATGTCCTCAGCCCGGCGCACCACGACGACGCCGCGGGCACGCAGCTTCGTCAGGGTGTCGGCCTTCTCGAGCACTCGAACAGTATGGCGCTCCGCACCGACGGGCGGGTTGCCCGTACCGCCACGCGGACGCGCGGAAGTACATCACAGCCGCGTCGCGCGGCAATTACCCACCGTGCTCGAGTAGTTGTACGCGGTCGCGCGGGCTGTTCGCACCGCAGACTCGTTGTCCATGAGCACACCAAACGCAGCGCCGAAAGCAACCTCGGCCTATGTCGCGCAGGCCGCGATCGCGTTCGGCGTCAGCTTGTTCGGGGCGGGCGTCGGCATCTTCTACCTTCCGCTGGACGTCTGGCAACGCGGCTTCCTCGGCATGACCGTGCTGTTCCTGGTGACCAGCACCTTCACCCTCGCCAAGGTGGTGCGCGACCAGCACGAGGCCGCCTCCACCACCAGCCGGATCGACGCGGCGCGGATGGAAAAGCTGATGGCCGAACACGATCCGTTCAAACCACTCTGATCGACGCCCATCCGATGCGAGCCCGGCGACGAGGGGTCCGGGCCCGCATCGGGTGCGGCTATTTCAGCGCGCGCTCGCGGTCGGCGGATTCCTCCAGGTACTGGCGGACGCGGTCGGAGAGTTCCGCCGTCCAGTCCGGCGGTTCGGCGATGGCGACCCACGCGTCGAGCACCAGCGTGCCGTAGCGGTGGCCGTGACCGTCGCTGACCCGCTGCGCGTTCGGCAGGTCGGCGGCGACCTGCCAGAACGTGACGATCGGATACCAGCCCATGCGCGGCGACACGTCCGGCCCGGGCGGCTCGCGCAGCCAATCCGGTTCGTCGAACAGCAGATCCGGCGACCACCACACCACCGGGTCCGTGGCGTGCTGGAGGTAGAGCACGCGGGGGTTGAGCCAGGTCGCGCCCGCCTGCCACAGGTGGGCGCGTTCGTCGGCGAAACGGACGACGAGACCGTCGGCGTAGGTGGGCAGGATCTCCGGCGAGCCCGGATCGCGCCGGGTGACGAACTCGCGCCAGATCCGGTTGGAATTGGGCGGTCCGACCCACAGCACGCCGTCGGTGCGCGTCCGCAGGTCGGCGAGGCCGCTGAAGGCGCCCTCCGAACCCTGCGAGCCCAGGCTCTCGCCGTAGACCAGCAGCTTCGGGCGCAACTCCGCCGGGCGCGCCGACCAGTGCTCGTAGACCTTGTCGAACAACAGCTTTCCGGCTTCGGTGGCCTTGGCCCGGTCCGAGAGGAACGAAAGCACGCTCGGCAGATAGGAATACTGCGTCGCGACCACGGCGGTGTCGCCGCCGAACATCATCTCGATCGATTCCACGCTGGTCGAGTCGACCCAACCGGTGCCGGTGGTGGTCACCACGACGAGCACCTTGCGCTCGAACGCCTTGGTGCGCTCGAGTTCGTCGATCGCCAATTCCGCCTGAGCCTCGGGATTCTCGGCCGATTCGAGCCCGGTGTAGACGCGAACCGGCTCGCGCGCAGGCTTTCCCGTGACCCGTTCGATCGCCGCGGCGTCGGGCCCGTAGGAGACGAACCAGCGTCCTTCCGAGCCCAGCGTGTCCCACGCCGCCAACGACGCTGGGCTGCCGGACTTCTCGGGCAGCTGCGGCTGGGTGGCGTTCGGCGAGGTGTTGCTGTTGCGCACGCTGAACGCCGAATTCGCCGCGTCGAAGAAGACGCGCACCAGCACGCCGTTGCCGAGCAGCACGGCGACCACGGCCACGGTGACGAATCCGATCGGCAGCGCGATCCGGCGCGGGATGCGCACCCACCGCACCAATTCGCCGGCCACCCAGCGGACCGACCAGCGCGCCGCGCGGAACAGCCCGATCACCAAGGCGACCACCGCCGCGCTCAACGCGCCCGTGCGCAGATAGCCGGAAGTGGTGGTCTGGTCCATGCCCATCAGCGCGGTGATCTCGCGCTGCCAGCGCGCCGACTGCACGAGCATGACGATCGCGACCACCACGCACGCGAGCACGACGAGTGTCTTGAGGGCCCCGCCGAGCCAGCTGGGCAGCCGCTGTGCCAGCGCCGCGGGCGGTTTCACCCGCGGCGCGATCCATTTGCGATAGGCCAGGTCGAGCAGGCAGCCGACGCCGTAGCCGATCGCGGCGTTGACGCCGCTGACCAGCCCCTGGAACAGCCAGTCGCGCGGCAGCAGCGAAGGCGTCAGCGACCAGCAGAAGAACAGGGTGGCGACGACGAGACCGACGTAGTTCGGATGGAAGAAACGCTCGACGAGGCCGACCAGTCGGCCGGCCCCGTCGCGTAGCTCAGCGGTAACCATCCGAGCCTCCCGGTGGGGTCAGATCGCGCTGGCTCCGAAGAGTTTCGGCAGCGTGCCCTCGTAGGCGTCGCGCAATTCGGCCATGGTAACCGAGAATTGGCCCTGCACCTCGACGGAATCCGAGCCCTGGTCGACGACGCCGATGCGCACCCACGGCAGCTCGCGCGCGTCGCACATCTTGGTGAACCGGGTCTCCTCCGAGCGCGGCACCGCGACGAGCACCCGGCCCGCCGATTCGGAGAACAGCGTGACGAACGGGTCGGCGCCCTCGGGAAGCAGGATGCGGCAACCGGTCTCGCCCGCCAGCGCGGCCTCCACCACGGCCTGCGCAAGACCACCCTCGGACAGGTCGTGCGCGGCGCTGATCATGCCGTCGCGCGAGCCCGCGGTGAGGATCTCGGCGAGCAGCTGCTCACGCGCGAAGTCGACCTTGGGCGGTTCGCCGCCGAGGTGGTCGTGGGCGACCTGCGACCAGATGGAGCCGCCGAACTCGTCGCGGGTCTCGCCGAGCAGGATCAGCGTCTCGCCCGGTTCGAGGCCGAGGCCGGTGGGGATGCGGCGGTGCACGTCGTCGATGACGCCGAGCACGCCGACGACCGGCGTCGGCAGGATGGCGTCCTGGCCGGTCTGGTTGTAGAAGCTGACGTTGCCGCCGGTGACCGGAATGCCAAGGGCCACACAGCCGTCCGCGAGGCCGCGCACGGCCTGCTGGAACTGCCACATCACGCCGGGGTCCTCCGGCGAGCCGAAGTTCAGGCAGTTGGTGACGGCCTTCGGGGTGGCGCCGGTGGTGGCGACGTTGCGGTAGGCCTCGGCCAGCGCGAGCTGCGCGCCGGTGTACGGATCCAGCTTGGTGTAGCGGCCGGAGGCGTCGGTCGCCAGCGCGATGCCGCGACCGGTCTCTTCGTCGATCCGGATGACGCCCGCGTCGGCGTGCTCGGCGAGCACGGTGTTGCCGCGCACGTAGCGGTCGTACTGCTCGGTGATCCACTTGCGGCTGCACAGCTGCGGGCTGGAGATCATCTGGAGCAGCGTCGCGCGCAGCTCCTCCGGGGTCTTCGGCCGCGAGAGCTTGTCCGGGGTGTCGGCGATCAGCGCGTCCTGGTAGTCCGGGCGCCGCACCGGGCGCTCGTACACCGGGCCCTCGTGCGCGACGGTGCGCGGCGGCACGTCCACCACGGTCTCGCCGTGCCAGGTGACCACCAGACGGTCGCCGTCGGTGACCTCACCGATGACGGTGGCGAGCACGTCCCACTTGTGACACACCGCCATGAACGCCTCGACGTTCTCGGGGGTGACCACGGCGCACATGCGCTCCTGGGACTCGCTGGAGAGGATCTCCGCGGGCGTCATGTTGGCCGCGCGCAGCGGCACCTTGGTCAGGTCGATGTGCATGCCGCCGTCGCCGGCGGCCGCGAGTTCGGAGGTGGCGCAGGACAGTCCGGCGCCGCCGAGGTCCTGGATGCCGACGACCAGCTTCGCCGCGTACAGCTCGAGACAGCACTCGATGAGCACCTTCTCGGTGAACGGGTCGCCGACCTGGACGCTGGGCAGCTTCTTGCGTCCGGCGCCGGACTCGTCGCCGGAGAAGGTGTCCGAGGCGAGCACGGAGACGCCGCCGATACCGTCGAGGCCGGTGCGCGCGCCGAACAGGATGATCTTGTTGCCCTTGCCGGAGGCGAAGGCAAGGTGCAGGTCCTCGACCCGCATCACGCCCGCGCACAGCGCGTTGACCAGCGGGTTGCCCTGGTAGGAGGCGTCGAACACGGTCTCGCCGCCGACATTCGGCAGGCCGAGCGAGTTGCCGTAACCGCCGACGCCGCGCACAACGCCGTCGACGACGCGGCGGGTGTCGGCCGCGTCCGCCGCGCCGAAGCGCAGCTGATCCATCACCGCGATCGGGCGCGCGCCCATCGCCATGATGTCGCGCACGATGCCGCCGACGCCGGTGGCCGCGCCCTGGTACGGCTCGACGTAGGACGGGTGGTTGTGGCTTTCCACCTTGAAGGTGACCGCCCAGCCGTCGCCCACGTCGACCACGCCCGCGTTCTCGCCGATGCCCGCGAGCATGGACTCGCGCATCTCGTCGGTGGTGGTCTGACCGAAGTAGCGCAGGTGCACCTTGGAGGACTTGTAGGAGCAGTGCTCGCTCCACATCACCGAGTACATCGCCAGCTCGGCGTCGGTGGGCCGACGGCCGAGGATCTCCTTGATGCGGGCGTACTCGTCGTCCTTGAGACCCAGCTCTTTGTACGGTTGCGCCACATCGGGGGTCGCTGCGGCTGCGCTGACGGTGTCGACCTGCGGAGTCACGGAGTACCAGGGTCCTTTCGGCCGGGCCGTTGTCACTGAGTTGCGGCGAGACGCCTGGCGCCCAGTCTAGAGGGCGGGTGACGCGGCCCCGCAGGTGAGGGGCACGGCCGCCCATTACGCTGTCCGGGTGAGCGAACGATCGGGGGTTGCGAATTCGGCCGAGGATGCCACGGAGGATGCGCACCCGGAGGTCGCCGAATCCGCTACCGGCTCGTCGCCGCGTTCGCCGATGTCATCGAGGCAGTTGCGCTGGCTGGGCGCGGCGCTCGCGTTGTTCCTGGTCTCCGCGGTCGTCTCGCTGCTGGTGCACTGGTGGGGCGGGTACATCGACCTGCGGGTCTACCGCAACGGCGCGCGCGTCTGGCTGGACGGCGGCGAGCTGTACGGCCCGATGCCGCCGGTGTTCGGCATCGGCCTTCCGTTCACCTATCCCCCGCTGGCCGCGCTGTTCTTCGCGCCGCTCGCGCTGATGCCGCTGCCGCTGGCCGAGGTGCTGGTGCTTGCCACCTCGATCGGCAGCCTGGGCATCACTCTGTGGCTGGTGCTGGCCAGGATCCGACCGGAGCTCGACCGGACGACCATGCTGCCCTTGGTGATCGCCGCCGTCGCGGCGGCGGGGTTCCTGGAACCGGTGCGGCAGACCTACGGCTTCGGGCAGATCAACCTGGTGCTGATGGCCGCCGTCGCGCTGGACTGCCTGGTGCGCAAGCCGTTCTGGCCGCGCGGCATGCTCATCGGAATCGCGGTGTCGATCAAGCTGATTCCCGCGGGTTACCTGCTGTACTTCCTGCTGCGCAGGGACTGGAAGGCCGCTGGCACCCTGGTCGTCTCGGCGATCTGTGCGGTCGGCCTCGGATTCCTCCTGTTCCCAAGCGATTCCGTGGACTACTGGTTCCACACCCTCTCCGACACCGGCCGCATCGGCCCGCCGTACTTCGCGGGCAACCAGTCGCTCAAGGGCATGGCCTTCCGGCTCGGCGTCCCCGATTCCGCGGCCACCCTGATCTGGATCACCCTCTCGCTGATCGCGGTCGCGCTGGCCGCCATCTGGATGCACCGACTCATCGCCGCGGGCAACACCGTCGCCGCGCTGCTGGTCAACGCCGCCGCGGTCCTGCTCGTCTCACCGGTCTCCTGGTCGCACCACTGGGTCTGGGTGGCGCCCGCCCTCGTCGTCGCCGCCGACGCCCTCGTCCGCGCCCGCGAGGGCCGCGCCCGAACCCCGCGCGGACGCTGGTTCCCCACGACCATCGCCTGCCTGACCATCCTCTTCCTCATCGGCCCCCAATGGTTGCTCCCCCACTCGAAGGATCGAGAACTCGACTGGGCTTGGTGGCAGCAGATTCTCGGCAGCAGCTACGTCCTCGTGACCTTCGCCATCCTCGTCTACGCGGTCTGCACCTACCGCCCCGGCGTGACCCGCACCACCGAAACCGCCTCGGCCACCGCCTGACTCGCCCGTCACATCCCGTAGAGGGTGTTCGAGTCCACCAGGACCACGTCCTCCGCGGCGGCGGCCTCGGTCAGCGCGGGCATGAACCCCCCACTGCTATAGCAAGCCAGCCGTGTTCGGCTTGTGTCGAACTTGGCCGAGAGCAGGTCCCGGATCCGGCGCAACCGGTCGAGATGACCCAGGCCCATCGTGTCGTTCCATTTGGCTTCGCCGATGGACAGCAGCGCTTCGCGCCCATCGGGAAGCTCGCCGAACACCGCGATGTCGACCTCGTGCGTCGTCTGCTGTGCGGGATCGTTGACCATTCCGCTGGCCACTCTGGTGACGTGACCCCCGAAGAAGTTCTCGGGTGCGTAGTCGGCGACCCAGGCGCGGCAGACCTCCTCGAAATGCGGACCCAGCACATTGCTTTCGAAGCGATGGCGCCGACGTTCCCACAGACGCACCGTCCGCCGTCCGCGTTCCCATTCGGTCCAGTCCGGGCGCTGCACGGCTTGATAGAACGCGACGAGCGGCTCGTTGATGCGGTAGATCATGCGGTTGCCACGAAACGCGTCGCGCTCGCGACGCAACAGGCCGCAGTCTTCGAGCACGGTGAGCGGATGAGTGATGTCGCTGGCCTTGCGTCCGACGTACGAGGCGATACCGCCGCTGGTCGAGTTTCCTTGGGCCACAGCCGCCAACACCGAGTGGTAGAGACCAGGGTCGCGTAATCCGGGTTCCTCGCTCAGGAGATACCTCGCCTCACGGAACAACGGACTCGACGGGTTGAGCACCGTTCGTAGCACCCAGTCGTCGAAATCCTCCAGACTCGCGGGCACGTCTCCTTCGACGAACTCCCTCCGATAAGCGGGTGTTCCACCGACGATCGAGTGCACCTGGATCGCCAACCGCGGATCGTCGATCCCCCAGAAATCCGCGGCGAGACGATAGTCCAGCGTCGGAACGATCAGTTCCAGCCCGGCTCGCCCGCGCAGCGGTGCGCCACCGGCCAGCAGCGAACCCATGAAGGACATCGCCGACCCACACAGCAACAACCTGGCCCGGGACCGCAGCCGTCCGGGCCTGCGCGGCGCCAACGCCGACTGAATGATCGACGGCAATCCCGGACTCGCCTTCACCAGATACGGGAACTCATCGATGACAACAGGGACCTCGCGGTTCTCGGTCACCGTCAGCAGCGCATCGACCGCCTGACGCCAATCCTCGAATCGAACCGGCAGCCCCGACCCACTGAACTCCGCCACCGCCGCGGCGAAATACCGCAACGACTCGGCCTCGGTGGCCTGGTCCGCGGCAAAGTAGAACCCCCCGGCCGCCTCACAGACCGCCTCCAGCAGAAACGTCTTGCCCTGCCTGCGCCGACCGGACACCACCCCCAGCGTCGCGTGCGGCTGACCACTCGTAACGAACCCCGCCAGCGCACGCCACTCCCGTTCACGATCGAACATGTCGGCAGGCTTCACCAGCAACGGGACCTCCATTATTTGAGGAAGTATATTTACACTAACTATACTTCCTCAAATATTGTCACGGTTCCAGGTTGAGCCGCTCGTTCGGAAGGCGCGGATACCGCGCGCCGTCCGCGAGGCTCACACTCACGGCATCCACATACCGCCGCTGCTGATGTTCCTGAAGGAACCACAGCGCAGCTGTCATGCACGCGGTGAAGTCGAACCGCATCCCACGTACGTACACCGCAAGGTGCACATCGAGTTCCGCCGGGCGCGGTGAACCGCTCACCCGAAGTGCGCCGCCGTCGTCCTCACGTTCCGCTCGCCCCATCCCCGGCGCCTCCCTGCTCGCTCGACAAGTGGTGAGCACCCGCCGCCGAGGAGTCGATCAGAAGCACCGCATCAAGCGGCGGGGCTGGTCGAGAAGGTAGGCGGCGTGCCGATGCCGGGCGGGTACGCTTCGTACCCCGATGCGGCACTGGCGAACTCGCTTCTCCGGCGGCCGGACGGTCGCCCCGCTACGCTGGAATCACCTGGTCAGCGACGGAAGGTTGCGGTCGTGCGTAAGCCCGATGACAGTGCGCCGATCGGCGAGCGGATCAAATGGCGGCGGGAACGAGCCGGGATGTCTCGGCCGGTGCTCGCCGGGCTCGTCGGGCGATCGACGGAGTGGTTGAAAGCAGTCGAGAACGGGCGGTTGCAGGCCCCGCGCCTGCCGATGTTGTTGCGGATAGCTCGCGCACTCGAGGTCGAAGACCTCGCCGAGTTGGCGGGTAATGACCATGCCGTGCCGGTATCGGTATTCGCGGGCGAACGGCACGCGGCGCTCACCGAGGTGCAATCGGCGTTGACGGGCTTCCGGCCGGCCTCGAAGGGCGCGGTCCGAGTCGAGCATCTGGCCGCGCGGTTGCGGCAGGCGTGGCAGGTGCGCCATTCGAGCCCGGACCATCGCACTCAGCTCGGTACGCTGCTGCCGGGTCTGATCAGGGATGCACAGAATACGGCGCGGGTGCGGGGCGACGACCGCCGCGCCGCACGCCGAATCCTCTCCGGCGTCTATCAGCTCGCCGACTTCTTCGTCGCGTATCAGCCCGCGCCCGAACTGGTGTGGCTCGTCGCCGACCGAGCGCTGAACGAAGCGTACGAGGCCGACGATCCGTACGTGATCGCCTGCGGTGCGTGGTCGATGGTGCAGGCGTTGCGGGATTCGGGCCGCTGGGACGAGGGAATCGCTCTGGCCCGCAGCGCTATCGGCCAAATCCAACCGTACTTGGACCGAGAAAGCACCGACGACGATTGGCGCGGAATCACGGGAGCCCTCGAGGCGGAGATCGCCTACATCCACGCCCGCCGAGGTCGCCACGGCGACGCGTGGGCGCACTGGGAGAACGCCGATGCGATCGCACATCAGCTCGGGCCGTCCTACCGTCACGTACAAACGTCCTTTTCGCTGCCGGTGGTGCAGGCCCACGCCACGACACTCGGTGTCGAGCTGCGCCGTACCGGCGAAGCGCTGCGCGCGGCACAGGGTTTCGACGCCGAGCGAATCGTCTCTGTACCACGTCGCAGCCGCCACTCCATCGAGGCCGCCCGCGCCCACTTCCAGCGCGACGAACCCACCGCCGCCCTCGCCCTGCTCGACAAGTCCGAGCGCACCGCCCCCGAAACGATCCGCTACAACGGATTCGCCCGAGACATGCTGCACGACCTCGCCAAACGTCCCCCTTCGGGTATGCGCGACGACGTCCGCGACCTGTGCCGCCGAGCCGGGCTCGCGCTCGCACGCTAGAGAATCGTGCTGTGCGGCGACGCGACTACTACCGAGATCCAGACGCGCCCAAGGCGAACAGCCTGGTGCCGGGCGGGTCCGCGCTGATCGTGGATGAGCGAGGCGCGATCCTCTTGCAGCGGCGCAGCGACTCCGGCAACTGGTCGCTGCCCGGCGGCACCATGGAGATCGGGGAGACGCTCGAGCAGTGCGTGATCCGGGAGACCAGGGAGGAAACCGGCCTCGATACCGAAATCACCGGGCTTCTGGGCATTTACACCGATCCAGAGCATGTGATCTTTTACTCGGACGGTGAGGTGCGCCAAGAGTTCAACATCACCTACTACGGCCGGGTGATCGGTGGGCGGTTGCAAGTCAGCGACGAATCCACCGACGTGCGGTATCTGAGCCTCGACGCGCTGGAGCACGAACCGGTGCACGAAACGGTCCGACTCAGGTTGCGCCACCACGCAGAAGGACGCGCGGATCCGTACCTCGGCTGACGCGCTCCGTAGGGTGACCGAATGACCGAGGGAAGTGACGAGTTCGCCCAGGCGCGGATGGCGGCGGGGGCGTTGTTCGTCAGGGGTGACGACGTGCTGCTCGTGCACAAGACGTACGGCGACGGGTGGGATGTTCCGGGTGGGTACGTCGAGCCCGGGGAGTCGCCGGCGGCCGCGTGTCGCCGTGAAGTGCGCGAGGAGCTGGGAATCGACCGCCTGCCGCGACGCCTCTTGGTGCTCGACTGGGCACCGCACCCGGGCGAAGGCGACAAGATCCTCTATCTGTTCGATTGCGGGGAACTCGGCGACGAGCGCGTCATCCTGCAGGCAGCGGAGCTCGACCGCTGGGAATGGGTGGCGGTCGACGAACTCGACGACTATGTCGTGCCACGGCTTGCCCGACGTATCCGGCAAGCCCGCATCGCGCATGTCGAGGGGTCCGCTCGGTATCTCGAACACGGCGAGCCCGCACCGAGTTTCGAGCCGCGGGGTTAGCGCAGCGGTCTACTCCACCGGCGTGAGGAACGCCGCTAGCGCCGCCGCGTAGGCGGGAACGTCGTTGGCGCCCATCAATTCTCGGGCCGAGTGCATCGCCAGTTGGGGGGCGCCGACGTCGACGGTGGGTATGCCGGTGCGGGCGGCGGTCATGGGGCCGATGGTGGAACCGCAGGGCAGGTCGGCGCGGTGGACGTAGCGCTGCAACGGAACTGCCGCCTGGTCGCAGGCGAGGGCGAAGGCGCCCGCGCCGGTGGCGTCGGTGGCGTAGCGGAGGTTCTGGTTGACCTTGAGCACCGGTCCGCCGTTGATCTCGATGCGGTGCGCGGGCTCGTGGCGCTCGGGGTAGTTGGGGTGGGTGGCGTGCGCCATGTCGCCGGACGCGCAGACCGAACCGGCAAGGGCCGCAAGGTATTCGGCGCGACCGCCACCTCGGGCGAGCACGATCCGCTCCAGCACGGCGGGCAGCAGATCGGACTGGGCTCCGCGATCGGACTGGCTGCCGACCTCCTCGTGATCGAACATGGCGAGCACCGGGGTCGCCGCGCCGGGATCCTCCACCGCGGCGAGGAACGCGCGCAGTCCGGCGTAGCAGGTGCCCTGGTTGTCCAGCCTGGGCGCGCTGACCAGATCGCGGTCCCGTCCGACCAGCCTGCTCTGCTCGAGATCGTGCGTCATCAGCTCCCAGCCGAGCACCGCGGACGGATCCACCGCCGCGCTGTCGGCGACGAAGGCGAGGAACGAGCGCGGCGTATCACCGACGCCCCACACCGCGTTCACGTGCCGCTGCGGGTCGAGGGTGACGCCGCGCCGGTCCTCGGAGAGGTGGATGGCCAGCTGCGGCACCCGCAGGATCGGGTCGTCGATGCGAATCAGCTGCTCGCGCACCCTGTTTCCGTCTCGCACCGTCAGCCTGCCGGAGATGCCGAGCTCGCGGTCCAGCCACGAGTTCAGCCACGCGCCGCCGTAGGGCTCGAGCCCGACGAGCTGCCAGCCCGCGGAGGCCAGATCCGGGTGCTGCTTCACCCGCAGGTTCGGGCTGTCGGTGTGCGCGCCGACGACACGGAACGGGGCGTTTTGGCCGGTCCCCGACCAGGCGACCAGCGAACCACCGCGCACCACGTAGCGGCGTCCGATCGTCTCGTCGGGCCAGACCGACGCCTCCTCGAGCCGGGTGAAGCCGTGCAGGTCCAGTTCCCGCGCGACCGTGCGGACCACGTGGAACGGCGAGGGCGAATCATCGATGAACGCGCACAGACCATCGGCCGTGGCGGCGGTGGTGGAAACCGGCATGGACCGATCCTAGGGCCCGCACCGTCTCGACCGCCGACATGGATAGGCGGCAACTTCCGCCGACGCCGCTAAACTAGCCCCCAGGCTGCGAACGAGAACATCCAGCAATCTCGCGTGAAGGGCAGGGGTTCGCATGACACTGCCGAGCGGGCGGCACCACGACGCCGTCGAGATCGTCAACATCGCACCCCTGCACGGCGCGGGCGCCATCATCGGACCGTCCTGCGTGGCGGCCGCGAACCTGGCCGTGGCCGAAATCAACAGCGGCACCGGCATTCTCGGCTGCGAAGTGTGCGTGACCACGATCGACGGCGGCGGTCCGCCGCAGCGCGTCTACGACGAGGTCTCGGCCCTGCTGGCGACCGGCATGGTGCACGCCGTCACGGGCATACCGATGCCGGAGAATCGCGCCGCGATCATGCGCGCGGCGGCCGGTCGCGCGCCGTGCCTGTTCGGTGTCGGCCACGACGGGCTCGCCGCAGAAGAACCGGGCGTCTTCATGATCGGCGAGCACCCCGGCATCCAGACGCTGGTCGCGGTCGACTGGCTCTACCGGGAGTTCGGCGCCCGGCGCTGGGCCGTGGTGGCCAGCGACTACCTCTGGTCACGCCGGATCGCGCCCGCGCTGCGCGAGGTGCTCGCACCGCGGCACTCGGTGGTCGCCGAACACTTCGTGCCGATCGGCGCCGAGGACTTCGACGCCGTGCTCGACGATCCCCGGCTGGACGCGGCCGACGGGGTGATCCTGCTGCTGATCGGCGCCGACGCGGCCCGCTTCAACCGGGCCTTCACCGCGGCGGGACGCGCCGACCGCCAGTTCCGCACCGGCCCGACCATCGACGAAAACGTCCTACTCGCAGGCGGACTCGACGCCAACCGCAATATCTACGTGCCCTCCAGCGTGATTCCCGATCGGCGCAGCGCGGGCCACCGCGATCTGCTCGACCGGTACCTGCGGCTGCATCACGGATTCGCCCCCGCCTTCAGCAGATTCGCCAACGGCGCCTACCGCTCGCTGCACGCGCTGCGGACCGCGGTCGACACCGCGGGCTCGTTCGAGACGGCGCGCATCCACCGCGCGCTGGCCGACCGTCCGGTGCTCGAAGGCCCGTCCGGCGAGTTCACCTTCCGCGGCGATCAGATCGTGCAGCCGACCTTCGTCGCGCGGGCGGCGGGCGTCGACTTCGAGACGCTCACCGTTGCGTGAGCAACCCCCCTTGACGCTTCTCCGCCGCGACGACCGTGCACGGGCGGACGACGGCGCCGACTACCCCTCGGCGACCAGCTCCAGCAGCCGCTTGAGCTCGGCATAGCGCCGCGCGCCGATCTTGTTCTGCAATTGACGCTCCGCGAGCTCCTCCTCGGCGCGCACCGACGCGACCAGCTCGGCCCCCAGCCTGCTCAGCCCGATCAGGATGCGCCGCCGATCCTCCTCCGCCGCCACCCGGAAGATCAGGCCGCGCTCGGCGAGGAAGTCGGCGTGCCTGGTCGCCGAGGACGGCGCCAGTTGCGAGCGGTTGGCCAATTCGCTCATCGTGATGCCGTTTTCGGTCGACAGATTGCACAGCATCGACCACTGATCCGGCGAAAGCTGCCTCGCGCACAATGCGGCATCGAGGTTGCGTAGCCAACGTCGTTCCGCGGCACGCAGCGCCCCATGCAGCGTGACATATCCGCTTAGAATGGTCGTCATTGATTTTCCCCGCCTGCTTTTGAATTCGTTCGAACAGAAGAAGAGTACCGAATGTCAGCGGTCGGCGAGAGCCCAGACGGCACGATAGAGATCCTGAACATAGTTCCCATGCAGGGACCAGGCGGTATCTTCGCGCCTTCCTGCGACGCCGCCATTTCGCTGGCCACGTCCGAAATCAACCGGGGCGCCGGAATTCTGGGGCGCGAAATTCGTACCACGAATATCGATGGCGGCAGGCCGCCCGCGGAGGTCGCGACCGAGGTCGCCGCGCTGCTTGCCACCGGTATGGTGCACGCGATCACCGGCTGGCACACCTCTGCGGTGCGGCGGGCGGTGGCCAAGGCGAACGACGGTCGGGTGCCGTATCTGTTCGCGGTCAGTCACGAAGGTCTGCCCGACGAACTCCCGGGCGTGCTGCTGGTCGGCGAGCACCCTGCAGGCCACACCGTCGCCGCGGTGCGCTGGCTCGGCAGGGAACTCGGCGTGCGCCGCTGGGCCATCATCGGCAACGACTACATCTGGCCGCGCGAGACGGCGAAAGCGGTGCGGCGCAGCCTGATCGACCCGGAGGCCATCGTGCTGGAACGATTCGTCCCGCTCGGCACGCCGAGCTTCGGCGAATTCCTGCTACACCCCGATCTGGACCGCGCCGAGGGCGTCATCATCCTGATGGTCGGCGCGGACGTCTCGCGGTTCAACCGCCAGTTCTGCGCGATGGGCCGGGCCGCCGACCAGGTGCGGGTCAGCCCGGCCGCCGACGAGAACGTGCTGCTCGCGGGCGGCGCAGGCGCCAACCACAACCTCTACGTGCCGTCCAGCTTCTTCCTGAACGAGAAGCTCACCGACGGCAGGGACCGCAAGGCCCGCTATCGCAGGATGCACGGCCGCTTCGCGCCCGCCCTCACCACCTTCAGCAACGCGACCTACGAGGCCATCCACGCGCTGCGCGGGTTGGCCGAGACCGTCGGATCGCTGGACGTGCCGAGCCTGCAACGCGCGCTCGCCGACGGCGTGCACTTCCAAACACCGGGCGGCCCACGGGGATTCGTAGGCAACCAAGCGATCCAGCCCGGCTATCTCGCAAGGGCCGACGGCGTCGAATTCGACATCATCGACCGGATCTGGTGAACCGCGGACCACCCGGACAGACCGGATCTGGTGAGCCGCGAACACGACCCACTCGGACAGCCCGGCTCCCGACGCGGAAAAGCGAAACGGCGCCGGATCATCCGGCTGTGGGTGCCGAAACGCGAAACGGCCCGGATCGACCGGCTTCCCGATGCGGGAGCCTGGATCAACCCGGGCCGTAGTGTCGCGTCAGGCCGAGACCAGCGTGTCCAGCACCGAGAGGAACAGTCCGAGACCGTCGTCACTCGGGCCGGTCAGCGGCTCGGTCGCGTGCTCGGGGTGCGGCATGAGACCGACCACCCGGCCGTTGGCCGAGGCGATGCCCGCGATGCCGCGCTGCGAGCCGTTCGGGTTGTCGCCCGAGTAGCGGAAGACCACCCGGCCCTCGCCTTCGAGCTCGTCGAGCACGGCGGCCGAGGCCTGGTAGCGGCCCTCGCCGGACTTCAACGGGACCAGGATCTGCGCACCCGGCTCGTAGCGGGACGTCCACGCGGTGGAGACCGACTCGACGGTCAGCCACTCGTCGCGGCAGATGAAGTGCAGACCCTCGTTGCGGGTCAGCGCGCCGGGCAGCAGACCGGCCTCGCACAGCACCTGGAAGCCGTTGCAGATGCCGAGCACCGGCATGCCCTGGCCCGCGGCCTGCACGACCTTGCCCATCACCGGCGCGAACCTGGCGATGGCGCCCGCGCGCAGGTAGTCGCCGTAGGAGAAGCCGCCTGGCACGACGACCGCGTCGACTTGCTTCAGATCGGCGTCGGCGTGCCACAGGTTGACCGCCTCGGCGCCGGCGAGACGCACCGCGCGCACAGCGTCGACGTCGTCGAGCGTGCCGGGAAAGGTGATGACCCCGATGCGCGCCGTCATGGGAGGCGAACCACCTTCCACTCCTCGATCACGGTGTTGGCGAGCAGGCCTTCGGCGATCTGCTCGAGCTCGGCGTCGCTGACGCTCTCGTCCACCTCGAGCTCGAATCGCTTGCCCTGCCGCACATCACCGATCCCGGCGAATCCCAGGCGCGGGAGCGCGCCGACAATGGCCTGCCCCTGCGGATCCAGGATTTCGGCCTTCGGCATCACCTCGACCACGACTCGTGCCACGCGTTGCTCCTCAGGTGGTGTGGGGGGTTACCTGAGCAGCCTAGTTGCTCAGGGTGGGCGAGCTACCTGCGGGGTCGGGTGAAAATCGACACGCTGCCAATAGCATGGCGGAATGCGTATAGCCCATTTCGGCCACTCCTGCATCCTCGTCGAGCTGCACGGCGCGAAGGTGCTCTTCGATCCGGGCACGTTCTCGCACGGCTTCGAGGGCATCACCGGCCTGGACGCCATCGCCGTCACCCACCAGCACCCCGATCACATCGACCCGAACCGCATCGACGCGCTGCTCGAGGCCAATCCACAGGCCAGGGTGCTGTCCGATCCGCAGACCGCGGCTCAGCGCGGCGGGCGGTGGGAGGCCGTGCACGCGGGCAACGTGCTTCGGCTCGGCGATCTGCAGATCACCGGAGGTGGCGGCAGGCACGCGGTGATCCATCCGGACATCCCGGTCATCGACAACACCGTCTTCCAGCTCGGCACCGCCGACGACCCCGCCCAGCTCGTGCACCCCGGCGACTCGCTCTGGGTGCCGCCGGTCCAGGTCGGCGTGCTCGCCATTCCCGCCGCCGCGCCGTGGATGCGGATCAGCGAGGCCGTCGACTACCTGCGCGCCGTCGCCCCGCGCACCGCACTACCTATCCACTACGGCATCATCCAGGAGGAGGCCCGCGGCATCTACTTCGGCCGACTCGCCGAAATGGGCCCCGACGGAACCGAATTCACCGTCCTCGAACCGGAGAACCAGCGCAAATTCTGACGACGGCCGACCGAAGGTCACCTCCAGCCCGTCACGCACGGTGCAGGTGACCTTCAGTCGTGACCGTAGCTGGTGAGGAAGATGGCTTCCGCCAGGGCCATGTGTTGGATTTCGGAGGGGTCCACACTTTCGTTGGGTGCGTGGATCAGGCATTTCGGCTCCTCGACGCCGATCAGCATGATCTCGGCGTCGGGATAGGTGTCGGCGAAGACGTTGCACAGCGGGATCGAGCCGCCCTGGCCCTGGGTGGTGGTGGGCTGGCCGTAGGAGGCGGCCAGCGCGGCGTCCATGGCCGCGCGGGCTGGGCCGCCGCTCGCGGAGCGGAACGGCGCTCCTTCGCCCTCCAGCTCGATGGTGAGCTTCGCGTGCAGCGGGGTGTTCGCCTCCAGGTGGGCGACCAGGGCGCGGTGCGCGTGCTCCGGAGTGATGCCCGGCGGAATGCGCAGGTTCAACCGGGCGCGGGCGGCGGGCTGGATCGCCGCCGTCGAGCCGACCACCCGCGGCGCGTCGATCCCGAGCACGGTGAGAGCCGGTCGGGCCCAGAGCATTTCGGCGACGGTGCCGTCGCCGGAGAGCTCGACGCCCGCGAGCACGCCCGCGTCGTTGCAGAAGCGCTCGGAATCGTATTGCACTCCGTCCCAGGTCTGCCGGTTGTCCAGCCCGGCGACGGTGGTGTTGCCGTCGACGTCGCGCAACGTGGCGAGCACCTGGATCAGCGCGGCGAGCGCGTCCGGCGCCGCGCCGCCGAACATGCCCGAATGCAGCGGTCCCGCAAGGGTTTCCACCGTGACGATCACATTCACGTTGCCGCGCAGGGTTTCCGTGAAGGTCGGCACGCCCGCCGCGAAGTTGCCGCAGTCGCCGATCACGATGGCGTCGGCGCGCAACAGATCCGGGTTGGCGACGACGAACTTCTCCAGACCGCCGGTCCCCTGCTCCTCCGAGCCCTCGGCGACCAGGATGACGCCGACGGGTAGCTCGGAACCGATGGCGCGCAGGGCCGTCAGGTGCATGACGATGTTGCCCTTGCAGTCCGCCGCGCCGCGCCCGTACCAGCGACCGTCCTTCTCGGTGAGCTCCCAGGCGGGCGTCCGCCACGCGGCCTCGTCGAGTGGCGGCTGCACGTCGTAGTGGCAGTAGAGGAGCACGGTCGGCGCGCCGGGCGGCGCGGGACGCGAGGCGATGACGGTCTTGCTGCCGTCCGGCGTCTCGTGCAACCCGACCTTGGTCAGCCCGACTGCGGCGAACGCGTCGGCCACCCACTGCGCCGCGAGCTCGCACTCCTCCGCGGGGAACTGCCGCGCGTCGGCCACGGACTTGAACGAAACCAGTTGCGCGAGATCGCGTTCGGCTTGCGGCATCAGCGCCGCGACGCGCGAGCGCAGGTCGGCGATATGCGGATCGTCGGAAGTCATGGGCAGCGGCCTCACTTCGTCGTGTCGGGTCGTTCGCACCTCGTCGAGGTTGGGTGCCGAGCCGGTCCGCACGGCGCTGGATCCGATTCGCACACCGCGCGGGAGCCGATTCGACGGCGATCACCGTATCGCGATCACCATTCACCGGGCGGTTGCCGGGCGAGGCGCGCCGTTAGTGCTCGCTCGATCCGGGCTCGGGCATCGGCGCTCTCCGGTCCGACCCGTACTGCGTCGGACCTATCCGCCGAACCTCGAGTATCTGTCCAGCAAGCGTCTGACTGGCTCGAATTGCCCGCTTGTACAAGCGAACCATTGCAGAATGGGTCGACACCCGATCCGCGGCAATCTATGAGCAGCCTTGCTGGGAGGCCCTGATGCCCGTTGAACCGGAATTCGACGATCTGTTCGCACTGCCCGCGATCGACCATCCCGCGCCGAAAGAGAGCTTCCCGGACAAGGAAGTACTTCCGCAGGTCGCCTATCAGATCGTGCACGACGAGCTGCTGCTCGACGGCGTCTCGCGGATGAACCTCGCCACCTTCTGCACCACCTGGGTCGACGACCAGGCGCGCAGACTGATGAACGAGTCGCTGGACAAGAACATCGTCGACAAGGACGAATACCCGCAGACCGCGGAGCTGGAGCGCCGCTGCGCGCGGATGCTCGCCGACCTCTGGCACGCCCCGGATCCCGCGACCACGCTCGGCACCTCGACCACCGGGTCCAGCGAGGCCGCGATGCTCGGCGGACTCGCCGCCAAGTTCCGCTGGCGCAAGCGCGGCGGCTCGGGCACGCCGAACTTCGTCTGCGGGCCCGTGCAGGTCTGCTGGGAGAAGTTCGCCCGCTATTTCGACGTCGAGATTCGCCAGGTGCCGTTGCGCGGCGACCGGCTCACCATGCACCCCGACGACGTGGCCGCGCACTGCGACGAGAACACCATCATGGTGGTCGCCAATTTCGGGCAGACCTACACGGGGCTTTTCGAGGACGTCGCGGGCATCGCGCGTGCG
Source organism: Nocardia amikacinitolerans (assembly GCF_900215415.1). Taxonomy (NCBI): domain Bacteria; kingdom Bacillati; phylum Actinomycetota; class Actinomycetes; order Mycobacteriales; family Nocardiaceae; genus Nocardia; species Nocardia amikacinitolerans. The sequence goes on along the minus strand of NZ_OBEG01000007.1, from coordinate 319,364 downwards.
CTCGACGATCTCCAGTCAGCGAAAGGCCTGGACATCCCGCTGCACGTGGACGCGGCGAGCGGCGGTTTCCTCGCCCCGTTCACCGCATCCGACGTGGTGTGGGACTTCCGGCTGGAACGGGTGAAGTCGATCAACTCCTCCGGCCACAAGACCGGTCTCGCCCCGCTCGGCGCGGGCTGGGCCATTTGGCGCACGGCCGACGATCTGCCGGCGGAGCTGATCTTCGACGTCGACTACCTCGGCGGCAGCATGGCCACCTTCAACCTGAACTTCTCCCGCCCCGGCGGGCAGGTGATCACGCAGTACTACGACTTCATCCGGCTCGGCAGGCTCGGCTACACGCGGTTGCAGGAGGCGATCTACCGGGTCGCCGGGCACCTGGCGGCCGGGTTGACCGAATTCGAGGAGTTCGAGCTGATCCACGACGGCGATCCCAATCGCGGCATCGCCGCGGTGTGCTGGCGGCTGACCGGCTCGCCCGGCTTCAACCTCTACGACCTGTCCGATCGGCTGCGCACCCGAGGCTGGCTGATCGCCGCCTACCCGCTGCCGCCCGATCGCGGATCGGAGACTGTCATGCGCGCGGTGATCCGGCACGGCTTCACTCACGACATGGTGGACCTGCTGCTCGCCGACATCGACCGCAGCGTGCGGCAGCTGGCCAGCCACCCGATGAAGGTCTCGCTGAGCAGGGCGGAAGCGGGCGGCTTCACCCACAACGCGAAGCCCAAGGTCCCTGGCGCGAAACCCACCGCGTAGGCGTACCTCCGCCTCCGCTCCGGCCATTCGCGATCTGATGACGGACCGCGCCCGACTGCGCCCCCGTTCGGCGGACCGCCGCACCCTCCAGCCATGCGCAGGCGCCCGACGAACTCGTCCGGCCGCACCCGTCGGACGTACCCCGCATTCCGCGCGCGGCCTATCGACAGACCGCACCCGGACCGCGCCCACCAGGCGTATACCCGCTGCTGCCATGACGAGGCCGACCACAGCCGTTGCCCGACGGTGCCCCAGTGGACTGAGGTACGCCCGCCGCCATCGATCGCCATTCCCGGCGGCGGGCGTACCTCGGCCCGCGACCGTCAGGCCGCGCGCATCAGGTCGAACGGCTCCCAGCGATACACATCGCTCACCGCGCCGTGGAACAGCGCCAGATCCACCGCGTCGAGCATCGCCTGGCGCGGACCCGAACGCTGCAACTGCGCCCCGGAGATCGCCAAGCGCAGCACGCCGCCGCGCCGCGCGGTCCTCGCCGCGCCCATCACCAGGGCGCGGCACCACCACGGCTCGGCGCGGAAGCCTTCGCCGATGCCGTAGACGCGCGACTTCTGCGCCGCGTTGCGCTCCAGCTCGAGGATCGAGGTGAGCCCGAGCGCCAGCCGGAAACCCGTCTCGGGCAGCGCGGCGATGGCGCCCGCCGAGGCGTCCCAGCGCGGCGCGGCGAACAGCCGGGTGCGCAGTTCGACCTGCTCCAGCACCCGGTCGGCCGCGGTGAGCCGCAGCTTGGCCTCGTGCTTGGGCAGCGTGGCGAACTCGGCCCTGCGCCGCTTGGTCGCCGCTTGGTCGTAGCCGTGCAGCACGATGGCGTCGCCGCGGGCCCGCCTGCCGCGCAGCCATGCCTGCGTCGCCAGGTCGTCGACCAGCCGGTACTTGCCCTTCAACCGCGGCGCGACCAGCAGCGACAACCGCACGTCGCGACGATCCATCTCGGCGGCGAATTCGATCGCGGCGTCTCGAGTGGTGTCCCGAATACCCGACACGGACACGATCAGCTCAGCGTTCATGAACCAACGGTGCCCGACGCAGGTGTCATTCATGTGCAGCGAGCATGACCAGGGGACGAACAACCGAAGCACCGTCGGCGACCGGCTATGCCCCCGGCGTTACCTCTCGGCGAGTCCCACCGTGTCGAGCACCCACGCGTGCTCGAACGCCACTTCCTTCCACTTCTCGTATCGTCCGCTGACGCCGCCGTGGCCCGCGCTCATCTCCGTCTTGAGCAGCAGCGGCGCGTCGCCGGTCTTGGTCGCGCGCAGCTTGGCCACCCACTTGGCGGGTTCGACGTAGAGCACCCTGGTGTCGTTGAGGCTGGTGACGGCGAGGATCGCCGGATAGTCCTTGGCCTCGACGTTCTCGTACGGCGAATAGGACTTCATGTACTCGTAGACGTCCTTGTCCGCCAACGGGTTACCCCACTCGTCCCACTCGATGACGGTGAGCGGCAGCGACGGGTCCAGGATCGAGGTCAGCGGGTCGACGAACGGCACGTTGGCGAGAATGCCCTTGAACAGCTCCGGCGCGAGGTTCGCCACGGCGCCCATCAGCAGACCGCCCGCGCTGCCGCCGTCGGCGACCAGCCGATCGGGCGCGGTCCTTCCGGTGTCGATCAGGTGCCGCGCGCAGGCGACGAAGTCGGTGAAGGTGTTCTTCTTGGTGAGCGTCTTGCCGTTCTCGTACCAGAGCCTGCCCATCTCGCCGCCGCCGCGCACGTGCGCGACCGCGAACACCATGCCGCGATCGAGCAGCGAGAGCCGCGCGACCGAGAAGGACGGGTCCATGCTGGCCTCGTAGGAGCCGTAGCCGTAGAGCAGCAGCGGCTTCGGCTCGCCCTCGGCGACCGCGCCCTTCTTCCACACCAGCGAGATCGGGATCCGGGTGCCGTCGTCGGCGACCGCCCAATCCCGGTGCTGCTCATAGTCGTTCGCGTCGTAGCCGCCGAGCACCGGCTGCTCCTTGCGCAGCAGCAGCGCGCCGGTGGCAGGCACGTAGTCGAACACCTGCATCGGGGTGATGAACGAGGTCAGGCCGATGCGCAGGGTCGGCTGGGCCCACTCCGGGTTCGCGCCGGAGCCGACAGCGAAGAGCTCCAGATCGAACTCGAGTTCGCGCCGCTCGCCGTAGCCGGACTCGGTGAGCGGCCAGACCGCGACCCTGGTCAGCGCCTCGCGGCGGTAGCTGAGCACCAGGTGATCGGCGAACGCGTCGACGTCCTCGAGCCGCACGTCGTCGCGGTGGCCGATGAGCAGTGTCAGGTTCGACGGGTCGGCGACCGGCGCCTCGGCAAGCACGAAGTTCTCGGCCTTGACCCCGTCCACGACGTCGTTGTGCAGGATGAGGAAGCGGTCCTCGCCGCCGATCACGGCGTGCTCGGCCGAGTATTCGACACCCTCGCGCCGCGGCATGATGATCCGGAAATCGCCCTCGGGGTTGTCGGATTCGAGCACCCAGCCCTCGGTGGTGATCTTGGAGCCGACCCAGATCATCAGGTATTTCTCGGAGCGGGTCGAGCCGATGCTCACCCAGTAGCGCTCGTCGGGCTCGTGGAAGACCTTTACGTCGTCCTCGGTCGCGGTGCCGAGCCGGTGCCGCCACACGGTGTCGGGGCGCCAGGACTCGTCGACCGTCTGATAGAAGACGTGGCTGCCGTCCAGCGACCAGGTCGCGCCCGGCGCGGTACCGGTGATCTCGTCGGCGAGCGATTCGCCGGTGCGCAGGTCCTTGAAGCGCAGGGTGTAGCGCTCGTCGCCGACGGTGTCGACCGAGTAGGCAAGCAGGTTGCCGTCGTGGCTCACCGAGAACGCGCCGAGGGCGAAGTAGGCGTGGCCCGCGGCCAGCTCGTTGCTGTCCAGCAGCACCTGTTCGCCGGGGATCTCGGTGTCGACCTCGAGTCGCGGCGGAGTCCACGCGTCGATGCCCTCGGCCTGCGCATCGATGGGGCAGCGGCAGTGCACGCCGTACTGCTTGCCCTCGTAGCTGCGCGAGTAGTACCAGAACTCGCCCATCCGAGTGGGCACCGAGAGGTCGGTCTCCTGGGTGCGCGACTTGATCTCCTCGAAGATCTTCTCGCGCAGGTCCTGCAGGTGCGCGGTCTGCGCCTCGGTGTAGGCGTTCTCGGCCTGGAGGTGGGAGATGACCTCGGGATCCTCCTTGTCCCGCAGCCACTCGTACTCGTCGACGAAGACGTCGCCGTGATGGACCCGCTCGGTCGGCACCGTCTTGGCGATCGGGGCCGCCACCGCACTTTCGACAGACATGCGGTCCACCCTACTTGCGGGTCGTCGAATCCCCCGCGCGATGGAACTCCGCGGGCGGCGCCTCGCCGCCCGCCGCGCGGATGACGCCGTCGAGCACCTCGCAGGTGCGGTGCAGATCGCGCAGCGCGCGGTCGATCCTGGCCCGCTCCTCCGTCAGCTTCTCCACCAGGAACGGGGTGGCCTCGGCGCTGGGTGAGCCGTCGGTGTCGTGGATGCACGGGAGCAGTTCGGCGATGGTGTCGCTGGTCAGCCCCGCCGCGAACATCTCCTGGATCCGGTGCACCCGCTCGACGGCCACCTCCGGATACTCGCGCTGCCCGCCGGAACTGCGGGCGGCGGCCAGCATGCCCTTGTCCTCGTAGTACCGCAGCGACCGGACGCTCACCCCGGTTCGCTCGGACAGTTCACCGATGCGCACGTCACTCCTCGAGCTCTTGACCTGACATTGATGTCAGCTTCTAGCGTACCTCCTATGCAACTTCTGACGCCTTACCGCGACCACGAACTCGCCCTGCCGAACCGGATCGTCATGTCCCCGATGACCCGCCTGCGTTCGCTACCGGACGGCTCCCCCACACCCGACGTCGTCGACTACTACGCGCAGCGCGCCACCGCCGGGTTGATCATCACCGAAGGCATCTGGCCGCATTCGACCGGCCAGAGCGAGGCGTGGGCGCCCGGCCTGCAAACCGAAGCCCACGTCAGCGCATGGCGGCGGGTCACCGACGCGGTGCACGCGGAGGGCGGGCGGATCTTCGCGCAGCTGATGCACGGCGGACGCAAGAACCATCCGCGCGGTCGCATCGACGGATCCTGGCCCGCCGGACCTTCCCCGGTGCTCGATCCCGACCGGGTACATCTGATCGAAGGCGGCAAAGCCGATCCGATCAGACCGCGAGAGTTGAGTCACGCCGACATCGCCGCGGTGATCGGCCAGTACGCGGCCGCCGCACGCAACGCGATCGCCGCGGGCTTCGACGGCGTCGAAATCCACGGCGCCAACAGCTATCTGATCCACCAGTTCCTCGCCGACAACACCAACCGGCGCACGGACGAATACGGCGGTTCGATCGACAACCGGATGCGGGCGCCGCTGGCCATCGTCGACGCGGTGGCCGAGGCGATCGGATCGCGCCGCACCGCCATTCGGCTCTCGCCGGGCAATCCGCAGTTCAACATGTACGAGGCCGATCCGGCGCCGCTGTACCGAAAGCTGGTGTCCGAGTTGGATCGTCGTGAGCTGGCCTACCTGCACCTCATCGACAACCACGACTACCCGGCGCTGACCGATCTGCGCCCGCGCTGGCGCGGCACGCTGATCGCGAACATCGGCGAGAACCGCGAGCCGACCACCGCCGCGGAAGCGGAAGCCGTATTGCGGGCCGGCACAGCAGATCTCGTCTCGTTCGGGCGGGCGTTCCTCGCCAATCCCGATCTGGTCGAACGGATCGCGCGCGATCTGCCGCTGAACCCGATTCGCGAGGAGGGCCTCTACGGGCGGGGCGCGAAGGGCTACACCGACTATCCGGCCTGGTCGGAGAGCGCGTTGTCCCGGGCGTAGGTGGGCAGCGCCGGGTCAGGCGCCGATGGCCGAGCCGATGGTTGGCCACGAGGCGTGCAGAGTGTCCTGCCAGTAGGACCAGGAGTGGGTGCCGACCGGGCTGTAATCGATGCGGGCCGGAATGGCCAAGCTGCGCAGGCGCTGCTCGAAGGTGATCACGCAGGTGTTGATCCCCACCTCGACAGGGCCGCCGAGGAAGATGTTCTCGGCGAGCTGCGGCTTGATCTCCGTCTCGTGCGGACCGGGGACGCCGGTGCCGGTGGACAGATAGATCGTCTTGCCGCGCAGCCGTTCCGCCAGCAACGAGGGGTCGTGCTCGGCCCACGCGCTGGTGCCCGGCGCGCCCCACATATTGATCGGGTTGCCGCCGCGGTTGGCGATCGAGAACATGACGCCGCCCGTGGCCAACCCGGTGTCCGGGCAGGCGCTGTAACCCGCGATCGCGCGGTACAGGTGCGGGTGGCGGGCAGCAAGGATGAAGGCCGCGGTGCCGCCCATGGAGAGTCCGCCGATCGCGTTGACGCCGTTGCCGTCGAAGTTCTCGTCGATGAGCGGCGGCAGTTCGCGGGTCAGGAAGGTCTCCCACTTGTAGCGGCCGAAGCGCGGGTCGTCCTGCTGCCAGTCCGTGTAGTAGCTGGCCTGGCCGCCCACGGGCAACACCACATTGACGTTCTTGCCGCGGAAGAACGCCTCGGCGTCGGTCGCGTTGGTCCAAGTGCTCTGGCCGACGCCGGGGTCGAGCCCGTCCAGCAGGTAATAGGCGGGCCTGGCGCGGCCGCCCGCCGGGTGCAGCACTTGAACCTGAACCGTTCGGCCCATGGCCGGGGAATCGATGAAGACCGAGGAACGGGTCGGGCTCAGGGAATCGATCCGCACGATCTGGGCGGCGGAGGCGGGGGCTTGTGCGGCGACCAGCAGCCCGAGCATGGCGATCGCGCTGGCAAGCACTGCAACAGCAACTCTGGTACGCCGCACGTCCCACCCTCCATCACCGCGTGAAACTGGGATACAACGTAACTCAGTCCATGGAGTTGCGGAAGGGATCCAAGATCTCGGCTCTTTTACAGCAAACTGCCCAGTACGTAATGGATTTCACGGCGACCCCATCGGTCACACACCTCCGGCGCGCTCCAGTGCCCCGCGGATGGAGCCTGCGAGATAGTCCAAGTCGGCGCGGGGCGGGGTGGTCGGCCGCCCACGCAGACCGAACCCGTCACCCGGCGTGCGCGGAATGACATGCAGGTGCACGTGAAACACCTCCTGCCCCGCCGTCACGCCGTCGGCGAGAAAGAAATTGACCGCGTCACACCCCACCTCACTCGCCCGCAGCGCTCCCGCCAGCCGCTGCCCCACCTGAAACAGCTTGCCCCCGATCACCGGATCCAACTCCGCCAAACACCGCGCCGCCACCCGCGGCACCACAAGCAAGTGCCCAGGCGTCATCGGCCGAATGTCCATGAACGCGACGACATCGTCGTCCTCGTACACCTTGGAAGCCGGCGCCCGCCCGGCAATGATGTCGGCGAAAATCGAGTACGGATCCATCCCCGCACCCTAACCGCCCCACCGCCCACACCCACCCTGGCCCGCATCGAACAGGATGCCCGCCTGCAGTGCCCAGAAATTGCCTTGGCCCCGGCGCGACGATGCAGTTGAATCGAGCCAGCCCCGGCACTAGCCAGGGGAAGTGGACCCGGGTCCTGGCCGGACGACCAGCACCCGAGTTCCGCGTGAACCCGGCTCTTCTCCGGACGGTGGGCAGCCGGGTTTCGCGTTCCAGGAGAGCCCGCGGCCCCTACAGGATCGGGGAGGGGGTGTAGCGGGCGGCTTCGGGGTAGGTGTCGACGAGTTTTTGGACCTGGGCGATGACGTCGGCGGTTTGGGCGCCCGCGGCGCCGATGAAGGCGGACTTGTCGGCGAGGGCGGTGTCGAGGGCCGGGCGGTCCAGGGGCAGGCGGTGGTCGGCGGCGAGGCGGTCGAGCAGGTCGGGCTCGCGGCCCTGTTCGCGCATGGCGAGGGCGACGGCGACGGCGTGCTCCTTGATGACCTCGTGCGCGGTCTCCCGGCCGACGCCCGCGCGCACCGCCGCCATCAGGATGCGGGTGGTGGCGAGGAACGGCAGGTAGCGATCGAGCTCGCGGGAGATGACGGCCGGGTACGCGCCGAATTCGGCGAGCACGGTGAGGAACGTTTCCATCATGCCGTCGATGGCGAAGAACGCGTCCGGCAGCGCGACTCGGCGCACCACGGAACAGAACACGTCGCCTTCGTTCCACTGCGCGCCCGACAGCTCGGCGGCCATCGAGGCGTACCCGCGCAGCACCACCTGCAGACCGTTGACGCGTTCGCAGGACCGGGTGTTCATCTTGTGCGGCATGGCCGAGCTGCCCACCTGCCCGGGCTGGAAGCCCTCGGTGACCAGCTCGTGTCCCGCCATCAGGCGAATGGTGTGCGCGAACGACGACGGTCCCGCGCCAACCTGCACCAGCGCGGAGAGCACGTCGTGATCCAGCGAGCGCGGATACACCTGGCCGACGCTGGTGAACACCGTCGCGAAACCGAGATGCCGGGCGACCTGCTGTTCCAGCGTTGCCAGCTTGGCCGAGTCGCCACCGAGCAGGTCGAGCATGTCCTGCGCGGTGCCCATCGGCCCCTTGATGCCGCGCAGCGGGTAGCGGTCGATGAGCTCGCGCAGCCGGGTCAGCGCGATCAGCAGCTCGTCGGCGGCCGAGGCGAAACGCTTGCCGAGCGTGGTGGCCTGCGCCGCCACGTTGTGCGAACGACCCGCCATCACCAGCGTCTGGTACTCGGCGGCCCGCTCGGCCAGCCGCGCCGCGATGGCGACGCCGTGCGCGTGCACGTGCTCGAGCGAGAGCCGGATCTGCAGCTGCTCGACGTTCTCGGTGAGGTCGCGGCTGGTCATGCCCTTGTGCACGTGCTCGTGCCCGGCCAGCGCGTTGAACTCCTCGATGCGCGCCTTCACGTCGTGGCGGGTGACCCGCTCGCGCTCGGCGATGGAGGCGAGGTCGACGTGGTCGATCACCCGCTCGTAGTCGGCGATGACCCCGGCCGGGATGTCGATGCCGAGCTCCGACTGTGCCCGCAGCACCTCCAGCCACAGCCGCCGTTCCAGCACGATCTTGTGCTCCGGCGACCACAGGTGCACCAGTTCGGGACTGGCGTAACGGGTGGCGAGGACATTCGGGACGAGACTCACGTCTGGTCAGTCTAGTGCTCGGAACCTGTCCGCTTGCTGCGGCGTCGCCGGGGCGACGATATCGATCACCTCGAGCAGCGCGCCGCGCGCCATCCGCCGGGGTTCCGGGTTGCTTTCGCTCAGCGCCGCGACCACCGCGCCGTCCACCACCGCGACCAACCTGCGTAGCTGTTCGGGCCGCACCATGCGGTCCGAGCGCCGCAGCACGTCGGCGAGCAGCTCGTCGAGCTGCGCGCGCAGCCGTAGCTGGACCTCGCGTAGTTCGGGATGTCGCGCCGAGGCCACCGAACGCTCGTAGCGGGCGATCAGCTGACCGCGCGCGCCCTCGTCGGGTCCGTCGGAGCCGACCAACAGGTCGAGCACCAGGTCGACGGTCGCCTCGGCGCCGCGGCGGCGGTGACTCACCTCGCCGACCCTGCGGCGCATCGCGTCCAGCTCCGCGTTCCCACTGAACTCGACCGCGCGGGCGATCAGGTCTTCCAGGGACTCGAAGTAGTACGTGGTCGAGGCGAGCGGTAGATCCGCGCGCGTGGCAACCGAGCGATGCCGCACCGCATCGAATCCGCCTTCGAGTAACAACTCGGCGGCGGCCGCTACCAGAGCCTGGCGACGCCGTTCGCCTTTCGGGGTCGTCGCGGTTATCACCGTGCCATCGTGCCAGTCGTCATCAGTTCATCCGTGCGAAATCGAGAGTCGAAAGCCAGCAATCGTTGTTTTACCTCATCTGGGCGTTCCCGGTGCCGAACTGTGGAAACTTGTTGTCGGACTTGAGGTTCAGGCGCCCAGATAGTAGCCGAGCCGGAGCAGCGCCGCTTCGATATCCGCGGTTGCGCCCGCAAACGAGAAGCGAACGGTGCGATGCCCGGCCACGGTGTCGAAGTCGATGCCGGGCGCCAAGGCCACTCCGGTGTGCTCGAGCACTTCGGCGCACCACTTGCGCGAATCGTCGGTCAGGTGACCGATGTAGGCGTAGGCGTAGAACGCGCCGTCGGCGGGCGCCAGATCGGTGATGCCCAGCCTCGGCAGGCCGTCCAGGAGCAGCCGCCGGTTCACCGCGTAACGCTGGACGTGGCCGTCGAGCTCGGTTTTGGCCTCCGCGCCGAAGGCGTGCAGCGCCGCGTACTGGGAGATGGCGGGCGGGCACACCGTCATGTTGGAGGCCAGCCGTTGCAGCGCGGGCCGCAGCCTGCTCGGCGCGAGCATCCAGCCGAGCCGCCAGCCGGTCATCGAGAAGTACTTGGACACCGAGCCGATAACCACGGATTCGCGAGAGGTCTCCCACGCGGAGGAAGTCTGCGCCGCCGAGCCCGGGGTCTCGTAGGTGATGCCGTGATAGATCTCATCGGAGATCAGCAACGTCCCGTGCGTGTCGCACCAGCGGGCGAGTGCGGCGAGTTCGGCCGGGGTGATCATGGTGCCGGTGGGGTTGGCCGGGCTGGCGACGACCAGACCGGCGGGCGGCTCGGGCAGCGCTTCGAGCATGGCGACGGTCGGCTGGAAGCGGGTCTCGGGGCCGCAGTCCAATTCGACCACCCGGCAACCCAGGGCGGTGAGCGTGTTGCGGTAGGCCGGGTAGCCGGGCCGGGCCACCACTACGGTGTCGCCCGCGTCGAAGGCGGCGAGGAAGATCAGGGTGAACGCGCCGGACGACCCGGTCGTCACCACCACCTCGTCGGGGTCCACGTGGTAGCCGTAGGTGTCCATGTGGTGCTCGGCGATCGCCTCGCGCAGCTGCAGGATGCCGAAAGTCTCTGTGTAGCCGAGCAATTCGGCGTCGATCGCGGCTTTGGTCGCGCGCAGCACCGGGGCGGGGGCGGGCGTCGAGGGCTGACCGGCCGCGAGCACGAGCACGTCGCCGTGGGTTCGGGCGCGCTCCGCGGCGGCTTTCCAGACATCCATCACGTAGAAAGGTGGAATGGTCGACCGGCGAGATTCTCCTGACACCCGACAGACGGTAGACCCTCGGGCTCGGCGGCAGGTCGCCAACGCTCGGCTTTCGTCGAAGAGCTTTCTCGGCCGACACCTGCCCACATCCGCGCTTGCGGCCCGCGCGCACCGCTAAGGTCGGCGTAATGCTTGAAAAGGCTCGCCGCGCGGGGCTCGATCGGGTACGCGGAGTGGGTGGCATCGGCGTCATTCCGCCGGATTGGCGTGCCAAGGTGCGGGAGCGGTCCGATCGCGACCCGCGCCGCCTACTCCGCCGCGCCCGCACCGAATTCGCCGAACTGCGTCGCCGCCCCAGACCCGACCTGCGGGAACTGTGGACCGAACAGAAGCGGCAGGACTATCGGGCGCTGCTGCGCAAGCATCGGGTGCTGATCGCCGGTCTGGCCGCGACGCTGGTGCTCGCCGGTGCCGACACACCGTTCGACTGGGGCGTCAGCCACCGCGACCCGGGCCCGGACGAAGCCATGCGGGTGTTCTTCGCCCACCCCCAGGAAATGCAATCGACGCCGCCCTCGGTGCGCCGCTATCTCAACGCCATCGCAAGCGGCGAGCGGCGCCGCGAACAGGCCGTTGTCGCCGCCGCGGCGCGAGCGACTCTGGAGCGAGCCAAGGCCGAAGCCGCCGCGGCCGCCGCGGGCGAATGGCAGCCCTGGATGGGTGGCACCGCACCGCTGCCGCCCGGCTCGATCCTGCCCGGCGCCGGCGGTTTCGTTCTGCCGACCCGCGGCACCTTCACCTCCGGATTCGGTTCGCGCTGGGGCACTTTCCACAACGGCATCGACATCGCCGCACCCATCGGCACCCCGATCTACGCCGTCGCCAACGGCACCGTGATCGACGCGGGCCCGGCCCAGGGTTTCGGCCTGTGGGTGCGCATCCGCCACGACGACGGCTCGATCACCGTCTACGGGCACATGTACGACTTCTTCGTCTCCGTCGGCGAACGCGTCCCGGCGGGCATGCAGATCGCCCGCATGGGCAACCGCGGCGACTCCACCGGCCCGCACCTGCACTTCGAAGTGATCGTCGGCGGCCGCCACGTCGACCCGCGCGCCTGGCTCGCCCTGCACGGGCTCAACTTCTGACTAACGGCCCGAAGCTCACAGACCTTTCGCACGCTTCACACAGTCGGTGCCTATGTGAAGCGTGTGAAAGATCTGTGGTGCAGGAACCTTCGCCGGGTGTGCCTGGGTGGCGGGCCTCGACTTATCGGTTGGGGACTGCGATCCGGTTCTCGACGGCGGCGAGGCCGATATCGGTGCGGTAGTGGCTGCCGGGGAGTTTGATCGAGGCGATGCGGTCGTAGGCCTTGGCGCGAGCATCGGCGAGGTCGGCGCCGACGCCGACGACGCTCAGCACGCGCCCGCCCGAGGAGACCAGCGCGCCGTCTTCGCGCTGCGCGGTCCCGGCGTGCAGCACGGCCGCGTCGTCGGGCGCGCCTTCGCCGACACCGGTGATCACGTCACCGAGACGCGGACGGCCCGGGTAGTTCTCGGCGGCGACAACCACGGTGACGGCCGAACCGTTTCGCCAGCGCGGCGGAGCGACCTCGGCGAGGGTGCCGGTGGCTGTGGCGTTCAGCAGCTCGCCGAGCGGGCTCTCCAGCAGGGCCAGCACCGCCTGGGTCTCGGGATCGCCGAAGCGGCAATTGAATTCGACCACCGCGGGCCCGGCTGCGCCGATCGCCAGACCGGCGTAGAGCAGACCGGAGAACGGGCAGCCGCGGCGCACCATCTCGGCGGCGACCGGCTTCACCACGTCCTCGACGATGGCGGTGGCGGTCTCCTCGGGCAGCCAGGGCAGCGGCGTGTACGCGCCCATGCCGCCCGTGTTCGGGCCGGTGTCGCCGTCGCCGACGCGCTTGTGATCCTGCGCGGGCAGCAGCGGCACCACGGTCTCGCCGTCGACCAGGCAGAACAGCGAGACCTCCGGCCCGTCGAGGAACGACTCCAGCAGCACCGGGTGCCCCTGTTCGAGCAGCTCGGCGCCGTGATCGCGGGCCGCGAGCCGGTCGGCGGTCACCACGACGCCCTTGCCCGCGGCGAGACCGTCGTCCTTGACGACCCAGGTGGGTCCGAAACGATCCAGCGCCGCGTCCAGCTCGGCGGGGTTGTCGACGACCTCGCTGTGCGCGGTCCGCACGCCGGCCGCCGTCATCACGTCCTTGGCGAAGGCCTTGGAACCCTCGATCCTGGCAGCCGCGGCCGACGGGCCGAAGCAGGCGATACCTGCCGCGCGCACCGCGTCGGCGACGCCGAGCACCAGCGGCACCTCGGGCCCGATCACCACGAGGTCGGCGGCCAGCTCGGTGGCCAGCGCGACGACCGCCTCGGCCGAGGACGGGTCCACCGGACGCACCTGCGCGTGCTGCGCGATGCCCGCGTTGCCCGGCGCGGCGTAGAGCGCGCTCACCGCGGGGTCGCGGCGCAGGCTGAGGACGAGGGCATGTTCACGGGCTCCGGAACCGATGACGAGTACGCGCACGGCCAACAGCTTAGGTGAAGCGACTACCCGCCTCGTCGGGCATCGGCCTTCTGGTCGGCTCGCGTTCGGCGGCCGTTCGCCCAGCGTTCGGCAACCGCTCGCCGTCCGATCGCGAATTCGATTGTCGCCTTTCACCCCTCGCGACCGTGTCGCGTGGATCATGGGTGGGGAGGGTTCGGACCATCCGCCGAACCGCCTCTTCCCACCGCGAAGGACGTACAGATCATGGGTCTGATCGACGGACTGATGGGCAACGCCGGGCGCATAGATCCCGGCCAGGCACAGCAGGAGTACGCGAAGCTGCTCGGCAACGGCGAGCAGATCTACTCCGCCTACCTGCTGGTGCGCGACGCCCTCCTGTTCACCAACCGCAGGCTGATCTTGGTGGACAAGCAGGGCCTGTCCGGCAGGAAGGTGAGCTACCACAGCATCCCCTACCGTTCGATCACGCACTTCGCGGTGGAGACGGCGGGCACCTTCGATCTGGACGCCGAGCTCGTCATCTGGATCGCGGGCACGCACGAGCCGGTGCAGAAGCGGTTCAACCGGCAGGTCGACATCTACGAGGTGCAGGGCATCCTGTCGCACTTCGTGGCGGTGTAGCGCGCGGCCGTCCGCGGACTACGCTGCGGATATGGCTTCCGTCTTCAGTGCGATCATCGCAGGTCAGATCCCTGGTCGATTCGTATGGCAGGACGACGAATTCGTCGCCTTCCTGACCATCGCGCCGGTCACCCAAGGCCACACGCTGGTGGTGCCGCGCAAGGAAATCGACCACTGGCAGGACATCGACGCCGAGACCTTCGCGCGGCTCAACGGCGTCGCGCAGCAGATCGGCAAGGCGGTGCGCGCCGCGTTCGACGCGCCGCGGGCCGGTCTGCTCATCGCGGGCCTCGAGGTGCCGCACCTGCACGTGCACGTCTTCCCGGCCTACAGCCTCGGCGATTTCGATATCTCCGGCGCGGACCCGAACCCGTCGCCCGAGTCGCTGGACGAGGCGCAGGCCAAGATCAAGCAGGCGCTGCGGGATCTGGGCCACGGGGCCAACGTGCCGGACTGAGGCGGTCGGCGCGACGCTCGCCCACAACGACCCAGGGCGCTCGGCTTCGAAACCGAGCGCCCTATTCCGGTTTCATGACTGTTCAACGAACTGCTCTGTCCCGCAGCCGCACTGCTCTACACTGGACGGATAACCGTACCGTTGCTAGAAGACGGCGTTCAGACGTTGCAGCTCCGCACGAAACGAGTGGTGTCATGGGCGATAACCACGAGCAGTTCCCCGCTCCGGCAACAGCATTGCGGCTTCTCCGGAATCTTCTCCCGCGTCGCGGAAGACCCCTCGCCACCGACCGACTATCGACCGTCGGTCCGGCGCATCCCGCAGGGCGCCCTTGACGCCGCGCCGAAGGTGCCCTCCCCTCTCGCACTTTCACATGTCCGCGCGCATCGCTCGGCCGCCGCTCGGCGGTAGCCCTCCGTGACACAGGCACGCTCGACGCCGCGCTGAAGCGGCGATGCCCTGGCGATCCACGCACCTCGCGGCAGATCGGCTTGCGCACACCGGTCGATCCGCCGCGCGCTTCCGCACGATCCGGATTTCCAATCGCCCTGGAGGGCAACGATGGTCACAGCAGTGGATTACGCAGCACGCCAGATCGACCCGCGAGCCATCCGAGACGCCGGGCACGTCGCGGTGCTCGCCTACGTCTCGACCTCGCGTCCCGGCTCGAACTTCGGGGCGAAACCGCTCACCCGCGAGTACGCCGACCGCATCCGCGCCGCGGGCCTCGACATCGTCTCGATCTGGCAGTACGGCAAACCCGGCAATCCCGATGCTCCTTCCGACTACACCCTCGGCTTCGAGGGCGGCGCCCGGATGGGCCACGAGGCCAGAGAACGACACTTCGCCGCGGGCGGGCCCGGCTACTGCCCGATCTACTTCGCCGTCGACGAGGACATCGACGAGCACACCTGGAACACCAAGGCGGTGCACTTCTTTCGCGGCGTGAACAACGCCATCGGCCAGGAGTGGACCGGCGTCTACGGCCACGACGAGGTGTGCCTGTGGGCGATTCGTGACGGCGTCGTCGGGCGGTCGACCACGCCGGGGCGGTACTGGGCCTGGCAGACCAAAGCGTGGTCGGAAGGCGATATCGCCGAGGGGATTTCGCTCTATCAGCGCATCGTCGACACCCCGTCGACGCCAGGTCCGAAGATCGACGGCACATCCGTCGACGTGAACGACATCTACGCCGCTGACTACGGGCAGTGGTCGATCGACCGCGCGCCGAGGCCGGTGGCCAAACCCGAGTACGTCGAACTCGACCGGATGGGCAACTCGCGCAGCAGCCGCCACGGCGCGCGCGTCACCAACTTCCTGCTGCACACGCAGGAAGGCAACGGCACCGCGGAGTCGCTGGCGAACTACCTGAACAACACCGCGAACGGTGTCTCCTACCACTACACCGTGCGCGACGGCATCGTGTGCGACGTCGTCGACACCGACTACGCAAGCTGGAGCGTGCTCGACGCCAACCCGTTCACGATCAACCTGTGCTTCGCCGGCTCCCGCGCCGGGTGGAGCAGGGCGCAGTGGCTGGAACGCGAGGACGATGTCCGGATCGCCGCGTGGCTCGCGGTGCAGGACGCGCGCAAGTACGACTTCGAACCGGTCGTCATCCCGCCGCCGTACTGGCGCGGCGAGGGCATCTCGGACCACAAGTACGTCACCGAGGAACTGGGTATCGGCACGCACACCGACGTGGGCTACAACTTCATCTGGGACCGGCTGGAAACCTTCGTCAACGAGTACGCGGGCGGCGGACCCCCGCCCGGCCAGGGCAACGCCATCAACGACGCGGCCGCCGCCGCGCCGTGGCTCGGCAGGCGGATCACCCCGGGCGAGATCCCGACGCCGGACGGCGTCGGCCGCCGCGCCGAATTCGAGAACGGCCAGGTGTATTGGCATCCGAATACCGGCGCGCACGCCATACCCACGCGGTTGTTCGAGAAGTTCGCCGAACTCGGCTGGGAGACAGGCCCGCTCGGCTGGCCGATCACCGACCTGACCATCCTCACCGACGCCGCGGGCACCCGCGTCGGCGAAGTCCAAGGCTTCCAGGGCGGCGCCCTCTACCTCCGCTACGGCACCGACCGCCCGCCGGTCTGGGTCCACGGCGCGATCCGCGACCGCTGGAACCGCTCCGGTTTCGAAAACGGCCCACTCGGCTGGCCCGTCGCCGACGAACAACCCTTCGACGGCGGCGCCTACCAGCGCTTCGAACACGGAACCATCTACTGGCCCGGCCGCCGCAACACCGTCGCCCTACTCGGCACCGACGGCCCGGACATGCCCCTCCCCGACCGCGATTGAGATAGCGCAGAGCACGCGCCGCACACCGGGGCGGTGCGTGCAGCTTCGCAGGATCGCGCGGTCAGACCGCCCGCAGGCGGTATCGGCCGGTCGGTCGGCTGCGGTTCCCGTCGCTGGTGACCTCGGTCTCCTGCGCGGCCCGCAGTTCGGTGCCGAATGTCAGTGCGTGAACATCGCCCAATGGCAGGTCGAGTTCGTCGGCGATGATCCGGGCGGTCACCTTCTTGGTGTTGGACCGGCTCAGCACCTGCGGGAAAACTCGGGACATCTCGTAGTTCGGCATCCCACCGGGTTCGGATGATCGGAACCCCCGCGTGGAGAGCTCGATGCATATCTGACGGTAGATCCAGTCGCTGATGCGACCGGCCTTGTGCGCAGCGAAGGCCAAGGCCATGGCGGACACCTTGAACTGGTCGCGCACCTGGAGTATGTCGTCGACCGAGGGGGTCGGTGCAAGGTATTCGATGATACTTGCCGCAGGCATGAGGAATTCCGAGGCGAAGGCGTCGGCTTCACGTTCGACGGCGGCTGTCGCGCAGGGTTCGCCATCGTGCAAAACGAGATGCCCGATCTCGTGGGCCAAGTCGAACCGTATCCGTTCTGGAGATTTGCGACGCGCCAGGAACACGTACGGGATATCGGATCGCCACATCGAATACGCATCGACCGCATCGGCCAACGGCGGCAGGCTGTAGACGCGAACCCCGCGAGATTCACAGAGCTGCACAAGATTCGGCAGCGGCTTGGTCCCAAGGCCCCAGAAGCCTCGCAGCAACTGAGCGGCCGTTTTCGGGTCGTTGCCCGCCAACGAGGGCAGCGATACCTCAGGCAGCACGAACCGCGCGGAGATCCAGCGGTCGATCTCCATACCGGCAACCCCGGCCGCGACCGCCGCATCACGTTCGCGCGCAGTTGCTCGCCGCGCGGCGCGGAAGCGAACCTCGGTCGAATCGAATGCCGGTGCTCCACCACGAGCGAAGTACCCGGCCGGAAAATCCAGCGTTGCTGCGAGCGCCGCGGCAATTTCCCGCGGCGCCTCACCTGCTTCATATCGAGCGATCGTGCGAGGGATGACCGAAAGTTCTCGTGCCAGCTCGACTTTCGTCATTCCTCGACGCATACGTGCGATCCGGACTCGGTCCGGTTCGAGGTACGCCTCAGCCGACTTCGACGACTTGGAAGTCGACGTCCTGCCCTCCGATATCGCGCGGCGTGGCGCTGACAATTTCCGGCCTCCATTCATCGAGGATGACCCGCACTCTCCAACCTGTGAATTGACCGTCCTCGAAGCCTAGCGGCAGCGAGATTTCCATCCGCACCGACTCCTCGGCGCGGTGGTACAGGAGAAACCACCCACCGTGAGGTGGCCTGGTCCTGCCATCGCCGTCGCGGTCCACGACGCCCGCCCGCAGTGATTCGACAGTGATGAGCGGCGCGGTGCCATTGACCGCTTCGGCGGTGGCTCTCCCTTTGCGGCGCGCGGCGAAGGGGCCCCTCGGGTGGTCGGCGATGCCGGTGACCTCGTTACCCCCGACGGTGGACAAGGTGTACGGCTGACCGATCCGCTGGGAAATCGGCCGATTCTGCGGATCGTCGCCGATCCACAGGTTCGTCCCGGCCAGACGCTCACGCAATGTACCGACAACATAGATCCACCGGATGAGACCTGCGGCGGTCACCGGATGATGCCGGGTCATGTTTCCCGCCCAGGTCTCGCCCGCCTCGACGGCGTCGAGAACATCCGGAACTGCGATACCCATGTGACTGAGGTACGCGGCCGCGTCCGGGGGCTCGATGACGATCGGATGCTGAATCGGCAGTGGCCTGCTCATGCGCTGACACCTCCGGTACGCCTCAATTTTCTGTTGAAAACCGGTCAATCACCAGGTCACGGGCAGGTTAGCACACACACGAAGCATGATCGGCGAATCACGTGAGAACAGCGGAGCCAGAAGCGAATGGTGAAAATAGCTCGTGCACTGCGGTTCTCAGCGAGCGATCCCCAGAACGCCCTGCCGGGGGCAGCATGGGCGAGACCTCGGCGGTCGGGTCGATGCTGAACCGTCATGCACCGGAGCCGCAAGGACCGGCAGGGCTCCTCCACTGAGCTCGGCCGCGAAGCGGACGCACAAAGGGCGCCCGGTACGAAACCGAGCGCCCTTCGGGACTACGAGCCCCCTGTCAGGATTGAACTGACGACCTTTCGCTTACACAAACGACAGAGCCTCTACCACTGAGCTCGGCCGCGAAGCGGACGCACAAAGGGCGCCCGGTACGAAACCGAGCGCCCTTCGGGACTACGAGCCCCCTGTCAGGATTGAACTGACGACCTTTCGCTTACAAGGCGAGTGCTCTACCACTGAGCTAAGGAGGCGAGAAGCGGTGCCAATCATAGCCGGGCTCGCCCGCCGCGTGACACCGGCTTTACGGTGTCACGCGGTGGCGGCTCAACGAGATGTCCCGGCGCAGTATCGGATACCGCGGTTCAGGACTGGGCGCCCTGCCGGGCCGCGTCGTCGGCGGCCATCGCATCGCGCAGACTCTTCGGACGCATATCCGTCCAGTTCTTCTCGACGTACTCGACGCAGGCAGCGCGGCTGTCCTCACCGAACACGACTCGCCATCCGGCCGGAACCTCGGCGAACGCGGGCCACAGGGAATGCTGTTCCTCGTCGTTGACCAGGACGAAGAAGCGGCCGTCTTCGTCATCGAAGGGGTTGGTGCTCAATTTCACCTCACTGGATACTGGCGCTGTGTACGGGATCTGCTCCAGGGTCCGTCCGGCGCGGCGACCGTGCTGATCACGAGTCGTACACCGGAAGAACTCCCCGAGCGTTGTGTCGACCCTAGCAAGGGAGACGTTACGTGTAGGTGGTTACCTCAGGCCGCGAAGAAATCCAGGAGGATCTTGTTGACCGCCTCCGGCCGCTCCAGGTAGCCGAAGTGCCCGGCGTCGGGGATCTCCTGGTAGCGGGCGCCGGGGATGGCGTCGGCCACCTCCCTGGTGAGGTACGGGGGAATCATCCGGTCGTCGGCGAATCCGACGCCGAGGCACGGCACCGAGATCGCGCGGTAGGCCTGCACCCGGTCGAAATCGTGGTCCATCTTGCGCTGGGCGCGGATGCCGGGGGTGACCGGTCCGCCGGTGAATTCGAACAGGTCCAGCCAGTCGCGCGCGGAGTTGGTGTTGGCCATGGTGGCGGGCGAGAGGTTCATCACGGCGGTCACCGCGGCCTCGTACTTCGGCGGCAGTTTCACGCCGCTGGCGTCGAGATCGTGTTCGCCGAGGGAGAGCGTCTTCTGGAACTGGTCGAGCCGTCCGTGCCCGGCCATGAAGACGGCCTTGCGCACCAGGTCGGGACGGGCGAGCGCGAGTTCCTGCGCGACGCGCGCGCCCATCGAGGTGCCGACGACCAGCGCGGGACCCTCGTCGAGCAGTTCGATGAGGCCCGCGGTGTCGGCGACCAGGTCGTCGATGGTCATGCCGGAAGCCGCCTCGAAGGACGGCGCGATGCCGCGGTTGTCGAAGGTGCAGACCCGGTATCCGGCGGCGACCAGCGCGGGCACCTGGTGCAGCTCCCAGACCCGGCCTGGGCTGCCGGTGCCCATGATCATCACGACGAGCGGACCGCCGCCCTTGACGTCGGTGCCCTTCGCCCGGTCACCCTTGACCTGGTAGTTGAGGGAAATTCCGTTCACCGTCGCCAGCGGCATCTGTGGACCCTTTCGTGTGGTTTATGCTGCGCCCCACGGTATAGGCAAGGGGGTGAGGGTGCACCAGGCACTCGAGATAAGCGGGATACTGGTGCGGCGGCGCCGTTCCATACCGTGAAGCGGCTCCGAGACCTCGGGGGCCGGGGTCGCTTACCATTGACTATTCGTACGCACGAGCGTAATGAGCCGGGAGGACAAGAAGATGGCCGCGAAGGGCAGCGCGAACGATATCGCGGACGACGAACTGGAACCACTCGCCGACGAGACCGCACGTCAGGCGCAGCGGGTCGTCGCGGCCTACGCCGAGGACGCCGACGAATGCCGGATGCTGCTGTCGATGCTCGGCATCGGCCCCAGCGGACGCGGCGAGTAACGCCCGACCCTCGCTCGACGACAACGGCGCCGTCGACTCGACAGATCAACTCCAACGCCGAATCAGCGACGCGTGACCGCGGCGAGAGCGACGGGCCCGACCGGGAACCCGCGTGACCGCGAAGACACCGCGAACGCCGCCAACCAAATAAGGATGCGTGAGTGGACCAGATGACCGAACAGCCGTCCGACGACTCCGAGCACGCCCCCGAACTACCCGAACCCGACCAGCCGGAGTCCGGCGCACCGCGCGCCGTATCGATCGCTCCGGAGGGCGCCGGTTCGGGTTTTGTCGTTGTGGCCAACCGTCTGCCCGTCGACCTGGAGAAACTGCCCGACGGAAGCACCCGTTGGAAGCGCAGCCCCGGCGGCCTGGTGACCGCGCTGGAGCCGGTCTTACGCAACAACAAGGGCGCGTGGGTCGGCTGGGCGGGCGTGCCCGACGTCGAGGTCGAGCCGATCATCGAGGACGGCCTGGAGCTGCACCCGGTGCCGCTGTCGGCGCAGGAGGTGACCGACTACTACGAGGGCTTCTCCAACGGCACGCTGTGGCCGCTGTACCACGACGTGATCGTCCGGCCCACCTACGACCGCAGGTGGTGGGCCGCCTACGTCAACGTGAACCGCAGGTTCGCCGAGGAGACGGCCAAGGTGGCCGCCGAGGGTGCGACCGTCTGGGTGCAGGACTACCAGCTCCAGCTGGTGCCCAAGATGCTGCGCATGCTGCGGCCGGATCTGACCATCGGCTTCTTCCTGCACATCCCGTTCCCGCCGGTCGAGCTGTTCATGCAGATGCCGTGGCGGACCGAGATCATCGAGGGTCTGCTCGGCGCCGATCTGATCGGTTTCCACCTGCCGGGCGGCGCGCAGAACTTCCTGTACCTGGCGCGGCGACTGGCCGGGCAGCCGACCTCGCGCGGGACCGTCGGCGTGCGCTCGAAGCTCGGCGTCGTGCAGGTCGGTTTCCGCACCGTGCGCGTCGGCGCGTTCCCGATCTCGATCGCCTCGGCCGAGCTGGACGAGCACTCGCGGCGCCGCTCGATCCGGGAGCGGGCGGCCAAGATCCGCGCCGAACTGGGCAATCCGAAGAACATCCTGCTCGGCGTGGACCGGCTCGACTACACCAAGGGCATCGACATCCGGCTCAACGCGCTGGAGGAGCTGCTGATCGACGGCCGCGTCGATCCCGCCGAGACCGTCATGGTGCAGCTGGCGACACCCAGCCGCGAGCGCGTCGAGAGCTACATCCAGATGCGCGGCGACATCGAGCGCCAGGTGGGCCGGATCAACGGTGAGTTCGCGAGGGTCGGCTACCCGGTGGTGCACTACCTGCACCGGCCCATTCCGCGCGACGAGCTGATCGCCTTCTTCGTGGCCGCCGACGTCATGTTGGTGACGCCGCTGCGCGACGGCATGAACCTGGTCGCCAAGGAGTACGTGGCCTGTCACAGCGGACTCAACGGCGCCCTGGTGCTCAGCGAGTTCACCGGCGCGGCCGCCGAACTTCGCCAGTCCTACCTGTGCAACCCGCACGACCTGGACAGCGTGAAGGACGCGATCGTCTCCGCGCTGGAAGACAACCGCGACACCAAACGCCGCCGCATGCGCTCCCTGCGCCGCCAGGTCCTGGCCCACGACGTAGACCGCTGGGCGCGGGCCTTCCTGGAGGCCCTCGCCCAGGACCAGGTGGCGGGCAGTGCGCTGCTGACCGACGAGGACGTCTACCCGGAGTCGGAAAACCCCAGCCGCTGACGCCCACAGCTGGTTCCCAGGAATCCTCCAGCGTCCTCGCAGATACGTGGCGCACCATGAACGCATGAGTGGTGCGCCCGTGGAGCGGTCCCCCGAGGCCAGGGTGCTGGTGGTGGACGACGAGCCGATGATTCTCGAGCTGCTCTCGGTGAGTCTGCGCTACCAGGGCTTCGAGGTGGAGACGGCGATCGACGGTGCGCAGGCGCTGGACCGGGCGCGGAGCTTCCGTCCGCAGGCGATGATCGTCGACGTGATGATGCCCGGCATCGATGGCTTCGGCCTGCTGCCGCGGCTGCGCGCCGACGGCATCGACGCGCCCGTCCTGTTCCTGACCGCCCGCGACGACGTGCAGGACAAGGTGGCGGGGCTGACCCTCGGCGCCGACGACTACATCACCAAGCCGTTCAGCTTGGAGGAGGTGGTGGCGCGGCTTCGGGTGGTGTTGCGCCGCGCGGGGCACAGCGCGCCCGCGAAGGAGAGTTCGCGCCTGCGCTTCGAGGACATCGAACTCGACGACGACACCCACGAGGTGTGGAAGGCGGGCGAGCCGGTCGCCTTGTCCCCCACCGAGTTCACCTTGCTGCGGTACTTCATGGTCAACGCCGGAACCGTGCTGAGCAAGCCGCGCATCCTGGATCACGTGTGGCGCTACGACTTCGGCGGTGAGGTCGGGGTGGTGGAGACCTACGTGTCGTATCTGCGCAAGAAGGTGGACACCGGCGAGCAACGCCTGATCCACACGTTGCGCGGCGTCGGCTACGTGATGCGGGCGCCGCAGCGCGGTCGCGCGGGGCAGTGAGCGCGGATTCGGCGGACCCGCAGCGCGAACGGAAAGCGCCCGCCGCGAAGCGAATCCGACCGTCGCCCGCCCGTCGTTCAACAGCTAGCCCGTCGGCAGCGCGGGCATCGACGGCCGATCCGTCAGCAGGGCGCCCCAGAGGTCGGTCGGCACAGCCAGGCGCCAAGGCGGCGCAGCGTCCCGGCGGTCGGTCGACGCCACGCCCCGGCGATAGGTCGACACGTCGCCGCACGACCGGCGAAGCAGGCCGGATCCGCCGCGTCTGGGAGACGATCGGGCAGCGGCTGGCCGCGATCCCCCTGCGGGTGACGCTGGTGCTAGCACTCGTCGCGCTGGCCGGGCTCGGCCTGGTGGCTTCCGGGATGGCGGTCACGTCGTCGCTGGAGAGGTCGCTGCTGAGCCGCACCGATCAACAGTTGCGCGATGCCGCGATGACCCGCGTCCGGATGACGCGCCCGCCGCTGCCGCCGCCGAGTCCGCCAACGGATCAGCGAAGTGCGCCGAGCCCGTTCTACATCTTCACCGAGAACCACAACGGCACTGGCTCTTTCGTGTTGCAGCCCTTCGATGTCGAGGCCGCCCCCGCGCTGCCGGATCCGCCGTCGGCGCGACCGGTGACGGTGGGCTCGGCGGGCGACGCCGACGTCGAGTGGCGCGTGATGACCGTGCAGAGCCAGGAAACGACCGCCACCATCGCGCTGCCCCTCACCCAGAACCAGGAGACCGTGCGTCGACTGGTGATGTTGCAACTGGTG
Organism: Nocardia amikacinitolerans; assembly: GCF_900215415.1. Taxonomy (NCBI): domain Bacteria; kingdom Bacillati; phylum Actinomycetota; class Actinomycetes; order Mycobacteriales; family Nocardiaceae; genus Nocardia; species Nocardia amikacinitolerans. Next base: position 295,356 of record NZ_OBEG01000007.1, on the reverse strand, counting down.
ATCGGTCTCGCCGTGCTCGCCGCGCTGGCGCTCGCCGCCTATTTCGTGATCCGGCGCAGCCTGCGCCCGCTGCGCCGGGTGGAGAACATCGCGGCGGCCATCGCGCGGGGCGACCTGCACCGTCGAGTTCCCGTGCGCGGCACCAACACCGAGGTGGACCGGCTGTCCCGCTCGTTGAACGGCATGCTGGCGCAGATCCAGTCCGCGTTCGCCGCGACCGAGGCGTCGGAGGCGGCGGCCAAGCGCTCCGAGGCGAAGATGCGCCGTTTCGTCGCGGACGCCAGCCACGAATTGCGCACGCCGCTCACCACCATTCGCGGCTTCGCCGAGCTGTACCGGCAGGGCGCGAACACCGATCCCGCGATGTTCATGGACCGGATCGAACGCGAGGCGCAGCGGATGGGACTGCTCGTCGAAGACCTGCTGATGCTGGCGAGGCTGGACGCGCAGCGCCCGCTGGAGACCGGCACGGTGGATCTGCTCGCGGTCGCCAGCGACGCGGTGCACAACGCGCGCGCCGTCGCCGCGGCCGCCGACCCGGACGGGGCCCGCCGCCCGATCGCACTCGAAGTGCGCGAGGGTGCAGGCACTTTGGAGATCCAGGGCGACGAGGCCCGATTGCGCCAAGTGCTGACGAACCTGCTGAACAACGCACTCACCCACACTCCGCCGGACGCCGAGGTGACCGTTCGCCTCACCCCCGCCGACGACGAGGTGCTGCTCGAGGTGGCCGACACCGGCCCCGGCCTGCCGCAAGAGGAAGCCGATCGAGTCTTCGAACGCTTCTACCGCACCGACACCTCACGCGCCCGTGCCAGCGGCGGCACCGGGCTCGGGCTCTCCATCGTGCAAGCGCTGGTCCTCGCGCACGGCGGCATCGTGCGGGTCGCGAGCGTGCCCGGCGAAGGCGCCACCTTCACGGTGCGGTTGCCGCGCGGCGACCAGGCCAGCCGCGACGACAACGCGCGCGACAGCCGGACCCGCGACCACTGATCGGGCCGGTGCGGACGTACCTACCGCAGGCGCGCTAGATCGGCGTCACCGCATCCACGAGCCAACGATCGTCGGTCTTGTCCAGCGTGACTCGCACCCGGCTGCCGGTCGTCGTGCCCTGCGGCGACTCCTTGCTGGTGGTCACCTGATTCAGATACAGCATCACCACCGCGTGTTCGCGGTCGGCGGAGACCACGCCGCTCGCCTGGGTGGTTGCCTTGACAGTGAGCTGCTTCTCCTTGGCGCCCGGCGCGATGGCCTGGGTGATCAGCTTCAGGTAGTCCTCGCGGAAGTCGGCGGACAGGTTGTCCGCGGCCTTGGGCAGCTCGGTGTCCACGCTGGCGAAGTCGTAGCTGAACATGGCGGTGACGGCTCGGTCGGCCGCGGTGACCGCGTCCTGTCGCGCCCGCTCCTCCTGCCGGTCCGACCAGTACCCGAATCCGTTGATGGCCATGACGATCACCGCAGCCAGCGCCACCGCGCCCGCGGTTCCCGCGGCGATCAATCCCCGTGTTCCACTCATGGCACGAACTCCACATTCGAGGCGGACAGGCCGGAATCGGTGCGGCTCACGGTGACCCGGAACCGGTAATACCGCGTCTGCGGCTCGGCCTGACCCGCATTGGTCAGAGTCTGTTTGGCGGCGACGAGCACCTTCGCCGAATCGTCGGCGTCGCTCTCCAAGGCCGCCTCGACGATCTCGCCGTTGGAGACGACCTTGGCCTGCTGCACGACACTCAGGAACGGGTCGACCCGGCCGTCGAATTCGGACTTGAACTGGCCGGAGGCCATCGAGAGGATCCGGTCGATGTCCTCCTTGGCGGAGTCGGCCCGGATGGTGGTCAGGTTCAGAATCGCCTGCCGCGCGGTCTGCACATATTCGGTACGACGCGCGTCGCGCTGGTCGGCGGCGTTCGCGAGGAAGGTCGTGACGACAGCGCCAACCACCAGCGCGAGCACCAGGACCGCCGAGGCCGCCATCGCGAGGATGCGGCCGACGGCGGGCTTGTCGCGGCGGGAGTCCGCAGGAGCGTCGTCCGAGTCGCCGGAATCGGCAGGCTCCTCGGCGGTCACCGGCTTCTCCGATTCGGACTTGCCGAGGTCGACCGAGGCAGCGGAATCCGAATCCTTCGCCAGGTCAACAGCACCGGCCTCGGCTGACTCGCCGCCCTTTGCCGTCTCCACGGAATCGACAACGCCAGAGCTGCCACCATTCGAGGGCTTGGCGGAATCGGCGCTGTTCACGTCTTTCGCCACCTCGACGGAATCGACGGTCCGCACCGGAGCGGTGCCGACACCAGCGCTCTTCGCAGCCCCGACATTTCCTGCCCGCGCACTATTCGCGCCGGCACCGATCCGCTCGGTGACCTTCCCGGTCACCGAGGACGCGTCCTCCACCGGCGGGCCTGCCGACCGACTGGCCCGCCTGCGCGCGCGATGTGCATCTCCGTTGATTTCACTCATCGTTGCTGCTCCTCGAGCATCGCCTGCCAGCTCGACGGTACCGTGCCGGAACCGCCCGGTCCGATATCTCCCTGTCGGTAGGTGCGGCCGTCGGGACCGATGTACACGCCCGTGGCCGGATCGTAGGACTTCGCCGCCGCCGGCGTCTTGAACGACGCGGGCGCGACCTCGGTCCCTTCGGGCGCGGAACCGCTCGCGGGCGCCACCGGCTGCGGCGGGCCGAACGGCGGGTTGTCGCCCTCGGGCACGTAACCGGTGCGGCACAGCTCCGGCGTCGGCGCGCGCACGCCCGGGTATTCCATGCACGGCGTGTTGCGGATGCCGCGCACCTCGATGGGCGAGTCCTGCGGGATCTTGCAGTACAGGCCGGGCGGGGTGTCCACGAAGTCCAGTTCACTCGGCGAGCGGCGCTGGTCCTCTGGCAGGAAGCCGGTGGTGCACGCGGGCGGATCGTTCACGGTCATCATGAAGTCGACGAGCACGCCGTACTCGACCGGGCCGCGCACCGCGGTCATCAGCGCGGCGACCAGCGGCGGATACACGACGAGCAGCTGCTCGAGGCCCGCGTGGTAGATCGTGGAGACCTGACCGACGCTGACCAGGTTCGCGAGCACCAGCGGCAGTGTGGGTTTCAGATCCTGGAACTGTGTGCTCACCCGCTGCATGGCGGCCGGGCCGTCGCGCAGGATGCCGGTCAGCGCCGGGTCGTGGGCGCGCAACTGATCGGTGACGGTGGCCAGGTCGGCGGTCCACGACCGGATCGCCGCGTCCGAACGGATCTGGGTGTCCAGCAGCGGACCGATCTGCTCGATCAACTTCTTGGTCGGCTCGGAGCTGTTCTGCGCCTCCTGAACCAGCAGCGAGGCCGAGTCGATGAAGCGCTGCAAGTCCGGGCCAGCTCCGTTGAAGGCGCGGAAGGCCTCATCGATGACCTGCCGCAACCGCGTGTCGGCGACGCTGGAGAGCAGGCGATCGGTCTGGTCGAGCAGCGTGCCGACGTCTTGCGGCAGCTTGGTGCGGTCCTCCGGAATCACCGCGCCCGCGGCCAGATTGCCGCCCTTGGGGCTCTCCGCGGGAATCAGGTCGACGTACTGTTCGCCGATCGCCGAGACGCTGCGCACCCAGGCGTCGACGTCGGCGGGAATCTTGTAGTCGCTGTCGATGGACAGCTTCGCCTCGACACCCTCCGGCGTGAGCCGGACCTCGTCCACCTTGCCGACATTGGTGCCTCGGTAGGCGACGTTGGCGTGCGGGTAGAGGCCGCCGGTCGCCGCGAGCTGCACGGTGACGTCGTAGCGTCCGATGCCGAACATGGCGGGCAGTTGCACGTAGGTGCCCGCCATGATGGTCAGGCCGATCACGGTCAGCACGGCGAAGATGCCGAGTTGCACGCGGACGAATCGGGTCAGCTTCATCGGCCCGGACTCCCTTGCGGCGCAGTGTTTCCCGCTCCCGGCAGCGGCACGGTCAAACCCGGAATGGCAGGCAGACCGGGAATCGGCGGCAAGCCGGGGATGGTCGGCGTCGGCTGCTGGCCGGGCGCCGGGGTCTGCAACGGTCCGGTCGCCGGGTTGCCGCTGTCGCTCGCGGTGGGCGGGGCGAAGCTGCCGACCACGCCCTCGACGCCGCCGAACCGGCCGCCGAGCGGGGTGCCGGTGAGCCAGTTCGAGTCGAGGCGTTTGCCCGTCATGTCCACCGTCATGAACAGATTCAGGTAGTCGCCCTTGATCGCCTTGTCCAGGTTCTCCATCGGGAACGGGAAGGTGAGCAGGATCTTCAGCGACTCGATGAGGTTGTTCCCGGTGTCGGACAACTGCCGAAGCACCGGCTCGAGGCTGCTCAGGTTCGCCCTCAGGTTCTCGCCGCTGGTGCTGACGACCCGCTGGGTCACATCGCTGAGCTCGCCGAGCGCGGTGATCGCGTGGGTGATGTTCGCCCGCCGGTCGGCGAGCACGGTCAGCGCCGGGTGGATGCGTTCGATCGCGCTGCTGAGGACGTCACGCTGCTGCGCGAGCTGCCCGCCGAAGCGGTCCAGCCCCTCCAGCGCGGCGATGATGTCGCCGGTCTGCGCCTGCAAGTTCGTGGTCAGCTCGTTCAGCTGCGGAAGCAGGTCGCGGATCGCGTCCTCGCGCCCGCTCAGCGCGGCGTTCAGCTCGCGGGTGATGGTCTCCAGCTGCGCGACACCGCCGCCGTTGAGCACCACCGACAGCGAGGACAGCACCTGCTCGGTGGTCGGGAACGCACCGGCGCGGTCCAGCGGGATGACGTCGCCCGCCTTCAACTCGCCTTCCGCGGGCGCGTCGGTGGGTGGACCGAGTTCGATGTGGTTGCTGCCGAGCAGACTCGTCTGACCGATCTTGGCGACCGCGTTGGCGGGCAGTTTCACGTCGCGGTTCAGCGAGACGGTCACCAGCGCGTGCCAGTTCTCCACCTCGATGTCCGAAACCGTGCCCACCGGGACGTCATCGACGCGCACCGGCGAATTCTGGGTCAGCGTGGTGACATTCGGCATCTGGATGCGGATCTGATACGAGCCCTCACCGGTGCCTTCGGCCCCCGGCATCGGCAGCGAGTTCAGTCCGTCCCATTGGCAGCCGGTGACGCCGAGGGTCAGCGCGACGCCCATCGCGAGGACGGCCGTCTTCCGCAGCGGTCGCATCATCGCCCTCCTCCCGGAATGGCCAGGCCCGCGAGACCTTCTGGCACGGTGATCGGCGCGGGCTCCGGCGTCGACGTCGGCGCGCGCTCGGCCAGCTCCGGCGAGCTGTAGACGATCTGGTTGGGGAAGGCGTGCACGCCGGTGGCCGGGTTGGTCATGATCGGCACGTAGTTCATCGCCAGCGAGTCGATCACCGGCGCGAGGTAGGTGGCGCACAGGTCGGCGGAGCGATCGGACTCGTTCTCCTCCAGCGCGCGCACCGAGCCGCACAGGAAGCTCAGCGGGTCGGCGGTGTTGTTCAGCGCGACCGCGCCGGTGAGTGAACCCTGGGCCGGCTTGTAGAGCTGGTAGAAGTTCACCAGCGCCGTCGGTCCCGAGTGCAGCACCCGTTCCAGCTCGGGACGCTTGTCCACCAGGATCTGGGTGACCTCGGCCAAGCGCTGCACGCCCTCGGTGAGCTCGGCTCCGCTGCCGTCGAGGAAGCGCTTGACGTCGGCCATCGCGATATCCAGATTGTCCAGTCCCGCACCGAGATCCGAGGAGACACCGGCCAGCACCGAGGACACCGAGGCGAGCCTGCCGCCGAACTGCACGATCTGCTCGTTGCTCGCCGAGAGCACCTCGACGAACTGCTGCAGGTTGCGGATGGTGCCGAACAGGTCGGTGCGCCCGTCGGAGAGGGTGCTCAGGGTGGCCGAGAGTTCGCGCAGGGTCTCGCGCATCCGCTCGCCGTTGCCGTCGAGGTTGTCCGCCGCGGTGTTGACGAAGCGCCCGAACGAGCCCTGCTCGTCGTCACCGACCGGTCCGAGAGTCGTTGCCAGCTTGGACAACTCGGCCTTGATGTCGTCCCACTCCACCGGAACGGCGGTGCGCTCGATCGGGATGGTCGCCCCGTCGGTCAGCTTGGGTCCGCCGGTGTAGGCCGGGGCCAGCTGGATGAAGCGGGCCGAGACCAGCGAGGGCGAGATGATCACCGCGCGCGCGTCGGCGGGGATGTCGATGCCGCGATCGATGGTGAATTCGACCCTGACCTGTTCGCGGCCGGGCTCGACCTTGTCGATCCTGCCGACGGCGACGCCGAGCACCCGCACGTCGTCGCCGACGTAGAGACCCGAGGTGGACGGGAAGAACGCGGTGACGGTGGTGGTCCCGATCTTGGTGATGCCCCGATAGGCGCCAACGGCCACCAGCGCGACGACCAGCACGCCCGCGAGCACCAACGCCCAACGGGGGGTTTTCTGAACAACTTTCGGCATTTTCATCGCGGCGGCTCCTGGACCGCAGGCCCGATCGACGGGGGCGGGTTCAAGAAGAAGTTGCGCAGGTCGTCGGGCAGGTGCTGCGGCCACACCAGCGCGTCGACCAGCGGCTGCAGACCCACGGAGGTCGCGTTCACCACGTAGGCGTTGAACCACGGTCCGTTGCCGACCTGCTCGCCGAGCGCGGCGGCGAACGGGCCGAGTCCGTCGAGGGCCTGGGTGAGGTTGTCACGGTTGCGCTGGAGCAGACCGAGCACCGAATTCAACCGGTCCAGTGCGGGTTTCAGCTGCGCCTCGTTGTCGGCGACCAAACCGGACAGCTGCTGGGCGAGGCTGTTCACGTAGACGATCAGCTGTCCGATCGCGGTGCGGCGGCGGTCCAGCTCGCCGAGCAGTTCGTTGCCGTCCAGCAGCAGCGCGTTGATCTGGGTGCTGCGGTCGGACAGGATCTTGGTGACGTTCTGCGCCCGTCGCAGCAGCTCGGACAGCGCCTCGTCGCGCGCGTTGATGCTGCGCGAGAGCTGGGTGACGCCGTCGAGCGCGGCGCGCAGCGGCGCAGGCGTGTCGGCGAAGGTGGCCGAGAGGGCGTCCAGGGTCTCGTCGACCTTCTGCATGTCCAGTCCATGCACCGTGCCGGCCAGATCGCCGAGCGCCTCGTTGAGCGAGTACGGCGAGGTGGTCCGGTCCAGCGGGATCGTGTCGTCGCGGCGCAGCGCGCCGGAGCCCTGGGGCAGCAGCTCCAGCGACTTGCGGCCGAGCACGGTGTTGGTCTTGATGGCCGCGGAAGTCTTGTCGCCCAGGATGATCGACTCGTCGAGGGTGAACTTCACCAACACTTTCGCGCCGTCCAGCTCGACGTCGTCGACACGGCCCGAGCGCACGCCCGCGACCTGCACCGGGTCGCCGGGCACCAGCCCGCCCGCGTCGGCGAAGTGGGCGGTGTAGAGGGCGCCGCCGCGGATGAACGGCAGCCGGTCGAACTGCAACGCCGAGAGCGCCACCGCTATCGCGACGACGATGCCGACGATGCCGATCGTCACGGCCGGGGATCGCTGCTCGTTCATTCCGGGGCACACCTTCCCGTGTCCTGCCCGCCGGGCATGTTGATGTGCAGCGGCTGTCCGTTCGGCCCGTCGATGATGAAGTTCGTGCTACAGACGTAGAGCGCGAGGAACGAACCGTAGGAACCGATGCGGATCAGCTTCCGGTAGGTCTCCGGCAGCCGTTCCAGCACCCACTGAACGGTGTCGGAACCGTTGTCCAGGTTGGTGGCCAGGCGACCGGTCTGCTCGATGGTGCCGCGCAGATCCGGGCGGGCCTGCGCGAGCAGGTCGGTGAGATCGCCGGTGGCGCCCGCGATCCTCGGCAGCGCGTCGCCGATCGGATCACGGTCGGCGGCCAGACCGCTGACCAAACGCTGCAATTCGGTGAGCGTCGTGTCGAACTGCTCGCCGCGCTCGTCGATGGTGGCGAGCACCGCGTTCAGGTTGTCGATGACGCTGCCGATCAGCGCGTCGCGCTCGCCGAGCGTCTTGGCGAACGAGCCGCCGCTGTTGAGCAGCGAGACCAGCGTGCCGCCCTGGCCCTGGAAGATCTGCAGCAGCGCGTTGGTCAGGTCGTTGACCTGGCCCGGATCCAGTCCGCGCAGCAGCGGTTTGAAGCCGCCGAGCAGCATGTCCAGATCCAGCGCGGGCGCGGTCTTGTCCGTGCCGATGGTGCCGCCTTCGCGCAACTTGTCGGCCGAGCCCGGCCCGTCGAGGAGTTCCATGTAGCGGTCGCCGACCAGGTTCTCGTACTTGATCGTCGCCCGGGTGCTGGTCAGCAGCTGGTACTTGCGGTCGACGTCGAACTCGACGTGCGCCAGGTTGTCCTTGCCCACCTTCACCGAGGTGACCGAGCCGACCGGAACACCCGCGATGCGCACCTTGGCCCCTGGCAGCATGCCCGAGGAACTGGTGAACACGGCGTGGTACCCGTACTCGCGCGCGAAGCGCACCTGGCTGAACACGATGACAAGTCCGGTGAAGACCAGCGCCATCACCAGGGCGAAGATGGTCAGCTTCACCGTCGTCGCGGTATTCCTCACGGCGCGCTCACCCCCGGCAGCCCGGCGAACAGCAGTTGGAACACCTTGGGGCCGTTGAATTCGATCTGCATCGAGGGCACGTACGGCGCGCCCTCGTTGGTGTCGGTGACGAGGTAGTTCGCGTGGCTGCCCGGCACTCGGTCGTCGAGCCCCTCGCAGCGCGGGCCACCGGTGGCGTTCACCTTCGGCAGGTCCTCCGGATACTTGTACGGGTCGGCGCCGAACATGAAGTTGGTGTTCATCGTGACGCCGGGCTGCATGCCGCCGAACATGGCGTTCGCGACCGGCATCAGCCGCCCGATGGCGTTGATCATGCAGTTCAGGCCTGGCACGTACTCCTCGAGCAGCGCGGTGGTCGGGCGCAGCAGATCCAGCGCGGTGCCGAGGTTGTTCTCGTTCTCGCGCAGCACCGAACCCGTCGTGTCGGCGAGGCCGACCAGGTTGGCGAGCACGTCGTCGAGGCCCTGCCGTTCGTCGACCAGCGTCTGGCTGGTGGTGACCGCGTTGTCCACGGTCCGCAGCAAATCACCAACGGTGTCCGCGTACAGGTTCGACACGTCGGCGGTGGCCGCGAAATCCTGTTGCAGCGTCGGCAGCGTCGGGTTCATCTCGCGCAAGTAGAAGTCGAGGTTCACCAGCAGCTCACCGAGCGTCTCGCCGCGGCCTTGGAGCGCGGTGCCCAGCGCGGAGAGCGTCGCGTTCAGCTTCTCCGGCTCCACCTTGGCGAGCACGTCGGACAGGTGCTGGAACAGCGTGTTGAACTCGACGGTCACGTTCTCGGCGACCACGGTCGCACCCGGCTTCAGCGAATTCGACGAAGGCGCTTCCGGCACAACGAAGTTGACGTACTTCGCGCCGAACACGGTGGTCGACCTGATGTCGACGCCCGCGTTGGCGGGAACCAGCTTCAGCATTTCGGGATCGACCGCCAGCTTCAGCTGCGCCCGGTCGGCCTGCTGGGTCACCTCGGCGACCCGGCCGATCTCCACGCCGCGCACCTTCACCTTGGCGTCGGGGTCGAGCACGAGGCCGCTGCGCGGCGCTTCGACCAGCACCGTGGCGGTCTTGGTGAACCCGCCGACGAACATGGTCAGCGCGATCGCGACCACCGCGACCAGCACGAGCACCATGGCGAGGCCGGCGAGTTTGTACTTGAACTTTTCCATACCGCCCTACCCGGAAAGATGGAAGTTGCCGGAGGTGCCGTAGATGGCCAGCGAGATCAGCAGGGTCACCGTGACCACCGCGACCAGCGAGGCCCGCACCGCGTTACCGACCGCCACACCAACGCCGACCGGGCCGCCCGCGGCGTAATAGCCGTAGTAGGTGTGGATCATCATGACCGCCAGTGCCATGAAGATCGCCTGGGCGAAGGACCAGAGGATGTCGCTCGGGATGAGGAACGTCGAGAAGTAGTGGTCGTAGACGCCCGCCGACTGCCCGTAGATCACCACGGTGGCGAACCGGGCCGCAACGAACGAGGCGATCACGGCCAGCGCGTAGAGCGGCACGATCGCGATCATCCCGGCAAGCACCCTGGTGCCGACCAGGTACGGCACCGGGCGGATCGCCATGGTCTCCAGCGCGTCGATCTCCTCCGAGACCCGCATCGCGCCGAGCTGGGCGGTGGAACCCGCGCCGATGGTGGCGGCGAGACCGATGCCGGAGATCACCGGAGCGGCGATGCGCACGTTGATGAAGGCGGAGAAGAAGCCGGTCAGCGCCTCGACGCCGATGTTGCCCAGCGAGCTGTAGCCCTGCACCGCGATGGTGCCGCCCGCGAACAGGGTCAGGAAGCCGACGATCACCACCGTGCCGCCGATGACGGCGAGCGCGCCGGTGCCCATGCTGATCTCGGCGATCAGCCGGATGGTCTCGGTCCGGTAGTGGATGAGGGCGCGCGGCATCGAGGCCACCGCCTGCGCGTAGAACACGGCGTGCTTGCCCACCGCGTCCAGCGAATCCGACATCCGGCGCACCCTGCGCACCGCGCGGGGGAAGCGGGACTGGATCACGAAGGCCATCGCGTCACCGCACCGTGAACTTGATGCCGACGGCGGTGACCACCACGTTCACCACGAACAGCGCCATGAAGGCGAAGACGACGGTCTGATTCACCGCATCACCGACACTCTTGGGACCGCCTTTGACGTTCAGGCCGAGGTAACAGGCCACCAGTCCGGCGATCAGCCCGAACAATCCGGCCTTCACTTCGGAGATGATCAGCTCGGGCAGTTTGGTGAGCAGCGTGATGCCGTTGACGAACGCGCCGGGATTCACGTCCTGCAGATAGACGGAGAACAAGAAGCCGCCGACGATGCCGATCGTGCACACAAGGGCGTTGAGCAAGAGCGCGACGAACATCGAGGCCAGCACCCTCGGCACCACCAGCCGCTGGACCGGGTCGATGCCGAGAACGCGCATCGCGTCGATCTCTTCCCTGATGGTTCGGGCGCCGAGATCCGCGCAGATCGCGGTGGCGCCCGCGCCGGCGACGATCAGCACGGTGACGATCGGACCGACCTGGGTGACCGTACCGAAGGCCGCGCCGGCCCCGCTGAGGTCGGCCGCGCCGATCTCGCGCAAAAGAATATTCAGCGTGAAGCTCACCAGGACGGTGAACGGGATCGCGACCAGCAGGGTCGGCACGATGGACACGCGCGCGATGAACCAGGACTGATCGATGAACTCACGCGCTTGAAAGGGCCTGCGGACGCTCGCGCGGGCGACTTCCGCGGTGAGTTCGAAGAACCCACCGACGGCCCGCAACGGGACAGCAAGGACCTCGTTCATCCGCGATCCTCCTTGCTCAACTGCACGTACTGCTGCATGGCGCGACTCGGCACCATGGCCGCGTCGCCGGAATGATTAGAACATGTTCACATGGTCGTCGTGCGGTTTTCTTTACATTTGAACTGCACGTTTTCTAGATGACGGCCCTCGATTATGAAACGTGTTTCATACACAGGTGGTGACGCCTTTGTGAGGCGTCACACACCGATCACCCATGTCTACCAAGTGCCGGACTCATGATCAACAGCTGGACAGCTGATCAGTTGTCCCTTCGACGACCGCGGCGAGCGGTCGGCGATCAGCCGAGTTCGGTCAGCGAGGAGGCCGAGAAGGTCTGCCCCGCCGGTCGCTCGGCGAAGTATCCGGAGAGCGTGGCGGCGAGATCGCCGGAGTCCCACGCGTCGCCCGCGGCATCGAAGCGCCGCTCGACGACGGGCGCCGCCATCAGCGCCACCATCGGTCCGTAGACGACGAACAACTGCCCGTTGACCGCGTCGGCCGCGGGCGATGCGAGATAGGCGACCAGCCGCGCCACGTGATCGGGCGAGAGCGGGTCGATGCCCGCCTCGGGTGCCGCGCTGAACACGGCCTCGGTCATCGCCGTGCGCGCACGGGGCGCGATCGCGTTGGCCCGCACGCCGTAGCGCGACAGGGCCCGGGCCGCCGAGAGAGTAAGGGCGGTGATGCCCGCCTTGGCCGCGCCGTAGTTGGCCTGCCCCTCCGGACCGAGCAACCCGGCCTCGGAGGAAGTGTTGATCAGGCGGCCGTAGACCGGCGCGCCCGCCTCCTTCGACTTCGCCCGCCAGTAGGCGGCGGCGTTGCGGGACAAGAGGAAATGGCCGCGCAGGTGGACCGCGAGCACCGCGTCGAAGTCCTCGTCGGACATGTTGAACAGCATCCGGTCGCGGGTGATGCCCGCGTTGTTGACCACGATGTCCACGCTGCCGAACGCCTCGTTCGCGGTGCTGATCAGCGCGTCGGCCGTCGACCGCTCCGCGATGCTGCCCGCGACGAACTCCGCCTTGGCGCCGAGCGCCCGGATCTCGGCGAGGGTCTCGGCGACCGCGTCGGATTCCGCGAGGTCGTTGACCACCACCGACGCGCCCGCGCCCGCCAGTGCGAGCGCCTCGGCCTTGCCGAGTCCCGCGCCCGCGCCGGTCACGATCGCCACACGGCCCGCCAAGCTCAGATCAGTTTCGTTCACCGGCCCGACTTTAGAACGTGTTCCAACCTACTGGCAAGAAACTTTCACTGAAGCTTCAGCGCGGCTTTCGGGCACTGCGCCACCGCGTCCTCGACATCGCCGAGACGGTCGTCGGGCACGTCGGCGGTCAGGATGTGCAGTTGGTCCTCGTCATCGAGTTCGAACACGTCGGGGGCGATTCCGACACAGATTCCGTTCGCCTCGCACAGATCCAGATCAACGCTGACCTTCATGGAAACTCCTTTACTGCGACTCTTCTCGAAGCCTACAAGCCCGCGCTGCCACGCGCGCCGTCATCGGCCGGATTCCTCGGCAATACTGGAACATGTTTCAGTCGATATGCAATCATCGGGACAAGCGAATCGAAGGACACGAGGTTTTGCCATGCGCATTGCGTACACGCCGCAGCAAGAAGAGCTCCGCGCCGAGTTGCGCGACTACTTCGCGCGGCTGATCACACCGGAGCGCCGGGCCGCGCTGAGCGCGACGACCGGTGAGTACGGGCACGGCAATGTCTACCGCGAGATCGTCCAGGAGATGGGCCGCGACGGCTGGCTGACGCTGGCCTGGCCCAAGGAGTACGGCGGCCAGGACCGGCCGACCATGGACCAGCTGATCTTCACCGACGAGGCCGCGATCGCGGGCGCCCCGGTTCCGTTCCTGACCATCAACTCGGTGGCGCCCACGATCATGCACTACGGCAGCGAGGAACAGAAGAAGTTCTTCCTGCCCAAGATCGCCGCGGGCGAGCTGCACTTCTCCATCGGCTACTCCGAGCCGGGCGCGGGCACCGATCTGGCCAGCCTGCGCACCTCCGCGGTGCGCGACGGCGACGAGTACGTGATCAACGGCCAGAAGATGTGGACCAGCCTGATCGCCTACGCCGACTACGTCTGGCTCGCGGTACGCACCGACCCGAACGCCAAGAAGCACAAGGGCATCAGCATGCTCATCGTGCCGACCACGGCCGAGGGCTTCTCGTGGACGCCGGTGCACACCATGGCTGGCCCCGACACCAGCGCCACCTACTACCAGGACGTGCGCGTTCCGGTCAGCTCGCTGGTCGGGCAGGAGAACGGCGGCTGGGCACTGATCACCAACCAGCTCAACCACGAGCGCGTCGCGCTCACCTCGGCCGGGCCGCTGACCGTCGCGCTGAACCAGACCCTCGAGTGGGCGCGCACCACCAAGGCAGGCGACGGCTCGCGTGTCATCGACAAGGAGTGGGTGCAGCTGAATCTGGCCAAGGTGCACGCCAAGGTCGAGTACCTGAAGCTGCTGAACTGGGAGATCGCCAGCCGCGCCGACGCGGGCGGCGATGCGGCGCCGCGCCCGTGGGACGCCTCGACCTGCAAGGTGTACGGCACCGAGCTGGCCACCGAGGCTTACCGGCTGCTGATGGAAGTCCTCGGCCCGCAGGCCTACCTGCGCCAGGACTCCCCCGGCGCCGAGCTGCGCGGCCGCCTCGAGCGCTTCCACCGCGCCGCGCTGATCCTGACCTTCGGCGGCGGCACCAACGAGGTGCAACGCGACATCATCGCCATGACCGCCCTCCGCCAGCCCGCGGCCGCGCGCTGAGCAGAAAGCAGAGACCACCATGGATTTCACCCCCACCGAAGCTCAGCTCGACCTGGCCCGCCTGACCGGCGAGGTGTGCGGCAAGCTCGTCACCGCCGACCGGCTTCGCGCGCTCGACGTGGCGGGCCGGTTCGACGAGCCGCTGTGGAAGTCGTTGGCCGAGACCGGGATTCTGGCCGCGGCGCTGCCGGAGAACGTCGGCGGCAGCGGACTCGGCGCGCTCGAGCAGACCGCGGTGCTTCGCGAGCTCGGCAAGTCGGTCGCCGCCGTTCCCTACCTGTGGTCGATCGTGGTCGGCGCGGGCGCGCTGGCGCGGTTCGGTTCCGAAAGCCAGCGGGCGCTCGCGGCTCGGGCGGGCGAAGGCGAGGCGATTCTGACCGCCGCGCTGGCCGAGGAGCACAACTACGAGCCCGCCAAGCCGACCACCGTCGCCCGCGAGAGCGACGGCGCGTGGCTGCTGACCGGCGCCAAGACCACGGTGCCCTACGCCGATCGCGCGGCCCGAATCCTGGTGCCCGCCACGGTTTCCGGTGTACCCGCGGTCTTCCTCGTCGATCCCGCCGACGCGTCGGTGTCGGTCACCGCGCAGCAGGTGGTGGATCTCAGCGCGGAGTTCGGCGTCGAATTCACCGACACCCCTGCCGAATTGGTCGGCACCGTGGACGGCGGCGCGGAGCTGCTGGACTGGATTCTCACCCGCGCCTGGCTCGGGCTCAGCGCCCAGCAGCTGGGCACCGTCGAGAAGGCGCTGGAACTGGTCGCCGATTACGCGCGCGAACGCGAGCAGTTCGGCAAGGCCGTCGGCAGCTTCCAGGCCGTCGCGCAGCGCTTGGCCGACGCCTACATCGACGTGCAGGGTCTGCGCCTCGCGGTCACCCAGGCGGCCTGGCGGCTCGCCGAGGACCTGCCCGCCGCCGAAGCCGTGCACACCGCCAAGTTCTGGGCCGCCGACGCGGGCCACCGCGTCGCCCACACCGTCGTGCACGTACACGGCGGCGTCGGCATCGACCGCGACCACATCGTGCACAACTACTTCACCGCCGCCAAGCACAACGAATTCGCCCTCGGCGCCGCCACCGACCACCTCCGCGCCCTCGGCACCCTCCTCGCCACCCCGTCCTGAACCCAGCGGCACAACCGCCCCGAGACATCGGCCCGTCGGCACAACCGACGGGCCGATCGTCGTTCCCGGACCTGCACTCGCTCAGCGCGCGAACTTCGTCAGCATCTCGACGATCGTGGGAACGTCGAGCAATCCCTGGCAGACATCCAGCACGAATCGTTCGGCGGCGTCCACATCGAATCCACCATCCAACGGGTGGCCGTTCATGTGCAGGAAAACCCAGGTGGCATACCAGGCCAGGCGCTTGTTGCCGTCGACCAAGCCGTGGTTGCGTGCGATCGACTCCATCAACGCGGCCGCCTTCTGCCACACATCCGGATACGCGTCCTGCCCGAACACGCTGGACTGCGGCCTCGCCAGCGCGGAGTCGAGCAAACCGAAGTCACGTACCTCCGGGGTACCCAGACGCTCAGCGAGCTTCAGCAACTCGGGCAGCGTCAGATACTCCATCAGGCGAGCCTCCGGTTCAGCTCCTCACTCACCCGTAGCACATGATCAGCAGCCTCGTTGAACAGCCGCGAGTGCTCATTGATCGCCCTGGTGACCGCATTGCGCACGAACTGTTGCATGCTCGTCCCCTCCGCCTCCGCGCGCTCACGCAAGGCATTCAGTTCATCATCCGAAAACCGAACATTGAGACCCGCCATGCTCTCGACGGTACCACGCGGTACCACTACGACCCGCCCGTCGCGCGCCGACCGCCGTTGCCCTACGCCGCGAGTGGTGACGAGGTCAGGTAGCGCTGGAGGGTGGGGGCGATGTCGGCGATGAGTTGGGGTGGGGTCATGGCTACGACCGGGGGTAGGCGGAGGACGTAGCGGCACAGGGCCAAGCCGAGGAGTTGGGTGACGACGAGTCCGCCGCGGCGGGGGGCGTCGGCCGGGTCGCCGAAGCGCAGGACCGCGGGGAGGACCTGTTCGGCGAAGACCGCGCGGAAACGGTCGGAGACGGCGTCGTCGGTGATGGACGAGCGCAGCAGGATCAGCAGGACGGTGTTCTGCTCGTCCTCCCAGATCGCGAGGAAGCGGCGGATCAGCAACTCGCCCAACGTGTCCGGCTCGGCGGCGGCCAGGTCCGGCAGTTCGAGATCGATGTCGACGGCCGCCGCGAAAAGGCCGTCCTTGCTGCCGAAGTAGCGCATCACCATGGACGGATCGATGGCGGCGTCGGCGGCGATGGCGCGGATCGTCGCTTTGCGAAATCCTTCGGCGGCGAACCGCGCCCGTGCCGCTTCGAGGATCGCGGCGCGGGTCGCGTCGGAGCGACGGGCGGGGGGCGGATCAGACGACTCTGTCATGCCAACGATTGTAGGCCAACAACTGTTGACTTCCGCGCTCACACGGCTCTACAGTTTTGCCAACAAGTGTTGGCCTACAGTTGTTGACATAGGAGCCAGTCATGAACGCCACCCCGCTTCCCGGCACCACCTCGGTACTCGTCGTCGGCGCCGGACCCGCCGGACTCACCGCCGCCATCACCCTCGCGGACGCGGGCGTCGACGTCGTCGTCCTGGACCGGCTCACCGAGGGCGCCAACACCTCTCGCGCGGCTGTGGTGCACGCGCGCACCCTCGAGGTACTCGCCGAACTCGGCATCGCCGACGAACTGATCCTGCGCGGCATCCAGGTTCCGCGTTTCACCGTGCACGACGGCGCGCGTACCCTCGCGACCATCGAGTTCGGCAAACTCCCGACCCCGTACCCGTACACCCTGATGACCCCGCAGGACACCACCGAGGCGGTGCTGCTCGAGCGCCTGCACAAGGCGGGCGGGCGGGTGCACCGGCCGTACATCGTCACCCGCGTCGTGAACGAAAAGGACGGCGCCACCGTCGAATACACCGATGCCGCGGGTGTCGCCGGCACGATTCGCGCCGACTATGTCATCGGCGCCGACGGCATGCACAGCACCGTCCGCGAGCACGCGGGGATCGGCTTCACCGGCGACACCTACCCGGCCTCGTTCGTCCTGGCCGACGTGCGAATGACTTGGCCGATCGCCAGAGATGAAGTAGCGCTGCACCTTTCGCCGGAGGGCGTGACCGTCGTGGCTCCGCTGCCCGACGCCGCGGAACCCGACCGCTACCGGGTGGTCGCCACGGTGGACGATGCGCCGGAACACCCCACCACCGACGACATTCAGGCGATCCTGGACGCGCGCGGCCCCGGCGGCGACATCCGCGTGCGGGAAGTGCTGTGGTCGTCGCGATTCCGCGTGCACCACCGGGTGGCGGACCGTTACCGCGCGGGCCGAATCCTGCTGGTTGGCGACGCCGCTCACGTGCACAGCCCGGCGGGCGGTCAGGGTATGAACACCGGCATCCAGGACGCGGCCGCCCTCGGCCCGCTGCTCGCGCGAGTGCTGGCCGGCGAGCCGCAGGCGCTTCTGGACGAGTACGAAGCCAGCCGCCGACCTGTCGCCGTCGGGGTGGTCGCGTTCACCGACCGCATGACGAAGATGGCCACCTTGCGCCCCCGCATCGCCCGGCTCGCGCGCAACACCGCGCTCGCATCGCTGAGCAGGATCCCCGCGATCCGCACCCGCCTCGCCTTCCGCTTGGCCGAGCTGACGACCCGCTGACCGAAAGACATACCGGCGCCGCCGCATTCGACCGCGGCGCACGACGAAAGAAGGCCGGATCGACGCGTCGATTGGGTAGCGCTCGGCGCATGACGAAGGGCCGCCGCGGTTTTCGCGGCGGCCCTCGATCGTGGTCGACCTACTTGGCGCTCGCCTCGGCGTGCTCGTCGGCCGGGCGCGCCTCGGTCTGCGCCTTGGCCCACCGGTAGTCCGGCTTGCCCGCGGGGGAACGCTTGATCTCGTCGACGAACCAGAGGCTGCGCGGGAGCTTGTAGGGGGCGATCTCCTTGGTCAGGACCGGGCGCAGGTCCTCCAGGGTGGGGCGGTTGTCGCCGCGACACTGCACGACCGCGACGACGCGCTGGCCCCAGCGATCGTCGTCGACGCCGACCACCAGGGCGTCGAAGATCTCGGGGTGCGACTTGAGCGCGCCCTCGACCTCCTCGGGGAAGATCTTCTCGCCACCGCTGTTGATGCTGACCGAACCGCGGCCCAGCATCGTGACGGTGCCGTCCTCCTCGACCCGCGCGTAGTCGCCGGGGATCGAGTAGCGAATTCCGTTGAACTCCTTGAAGGTCGCGGCGGTCTTGGCCTCGTCCTTGTAGTAGCCGAGCGGAATGTGGCCCTTGCGCGCGAGGATGCCGATCTGGCCGGACCCCGGCACGACGGGGTTGCCCGCCTCGTCGAGCACCTCGGTGGAGGCGTCGATCTTGACCCGAGGCCCGCCGGTGTGCGCCTGCCCCTTGGCGACCATGCTGAGCCCGCCGAACCCGGTCTCGGAGGAGCCGATCGAGTCGGTGATCATCCGGTTCGGCAGCAGGTCGAGCAGCTTCTCCTTGATGGCGGGCGAGAAGAGCGCCGCGCTGCTGGCGATCGCGAACAGCGTCGAAAGGTCGTACGGCTTACCGGTTTCCGGGTTGCCCTCGATCAGCGCGTCCAGCATCGGCCGCGCCATCGCGTCGCCGGTGATGAAGATGAGGTTGATGCCGTGGCGGTCGATGTGCTGCCACACGCCGTGGCCGGTGAACTCCGGGATCATCACGGTCTTGCCGCCGCCGAACAGGCTCTGGAAGGTGGCCCACTGGGAGCCGCCGTGGATCATCGGCGGAATCGGGAACCGGGTCATCGGCGGGTTGGCCGCGCCGAGCTTGGCCAGATCCCATTCGTCGGCGACGTATTCGCCGGTGAGGAAGTTGATGCCGCCGCCGAGCACGCGCCACACGTCCTCCTGCCGCCACATCACGCCCTTGGGCATGCCGGTGGTGCCGCCGGTGTAGAGCATGTACAGGTCGTCGGGGGACCGTTCGCCGAAGTCGCGCGCGCCCGAGGACTGCGCGAGGGCGGCCTCGTATTCCACCGAATCGGCTGCGGTGGGGATCGTGCCGGTCGTATCGTCGTCCACGACGATGACGGTGCGCAGCTTCTCGATCGCGGGGCGAACCGCGGCCACTTTGTCGCTGTAGCGGCGCTCGTGAATCAGCGCGACCATGTCCGAGTTGTCGAAGATGTATTGCAACTCGTTCTCGACGTATCGGTAGTTCACGTTGATCATCACGGCGCGGGCTTTGAACACCGCGACCATGGCCTCGACGGCCTCGATGGTGTTGCGCGAGTAGATGCCCACCTTGTCGCCCGGCTGAACACCGTGTTCCAGCAGGTAGTGGGCCAGTTTGTTGGCGCGCTCCTCCAGCTGGGCGTAGGTCACCTCACGGCCGTCGTCGGCCAGCGCGACGCGATCGGGCATGAGGTCGATGGCATGTTCGACGAGGTCGGCTATGTTGTGGCTCACACGCTAAAAATAGAACGTGTTACTGTTCTTGACAAGGCTCGAAAGTCAGGAGAATCAGCAATGCCGCACTGCCTCGTCGAGAAGCGCGATCACGTTCTCATCGTCACCATGAATCGGCCGGAGGCCCGCAACGCGCTGTCGGCCGAAATGATGGCGATCATGCGCGACGCCTGGGACCAGGTGGACAGCGATCCGGACATCCGGGTGGCGATCCTGACCGGCGCGGGCGGCGCTTTCTGCGCGGGCGCCGACCTCAAGGCGATGACCGCCCAGCATCCGGGCGATTCGTTCAAGGGCGGCGGCTGGGACCTGTCCAAGATCGAGGCGCTGCTCAAGGGCCGCAGGCTGACCAAGCCGCTCATCGCGGCGGTCGAGGGCCCGGCCATCGCGGGCGGCACGGAGATCCTGCAGGGCACCGACATCCGCGTTGCCGGCGAGAGCGCGAAGTTCGGTGTGTCCGAGGCGCGCTGGGGCCTGTTCCCGCTCGGCGGCTCCGCGGTGCGCCTGGTGCGCCAGATCCCCTACACCGTCGCGGCCGACATCCTGCTCACCGGCAGGCACATCACCGCGCCGGAGGCCAAGGAGATCGGCCTGATCGGGCACGTCGTCCCGGACGGCACCGCGCTGGACAAGGCGCTCGAACTGGCCGACCTGATCGCGGCCAACGGCCCGCTCGCGGTGCAGGCGATTCTGCGCACCATTCGCGACACCGAGGGCATGCACGAGGAAGAGGCGTTCAAGATCGACGCCGAACTCGGAACACAGGTCTTCAAGTCGGCGGACGCCAAGGAGGGACCGAAGGCGTTCGCGGAGAAGCGCAAGCCCACTTTCACCGGTCAGTAGCCGAATGCGGCTCGGCCCCCGGCGCGTTCGCGCTCGGGGGCCGCGTTGCGTTCGGGCGTCAGTTGGCGCCGGGGTAGTCCATCCAGAACGGCTCCCACTGGTGGCCGTCGGGGTCGATGAAGGTGCGGCCGTGCATGCCGACCTGGGCCTCCTGCGCGCGCTTCTCCTCGTTGACCTCCTCGGTCGCGCCCGCGGCGACGGCGGCGTCGGTCAGCTGGTCGACCTCCTGGGCGCTGGACAGCGACAGCGCGTAGGCGGCGGCCGTCGCCGAGACGGTGTCGGCGATCGGGCGCTTGCTGAAGGTGGTGAAGTATTCCCTGGTCAGCAGCATCAGGCAGATGTTGTCGTCGACGACGATGCAGGAGGCGTTCTCGTCGGTGAAGTCCTGGTTGACCTTCCAGCCCAGTGCCTCGTAGAAGGCCTTCGACCGGTCAAGATCGGTGACCGGAAGGTTGATGAAGATCATCTTGCTGCTCATGTTCTCGTCCTCTCGGGGCGTGTCGGCGTGTTCACAGGTAGAGACGAACCCGGCGGCGAGAACTCATCGCTGTAGCCGCGTGTGATCACGGCCACTCCGTTTCCGGTCGATCTTGGTGCAGGTGCCACCCGGTTTTCGGGCCTGTTTTGTGTCGGTGGGCTGTGGCATGGTGGCACCCATGACCGACTCGTCCAGCCCGTCGACCACCCTCTCCCCCGACGTTCTCGCGTCGTTCGAGGGTCACCGGCGGGAGCTGTGCGCCTACGCGTATCGCATGCTCGGCTCGTCCTTCGAGGCCGAGGACGCGGTGCAGGAGACCTTCACCAGGGCGTGGAAGTCCTACGGCTCCTTCGAGGGCAGGGCCAGCCTGCGATCCTGGCTGTACCGCATCGCCACCAACGTCTGCCTCGACATGCTCGACGGTCCCCAGCGGCGGGCCAGGCCGATGGATCTCCACGGTCCAGGCACTCCGGATTCGCCGCTGCCCCCACCGCAGCCCGACTACGTCTGGATCGAGCCGATCCCCAATGCCCTTGCCTTCGGGGCGGATCCGGCCGAACACGCGGCCACCAAGGACACCCTGCGCCTGGCTTTCGTCGCGGCATGTCAGCATCTGCCCGCGACCCAGCGCGCCATCCTGATCATGCGCGAGGTGCTGCGCTTCTCGGCGAGCGAGACCGCCGAGGCGCTGACCATGTCGCCCGCGTCGGTGAACAGCGCCCTCCAGCGCGCCCGCGCCACCATGTCCAAGGTGCAGCCCGACAGCACCGACGGCTACGACGAATCCGACGACGATCAGCGCAAACTCGTCGACGATTTCGTCGCGGCCTTCGAGGCCTACGACATGGACGCGTTGACCACCCTGCTGAAAGCCGATGTGGCACTGTCCATGCCGCCTTTCGACCTGTGGATCTCCGGCCCGCAGAACGTCGCCGAGTTCATGCTCGGCACCGGCAGCGCTTGCGCCGGGTCCCGGATGGTGCGGCTGGAAGGAGCGAACGGACTGCCGGCGTTCGGGCACTACAAGCCGAGCGAGGAGCCGGGAGTGTTCGTGCCGTGGTCGATCACGGTGCTGGAACTCGACGGCGAGACGATCTCGGGGCTGAACTTCTTCTTGGATACGGAGCGGTTGTTCCCGCTGTTCGGGTTGCCGATGGAGTTGCGGGACTGAGTTGGTGGTGGGGCGGGTCCGGTTTGAGTGGGCCGGGCGGTAGGTAGGGGGTGTGCCAGGGGGTGAGTTGTGGGGGCGGGGAGTGGGTGGTTGGCGGCCCGAGGGGCGTTGGTCGCGGGTGGGGGTGGCGGCCCGGTGAGCCGCTAGTCGCGAGGTGGGTGGCGGCTCGGTGGGCCGCTGGTCGCGAGGTGGGTGGCGGCCCGGTGGGCCGTCGGTCGCGAGGTGGGTGGCGGCCCGGTGGGCCACTGGTCGCGAGGTGGGTGGCGGCCCGGTGGGCCGTCGGTCGCGAGGTGGGTGGCGGCCCGGTGGGCCGCCGGTCGCGAGGTGGGTGGCAGCCCGGTGGGCCGCCGGTCGCGAGGTGAGTGGCAGCCCGGTGGGCCGCCGGTCGCGAGGTGAGTGACAGCCCAGTGGGCCGCCGGCCGCGAGGTTGGTGACAGCCCGGGTGGGCCACTGGTCGCGAGGTGGGTGACAGCCCGGGCGGGCTGCGGGGAGTGGGTGGTTGGCGGCCCGAGGGGCGTTGGTCGCGGGGCGGGGTGGCGGCCCGGTGGGCCGCTCGTCGCAAGGTGGGTGGCGGCCCGATGAACCATCGGTCGCGAGGTGAGGTTGACAGCCCGGTGGGCCGCTGACCGCAAGGTGGGTGGCGGCCCGGTGAGCCACTGGCCGCAAGGTGGTCGGCGGCCCGGTGAGCCACTGGCCGCGAGGTGGGTGGCGGCCCGATGAACCATCGGTCGCGAGGTGAGGTTGGCAGCGCGGTGAGCCACTGGCCGCAAGGTGGTCGGCGGCCTGGTGAGCCACTGGCCGCGCGGTGGGGTGTTGGCCCGGTGAGCCGTCGGTCGCGAGGTGGGGTTGGCAGCCCGGTGAGCCACTGGCCGCAAGGTGGGCAACGGCGCCCTGTGGGCCGCTGGTCGCGAGGTTGGGATGACGGCCCTCGCGGGGCGGGGGTGACGGCCCGGTGGGCCGCTGGTCGTGGGCCATGAGTCGGGTGATCGTGGTGGGTCGTTTGTCACGCAGCCATGTGTCGGCCCGGTGGTCCGCCGAATGTTGGGATCGTGGTGACCGCGCGTTCGGGCGGGTGCGGGGTCGTGGTGACCGCGTGTTCGGGGGGGTGCGGGGTCGTGATCGATGGGTGCGGCGGTCGGGCGGATTCCGACCGGGGCGGCAGGTTGGGTCGGCGGTCCGGTTGGGTCACGTGAGCCCCAGGTCGATGTGCCCAAATAGTCTGCCTACCAGTGTTTTCCTCGAACGGTGCTGGGCACGTTGGGTGCCGTACCCGGCTTACCTCCCGCAGTTGAGGAGCGTGGGCGCGGCTTCCGGCGTGGTCATCTGGTTGTGGTTGCGTCTAGGGAGGGCAGCGAGCGGGAGTTGGTGGGTGGAGCTGCGGTGTTGGGTTGTCGTCGCGTGCAGGTCGCGTGCAGTTGTGCACAGTGCTCGCACGAGTACTGGCGCTGTGTGGCGTGGGCAGCGGTCGCGAGCTGGTCCGATGCGGCGGCGGTGCGCCCGATGCGGGCGCAGGGGGTGCCCGCGAAAATCGACGGTAGTCAAATGGCTGCTAGTTGATCTTGAACAGCCACCATTTGACTACCGTCGAATCCATTTCTCTATCGACGGTAGTCAAATGGTGGCTGGGGGCTTGACAGGCTGAGAGCTCTTTCCCGCTGGCGCACTCTCTAGACGCAACCAGAGCCGGTCGACCACGCCGGAAATCGAGCCCGCGCACCCGACTGCGGGAGGTAGGCCGGGTACGGCACACGACGCGCCCAGCACTGCTCAGAGGAAAACCTGGGTAGGCAGACCATCTGGGCACCAACAACATTGGGATGAAACCCTGGTAAGCAAACCCTCTTGAGCACCCACAACATTGGGAACCGTCTCCCCAACCGCAGCCCCCGCACCAAGCAAACGACGCACCGATTTCGCGCACCCCGGAGAACCGCAACCCAGAGCCCGCGCTCCCACACACCCACCACACCCCTCACATAGGCACCGCCTATGCGAGGCGTGTACAAGGTGTGTGGCACCAGCCAGACCTCCGAAGAACCCGGGGTGACCTCAGCACCAGGGACCGCCGCCCACGCAAACCAGTGGGCGGCACCGCAATTCAGGACGCGGGCACGTAGCGGTCTCGGAGTTTGCGCTTGTACAGCTTCCCGTTGGGGTCCCGGGGGAGCTCCGCGAGGTAGTCGATCGACCGCGGCATCTTGTACTTCGCCAATTGCGTTGCCGCGAAAGCAAGTAGCTCGGCGGTGAGCTCCTCGCCGACTTCGACCCCGTCCGCGGGCTGGACCACCGCCTTCACCTCCTGCCCCCAATCGGGGTGCGGGATACCGAAGACGGCCACGTCCGCGACCTTCGGGTGCGTGACGAGGACGCTCTCGATCTCGGCGGGGTAGATGTTCACACCGCCGGAGAGGATCAGGTCCGAGCGACGGTCGCAGAGGTAGAGGTAGCCGTCTTCGTCGAGGTAGCCGATGTCGCCGACGGTGAACAGGTCGCCGACTCGCGCGTCCTCGGTCTTCGCCTTGTCGTGGTGGTATTCGAAGCTGGAGGCGCCCATTTTCATGTACACCAAACCGGTTTCGCCCGCGGCGACCTCGCTGCCGTCCTCCTCGCTGAGCACCTTGATCACCGACCATGGCCACGCCTTGCCGACCGAGCCGGGCTTGCGCAGCCAGTCGGCGCCGTTGATCACCGTGCCGCCGCCCTCGGTCGCCGCGTAGTACTCGGTGACCGTCGGTCCCCACCACTCGAGCATCTGGCGCTTGGTTTCCTGCGGGCACGGCGCCGCGCCGTGCACCATGCTGCGCAGCGAGGAGACGTCGTACTTCGCGCGCACCTCCGCGGGCAGCGCGAGCAGCCGGTGGAATTGGGTGGGCACCATGTGGCTGTGGGTGACCCGGTACTTGTCGATCAGGCGCAGCATCTCCTCGGGTTCCCACTTGTCCATGAGAACGAGCGTGTGCCCCAACTGGATAGAGATGGTCGCGAAGTTCAGCACCGCGGTGTGGTACAGCGGCGAACCGCAGATGTGCACGTGATCGTCGTAGGGCGCCAGCTCGAACAAGCCGAAGAAGGCGGTGGTGTGCGGCGGGACGACGTCGGGGTCGGCGCCGGTGAGCGGACGCCGAACTCCCTTGGGCCGCCCTGTGGTTCCCGACGTGTAGAGCATCGGCGCGCCGGTGCTGCGCTCGGACGGACGACCGGTGTCGGCCGCGCCGAGCCAGGCCACCGACTTGAAGCCCTCGATCTCACCGACCGAAAAGCGCGCCGTCGCAGGCAAACCGGCCTCGTCGGCGGCCGCCTTGGCCGCGGCGGCGAACCGGTCGCTCGCGATGAACGCCTTTGCCTCGCTGTCCTGGAGGATGTAGGCCACCTCGGGACCGGTGAGGTGCCAGTTCACCGCCACGATGTACAGGCCGGATTGGTAGGCCGCGAAGTAGGCGGCGACCGCCTCGACGCAGTTGTGCACCATGCTCACCAGCACGTCGCCGGTCCGCAGGCCGAGGGCGCGCAGCCCGTTGGCGTAGCGGTTGGCGAGCGTGGCCAGTTCGCGATAGGTCACCTCCCGACCCGAGGGATCGACCATCGCGATCCGATCGGGTTCGGCGTTCGCGATATTCCACAGACCGAGAATTTCCACCGCCCCCTGCGCAGAGGGACGGTGCGGAGACGGGGCGGGCGAGGCAGTCACCCCATTGAATCTAGAACGCGTTCTACTGATCGACAAGGGGTGCGAGCCGGTGCAATTGCGCCACGTCCGGAACCGACACCAGCATCATGGTGACGCCCGCGGCCTCCCAGACCTTCAGTTGCTTACGCACATGCTCCTCGTCGCCGATGATGGCGGTGTCCAGAATCAGCTCGTCCGGGACGACGGCCGCCGCCTCGGCCTTCTTGCCCGCCTGGAACAGCTTGCCGATCTCGTCGACCTCGCGGTCGTAGCCCATCCGGCGGTAGACCTGGGCGTGGAAGTTCAGCTCCGGCGCGCCCATGCCGCCGATGTAGAGCGCCATGATCCAGCGCATCTTCTCCAGCTCCGCGGCGGGGTCGTCGGTGATCACCACTTGGCAGCTGGCCGCGATCTCGAAGTCCTCGCGGGACCGGCGAGCACCCGCCCTGGCAAACCCCTCGTCGAGCCAGTCGTTGTACATGTGCGCCAGGCGCGGGGCGTAGTAGATCGCCAGCCAGCCGTCGGCGATCTCGGCGGTGAGCGCCACGTTCTTCGGCCCCTCTGCGCCGAGCCAGATCGGCAAATCCGCACGTAGCGGGTGCACGATCGGCTTGAGCGGCTTACCGAGCCCGATCGAACCCGGCCCGGTGTATGGCAGCGGGTAGTGCGGGCCGTCGCTGGTCACCGGCGCCTCCCGCGCGAGGATGCGGCGGATGATGCCGACGTACTCGCGGGTGCGCTGCAAGGGCTTGGCGAACGGCTGCCCGTACCACCCCTCCACCACCTGCGGACCGGAAACCCCGAGCCCGAGGATCGCCCGGCCGCCGCTGAGATGGTCGAGGGTCAGCGCGTGCATCGCGGTGGCGGCGGGCGTGCGCGCCGACATCTGCACCACCGAAGTGCCCAGCCGCACCCGCTCGGTGGACGAACCCCACCAGGTGAGCGGACCGAACGCGTCCGAGCCCCACGACTCCGCGGCGAACACGGCGTCGAACCCCGCCTTCTCGGCCGCGACGACCAACTCCCCCGCGTTCTGCGGCGGCTGCGCCATCCAATATCCGAGTTGCAATCCGAACTTCATGAGCGTCCCTTTCCGAGCCACCGATGGGCGGTAAGGCGAAGGTACGCCTTGCCACCAGAATAAGAACCTGTTCTACTCGATAGCGTGACCAAGGGGAATACCGCGTCCGGCGTATTCACGGGTGGGGGCCCGACGGGATGAGCACCGCCGCGAGCTGGGCGGGATGAACCCGACCTGGCACGGGCGCGACGACGGCCGCCGGAACAGCGGCGAGTGATGAACAGCTGAGAGAGGGTCGGAATTGGACACCAGCACGGCACCCGATGTGCTGAGCGCCCCGCTGCGGGCGAAATTCGACTACACACGGTCGGTTGGCCCGACCATCGGCCGATTCCTGACCGGTCTGCGGAGCCGCAAGGTGGTCGGCGTGCGCGGGACGGACGGCCGGGTTCTGGTGCCGCCGCCCGAATACGACCCGGTCACCAGCCTGCCGCTGACCGAGTTCGTCGACGTCGCCGACACCGGCGTCGTCGCCTCCTGGACCTGGGTGCACGAACCGCTCCCCGGCCAGCCCTTCGACCGGCCCTTCGCCTGGGCGCTGATCAAGCTGGACGGCGCGGACACCAGCATGCTGCACGCCGTCGACGTCGCCGGGCCGGACCAGATGCGGACCGGCATGCGGGTGCGGGCGCGCTGGGCCGAACAGACCGAGGGCACCATCAAGGACATCGTCTGCTTCGAGCCGGGCGAGCAGTCCACCGCCGAGCCCGCCACCGAGAGCGGCGAGCCGGTCACGATGGTCGTCACGCCGGTCGACCTGTCCTACAAGCACACCGCGTCCCCGCAGGAGACCGTCTACCTGCGCGGACTTGCCGAAGGCAAGCTGATCGGCGCGCGCACCGACGCCGAGGGCAAGGTGTACTTCCCGCCGCGCGGCGCCAACCCGACCGACGGCAGGCCGACCGACGACTACATCGAGCTGTCCGATCACGGCACGATCACCACGTTCTGCATCGTGAACGTCCCGTTCCTCGGGCAGCGCATCAAACCGCCGTACGTCGCGGCCTACGTGCTGCTCGACGGCGCCGACATCCCGGTTCTGCACCTCGTACTCGGTTGCGAGGCAAGCGAAGTGCGGATGGGCATGCGCGTGAAGGCGGTGTGGAAGCCGCGCGAGGAGTGGGGTCACGGTCTGGAGAACGTCGACCACTTCGAGCCGAGCGGCGAGCCGGACGCCGACTACGAGACCTACAAGCACCACCTGTGAGAGGCGCTTACGTTGACTGACAACGCCACCGACATCGCGGTCGTGGGCTTCGCCCACGCTCCGCACGTGCCGGAGACCTTCGGCACCACCAACGGTGTCGAGATGCTGGTGCCCTGCTTCCAGCAGCTCTACGCCGACCTGGGCATCACCAAGTCCGACATCGACTTCTGGTGCTCGGGCTCCTCCGATTACCTTGCCGGACGCGCCTTCTCGTTCATCTCCGCGGTGGACGCCATCGGCGCCGTACCGCCGATCAACGAGTCGCACGTCGAGATGGACGCCGCGTGGGCGCTGTACGAGGCGTTCGTGAAGCTGAAGTCCGGGCAGGCCCGCACCGCGCTGGTCTACGGCTTCGGCAAGTCCTCGGCGGGCACGCTGCGCCAGGTGCTCACCATGCAGCTCGATCCGTACCTGGTCACTCCCCTGTGGCCGGACGCGCTGTCCATCGCGGGCCTTCAGGCAAGGGCCGGTCTGGACGCGGGCCGGTGGACCGAGCGCGACATGGCCGCGGTCGCGGCGGGCGACTCGGGTGACATCGAAAGCCTGCTCGCCACACCGTATGTGGCCGATCCGCTGCGCGCGCACGACTGCGCGCCGATCACCGACGGCGCGGCCGCCATCGTGCTCGCGGTCGGCGATCGCGCCCGCGAACTGTGCGAGCGCCCGGCCTGGATCACCGGCATGGCGCACCGCATCGACACCCCGGTGCTCGGCGCCCGCGACCTCACCCTCTCCCCCTCGACTTCCGCTGCCGCGCAGGCGGTTACGGGCGGCGACCTGAGCGGCTTCGATATCGCCGAACTGCACGCCCAATTCAGCCATCAGCAGCTGATCCTCACCGAGGCAATCGGTTTGAAGCCGGAGACCACGGTGAATCCGTCGGGCGGCGCGCTGGCCGCCAACCCGATGTTCGCGGCGGGACTCGAGCGCATCGGTTTCGCGGCCGAAGCCATCATGGCGGGCAACGCGAACCGCGCGCTCGCGCACGCCACCAGCGGCCCCGCGCTGCAGCAGAATCTTGTGACCGTTTTGGAGGCGCACGCATGAGTGTTCCGGCCGCGGTGCTCGGCACCGGACAAACCCATCACGTGACGAAACGAACCGACGTGTCGATGTCGGGCATGTGTCGCGAGGCGATCGATCGCGCGCTCGCCGACGCCGGGCTCACCATCGCCGATATCGACGCGGTCGTGGTCGGCAAGGCGCCGGACCTGTTCGAGGGCGTCATGATGCCCGAGCTGCACATGGCCGACGCGCTCGGCGCGACCGGAAAGCCGCTGCTGCGCGTGCACACCGCCGGTTCGGTCGGCGGTTCCACCGGTGTGGTTGCCGCCAACCTCGTGCAGGCGGGCGTGCACAAGCGGGTGCTCGCGGTGGCCTGGGAGAAGCAGTCGGAGTCGAATGCCATGTGGGCGTTGTCGATTCCGGTGCCGTTCACCATGCCGGTCGGCGCGGGCGCCGGCGGCTACTTCGCGCCGCACGTGCGTTCCTACATCCGCAGGTCGAACGCGCCGACCCACATCGGCGCGATGGTCGCGGTGAAGGACCGGCGCAACGGCGCCAAGAACCCGCTGGCCCACCTCCAGCAGCCCGACATCACGCTGGAATCGGTACTCGCCTCGCAGATGCTGTGGGATCCGATCCGCTTCGACGAGACCTGCCCGTCCTCGGACGGCGCCTGCGCGATCGTCATCGGTGACGCCGAAGCGGCCGCGGCGGTCGAGGCCGAAGGCAAGAAGGTGGCCTGGGTGCACGGCACGGCGATGCGCACCGAGCCGACCACCTACGCCGGGCGCGACCAGGTCAACCCGCAGGCGGGCCGGGACGCGGCCGCCGCGCTCTGGAAGGCGGCGGGCATCACCGATCCGCTCGAGGAGATCGACGCGGCCGAGATCTACGTGCCGTTCTCCTGGTTCGAGCCGATGTGGCTGGAGAACCTCGGCTTCGCGGCGCCGGGCGACGGCTGGAAGCTCACCGAGAAGGGCGAGACCGAGATCGGCGGACGCATCCCGGTGAACCCGTCCGGCGGCGTGCTCTCCTCCAACCCGATCGGCGCGTCCGGGCTCATCCGGTTCGCCGAGGCCGCCAAGCAGGTGATGGAGCGGGCGGGCGACTACCAGGTCGACGGCGCGCGCAAGGCCATGGGTCACGCGTACGGCGGTGGGTCGCAATACTTCTCGATGTGGGTTGTCGGTTCGGAGAAGCCGGAATGACCGCTACCGAGCACCCCGCGCGCGCCGCCGGACTCGCATCTCAGGCCGCTGTGCGCGCGCGGGACAAGGACGCATGGCTCAATCTCTTCGCCGCCGACGGGATCGTCGAAGATCCCATCGGGCCTTCGGGTTTCGATCCGGAGGGCAAGGGACACCGCGGGCGCGACGCGATCGGGGCGTTCTGGGACAAAGCGATCGCGCAGACCGAATCGATCGAGTTCCTGTTCGACGATTCCTTCGCCTGCGGCAAGGAGGTGGCCTTCACGGGCACCATCCGCAGCCGCATCGGCGGGCATCAGATCGACGCCGAGGGCGTGTTCACCTACAAGGTCGACGACGCGGGCAAGATCGCCGCTCTGCGCGCGTTCTGGGAGGTCGATCGGGCAATGTCGACCACCCGAAAAGTCGACTGATACCTGCTGCCCATCCCCCTCGGGCAGCACACGAAAGGCCCTCGAACCGGCTGGGTACTCCGGTTCGAGGGCCTTTCTCGTCCGTCAGTGCGCGACGGGGCAGCCGCCCGTCTTGTAGTCGACCTGGAATTCCTTGATCCCGTTCAGCCAGCCGGAGCGCAGCCGCTTCGGGTCGCCGAGCTTGGTGATGTCGGGCAGGTGGTCGGCGATGGCGTTGAAGATCAGGTCGATCTCCAGGCGGGCCAGGTTCGCGCCGATGCAGAAGTGCGCGCCGGTGCCGCCGAAGGACAGGTGCTGGTTGTCCTGGCGGGTGATGTCGAACTTCATCGGGTTCTCGAAGACGTCCTCGTCGAAGTTGGCCGAGCGGTACAGCATCACCAGCCGCTGGCCCTTCTTGATCTGCACGCCGGCGAGTTCGGTGTCCTCGAGGGCGGTGCGCTGGAAGGAGGTGATCGGGCTGGCCCACCGGATGATCTCGTCGGCGGCGGTCGCCGGGCGCTCCTTCTTGAACAGCTCCCACTGGTCGGGGTTGTCCAGGAAGGCCATCATGCCCTGGGTGATCGCGTTGCGGGTGGTCTCGTTGCCCGCGACGGCAAGCAGGATGACGAAGAAGCCGAACTCCTCCTCGCTGAGCTTGTCGCCGTCGATATCGGCCTCGATCAGCGTGGTGACGATGTCGTCGGCGGGACAGGCCTTGCGCGCGACGGCCATCTGGTAGGCGTAGCCGAGCACCTCGGCGGAGGCGGCCACCGGGTCGGCGTCGTTGTCCGGGTCGTCGTAGCCCGTCATCTGGTTCGACCAGGCGAACACCTTCATCCGGTCTTCCTGCGGCACGCCGATCAGCTCGGCGATCGCCTGCAGCGGCAGCTCGCAGGCGACCTGGGTGACGAAGTCGCCTGCCCCCGACGCGGCCGCCCGCTTGACGATGTCCTCGGCCCGCGCCGAGAGCTCGGCGCGCAGACCGTTGATGGCGCGCGGTGTGAAGCCGCGCGAGATGATCTTGCGGAGCTTGGTGTGCTCGGGTGCGTCCATGTTCAGCAGCACGATGCGCTGGAGCTCGATCTGCTCGCGGGTGATGTCGTCGTTGAAGCGCGGGATCGCGGTGTTCTCGAAGCTGGAGAACACGTCGCTGCGCCGCGAGACCTCCTTGATGTCGGCGTGCTTGCTCACCACCCAGAAGCCGTCGTCCTGGAAGCCGCCGGTTTCGGGTGACTGCGGGTTCCACCAGATCGGCGCGGTCTTGCGCAGCTCGGCGAACTCCTCGACCGGAATGCGCTCGGCGTAGATGTCCGGGTCCGTGACGTCGAACCCTTCCGGCAGATTCGGGAGGGCGTTCCGAGTCTCAACCACCAGATGTCTCCTTCGACAAACTGAAACACGTTCTACAATCAATTGCAGCACAGCCGGAAGGACTAGTAAATAAGCGCGGACCATCCGGCTGGCACACGTTTCAGTTTTGTCCCCTAGTGGAAGGTTCAAAGATGGGCACACCCGTCATCGTCGAGGCCGCTCGCACCCCGATCGGCAAGCGCGGCGGCTGGCTTTCCGGTCTGCACGCCGCCGAACTCCTCGGCCTGGCCCAGCGCGGACTGCTCGAGCGCGCCCACCTGGACCCGGCCCAGGTGGAACAGGTGATCGGCGGCTGCGTCACCCAGGCGGGCGAGCAGTCCAACAACGTCACCCGGGTCGCGTGGCTGCACGCCGGATTGCCTTGGCAGGTGGGCGCGACCACGATCGACGCGCAGTGCGGCTCGGCCCAGCAGGCCAACCACTTGGTGGCCGGCCTGATCGCCGCGGGCGCGATCGACATCGGCATGGCATGCGGCGTCGAGGCGATGAGCCGAGTTCCGTTGGGCGCCAACGTCGGCGAGCACGCGGGCCCGCGCAGGCCCGCGTCGTGGAGCATCGACATGCCCAACCAGTTCGAGGCCGCGGAGCGTATTGCCAAGCGGCGCGGCATCACTCGCGACGATGTCGACGCGTTCGGCGCGCGCTCGCAGCGGCTGGCCGGGCAGGCGTGGGCCGAGGGACGCTTCGATCGCGAGGTACTGCCGATCACCGCGCCGGTGGTGGACAAGGAAGGCAATCTCACCGGCGAGAAGCTGGACGTCACACGGGATCAGGGTCTGCGCGAGACGACCGTGGAGGGACTGGCCAAGCTGAAGCCGGTGCTGGAGGGCGGCGTTCACACCGCGGGCAGCTCGTCGCAGATCTCCGACGGCGCAGCCGCCGTGCTGCTGATGGACGAAAAGGCCGCGCAGCGAGCGGGTTTGCGGCCGCGGGCGCGGATCGTGACGCAGGCGCTCGTCGGCGCCGAGCCGGAGTTCCACCTCGACGGACCGGTACAGGCCTGCACCCGCCTGCTCGAGCGCTCCGGGATGAATATAGGCGACATCGACCTTTTCGAGATCAATGAGGCATTCGCTTCGGTCGCACTTTCTTGGGCTTCTGTACATCAGCCGGACATGGACCGGGTAAATGTCAACGGCGGCGCGATTGCGATCGGCCATCCCGTCGGGTCCACCGGATCCCGGCTCATCACAACGGCTTTGCACGAACTGGAACGCACGGGCGGCAGCACCGCGATGGTGCTCATGTGTGCCGGTGGCGCACTGGCGACAGGTACGATCATCGAGAGGTTGTAGCAACTTCAACCAATTCCACACCCCTTTGTTGAACGTTCATCCCAGAGCCGCCAAAACGTGTCGTACGCCACACAATGGCCGGTACGGCCGACTAGATGAGATGTCAGCTATCTTTTCGCTATCATTGCCGCGTCCGGGAAGAACCCCGCGACGGGCCAGAACCGGGTCGTACCGCCCTTGGACTAGAGACGTTGGCGCGACCCGCAAACGCAACCGTCTCAGTGACTTCGCCGACGGCGCACCTAGAAGCTTCAAGGAAATCCTGAATCAGGCGTAGGTTTTCAGTTACTGAGCCGCTAATATCAATGATACGTATCCGAGATAACGACTGTTAGTACAGCGAAGGGAATTGGGCGGCTCACAATGGCTGATTTCGCGGCGCGGCTGAACAAGCTGTTCGAAACCGTGCATCCCCCGGGGCGCAAGCCGCACACCAACGCGGAGGTTGCGGCTGCGCTGACGGCCTCCGGGCATCCGATCTCGAAACCGTATCTCTCGCAGTTGCGGTCGGGCCAGCGGACCAACCCGTCGGACGAAACGGTGGCTGCACTGGCCAAGTTCTTCAAGGTCAAGCCGGACTACTTCTTCAACGACATCTATGCCGCCAAGATCGATCACGATCTAGAGCTGCTGTCCCAGCTGCAGGGCTACGGACTGCGTCGGCTGTCGAGTAGGGCGTTCGATCTGTCCGAAGAATCACAGAACCTCCTCACCTCCATGGCGGAGAAGTTGCGGGCGAGCGAGGGCTTGCCCGAAATTCCTCCGGATGGAACCGAATAAGGTTCTCCCACAGCGCAGCACAGTGCGGCCATCGGTCGCACTGTGCTGCGTTGTGCGCGAGCCAGTCCGTGACCGGGCCGAGACCGTCGGCGGCGCAGACGTTACCGCCGAAGGCAATTCGGCGGCGTAGTCGCATTCCGTAGTTCGGCGGATTGCGTTCGCACCGATTCGCAATGCGCGCTGCGCAAGAACGTTTGAAAGTGCATCGCCGTACGATACTGCGGCGAGTGTGATCGCCATTGCGCAAACGCTTGCCACACAACGTCACAGGGCCGAGACAGTTCTGTCTCTTTTCGTTTGCCCCTATTTCCAGGGGCATTCCCATTCGCTCCATGGACACAGGTCCAACTTCGAGTACGCATCGCTGTCGTCACGGTGACGGATACCATCACCGCCCGGCCGTCAGCGCTGTGAGCGTTTGGGGGAGGTTCATTGTGAGATGGAACGCTCCGCGTGCGCGCCGGCTGTGGATTCGAAAGCGCGGGCGATCGCCTGCACCCAGCCGCGCGGGCTGACGCCTTCCGGTGGAGCGATCCAGCGCGCGTCGATCACTATGTCGCCCAATGGATTTCGTGCCCACTGTGCCACCCGATCGGCGCGCTCGGCGACGGCGGAGGGCGGCGCGCCCGCGGCGACCAGCTCGACACCCCCGCCCGATTGCAGGTAGAGCGCGTCCATGATCTGGGCGACCTGGTCCGAGGCCCGCAGCTGCGTGGAGGTTCCGGTCTGGTCGTGCGCCACCACCTCGGGGAACCGGCCGATCATCAGACGGTGCAGCGGCCGAATCCGGCGCAGCAGCACCCTGGCTCGCACCCACAGTTCCACCACGATCCACACGGCGCCGAAAGCTATGAGCAGAGCGGCGATTTCCCACGCGGGCCAGCCCCACGTCGGTTCACCCGCTGGCGCTCGCGGTTCGTCGGCAAGGGCGCGCTGAACATGCAGGGCCGCGAGCACGCCGACCAGCGCGGTGCCCGCGGTATAGATGGCGATGCCGCGGCCGAGCGTCGTCCAGTCCAGATTGCGCAGACCGGTGACGACGATGAAAATCGCCCCGAGCACCACGAGCACCCAGCCGACCATGTACGACAAGGCCAGCGCGACGGCCACCGCGGTGGCACCCGCCGCGTAGATCACCATGGCGATCTGGCGCAGGTTGCGCCGGGAGACCACCGGCCACGCCGCGGCGGCCACCACCGAGGTCGCGGTGACGAACGCCAGCCAAGCCGATACGACGACACCATCGGACAGCAGTCCCGAGCGCAGGCCGTGCGGGCGCAGATTGTCTATGGCGAGGGCGATCTCGGGCACCGCGACGGTCGCGCCCAACGCGACCGCGGCCACCGCGACGACGATCGCCACCCGCGCCGTCGTCGCGGGCTTCACCAGCACGCGCCCCACGCGCGCGCCCGCGGCGACCCACACCAGCATGGCCGTCAACCAGAGCGTCATCCAAGTGCCTCATCGAATCGTAGGACCGAGACGCCTGCGCCTCGACTGTTGAAGACGCGCAGCCGGGTCATCAGCATGGCGGCGAAGGTCTCGGCCTCCCACTCGGCGAGTTCGTCGGCGCCGTCGTCGACGATCTGCTGATGGGCCCGCTGGCTGAGCATGTAGGCGATCAGGTCGTCGCTCGCTTCCAACGTCACCTCGGGCGCGGGCGCACCCTCGTGATCGAAGACGATGTGGCCGAGCTCGTGTGCCAGCGTGTGATCGCGGCTGGGCAGTGCGGTCGCCAGCACGATGACATCGCGGTCGGGATAGAACCTGCGCTGGCCGCAGACGCCGGGACCCAATTGGGCGCTGGCGATTTCGATTTCCCGCTCGCGCTCGGCGGCGATCGCGGCGACCACCTCGTCCAGGGTTGTCGCGTCGAAGTCGGCGGCGACGGCGCACACCGCGTCGACCGCGGCCGCCACCCGCCGGTAGGACCGGGAGCTGCTCTGGGTCCTGCTCTCACTCATCGCTGCTCCCTCACGACCTCGGGCCGAAGAACTGGGCGCGGGCGGCGTCCACCCTGGCCTGCGCGGCGGAGGCGCTCTGGAAACTCACCGCGCCGGAACCGATTCCGGCCAGCGCGAGCGCGATGAGTCCGCCGACGACCGAGAGCATGTCCGGTTCGGGCAGTCCATCGTCGGCGCTCGTCGGACGCACGTCGTGGGTCGGCTTGGCGGGCGCCTGCGGCGCGGGAGGTGGTGGCGGGGGCGCCTGTTCGGGGAGTGCCTCGGGAGCGTGCGGCGCCGCGACTGGAATCGGCGCGAGCTGCGGGGCCGGGAGGTTGGGCGCCGGTACGGGCGGAATGACAAGGGGCACCGAGGGAACCGCGGGTGCGGGCGGCGGCGGGAGCGGGATCAGCAGGAGCAACAAGGGCGAGGCGGAACCGACCGCGGCCGAACCCACGGCGGCCGAACCGAGGCCCGCCGAACCGACACCCGCGGAACCGACACCCGCCGAACCGACTCCAGCGGAACCAACGCCCGCCGAACCCACTGCGGCGGAACCGACTCCCGCGGAACCGACGCCTGCCGAACCGATGGCCGCGGAACCTACTGCGGCCGAACCTGTCCCGAGCAGTACACCGAGACCGGCCGAACCGGTGCCGACCAAGGCACCGAGTCCGGCGGAGCCGGTACCCAGCACGGCTGCGAGTCCCGCCGATCCGGTACCGAGCACAACACCCAACCCGGCGGAACCGGCCGCGCCAGCCGAACCCAGTCCAGCAGAGCCCGCCGCACCGGCCGCACCCAATCCGGCGGAACCCGCCGCGCCAGCCGAACCCAATCCGGCAGAACCCGCCGCACCGGCCGAACCGACGCCAGCAGAGCCCGCCGCACCGGCCGCACCCAATCCGGCGGAACCCGCCGCACCTGCCGAGCCGAGCCCGGCGGAACCGGCGGCACCCGCCGAGCCGAGCCCGGCGGAACCGGTACCGACGATCGAACCCGCGCCGGACGAACCGATTTCCGCGGCGGCGGGTTCGGGTGTCATTGGGACGAGGGGCAATCCAGGCCCGGGAATACTCGGTTGCGCCGGTTCCTCGAGCGGTATGCCACCCGGTTGCGCGATCGCGGCGACGGAGCCGAACAGCGCGAAACCGGTCACAGCTCCGGCTAGAGCCAACGCACGGACAGTGCGACCAACGGCCATGCGCCAGCCTTCCCCTCTTCGTACTGCGCAGATCTGTGCCCGGTCGCAACACCTCATCCGGGACTTTTGACGGACGGGTGCCCATAGTAAACCCCCGTTCCGAACCTCGCAGGAAAAGGATCGGCGCGCACAGCGACACCCCGAGCGACTCGCGGCTCGAATCGCTCGGGTTAGCCCGAACTTCACTGGGCGGCGTCAAGGGCGGCCCAGCAAACTCGAAGAGGGAATCCGTCGACTCCGGCAAGACGGCCGGAGCGGCGGTGAAGGGATGCCAATCGACGCTGCCAAGCAGAGTCGATCGATTCGCGCACGGCAGGGACGCCGGTCCTACGCTGCCGGACCAAACCTCATCGATACTCGGCGCGGCCTAAGCGAGAGCAGCCGAACGCACGACGAGGCCGCCGGACAGAGTCCATCAGAATCGCGCACAGCCGTGCATCAGTAGCAGACAGGGTCAGCGCGACACGGAGATGCGCGGGACCGATGTTGCCGGATCAATGCCGTCGATACCCGCGCTGGGCCGAAGCGACAGCGGGCGGCCGCCCCCATCCCGGACGAGGTCATCCACACCCTCGCGCAGCGACCCGAGCGCAGCGAAACCCCTCAGGCGCCGTAGACCGGCTCCGGCGGAGCGGCTTTCGCGATGAGATCGGCGACGACGGGCCCCAGCTCGGCGGGTTCCCAACGAGCACCGCGATCCACCGCGACGCCGTGCCGCCAGCCGTCGGCGAGCGCGACCTTGCCGCCCTCCACCTCGAACATGCGGCCGGTGACGCCTGCGGACTGCGGGCTGCCGAGCCAGACGACCAGCGGCGAGATGTTCTCCGGCGCCATCGCGTCGAACCCGTCCTCCGGCTTGGCCATGGTGTCGGCGAACACGGTCTCGGTCATCCTGGTGCGCGCGGCGGGCGCGATCGCGTTGACGGTCACGCCGTAGCGGGCGAACTCGGCGGCCGCGGTGAGGGTCAGACCGGCGATGCCCGCCTTCGCGGCGCCGTAGTTGCCCTGGCCGACGCTGCCCTGGAGACCCGCGCCGGAGCTGGTGTTGACGATGCGGGCGTCGACAGGGCGGCCCGCCTTGCTCTCGCCGCGCCAGTACTCGATGGCATGGCGCATGGTGGCGAAATGGCCCTTGAGGTGGACGCGCACGACCGCGTCCCACTCGTCCTCGCTCAGGTTGACCAGCATCCGGTCGCGCACGAAACCGGCGTTGTTGACGAGCACGTCCAGGCCGCCGAAGGTGTCGACGGCCTGGCGGATCAGGTTGCGCGCGCCCTCCCAGTCCGCGACGTCGTCACCGTTGGCGACGGCCTGTCCGCCCATCGCCTCGATCTCGGCGACCACCTGCTGAGCCGGTGTCTCTGCGGTGGCCGCGCCGTCGAGCGCGGAGCCGAGGTCGTTGACCACCACGCGCGCGCCCGCGGCCGCGAAGGCCAGTGCGTGCGCACGGCCGATGCCGCGGCCCGCGCCGGTGACGATGACAGTTCGCCCGGCGCAGATCTGCTCACTCATTACCTGTTGACCTCTTTCGTTGGCGTTCGGGATCAGGCCCGCTGCTGGTCGTGCGCCGCGGTGGAGGCGGCGAGGAAGGCGGGGCGCTCGCCGCCGCCGTGCACCGGCAGCGACGCGCCGCTGACATAGGCGGCCAGCGGCGAGGCGAGGAAGGCGGCCGCGCGGCCGATGTCCTCGGGCCGGGCCATGCGGCCGAGCGGAACCGTCGCGGCGACGGCATCGACACCGTCGCGGTCGCCGTAGTGCATCTCGGTCAGCTCGGTCTCGACCAGGCCGACGACCAGCGAGTTCACCCGCACCTTGGGCGCCCACTCGACGGCGAGCGACTGCGTCAGGTTGTCGATGCCCGCCTTGGCCGCGCCGTAGGCCGCGGTGCCGGGCGAGGGCCGGTGGCCGCTGACGCTGGAGATCATCACGATCGATCCGCCGTCGTCCTGCTTCTGCATCACCGCATTCGCGGCTTGCGAAACCAGCAGCGGCGCAAGGAGGTTCAGCTCCACGATCTTGGCGTGGAAGTTCTTGCTCGCCTCGGCGGCGAGCGCGAAGGGGGCGCCGCCCGCGTTGTTCACCAGGGTGTCCAGCCGACCGTGTCGGGCGAGCACGGCGTCGATCATGCCTTGGACCGCATCGCCGTCGCGGACGTCGCAGGGCAGGTATTCGATCTCCCGGCCGTCGTGCGCGACCGGGGCGTCGGCCGGACGCCGCGCGCAGGCGATCACAGTCGCGCCCGCGGCCAGAAAGGTCTTGCTGATGCCCGCGCCGACGCCGCGCACGCCGCCGGTGACCAGAACGACGCGATCGGTCAGATCGATTTCGAGTCCCACCGTGCTAACCTACCAAGCAACTGCTTGCTTTGCCAATGCCGACATACTTCGGCACGCACCACGAGCTCAGAAACGAAGGACATGCGATGGGGATCAACCGTCACTCCGAATCAACCGGCATCACCGTGGTCACTGTCGACTACCCGCCGGTCAACGCCATCCCGACCGACGGCTGGTTCGCCATCGCCGACGCGGTGCGCGCGGCGGGGCGCGACCCCGAGACCAAGGTCGTGGTGCTGCGGGCGGAGAACCGCGGCTTCAACGCGGGCGTCGACATCAAGGAGATCCAGAGCAAGCCGGGCCACCAGGCGCTGATCGACGCCAATCACGGCTGCTTCGAGGCGTTCGCCGCGGTGTACGACTGCCCGGTGCCGGTCATCGCGGTGGTGCAGGGCTTCTGCCTCGGCGGCGGCATCGGGTTGGTCGGCAACGCCGATGTCGTCGTCGCCTCCGACGACGCCACCTTCGGCCTGCCCGAGGTCGACCGCGGCGCGCTCGGCGCGGCCACCCACCTGTCGCGGCTGGTCCCCCAGCATCTGATGCGCGCGCTGTTCTACACCGCGAGCACCATCACCGCCCAGCAGCTCCAGCACTACGGCTCGGTGTACCAGGTGGTGCCGCGCGCCGAACTCGACGCCGCCGCAATGGAAGTCGCCAAGAACATCGCGGCAAAGGACGGCCGGGTTATCCGGGCCGCCAAGCGCGCGCTCAACGGCATCGACGTGCAGGACGTGCACCGCAGCTACCGCTACGAGCAGGGCTTCACCTTCGAGCTGAACCTCGCGGGCGTCGCCGACGAGATCCGCGCCAGGTTCGACGACGACCTCGCGGCGCGCAAGGCCGACAAGTAGCCCGCCCACCGGATACAGGAGAACACATGCGGGACAAGCGAATGTCGCTCGACGACGTGGTCGGCGAGCTGCGCAGCGGAATGACCATCGGCATCGGCGGCTGGGGTTCCCGGCGCAAGCCGATGGCGCTGGTGCGGGCCATCCTGCGCTCGGATATCACCGATTTGACGGTGGTCAGCTACGGCGGGCCGGATCTGGGTCTGCTGTGCTCGGCGGGCAAGGTGCGCAAGGCCTATTACGGCTTCGTGTCGCTGGATTCGGCGCCGTTCTACGATCCATGGTTCGCCAAGGCGCGCACCTCCGGCGAGCTGATCGCCCGGGAGATGGACGAGGGCATGGTCAAGTGCGGTTTGCAGGCCGCGGCGGCGCGGCTGCCGTTCCTGCCGATCCGCGCCGGGCTCGGTTCCGCGGTCGTGGATTTCTGGGAGGGTGAGCTGAAGACCGTCGCCTCCCCCTACCCCGCCGCCGACGGCCGGACCGAAACGCTCGTGGCGATGCCCGCGCTGAATCTCGATGCGGCACTTGTGCATCTGGATCTCGGAGACAAGCACGGCAACGCCGCCTACACCGGCGTCGACCCCTACTTCGATGATCTGTACTGCCTGTCCGCCGAGCGCCGCTACCTGTCGGTGGATCGCGTGGTGGAGACCGAGGAATTGGTGAAAGCCGTTCCACAGCAGGCGATCATCCTCAACCGCATGATGGTGGACGGTGTGGTCGAGGCGCCCGGCGGCGCGCACTTCACCTTCTCCGGCAGCTACGGCCGGGACGAGAAATTCCAGCGCCACTACGTGGACGCTGCCAAGACGCCCGAGTCGTGGGCCGAGTTCAAGGCCACCTACCTGGACGTCTCCGAGGACGAATACCAGGCGGCCGTCCGCGCTTTCGCCACGCAGGAGGGCTGATTCGATGACCGAGACCACCACAAGCACCCGCGCCGAAGTCTGCGTCGTCGCGTGCGCGGAGATCTTCCGCGGCGCGGGCGAGATCATGGCCAGCCCGATGTCGCCGGTCACCACGATCGGCGCGCGCCTGGCCCGCCTGACCTTCGAACCGGACCTGCTGCTCTCCGACGGCGAGGCGCTGTACCTGGCCGAGACGCCCGCCCTCGGCGCGAAAGCGCCTATCGAGGGCTGGATTCCGTTCTCCAAGGTCTTCGACGTCGTCGCCTCGGGTCGGCGGCACGTCGTCATGGGCGCCAACCAGATCGACAAGTTCGGCAACCAGAACCTGTCCGCCTTCGGCCCGTTGCAACGGCCGACCAGG
This sequence comes from Nocardia amikacinitolerans, assembly GCF_900215415.1. NCBI lineage: Bacteria > Bacillati > Actinomycetota > Actinomycetes > Mycobacteriales > Nocardiaceae > Nocardia > Nocardia amikacinitolerans. The sequence goes on along the minus strand of NZ_OBEG01000007.1, from coordinate 253,730 downwards.
CAGATGTTCGGCGTGCGCGGCGCGCCTGGCAACACCATCAACCACGCCACCAGCTACTGGGTGCCCAAGCACAACAAGCGGGTGTTCTGCGAGCAGGTCGACATCGTCTCCGGAATCGGTTACGACAAAGTCGATCCGGGTAATCCGGCGTTCCGCTTCCACCACCTGCATCGGGTCGTGAGCAACCTGGGCGTCTTCGATTTCGGTGGTCCCGACAACACGATGCGGGCACTCTCGCTGCACCCTGGCGTCGGCGCCGACGAGGTCGCGGAGAACACCGCGTTCGAGATCGCTGGGCTCGGCGAGGCGGGCGAGACCCGGCTGCCGACCGAGGAAGAGCTGCGGATCATCCGAACCGTGCTGGATCCCAAGGGTATTCGCGACAAGGAGGTCGCCTGATGACCGCGCGCCTGCACACCCCGCTGACCGAGCTGGTCGGCATCGAGCATCCCGTCGTGCAGACCGGCATGGGTTGGGTGGCTGGTCCGAGCCTGGTCTCGGCCACCGCCAACGCGGGCGGCCTCGGCATTCTCGCCTCGGCGACCATGACCTTCGAGGAGCTGGAAGCGGCGATCGCGAAGACCAAGACACAGACCGACAAACCGTTCGGCGTGAACATCCGCGCCGACGCCAGCGACGCCAACGAGCGCATCGACCTGCTGATCCGGGAGAAGGTGAAGGTCGCGTCGTTCGCCCTCGCGCCCAAGCAGGACCTGATCGCGAAGCTGAAAGATGCCGGCGTCGTGGTGATTCCGTCGATCGGCGCGGCCAAGCACGCGGTGAAGGTGGCCTCCTGGGGCGCCGACGCCGTCATCGTGCAGGGCGGCGAAGGCGGCGGGCACACCGGCCCCGTGGCGACCACCCTGCTGCTGCCCTCGGTGCTCGACGCCGTCGACATCCCGGTCGTCGCGGCGGGTGGCTTCTTCGACGGACGTGGGTTGGCCGCCGCCCTCGCCTACGGCGCGGCGGGCGTCGCGATGGGCACCCGCTTCCTGCTGACCCAGGAGAGCTCGGTCCCCGAGGCGGTGAAGCAGGAGTACCTGCGCAGGCAACTGCAGGACACCGTGGTCTCACTGAAAGTCGACGGCATGCCGCACCGCGTACTGAACACGGAACTGGTTCAAAAGCTGGAGAATTCGGGCCGCTGGCGCGGACTCGCCGCAGCGGTGTCGAACGCCGCGCGGTTCAAGAGCATGACCGGCATGAAGTGGTCGACCATGGTCCGTGACGGGCTCACCATGCGAAAGACCAAGGACCTCAGCTGGTCTCAGGTCGTCATGGCCGCCAACACTCCAATGCTGTTGCGCGCCGGGCTCGTCGAGGGCAATACGCAGGCGGGTGTGCTGGCGGCGGGTCAGGTCACCGGCATCATCGAAGACCTGCCGACCTGCAAGGAGCTGATCGAGCGGGTGGTCACCGACGCGGTCGCGCGGATCGAAGAGATGTCATCCCTCGCCGGCCAGACAACTGCCCACTGATTCCCGATCGCCGACGACAAGGCTGCTCGACCCCACCGGACCGAGCAGCCTGTCAACCCCCTGACCACCATTTCTCTCCCGTCGATAGAGAAATGGTTTCGACGGTAGTCATATGGTTGCTGTTCGATCTTGAAACGCCACCATATGACTACCGTCGATTGACGAGCCTCGTCAGGAACTTCAGCGCGGCCGGAGGTGAGAATCACGGCGCGGTGAAACTGGCTCGTCGTTATCCACAGCTCATTGCCGGAGCACGCACGGTGACGGACGGGTGCGCACTACGAAACCGCGCCGGGCGAATGACATTCACCCGGCGCGGATCGCGATCGGCCCCTACAGGCGCTCGATGATGGTCGCGTTGGCGGTGCCGCCGCCCTCGCAGATGGTCAGGAGACCGTAGCGGCCGTTGCGGCGCTCGAGCTCGTTGAGGAGGGTTGCGAAGAGCTTGGCTCCGGTGGCGCCGAGGGGGTGGCCGAGGGCGATGGCGCCGCCGTTGACGTTGACCTTTTCGGGGTCGGCGCCGGTTTCCTTCAGCCAGGCGAGCACCACGGGGGCGAAGGCCTCGTTGATCTCGACCACGTCGATGTCGTCGATGGTGAGGCCGGTCTTCTCCAGCGCCCACTTGGTGGCCGGGATGGGGGCGGTGAGCATGAAGATCGGGTCGGCGCCGCGGGCGCTGACGTGGTGGATGCGGGCGCGCGGCTTCAGGCCGTACTCCTGCACCGCCCATTCCGAGGCGAGCAGGGTAGCGCTCGCGCCGTCGGAGATCTGGCTGGCCACGGCGGCGGTCAGCGGACTGCCCTCGGCGAGGGCGGGCAGCGACGCCATCTTCTCCAACGAGGTCTCGCGCGGGCCCTGGTCGATCCAGAAGTCGCCGACGGGGACGATCTCGTTGTCGAACTTGCCTTCCTTGATGGCCTGGCGGGCGCGCTCGTGGCTGCGCAGCGCCCACTGCTCCATGTCCTGGCGGGTGATGCCCCACTTCTCGGCGATCAGCTGCGCGCCGCGGAACTGCGAGACCTCGTCGGTGCCGTAGCGGTGGTCCCAGCCCTGCGCGCCGACGAACGGCGACTCGAAGCCGTACTCCTTGCCCGCGAGCATGGCGGCCGAGATCGGGATGGCGCTCATGTTCTGCACTCCGCCGGCGACGATCACCTCGGCGGTGCCGCTCATGATGGCCTGCGCGCCGAAATTGATGGCCTGCTGGGAAGATCCGCACTGCCGGTCGACGGTGACGCCGGGGACTTCCTCCGGGTAGCCCGCGGTCAGCCACATGGTGCGGCCGATGTTGCCCGCCTGCGGGCCGACGTTGTCGACGCAGCCGACGATCACGTCGTCGACGTTGATCGGGTCGATCGGGTTGCGGTCGAGCAGACCTTTCAGCGCGGCCGCACCCAGATCGGCCGGGTGCACACCGGCCAGCGCACCGTTGCGCTTGCCGACCGGGGTGCGCACCGCGTCGATCACGTAGGCATCCCGCAGCGGGGTGTACGGACGGCGGGCGGAAGGTGCAGACATGGGAACTCCTAGTCGGTCCGCGAGACGGTGAGACCGTCGAGCACGATGGTGAGGTACTGCTTGGCGAGGTTTTCGACGGTGATGGCGCCGCCCGGCTGGTACCAGCGCACGGCGACCCATACGGTGTCGCGCAGGAAGCGGTAGGCGAGTTCGACGTCGAGTTCGGGGCGGAAGCTGCCGTCCTTGACACCGTTGGTCAGCACCTGGTGCCAGAGCTCGCGGAACTCGCGGTTGTACTCCTCGATGTAGGCGAATCGCTCGCTGTCTTTCAGCCGCTTGGCCTCGGCCTGATAGATCGCGACCGCCGCGTGGAAGCGGTCGAACGACTCGTAGGACGCGATCACCAAGGCTTCCAAGGTGTCTCGCGAGCTGAGGCCGGAGCCGACGATCTCGCGGTAGCGGCCGAACAGGTCGTCGAGGAAGCCGCGCAGAATCTCGTCCACCATCGACTCCTTGGAATCGAAGTGGTGGTAGAGGCTGCCCGATAAGATTCCGGCCGCGTCGGCGATATCGCGCACCGTGGTCGCGCGCAAGCCGCGCTCGGCGAACAGTTCGGCCGCCAGCGCGAGCAGTTCGTTGCGTCGTGCTGATTTCGAGGCGTCAGGTGCGGTCACGAGGGTCATAATACAACCAAGCGTTTGCTTGGTGCTAGGTGCGTCGTCGGCGTCGGATGAGGGGGCCTTCGGGATACCGGCACCCGAGAGGGTCAGCCAAACAGTGCTCGTCGACGCGACGATCTGGCTGACGGTGCGGGGCCCATCTCCTGACTGCTCTACTATCAGCGGCTCTCGATCCGAACGACCGCAAAGCCACCCCACCATCTCGGCTTCCTCACCTGCGCCGCCACAGGTAGTACGACCTGCCACAGAACTCGCGAAGGCCGGGAAGACAGCGACGTGAGACACAGTCTTAGTTGGCCAGCGCTCCAGGGAGATGGCTCAGAACAGCTGAGAAGTCAATGATGGGAGCGGCGAGGCGTGTCTGCCCAGGGGTCGCCATACTTTTCGTACGGGCTTCCGAGCTCGGCCAGTCGCCGCTCACCCTCCTCGAGGAGATCTGCGCGGAACACCTCCGTCGAGCCGATCTCGCTGTCCGGTATATCTAGATATCCGCGAATGCCGTTGTAGCCGTGTGCTACTCGATGGATTGCTTCGTCGATCGAGACGTCCCAGGGCTCCCATCCGCGCCCGCCACCGGGGAATGATCCGAATCGGATGTATCCCTTGGCCCCGAGTTCGCGGATCACGTCGAGAACAACGCCGCGGGAATAAGTTTCCGGGGTAATCCTCGCCACCATTCCGTCGAAGGTCGCAACCGCAGCCCAGTCGTCCGACAGCTCATACAATAGGAAGTGCTCAAGTTTCTCGTCCATTATTTCGGTAGGTGCACTTTCACTGGTACGGGATTTCCGGGATATCTGATGTCGAGAGTAACGCCACCAGACTTACTTCCATCTCTGAACCTCATCTCCGTACCATCGGGGAGTCGACCGCCCTTACCATCGCCAAAAGAAGTCCGCCCACGACCGAGTTACGATCGGTGACTACCCTCGACCAGACTGCACCGAGGCCGACACCATGCGAAGATCGGGCTGCATCCTCTGCTTGACCCGGAGAAGAAGTAGCTCTGCTTGCACGAGCTTTGGCGAGAATCTCCGAGCGGACGAACTCGTCGACAGAAGTTTGACAAACCGGTCGGAGCCAGACAGGGTGGTTGCGTCCGTCCGCCCATCCGTGGCGGCGGCCAACTCGAATGGGGGGTTGACTTTTGATTCAGGAGACAACGATGCTGCCCGCAGCACCGGCTAGCGGTTGCCGTGAGGTGAAGTGATGACAGGCGTGTTCTACAACCACTACGACGACCCACATTGGGACTGGGACGACGCGCTCGCGAGGCTGACCCCACACGTCAATTCCGACAGGCGCACGCAGTGATTACGATTGCGGGGCGCCCGGTCAGCGCGGTGGCAGGAATAATTGCAATAGCCCTGTTGTCGGCCTGTGGACCAAATGCCGAAACCAGCCCTGCGATAACAGATTCAAGCCATGATCTTCGCGAGCAATGCGATCGAACGCTCGGTTTCTTTTCGAACGATCTCGGAATATCCTCTGTGCAAATCGAATATGGGTCCGAGAAGCCCGATGAGAAAATCGCCCGGGGCGCTGCATGTACCATTACGCAGGATTCCCTGGTAGGAGTGGGCCAAACACGACTACGGGCGATGCTGCCGAGTGAGTCGGACCCAGCCTTGCTCAAAGATGACCCGGACTACATTCCCCAATCCGGATACGACGAGAAAGTATGGGTAAAGAAGGCCGATGATGCCGTGCGCATCGCCACCAAAGTTGACGGTTGGCAGGGTACGCTCACCATAAACACGGCTTTAATCAAGACTAAAGCCGGTGAATCGAAGTTCAAGGTATCCGACCAGCAGATCCGAACCGCATCGCAGTTCCTGATCACTTTGACTCGAGAGCTCGGGTCGCAGGGCTGAGCCGAGGCGACGTGGATTCCACTGGACGACCACCTGAAAGTGCTGCGGCACAGTGATGTTCCGGTGCTGGAGCCAGGAAGTAACTACCGCAACGAGTAGCGGATCGGGGAGGACACGGAGAGGTCGGCGAGGAGGCGGTCGCAGATGATGACCGGGGAGATGCCTGCGCGGGCCATGCGGGCGACGAGGGCCAATCTTCGTTCGGGCGTGTCCCATTCGACGGTGAGGGGTCCGCGGCCGGGGCCCGCGTCGACGGTCGCCATCACGCGGGGCGGGCCGTAGGGGACGGGTTCTTCGATGAGTTTCAGGACCATGCCGCGCTGCCAGGCGTGGTAGGCGTCCATGTCGGCGCCCACGACCAGTTTGTCGGTGGCGGCGCACAGGCCCTGTGCGATTTCGTCGGCGACGGCACCGCGGTCGAAGTGGTGTCTGCGGCAGCGGCGCAGCACCTCGATGAGGTCGGCGCGGACCTCGCGCAGCAGGGCGGTCTGGCGTTGTCGCCGTCGATCCTGCTCGGAAGGAACACCGGCGGGAGCCTTCAAGCCGATCCGCCGGGCGCGGGCGTTGTCGCGCCTCATGTCGGCGCGCAGCGCGGCCCGCGGGTCACGTTCGACTTCGTTCTCGTCGACCGCGTACAGCTCGAGAATCTGGGCGGCGCGGCAGGCTGTCGCCCGCGCGGATTCGTGGTTCATCAGTTCGGCGCCGAGTGTCAAGGCGGCTAGCACCATGCTGTCGAGACGACGTCTGGCCAGCACGACCTCGCGTACGACGTCGAGTTCCAGTTGTTCGCGGGCAGGTGGGCGATCCAGGCCCATAGCCAACGCCCCTTACGAAATTGCGGGATCCGTCCATCCCCAGCATGGCACACCCCGGCCGCCCGCGCGCCACCCTTTTTCACCTGATCGGGCGCCCGTTTCCCAGGAAGGAAGCGGACGCCCGAAGGCGATCTCAATCGGGCGCGTCAGGCCCGCTGACTGCTCACCGAAACCACCTCGCCGGTGAGGTAGCTGGTGTAGTCGCTGGCCAGCATGGCGATGGTCGCGGCGACCTCCCACGGCTCGGCCGCGCGGCCGAAGGCCTCCCGTTCGGAGAGCTGATCGAGCAGTTCCGTCGAGCTGACCTTGTCGAGGAAGGCGTGCCTGGCGATGCTCGGCGCGACCGCGTTGATCCGCACGCCGAGCTCGGCGGCCTCGATCGCGCTGCACCTGGTCAGCGCCATGACGCCCGCCTTGGCGGCCGCGTAGTGCGCCTGACCGTACTGCGCGCGCCAGCCGAGGACGCTCGCGTTGTTCACGATGACGCCGCCGTGGCCGGCCGAACGGAAGTAGGACAGCGCGGCGCGGGTGCAGCGGAAGGTGCCGTTGAGCGTGATGTCGAGGACGCGGTCCCACTGCTCGTCGGTCATGTCCACGACCGGCGTCTCACCGCCGAGGCCCGCGTTGTTGACCATGATGTCGATGCGGCCGAGCGCTTCGGCCGCGCCGCGGACCAGCGCGTCCACCTGCTCGGTGCTCTGCACGTCACAGGCGATCGCGGCGACCCTGCGCTCGGGGAACTCACCCTTCAGCTCGACCTCGGTCTCGGCGAGCCGACGCTCGTGCCAGTCGGAGACCACCACGTCGGCACCCTCGGCGAGCAGCCTGCGCGCGGTCGCCGAGCCGATGCCGGTCCCCGCGGCGGCGGTGACCACGGCGACGCGTCCGGTCAGCAGGCCGTGCCCGGCGACGGGCTCGGGGGCGACCGAAAGGGGCCGCGCGGTCACGGCCGTGCCTCGCGCGGCAGACCGAGCACGCGCTCGGAGATGATGTTGCGCTGCACTTCGTTCGAACCTCCGTAGATGGTGTCGGCGCGGGTGAACAGATACAGCCGCTGCCATTCGTTGAGATCGTCGTCCTCGTCGGCCACCAGGCCGCGCGCGCCGAGCACGGCCATGGCCAGCTCGCCGAGGCCGCGGTGCCAATTGGCCCAGAGCAGTTTCGCCACCGACGCCTGTCCGCCGTCGTCCACGCCGGTGCCTTCCATGGTGCGCAGCGCGTGCGCGCGCAACACTCGCAGACCCACCCATGCCCGGTCGATCCGGTCGGCGATGAGCGGGTCGTCGGCCGCGCCGATGCGGCGGGCCAGCGCTTCGATATCGGCTAGTTCACGCGCGAAGCGGATCTGCTGGCCGAGGGTGGAGATGCCGCGTTCGAAGGTCAGCGTGCCCATCGCGATGCGCCAGCCGTCGCCCGGCGCGCCGACGACCAGGTCGGCGGCGGTGCGGGCGTTGTCGAAGAAGACTTCGTTGAATTCCGACGTCCCGGTGAGCTGGATGATCGGACGCACCTCGATGCCCGGTTGCTTCATGGGAACCAGCAGGTAGGACAGGCCCTTGTGGCGGGAAGAGCCCTTCTCGGTGCGGGCGACGACGAAGCACCAGTCGGCCACGTGCGCCAGCGACGTCCAGATCTTCTGGCCGTTGATGGACCACTCGTCGCCGTCGAGGTGCGCGGCCGTGCTGATGGCAGCGAGGTCCGAACCCGCGCCCGGTTCCGAGTAGCCCTGGCACCACAGTTCGCTGACATTGCGGATGCCGGGCAGGAAGCGGTCCTTCTGCGCCTGGGTGCCGAAGGCGAGCACGGTCGGGCCGAGCAGCTCCTCCCCCACGTGCGAGACCCGCGCGGGCGCGTTGGCCTTGGCGTACTCCTCGTGGAAGATCACCTGCTGGCGCACGGTGGCCTCGCGACCGCCGTACTCCTTGGGCCACCCGAGGCAGGTCCACCCGGACGCGGCCAAGTGCCGGTCCCAGGCCAGGCGCTCGTCGAACGCCTCGTGTTCGCGGCCTGGACCGCCTAGTCCGCGCAGTTCGCGGAATTCTCCGTTGAGATTCTCGGCCAGCCATTCCCGCACTTCGGCGGAAAACCGCGCGTCCTGCGCGGCAGTGTCGGAATCTGAGGTCTGGATCGCAACCACGCCGGTAGGATAACCTACCAAGCACTTGCTTTGTAGAGTGCATGCATAAGTACTCGCGTGAACGGTGAGGAACACCCGTGACAACCCCTGCACAAACGACACCAATGGCCCTGCACGATGCCGCGCGGACCTTCGGCGCCGCGCCGGCACTGGCCGACGGCGGCGTCCGTCTGGACTGGACCCAGCTACTCGGCGCGGTCCAGGAGACGGCGCGCGCGCTGATCGCGCGTGGCGTGCAGTCCGGCGACCGGGTGGCCATGTGGGCGCCGAACACCTATCACTGGGTGGTCGCCGCGTTGGCCGCGCACTACGCTGGCGCCGCCCTGGTGCCGCTGAACACCCGCTACGTCGCCGACGAGGCCGCGGACGTTCTGTCCAGGGTCGACGCGAAGGCGCTGTTCATCGCGGGGACCTTCCTCGGCCGCGACCGGCTCGCCGAACTGCGCACCGCCGCACCGGAACTGGCCATCCCCACGATCGTGGTGATTCCGGTGGAGCCGGGCGGCGAGACGACCAGCACCGACTCGACCGTGCTGAACTGGTCCGATCTCGCGGTGATCGCCGAGACAGTCCCGGTCGAGGACGCCGAGAAGCGGGCCGCGGCCGTGGACGCCGAGGACATCTCCGACATCCTGTTCACCTCCGGAACCACCGGCCGCAGCAAGGGCACGCTCGTCGCACACCGGCAGGCGCTGTCGGTGGTGCGGGCATGGGCCGAGTGCGCAACACTGAACAGCGACGACCGCTACCTCATCGTCAGCCCGTTCTTCCACAACTTCGGTTACAAGGCGGGCATCCTCGCGTGCCTGGTCGCCGGCGCGACGATCATCCCGCAGGCAACCTTCGACGTGCCGCAGACGATGCGGCTGGTCGGCCAGGAGAAGATCACCGTGCTGCCCGGCCCGCCGACGATCTACCAGACGATCCTGGACTTCCCGGACCGCGACTCCTACGACCTGAGCACCCTGCGGGTGGCGGCCACCGGCGGGGCGACGGTGCCGGTCGTGCTCGTCGAGCGGATGCGCTCGGAGCTCGAATTCGCCGTCGTGCTCACGGCTTACGGCCTTTCCGAAGCGGCCGGATTCGGCACCATGTGCCGCGCCGACGACGACGCCGAGACCATCGCGACCACCTGCGGCAGGCCGATCGCCGACTTCGAACTGAAGCTCAGCGACGCGGGCGAGGTGCTGCTGCGCGGCCCCAACGTCATGCTCGGCTACCTGGATGATCCGCAGAGCACCGCCGAGACCATCGACGCGGACGGCTGGCTGCACACCGGCGACATCGGCACGCTCGACGAACGCGGCTATCTCCGGATCACCGACCGGCTCAAGGACATGTACATCTCCGGCGGTTTCAACGTCTATCCGGCCGAGGTCGAGCAGGCGCTCGCCCGGCTCGACGGCGTGGCCGAGTCGGCGGTCGTCGGCGTGCCCGACACCAGGATGGGCGAGGTCGGCAAGGCCTATGTGGTGCGCAAGCCCGGCTCGACGCTGACCGAGGACCAGGTGCTCGCCCACGCCACCACCGTGCTGGCGAATTTCAAGGTGCCGCGCTTCGTCGAATTCCGCGACGAGCTGCCCTACAGCGCCGCCGGGAAAGTGCTCAAGCGTCAACTACGTGAGGAGAAGTCGTAATGCCAGACCAACCGGAGAACGGCGTGCCGGACGAAGGCGAGGTCGTCACTTACGAGCGGCGCGGCCGGGTCGCGATCGTCACGATGAACCGGCCCGACTACCGCAACGCGCAGAACTCGGTGATGACCTACGCGCTCGACGCCGCCTTCCAACGCGCCGTCGAGGACGACGAGGTCGGCGTGATCGTGTTGGCGGGCAACGGAAAACACTTCAGCGCCGGACACGACATCGGCACCCCCGGCCGCGACCACCACGTGCACTACGACAACAAGGCCGTGCTGTGGTGGGACCACGTCGACAAGCAGGGCGGCGACCAGCGGTTCGCCAGGGAGTCCGAGGTCTACCTCGGCATGTGCCGCCGCTGGCGGGAGATCCCCAAGCCGACCATCGCGATGGTGCAGGGCGCCTGCATCGCGGGCGGGCTCATGCTCGCGTGGGTGTGCGATCTGATCGTCGCCTCCGAGGACGCGTTCTTCTCCGATCCCGTGGTACGCATGGGCATTCCGGGTGTGGAGTACTTCGCGCACCCGTGGGTGATGGGACCGCGCGCGGCCAAGGAATTCCTGTTCACCGGCGACCGCTTCGGCGCGGCGCAGGCCAAGGAATGGGGCATGGTCAGCCGGGTGGTCCCGCGCGCCGAGCTGGAGGCCGAGACCATGGCGCTGGCCGAGAAGATCGCCGCCATGCCGCGTTTCGGCCTCGCGCTCACCAAGAAGGCGGTCAACCAGGCCGAGGACCTGATGGGCATGCGCACCGGCATGGACTCGGTCTTCGGGCTGCACCACTTCGCGCACGCGCACAACGCCGAGGTCGGCGCGGACTCACTGGGCGGCATGAACGCCAAGACGATGAAGGCCAGTGCCAGCACGGCCGAGCAGAACGGGACGACGTAGTGGATCTGGATCTGGACCAGGCGACGCGGGAATTCCAGCGGGAGGTCCGCGAATTCCTCGCCGCCGAGAAACCCTCGACACCGCTGCCTTCGATGGACACGAAGGCCGGCTTCGAGGCGCACCGCGACTGGGAGCGCAAACTGGCCGACGCGCGGCTGTCGGTGGTCTCCTGGCCGAAGGAGTACGGCGGGCGCGACGCCTCGCTGCTGGAATGGGTGCTGTTCGAGCAGGAGTACTACGCCGCGGGCGCGCCGGGGCGGGTCAGCCAGAACGGCATCTTCCTGCTGGCGCCGACGTTGTTCGAGCACGGCACCCCCGAGCAGCTCGACCGCATCATGCCGCGCATGGCGCGCGGCGACGACATCTGGGCGCAGGCCTGGTCGGAGCCCGAGGCGGGCAGCGACCTCGCGGGCATCCGGTCGACGGCGCGGCGCACCGAGGGCGGCTGGCTGCTGAGCGGACAGAAGACGTGGAGTTCGCGAGCGGCGTTCGCGGACTGGGCCTTCGGCCTTTTCCGCAGCGATCCGGAGGCGGAGCGGCACAAGGGACTCACCTATGTGATGTTCCCGCTCACCGCCGACGGCGTCTCGGTGCGACCGATCCCGCAGCTGGACGGCGAACCCGGTTTCGCCGAGATCTTCCTCGACGACGTCTTCGTGCCGGACCGCGACGTGATCGGCGCGCCGGGCGAGGGCTGGCGGGTCGCCATGAGCACCTCGAGCAACGAGCGCGGTCTCTCGCTGCGCAGCCCCGGCCGATTCAGCGCGACCGCGCGACGGCTGGTCGACCTGTGGCTGGACTCCGGCGACCGCACCAACACCGCGCAGCGCGACGCCGTCGTCGACGCGTGGATCGGCAGCGAGGCCTACCGCCTGCATACCTTCGGCACCGTCACCCGGTTGAACGAGGGCGGCAAGCTCGGCGCGGAATCCTCGATCACCAAGGTGTTCTGGTCCGAGCTCGACATCGCCATGCACGAGACCGCGCTGGACGTGCTCGGCGCGGCGGGCGAACGGTCCGGTCCGTGGACCGACGGGTATCTGTTCTCGCTGTCCGGCCCGATCTACGCCGGTACCAACGAGATCCAGCGCAACATCATCGCCGAGCGCATCCTCGGCCTGCCGAGAGGGAGTAGCCGATGAGATTCGCGCTCAGTCCGGAACAGATCGATTTCGCGGCAAGCGTGCGCAAGCTGCTGGACGCCGGGCGCACGCCGACCGCGGTGCGCGCCTGGGCGAGTGGCGACTCGCGACCGGGTCGCGCGCTGATTCAGCAGCTCGCCGGTTCGGGCGTGCTCGGCCTCGCGGTCGACGAGGCGCACGGCGGTGTCGGCGCGGATCCGATCGACCTCGTCGTCGCGTTCGTCGAGATCGGCCGGTCCGCGGCGCCGGGACCGCTGGTCGAGACCGCCGCCGCGATTCCCGTTCTGCTGCAATCGCTCTCGGATTCCGCGGCAGCCGAGCGCTGGCTGCCCGGGCTCGCCGAGGGCACCGCGCTCGGCACGGTCGCCTTCGCAACACCGGGCACCGATCCGGTCGCGCTGGACGCCGATGTCGCCGACGTGACGCTGCTCGTCGACGGCGCGCAGGTCTTCCTTGCCGAGCGTGGCGAGTCGATCCGTTCGGTCGACCCCGCGCGAAAGCTGTTCGGAGTGACGGCCACCGAGCTCGTCGCCAACGACGACCGGGTGCTGGAGGCCGGCGCGCTGGCGTTCGACACCGGCGCGCTGGCCGCCGCCGCCCAGCTGCTCGGCGCCGGTCGCGCGCTGCTGCACGCCGCCACCGAATACGCCAAGCAGCGCAAGCAGTTCGGCAAACCGATCGGTGAATTCCAGGCCGTCAAGCAGAAACTCGCCGACGTGCTGATCGGGCTCGATCTGGCCGAGCCGCTGCTCTACCGCGCCGCCCTCACCATGGGCGAGCCGACCCGCGGCCGCGACGTGTCGGCGGCGGTGCTGGCCTGCGGCGACGCCGCGCACACCGCCGCGCGAGCCGCCTTGCAGGTGCACGGCGCGATCGGCTACACCGCCGAGTACGACCTGTCGCTGTGGCTGACCAAGGTCACCGCGCTGCGCGCCGCGTGGGGAACGCCGGATCTGCACCGCGCCAGGATCGCCCGCGCCCTGCGCGACGAGGCCGTTCGGGACCGAGCGATCAGGGGTACCGCATGACCGAACACGAGGAATTCGCCGCCTCGGTGCGCGCGCTGCTCACCAAGCACGCGGGCCGCGACGCCGTGCGCACCGCGATGGACACCGAACTCGGCTACGACCCGAAGCTGTGGCGGCTGCTCTGCGAGCAGATCGGTGTCGCGGCGCTCGCGGTGCCGGAGGAGTACGGCGGGTTCGGCGCTTCGCTGGTCGAATCCCTGCTGGTGGTCCGCGAATTGGGCCGCACGCTGGCGGGTGTTCCGATGCTCGGTTCGGCCGTGCTCGGCGCACAGGCCGTGCTGCTCTCCGGCGACGAGGACGCCTGCGCGCGGCTGCTGCCCGGCGTCGCGGAAGGCACGACGACACTCGCGGTGTGCTGGGCGAGCGAGACCGGGTGGGACGTGCCCGGCGTGCGCGCCGATGGTGAGATACTCTCCGGCACAGCGTATTACGTGCTCGATGGCGCGCACGCCGATACGTTGATCGTGGTGACGGCGAGCGGGTTGTTCGAGGTCGAGGCGGGCGCCGCCGGGATCACCCGAAACCCGGTCGCGACCATGGATCCGACGCGCAAGCTCACCTCGATCCACTTCGACGGCGTCGCGGCACGCAAGCTCGGCACCGGCGATCCGCTCGCTCTCGCGACGCGACTTCGGGAGATCGCGTGGGCCGCGGTGGCCGCCGAGCAGGTCGGGGCGGCGGAGCAGTGCCTGGAGATGACGGTCGAATACACCAAGTCCCGGGTGCAGTTCGGGCGCGCGATCGGCAGTTTCCAGGCGCTCAAGCACCGGATGGCCGATATGTACGTGCTGCTGGAGTCGGCCAAGTCGGCGTCCTACGCCGCCACCGCCGCGGTCGCCGAGGGGCTTCCGTCGGCCGCCGAGGACGTGTGGGTCGCACGGACGCAGTGTTCCGAGTCGTTCACCGAGATCGTCTCCGAGACCGTGCAACTGCACGGCGGCATCGCCATCACCTGGGAACACGACGCGCACCTGTTCTTCAAGCGCGCGCACGGCGACGCCCAGCTCTTCGGCACGCCACACCGTCCGCTTGCGCACACCTAGCACTACCCGACCGAAGGCCCCGGCGAATCCTCGCCGGGGCCTTCGTCGTTCGCTGCTCCGGCTGCCACAAACCGTCCACACGCCTCACATAGGCACCGCCTGTGTGAGGCGTGCAAAGGGTGTGTGGCACCGAGCCAGCCGGGCGCGGCAGGTGCGGTGGGCTATCTCACGGTAAATAGATAGTTAGCTTATGTAATAATATTTTGGTGCAGCAGGCTCCCGTGACGACAGCAGACATCGTGGTCGATCTCCTCGTCACCGCGGGCAGGCTGACCCGGCTGGCCGGGGTGATCGGCGACGACGATCTGCCGCGAGCCGTACTGCGGGCCCTTGCCCTCCTTGACGAGCACGGCGCGGTGCGGGTCAGCGAATTCGCCAGGATCGATCGATGCTCCCAACCGGCGGCAACGGCGCTGCTCGGCAGGCTCGTCGAGGACGGATTCGCGACGAGGACCAAGGACCCCGATGACTCGAGGGCGGTCGTCGTCGACCTCACCCCGGCCGGACGCGAGCGACTGGTCAGGGCACGTGCCGCCTACGGCACGGCCATGGCCGCCCGGCTCGCCGATTTCGACGTCGAACGACTCGCGCGAATGGAAACCGATCTGAACGAACTGCTGGAAGCGCTGAAAAACGCCGCTCCCCAGCACGATCCGTCGAGGGAATTTTGATGAGCACCGTAGTGGACACCCGCGCCGACACCGGCGCACCGGCGTCGACCAAACAGCCGAAAGCGGTCTGGGCGGTCGCCTTCGCCAGCGTCATCGCGTTCATGGGCATCGGCCTGGTGGACCCGATCCTGAAGCCGATCGGCGAGCAACTACACGCCTCGCCGTCGCAGGTCTCCCTGCTGTTCACCAGCTACATGCTGGTGACGGGTGTGGCGATGCTGGTGACGGGCGTGGTGTCCAGCAGGTTCGGTGCGAAGAAGACGCTGCTCGCCGGTCTGGCCATCATCGTGGTGTTCGCGGCGCTGGCGGGCATGTCCGGCACCGTCGGTGAGATCGTCGGCTTCCGCGCGGGCTGGGGTCTCGGCAACGCGCTGTTCATCGCGACCGCACTCGCCACCATCGTCGGCGCGGCGAGCGGCGGCGTCGCGCGCGCCATCATCCTGTACGAGGCGGCGCTCGGCATCGGCATCGCGACCGGTCCGCTGGTCGGCGGCGTGCTCGGCGGAATCAGTTGGCGCGGACCGTTCTTCGGCGTCTCGGTGCTGATGGCGATCGCGTTCGTCTGCATCGTCGTGCTGCTGCCCGACAGCCCGAAACCCGCGCACCGCACCTCGCTGGCCGCGCCGTTCCAGGCGCTGCGCCACCGCGGTCTGCTCACCGTCAGCATCACCGCGCTGCTCTACAACTTCGGCTTCTTCACCTTGCTCGCCTACACCCCGTTCCCGCTGGACATGGGCACCTACGCGATCGGCTTCATCTTCTGCGGCTGGGGCATTCTGCTCGCGGTCGCCTCGGTCTTCCTTGCGCCCGGCTTGCAGCGCCGGTTCGGGACGCTGCCGATGATGGGTCTCGCGCTCGGGTTGTTCGCCGCCGACCTGGCGGTGATGGCGCTGTTCGCGGAGAACAAGACGGTGCTGATCGTCGGCACGGTGGTCGCCGGTCTGTTCCTCGGCGTGAACAACACCCTCATCACCGAGGCCGTGATGATCTCCGCGCCGGTGGAGCGTTCCACCGCGTCGGCCGCCTACAGCTTCGTCCGGTTCGCCGGCGGCGCCGCCGCGCCGTGGTTGGCGGGCAAGCTCGGCGAGCACAGCATCGCGGTGCCGTTCTGGGTGGGCGCCGCGTGCACCGCGGCCGCCGTGCTCGTGCTGGTCGTCGGGCGGGCCGCACTCGCCCACATCGATGAGCACGATCCCGCGCCGCACTCGGTGGAGGAGGCGCAGGCGATCACGGTCGGCGACTGAGATTCGGCGTTTCGCGGGCCCCGTCGGCATGGCGGGGCCCGTTCGGCGTCCGGAATCTGTCACCCCTTCGGCGTACCGTCGAGAGGTATGACCGAAGAGCAGCGAGGCCGCGTCAAGGTCGCGACCAGCCAGAAGCGAGTCCGGGTTTATCTCGGCGGGCACCTGGTGGCCGATACGGACCGCCCGGTGCTGGTATGGGAGATCCCCTACTACCCGACCTACTACATTCCCGTCGCCGATCTGCACGCCAAACTCGAGCCGAACGGCGAGACCACCCACTCCCCCAGCCGTGGCGATGCCACGGTCTACGACGTGATCGTCGACGGCGTCACTGCGGCGGGCGGTGCGCTGCGCTACCACGATTCCCCGCTGCCGGAACTGAACGAACTGGTCCGGCTGGACTGGGACGCCATGGGCGACTGGTTCGAGGAGGACGAGCCGATCTACGTCCATCCGCGCGATCCGTATTCGCGCGTCGACATCCTCGGCAGCTCCCGGCACATCCGGGTCGAGATCGGCGGCGTCGTCGTCGCGGACTCCCACAGCCCGCGCATCCTCTTCGAAACCGGCCTTCCCGCACGCTATTACCTCCCCCTCACCGACGTCCGCCTAGACCTCCTGCACCCCTCCGACACCCACTCCCACTGCCCATACAAGGGCACCGCCGACTACTGGACCGTCCGCATCGGCGACAAGGAATACCGCGACATCGCCTGGATCTACCGCACCCCGCTACCCGAAAGCCAGAAGATCGCGGGCATGGCGTGCTTCTACAACGAGAAGGTCGACGTCTGGATCGACGGCGTCCTCGAAGAACGCCCCAGCTCCCCCTTCAGCTGAGATCCTCGACGCCGTATCCCGGCAACGCGCCACGCAACAGGAGGGCGTACGCGATTCCGCCGTGTGGTCGGCAGACCGCGTGGCGTGGTTGACTTCGGTTCATGCTGGTCGATACGCACGAGCTCGAGGTGTTCGAAAACGCCAGGCCGCGTTTGGAAGCGATCGCGTACCGCCTACTGGGTTCGGCGAGCGATGCCGAGGACGCGGTGCAGGATACGTTTCTGCGCTGGCAGGTCGCCGACCGCGAATTCATCGAGACGCCCGAGGCGTGGCTGACGAAGGTGCTCACCAATATCTGCCTCAACCGGCTCACCTCCGCGCGGGCAAGGCGGGAGACCTACGTCGGCCAGTGGCTACCCGAACCGGTCTTCGCCTCGGACCGCATACTCGGGCCTGCCGACACCGTCGAGCAGCGTGAATCGGTCTCGATCGCGATGCTCACGCTGATGGAGCGACTGTCGGCCAAGGAACGCGTGGTGTACGTGCTGCGCGAGGCGTTCGGGTACTCGCACGGCGAGATCGCCGAGGTCCTCGACCTGTCCGAGTCGAACTGTCAGCAGATCTATCGACGGGCCAAGCAGCGTATGGCCACCGACCGGACGCGTGTGACGGTCGACGAGGCCGCCGCCCGCAAGATCGTCGAGGAGTTCCTCGCCGCGGCACTGAGCGGTAACACCGACTCGCTGGTGCGGCTGCTGGCCGACGACACGATCAGCGTCGGCGATGGCGGCGGCGTTGTCGTGTCGCTGCCACAGCCGATCACGGGCGCACTGCGGGTCGCGCGATTCCTGCGCCGCCTGTTCGAACCCACCGCCGCCAAGTGGGAGACCATCGGCGGTCGCGCCGCCCTGTTCGCCGACGTGGTCAACGGCGTGCCCGCAGTGGTGATCGTGGTCGGCGACCGGATCGTAGGCGTGATCACCCTCGAGGTGACCACCGACGGGATCGCGGCCGTCCACACCCAAGCCAACCCGGCCAAGCTCGAACGCGCGACGCGCCACTGGGCCACCTTCGACCACGGAGACCCGCTCGTCGAAGAGTGGTGACCTAGATCACATCAGACTCCTGTCAGGGTTCGGGCCGCTGTCCGGTTCAGGTAGCGAACACCCGCCAGACAGGAGTGAGACCATGACCCACCGCATCGTCGTTCTCGGGGCCGGATACACCGGAGCCAACGCCGCTGGTCGCCTTGCCAAGCGGCTGCACCCCGCCGACACCGAGATCACCCTCGTCAACGCCGATCCGGAGTTCGTCGAGCGGGTCAGGATGCATCAGCTCGCGACCGGTCAGGACCTGAAGCGCCGCCTGCTGACCGACGTTTTCGCAGGCACGGGCGTGCGGGTTCGGCTGGCGCGGGTCACCGCCGTCGACGCCGAACGCAAGACCGTCGATGTCATCGACGCCGACGGCCCGAGCGAGATCGCCTACGACACCCTCGTCTACGCCCTCGGCAGCGCCGCCAACGACTTCGGCATTCCCGGCGTGGCCGAGCACGCCTACGACCTCGCGGGCAAACAGTCCGCGCAGCGGCTGCGGGACCGTCTGGCAGAGCTCGCCGCCGGCGCGACCGTGCTGGTCGTCGGCGGTGGCCTCACCGGCATCGAAGCGGCCACCGAGATCGCCGAAGCCCGCCCGGATCTCGGGGTCGCACTCGCCGCCCGCGGTGGCCTCGGCGACTGGCTGAGCGAGAAGGCCCAGCGGCATCTGCGCAAGGCCTTCGACCGTCTCGGCATCGCCGTGCACGAGCACACCGACATCGCAGGCGTTCAGGCGACCGGCGCGCGCACTGCCGACGGGCGCACGATCCCGGCCCAGGTGACGGTGTGGACTGCCGGTTTCGCCGTGCACCCCCTTGCCGCGGCCACGACCCTGCGGGTTTCCGAGACCGGGCAGATCGTCGTCGACGACACGATGCGGTCGGTCTCGCACCCCGACGTGTACGCCATCGGCGACGCCGCGCTCGCGCCGGGGGCGAGCGGCAATCCGCTCCGCATGTCCTGTGCCTCGGGAGTCCCGACGGCCTACCAGGCGGCCGACGCCATCGCGGCACGGCTCACCGGCCGCGAGGTCCCACGCAACTCCATCGGCTACACCGGTCAGTGCATCAGCCTCGGACGCCACGACGCCATCGTGCAGTGGGTCACCCCGGACGATCAGCCCAAGCCGTCCGCCCTCACCGGCACAGCGGCCGCACGCCTCAAGGAACTGATCTGCAAGTCCGCGGCCTGGAGCATCTCGCATCCGACGTCGATGCTCCCGTCGCGCCGCCGCCGCATCGCCGGGGTCCCGGAAACCACCGTCACCACCGCGTGATCTCGATCAGTACGGCCTGGGCGGCACGGGCCGAGGAAGCCAGTGGTTCCTCGGCCCTCGACCCCGGATCGTCATGCGGCCTTACGGGTGGCGCGGCCGCCCTTCGACAGTTGCACCGGGAGTTTCACGTAACGGCTCAGTTTGGCGGCCACCGGCGGGGTGCCGCTGACCTGTTCCTTGTAGACGACCGCGGCGGTGTGGTCGGCGGTGACGACGCCGCTCTGGCAGGTGCCGTGCAGCTGTCCCCAGGCCTGCCGCACCAGGGCGGCGTCGCCGATGGCATGGATCTCCGGGTGCGACACCGAGCGCAGTGTGGCGTCGGTGATGATGAGACCTCTTGCGTCGGTGGCGATTCCAGCCTGGGCGGCGAGCGGTGATACGCGCACGCCGGTAGTCCACAGGATCAGGTCCGAGGGGACGAGTGCGCCGGTGTCCAACCGCACGGCGTCGGGCAGCACCTTGGCGACCTTCACCCCGACCGTGCGCACCACGCCAAGCCGGTCCAAGACACGGTTCAGGTAGGCGCGGCAGCGCGGGATGGGCCTCACACCGCGACGACCGCGGGTTGGGTTGGGGTGCGGCGGTAGTGGCCGGGGGCCTGGCCGTATTCGCGTTTGAAGGCTTTGGCGAAGGCGAATTCGGAGGTGTAGCCGACTTTTCGGGCGACGGTGTGCAAGGGGGCGTCGGTGTCGCGGAGGAGGCGGGCGGCGGTGAGAAGGCGCCAGCGGGTGACGTAGGAGAGCGGGGGTTCGCCGACGGTGGCGGTGAAGCGGCGGGCCAGGGTGGCGCGGGAGACGCCGGCGATGTCGCTGAGGTCGGGGACGGTCCAGGCGCGGGCCGGGTCTTCGTGGACGGCGCGCAGGGCGGCGGCGACGGCGGGGTCGGCGAACGCGCCCGCCCAACCGGTGGGGCTGGCGTCGGCCTGTTCGTCGAACCAGGCGCGCAGGATGAACAGCAGCATGGTCTCCAGCAGCGCGGGCACCGCGGCATCGCTGCCCTGGCACGGTTCGGCGATCTCGGCGGCGAGCAGATCCACCGCACCGCGCAGCGCGGGATGACGGCCGGGGCGGGCGGGCAGATGGATGAACTCGGGTAGTTCATCGAGCAGCGGGTGCGACCGCGCTCGACCGAGTTCGTATGCGCCGCAGAGAAGTTCGGTGCGCACTCCGGGTCCGACGATCTCGCGCGGCTCGCCGGGCTTGGCGGTTTCGGTGACGGGGCTGTCGAGATTGTCGACCAGGTCGTGATCGGCTCCGCGCGGCATGAAAAGCACGTCGCCGGCACCGAGCGCGATCGGCTCACCCTCCGGCGGAACGACCCAGCAGGATCCGCGCAGCACGACGTGGAACCCCGCGCCGGGCACGACCGGATAGCGGCGCCCCCACGGCGCGTGCCTGATGAACAAGCCGGACGCCGGATTGCCGGTGCGAATGGCCGCTATCGTCTCGCTGAGAATGTCCACGATAGAAACCATACGCTCATCGATTGAGCGTTTCAGACATGAACGCGAGCATTCAAGCCATTCATTTGCTCGCCGCACGCCCATAAGTTCATACCCATGACACAGCGGACAACCTCCCCCACCATCGCCGTCTACGGCGCCACCGGCCACACCGGCGGCTACCTGCTCGACGAACTCAACCGCCGCGGCCTCACCCCGATCCTGGTGGGCCGCAACGCCGAACGCATGCGTGCCGCCGCCGAAGCCGCGGGCCTGACCGACGCCGAGATCCGCGTCGCCGACCTCGCCGACCACGCCGCCCTGGTCGCCGCGTTCACCGGCGTCGACGCGGTGATCAGCAGCCTCTCCGCCTACGTGCGCAATGGCGAGCCGGTCCTGGCGGCCGCCATCGAAGCGGGCGCGCACTACACCGACATCTCCGGCGAACAGCTGTTCCTGAAGAAGGTCTTCGACGATTACGCGACCACGGCCGAAACAGCAGGTGTCACAGTCGTTTCCGGTATCACGGACAACAACATCGCGGGCGACCTGCTCGCCAATCTCGTCGCGCGCCGGGTGAACGGCCCGGCCGAGATCGTCATCAGCCACCTGAGCAAGAGCGGAGGCAACGGGTCGAAAGGCAGCGCCAAGACGGTGTTCGCCAGCCTCGACTGGTTCAGCAGCGGCGGTTGGCATTTCGCGGACGGCGAGCTGCGCACCGGCCCCGCGCGGCATCCGGAGATGACCTTTCCCGGCGACACGGCGCCCACCGCCGTCGGGAAGTTCCCGCAGCCGCCGGTGCTCACCGTCCCGAGGCACACCGAGGTCGTGTCGGTCGAGGGCGTGCTCGCCGCCGAAATCCTCGACACCCTCCGCTCTTTCACCGAGGAGCTGATCGAGCAGATCCCGGACGAGCCGAGCTCGGACCTGCGCTACGAGGTGATCGTCGACGCCCACGCCGACGGTCGGGTGGTGCGCGGCGTGGTCGACGGCGTCGACTCCTACCGCGATTCCGCCCTGCTCGCCGTCGAGATCGCGACCAGACTGGCGGCGGGCACCGCCAAGCCGGGCGCGCTGGCACCGGCGGAAGCGTTCGAGCCGACCGAATTCCTCGACGCTCTCGGGCGATTCGGTATCACCTGGCGCATCGAGGAAGTCTGACACCAGCGCGTTCCGCCGCGACCGGGTCGGCATCGAGCCGAACGAGCCAGCCCGGCTCGGCGGCGGGCAAAGAAGGCGCCATCGTGGCGAGCGAGCATAGAGTCGCGGGTATGACCGACGACCGGCCCGCGCTGGCCATCGCACTCGATTTGGAGCCGCACCCAGAGGGCGGCTGGTATCGCCAAACCTGGCGCAGCTCGGTGGAATTCACGCCTCCCGGATATCCGGGAGCGCGGGCCGCGGCCACGATGATCCATTTCCTGCTGATGCCGGGAGAGCGCTCGGCCCCGCACACGGTGCGGTCGGACGAGCTGTGGCTCTGGCACCGCGGCGGACCGCTCGCGCTCGACATCGGCGGCGAGGAGATCGTCCTCGGACCCGATGTCGAGCGCGGTCAGCTGCTGCAGGCCGTGGTACCCGGCGGCGTCAGCCAGGCCGCGCGACCGCTCGGCGACGAGTACGTCCTGGTGAGCTGCATCGTCGCCCCTGGCTTCGACTTCGCGGACTTCCAGCTCGACTGAGTTCTATTTGGGTACCTCGATCACACCCTCGTCGACCGCCCACTTGATGGTCTTCTCCAACTGCGGACACGTCTCGGGACGACCTGGACGACCGCCCGACGCCGCGAGCTCGGCGAAGACCGGGCAGTGCGTTTCGGGCGGCTCGGTCCACTGCACGGAGGTCTGGTGCGAGCTGGATTTGCGCACCAGCACCTCGCTCCGGCAGGCCTGACACCGCAACGGCGTCAGGCCCTCCTCCAGGTAGCGCTGCTTGTCGGCCACGGTCTGGGCCTGCACCGCCGCCCGCCGCGCGGGCTGATCGGCGAAGTCCGGCGCCTTGGCCCAGGTGGCCGCCATCAGACGCCTGCCTCGGCTTCCTTCGCCGCCTGCTCGGCCTCTTCGGCTTCGCGCTTGCGACGCAGGTTCTCCGCCACCTCGGCCTCCCACGCCTCGTTCGCCTTGGTGGTGTCCACCTCGAACTCGAAGCGCTGGGTCATCTTCTCGGTGACGTCGGCGACGTCCACGTAGAACTGGTCGTACCAGCGGCGCAGCTGGTAGACCGGGCCGTCCTCCTCGCACAGCAGCGGATTCTCGACCTTGGACTTGTGCTTCCAGATCTCGACGTCCTGCAGGAAGCCGACGCTGATGCCCTCGGTCATCTTCTCGGCCAGCTTGTCGGCCATCTCGCCGTCGACGCCCTTCGGCTTCTCCAACGTGATGCCCCATTGCAGCACGAACGAGTCCTGCGTCACCGGGTAGTGGCAGTTGATCAGGACGCTCTTGACCTCGTAACCGCTGTAGACGTTGATCAGCGGGTTGATCATGTACGAGGGGCCGAAGTACGAGGCCTCGGACTTCAGCAAGGTGTCGCCGCCGTACTTGGAGGCCATGCCGATGTCCGGGCGGCCCTTGGTCTCCAGGAACTGGGTGGCGATGTGTCCCTCGAAGACGTTCTTGAAGTACGTCGGGAAGGCGAAGTGGATGTAGAAGAAGTGGGCCATGTCGACCACGTTGTCGATGATCTCGCGGCAGTTGGCGCCCTCGATGAGCATCGAGTTCCACGTCCAGTCCGTCCAGCCGCTGTCGAGCTGGTCGGTCGGATTGCCGTCCGCGTCGGTGTAGGGGCCCTCGATGTGCGGGATGGTGATCTCCGGCGGCGGCTCGTTGCCCTCGTGGTCGTGCCAGACGAACAGCTGACCGTTGCGCTCGAGGGTGGTCCACTTCCTGGTGCGCGCGAGCGGCGGAACGCGGCGCGCGTAAGGGATGGAGCTGCACTTGCCGTTGACGCCGGACCACCGCCAGTCGTGGAACGGGCAGGCGATGTCGTCGCCCTTGACCTCGCCCATGCTCAGGTCGCCACCCATGTGCCTGCAGTAGGCGTCGAGCACCCGCAGTTCGCCCGCGCTGTCGACCCAGACCACCAGCTTGGTACCGAACACGTTCACCGCGTGCGGCTTACCGTCCCGGAACGTTTTGGCCAGGCCGAGGCAATGCCATCCCCGCGCATAGCGGGTAGGCACCGAGCCGACATCCAGCTCCCTGTGCTTACCCACCCCGCCGGCTCCGCCGGCTGCCGACCCTGTGGCCCTTGCACCGCTCCCTTTGGGGGTAACTGCCATCGCGATTCTCCTCCTTCTGTACTAGAACACGTTACAAAAATGTCCTGCCGCATGCCAGCTATTCGGGCCACTTCCTGCGGATGTCCATCTCCGACCTGCGATGAACGGCGGTTCTCGACAGAAATAAGAACCTGTTCTAGTCTCAGAGACAAATGAGTACCGGTTACCAATCCGACCAGGCAGGAGCAGGTCCCGAGATGACGCAAGAAGTGACCGAGCGGGTCGAAGCGCTGTTGCCGACACTGCGTGAGCGCGCGCAGGAGGCCGAGGATCTGCGGCGCATCCCCGACGAATCGATCAAGGCGCTCCAAGAGACCGGCTTCTTCCGACTGCTACAGCCCAAGCAGTGGGGCGGATACGCCGCCGACCCGGTCGTCTTCTACGACACCGTCCGCAAGCTGGCCAGCGCGTGCGGTTCCACCGGCTGGGTGGCGGGCATCGTCGGTGTGCACAACTGGCACCTCGCGCTGTTCGACCAGCAGGCGCAGGTCGATGTCTGGGGCGAGGACACCGAGGTGCGGATCTCCTCCTCGTACGCCCCCATGGGCGCGGGCACCGTGGTGGACGGCGGCTACATCGTCAAGGGCGCGTGGGCCTGGTCCTCCGGCTCCGACCACGCCACCTGGGCGGTGCTGGGCGGTCCGGTCATCAAGGACGGCAAGCCGGTGGATTTCGGCAGCTTCCTCATCCCGCGCACCGACTACCGCATCGATGACGTGTGGAACGTGGTCGGCCTGCGCGGCACGGGCTCGAATACCGTTGTGGTGGAAGACGTTTTCGTGCCGAAGCACCGGTTCCTGAGCTTCCGCGCCATGAGCGAGCTGAAGTCGCCCGGCCTGGAGCAGAACCCGGACCCGGTCTACAAGATGCCTTGGGGCACCATCCATCCCACCACCATCTCCGCGCCGATCGTCGGCATGGCCTACGGCGCCTACGCCGCGCACGTGGAGCACCAGGGCAAGCGCGTGCGCGCGGCCTTCGCGGGCGAGAAGGCCAAGGACGACCCGTTCACCAAGGTCCGCGTCGCCGAGGCCTCCAGCGACATCGACGCGGCATGGCGCCAGCTCTCCGGCAACGTGGCCGACGAGTACGCGTTGCTGAAGGAGGGCAAGGAGATTCCGTTCGACCTGCGTGTGCGCGCCCGCCGCGACCAGGTGCGCGCGACCGGGCGGGCGATCGCCTCGATCGACAAGCTCTTCGAAGCGTCTGGCGCCACCGCGCTCGCCAACGGCACTCCGCTGCAACGCTTCTGGCGGGACGCGCACGCGGGCCGGGTGCACGCGGCCAACGATCCCGAGCGCGCGTACGTCATGTACGGCACCCACGAGTTCGGCCTTCCGGTGACCGACGGGATGGTGTGATGACCTCCACGGTGGAACTCACCTACGAATCGACCTCGCGCTACGCGCAGGTGCGGCCGGACCTGCGGCTGCACTACCACGAGGCGGGCAGCGGCAACGGGCCGACGATCGTGCTGCTGCACGGCGGCGGCCCCGGCGCGTCGTCCTGGTCGAACTTCGCACGGAACATCCCCGTGCTGGCGCAGAATTTCCATGTGCTCGCGGTGGATCAGCCGGGTTTCGGCAAGTCGGACAAGCCGGTCGAGCACCCGCAGTACTTCGCGCACTCCGCGTCGGCGCTGAAGGATCTGCTCGACCACCTGGAGATCACCGACCGGGTGCACATCCTCGGCAACTCGCTCGGCGGCGGCGCGGCGGTCCGGTTCGCGCTGGACTACCCGGACCGGGCGGGCAAGCTGGTGCTGATGGGCCCCGGCGGCCTCAGCCTCAACGCCTTCGCGCCGGACCCGACCGAGGGCGTGAAGCAGCTTTCCCGCTTCAACTTCGAGCCGACCAGGGCGAATATCGAAGCGTTCCTGCGGATCATGGTCTTCGACCAGAAGCTGATCACCGAGGAACTGATCGACGAACGCTTCGAATCGGCCAAGACCCCCGAGGCGCTGGCCGCGACCCGCGCCATGGGGAAGTCGTTCTCCGGCCCCGATTTCGAGCTCGGCATGCTCTGGCGCGACGCCTACAAGCTGCGCCAGCCGGTGCTGCTGATCTGGGGCCGGGAGGACCGGGTCAATCCGCTCGACGGCGCCATCCTCGCGACCAAGATGATCCCGCGGGTGCAGTTGCACGTGTTCGGCGGCTGCGGTCACTGGGCGCAGCTGGAGAAGTTCCACGAATTCAACCGGCTGGCAACGGACTTCCTGTCCGGATCCGGCAAGGAGAAGTAGACATGGGCATTCGATCGCTCGGCTATC
Source organism: Nocardia amikacinitolerans (assembly GCF_900215415.1). Lineage (NCBI taxonomy): Bacteria > Bacillati > Actinomycetota > Actinomycetes > Mycobacteriales > Nocardiaceae > Nocardia > Nocardia amikacinitolerans. The sequence continues at coordinate 227,487 of NZ_OBEG01000007.1, read as the reverse complement.
TGCGCATCGAGGCCACCGATATGGCGGCCTGGCGCGAATACGGCCTCAAGGTGCTCGGCATGGTGGAGGGCAAGGGCGGCATCCCCGACGCGCTCTACCTGCGGATGGACGAATTCCCGGCCCGGCTGGTCATCGTCCCCGGCGAGAAGGACCGGCTGCAGGTCTCCGGCTGGGAGACCGCCAATGCCGAAGAGCTGCAAGACATCCGGAATCGGTTGGAAGCCGCGGGCGTGCCCTACAAGGAGGGCACCGCGGCGGAGAAGGCCGATCGGCGCGTCTACGAGCTGATCAGTTTCGAGGACCCGTCCGGCAACGTGCTCGAGGCGTTCCACGGCGTCGCGCTGGAGCACCGGCGGGTGGTCAGCCCGTACGGGCACCGGTTCGTCACCGAGGAACAGGGTCTCGGCCACGTGGTGCTCAGCACGTCGGACGACAAGGCCGCGCTGGAGTTCTATCGCGACGTGCTCGGCTTCCGGCTGCGCGACTCGATGCGGCTGCCACCGCAGATGGTCGGCCGTCCCGCCGACGGCGAACCGGCCTGGCTGCGGTTCTTCGGCTGCAATCCGCGCCACCACTCGCTGGCGTTCCTGCCGATGCCGACCCCCAGCGGCATCGTCCACCTCATGCTGGAGGTGGAGAACGCCGACGACGTCGGCCTCTGCCTGGACCGCGCGCTGCGTAAGAAGGTCAAGATGTCGGCCACCCTCGGCAGGCACGTCAACGACAAGATGCTGTCCTTCTACATGAAGACGCCAGGCGGCTTCGACGTCGAATTCGGTTGCGAGGGCTTGGAAGTCGACGACCACGACTGGATCGCCAGGGAGTCAACCGCCGTGAGCCTGTGGGGCCACGACTTCACGGTTGGCCAGCGCCAGCAATGACCGACGGGGTGAGCGAGCCTGTGATGGAGACGAAAGCGACCGCCGACGGACATCCGGTGATCGATCCGCGCCAATTCCGAAACGTGTTGGGGCAGTTCTGCACCGGTATCACCGTCATCACCGCCTTCGGCGACGACGGGGCGCCGATCGGCTTCGCCTGTCAATCGTTCGCCGCCCTGTCCCTCGATCCGCCGCTGGTGCTGTTCTGCCCAACCAAGGCGTCGCGCTCCTGGGCGGCGATCGAGAAGACCGGACGCTTCTGCGTCAACATCCTCGCCGAGGAACAACAGCAACTGTGTGCCCGCTTCGGTTCCCGCGAACCCGATAAGTTCGCCGGAACCGCCTGGCACGCTTCGGAACTGGAGCTCCCGGTACTGGACGACGCGCTGGCCACGATCCAGTGCACGGTGGACAGCGTCGTCGACGGCGGCGATCACTACATCGTGATCGGCCGCGTGCAGGTCCTGTCGGAGTCCACGGACTCCGGCAGGCCCCTGCTGTTCTACCGCGGTCAGTACACCGCCATCGAGCCGGAGAAGACGGTGCCCGCACCGTGGCGGGCCGATCTCGACCACTTCCTCACGACGACGACGTTGGACACCTGGTTGTAGGCGTACCCCCGCCGTCGCTCGGCCGCGCGCGCTGCGTCCGGCAGTGCTGGTAACCGACCGAAGGCCCCCTTCATCCCGCCAGACCGACTGGACGTGACCTTCATTCACCCGGTACAGGGGTGGGTGCGGGCGTCAGAAGTAGGCGTTGCCCTGGTCGGCGGTGACGAACTGCGCCCACCGCTGCGTGCCGTCGGTGTGGTCGGGGCAGGTGTTCCGACCTTCGCGGAACGCCCGCGCCACCTCGCCCGGCGCGGGCACCCGCACGACCCGGCGCGGTCGCGACCTGATCGTGCGCCATGTTTCGGCGAGCTCGCCCAGGGTCAACACTTCGGGGCCGCCGAAATCGGGGGCGCGGCCGAGCGGCGGGCCTTGAATCAGTTCGGCGGCGCGTGCCGCCACGTCCGTCGCGGCGACCGGCTGGAACCGAAAGTCGGTGGGCAGCGGTGCGATCGGCAGCCGTTCGACGCCGTACATGATCGACGCGATCAGCTCGTGGAACTGGGTCGCGCGCAGAATCGTATGCGGCACATCGCTTTCGGTGACGAGCTGTTCGCAGGCGAGCTTGTTGCGGTAGTACTTGAACGGGATGCGGTCGATGCCGACGATCGACACGTACAGCAGGTGGTCGACGCCCGTGGCGGCCGCGAGCAGATTGCGGGTCTGCTCGACGTCGGGGCCGCCGAACTTACGGAAGTCCGAGGCCGCGTGCACGATGGCGTCCACGCCTTCGACCGCCTCCGCGACGCCTTCGCCCGTCCGCAGATCTCCCACGTGCGTGCCCGCGCCCGGCCGGCGCGAGAGGACTCGCACCGCATGCCCCTCCCGGCGAAGCAGCGCGACGATGTGCCTGCCGAGCGCCCCGGTTCCTCCGGCGACAAGAATGTTACCCATGAGTAACTAGTACTCCTTCCCCTTTGAACACCACAAGTGCCGAGACCCGCGAGTCGGGTTACAAAACTGCTCAATTGGTGAGCACTTATGTGCGGAGGATCAGAAGAAGAGACCATCCCCGCACCTCGGAGGCCACCATGAACCAGCTCGACGGCACCGAAATCCACACCTTCGCCGACTCCGCGCGCTGGGAGGCGTGGCTCGCGGCCAATCACGACCGGTCGACCGGCGTCTGGTTGAAGATCGCGAAGAAGAACGCCGCGAGCGCGACGATCACCATCGCCGAGGCGCTCGACGGCGCCCTCTGCTACGGCTGGATCGACAGCCACCGCCGCGCACTCGATGCCGACCACTACCTCCAGCGCTACTCGCCGCGTCGCCCGAAGAGCCCCTGGTCGCAGGTCAATGTCGAGAAGGTGGAGGCGTTGGTCGGCGCGGGGCGCATGCGCGAACCCGGTCTCGCCGTAGTGCGTGCGGCGCGCGCGGACGGGCGCTGGGACGCCGCCTACGAACGGCAGCGCACCGCGACCATTCCAGACGACCTGACTGCGGCGCTGGACGGAAATCCCCGAGCGCGCGTCCGGTTCGATCAGCTCGACCGCACGGGGCAGTACGCGCTGTTCCTCCGGTTGATGAAGGCGCGCGGCGAGACCGAACGCGCGGCGAGAGTGCGGCAGATGATCGACGAGCTCGGACACGGCGCAGGCTGATCCGCGCGGGTCCGGCGGCCCTCGGTCACCGGTCGACACCCCACCACGGATCCTCGTCGCCGACCGATCCTCGGATCCGAAGAACTCATCCGCCTCCCGGCGCATCGCCGCGCAATCCCCGGCGGCAGTCTGCGATGCCGAGCGACCAGCTCCTCGGCAGTGCGTCGCCACTCACGGCCGACGGCCGTCATTGCCGAGGTTCCAGCAAAAACGCCGAAGCGAGGGCGACCACCTCGCGGCGGCTGCGGTCGCCGTGGTCGGCGGCGAGCAGGTGTTTGCCGACCGCGAGGCTGAAGGCGAGCATGCTGCGGGCCTCGATCTCGTCCGGGTCGGTGCAGTAGGTGCCGAACAGTTCGCGCAGGTACGCCATGCGCTCGTTGTCGACCCGCCGCAGGCGCTCGGCGACCGCCTCGTCGCGGCGGGCCCAGTCGCGCACGGCCAGATCGATCGGGCGGAGACGATCGTCGGAGAAGGTGAGCAGACCGGCGCGCTGGATCTTGGTGCGCGCGTCGCCGCCCTCCTGCTCGACTCGTTCGACCACCGCGCGGGTGCTCTCGCGCTCCCAGGTGTTGAGCATTTCCTCCAGCAGGGCGTTGCGGTCGGCGAAGTGACCGTAGAACCCGCCCTTGGTGACGCCGAGCGCCGCGGCGATGCTCTCGACGCGGACGGCGTCGGGGCCGCCCGCCGCCAGGGCGGCGAGCCCCTGCTCGACCCACCGGCTGCGGGGTGTGCGTGTGACGGCGACCATGCCACCAGTATCGCCGAGGGTGTCGACACTGCGGGCGCAGCGGTCTACGATCGATCGTATACGGTTACGTATATATGAAAGACGTTGCCGTGCAAACTAATTCACGCCGCACGTCCATCGGAGGAGGCCGACATGACGACTCCATTTCCCGTCCCGACAGCGCGACCGGGCAGAAAGATCCCCGACGAAGAGCACACCGAGCGCCCGTGGCGAATCCACGAAATCGCCCCCGATTTCGCGCTGTACGACGTGTGGGCGCTGCCGACGCCGGGCGGCCCGGACGACCTGCCGCGACTGGTCCGGCTCATCACGACCGACGACGACACTCCGCAACCGCTGGTGTTCCGCGCCCTGTTCGAGATCCGCTGGAAGCTCGGCGCGCTGCTCGGCTGGGACGACACCGACTCCGGGGTCGGCGCGCGCGTGACCTCGTTGCGGGAGCGGCTGCCCGACGATCTGCGTGCCGGGCCGCGCGGATCCGATGTCGAGGGCTTTCCGTTCACCTCGGTGTATCTCACCGAGAACGAGTGGGCCGCCGAGATGGCCAACCGCACCGTCCACACCGTGATGCACATCGGCTGGGTGCGCGACGGTTCGGGTTACCGAGGGCAGATGGCCGTGCTCGTCAAGCCGAACGGATTGTTCGGCAAGGTGTACATGGCGGCGATCGCGCCGTTCCGGTACACGCTGGTGTATCCCGCGCTGATGCGCATCTTGGAGCAGGGATGGCAGCGGCAGGCCGCATAGTCGGCCGCCGGATCGAGTTCCGCTCGGGGTAGCTGGCGGAATCGCCGCGGGCGGTTGGCTGTTCGTAAGTATTCGTACCAGCAACACGCTCCCTCGGAGGTTTCGCCCGTGCGCGCCAACAGCTCTCGTTTCGACGACAAGATCGCCCTCGTCACGGGCGGCACCAGCGGGATAGGACTCGCGGCCGCGCGCCGTCTGCTCGACGAGGGCGCGCGGGTCGTCGTGACCGGTCGCGACAAGAGCCGCCTGGACGCGGCGGTCGACGAGTTGGGCGGCGGTGAGCGACTGCTCGGGATCCGCAGCGACGTCGCGGAACTCGGCGACATCGACGCGCTGACCGACACCATCCGCGAGCGCTACGGCCGCCTCGACGTGCTCTTCGCCAACGCGGGCATCGCCGCCTTCCAGCCCACCGCCGACATCACCGAAGCCGAGTTCGACCGCGTCGTCGACATCAACTTCAAGGGCGTCTTCTTCACCATCCAGAGGACCCTTCCGCTGCTCGCCGACGGGGCGGCCATCGTCGTCAACGCCTCCTGGGCCATGCACCGCGGCGTCCCCGGCGCCTCCCTCTACTCCGCCACCAAAGCCGCCGTACACAACCTCACCCGCACCCTCGCCGCCGAACTGGCCCCGAGGAAGATCCGCGTCAACTCCATCAGCCCCGGCTACATCGAAACCCCCTCCTACCGCGACAACGTCTCCCCCGAAGCCAAAGCCGCCGCCATCACCGCCGTCGCCGCGGGCCGCCTCGGCACCCCCGAAGACATCGCCGACGCCGTAGCCTTCCTCGCCTCCCCCGAAGCCTCCTACATCAACGGCCAAGACCTCTCGGTCGACGGCGGCCTCATCACCGCCATCCCCGACCGCATGCTGTAGGAGAGCGAACGGGCCTCCGCGATCAACGTCCGTACAGTTCGTCGAGTCCGATCAATTCGACCTCACCGCGACGCTGCGCGTCCTGCAGATCCGCGCTGAAACCGACACCCGAGAAGCAGAGCAGTCTGGTGCCGGAGGTGTCGAATCGTTCGCCTTTCGCGACGAGGTCCCGAATTCTGCGCAGCCGTTCCAGACGGCCGAGGCCCATCGTCTCGTTCCACTTCGCCTCGCCGATACCCAGCAGCGGCGGTCGGCCGTCGTCGCTATGGCCGACCGCCACGACATCCACCTCGTGGGTCGTCCGATTGGCCGAGTCGTTCACCGTGCCCGAGGTCACGCCAACCGGCCAATCACCGAGTCGATTCAGGCTGTCGGAAGTGCTGGAGAAATGCAGCGCCCAGTCCCGGCACACCCGCTCGAAATGCGGACCGACGACATTGCTCGCGAACCGGTGCGCCGCTCGCTGCCAGATCCGCCGAGTGTCGGTGGCCAGCGTCAGCTGTGGCCAGAACGGCCGCATGATCGCGTGATAGAAGGTGAGCAACGGCTCGGCGATACGGAAATCGGTACGGTTGGCGCGAAAGGCATCCTTCTCGCGCCGAATCAGCCCGGCATCCTCCAGGACCGTGAGCGGGTGTGCGAGTTCGTTCGTCTTTCTGCCGACATGACCCGCGATGCCACCGCGTCCCGTGTTTCCCGTCGCTATGGCATTGAGCACCGAGTGGTAGAGCGCACCTTCCCGTAGATCCGGCTCCTCGGCGAGCAGGTAGCGCGCCTCCAGGAACATCGGGCTGCCCGGCGAGAGAATCGCGCGGACAATCCAGTCGTCGAAGTCGTCGACATCACGGGGAGCGTCGTAGCGGATCATCAGGTACACAGGACTCGGGAGCCACACGTGGACTAATATAAGTAGAAACTTATCCAAGGAGGTTGTTATGCCGTTGTTGACGGATCCGGCGGGGATTGCGGGGCTGGTGGTTCGGGAGGTTCGGACCGGGGAGAGAGGTGGGGAGGTTACCCGGATCGCGGTGGCGCGGCGGAGTTATCCGACGGATCAGGCGGATCTGTGGGACGCGTTGACGAATGGGGAGCGGATTCCGCGGTGGTTCCTGCCGGTGAGCGGGGAGTTGAAGCTGGGTGGGAAGTATCAGCTCGAGGGGAACGCGAACGGGGTGATCGAGGAGTGCGAGGCGCCGCGGCGGTTCGCGGTGACGTGGGAGATGGGCCCGCAGGTGTCGTGGCTGACGGTGACGCTGAGCGCGGACGGGGACGCGACGGTGCTCGAGCTCGAGCACGAAGCGCCGGTGGATCCCGAGTTCTGGGCGCAGTACGGTCCGGGGGCCGTGGGTGTCGGCTGGGATCTGGCGCTCATGGGACTTGCGCTGCACCTGGACGGTGCGGCGGTGCTGGATCCGACCGAGGTGCTGACCTTCCACACCACCGCCGAGGGCGTGGCGTTCATTCGCGCGGCGGCCGAGGGGTGGGCCGACGCGGCGGTCGCCGACGGCGACGACCCGACCGCGGCGATCACGGCCGCGGACCAGACGGTGACCTTCTACACCACCGAGCCCGAGGACGGCGCCGAGTCCTGATGGTCGCGTCTCCGGCGAAGATTTTCGAGGCGCTCGGCGATCCGATCCGCCGCTACATTCTCGAGCTGGTGGCGGCCGAGGAGCAGCCCGCGGGCGCGCTGGTCGCGGCCGTGCAACAGCGCGCCTCCATCTCCCAGCCCGGCGTCTCCCAGCATCTGAAGGTGCTGCGCGACGCCGGGTTGGTGAGCGTGCGCGCGGACGGCACGCGTCGCCTGTACGCGCTCGACCCCGCGGGTCTGGACGCGGCCCGCGCCTGGCTGACCGCGTTGACCGAGCCGCTGCACCAGTTCAGCCAGCCCCTCGACGCCCTCGCCACCGAAATCGCCCGCGGCAAACGGGCCCGGCGCACCGCCGAACCGCCCGCCGAGGAGACGACGAGAAACGCCCGGCACGCCTGAACAGCGCGAATCAGAAAGCGATGAAGAGGATTTCGTCGCGCGAGTACTCGTGCCCGGGGTGCTTCTCCGCGAGGTGCGCCTGGGTCTTGGCGACGAGATCGTCCTCGTCGGTGCCGACGATGGATTCACCGCAGGGGCAGTTCAGGTTTCGCTTCATGGTTCGTCCTAGGTCGCGGTCGGCGGGTCGCCGACGGATCGGAGAGTGGGGTCAGGGCTTTCGGGCCAGGCCTGCGACGATCAGCTGCTCCCAGACGGTCAGCTCGCGAACGGCGGTAGGGCCCGTGACGGGATCGGGCCGCCACTGCGAGACGGGGACGACACCGGGTTCCAAGATCTCGAGATCACCGAAGAGTTCCGCGATCTCCTCGTCGGTGCGCCACCGGCCGCGGCCGAAGGTGGACTGCAACTTCTGCTCCACCGCTTCGGTCTCGGCGTTGTTCCCGGAGCGGAAGTGCGAGATGAACACCGCGCTGCCGGAGGGGATCTGGTCGGTCCAGAAGCGGACGATCTCCGCCGGGTTCTCGTCGTCGTTGAGGTGGTGCAGGATGGCGCTGAAGACGACCGCGACCGGCTGCTCGAAATCGATCAGCCGGATGACGTCGGGATGCTCGCGAATTCCCTTCGCGTCGCGGACGTCGGCCTGGATGACGACCGTCCGATCGTCGGCCTCCAGCAGCGCGCGCCCGTGCGCGAGGACGATCGGATCGTTGTCGACGTAAACGACTTTGACGTCCGGTGCGTGCCGCTGCGCGACCTGGTGCACGTTGTCGGCGGTCGGCAGGCCACTGCCCAGGTCGATGAACTGCCGCAGGCCGGCCTTGGCCAGCTCGCCGACGGCGCGAACCAACACCTCACGGTTGGACGTCGCGATGACGACCGAACCGGGAAGATCGTTCTTGAAGTGGTCGCCGATTTCCTGATCGACCGGGTAGTAGTCCTTGCCGCCGAGCAGGTAGTCGTAGACCCGAGCGATGCTCGGCTTGGACGGATCTATCACGTTCGAGCTATCGGACACGTTCGCACCCCCGACTCGCCGGATATTGTCCCCGCCAATAGTAGGAGACGTCCGCGTGGTCCCGCGCCCGACTGCCAACGACCACAGCGGAATTCGCCGATCAACCGCGGCTTGTCGCCGACTCCATCACGGGCGACCGCGCCCGATTCATCGCGGGCGACTTGGCTGCGAATCCGATTCATCGCGGGCGACAGCGCTGCGCCCCCGATTCATCGCGGGCGACCTGGCTGCGCCCCCGAGCTCGCGGGAATGCTCATGCGGCCGAGTTCGAATTCGACGCCGTCGAGGGCTGTGATGGCGTCGCCGGAGCGTATCCGGCCCGCGAGACCACCCGCGGGCCGGATACGGCAGAGTCCTCGAAAACCGCCCCGATCAGGCGGAAACCGCGGCCTGCTCCCGCTGCAACTCCAGCGCGATATCGATGAGCTGGTCTTCTTGACCACCGACGAGCTTGCGCTTGCCCGCGCGCACGAGCATCTCGGCGGCGGAGACGCCATAGCGTTCGGCCTGGCGCTCGGCGTGCTTGAGGAAGCTCGAGTAGACGCCCGCGTAGCCCATCATCAGGGCCTGACGGTCCAGCAGGCATTCCTGCGGCATGGCGGGACGGACGACGTCTTCCGCGGCGTCGGCGATGGCGAAGAAGTCGATGCCGGTCTTGATGCCCAGCTTGTCGCAGACGCCGACCAGCGCCTCGACCGGCGTATTACCTGCGCCGGCACCGAAACGCCTTGCGCTGCCGTCGATCTGGCTAGCACCGGCGCGAATCGCGTAGATGGAGTTGGCCACCGCGAGATCGAGATTCTCGTGACCGTGGAAACCGACCTGCGCGTCGTTGCCGAGCTCGGCGACCACCGCCGCGACGCGATCGGAAACCTGTTCCAGGACAAGCGCTCCCGCCGAGTCGACGATGTACACGCACTGACACCCGGCGTCGGCCATGATGCGCGCCTGCTTGGCGAGCACCTCCGGCGGCTGGGTGTGCGACATCATCAGGAAGCCAACGGTTTCCAGCCCGAGTTCGCGCGCTAGGCCGAAGTGCTGGATGGAGACGTCGGCCTCGGTGCAGTGGGTGGCGATGCGGCAGATGGACGCGCCGTTGTCCTGGGAGACCTTGATGTCCTCCTTGACGCCGACGCCGGGCAGCATGAGCACCGCGATCTTGGCCTGCTTGACCGTCTGGGCGGCGATCTTAACCAGTTCCTGCTCGGGGGTTTTGGAGAAACCGTAGTTGAACGAGGAACCGCCGAGCCCGTCGCCGTGCGTCACCTCGATGACCGGAACGCCCGCGCCGTCGAGCGCGGCGACGATGTCACGCACCTCGGTGGCGGTGAACTGGTGGCGCTTGTGGTGCGAGCCGTCGCGCAGCGAGGTGTCGGTGACGCGGATGTCGAGTTCTGCTGAATAAGCCATGGGTAACGCTCCTTACACCCGGGTCGAGGAGATCTGTTGTGCCATGACCTCGCCCACCTTGGTGGCCGCTGCGGTCATGATGTCGAGGTTGCCCGCGTACGGGGGCAGGAAGTCGCCCGCGCCCTCGACCTCCACGAAGACCGAAACCTTCGCCAGGCCACCGGAAACCACCGACGGCTCGTCGAACTGCGGTTCGTTGAGCAGTCGGTAACCGGGCACGTACTGCTGGATGTCGGCGACCATCCGGTGGATGGAGTCGGCGATCGCGTCGGTGTCGGCGTCCTCCGGGATGGCGCAGAAGATGGTGTCGCGCATGATCATCGGCGGCTCGGCCGGGTTCAGGATGATGATCGCCTTGCCGCGCTCGGCGCCGCCGATGGTCTCCACGCCCCGACTGGTGGTCTTGGTGAACTCATCGATGTTGGCGCGAGTGCCAGGGCCGGCGGACACCGACGACACCGACGCGACGATCTCGGCGTACGGCACCGGCACGACGCGCGACACGGCCGCGACGATCGGGATGGTGGCCTGGCCGCCGCAGGTGATCATGTTGACGTTCGGCGCGTCCAGGTTGGCGCCGAGGTTCACCGGCGGCACCACGGCGGGGCCCACCGCGGCCGGGGTGAGGTCCACCGCGCGGATGCCCGCCTCGGCGTACTTCGACGCGGCGGCGCGGTGCACGTAGGCCGAGGTGGCCTCGAAGACCAGGTCCGGCAGCTCGGACTGCCCGAGCAACCAGTCGACACCTTCGTGCGAGGTCTCCAGCCCGAGCCCGCGGGCGCGCTTGAGGCCCTCGCTCTCCGGGTCGATGCCGATCATCCAGCGCGGCTCGATGACCTCCGAGCGCAGCAGCTTGTAGAGCAGATCGGTGCTGATGTTGCCGGACCCGACGATCGCGGCGGTGACGGTCCCGTTGGACACGACAATCCTCCTAGATGAATTGCAAACGGACGGAACCGAGTCCGGCGAACTCGGCGTGGAACTTGTCGCCAGGACGGGCGTCGATGGCGCGGGTGCAGGAGCCGGGCAGCACGATGTCGCCCTTCTTCAGCCGCACGCCGAACGAGGCGACCTTGCGCGCCAGCCAGGCCACGGCGATGACCGGATCGCCGAGCACCGCGTCGCTGCGCCCCTCGGCGACCACCTCGTCGTTGCGGGTGAGCACCGCGTCGATGGCCTTGATGTCGATGTCCTTCGGCGCGACCCGCTCCGGTCCGAGCACGTAACCGGCCGAAGACGCGTTGTCCGAGATGGTGTCGCACAGGCCGATGTTCCAGTCCTTGATCCTGGAATCGATCAGCTCGATCGCGGGCGCGTAGGCGACGGTCGCGGCGAGCACGTCCTCCTCGGTGCAGTCCGCGCCGGGCAGGTCGGCGCCGAGCACGAACCCGACTTCGACCTCTACGCGCGGGAAGAGGTAGCGGTCGGCCTCGACCGGAACGTCTTCGAACACTTCCATTTCCGCGAGCAGGTGCCCGTAGTCGGGCTCGTCCACGCCCATCATCTGCTGCATGGCCTTGGACGAGAGGCCGACCTTGTGGCCGACCACGCGCGCGCCGCTGTCGAGGCGGCGGCGGATGTTGATCAGCTGGATCTCGTAGGCGTCGACCACATCGATGTCGGGGTATCGCGCGACCAGCGGGTCGATGGCGACCCGATCGTTCTCGGCCCGCGCGAGTTCGTCGGCGAGTTCGGTTCGTACCGCGTCGGACAGCACGCTAGTTTCCTTCCACTGTTGCTTTTTCGAGGACGGCCTGTTCGTCCGCCGCGGACCGTCCCGCGCGGCGACCGGAGAAGACGCAGTCGGCCAGCGAGAGACCGCTGACGTAGGAATCCGAGCAGATGCCGACGGCGGTCCGGCCCGCGGCGAACAGGCCCGGAATGTCGTTGCCCTCGGCGTTTTTCACCGCGCCGGTGTGCTCGTCGACGACGACGCCGCCGAGGGTGAGCATCGGGCACGGGTTGGTGAGACTCGGCTTGATCCCCACATCCAACAGCCAGTACGGGCCGCTGCGCACGGGTTCGGTGAATTCAACGGGCTTGCCGACCGGGTCGGGTGTGCCGTTCGCGATGGCGGCGTTGTGCGCGTCGACGGTCGCGCGCAGCCCGGCCGGATCGATACCCGCCTTGGCCGCAACGGCTTCCAGTGTCGCGCCACGCACCGCGTTGCGGCGCATCACTTCGAATTGGCCGCGCTGGAACCAGGTCGCCTGGGTGCGGATCTGCGCTATCGCGGTGCGCATGAGCCGCGCGTCGGCGAGCAGCCAGCCCTTGCCCTCGTGCTCGTTGATCAGCTTGTGGCCGACCGCGGCGCCGTAGCGGGTCTCGTCGATCACCCGGCGGCCGTGCGCGTCGACCAGCACCGAGCCGGTGAAAGCGCTGGGCGGCAAGATGAATCGCCAGGCCGAGACGTTGCCCATGCGGTCGGTGGCCGCGCCGACCTCTTGCGCCATCAGGATGCCGCTGCCGTCGTCGCCGGTGGTGCCGAGCGCGAGACCGGCGCGGTACTGCGGACCGTACTGCGCGAGCATGGCGCGATTGGCGATGAAGCCGCCCGCGCTGACCACGACGCCGCGTCTCGCCCTTACCCGAATCGTCGTGCCGTAGCGGCGATCGAGCAGGTCGAGGCGCTTCTCCAGCGACTTGCGCAGCGGCGGATAGTAGATGCCCGGCTTGGCCGCGGCCTTGGCCATGCGGCTGTAGCGGTCACGGACCCGGCCGGGGGCGTCGCGCAGCGATCGGCATTCGACGCCGATCACCACGCCGTTGTCGTCGGTGATCAATCGCGTTGCGGTGGTGAGGGTTTCGACCCGAATGCCGCGGCGCGCCGCGGAGGCGGCGAGCGGGCCGGTGAGCTGCTTGCCAGAGGTGCCCTTGCCCTTGACGCGGTGGCCGCGCTGCGCGGGCTCGGCGACCTCGCGGCCGTAACCGGAGACCTCGCTGCCGGAGTAGTACAGGTAGTAGCTGTCGTTCGGGTACGAGGTCTTGTACGGGCAGAGCGAGGCCTCGAACGGCACGCCGTGCCCCTTCAACCACTCGATCATGGCCGGGCTCTCGTCCACGAAACGGCGCAGCGTCTCCGGTGTGACGGCGGTGCCGACCTCGCGCTCGAGATAGGCGAGCATCTGCTCCGGCGTATCGCGCACCCCCGCCTCGCGCTGCACCGACGTGCCGCCACCGGCGTAGATGATGCCGCCGGACAACGCAGACGCGCCGCCTCCGTTGAACCGCTCCAACACCACGACCTGCGCGCCCGCCTCCGTCGCTTCCAAGGCGGCCGACGCTCCCGCGGCGCCGTATCCGACGACGACCACGTCAGCGGTCAGGTCCCATTCGAGGCCCATGTACTTCACTCCGGTCCGAAACTGAAACAAGTTTCCTCGACAAATGGAACGCCGAGCAAGTCTTCTGCCACACAACATAGACCAATGGCGCGTCCATTCTATAACGTGTTCTACATGACAGATCCGGTTCTCGAGCCACACAGCTACGACGTGGTGGTGGTCGGCAGCGGCGCCGCGGGCATGACCGCCGCCCTCACCGCGGCCCACCACGGCCTCAGCGCGGTCATCATCGAAAAGGCCGCGCACTACGGCGGGTCGACCGCGCGCTCCGGTGGCGGCGTGTGGATTCCCGGCAACAAGGCGCTGCGCGCGTCGGGTCGTCCCGACGACCGTGAGGACGCGCGCACCTACCTGCACAGCATCGTCGGCGACGTGGTGCCAAAGGACCGGATCGACACCTACATCGACCGCGGCGCGGAAGCCTTCGACTTCGTGCTCGACCACACCCCGCTGAAGATGAAGTGGGTGCCCGGGTACTCGGACTACTACCCGGAGGCGCCCGGCGGTCTCGGCGAGGGACGCTCCTGCGAGCCCAAGCCTTTCAACCTCAAAGTGCTGGGCGCGGAGAAGGACAAGCTGGAGCCTCCCTATGCGAAGGCGCCGCTGAACGTGGTCGTCATGCAGGCGGATTTCGTCCGCCTCAACCTCATCCGCCGCCACCCGAAGGGCATGATGCGCGCCATGCGCGTCGGCGCGCGAACCTACTGGGCCAAGTTCACCGGCAAGCACATCGTCGGCATGGGTCAGGCCATCATCGCCGCCATGCGCAAGGGGCTGATGGACGCGAACGTTCCGGTGCTGCTGAATACGCCGATGACGGAGCTCGTCGTGGAGAACGGCGCGGTCACGGGCGTACGTGCGCTGGTGGACGGTAAGCCTGTCGTGTTCACCGCGCGCCACGGCGTCGTGCTCGGCAGCGGCGGTTTCGAGCACAACGCGGAGATGCGCGCGAAGTACCAGCGCCAGCCCATCACCACCGAGTGGACGACGGGCGCGGCGGCCAACACCGGCGACGGCATCCGCGCCGGCATCGAGGCGGGCGGCGCGGTCGACTTCATGGAAGACGCCTGGTGGGGGCCGACCGTCTTCAAGGGTGGTCGCCCGTGGTTCGCCCTCGCCGAGCGCAATCTGCCCGGCTGCATCATCGTCAACCGCGACGGCAAGCGATTCGGTAATGAGTCCGCTCCTTACGTCGAGGCTGGGCACACCATGTACGGCGGCGAATATGGGCAGGGCGAGGGTCCGGGCGAGAACATCCCGGCGTGGCTGGTGTTCGACCAGCGCTATCGCAACCGCTACATCTTCGCCGGATTGCAGCCTGGTCTGCGCTTTCCGTCCCGCTGGATGGAAAACGACAACATCGTCAAGGCCGAAAGCCTGGAAGAGTTGGCGTCCGCGATCGGCGTGCCCGCGGAGAATCTGGCCGCGACCGTCGAGCGGTTCAACAAGTTCGCCGAGGCCGGCACCGACGAGGACTTCGGCCGCGGCAACAGCCACTACGACCGCTACTACGGCGACCCGACGGTGAAGCCGAACCCCTGCCTCGCAGGCCTGGTGCAGGGTCCGTTCTACGCGGCCAAGATCGTGCCTGGCGATCTCGGCACCAAGGGCGGTCTCGTCGCCGACTCGGCGGGCCGGGTGCTGCGCGAAGACGGCAGCACCATCGAGGGCCTCTACGCCTCGGGCAACTGCTCGACGCCGGTCATGGGCCACACCTACGCCGGACCCGGCGCGACCATCGGCCCCGCGATCACCTTCGGCTACCTCGCCGTCCTCGACATCGCCAAGCGCAAGCAGGAGCAGCCCGCCGCGGCCGCCTCCGAGGCGTAACCGCATGCCCCTGCCACACAGGCACCACACGGTTCACATAGGCGGTGCCTATGTGAACCGTGTGAAAAGTGTGTGGCATCGACCCGAACCGCTCGCGCTGCGCCGCCGGACGTGCCCGTGTGGCGGTACGCCGACCTCGCAGACCGTGGATCGTGCGGGACGCCGTCCTATGCGGCGACGAACCCACGGATGCGGGCGCGACACCGGCCCGCGCGGCGCACGAGCCCGCGGATCTGGGTGCGGCGCCATCTCACGCAGCGGCCGGGCTCGCAGTCGAGCGCGGCACCGGCCCGCACGCGGCGGCCGGACTCGCGGCGGGCCGCCGTCCCGGCGAGTGGATTTGGCGTTGCCAGTGGCGGGCGCGTGCCCGCAGGATCGATTCGTGGGCTGAGACGAACCAATCCGTCCACAACCATGCACAAGGAGTACTGATGCCCATCGACCCGAAGATCGCGCTCGGCGCGGAACTGCCGAGCCGGGAGTTCGCGTGGACGCCGTCGGATGTGCAGCTCTATCAGCTCGGCCTCGGCGCGGGAGCGCGGTGGACCGATGCCGCCGAGCTGCGCTACCTCGACGATCGGGAGCCGCAGGTGCTGCCGACCTTCGCGACCGTCGCGCAGACTCTGCACGAGACCGAGCCGCCCAAGGTGAGCTTCCCCGGTATCGACATCGACCTGGCGAAGGTGGTGCACGGACACCAAGAGGTGGAGGTGCACCGCCCGATCCCCGCCGCGGGGAAGGCGACCAGCACCGGGCGGATCAGCGAGATCTGGGACAAGGGCTCGGCCGCTGTGGTCGTGCAGGAGCACACCATCACCGGCTCCGACGGCGCGCCGCTGTGGACCACCCGCTCGTCCATCTTCGCCAAGGGTGAGGGCGGCTTCGGCGGTGAGCGTGGGCCGAGCACGAAGTCGGAACTGCCCGATCGCGCACCGGATTTCGACGTCACCACGCGCACGCTGCCGCAGCAGGCGCTGCTGTACCGGATGCTCGGCGACCGCAATCCGCTGCACTCCGACCCCGAATTCGCCCGCGCGGCAGGGTTCCCCAACCCGATCCTGCACGGCCTGTGCACCTACGGAATCGTCTGCAAGACCGCGACCGACACCGCACTGGATGCCGACGCCACCCGCGTCACCGGTTTCCGCGCGCGCTTCGCCGGTGTGCTCTACCCGGGCGAGACGATCCGCACCCGGATCTGGCGCACCGACGGCGAACTCGTCATCGCCGCGACCGTGGTCGAGCGCGAGGACGCGCCGGTGCTCGCGGACGTCAGCCTGAAGTTCGAGTAGGGCGGGACATCAGCGTGGAGCAGCCGGGGTGACCGTCGCTCGTTCGGAGAGTCGGTCACCTTCGTGCGCGATCTAGCCGGACGGCGGACCGACTATCGCCTCTGATCGGTTGCGGCGTGGGCCGAGGCCTTGGATGACCAAGGCGTACAACACGATCACGACGACCGGCGCGACCGCGGGAGCCCAGGCCAGACGCAGCGGCAGCAGGGCCGCGCCCACCGCGCAGGCCGCGAAACCCACCGCCCCGACGACCGAGGGCAGCGTGGTCGGCACGACGCCGACCGGCGCGGTCACGGTCGCCGCGTTCAGCAGGTAGGTGGTGGCCACCAAACCCGTTGCGGCCGCAGCGAGTACACCGGTGTCGGCCCAGGCGAGCACGCCGATCGCGACGAGCACGGCGGCGACCGCGGCGGGGCGGAACCACCAGCCCGCCGCCGTCAGTATCAGTGCGGGAATGGCCGCGAGCGGCGACATGAGCAGGACCGACGTGACGAGTAGGACACCGGCGAGCACGGCGAGGAATCTGGTCATCGGCGCACCCGCACTGTCCTGCGGTGTTCGGGCAGCAGGCGCATGATCTCGTCGAGCCTGGCGTCCTGCGCCCACGGCACGATGTCGACGCCGACGGTGCCCATGTCGCGATACATGGAGGCGCGTTCCAGCTGCCACATGCGCGCGAGGGTCTGGTCGAGACCGTCGCGAAACGGCGTGCCGCGCAACACGTCCACCACCACGACGACGTGCCCGCGCTTTCGCAGATCGATCAGCGCCAGCGCGAACTGGGTGTCGAGCAATGTGGAGAAGGCCACCACGATCGCGCCGAGCGGCACCGCGGCGTGCGGCGCAAGGGTGCCGGTGGTGGGGATGTGCTCGTCGCCCACGTCGAGCACGGTGTCGACGATCCGGTAGAACTGGCGCCGCCCGATGTCGGGCCGCAGCCAGCGCGGGTCCTGGCCTAGGCAGACCACCGCGGTCCGGTCGCCCGCCTGCAATGTCGACTGCACGACCTGGGCCGCGCCGCGCACCGACAGCTCGAGCGAATCGGTCGCCGGGCCCGGCGCCTGCTGCGAGGTGTCGACGAGCACGACGACGTCGGCGGACCGGTTGGTCAGCCGCTCGGTGACGTACAACCGCCCGCGCCGGGCGCTGACCGGCCAGTTCACGATCCGCAGCTGATCGCCCGGCGCGTAGGCGCGAATGTCGGCGTATTCCACGCCCGGGCCGTGCCTCCGGGTCAGATGGGTGCCGAGCCGTTCCGGAAGTTCGGTGCGCGGCAAGCGCATTCGCTGCGGGTCGGTCACCGGGTAGACGAACAACTGTCCGGCGGGCAGCGTCGCCGTCGCGATGGCGAGCCCCGCCGGGCTGAGCGCGGACACCCGCACCGACACCGGGTAGCGGCCCCAGCGCGCGGCCGAGAGGGCCAGCCGCAGCCCGGCGGGCGCCGCCCCTGAGTCACTCGCCTCCTCGATCTCGATCCCGAGTCCTTGCACCGTCTGCGGCTTCAGGCGAAGCAGCGCGTGCCCCGCCTCGACGAAGGCGGCGACGGTGAGGACAACCTCCTCGGTCTCGAAGCAGCGCAGGGTGCCGCCGCCGTCGACCTGGATCCTGGTCCGCGACTGCTGCCACGGCGCGGTCGCGAGCACGCCGAGCAGCGGCGCGGCGAACACCACCAACTGCCACCGCGCGGCGACGACCGCGACCACCAGCGCCACCGCCGCGCAGCAGGCCAGCATGTACACCAGCGGCGCTGCGCGCCACCGCAATTCGGCCTCGACGGTGGCGCTCGCGTCGCGGTGCCTCGACCGGGTCATGTCACGGTGGCGCGCGGAACCGGCAGGCGGCGCAGCAGTTCGGCGATGACGTCCTCGCCGCGGATCCGCCGCACCCACATCTCCGGGCGCAGCGTGATCCGGTGCGCCATGGCCGGAATCGCCAGCGCCTTCACGTCTTCCGGGATGACGTAGTCCCGGCCGAGCAGCAGTGCGCGGGCGCGCGACATCTGCACCAGATCCAGTTCGGCGCGCGGACTCGCGCCGACCTCGACCTGCGGGTGGCCACGGGTGGCGCCCGCCAGAGCGACGACGTAACCGACCACGTCGGGATGCACCGTCACGTATTCGACCGACTGCCGCATCTCCAGCAGCCCGTTGGCGTCGACCACCTGGCCGACCTGCGGCGGCGTCGCGCCGCGCTCCAGGCGCCTGCGGATCATCTGGGTCTCGTCGTGCTCGGACAGGTAGCCCAGCCGCAGCTGGATGGCGAAGCGGTCGAGCTGCGCCTCGGGCAGCGGATAGGTGCCCTCGTATTCGATGGGGTTGTCGGTGGCGAGCACGATGAACGGCTGCGGCAGCGGGTAGGTTTCGCCGTCGATGCTGACCTGTCCCTCCGCCATCGCCTCCAGCAGCGCGGCCTGGGTCTTCGGCGGGGTGCGGTTCACCTCGTCGGCCAGCAGCACGTTGGTGAAGACCGGGCCGCGCCGGAAGTTGAACCGGCCCGAGTTCATGTCGTAGATGGTGGAGCCGAGCAGGTCGGCGGGTAGCAGGTCGGGGGTGAACTGCACCCGCGTGAAGTCGAGGCCGAGCGCGGCGGCGAAGGATCTGGCGATCAGCGTCTTGCCGAGTCCGGGCAGGTCCTCGATGAGGACGTGCCCACCGGACAGCACGGCGATCATGATCAGCTGCAATTCGTCGCGCTTGCCCACGACGACGCGGCCCAGCTCCCGCAGCACCGCCTCGGTTCGCTGGACGGTCACGTCCAGTGGCATCGTCATTTGTCTACTCGCACTCGTCAACCCATTTCACATTCTCTGCAGGCGGCGCAGGATCTCGTCCAGCGCCGCCCGACCCGGTGCGCGCGTCGTCTGATCGCGCAGTGCCGAGTTCGCCGGATCCACCCAGCGCCACAGTTCCGGTCCGAACTGCAGAATCCCGGCCGCTTCGGTCGCCCTGCGGTTCTTGGCTACCCGCATGCCCGTGGACAACTCGAATTCTTTGGCGAGCAATGGCCGCAGGTGCCGATCCCAGTCGGCCCTGCTGCCGTCGGCGCGCTCTGCGAGCATCTGCGCCCGCGCCTGCCAGCGGTTCAGCATTTCCTGCGGGCCGTTCTCGATGTCGTCGGCGCGCTCGTCGTCGTCGGCGTTCCCGCGCTCGCGCAACGTCAGGATCAGCTGGAACAGCGCGAGGGCGACCGGGACGGCGGCGAGCAGCAGCATCGCACCGCGCGCCCTGCCGAACGCGACCAGCTCCAGCACCACTACCGCGACGATCGCGGCGGCCGCGATCCCTGCCCTGTTCATCCGGCCACCACCACCTCTCCTTGCAGGTCGGCGAGCACGATGCGCAGCAGCTGTTCGGCACGCATCCGCTGCCACTCGAGCATCGCGTGTGGACTGAACCTGGCCTCCTCGAAGAGCGCGACGAGCTCGCGGGCGGACGCGTCGTGCAGCGCGCCGCGCTCGAACGCGCGGGCAAGCACTTCCATCGGGGTGTCGGAGGCCAGTGGCGCGGCCGCGCGGTCGACGGCGAGACCGCGCTCCATGGCGACATAGCAGGCGATGATGGCGGTGCGCGGCTCCTGGCCCGGCGCGTTCATCGCGGCCAGACCCATTTCGGCGGCCCTGGCGAGCGAATCGACGGCGGTCGGCGGTGCGGGAGTCTCCGGCAGCGGAGCGGCGGCCGGCTTGCGGCGGGCCGTCGCGGCGACCACCACCAGACCGACCAGCGCGACACCGACCAGGACGCCTGCGCCGACGATCGTCAGAACCAAGCCGGTTCCGGTCAGGCTCTCGGCTCCGCCGGGCTGGGGCGGCGGAGTGGTAGGGAGATGTTCGGGCGGTGCGCCCTCGCCGGTGGCGGGCGCGGGCTCGGACGGCTGCACTTCTGTGCGGACGCCGACGAAGAACACGGCGGAGGCGGCGGCCAAGACCAGCGCGAGCCCGGCGAGAGCCGCGAGTACCAGCAGACCGACCCGGCCGAGTCGCCATTGGCGGCGCTCCTCCTCCCGATCGAGTTCGGGCATGGCGAGCGGCAGCCGGTGCTGACTGGCGATCACGCCCGCGAGCAGGATCACCACCGAGACCGTGAGCAGCACCGGCATCAGCGCCAAGGCGAGCGCGGAGGGACCCGAGCGACGATCGGCGCTCTCCTCGACCGCGCCGGGAATGTGCCCGCGTAAGGCGATCGCGGCAACGGCCAGCAGCGTGATCAGCACGATCACGCGCGATATCGCCGCTCGCGCCCGGACCACCAGCGTCTACCACCAAACCTGAGAACTGCTCGAATCAGCCACATAGTTACATGCCGAACGGTCCGCTCGGGAGCGAATCGAATACTTCGGATCATGTCCGTTTTAACTCGGGCCGCCGGCGAGTCGCCGCAGGTAGGACCGGAAAAGTGCGGCTACCCAGCCGCCGCGGTCACCGCTTGTGAGATCTCACAGAGGCGGCTCGCGGTGCGCGAAATGTCCGGAACGCCGACCACGCCGTCGACCAGCTCGGCCAGGGGCGCCGCGGCGCAGAGCGTGAGCTCGAGGTCCGCGTCGTAGAGCACGTCGACCAGGTTCACCAGACGCATCGCCCAGTCCGGCGGGACCTCGCGCAGCCGGGGAACGTCCCGGATCGTCCAGCGACGGAAGCGGCGGGTCAGGCCGACGTAGTCGGCGGCGGAGGTCGGGGTGCCGCAGAGCGCGGAGAAGTCGAAGGTGATCGCGTCGCCGTCGACGGCGCGGGCGCGGAGTGTGCGGTCGCCGATCGGGACCGGGAGCTCGTCTTCGGCGGGGACCTTGGGACCGGCAGCGGTGACAGTGCGGGCGGGGCTAGCGGCGGGGGCGGGCGGCGTCCCTACTTCGCTCTGGGTCGGCACGCAGCAGACCAGATAGCGGCCCGCTGCGAAACCCCTTGTGGCGTCGCGGTTGGGCAGTGTGCGGTAGTCGGTGGGTCCGTCTACCGAGAGCACGTCCAAGTGTTCGACGATGCGGGCGATGGTCGGCAGGAACCGGGCGTGGAACAGCGGGTTCGGCAGGAGTTGGGTGGGCGGGTAGTTCGAGGTGAGCACGAGCGCGATGCGGCGGGCGAAGAGGGCATCCAGCATGCGGGCGACGAGCATGGCGTCGCCGATGTCGTGAACGTGGAACTCGTCGAAGCAGACCAGGCGCGCGGTGCCGAGCAGACGCTCGATGGCGGTGTCGATCGAGCCGGTTTCGTGTGCGGCGCTGTGCAATTCGGCGAAGAACCAGTGGAAGTGATAGCGCTTCGCGCGGTCGGCGTCGGCGGTGGCGAGGAAACGGTCCATCAGCATGGTCTTGCCGCGGCCTGGCCGACCGTGCAGGTAGACGCCCCGCGCACCTTTGATCGGGCGGCCGCGCCGGTCCACGAGGCGAGCCAGCCGGTCGGCCGCCGCGCGCTGATCCCGGTCGAGTTCGATCGTCATCCCAGCCTCCTCGCTCTACAGATGTAGAGTCCTCTACAGTTGTAGAGCATGGCGCGGGATGCGGACTAGGGGAGGTGATGATGTCCACAACCGACCGCCGCACCCTGATCGTCGACGCAGCCATCGAACTGATCGCCCGGCGCGGCCTGCGCGCGCTGACGCACCGCGCGCTGGACACCGAGCTGGCACTGCCGCCCGGATCGTCCTCCTATTACTTCCGCACCAAACGCGCGCTGATCGAGGCGATCGCCGACCGGATATCCGCCCGTTCCCGAAGCGATTTCGTCGCGGCGAAGTTCGACGCACCCGAGACGACCGACCTGCCCTCCATCGCCAACGGCATCGCGGTCTGGTTGGACCGGCTGCTCCTCGAACGCCGCGACCACCTGATCGCCCGGCACGCACTGATCATCGACCTGATCGGCGACCCGGAACTGCACCCCCGGCTCGCCAACAGCCTCTTCTCGGTCGAACGCGCCCGAGAACTGTTCCGCGCCAACGGCTTCCCCGACCCGGACACCGCCGCCGCCGACTTCGTCGCCATCCTCGAGGGCGCGGTCTTCGACCGCTTCGCAGGCAGCCGCAGCGCCCTCCCCGCGGGCACACCCGCCAGCATCACCCAGCTGACGACACTCCTGTCCGCCTACCTCCGCCGCTGACAAGCAGAGCCACCGCACGGGTCCGCCGATCTGCCATGCCACGCCGAAGATGTTGGTACCACACACCTTTCATACGCTTCACATAGGCACCGGCTATGTGAAGCGTATGGAAGATATGTGGCAGCAGTGCACAGCCGCGCCAGAACTTGGCCACAGAGTTTCGCACGCTTCACATAGGCGCCGGCTATGTGAACCGTGCGGAAGACATGTGGCAGCGGCGCACGGCCGCACTGGACGCGGACACTGGCCATGTGAGGCGTGCGGAAGCTGTATGGGCAGCAATGCACCGCCGCGACGGACCCGCGCCACACACCTTTCGCACGCTTCACATAGGCACCGGCTATGTGAAGCGTGCGGAAGATATGTGGCAGCAATGCACTGCCGCGCCGGCCCCTTCGCCACAAGCCTTTCGCACGCGTCACATAGGTACTGGCTATGTGAGGCGTACGGAAGCTCTGTGGCAGCGGTGCACGGCCGCGCTGGGCGCGGGCACCGACTGCGTGAGGCGTGCAGAAGGCATGTGGCAGCGGCGCACGGCGGCGGTGGACGCGGGCACCCGCTATGTGAGGCGTGCGGAAGATATGTGGCAGCAATGCACTGCCGCGCCGGACCCTTCGCCACAAGCCTTTCGCACGCGTCACATAGGCACTGGCTATGTGAGGCGTACGGAAGCTCTGTGGCAGCGGTGCACGGCCGCGGTGGGCGCGGGCGCCGAACTATGTGGGGGGGTGTGGCAGTGGTGCACAGCCGCATTGGGCGCGCGCGCCGGCGTGCAGAAGGCATGTGGGCGGGAGGGGCTTTGAGCCGCAGTACTAGACCGGGGCATGCCCGGGCACGGGCTAGACGGGCCAGCCGCGTTGGGAGTAGGTGGCGCCGGTGAAGTAGGCGCGGATGCCTGCGGCGGGGTATTCGATGAGGTCGCTTGGCAATGCCGTCAAGGCGAACCAGGCCAGTTCGTAGCACTTGTCGGGCTCGCGGTTGACCGGTTCGCCTGACCAATTCACGGCCTCGAAGAAGAGCCCGAGGCGGGCTTCGCGGCCCGATCCGACGACGTGCGCGGTGTGGATGTGGCGGAGGTCGGCCGGGTCGACGACCACGCCGATCTCCTCCATCGCCTCGCGGGCCGCGCCCGCCGTGGCCGACTCGCCCGCTTCCAGCTTTCCCGCGGGCAGGTGCCAGCGTCCGTCGAATTCGTCGTCGCTGCGCCGCCTGCTCAGCAGCACCTCGCCGCCGCGGACGAGCAGGATGTGGACATCGACAAGGTGCCGGTCGGTCATGAGGCTCCTCCCGTCGCGGCGACATTGCCGCTCCAAACTACGCGCGGCGATCGGCGCTCGACACCGAACTCGATCGCCGCGGCGAACAAGGCTCGACTGATTGACAGCGAACGCTGTCTGTCCGCAGACTTCGCGGATGGTCGCGCACCGAAGGACTGTGTCGGCCGCTGTCCGGAGTCCTCGATGCCGTCGGAGAAGTTCGTGAGCAAAGATCCCCTACTGCTGTTGCACGGCGTGACGATGTCCGCCGCCGCATGGGACGAAGTCGTTCCGCTGCTCGCCGACGAGTTCGATCTCATCGTGCCGACCGCCGCCGGGCACCGCGGCGGTCCGCAAGCCGAGGGCGCGGCGACGATCGAGCATCTCGTCGATGTCACCGAACGACTGCTCGACGAACGCGGCGTGCGCACAGTGCACATCGCCGGAAACTCGCTTGGCGGATGGATGGGCATCGAGCTCGCCCGCCGTGGCCGCGCGCGCTCGGTCTGCGCACTGTCCCCGGCGGGATTCTGGACAACCGGCACCGCCGACGAAACCGCGCCCACCGGCAAGCTCCGCCGCACGAAACGCTTGGCGGACGTCGCGCACCGGATCGCGCCGCTGCCGGTGCGTTCGGCTGTCGTCCGCAAACTGCTCTTCAATGATGTCGCGGTACACGGCGATCGCCTGACCGCGGCTCGAGCGCTCGCTGCGATACAGGATCTCGTCGACTGCCCCGCCGCCTACGAGATCCTGCGCAGCACCGAAAGCGTCGCGCCCATGCCCACACTGCCGTGCCCCATCACTCTCGCCTGGTCGGCGAAGGACCGCATCTTCCCGCCGTCGGTGAACGGAGCTGTCGCACGGCGCCGTATCCCCGACGCGCGGTATGTGGAACTTCCCGCCGTCGGACATGTCCCGATGATCGATGACCCGGCCTTGTGCGCGGCGACCATCCGCGCGGCCATCGGCAGCACCGAATAGAAGGCACCGCCTGCCGAGCGAACGCAGCTGATGGACGCGGCCGCCCGGCACCGGGCTCGATATTTCGGCAGGCACCAACCTCGCACACCGGCCGGTGTGGCCGCCGACTCGAATGGCCCGACCCAGCCGGTGCGGTCCCGCTCCGCGTCGATCACCTCGTCTCGCGGTCGCCCAGATCGGGTCGGCGGCGGCGCGGGCGATGAGCCGCGCGGCATGTGTGCCGCACTTGGCGTGCCGCGCTCGGCCGACTACCACGTCGCCATGTGGGCAGGGCGATCGTGCGCAGGCGAACGCGCCGACCGAATGGCCTACCCTGCCGTGCGGGCGCCAACCGAATGGCCGACCCAGCCGGTGCGGGCACCAACCAAATGGCCGACCCCAGCCGGTGCGGGTGCCTACCGAATGGCCGACCCGACCGGCGCCCACGTCGAGTGGGCGCACGCGAAATCAGTTGGCGCTCAACACCAGACCCGAGGTCGGCACACCGGTCCCCGCGGTCACCAGAATGTTCCGCAGCGAGTCGACCTGGTTGACCGAGGTGCCGCGAATCTGGCGCACCGCTTCGGCGATGCCGTTCATGCCGTGGATGTACGCCTCGCCGAGCTGGCCGCCGTGCGTGTTGAGCGGCAGCCTGCCGCCCAGTTCGATCGCGCCGTCCTTGACGAAATCCTTCGCCTCACCGCGACCGCAGAACCCGAGCTCCTCGAGCTGCATGAGCACGAACGGGGTGAAGTGGTCGTAGAGGATAGCGGCCTGCATGTCCTGCGGACCCAAACCGCTTTGCGCCCAGAGCTGTTCGCCGACGAGGCCCATCTCCGGAAGGCCGGTCATGGCGTCGCGGTAGTAGCTGGTCATCACGTACTGGTCCGCGCCGGAACCCTGCGCGGCGCCGGTGATCACCGCGGGCTTCTGCGGCAGGTCGCGGGCCCGCTCGACGCTGGTCACCACGATGGCGACGCCGCCGTCGGACTCCTGGCAGCAGTCGAGCAGATGCAGCGGCTCGGCGATCCAGCGCGAATTCTGGTGGTCGTCCAGGGTGATCGGCTTGCCGTAGAAGAAGGCGTCCGGGTTCACCGCGGCGTGCTTGCGATCGGCGACGGCGACTCGGCCGAAATCCTCGCTGGTCGCGCCGTAGACGTGCATGTAGCGGCGCGCCACCATGGCGACCTGCGCGGCGGGCGTGCCGAGCCCGTGCGGATAGGACCAGCCCGCGTCGATGCCCGAGGAGGTCGGCGCGGTGGCCAGCGCCGTGGAGAACTGACCGAACCGCGACACCGAACGCTCGTTGAACGCGCGGTAGGCGACCACCACGTCGGCGACGCCGGTGGCCACCGCCATCGCGGCCTGCTGCACGGTCGCGCAGGCCGCGCCGCCGCCGTAACCGATGTGGCTGAAGAACTTCAGCTGCGGAATCCCCGTGGCGCGCGCGACCGCGGCCTGGGTGTTGGTGTCCATGGTGAAGGTGGTCAGGCCGTCCACGTCGGCGGGCGTGAGGCCCGCGTCGGCGAGCGCGGCGGTCACCGCCTCGGCCGCCAAACGCAGCTCACTGCGGCCGGAGTCCTTGGAGAAATCGGTGGCGCCGATGCCGACGATGGCGGCGCGTCCCGACAGCTTCTGCTCAGTCATTGGTACCCCGCAGCGCGATGACGACTTTCGCCGTGATGTGGTCGCCGAGGCTGTCGCGCCCGACGACGTCGATGTGGATGTCGTCGCCGTCGACCGCGCTCACCGTGCCGGTGAGAGTCAGCGTGTCGCCCGCGTACAGCGGCACCCCGAGGCGCAGCGCGATCGACTTCACGATGGCGCGCGGGCCCGCCCAGTCGGTGACGAAGCGCTGCACCAGGCCGGTGTCGGTGAGGATGTTGACGAAGATGTCCTTCGATCCGCGCGCGACGGCCTTGTCCCTGTCGTGGTGCACGTCCTGGAAATCGCGGGTGGCGAGCGCCGTGCTGATGACGAAGGTCGGGTCGGCGTGCACGACCAGTTCCGGCAGCGTCGTGCCGACCTGCACGGAAGTTGGTTCGGTAGTCGCGGGCCCACCCGTCGCCCGACCACCACCCCTCGAGGAATCGCTTCGCGATGCTGTCGGCCCACCCGTCGCCCGGCCACCACCCCTCGAGGAATCGCTTCGCGATGCTGTCGTCATTTGTTCACCGTCCAATACGGCAGCACGGCCTCGTCTTCGAGCTTCTCGAACTCGACCCGCACCGGCAGGCCCACCTCGACCTCGGCCGGCTCGATGCCGCGCAGTTCACCGAGCATGCGCACGCCTTCCTCCAATTCGACAAGCGCGACCACGAACGGCAGTTCCCGCCCTGGCACTTTCGGCGCGTGATGCACGACGTAGCTGAACACCGTGCCGCGCCCCGAGGCGACCACGTAGTCGGTCGGCTCGGATTTGTCCTTCCACAGCGCGGGGATCGGCGGGTGCCGCAGCGTGCCGTCCGGCAGCTTCTGGATCCGCAACTCGCCGAGTTTCGCGCCCTCCCAGAAGAATTCGGTGTCCAACGAGACGAGCGGCTTGACCCGTTCCCCCGCCGGTTTCGCCGGGGCGGCTGAGGTGCCTGGCGCGAACTTCAGTATGCGGAACAGCATTTCGGTGACGAGCTCGTCGCCAACGCGCCAGGACGTGCGGAAGGTGACGAACCATCCGTCGCCGAGCCCGGTGCGCTTGGGTCCGGTGATGCTCTCCAGCCGACTTGTGACACTCACCTGTTCGCCTGGCACCAGGTAGCGGTGGTAGATCTGCTCGCAGTTGGTGCCGACCACCGAGGTGAATCCCGCCTCGTCGAGCAGTTCGGTGGTGGCCCCCATCGGGTCGTCGGACGGGCGAACACCGTTGAGCCCGAACATGGTCCACACCTGCGCCATGGCGGGCGGCGCGACGATGCCAGGGTGGCCCGCGGCACGGGCGGCGGCCTCGTCGACGTAGATCGGGTTGGTGTCGCCGATGGCCTCGACCCAGTTGTTGATCATCGGCTGGTTCACCGGGTCGCGCGCGAGGCGCGGCGCGCACTCGCCCGCCGCGATGATCTTCTCTGCGGCGGCGACGATCGCTTCCGGCGTTGACGTGTCCGGCACGCGCGGCTCCTTCTTCCTATCGGGGTACTCGCGGCAGGTTCAATCCGGCGGTGGCGACGAGTTCGCGCATGATCTCGTTGACGCCGCCGCCGAAGGTCACCACGAGGTTCTGTTTGGTGCGCCGGTCCAGCCAGGTGAGCAGTTCGGCGGTGGCGGGCTCGGCCGGATCGCCGTGGCGGCCGACGATCTCCTCGGCAAGGCGGCCCGCTTCCTGGAGCGATTCGGTGGAGAAGATCTTGGTGGCCGATGCGTCGGCGATGACCTGCGACTGATCGCCGTCGACTGTCCCCGCGACCTGCCAGTTCAGCAATTCGTTGAGCCGCACCATGGCGTGCATGCGGCCCAGCGAGCGCTGCACATCGGGTTCGACGAGCAGCCCGCGCGGACGCGCCCAGTCGCGCACCCGGTCGTAGAGCTGTTCGATCTTGCCCGACGGACCGAGGCTGACCCGCTCGTGGTTGAGCTGGGTGGTGATCAGCCGCCAGCCCCGGTTCTCCTCGCCGACCAGCATGTCGGCGGGGACCCGGACGTTGTCGAAATAGGTGGCGTTGGTGTGGTGGGCGCCGTCGCAGGTGATGATCGGCGTCCACGAGTAGCCGGGGTCCTTGGTGTCCACGATCAGGATCGTGATGCCGCGATGGCGCGACTCCGCGGTACCGGTGCGGCAGGCCAGCCAGACGTAGTCGGCCTCGTGCGCGCCGGTGGTGAAGATCTTCTGCCCGTTGACGATCCAGTCGCCGGAGGCGTCGCGGACCGCGCTGGTGCGCAGCGACGCCAGATCGGTGCCAGCCTCCGGCTCGGAGTAGCCGATCGCGAAATGGATGTCGCCGGAGAGGATTCCGGGCAGGAACTTCTGCTTCTGCGCGTCGGTGCCGAAGGACTGCAAGGTCGGGCCGACGGTCAGCAGCGTCACCAGCGGCAGCGGCACATCGGCGCGCACCGCCTCGTTGAAGAAGATCTGCTGTTCGACGGGCCCGAAACCCTGCCCGCCGTATTCCTTCGGCCAGCCGACACCGAGCCAGCCGTCGCGGCCCATGCGCTTGACCACGGCGCGGTAGGCGTCACCGTGCCGGTTCACCGCCATCTCGGCCTCCTCTTCGGGAGTGACGAGATCGGCGAAGTACCTGCGGAGTTCGTCGCGCAGCGCGCGCTGCTCGGCGGTCAGATCGATGAACATCTTGCTCCTAGACGATCCAGGCGGAACGACGCGCCGCCGAGCCAGCGGGCGATGTCCTTGGCCTGGGAGTAGTAGCGGTGCATCGGATGGGTCACGTCGACGCCGAGGCCTCCGTGCAGGTGGTGGCACTTCTGCATGGCGGCGGGCAGCTCGGAGGCCACGGTATAGGCGAGTACGTCGAGGTCGTCGTCGACGCGCTCGAGGTGCGCGGAATCGGCGTCGGACAGCGAGAGCGCCCAGTTCGCCGAGACGGCCGCGGCGTGCAGGGTGCGGGACACCACGTACAGATCGGCGATCTGCTGCGCCACCGCCTGGAATTCGGCGAGCGGCCTACCGAACTGCCGCCGTACCCGCAGGTGTTCGGCGGTGAGCACCAGCGCGCCCTTCAGCAGTCCGTCGGCGACCGAGCCGATGCTCGCGACGGCGAGCCGGTGCAGCCGCGCGAGATCACCGGGTAGCAGCTGCTCGGCGGGGATCTCCACGTTGTCCAACAGGACGCTGCCCTCGGGCAGGCCGCCCGAGGTCGGCGACGGCGTGACGGTCAGGCCCGCGGCGTCGCCCTCGACGAGCGCGATACCGGAATCGGTCGGGATCAACAGCCAGCGCGCCTGCTCGGCGTAGGGCACCGCGACCTTGTGCCCGCTGATTCGCACGACGGACCCTTCGGCGACCGCGGTCGTCTTCGGCGTCGCGGCGAAGGGCGCACCGGGCTCGCTGAGCGCCGCGGTGAGCACCGCGCCCTTCGCGATCTCGGGGCAGATGGCCTCGGCCTGCTCGTCCGGCAGGACGGGTAGCAGCGCGAGCAGGGCGAAACCCAAGGTCGGCAGGGCGGGCACGGCGACCGCGTCGACGGCCAGCTCGGTGAGCAGCACCGAGACCTCCGGCAGGCCCATGCCGTCGCCGCCGAAGCGCTCCGGTAGCGCGACCGCGAGCAGTCCCGACTCGACGAGGGTCGGCCACAGCTCCATATCCCGCGCGGATTCGCGCTCCAGCAAGCTCACTACTACTTCGGCGACGGCGTCTTGGCGCTCGTCCCTGGTGAAGTCCACGCTGTTCTCCCAGTCGAGTTTCGTCAGCTGTCCGCGTCGCGCGGCAGCCCGAGAATCCGCTCACCTGCCACGGTGAGCAGGATCTGCTCGGTGCCTCCCGCGATGGAAAGACAGCGGGTGAGCAGGAATTCGGTCACCTCGTCCGACTCCAGCGCACCGTTCGGTCCCGCCGCCTCGACGGCGAACTCCGCGACCGCCTGCCGGTGCCGCACGCCGACCAGCTTGCGCACGCTGCTCTGCGCGCCAGGGTCGGCGCCCGCCAGCATCGCGACCGCGGCACGCTGTTCGAGCAGCAGTCCGGCGATGGCCTCCGCGACGAAGCCGCCGAGCCGGTCGTTGCGCAGCTCCGCGCCTGGTCCGGTGGCGGGCAGCTTGGCGATCAGCTCCTCGAGCACCGGCCCGATTCCGTTGCCGCCCATGGCGACCCGTTCGGTGGACAGCGTGGAACGGGCGATCTTCCAGCCGTTGTTCAGCGCGCCGACCAGGCAGTCGTCGGGGACGAAGACGTCGTCGAGGAACACCTCGCTGAACCGCGCCTCGCCGGTGATCTGCACCAGCGGGCGGATCTCCACACCCTTGCTTCGCATGTCGACGAGGAAGTAGGAGATGCCGCGGTGCTTGGGCGCCTCGGCGTCGGTGCGCGCCAGGCAGATGCCCCAGTTCGCCTTGTCGCCCAACGAAGTCCAGACCTTCTGGCCGTTCAGCACCCAGCCGCCCTCGACCCGCTTGGCGGTGGTGCGCAACGCGGCGAGATCGGAACCCGCGCCTGGCTCGCTGAACAGCTGGCACCACACCACCTCCCCGCGCAGGGTCGGCCAGGCGAACCGGTCGATCTGCTCGGGAGTGCCGTGCTGCAACAGGGTCGGGATCGCCCACCCGCCGATGGCCAGGTCGGGTGCGGCCACGCCCGCGCGGCGCAGCTCCTCGGAGATCACCAACCCGGTCATCGGGTCGGCGCCGCGGCCGTAGGGCGCGGGCCAGTGCGGCATGGCGAGGCCCGCGTCGACCAGTGCGTCGCGCTGCCGGTCCACCGGCAGTGCGGCGATCGCGGCCACCTCGGCGGCCAGGTCGTTGGTCGCCGCGCCGTCCACGTCGACGCCCTCGGCGGCGAAGACCCGGTCCGCGCCGGTGGTCCTGCGCAATCCGGCACGAGTCAGTTCGGTGACCCTGGCCCGCCAGCGCGCCGAGCCGCCGAGCAGCTGGCGCAGCGCCGTCGCCCTGCGCAGGTAGAAGTGGGCGTCGTGTTCCCAGGTGAAGCCGATGCCGCCGAGCACCTGGATGCAGTCCTTGGCCGTCTCCACCGCGGCGTCCAGCGAGATGGCCGCGGCGATGGCGGCCGCGATCGGCAGTTCGGCGCCGCCCTCGTCGACGGCGGCGGCGGCGTCCAGCGCGACCGAGCGGATCAGCTCGGTGCGGCACAGCATCCAGGCGCAGATGTGCTTGACCGCCTGGAAGGAACCGATCTTGCGACCGAATTGCTCACGCACCTTGGCGTATTCGACCGCGGTCTCCAGACACCAGCCCGCGACGCCGGCAAGCTCGGCGGCAACGAGCGCGACGAGCAGGTCTTCGACCCGGTGCGGGGAGGCGAACACCCGCTCGGCGGGCACCGCGACATCGGTGCAGTGCACACGGGCCAGCGGCGTGCTCGGGTCGGCCGAGGTCAGCTCGTCGACGCGCAGACCGGCGGCGCCCGGCGGCACCAGGCACCAGCGCTGCCCGTCCGGGCTGGTCACCGGAAGTAGCACGGCGGTGCCGGAAGCGGCCCCGAGCACGAGGTCCCAGACACCGGTGAGCAACACGTCCGAGTCCGCGGCGGGTACGCTCACACCCGTCTCGGACGAAACGTCCGGACCGACAACGACGTCGAGCGCGACACCGCATGGGAGGTCTTCGGCAAGAGCGCCCGCGGTGACCAGGTTGGCAAGGGCGGTGCTGAGCACCGGGCCGCCCACCAGATCGTGCGCGGCCTGCTCCAGCAGGACTGCGAGATCGGCGACCGACCCGCCGTCGCCGCCCGCGTCCTCGGCCACCGCGACACGGAAGATCCCGAGTTCGGCCAGCGCGGGCCAGTACGTGCGCCAGAAGCCGACCGGCTCGGCCCGCATTGTTGCAATCGGCCGGACCGATCCAGCCCAGCCCCGCATCGACTCCTGAACGGCTTTATGCTCGTCAGTGGTGGCGATGGTCACACTCCAACCCGCCTTTCCGGCGTGACTCCCACACCTAGAACATGTTCTAATATCATCGCCGGGCGGAAGTCAAGAGACGGCCAATCCGCATCGGTGAGCACCGCGCGCCAGGCCGCCGTACGACGTTCGAGGAAAGGACCCTTTTCGATGGCCAGCCCCTCCCGATCGCAGCCCGCCGACACGAGCGCTGCCCGCCCAGCGACCGTGACGACGCTCAGCGAGGACGATCTGAGCTCGGCCGCGCAGCGCGAGCGGCGCAAGCGCATCCTGGACGCGACGCTGGCGCTCGCCTCCAAGGGTGGATACGACGCGGTGCAGATGCGCGCCGTCGCGGAGCGCGCTGATGTGGCCGTCGGCACTCTGTACCGGTACTTCCCGTCGAAAGTGCACCTGCTGGTCTCGGCGCTGGCCAGGGAATTCGAGCAGATCGAGGGCAAACGCAAGCCGCTCGCCGGGACGACGCCGCGCGAGCGCATGCACCTGCTGCTCACCCAGATCACCAGGATGATGCAGCGCGACCCACTGCTCACCGAGGCCATGACACGCGCGTTCATGTTCGCCGACGCGTCGGCCGCCGCCGAGGTGGACCGCGTCGGCAAGGTGATGGACCGCGTTTTCGCCCGCGCCATGAACGACGGAGAACCGACCGAACGGCAACTCGCCATTGCCCGCGTCATCAGTGACGTGTGGCTTTCCAATCTGGTGGCGTGGCTCACTCGACGGGCTTCCGCGACGGATGTCACAGATCGTCTCGAACTGACCGTGGATCTCCTCCTCGGAGATCAAGCGGCGAAATAGCCAAAGGCGATTACCGCGCCAACCGAATCGGATCGGGGAGCCCGGTCGACGGGCACACCGCCCGCGACCGGGCTACCGTGGTGTTATGCCGCGCTTGCCACTGCACGCGGAGCAGACCGCGAACCGCCATGTCCGACAAAGCGACTCGCATCCGACTTACCCGCCGGAGCGAATCGGTACGGGCGTGCCGATCCTCGCGATCGCCGCGCGACCCGACTCCGCTCGCGTCCGCGGAAAGTTACTTGCTGGTTACCTGTGCGTTAACTGGGCAAATCCCGATAACCCAGTTGCAATCGTGCGCACGCATACCGGCGCGCTGCGGTGCGATGAATTCAACACAGTATTGTTTTGCCCGCCCCTGAAACAACTCCTCCGATCACTAGGTTGGATGCGTGAGCGCACAGGATCTGCCACAGGAACTTCGACGAGCTTTGTCGACGGTCGCGCGCGAGCCGAGACTCTTGGTCGCGTCGGACTACGACGGGACTTTGGCCCCGATCGTCTCCGACCCCGCCAAGGCGTATCCGCACCGAGAATCGGTGAGCGCGCTACGCGCACTCGCCGGTCTCACCGGAACAACGGCGGCCGTCATCTCCGGCCGCGCGCTGCGCGATCTCGCGGCACTCTCCCGGCTTCCGGTCGAGGTGCAACTGATCGGTAGCCACGGCTCGGAGTTCGACGTCGGCTTCGTGCACGCGATCGACAACGACGCCAGGCAGCTACTGCAAGAAGTACAGACCGCGCTGACGCACATCGCCGCGGGCAATCCCGGCGTCACCGTCGAGATCAAGCCGGCGAGCGTCGCCCTGCACGTGCGCAACGCCAGCCCCGAGATCGGGCGACGGGCGCTGACCTCGGTGCGCCAGGGGCCCGCCTGCTGGGTCGGCGTTCAGGTCACCGAGGGCAAGGCCGTCATCGAGCTGGCCGTCGTCGCCACCGACAAGGGCACCGCGCTGGACACCATCCGCCATCAGGAGGGCGCGACGGCGGCGGTGTTCTTCGGCGACGACGTCACCGACGAGAAGGCCTTCCGCGTGCTCTCCGGTCCGGATGTCGGCATCAAGGTCGGCGAGGGCGACAGCCTGGCCAAGTACCGGGTCGACACCACCGAGCAGGTCGCGTGCGCGCTGGCCTTCCTGTTGGAGGAGCGGCGCACCTGGCTGGCGGGCGCGAGCGCGCCGCGCATCGAGCGGCTGACCATGCTGGCCAGCCCGCGTTCGGTGGCGCTGCTCACCCCGGACGCCACGGTCACCTGGTTCTGCCACCCGGAGCCGGACTCGGCCGCGGTGTTCGCGCACCTGCTCGGCGGACCCCAAGCGGGCCACTTCACGATCGCGCCGGAGCGGCCGGGGCTGCCGCTCTCGCAGCGCTACGTGGACGGCACCATGACCGTCGAAACCCGTTGGGCCAGCTTGCAGGTCGTCGACTACCTGCCGCACGACGTGGCGCCCAACCGCACCGATCTGACCAGGGTGATCACCGGTGTCGCCAAGGCGGTCGTCACCTTCGCGCCGCGACCGGAGTTCGGCCAGGTGCCGGTGACGCTCGAATCCGAGCCGTCCGGTCTGCGGGTGCTCGGCACCAACGATCCGATGGTGCTGCGCTCCCCCGGCGTCCGCTGGACGATCGAGAGCGACGGAACGCACGATGTGGCGCGCGCCGTTGTGGATCCGGCGATCGGTCCGATCGTGCTGGAACTGCGCTGCGGCACACAGGATCTCGCGCCCGCCATGACCGGCGAGCCGGAGCGCCGCAGGGAGGCGCAGCGGTACTGGTCGGAGTGGTCGAGCGCGCTGGAGCTGCCGCCGCTCAAGCCCGACCTCATGAAGCGCTCGGCCCTCACCCTGCGCGGACTGGTGCACGCGCCGTCCGGCTCGATCCTCGCCGCGGCGACCACCTCGCTGCCCGAGGACATCGGCGGCGTGCGCAACTGGGACTACCGCTACTGCTGGCTGCGCGACGCGGCGCTCACCGCGCAGGCGCTGGTCAACCTCGGTTCGCTCACCGAGGCCGACGAGTTCCTCGGCTGGGTGCACCGCGTGCTGGAGACCCTGCCCGGACCGGAGCGGCTGCACCCGCTGTACACGATCTACGGCGAGACGCTGCCGCCCGAGGCCGTCATCGACCAGCTGCCCGGTTACGCCGGGTCGCGGCCGGTGCGCGTCGGCAACGCGGCGAACATGCAGGTGCAGCTCGACGTCTTCGGCCCGATCGTCGACCTGATCGCGACGCTCGCGCACGCACGCGAGCGCAAGGGCATCACCGACCCGGCCCGCGCGCTGCCGGACGCCGACTGGGAGCTGGTGCACGCCATGGTCTCCGCGGTGCAGCGGCGCTGGACCGAGCCGGACCACGGCATCTGGGAGATCCGCGGCAACCCGCGCCACCACGTGTACTCGAAGGTGATGGGCTGGCTGACCGTCGACCGGGCGCTGACGCTGGCGCAGAAGTTCGACCGGGAGATCGACCCGGAATGGCTCGAACTGCGCGAGACCATCGCCGAGGAGGTCAAGACCAAGGGCTGGAACGACGAGGTTCAGTCGTTCACCGCGGCCTACGACGGCACCGATCTGGACGCGGCCACCCTGCACATCGGCCTCAGCGGGCTGATCGACCCCTCCGACCCGCGCTTCGCCGCGACGGTGGTGGCGACCGAGGCCGAGCTGCGCAGCGGTTCGACCGTCTACCGGTACCACCACGACGACGGCCTGCCCGGCGGCGAGGGCGGGTTCCACCTGTGCGCGGCCTGGCTGGTCGAGGCGTACCTGCTGATCGGCAAGCGTTCGGACGCCGAGGCGCTGTTCGCCCAGCTGGTGGACGTGGCCGGGCCGACCGGGCTGCTCAGCGAGGAGTACGACCCGGTGGCCGAGCGGTCGCTTGGCAACCACCCGCAGGCCTACAGCCACCTCGGTCTGCTGCGCTGCGCGCAGTTGCTCGCCCAGCCGGTGGAAGTTCTCGTCTGAGCGGTCGGCCTTCGAGGCCCGCGGACCGAGCGGTTCGCGGGCCTTCGCGTGTCCGGGCCGGATTCGGCAGCGATGTGGCGGTGGCCGGGCGGTGGCCGGGTTGCGGGTTGCTGATAAAGTAAAACGGTAACGGTTTCCATTATGGGTTGGAGCACTCACCCTGCTCTGACCGCATCGCCAGGAGTTTCCCCGCGTGAGTAGTCGCATTGCCCTGAAGTTCGCCGGCGCCGCCGTGGGGATGGCCCTTCTGTTGACCGCCTGCGGCGGCTCCGACGCTTCGGATAAGCCCGAGGTGGTCGCCTCCACCAACGTGTGGGGCACTATCGCCGCCGCCGTCGCGGGACCGGACGCGACCGTGACCTCGCTCATCACCGATCCGGCCGCCGACCCGCACTCGCACGAGACCTCCGCGGTGGAATCGGCGAAGATCAGCGACGCCGACCTGATCGTCTACAACGGTGGCGGCTACGACGAGTTCGTCGAGAAGGCCATCTCCGGCAAGGACAAGCGCACGGTCGACGCCTTCGAGTCCCGGCCCGACAAGGCCGACGAGAACGAGCACGTCTGGTACGACGTGCGCACCGTCG
This sequence comes from Nocardia amikacinitolerans, assembly GCF_900215415.1. NCBI lineage: Bacteria > Bacillati > Actinomycetota > Actinomycetes > Mycobacteriales > Nocardiaceae > Nocardia > Nocardia amikacinitolerans. The sequence continues at coordinate 190,967 of NZ_OBEG01000007.1, read as the reverse complement.
GCGCGGTCGCCGACCAGATCGCCACCGCCCTCGGCGAGATCGACTCGGCGCACGCCGCGGACTACACGGCGCGCGCCGCGACCTTCAAGACGCAGCTGGCCGGAATCACCGCGGCCACCGGCGCGATCGCCGCCGCGCACCCGAAAACTCCTGTGCTGCAGACCGAACCGCTCGCGCACTACCTGCTGCGCGCCGCGGGCGCGGAAGACCGCACCCCGCACGAGTTCCAGGAAGCGATCGAGCAGGAGACCGATCCCGCTCCCGCGGCCGTCGCCGAGACCAGGGATCTGCTGACCGGCAAGCAGGTTCGCGCACTGATCTACAACGTGCAGACCGAGGACAAGATCACCCGAGACCTGCGCGGGCTCGCCGAAAGCAACGGTGTCGCCGTCGTCGAGGTGACCGAAACCCTGCCCGAGGGAATGGATTACATCCAGTGGCAGACCAAGAACACCGAAGCGCTCGCCAAGGCGCTTGGCTGATCGAAGAGCAGTTGGTCGAGATGGTCATGAGCGAGAGAGCCCCGCTTACCGAACACACCGCACAGGAGCGGCGGCGGCGCGCGGACACCGACGGCGCGGCCGCCGTTCGGCTCGACGACGCCCGGCTCTCGTTCGGCGACCGCACCCTCTGGCAGGGCCTCGACCTCGACGTGGCGCCCGGCGAGTTCATCGCCGTGCTCGGGCCCAACGGCTCCGGCAAGACCTCGCTGTTGAAGGTGCTGCTCGGTCAGCTCACGCTGGGTTCCGGGCGGGCGTTCGTCGCCGGTTCGCCAGCGCGCGCGGGCAACCCCGACATCGGCTATGTGCCGCAACAGAAGACGATCGACGCGGGCGTGCAGCTGCGTGGCGTCGACCTGGTCGGTCTCGGCGTGGACGGGCACCGGTGGGGCCTCGGACTGCGCGGGCGGGCCGAACGCAACAGGAAGGTGGCCGCCGCCATCGCGGCCGTCGGCGCGGAGAAGTTCGCGCACGCGCCGCTGGAATCCATGTCCGGCGGCGAACAGCAGCGGCTGCGGGTGGCCCAGGCGCTGGTCGGCGATCCGAAGGTGCTGCTCTGCGACGAACCGCTGCTGAGCTTGGACCTGGCCAACCAGCGGCTGGTCGCCGAGCTCATCGACCGGCGCAGGCGCGGCCACGACACCGCGGTGCTCTTCGTGACCCACGAGATCAATCCGATTCTGCCCCTGGTGGATCGGGTGCTGTACCTGGTGGACGGCAAATTCCGGATCGGCGCGCCCGACGAGGTGATGACCTCCGAGGTGCTCTCCGAGCTGTACCAGACCGAGGTCGACGTGCTACGCGTGCGCGGACGGCTGGTGGTGGTCGGCACCGGTGACACCATGGACGCGCTCGGCGCGGCGGGGGCGCAGCACTGCCACGCCGAGCCCGACACGAGCGGGGTCCGCGCGTGAACGACAAGCTCGCCGACGTGTTCTCGAAGATGTTCGACCTGTCCACAACGGCCGATCTGCTGTCCTACGACTTCGTCCAGCAGGCGGTGCTCGCCGCCGCCCTGCTCGGCCTGCTCGCCGGCGCGATCGGGCCGCTGATCATCAGCAGGCAGATGTCGTTCGCGGTGCACGGCACCAGTGAGCTCTCGCTGACCGGCGCGGCCGCGGCGCTGCTCGCCGGAATCGGTGTCGGACTCGGGGCGATCATCGGGTCGGTGGTGGCCGCGGTGCTCTTCGGCGTGCTCGGAACCCGTGCGCGCGAACGCGATTCCGTGATCGCGGTGGTGCTCTCGTTCGGCCTCGGCCTCTCCGTGCTCTTCCTCTGGCTCGGGCCGGAACGCGCCGGTTCCAAGTTCTCGCTGCTGACCGGCCAGGTGGTCAGCGTCGGCTACAGCGGACTCGCACTGCTCATCACCTGCACGGTGCTGGTGCTCGCGGTGCTCGCGGTGATCTATCGCCCGCTGCTGTTCGCCAGTTCGGACCCGGAAGTCGCGGTCGCGCGCGGTGTTCCGGTGCGCGCGCTGGCGATCGTCTTCGCCGTGCTGCTCGGCATCACTGCGGCCTTCGGCGTCCAGATCGTCGGCGCGCTGCTGGTGCTGGCCCTGCTGATCACCCCGGCCGCGGCGGCGGCCCAGCTCACCGCCAACCCCGCCCGCGCCACGGTGCTCGCGATCGTCTTCGCCGAACTCGCCGCGGTCGGCGGCATCCTGCTGTCGCTGGCCCCCGGCGTCCCGGTCTCGACATTCGTCACGGCGATCTCGTTCGTGATCTACGTGGTGTGCCGGATCGTCGGCAACCGCCGCCGCCAACTCGCGCGCGTCCGCTGAGTCGGCGCCGGTCGGTCGGCCTCAGGCAGGCCGTACATTCGCCGCCGCGATGATCCGCGCACACTGCGGGAGGGCCGCCGACGCCCGAGACCGCACACCACCGGGGCGGTCTCGCGGTCGGGACGCCCCATCCTCACGACCGTTGGCCGACCGCGGTGCAGGCGGGGCTCATTGGGCCGTGCGGGTTACGGCGTCGCGGGCGGGTCCCGCTCGGGCAGCGAGACCTCCCAACGTGGGGTGCACTAGGGCGGAGGTCTCCCGCAGTCACAGGCCGCACCCACTGGCTGCGAGCACTCTCGCGGTGCAGGCGGGACTCACTGGCCGGTGAGGCCCACCGCCGTTCGGAGGCGGGTCATGTTTCCCGTGCACATCCAGCGCGATGCGAAGCCTTGCGGCCGGTCACTGGTCGGTGAGGCCCACCGCCGGGGGGAGGCGCGTCAAGGATCGGCACAGCACATTCGGCACGATGCGAAGCCTTGCGGCCGGTCACTGGTCGGTGAGGCCCACCGCTGTACGGACGCGGGTCAGGGCTTCGGGGGCGGGCAAGGTGGCGGTGCGATGGTAGGCGGCCTTGTAGGTTTCCTGGCCTAGTTGGTTGGTGAGTGTGTTCACCAAGTCCGCGAGGCGGGGTTCGCCCGCGTCGAAGTCGCCGCGGAGGGCTTCGCTGAGGCCGAGGGCTTCGGCGGCGAGTTCGGGGGTGTTCTCGAGGGAGAGCAGTTCGGCGAGTAGTTCGGCGACGTGGGCGGTATTCGCCGTGTCGCCCAAGGAGAACAGCCCTGCGGCGGCGTGCGGGAGGTGGGCGCGGGCTCCCGCCGCGTCGCCGTCGGCGAGGCGGTTGGCCAGGCGGGCGGCGGCGATCAGACCGTCGGCCATGGTTTCCGGGAGGCCGAGGCGGTCGGCGATCGCGGCGAGTTCGTCGATGGTGTGGTCGGCGGCGGGCACGTCGCCCGCGCGGCGGTGCCATTCGGCGAGTTCGAAGAGGGTTTCCGCGGCGCTGCGGCGGTGGCCGCGGGCGGTGGCCTGCCGCCGCATCGCCTCGATGTCGCGGAGTGCGCCGACGAGATCACCCGCGCGCATGCGTTCGACGGTGAGCCGGGCGCGGCAGTGGAACAGGTCGTCCTGGCCGCCAAGCTCGCTGCTGACCGCGACACCGCGCTCGAAAACGGCGATGGCGCGGGCGTGTTCGCCGCGCAGCGAGTGGTCGCGGCCGACGGCGAGCAGCGCCATCCCGAGACCCCAGCGGTCGCCGACCTCCTCGAAACCGCGCACCGCCGCCGCACGGGCCTCGGCGCCCGCCGCACGGTCGCCACGTTCGGTCCACACGTAGTCCCGCGCCCAGTGCGCGCTGGCTCGCACCCAGGGGTCCCGGTTGGTCAGCGCCTGGTCGAGCACGCGGTCGCCGAGGTCGTCGGCGCCCACCGATGCGGCGAGCAGCGGAATCCACAGCAGCAGCGCGGGGTGGAAGTCGAGTGCGTCGGCGGCGACGCAGTCCTCGATGAGCGTCCGCACCGGAACCTCTTCCGCGATCGGCGCGCCCGCGAGCAGCTGCACGAGTCGCAGCGCGGACCGTTCACGGGCGGGCAGCGCGTCGTCGAGACTCAGCACGGCGGCGAGGAACGTGTCGAACTGGGTGCTCATGCCGCGGATGCCCCAGTACCAGAACAACCCGCCGACGAAGCGCGCGGCGCGCACTGCGTCGCCCGCGTCGAGCATCGATCGCAGTGCGGTTACCAGGTTTTCGTGTTCGTCATCGAAGATGCCGATGGCGCGCAACTGTTCTCGCGTGCGCAGCAGTGGTTCGTACCGTTCGACAAGCGTCAGGTAATGCTCGGCGAAGCGGTCGGCGAGATCGTCGCCGGACTCCGTCAGCCGGTCGGCCGCGTAGGCGCGAATGGTCGCGAGCATGCGGTAGCGCTCGCCCGAGACGGTGAGGACGGACTTCTCCACCAGCGCGTCGGCCACGTACAGCATGTCCTCGGCGGGCAGCGCCGCGTCGGAGCAGATCGCTTCCAGCGCGTCGAGGGTCGCGCCGCCGGGGAACAGCGAGAGTCTGCGGGCCAGCACCCTTTCCGGCTCGGTGAGCAGGTCCCAGCTCCACGCCACCAGCGCCAGCAGCGTGCGCTGGCGCGGCAGTGCGGTGCGGCTGCCGGAGGTCAGCAGCCGGAAGCGATCGTCGAGTCTGCGCGCGATCTGCTCGACGCTCATCGAACGCAGTTTGGCGGCGGCCAATTCGAGCGCGAGCGGCAGGCCGTCGAGCTGACGGCAGATGTCCACCACCGGTCCGACCGTCTCGGTGTCCAGGACGAAGTCGGGTCGTGCCGCGACCGCGCGATCCAGAAAGAGCCGTACCGCGGGCGCATCGGCGGCATCGGCGGACTCTGCTGCCTCGCCCGGCAATTCGAGCGGTCCGAGCTGGTACAGCGTCTCCCCCGCGATGGCGAGCGGCTCCCTGCTCGTCGCGAGAATCCGTAGCTGCGGCAGTCTTTCGAGTAGACCGTCGGCCAGTTCGGCGGCGGATTCGATCAGATGCTCGCAGTTGTCGAGCACGAGTACGGCGGGGCCGACGTCGAGCAGCTCGGCGATGCGGTCGATTCCGGTGAGCGGCTGGCGATTGTCGGAGACGCGCATATCCCAGGAGGCCAGCGCGCCGAGCACGGTGTCGGTCAACTGCTCCGCTGTGCTCACACCGGCCAGCGGCACCAACCAGACCCGGCCGCGCTCGTAAGCCCGGTGCCTGCTGACGGTTTCGACCGCCAAGCGGGTCTTGCCCGCGCCGCCCGGACCGACCAGCGTGACCAAACGACCCGCGGCGAGCAGTTCGGAAACTCGGGACAGCTCGCGATCCCGTCCGACGAAGTTGGTGAGCGGCAGGGGAATTCGGCTCACCGTCGGCTCCGGACGCGCTGCGGGGCGATCCAGTTCACCGCGCAACAGCGCCAAGTGGATGTCGCGCAGTTCGGTGGAGGGGTCGACGCCGAGTTCGTCGCCGAGCCGCTCGCGGATCTGCTCGTAGACGGCGAGCGCGTCGGATTGGCGACCGGCGGCGGACAGCGCCCGCATGCGTAGTCCGGCCAGCCGCTCGGCCAGCGGGCGTTCGGCGGCGGCGGTTTCCAGGTCGGTGAGCACTTCGGCGTGCCTGCCGAGTCGCAGCTCGACATCGTAATTGTCCTCGGCGACAGCGGCTTTCAGCTCTTCGAGCCGGGCAACCGAGAGATCGGCGAACGGGGCGTCCCGCACGTCGGCCAGCGCGGGACCTCGCCAGAGCGCGAGCGCGTCCGCGAATGTGGCCGCCGCCGCCTCGACCTTCCCCGCGGCCAGTTCGCGGCGTCCCTCGGCGGCCGCGGTTTCGAAGCGGTGGGTGTCCACGTCCTCCGGCCGCACCGAGAGCCGGTAGCCGCCGGGGCCGAGTTCCAGGGTGCCCGCGCCGCGAATCGCCTTGCGCAGGCGGGAGACCAGTGCTTGCAAGGCACCCGCCGCCTCGGCCGGTGGATGCTCACCCCACAACCCGTCGATGAGCGCGTCTACCGAGACCGGGCGACCCGCCTCCAGCGCGAGCCTGGCCAGGAGCATCCGGAGCCGCACACCGCCGAGATCCAGAGGGGAACCGTCGTCGGCGAAAGCCGCGACCGGACCGAGTAGAGCAACACGCACCGGTCCAGGGTGTCAGAAGGGTCGAACCTGTCGGCTGGGGTGGTGCCACACAGGTTTCACACGCCTCACATAGGCGGTGGCTATGCGAGGCGTACACAGGGTGTGTGGGAGTCGAAGATTGCGTACGCCAAAGAACCCGGCGCGGGTCGAGCCCACGCCGGGGTTGGGGAGCTCAGGCGGCGAGCAGGGCCAGGAAGACCAGGATCGAGCCGCCGAACACGATGGCGTGGCGGGCGTTCTGCAGCCAGGGCATCACCCAGCGGGGGAAGGCGCCCTCGGCGGCGGCGAGGAAGCGGCGCGCGTCGATGCGGGCGAGTTCCGGGTCGCCGGTCTTGGCGAAAGCGGCTTCGACGCCCTTGGCGGCGGTCAGGTTGCTGTACAGGATGACGACGTTGACGAGGAGAACGAGCGCCTGGCAGATCCAGGTCAGCGTCTGGCCCCACGGGTTCGCCGCGAGGTTCAGTGCGGCAAGGGCGGTCATGACCAGCGCGATGGACAAAGGAGCCCAGGTCTCGTGGCCGCCCGCGTCGAACCGCATGCCGTGCTCGGCGAGCACACCGGGCCGGACGCCCTGGCGGTTCAGTTCCGCCTCGGCGGCGGCCTTCGCGGCGGCGCCGTAGCGGTGGCGGACCAGCGGGATGCTCACGAAGGCGAGCGCGATGAGCAGTTGGACGATGGCGGCGATGGTCAGCATGGTGGTTCTCCTCGGTCTTGCGTGGCCGGTGTGGCCCTTCGATGAACCAAAGATGTCGGGCCAAGCTGACAGGCCGTTCACAATGCGCTGACAGCGCCTGTCAGTGCAGGTAGAGGCGAAATATGGCGGGCACCGATCGAGGTGATGGCAGCCGCCTTCAGTCGTCGGCGTAAGGTTTCGTATGCTCGGATCCACACGCCGCCGAACGAATGGTGACCAACGATGATCGACTTCTCGATTCCCGCCGAACTCGCCGCCGAACGCGACCGCGTCCGCCAGTTCGTCATCGACAAAATCGTTCCGTTCGAGCGCGACCCGCGCCTGACCGCGCACGGTCCGACCGACGAATTGCGCCAGGTGTTGGTGGAACTCGCGCGCGCCGAGAAGCTGCTGACGGTGCAGGCGCCCGAGGCGCTCGGCGGGCGCGGGCTCAGCCACGTCGAGCAGGCCGTCATCTACGAGGCGGCCGGGTGGTCGACCCTCGGCCCGATCGCGATGAACTGCGCCGCGCCCGACGAGGGCAATATGTTCCTGCTGTCCAAGGTCGCGAACCAGGAGCAGACCGAGCGCTACCTGATGCCGGTGATCAACGGACACCAGCGTTCGGTCTTCGCGATGACCGAACCCGACGGCGCGGGCTCGGACCCGGCGCAGCTGGCCACCGAGGCCGTCTTCGACGGCGAGAACTTCACCGTCAACGGGCGCAAATGGCTGATCACCGGCGCCAACGGCGCGAAGACCTGGATCATCATGGCGCGCCTCGCGGCCAACCCACACCTGCCCGAGGGACCGACGCTGTTCCTCACCGACGGCGATCAGCCGGGCATCGTCATCGAACGCACCATGAACACGATGGACCGCAACTACGTCGCCGGGCACGGCGTCGTCCGCTTCGACAACCTGGTGCTGCCCAAGTCGGCGCTGCTCGGGGAGGCCGGGCAGGCGCTGCGCTACGCCCAGCTGCGGCTCGCCCCCGCCCGGCTCACGCACTGCATGCGCTGGCTCGGCGCGGCCGAACGGGCCCAGAGCATCGCGGTGCAGCACGCCAAGACCCGCACCGCGTTCGGCAAGCCGATCGGCGAACACGAGGGCGTTTCCTTCATGCTCGCGGACAACGAGATCGCGCTGCACCAGTGCCGCCTGACCATCTGGCACGCCTGCTGGCTGATGGACCAAGGCGAGAAGGCGCGGCACGAGAGCTCGATCGCGAAGTCCTACGTCTCCGAGGAGCTGTTCAAGGTCGCCGACCGCTGCGTGCAGGTGCTCGGCGGCATCGGCATCAGCGACGAGACGGTGGTCGAGATGATCTTCCGCGATATGCGCGCCTTCCGCCTCTACGACGGCCCCACCGAGGTCCACAAGTACGCCATCGGCCGCAAGATCCTGCGCTGAGCCACTACGATCCCATGGCATGAGTTCGGAACTGCTCGTCGATGTCTCCGCGGGCATCGCCGTCCTCACGCTCAACCGACCCGCCCAGCAGAACGCGTTCACCCCGGCGATGGCCGCTGAGCTCGGCGCCGCGCTGCAGCGCTGCGACAGCGAGGACGCCATCCGCGCGGTGGTCATCACCGGGACTCCGCCCGCGTTCTGCGCGGGCGCGGACCTGTCCAACCGGGTCGGCGAGGTCAGCGCCACCATCGAGCCCGCGCCGTGGCGGGTGCGCAAGCCGGTGATCGCCGCGGTCAACGGGCACGCGGTCGGCATCGGGCTGGCGCTGGCACTGCAATGCGACCTGCGCTACATGGCGCGCGACGCGGTCTACGGACTCACCCAGGTGCGCCGCGGCGTGCTCGCCGACGGCTACGCGCACTGGACGCTGCCTCGGCTCGTCGGCATGGCCAACGCCGCCGACATCATGCTCACCGGCCGCACCTTCGACGGCGAAGAGGCCAAGGCGATGGGCCTGGCCAACGCGTGCCTAGCGGGCGGCGAAGTGCTGCCGACCGCGCTGTCGGTCGCGCACGATCTGGTCAACGGTTCGGCGCCGCTGCCGGTCGCGCTGTCCAAGCGGCTGCTCTGGGAGGGCCTCGGCATGAGCCCGGCCATGGTCGGCAGGCTGGAGTCCGAACTCAACGCCCACGTCGCCAAGAGCGTCGACGGCGGCGAGGCGATGGCGGCGTTCCGTGACCGCCGTCAGCCCAACTGGACCGGCAGCATCAGTTCCGAATGGCCGGCGTGGGACAGCAAGGCCGACACCGACCGACCGGTGCTCGACTGAATCGCGACTTCTCAGGCGTTGCCGCCCAGCACGATAAGCAGAAACAGGATCGCCATCAGAACCATGAGGACGGTTCCGATGACGCCCAGGATGTAGCCGACCAGTACCTGCGCACGGCCGCCGAGTGCGCCGCCGGAGTCCTCGATCTGGTCGAGAGCGCGCTTGCCCAAAGCCCACGCCACCGGGCCGAGGGCCCCGCAGCAGAAGATGCTCGCCGCGCCGAGAAACAACACGGCCGTGGCATTGGGATGCTCGACCGTCGCACCGATGGGCTGGTTGGGTATCACCACCAGCCGAATTCTACGGGGCTACCGGGGAACTCCGCGTATTTTGCGGATCGCGCGTGACACGGGGCGTTTCGTACCCAGGTGCGAAACGCCGTTCACCTGCGCCATCGCCGAAACGGTTGGCGCGTAGGGACATTCGACCCGAGAGCCGTCAGGCCCGACGCTGACGCGCGATCTCGGCGAGCACCACACCCGCGGCCACCGAAGCGTTCAGCGACTCGACCGGACCGGCCATCGGAATGCTCAGGATGCTGTCGCAGTTCTCCCGGACCAGGCGCGAGAGACCCTTGCCCTCCGAGCCGACCACGATCACCGTCGGTGCGGTGCCGTCGAACTCGTCCAGCGTGGTGTCGCCGCCCATGTCGAGGCCGACGACCTGGATGCCCTGGCTGGCCCAATCCTTCAGCGTGCGAGTCAGATTCGTGGCGCGCGCGACCGGAAGGCGGGCCGCGGCGCCCGCGCTGGTCCGCCACGCGACGGCGGTGACGCTCGCGCTGCGCCGCTGCGGGATCAGCACGCCGTGGCCGCCGAACGCCGCGACGGAGCGAATCACCGCGCCGAGATTGCGCGGATCGGAAATGTTGTCCAGCGCTACGAGCAGCGCGGGTTCGGCCGTGCCGCGCAGCCGGTCGAGCAGATCGTCCGGGTGGGCGTAGCGGTACGGCGGCACCTGCAACGCGAGGCCCTGGTGCAGGCCGTTGTTGCTCATCCGGTCCAGATCGGTGCGCGGCACCTCGAGGATGGAGATGCCCGCGTCGGCCGCGGTCTGCACGCTCTCGGTGAGCCGGTCGTCGTTCTCGGTGCCCACCGCGACGTACAGCGCCGTCGCGGGAACGCCCGCGCGCAGACACTCGACGACCGGGTTGCGGCCGAGCACCAACTCGGGACCGTCCTCGGTCTTACGGCCCGCGGCGCGGCCGGTCGGGCGACCCTTCGCCTCCGCCTTGGCCTTGGCAGCGGCGCGCTTGGCCGCGGGGTGCTTGGTCCGCATCTCGGCGGGCGGCGTCGCGCCACGCCCCTCGAGCCCGCGCCTGCGCTTGCCGCCGGAACCGACGACCGCGCCCTTCTTGCTACCCGTCTTGCGCACCGCGCCACGGCGCTGCGAATTCCCTGCCATCAGTTCGCCTTTCCGCGCGCGGCGCCCAGCGACCACTCGGGGCCCTGGGGAGTGTCGGTCACTTCGATGCCAGCGGCGGCCAAACGGTCGCGCACGGCGTCGGCGGTGCCCCAGTCCTTGTCGGCGCGGGCCTGCTGGCGGCGATCGAGTTCCGCGCGCACCAGCACGTCGAGCGCCTCCTGCGCCGCGGAGGTGTCCTCCGGCGCGTACCACTTCGGGTCGTACGGGCAGACGCCGAGGATGTTCAGCATGGCCCGCACCTGCCCGGCCAGCTCGCGGGCGGTGTCGACCGCGCCCGACTCCAGCGCCTTGTTGCCTTCGTGCACCACGCGGTGCACCTCGGCGAGGGCGCGCGGCACGGCCAGGTTGTCGTCCATCGCCTCGGCGAACGCGTCGGTCCACTTGCCGATCGGGATCTCACCGGCCCGCTCGGCGACCCGGTGGATGAACGCCTCGATCCGCTGGTAGGAGGCCGCGGCGTCGTACAGCGCCTTGTCCGAGTACTCCAGCATCGATCCGTAGTGCGCGCTGCCGAGGTAGAACCGAAGTTCCACGGCGCGAACCTTTTTCAGCACGTTCGGCACCGAGAGCACATTGCCGAGCGACTTGGACATCTTCTCGCCGCCCATGGTCACCCAGCCGTTGTGCAGCCAGTACCGCGCGAAACCGTCACCGGCTGCCTTGGACTGGGCGATCTCGTTCTCGTGGTGCGGAAACACCAGATCCATACCGCCGCAATGGATGTCGAATTCCGCGCCGAGGTAGAACTCGGCCATCGCGGAGCATTCCAGGTGCCAGCCGGGGCGGCCGGGACCCCACGGCGACGGCCAGTTCGGCTCGCCCGGCTTTGCCGCCTTCCACAGCGTGAAATCGCGCGGGTCGCGCTTGCCCTCGCCCGCGCTCTCGCCCTGGTGCACGTCGTCGAGCTTGTGGCCGGACAGCTTTCCGTAGTCCGGGAAGCTCTGCACGTCGAAATAGACGTTGCCCTCGGAGGCGTAGGCGTGCCCGCGCTCGATGAGCCGCCGCATCAGGTCGACCATCTGGGTGATGTGGCCGGTGGCCCGCGGCTCGGCGGACGGCGGCTGCACGCCGAGCGCTTCGTAGGCGCGGTCGAAGGCGCGCTCGTAGGTGGCCGCCCACTCCCACCACGGGCGGCCCGCCTCGGCGGCCTTGTTCAGAATCTTGTCGTCGATGTCGGTGACGTTGCGGATGAAGTACACGTCGTAGTCGTGCGCCTGCAACCAGCGACGCAGCACGTCGAACGCGACGCCGCTGCGGACGTGACCGATATGGGGTTCCCCCTGGACGGTGGCGCCACAGAGGTACACCGAAGCGCGGCCGGGAACCAGCGGCGCGAAATCGCGCATGGTTCGGCGTTCGGTGTCAAAGAGGCGCAGTGTCACGGCAGTCGATCCTAGTCGGCGTCGTCGAGCGACTTCCGTCCAGGCTCACACACGACCGGCGCGAACTCTGAGGTTCGCCCGCCCGGTCGGAGCAGGGCGTTCGCGCCTCGGCCCGATCGAGAGCCGCCGCAGTCCCGAGTCACCGGCCGGCCGATCGTGCGCACGGCCATCGCGCAGACTGGGATTCGCTCAGCCGCGGGCTTGCAGCAACGCGGTGGCGATCGACGCGACACCTTCCCCGCGACCCGTGAGTCCCAGTCCGTCAGTGGTCGTTCCCGACACCGAGACCGGCGCTCCCAGCAGCTCGCCGAGCACCTTCTGCGCCTCCGCGCGGCGCGGTCCGATCTTGGGCCGATTGCCGATGACCTGCACCGCGGCGTTGACGATGTCGAAGCCCGCCTCGTCGAGCAACCTGCGGACCTCGGTCAGCATGGCGGCGCCCGAGACGTCCTTCCACTCGGGGCGGCCGGTGCCGAACACCGCGCCGACATCGCCGAGTCCGGCCGCCGAGAGCAGCGCGTCGCACAGTGCGTGCGCGGCCACGTCGCCGTCGGAGTGGCCGGAGCAGCCGTCGTCACCGTCGAACAGCAGACCCGCCATCCAGCACGGACGACCGGGTTCGATGGGATGCACGTCGCTGCCGATACCAACTCGCATGGTCACGACGTTCTCATACGCTCCGCGCCGCGTTGCACACCGTCTCGGCGAGCATCAGGTCGAGCGGAGTGGTGATCTTGAAGGCCATCGGGTCGCCGGGAATGGTGTGCACCTCGGCGCCGAGCCGCTCGACGAGTCCGGCGTCGTCGGTGGCGAGCACGTTCGTCTCGTAGGCGGCGCGCAGCAGATCGGCCGCGAAACCTTGCGGCGTCTGGATCGCGCGAAGGGCCGCGCGGTTGGGGGTTCCAGTCACCACGCCGTCCTGGTCGACGGTCTTGACGGTGTCGACCACCGGGAGGGCGGGCACGACCGCGCGACGACCCGCCCGCAACTCGGCCGCGACCCGGGCGATCAACGCGGGCGGGGTGAGCGCGCGGGCGGCGTCGTGCACGAGGTAATAGCCCGCGTCCGGCGCGGCGGCGATACCGGCCCGCACCGAATCGGTGCGTTCGGCCCCGCCGACGACTACGCGCACGGCGTCCGAGGGCGGCAGCAGGGCGACTGCGCTCTCGACCAGTTCGACGGGGACCATCACGATGATGCGGTCGACCGCCCCGGAGGCCAGCAGGCCGTCCACGGCGAGCCGGACCATGGGTGTGCCGCCGACCGCGACGAACGCCTTGGGCATGTTCTCACCCAAACGAACACCGCGACCGGCGGCAGGAACCAAGGCAACGACAGGACTGTCGCTGTCAGAGTTGTTCACGGTCAGGAAGCCGCTGCGAGGACCTCGTCGAGCAGCGTCTCGGCCTTGCCGTCGTCGGTACCCTCGGCGAGCGCGAGTTCACCGACCAGGATCTGGCGAGCCTTGGCCAGCATGCGCTTCTCGCCTGCGGACAGCCCACGATCCTGCTCCCGACGCCACAGGTCGCGGACGACCTCGGCAACCTTGTTCACATCGCCGGAGGCGAGCTTCTCCAGGTTGGCCTTGTAGCGGCGAGACCAGTTGGTCGGCTCCTCGGTGTGCGGCGCGCGCAACACCTGAAAGACCCGGTCGAGACCCTCCTGGCCCACGACGTCGCGCACGCCGACGTATTCGGCGTTTTCCGCGGGTACGCGAACGGTCAGATCGCCTTGGGCGACCTTCAGGACCAGATACTCTTTTTGCTCACCCTTGATGGTGCGAGTCTCGATTGCTTCGATCAGCGCCGCTCCGTGGTGGGGGTAAACGACGGTGTCTCCGACCTTAAAAATCATGTGTCCCGTGCCCCTTTCGATGTTCACAGTTTAACATGCGACTCGGTAACGGCGCGATCAACTGTGCAGGTCAGGGCCACAACGAGCGGACCGAGGGGGTTGACAGAACCCGTGCGGTGTGCATTACGTTGTGCCAGAACGAGTTATCCACCTGCGCCGACTCGCCCCTGTCCCGCGAGGCGCCCCGGCACTCGGCCCGCAACCGCACCCCCGGGCCACCGAACCGTTATGCAACGGATGCCGACCGACGGCGGTGTCGCGGAGCGGACACCCCGGCCCGACCGACGGGTCCCCGGTGTCGACTACTACGCTGCCTAGTTACTACTCTCCGTAGCGGAGTGATCCCGGTCGACATGGAGGACAACCCGTGACTGCCCTGAATGCTGTGACCGCCTCGTCGGGGGCGCGGAAGCCACGTCTCATGGTGACTGTTGCCGCACTCGCCGCGGGCGCCGCGCTCGCGCTGACCGGCTGCAGCGCGGGGCAGGTCTCCCAGACCGCGAACCAGGCTCCGGCCATCAACGGCAACAACGCCGAGGTCGAGGACATCTCGCTGCGCAACGTGCACATCGTGTACCCGTCCGAGGGTTACACCAACGTGCAGGGCGGCAAGGCGCTGATCGCGCTGTCCATCGTGAACAACAGCGAGACCGTCACCGACGAGCTCACCAGCGTCACCACCGACCTCGGTCAGGTGAAGATCACCCCGCCGTCGGGCGCGTCGTCGGTGAAGCTCGCGCCGCAGCAGACCGTCGTCGCGGCGGCTTCCGAGCAGGGCGGCCGGGGCTCGGCCGACTCGCACGGCGACGACCACGGCTCGGACAGCCACGGCTCGCAGCCGACCAAGCAGCAGGCCGCCGACCCCGAGGCCAAGCCGGCCACCATCGAGATCACCGGCCTCACCAAGGACATCACCCCCGGTCTGACCTACACCGTCTCGTTCAACTTCAAGGAGAACGGCACCGTGCAGGTGCAGGTCCCGGTCGACGCGGGCACCGAGGCCGAGCGCCACGAGTCCGACAAGTCGGGCCCGGCCGCCGGTGGCGGTCACGGCGGCGGCCACTGAGGGTTCCGCCCCCAGCGGACCGAGAACGAAGGCTGTCGCACACGGTGCGGCAGCCTTTTCCCTATCCGGGGTTCTGTCGGGCCCGGTACGTAAGGTGCGCGTGTGGCAAAGAACAAGCCGATCTTCCGGTGCTCCGCCTGCTCGCACGAGGTCGCGAAGTGGGTGGGCAAGTGCCCGGACTGCGGGGCGTGGGGCACGGTCGACGAGGTAGCAGTCTCGGCCGCGTCGGCTGCCGCTCCCGGTAGGCGCGCGATGCTGCCGAGTACCGCGGCGGCCCCGATCTCCTCGATCGATTCGCAGGTCACCAAGGCAAGGCCGACCGGTGTCGGCGAGCTGGACCGGGTGCTCGGCGGCGGGGTGGTCGCAGGCTCGGTGGTGCTGCTCTCCGGCGAGCCGGGCGTCGGCAAGTCGACGCTGCTGCTCGAGGTCGCGCACCGGTGGGCCAAGCAGCGCGACGAGAAGGCGCTCTATGTGACCGCGGAGGAGTCCGCCGGTCAGGTCCGGCTGCGCGCGGATCGCACCGGCGCGGTGCACGAGCGGGTGTACCTGGCGGCGGAGTCGGATCTGTCGATCGTGCTCGGGCATGTCGAACAGGTGCGGCCGACGCTGCTCGTCGTCGACTCGGTGCAGACCATGCTCGCGCCGGACGTGGACGGCGTGATCGGCGGCGTCACCCAGGTGCGCGCGGTGACGGCGGCGCTCACCTCGCTGGCCAAGGCGAGCGGGATCGCGGTGCTGCTGGTCGGCCACGTCACCAAGGACGGCAACGTGGCGGGCCCGCGCACCCTCGAACACCTGGTCGACGTGGTGTTGCAGTTCGAGGGCGACAAGAACTCCGCGCTGCGCATGGTGCGGGGCATCAAGAACCGGTTCGGCAGCGCCGACGAGGTGGGCTGTTTCGAGCTGCACGAGGAAGGCATCGTGGGCGTCGACGACCCGTCCGGGCTGTTCCTGCACCACCGCACCGATTCGGTGCCGGGGACCGCGGTGACCGTCGCGATGGACGGCAAGCGTCCGCTGGTCGGCGAGGTGCAGGGCCTGACGGTGAAGACCGAGATTCCCGCGCCGCGCCGCGCGGTCAGCGGGCTCGACTACAACCGGGTCGCCATGGTGCTCGCGGTGTTGCAGAGCCGCGGCCGGGTCTTCCTCGGCAAGCACGACGTCTACGCGGCGACGGTCGGCGGCATGCGGCTCGTCGAGCCCGCCGCCGACCTGGCCATCGCGCTCGCCATCGCCAGCGCCGAATCCGACACCGCGCTGCCGCCTGGCTGGGTGATACTCGGCGAGGTCGGCCTTGCCGGCGAGGTGCGGAAGGTGACCGGCGTGGCACGTAGGCTGGCCGAAGCACAGCGGCTCGGCTTCACCACCGCGCTGGTGCCGCCGGGGCTGGAACGAATGAAGGGCGGGGGCATGAAGATTCACGAGGTGACCGACGTCGGTTCCGCGCTGCGGATCAGCGGCCTGCGCGCGCGGCGGGCGGCGCGGAACGAGGCGGCCGAGTGATACCAGGGCGGTGGGCGGCGTATCTGCTCGGCAGACCGGCCCCCGTCGCGCCATGTCCCCCGGTCCCGACGACGACCACGCGGAACCGGCTGCCCGAGATCGTCACCCGGCTGGCTCCCGGCACGCCGCTGCGGGACGGATTGGAACGCATCCAGCGCGGCCGCACCGGCGGCCTGATCGTGCTCGGCCACGACGCGGACGTCGAGCGAATCTGCGACGGCGGATTCGAGCTGGACGTCGACTTCGCGCCGACCCGGCTGCGCGAGCTGTCGAAGATGGACGGCGCGGTGGTGCTCTCCACCGACGGCGCCCGCATCCTGCGCGCCAACGTGCACCTGGTCCCCGATCCGAACCTGCCGAGCGCGGAATCCGGCACCAGACACCGCGCCGCCGAAAGGACCGCCGCCCAGACCGGCTACCCGGTCATCGCGGTGAGCAAGTCGATGCGCACGATGACGCTGTACCTCGGCGAGGTCCGCCACCTGATCGAGCCGTCGGCCACCATCCTCGCCAGGGCGAACCAGGCGCTCGGCACGTTGGAGCGCTACAAGGCGCGGCTGGACCAGGTGTGCGAGCAGCTTTCGGAGAGCGAGATCGAGGACGTCGTCACCCTGCGCGACGCGCTGTCGGCGGCCCAGCGCCTGGAACTGGTGCGGCGGCTGGCCAAGGAGATCGAGCAGAGCGTGCTGGAACTCGGCGCCGACGGTCGCCAGCTCGCGCTGCAACTGGAGGATCTGGTCGGCGACAGCGCTTGGCTGCGCGAGTTGCTCGTCCGCGACTACCTCGCCTGCGAGCCGGTCATGTCGGGGGCGGGGGCGGGTGTGCCTGCTGATGGTTTGGTTCTCCGCAGAAGTACCCTGCAACGGGAGAACACGGACTGCTCGTGCGCCGACCACCAACATCAGGACATGCCGGGGGCGGGTGTGCCTGCTGATGGCTCGGTTCTCCGCACAAGTACCCCGCAACGGGAGAACACGGACTGCTCGTGCGCCGACCACCGACATGTGTACGTGTCGGAGGTAGAGCGGGCGATGGCGGGGCTGGACATGCTCAGCGACGACGAACTGCTGGATCTCACCAATTTGGCCGCGCCGCTTGGTTATCCGGGCACCATCGAGGCGCTGGACCTGCCGATGCGCCCGCGTGGCTACCGGGTGCTGACCCGGATACCCCGGCTGCGGTTCACCCACATCGAATCGCTGGTCGACTCGTTCGGCTCGCTGCAAGGGCTTTTGGCCGCGACGGCGGGCGATCTACAGGCCGTCGACGGGATCGGGGTGCCGAGGGCGCGGCAGATCCGCGACGGGTTGACTCGGCTGGCCGAAGCGGGCGCGGACAACCCGTTCGAGCGGGAACGATGAAGCGGCTCAGGCGATATTGAACGGCTCGGCCGCGCTGCGCACCGAACCGAGTTGCGCGACAACGGAATACGCCCCGGGCGGGACCGGGACGCGCTCGCCGGCGCAATTCGGCTGGGATGTCGAGCCGGACCAGGTGACCTGGAATGCGGCCTGTTCACCGCGATTCAGATTGCGCACGTCGGGCTGACCGTCCGGATAGCAGTCGGTGCTCGACCACAGCTTGCGGCTGCCGTCGAGGGTGTAGACCGAGATCTGCTGCAACCCGGAGCCGACGTCGCGGGCACAGGTCACCGAGGAGATGTTGGTGATGACGATGCCGAACACCGGCTGCTCGCCCGCCTTGTAGGTGGGCTGTTCGACGGTCACCTTCACCGCGAGCGACTGATCGGGGCACTGACCGGCCGCCACCGGAGCCGGACTGGCCGCCGGGGTCACCGAGGGTTTGGGAGCGTCCGCGCTCGGCGAGGACTTCGGCGTATCACCCGACTTCTTCACCGACGAGGTCGAACTCGTCGCGGCCGCCTTGACGTCACCGGGCGAGCCCCCACCGCGCACGACCATCACCACCAGCCAAATCACCAGCGCGAGCGCCACGACCAGGATTCCGATGGCGAAAACGCGACGACGCCAGTAGATCTCCGGAGGCAGCGGTCCAGTCGGTTCCAGCACGATTCAAACTTACGGGCAGCACCGGGCGCGGTGTCTCAGGACCTCGGCGTGTCGGACTGGACGACGCCGTAGCGCCGGGTGCGACGCCCCCGGCACGCTGGGGAAACTCCGCTCCGCGAACGGGTCAGGCGACCTCGCCGATGTTGCCGACGGCACTGTGCAGTTTCATCTGGCCCTCGGCCAACTTGTAGGTGACACAGGCGATGGCGAGCTCGCCCGCCTTCACCCGCTCGGCGATGATCGACGAACGCTCCATGAGCAGCTTGCTGGTCTCGACCACGTGCCTCGCCTCGAGCTCGTCCACGTCGGACAGGCCCTCGCGTCGGCCGATCAGGATGGACGGCGACACCTTCTCCACGACGCTGCGGATGAATCCGCCGGGCACCTCGCCGCCGTCGAGCGCGTCGACGGTGGCCTTCACCGCGCCGCAGCTGTCGTGTCCGAGCACGACGATGAGCGGCACGTTCAACACGTGCACGCCGTACTCGATCGAACCGAGCACCGAGCTGTCCACCACGTGGCCCGCGGTGCGCACGACGAACATGTCGCCGAGACCCTGGTCGAAGATCAACTCCGCGGCCACACGCGAGTCGCCGCAACCGAAGAGGATGGCCGAAGGATGCTGACCGCCGACGAGCTTGGCCCGGTCGGCTGCGCCCTGGTTAGGATGCAGAAGCGTGCCGTTGACGAAACGCTCGTTGCCCTCGCGGAGAGATTTCCAGGCGCTGATCGGGTTTGAATCAGACATACCGACCATTGTGCACAAGGCATTCGCTACCGGCGAGTCAGGTTCGTTACGGGTCGGCAAATATCGACTGGCCGCCGGGTGGCGGGGACGGTGAGGGTAATGCGTAGCGGCACAGGTCGGATCACCCCGCCCCTGCAACAGTTCGGCGATCGCGGCATCGACGCCGACGTGTTGCTGGACTGGTACGCCGAGACAGCCCGCGACCTGCCGTGGCGACGCCCCGGCGTGACCGCGTGGCAGATCCTGATGAGCGAGATCATGCTCCAGCAGACACCCGTGGTGCGGGTGGAGCCGATCTGGCTGGAGTGGGTGGCGCGCTGGCCGGTGCCCTCGGCGATGGCCGCGTCCTCCCAAGCCGAGGTGCTGCGCGCGTGGGGCAAGCTGGGTTATCCGCGGCGCGCGCTGCGGCTGCACGAGTGCGCGCGGGTGCTGGCCGAGGAACACGGCGACGAGGTCCCCGCCGACGTGGAGGTGCTGCTCGGGCTGCCCGGCATCGGCGCGTACACCGCGCGTGCGGTCGCCTGCTTCGCCTACGGCCAGCGCGTGCCGGTGGTGGACACGAATGTGCGCCGGGTCGTCGCGCGCGCCGTGCACGGCCGCGCCGAAGCGGGCAACCCGGCCGCGCGCGACCTCGCCGAGACCGAGGCGCTGCTGCCCGCGAAAATCGACCGCGCGGCAAGGTTTTCCGCTGCGCTGATGGAGCTCGGCGCGACGGTCTGCACCGCGCGCACGCCCGACTGCGCGCGCTGCCCGCTGCCGACCTGCGCCTGGGTGACCGCGGGCCGTCCGGTGTCGGAGGTGGTGCGCCGGACCCAGAAGTACGAGGGCACCGACCGCCAAGCGCGTGGCCGCCTGCTCGATGTGTTGCGCGCCGCGACCGGGCCGGTGGAACGGGTGCGGCTCGACCTCGCTTGGACGCGCGATCCAGGACAGCGCGATCGCGCGCTCGACTCCCTGCTGATCGACGGGCTGATCGAGCAGACGGCTGATGGATTGTTCGCGCTCGCGGGCGAGGGTGATCGTTAGTCGATCGCCCGCAACGACCCCCATTGAAGGTGACCTCCAGCGCCTCATACCGACCGAATGCCACCTTCTGTCGATCTCACCCGCACCCGTAGCCGCCGACCGAAGGTGACATCCGGTCCGTCTGGCGGGCTGGGGGTCACCTTCGGTCTGGCCGAACTTCGCCTAGTCCAAAATCTCGCGCAGGAATCGCTCGACCTCGGCGCGGTAGCGCTCGGGCTGGTCGTCGTGCACCAGGTGCCCGGCGTCAGGGATCAGCACGTACTCCGCGTTCGCGTTGGTCTCGGCCATTTCGCGCATCTGCCCGGCCGGGGTGATGGTGTGCTCGCCCTCGATGAGCAGCACCGGGACGCGCACGGCCCGCCACTGCTCCCAGAAATGGCGACTGCCCCACTCCTCGGAGATGTCGCGGAAGGTCGCGACCGAGCCGTGCAGCCGATAGCCGTCCGGGCCGTGCTCGAAGGAGTTCAAGAAGTAGCGACCGGCGACCGGGCCGAAGTACTCGAGCACCGAGTCGGCGTCGGGGAACGGCTGCGGCCACGCCTCGATCATGGCCGCCCAGTCCGCGGCGGTGCGTCCGGTGAAGTCGGGGGCGATGTCCTCGACCACCAGCGCGCGCACCCGCTCCGGATAGTGCGCGGCGAACACCCAGCCGTGCAGCGCGCCCATGGAATGGCCGATCACGACCATCGGCTCGGCGAGGTGCGCGGTGGCCTCGGCGAGGTCGGCGACGAAGGCCTCGGTGGTCAGTTCGGGCGGGGCAGGGCGGCCGTGGCCAGCGGCGTCGTAGGTGTAGACGTGCCCGTGCGCCCGCAGCCAGTCCAGCTGGTCGCCCCAGGTGCGCGCGCTGCCCATCAAACCGTGCAGCAGCAGGATCGGCACGCCTGCTCCGCCTTCGTCGTACCACATCGGGTCGATTGTGCCCCCGGGCTCGTCCGGGCGCGCGGTCGCCCGCGAACGGGCGACGTATTGTCGAGTTCATGGCTGTCGTGAAGATCAACGCGATCGAGGTTCCCGAAGGCGCAGGACCCGAGCTGGAGAAGCGGTTCGCGCACCGCGCGCACGCGGTGGAGAACTCGCCAGGCTTCCTCGGCTTCCAGCTGCTGCGTCCGGTCGCGGGCGAGAACCGCTACTTCGTGGTGACCCAGTGGGATTCCGAGGAATCCTTCGCCGCGTGGCGGGACGGTCCGGCCCGTGCCGCGCACGCGGGCAGCGGCGACAAGAAGCCGGTCTCGACCGGCGCTTCGCTGCTCGAGTTCGAGGTCGTCATGGACGTCGCGGCCAAGCCCGCGTCCTGAGTTCCGGCGGGTAACGACTCGCCCACACCGTGGTCAACAGGCGTCGACCGTGTTGACGACGGGCGCGCCGTGGTGTCACAGTTCGAGGTGACCAAGCGAGGGTGATGCGGTAATTCCGGTGTGATTCCGGAGCGGTCGCGCCACTGTGTTCCAAGCATCGAGTCCGTTCTCCGCCGAGTGGCGGGGGCAGGCAAGGTGCCGGAAAGCCAGACACCGGCACCCATCGCACCCATCTCACGGGACGCGAAAGCGCCCCGGCCGGGCCACAACCCGGCAGGGACGTATCCCTAGGAGGACTCGAATGGCCATCGCGCATTCACCGAGCCAGGCAACCGATTCGCTGGCGACCGTGCTCGTCACGGTAGGTGTCGTTCTGCTCGCACTGCTCACGCTGTACCTGGTCGGTTTCGATCAGGGCGCCATCTCGCGCAGCGGGATGTTCATGCACGAGCTGATGCATGACGGACGGCATCTGCTGGGTGTTCCGTGCCACTGAACCAACCCGTTCCGTCGGCCGCCGTCCCCTTGGCCGGATCCCTCAAGACCCTGCTGTTGCGCGGCCTGCTCGCCGGTCTGATCGCCGGTCTGCTTGCCGCCACGGTTGGCTATTTCGTGGGTGAACCCAAGGTCGACGCGGCGATCGCCATCGAGGAGGCGAGCGCGGCCACCGAAGAGTCGCACCACGCGCCCGAAGAACCCGCCGCGGGTCACTCCCACGGCGACGAGGAAGAGCCGCTGGTCAGCAGGCCCGGACAGAAGTTCGGGCAGTTCCTGGCACTCGGCCTCAGCGGTCTCGCCTTCGGCGCCATCTTCGCCTCGGTCGCGCATTTCGCGCGGCGCCACACCGCACTGTCCGGTCCGAAACTGGCGATCGGGCTCGGTGTCGCTGGCTGGGCCGCGATCGTCGCGGTGCCGTTCTTCAAGTACCCGGCGAACCCACCCGCGGTGGGCGACCCGGAGACCATCAACGATCGCACCCTGCTGTGGGTCGCCTCGGTGCTGCTCGGCCTCGCGGCCGTCGGCGCGGGGGTGTACGTGTACAAGCTGCTGCGCGGGCAACTGGACACCGTCCGGCTTATCGCGGGCGTCGCGGCGTTCGTGCTGATCACCACGCTGGGCTACGTCCTGTTGCCCGGCGTCGACGAGGTCTCCGCCGACTTCCCGCCGAGCCTGCTGTGGCAGTTCCGTGTCGCGTCGCTGGCCGTCTCCGCCACGCTGTGGGCGGCGCTCGGCCTGGGCTTCGCGGCGCTCACCGAGTTCGCTGGGCGTAGCACCCAGGTACGGAGCGAGGTCGCTACCGCGGGGTGATCCGCGTTCAGAAGTTCAGGGGCAGTGTCGGTCTCATGACCGGCACTGCCCCTTCTGGTTCCGCTGTCGTTTCGCCGCGCTCCGTGACGCTCGCGGTGACGGCTTTCGTCATCGCGCTGCTCGCCGGGGTCGGCGAGGCGCTGGCGCGCACGGCGATGACGCTCGAACGGTCCGACGCCGACGTGCCAGGCCTCGCCGTCGGCTTGGCCCTGCGCTTCGCGATCTACCTGTTCGTGTTGGCCGTCGTGATGCGGATGGCGCGCGGGGACCGTGTCGCACGGCTCGCGCTCGTGCTCGGCATCGGTGTGCTCGGCCTGGCTTCGTTGCTCGTCGAACCGGTGACGGCGCTGCTCTCCGGCGTGGCGGTATCCGTCACCCCGAGCTCGCTCGGCCTCGGCCTGCTGCGCGCGATCCACGTGCTCGCCGTGTTCGTAGCGATCCCGGCCATGTACGCGCCCGACGCCCGTGCGTACTTCGCCCGCCGCGCGACCGCATGACTCCCCGCACTCCCCGCTCGGCGCGAGGAGTGCGGGGAATCGAACGGTCACGCCAGCGCGGCGTCCAGGCTGATGGTGTCGACGCCCGCCAGCGCCTTGGAGACCGGGCAGCCCGCCTTGGCGGCCTCAGCGGCGGCGAGGAAGCCGTCGGCGTCCATGCCGGACACCCGGCCGCGGACGGTCAGCTTGATCGCGTTGATGCGGAAGCCGCCCGCCGGGTCGGGGCCGAGGGTGACATCGGCGGTGACGTCAAGGCTTTCGGGGGTGGCGCCCGCGTTGCCGATCTGCGCCGAGAGCGCCATGGCGTAGCAGGAGGAGTGCGCGGCCGCGATCAGTTCCTCGGGGCTGGTTGTGCCGTCGGCTTCCTCCGCGGAACGCTTCGGGAACGACACGTCGTACTTGCCGACGCCCGAACTGGTCAGCTCCACCTGGCCGGAGCCGTCCTGCAGACCTCCGGTCCAAGCGGTGCGCGCGGTACGTGTTGGCATCATTGTCCTTTCACGAAGTGAGCCGAACTCGTGCAGGCTAGAACCTACCCGCACAGCCGAACCGTGGACACCGCTTCCGCTGGCGAGCCGTCAGCCGACCGCGCCGAGCTTCTGATCGAGCTGCTCGAGCACCTGCGGCCACGCGGCGCGGTGCCGGTCTCTGGCCGCCTCGCTCGCGAACCCCGAGTGGCGCAGGCGAAGCCGGATGCCGCGCGGCTGCTTGACGAACTGCACGCTCACCACCGTCTCGGCGCCCTCGGTGCCGCCCTCGCCGGTGACCCAGGTCAGCTCGACGAGGCGCTCCGGCTCCAGTCGCAGGAAACGGCCGTAGTGCGGGTTGCGCTTGCCCTCGAACTCGGTCTCGAAGAAGAACGGCTCGTTCACCGCTGGCCTCATCCGCACCGAATCCGGGGCGGCGAACCAGATGTCGAACCCCTCTGTCCATGCGGCGTAGAGCAAGCTCGGCGGTGCTTTCATCACCCGCTCCACGGTGAGGTCGTGGGGCCGTGCGGACAGATCCGGGAGACGAACTGACTGGTCGACCATCACCGGACCATATACCCCGCGCCCAAAGCCCCCACAGCGTTTACCCCGACGTGATCGGCGGTCACTCGGGATTGGTCACCCGGGCGAGCACGATGCCGCCGAGAATCAGCGCGAGCGCGAGTACTCGGCCCGCGCTGAACGGATCACGGTGCACCACGATGCCGAGGGCGATCGCGCCCACCGCGCCGATGCCGGTGAACACGGCGTAGGCGGTGCCGACGGGTAGCGTCTGCATGGCCCTGGACAGCAAATACACCGCTAGGCTGCCCAGGACGAAGCACACGAGGGTGGGTAGTGGGCGGGTGAAGTTCTCGGTGGGTTTGATGCTCTGCGACCAGACGATCTCGACGAGGCCCGCGAGACCTAGTACGAGCCAGTTCATTTCGGTGCTCCAGTCATTGAGGTACTCGCGTCATTCCGGCGCACGGTTCAGTACCGCGCCGCGAGGGAGCGGGCGGTTTCGGTGGCCTTCGCGTAGGAGTCGTCGTGTTCGGCTCGGCGGTCGGCCAGTGCCGGGTCCTGGCGCGAGTTGGCCAGTTCGGCGTGCACGAAAACCGTGTCGGTGACGGCGAAGTGGCCCGCGAAGAAGTCGCGCAGGTAGCGCTCCTGGTAGTCGAAAGCCGCCTTGGGCGCGCCGGGCGAATAGCTGCCGCCGCGCGCGGAGACGACCACGAAACGGCGGTGCCCCAACGACATTCGCGGAAAGGTGAGCTGGTCCAGCCAGGCCTTCAGTACGGCTGGAATCGAATAGTTGTACATCGGGGTGCCGATCAGGATCACGTCGGCGGCAAGCACCTCGTCCAGCAGAGGCCGCAGGATCGCGAGCGCGGCGGTCTGCGCCGGAGTCGTCGCCAGTCCGTCGAGCTCTTCCGGGTCGAAGCCGCCGCGCGAAAGCACCGCGTCGCACAGCTCGGTCCACGCCTCGCCGATGAACGGCACTGGCCGGGTCGCCAGATCGCGGTACAAGTACCCGCCGTCCGGATGCTCGGCGCGCCAGGCGGTGGCGAACTCCGCGCTCAGTTCCCGGCTGATGGAACGCCGACGGGCGCTCGCGTCCAGGTGCAACAAAGTGCTCATGCCTGCACCTCGCTGACGCTCGGCTCCGGCATGCGCACAGCGCGCTGGCACATGATTCGCTCACTGCGTTCGCTCATGCCTGCGCCCCCACCGACTCTCGACTCCAGCAAGTGCACCGCGCCCTGGCACCTGGTTCGTTCACTGCGTTTCACGGTTCAACCCTTTCGACCAATCGGACACATTGTCCGGTTTGACGCTAACAGGCAACCGGACATACTGTCCACTTATTCCGAACTCCGCTAGAGTCGCTGTCATGGACACCCGTTCGGATCTGCTCACCGGCGCACCGCTCGACCAACCGAGCGAACGCGCGGACGCGGCACGCAACCGCGCCAAGGTCCTCGCTGCGGCGGCGAAGCTCTTCGCCAGCCGCGATCCGCGCGCGGTCACCATGGACGACATCGCCAAGGCGGCGGGCGTCGGCCGCGGCACGCTGTATCGCCGCTACCCGGACACGAATTCGATCGCCGTCGCGCTCTTGGACGCGCACGAACGCGCCCTCCAAGAGCGCCTGCTGCACGGCGAACCACCCCTCGGCCCCGGCGCGTCCCCAGCCGACCGCCTGGCCGCCTTCTACGAGGCGATGGTCGAACTCCTCGACGACCACGCCCATCTGGTCCTCGGTGCGGAAACCGGCGGCGCCCGCTTCGCGACCGGCGCCTATGGATTCTGGTACGCCCACGTGCGTGCGCTGCTGCTCGCCGCGGACGTGCGCGATCCGGACGCACTCGTCGACGCACTCCTGGCGCCCTTGGCCGCGGAGGTCTACCTCGCACAACGCAAACGCGGCCTCACCCCACCCGCCATCACCCAGGGACTAACCCGAATCGCCCACACCCTCCTCGGCGAATCCCGCTAGCCACCACCCCAATTCGCCGCTCCCACACACCGTTCACACGCCTCACACAGCCGATGCCTATGCGAGGCGTCAACAACCTCTGTGGCACCGCCAGCGCAGCACTCACACACGGGCTGCCGGACGAAGTCCGTCCGAAATCCCGCGCATGGCCGGAGCGGATGCGCAGGTACGCCTTAGGCTGCAAGGGTGAGTGCGCCAGGCATAGCGAATCGTGGCTCGGTCGTATGGGACTGGGGCCTCGCGTTGATCGTCGCGGTAGTCCAGGTGGCCGGGGGTCGCGGCGCCAATTTGCACCAGACCGGCACGCAGTCGGTGGATGTGCTCGGCTATCTGCTGCTGATCGCGGGGCCGGTGGCGCTGGCGTTCCGGCGCGTTCAGCCGCTGCCGGTGCTGGTGATCGCGCTTGCCGCGTGCGGCATCTATCTGGCGCTGGGCTACGGGTACGGTCCGATCTTCCTCTCGCTGGTGATCGCCTTCCTTACCGCGGGAACGATCGGATCCCGTTGGTGGACATACCCACTCGTACCGATCGGCTTCGTACTCTTCGTGTGGCCACTGCCCGCGTCGCTCGGTGAGTCGGTGAACGGCTGGCAGGTCTTCGGGATGCTGGCGTGGTCGGCCGTGCTCATCAGCGCGGCCGAAGGGTTGCGCCAGCGCCAAACAACATTGGACGCCCGCAAGGAACGCGAGGAGGCCGCCCGTCGCGACGAGCAGGCGCAGCGGGAACGCCGCGCGACCGAGGAGCGGCTGGCCATCGCCAGGGAGCTGCACGACGTACTGGCCCACAGTCTTTCGCTGATCAACGTGCAGTCCTCGGTGGCGCTGGAGCTGTTCGACAAGCGGCCGCAGCAGGCAAGGACGGCGCTCGCCGCGATCAAGGCGGCGAGCAAGGAATCCCTCGCCGAGGTGCACACCCTGCTCCAGACCATCCGCATGGGCGCGACACTCGCTGATCCCGAAACCGCACCGGTGCAGCGTGATTCGACCGAGACGTCGCGTCCCGCGCGGGGCCTGCGCGGTCTGCGGCGCGCGGCGCCGGGCCAGCGGAGGGTGTCCGGTACGGCGGAGCCGGGTAAGCAGCCGGAGGACCTGCGCGCCGCCGTCCGGGAGCCGCGCTCCGAATTCCGCCCGGCCGAGCCGCCGAAGAAGCAGGAGGCGCCGCGTCCGCCCGCGCCGAGCATCGGGGATCTGGACGCGCTGCTGCGGCGGCCACGTGAAGCGGGACTGACCGTAGAGACCCGCGTCATCGGCGAACCGCAGGCGTTGCCCAGCGAAATCGACGCCGTCGCGGCCCAGATCGTTCAGGAATCCCTGACCAACGTGGTGCGCCACGCGCCGGGCGCGAGCGCCACGGTCACCGTCCGCTATGCGGTCGGCTCCGTCGACCTCACCATCGACAACGCCCGCCCCACCGCCCCCGCGCTCCGATCCGGCTCCGGCGGCCGCAACGGGATCATCGGGATGCGCGAGCGGGCGCACGCCCTCGGCGGAGCGCTCACCGCGGGCCCGCGACCCAGCGGTGGATTCCGCGTCGCGGCCCGGCTACCGAGCCAGACCGTTCCTGTGCCCGCGCGCCCCGCACCCCGCCCCGCCGAAGTCGCGGCCAGTAGCGGCGACGGCGTAGCGGAAAAGGTCCGCGCCGAGCCGGACAATACGGCAGAGCCGATGGGCCGCAACGGGTCCGAGAGTGCGTCCTCCGACAACGCGGACGCCGCGCGCGGCGATCACAAGGGCCGCAACGACACCGCCCCAGGATCCTCCGGCAGCGCAGACGCCGCTGGTGCACCCGACAGCTCGCCGAACATGTACGGCAGCACCGGATCGAGGTCCAGAGGCAGCGAGGACACCGCGCCGGGCGACCGCAAGAGCCGCAACGGCACCGCCTCCGCATCCACTGGCAGCACAGCCGCCAGTGCACCCGACGGCTCCGCGCCCACATCCCCCGGCGACGCAGGCGCCGCGACAACGAACCCGAACGCCCACGGCGGCAACGGTTCGTCGACCACAGGCAGCGGGGACACCACGCCGGAAGACCGCAAGACCCGCAACGGCACCGCCTCCGCATCTACAGGCGGCCTAGACACCGCCGCACGCGACAGCTCCACGCATGCTTCTCTCGGCGCCTACGACACCCCGGCGACCAGCCAGGACAACCGCAGCGCCACCGCGCCCAACACTCGCAGCTCGGACGCCGCGCGCGGCGATTGCAAGGGCCACAACAGCACCGCCCCAGCATCCACGGGCAAACCAAATGCCGCTAGCGCGCGCGACAGCTCCGAGCCCACATCCCCTGGCGACGCGGGCACCGTAGCGGCGAACTAGAACGCCCGCGGCGGCACCACGACCCACACCGGCGACTCGGCCACCGGGGCCGGCGATCGCAACGGCCACAACACCACCGCCGAAACGGGCGGTCGGCAGCCCGAATTAGGCAGGTGCACAAGGTAATTCCGCGACCGAAGCCGCCCGCGGCTCAGGACCGCGACAACGAACCCGAACGCCCTCGGCGACATCGCGTCCGAGACCGAGGACACATCCGCCGGGACCGGCGATCACGACGGTCACAACCGCAGCGCTTCGCCATTCACCGGCAGCCCGGATGCCGCCGGTGCGCACGGCAGCTCCGCGCCCGCATCCCCTGCCTGATCCGCACTTCGGCCGGACGGGAAAACTGTCGGTCGACCCGACTACATTCCGACTAGATCGACAAGGCAGACAGTCGGATCGGAATTCGGGACGGTTCCCGTAGTCCGACGGAGTGGGGAAACCAATGGGAGTGATTCTGTCGTTCACCAAGGTCACGGCGGAACGATTGGGCGAGTTGGTCGCCGCGAGAGCGGAAGCGGGCGACGAGGTTTGGGATATCGAGCGGGCGAAGGGGGATCCCAGCGGGTACCTCGACAAGTCGTGGGACGGGCTGCGCTATCTGCTCGAAGCGGCCGAGTCCAGGGTAAACCTGTTCTACGACGGTGATCTCATCGTCGACGAGTACTACGCGTGGTCGCCGGATCTCGTCCGCTCGACGGGCGAGCGGCTGCGTGCGACACCGTTCACCGCGCTCGCCGCCCACTACGACCCCGCCGCCATGGACGAGGCGAACGTCTATCCGGGCATCTGGACGAGGGACGGCGACGAAGGACTCGGCTACCTGCGCTACCACTACGACGCCCTCGTCACGTTCTTCCGCGACGCCGCGAAGACCGGCTCCGCGGCGATCATGCACTTCGGTTGAGCACAAACGCCGAAGCACGTACCCCGAAACACGTACGAAAAAGGCCCGCCCCCAACGGATTTCCGTTGGGGGCGGGCCTTTCGTTGCGGCTTACTCGCCGGACGCGGCCTCCGTGGTGGAGCCCTCGCCCGCGCCGGTCAGCACGACCTCGGGCTTCTCCTCGACGGGCGTCTTGGTCAGCTTCGCCTTGCCGGTGAAGGTGAACTTGGCGTCCTCGCCGGAGCCCTCGCCGTCCCAGCCCTCGACGTCCACGGCAATGGTCTGGCCTGGGCCGATCTCGCCGAAGAGGATCTTCTCCGACAGCTGGTCCTCGATCTCGCGCTGGATGGTGCGGCGCAGCGGCCGGGCACCGAGCACGGGGTCGAAGCCACGCTTGGCGAGCAGGTTCTTGGCGTTCTCGGTGAGCTCGATCGCCATGTCCTTGTTCTTCAGCTGCGTGGCGACGCGGTTGATCATCAGGTCCACCATCTCGACGATCTGCGCGTTGGTGAGCTGGTGGAAGACGATCACGTCGTCGATGCGGTTGAGGAACTCGGGCCGGAAGTGCTTCTTCAGCTCGTCGTTGACCTTGAGCTTCATCCGCTCGTAGTTCGAGCCCTCGTTGTTGGACTGCGAGAAGCCCAGACCGACGGCCTTCGAGATGTCCGAGGTGCCGAGGTTCGAGGTGAAGATCAGCACCGTGTTCTTGAAGTCCACGGTCCGGCCCTGGCCGTCGGTCAGGCGGCCGTCCTCGAGGACCTGCAACAGGGTGTTGTAGATCTCCTGGTGGGCCTTCTCGATCTCGTCGAACAGCACGACCGAGAACGGCTTGCGGCGCACCTTCTCGGTGAGCTGGCCGCCCTCCTCGTAGCCGACGTAGCCCGGAGGGGCGCCGAAGAGCCGCGAGGCGGTGAAGCGGTCGTGGAACTCGCCCATGTCGATCTGGATGAGCGCGTCGTCGTCGCCGAACAGGAAGTTCGCCAGCGCCTTGGACAGCTCGGTCTTACCGACACCGGACGGACCGGCGAAGATGAACGAGCCGGACGGACGCTTCGGGTCCTTCAGGCCGGCGCGGGTGCGGCGGATCGCCTTGGAGACGGCCTTGACCGCGTCCTCCTGGCCGATGATCCGCTTGTGCAGCTCGTCCTCCATGCGGAGCAGACGGGTGGTCTCCTCCTCGGTGAGCTTGAACACCGGGATACCGGTCCAGTTGGCCAGCACCTCCGCGATCTGCTCGTCGTCGACCTCGGCCACGACGTCCAGATCACCGGATCGCCACTGCTTCTCCCGCTCGGCGCGCTTGGCGACGAGCTGCTTCTCCTTGTCGCGCAGTCGCGCGGCCTTCTCGAAGTCCTGCGCGTCGATCGCGGACTCCTTCTCCCGGCGCGCGTCGGCGATCTTGTCGTCGAATTCGCGCAGGTCCGGCGGAGCCGTCATGCGACGGATGCGCATGCGCGCGCCCGCCTCGTCGATAAGGTCGATCGCCTTGTCCGGCAGGAACCGGTCGTTGATGTAGCGGTCGGCCAGCGTCGCGGCGGCGACCAGCGCGCCGTCGGTGATGGACACCCGGTGGTGCGCCTCGTAGCGGTCGCGCAGACCCTTGAGGATGTTGATGGTGTGCTCGACGGTCGGCTCGCCCACCTGAACCGGCTGGAAGCGGCGCTCCAGGGCGGCGTCCTTCTCGATGTACTTGCGGTACTCGTCGAGGGTGGTCGCGCCGATGGTCTGCAGCTCGCCGCGGGCCAGCTTCGGCTTCAGGATCGAGGCCGCGTCGATGGCGCCCTCGGCCGCGCCCGCCCCGACCAGCGTGTGCAGCTCGTCGATGAACAGGATGATGTCGCCGCGGGTGTTGATCTCCTTGAGCACCTTCTTCAGGCGCTCTTCGAAGTCACCGCGGTAGCGGCTGCCCGCGACCAGCGAACCGAGGTCGAGGGTGTAGAGCTGCTTGTCCTTCAGCGTCTCGGGGACCTCGCCGTTGACGATGGCCTGCGCAAGACCCTCGACGACGGCGGTCTTGCCGACGCCGGGCTCGCCGATCAGCACCGGGTTGTTCTTGGTGCGGCGGCTGAGCACCTGCATGACGCGCTCGATCTCCTTCGAGCGGCCGATGACCGGGTCGAGCTTGCCCTCGAGCGCAGCCTGGGTCAGGTTGCGGCCGAACTGGTCGAGCACCAGCGAGGTGGACGGGGTCCCGGCCTCGCCGCGGGCGCCGGACTCCACCGGCTCCTTGCCCTGGTACCCGGAAAGCAGCTGGATGACCTGCTGGCGGACCCGGTTGAGGTCGGCGCCGAGCTTGACGAGCACCTGCGCCGCAACGCCCTCGCCTTCGCGAATGAGGCCGAGCAGGATGTGCTCGGTGCCGATGTAGTTGTGGCCGAGCTGCAGCGCCTCGCGCAGGCTCAGCTCAAGCACCTTCTTGGCGCGCGGGGTGAACGGGATGTGGCCGGACGGGGCCTGCTGGCCCTGACCGATGATCTCCTCCACCTGGCTGCGCACACCCTCCAGCGAAATGCCAAGGGACTCCAGCGACTTCGCCGCGACTCCCTCGCCCTCGTGAATGAGGCCAAGCAGGATGTGCTCGGTGCCGATGTAGTTGTGGTTGAGCATCCGGGCCTCTTCCTGGGCCAGGACAACGACACGCCTCGCGCGGTCGGTGAACCTCTCGAACATCGCTCCCTCACTCTCCTGCTCAGACCTTCATAGGCGTCCGACGCTTCAGTGCTGTGGTCAACCTTCGGTCGTCAGCCTGCCATGAAGCCCGGGGGTTGCGGCCCCCGCCTCCACTCTAGTTGGCGGGGGTCCGGGCCGCCTCCAGTCCACCCTATTGGGGACCAGCGACAGCACGGTCATTCACTCATAACGTGAGCGTTTCGGGTTTCGTTTCCGATCCGGTTTTGCCGACAGCGAACACCCTCTGATCCGGCGATCTCGCCCCGATCCACGGGCCATCGTCGCCCCGTTGACGCCCCTGCCAGTGCAAACGACCGAACGACCCCCGGTGTTCCCGGCAATCCGCGATTTTCGAATCAATCCGGCGGCCGGGCGGCTGCCGCTCCCGAGGTCAGCCCGTGAACGGTGCGGCGAACTGGCACGGCACCGGCCGCGGATGGGCGGGATCGAGTGCGTTCAGGACGAATCCCGCCGCCCGCGCGGTGCCCGCGATGCCCGCGTGCTCGGAGTAATCCTGTGCGCAACCGTCCTGAACCACGACATTCGTGACATTCGGGCCGGGAACCAGCCCCGCGGTGTACGGGATAACGGCCTCGTCGAGCCGGGTGGCGATGTTCGTGTAGGTGACGTCGGGGTGGTAGACGCCGTCGGCGTTGAGCGACTCCAGGAACGGCGAACCCGCGATGAGCTGGCGGCAGGCGTGGCATAGCGTGGCGCCGACCGCCGAGTCGAAGATCCCGCCCGCGCCGAGCCGGGTCGCGAAGGCGGCGGCGTTGCCGAGGCCCCCGGCGTTGGTGCCGAGCCAGGGCGGCGCGAGGCCGACGAGCTTGTCCACTTTGTCCGCGCCGCCGAGCCGCTTGACGTAGTAATTGCCGATGAAATTGCCCTGCGAGTGCCCGATGACGTCCACCTTCGCGGCGCCGGTCGCGGCGAGCACGCGGTCGACGAAGGCGGCGAATTCCAGGCCACTCTGTTCCATCGGCCGCATGCCGCCGATCGCGGACAACGGCCATGGCAGCGCGTGGGCGCCGTAGGTCAGCGAGTAGACGCAGTAGCCCTCGTTGGCGAGCAGCGGCACGTACACGCCCCAATTGGTCTGCGCGCCACCTCCGGTGCCGTGCGCGAGGACCACCGGATTGGGGTGCTCCGCGCTCGGGCGGCAGGACCAGTCGTTGGCGCCGGGCAGCGAGCCACCCGGGTTGGTCAGCTCGGACGGAATGCCGGAGAAGAAGTTGTAGACGACCGGGTAGCGCTGCGCGTGGGCCGAACCCGCCGCACCGATCCACAGTGCGGCGAGCACGAAGGCCACCACGAACGGAACTGGGACACGTCGCATGGAGCCTCCAATTCTGGAACTTGTTCCAGAAGAAGCTACCGACGACGTGTCCCAGATAGTGCCGATACCGGCGGGTAACTTATAACCCGTTCTACCGACGAGGATCAGCCGAGCCGGTGTGCCGCCGCGGGCTGCGCACCGAATCCGGCGGGCGCTGCGTAGGCCGTCCCAGCCTGGGCCGGACCCGCGGCCTCGCTCTTGCCCTGCTGGACGCCCGCCGCGAACAGCGCGCCGCACAGCACGAGGAAGGCCAAGGTGTGCACCACGGCGCGAATCACGTTGTAGCGCACCCAGGCGGCCTCGTAGTTCGCCCGGACCGCCGCCATGTCCGCGATCTGCGCCGGGTCGCCCGCGGCGGCCAGCTGATCGTTGAGCGGAACGTTGAATCCCGCGGTCACCGCGAACGCGATCACGTTGAGCACCACGGCGATACCGATCCAGACCAGGGTCGCGCGGTGATCCCGGCCCAAGTGCAGCAGCGCGGCGATGATGCCGAACGCGACGGTGCCGAGGAACGCGATCATGAACCAGGGGTTGATGATGACCACGTTGATCTTCTGCATCAGGTCGATGATGGTCCGATCGTCGCTGCGCTTCAGCGCGGGCATCACCGAGATGGCGTAGGCGTAGAACACCCCGGCGGTCAGACCCGTAGCCAGCACGGCCGCCACCAGCGCGGCGATTCTCAGCGCGAACATTCGATTTCTCCTGCCTCACAGTCCGGGTCCGAATCTTCTCGGTCCGGCGACGAGTACAAGTCAATCGTGAAAGGGCCCGCGCCTCCATGGTCGAGACGCTCGCCCGCTTAAGCGGGCGTCCAGACGCGGTTCAGAGATCCCGGT
Source organism: Nocardia amikacinitolerans (assembly GCF_900215415.1). NCBI lineage: Bacteria > Bacillati > Actinomycetota > Actinomycetes > Mycobacteriales > Nocardiaceae > Nocardia > Nocardia amikacinitolerans. Next base: position 156,958 of record NZ_OBEG01000007.1, on the reverse strand, counting down.
CGGAGATGATGCCGCTCTGCATGGCCAACGCCGCGAGCCGCACCCGCTTCTGGTTCTGCGGCAGGCTCTCCACACCGAACTTGGCGAACAGGGCGCGCAGGTGGGTCTTGATGGCGTCGACGCTGAGGAACAGTTCCTCGGCGATCTGCTGGTTGGAGGCCGGGGTCGCGAAGCCCGCGCCGTTCTTGTACGGGCGGCACAGCGCGACGAGCACCGCTCGCTGGGTCTCGGTGAGCGAACGCAGGGTGGGAATCGAGCCGGTGGAGGTGCGGGTGGCGTCGTCGGCGACCGCGCCGAAATCGTGGAAGGAGACCAGCGAGGTGCCGACCCGGATCTTGTCGCCCGCCATCAGGCGGCGCCTGCCGACCAGTCGCTCGCCGTTGACGAAGGTGCCGTTGCGGGAAAGCCCGTCGTCCACGATCGTCCAGTGCGCGCCCAGGTATTCGACGGCCGCGTGCAGGCGCGAGACCTCCGCGTCCCAGCGCAACGCGAGATCGGCATGGGGCGAACGGCCGATCGTGACTCGCTGCTGATCCGGGCTCAGCATCAGCTCCTGCTGGCGACCCGAGTCATCGGTGAATCGCAACAATGATCCGACGAATCCAGTCACTGCGCCGATACCTCATCTCTCCATACCGCCAGTGACGACCTTCGCACAGTTTCCATGGTGCCGCTTCGGGGTACCACGAGCAAGATCGTGCCGGTCCGGTCGATGGTCGGCGTCGGGCCCGATGCCCGACGAAATGCTGCTGCCGCCCGGGCGTCGCACGATTCGCCCAGGCGGCAGCGGGTGGAAAAGTACTAACCCTTCGCGGCCTTGTTGTACGCGTCGGTGATGTCGGCGGAGATACGGCCGCGAGCGGAGACCTTGTGGCCATTCCGGCGCGCCCACTCGCGAATTGCCGCACTTTGTTCCCGGTCGATGGAGACCCGGCTCTTCGGGGTGGCGGCGGTACCCGCGGCGGCCTTCACGCGGCGACGACCGCTCACCCGGCGCGCACTGGAAACCCACTGCTCCAGCCCGTCACGCAGCTTCGCGGCATTTGCCGACGACAGGTCGATCTCGTACGACACACCGTCGATCGCAAACTCGATGGTCTCGTCCGCGATGGACTCACCGTCGACATCGTCGATCAGGCTAACGGTGACCTTCTTTGCCATGAGATGAACGTCCTCTCGAAATCGTGCGACCCGCATACTAGGCCGATTACCCGAGGCAAGAATACCTCGAATTCAGAAAATTCCAAGACGAGACTTCGGCTATCGAAACGCACCCGACTCTGTTTGATTTGCGATGTTCGCCGACCGCTGGCTGGTTACGCTCCGGCGTCGCCTGTGCGTCGGTCGCTCACACCTCGCTGAGTGACCGGACGCACAATTGGGAACAGTATCGTTTCGCGGATTCCCAATCCCGTGAGTGCCATCAACAACCGATCGATTCCCATACCGGTTCCAGTTGTCGGCGGCATACCATGCTCCATCGCGGCAAGGAAGTCCTCGTCCAGCGCCATTGCCTCGTCGTCGCCCTGCGCGGCGAGCCTAGCCTGGTCCACGAACCGCTCGCGCTGGATCACCGGATCGACCAACTCCGAATAGCCGGTGGCCAACTCGAAGCCGCGGACATACAGATCCCACTTCTCGGTAACTCCGGGCTTGCTGCGGTGCTGACGAGTCAGCGGCGAGGTCTCGATCGGGAAGTCGCGTACGAATGTCGGCGCATAGAGCTTGTCACCGTACTCGTGCTCCCACAGTTCTTCGACCAGTTTGCCGTGGCCGTAGCCCTTGCCCTCCGGAATTTCCAGTCCGACCCGATCGGCGAGTGCCAGCAATTCCTCGACCGATGTTTCCGGGGTGACTCGGACACCCAGCGCATCGGACAGCGAAGGGTACATCTCGACGGTCGCCCACTCGCCCCGAAGATCGTATTCGGTACCGTCCGCGAGGGTCACCACCTGGGTGCCGAAAGCCTCTTGCGCGACTTCCTGCACCAATTCCCGGATCATCTTCGCCGAGTCGTCGTACGTGCCATAGGCCTCATACGTTTCCAACATTGCGAACTCGGGCGAATGGGTCGAGTCGGCGCCTTCGTTGCGGAAGTTCCTGTTGATCTCGAAGACCTTCTCCAAACCGCCGACCACGCACCGCTTGAGGAACAGTTCCGGCGCGATGCGCAGGTAGAGGTCCATATCGAGGGCATTGGAACGGGTGACGAACGGCCGGGCCGCCGCGCCGCCGTGCAGCGTCTGCAGCATCGGCGTCTCCACCTCGAGGAAACCGCGGCGCTCCAGCGCGGCACGCAGCGCGCGCACCACCGCGACCCTCGTGCGCGCCATTTCCCTGGCCTCGGGGCGCACGATCAGGTCGACATAGCGCTGCCGGACCCTCGACTCCTCGTTCATCTCCTTGTGCGCCACCGGCAGCGGCCGCAGCGCCTTGGCGGACATGGACCAGGAATCGGCCATGACGCTCAATTCCCCGGTGCGCGAGGCGATGACCTCACCGTGCACGAAAACGAAGTCACCGAGGTCCACATCGGCCTTCCAGGCCGCGAGCGCGTCCGCTCCGACGCCGTTGAGGCTGATCATGGCCTGCAGCTTGGTGCCGTCGCCCTCCTGGAGCGTGGCGAAACACAGCTTGCCGGTATTGCGCAGGAAAATGACGCGGCCGACGACGCCTGCCAGTTGCCCGGTCTGGGTATCGGCGGGCAGATCGGGAAAGGCGGCCCGAATTTCGGCCAGCGAGTGCGTGCGCGGCACCACAACGGGATACGCCTCGGCGCCCTGCGCGAGCAGCCGCTCACGCTTCTCCCTGCGAATCCGCATCTGCTCCGGGACGTCGTCGACTTCCGGGGCGGGTCGGCGGGATTGCGCCGCAGGAACCGAACCCGCGGAGCGACCGGACGAGGGCGTGTTCGGGGTGCTCACATCGGACAACCCTAGCGTGCACCGGAAATCCTTTTGCGGGCCGCCCGGGCTCCGCCCGATAGTAACGAATCGGCATCGGTTTCCGGTGCGGACGAAAGCCGCAGGAATACCGAAACCGATTGCGCTACCTACTATTTCGAGATAGAAGCAACTCGCGCCGAATTACAGCGAGGCGAGCGCGGTGACCTCGCGGGCGAAGTGCGGCGCCCGGCTCGCGATGGTGAGCAGGCCCGCCGCCTTGAGCGCCTGGTAGCCGCCGATCAGATCGGTGGCCCGGTGCAGCCCGAGTTGTTGCAGCGAGGCGGCGGCCAGGCTGGAGGTGTAGCCCTCGGAGCAGACGACGATCCATTCCACGTCGTGATCGGCGGCCAGCGCCAAACGCGCCGAACTGGTCGGGTCGAGCCGCCATTCGAGCACATTCCGCTCGATCACCAGGGCGCCGGGCAGCGTGCCCTCCCGCTCGCGCTGCGCCTGCGGACGGATGTCCACCAGAATGGCGCCCCTGGCGAGCGCGGCGGGCAATTCGAACGCGTAGATCCGGTCGATCTGCTCGCGCGCGTTGTCGAGCATCTGATCGATGGTCAAGGGGGCCATCACATATCACCTTCGGGCTGGTCGGTGAGAACGGTTCGGGTACGCCGCAGGGTGCCGTGGCCGGTCACCTCGTAGTAGGACATCGCGGTCAGCGGCGGGGAATAGGCGTGCACGCTCAACGTCGGATCGAGCGGGCCCGCGGATTCGGCGGCGGCCGGTGCGCGCATCACGTCGTGCACCCAGCCGATGGGAAAGGAAGCCTGATCGCCCGCGGTCAGCGTGCGCCTGCGCAATTCCGTGCCGTTCCAACGGAATTCCGAGAGCGCGCCGCTGAGCACGGTGAGCGCGCCGAGCGATCCGGCGTGGTCGTGCAGCTCGGTGGACTTGCCCGGCGTCCAGCTGATCAGCCAGACGTCGACCTCGTCGTCGGAGAGCAACCGGGCCGCCCAGCGTTCTTCGACGGGCCAGACGCCGCCCGCGGGAAGCAGGTGGTCGTAGCGGCCCGCGAGCACGTCCTCGGCGCCCTCGTCGGTCAGCCGCAGCAGATCGGCGGGACGCAGCCGGGTCGGGAGCGCTGGGGCGACGGCACGGTCGACCGGCGGACGGGCCGACAGGCCGTCACGTGCGGACGAAAGGGAAAGAACAGAGGAACGCATGAGCGAAACTCCAGGAGGTGGGGATCGGTCGAGGGACTCGTGGTCGGCCTCGATCGGTCGAGGCCGGAATCAGCCTCGACAACACTCCTGGGTGCTCACGCGGAAAGACACGTCGGCGAGTCTAGCAGCGCTCTTCGCGGGAGCAACAGACCCACCCGGGGTGATACACGCCCCACCCCGGGCGCGCGGTCAGGATTTGCGCCGCTGCTGGTTGCGTTCGTAGACCAGGCGCAGGCCGGTCAGGGTCAGGTGCGGCTCGTGATGGTCGATGGTCTCCGACTCCGGCACGATCAGCGGCGCGCTGATGCCGGTGGCGACCACCGCGACGTCGTCGCCCGCGAACGCGTCGAACTCGTCGCGGATGCGGTCGATCAGACCGTCGACCAGCCCGGCGAAACCGAACACCGCGCCGGACTGGATCGCCTCGACGGTGTTCTTGCCGACCACCGAACGCGGGCGCGCCAACTCGACGCGGCGCAGCGCCGCTCGCTCGATGAGCGCCTCACTGGAGATGGCGACGCCGGGCGCGATGACGCCGCCGAGGAACTCGCCCTTGGACGAGACGAGGTCCACGGTGGTCGCCGTGCCGAAATCGACGACGATCGCGGCCGAGCCGAAGCGCTGCTGGGCGGCGAGCGCGTTCACGATCCGGTCGGCGCCGATCTCCTTCGGATTGTCGACCAGCAACGGAATGCCGGTCCGCACACCGGGTTCCACCACCACGTGTGGCACGTGCGACCAGTACCGCTCCAGCATGGCGCGCAGCTCGTGCAGCACCGGCGGCACCGTGGAAAGGGCCGCGACGCCCATCACCTCGTCCAGCTGTGCCCCGACCAGCCCGCGCACCTGCATCGCGAACTCGTCGGCGGTCAGCAGCGGATTGGTGTGCATCCGCCAGTGCCGCACCAGCTTTGCGTGCGAGCCGCTGCCGGAGAACAGGCCGAGCTCGATGCTGGTGTTGCGGACGTCGATGGTCAGCAGCATTGCTCACCCGACTTTCGAAGTTCTGGCCGTCAGGCGAAGACAACGGGGACGGCAGCCGGCGGAGCCGGCGGGGTGGGTGAACGCAGCGTGCGCGGGGAGGTGAGGCCGGAGCCCTCGGGGGCGTGCGCCGGATCGGAGCCGAGCTCGACGGGGCGGTTGCGCTCGTCGACGAAGACGACCTTCGGGTCGTACTCGGCGATCTCCTGCTCGTTCATCATCCCGTAGGCGATCAGGATGACCAGGTCGCCGGGATGCACCAGGTGCGCGGCGGCGCCGTTGATACCGATGACGCCGGAACCGCGCTCACCCGCGATCACGTAGGTCTCCAGGCGGGCGCCGTTGTCGATGTCGACGATGCAGACCTGCTCGCCCTCGAGCAGATCGGCCGCGTCCAGCAGATCCTGGTCCACCGTCACCGACCCGACGTAGTGCAGGTCGGCGTGGGTCACGGTGGCGCGGTGGATCTTGGACTTCATCATGGTGCGCAACATCTTCGTCGTCGCCTTTCTAGAAAGCTGCCGGTGCCGGCTGGGATTCGAGGTTCGGGTGGCCGTCGATCGGGGCGCCGAGGGTGACGGCGATGTTGTCGATGAGCCGGGTGGCGCCGACCTTCGCGGCTACCAGCAACCGGGCGTTGCCGGAGGCCGGGGCCGGGCCGAGGGTCGAGGAGCGCAGTTCGAGGTAGTCGACGTCGACGCCGGTCGCGGCATCGAGAACGGCGCGGGCGGCGGCGAGCACGCCGTCGGCGCCGAGGCCGCCCGCGTGCCTGCCCGCCGACAGGGCCGCGGAAAGGGCCAGCGCGGCTTCGCGCTGGGCGGGATCGAGGTAGCGGTTGCGCGAGGAGAGCGCGAGGCCGTCCTGCTCGCGCACGGTCGGGACCGCGACGATCTTCACGTCGAAGTTCAGGTCGCGCACCATCTGCCGGATCAGCGTGAGCTGCTGGTAGTCCTTCTCGCCGAAGAACGCCTCGCTGGGACGGGCGATCTGGAGCAGCTTGGCCACCACCGTGAGCATGCCCGCGAAATGCGTCGGACGGCTCGCGCCCTCCAGCTCCGCGCCGATCGGGCCGGGATGCACCGTGGTGCGCGGGCCGTCGGGGTACATATCGGACACGCTCGGGGCGAACACCAGGTCGACGCCCTCGGCGCGCAGCAGTTCGACGTCGGCGTCCAGGGTGCGCGGGTACTTGTCCAGATCCTCGTTCGCGCCGAATTGCAGCGGGTTGACGAAGATCGAGACGATCACCACCTGATTGGTCCGCTTCGCGCGGCGCACGATTTCCAAGTGCCCCTCGTGCAGCGCGCCCATGGTCGGCACCAGGCCGATGCTGCGGCCGACACCCCGCAGCGCCTTCGCCACCGCGGCGACCATGGCCGGGTCGTGGTGCACGGTAAGTTCGCCCGGCTTGTAGGCGCCGCGCAATTTCGGATCCATCAACGGCGTCCTTCCAGGAGCTCGATCAGGGCGGGGTTGGTCTTGGCGCGCTCGGCGGTGCGCAGCGACATGGCGCGGTAGCCTGCGGCGAGCCGCTCGTCGGTGGCCTCGAGCGCCGCGAGATGCGTCGCGACGGCGTCCGCGTCGCCGCGGGCGACGGGGCCGGTCAGCGCGGACTGACCGCGGCGCAGCGCGTTGTCCAGCGCGGCCGACGCGAGCGGGGCGAGCAGGCGCTCGGCGAGTCCGTTGGGCTGGTCGTCCACGATCTGCTGACCGAGCAGACCTGGACCGGCCAGCGCCTCGCGCAACGCTTCCACCGCGTCCAGCACCACGGTTACCAGATGGTTGCTCCCGTGCGCGAGCGCCGCGTGGTACAGCGCGCGGTTCTCCTCGGAGACCCGCACCGGCTCGCCGCCCATCTCGATGACAAGCGACTGCGCGATCGCGTAGCCGATGTCGTCGGCGGCGGTGATGCCGAAGCAGGCGTTGCCCAACCTGGTGACGTCCTCGTCGTGGCCGGTGAAGGTCATCGCGGGGTGGATGGCAAGCGGCAGCGCGCCGATCTCGGCCAGCGGCGCGAGCACGCCGACGCCGTTGGCGCCCGACGTGTGCGCCACGATGGTGCCCGGCCGGACCACGCCCGAGCTCGCCAAACCGCGCACCAGCCCGGGCAGCTCGGTATCGGGCACCGCGAGCAGCAACAATTCGCTGCGCGCCGCCACCTCTTCGATCGGCAGGATCTCGGATTCGGGCAGCCGCAGCCGAGCCCGGTGCTTGGAGGCGTCGGAAATGGCGGAGACGCCGAACACCACGTGCCCGGCTCGCTCGAGCGCTGCGCCGAGCGCGGAACCCACGCGTCCCGCCGAGACGATTCCCACCGTCAGGCGTGCGGGCGCAGGGTCGAAGCCCGAAGCCGCGTTGTCAGAAGTCACGCTTCTCGAGGTCAACACTGTCCTCTCGATGTCGTTCCAGTCCCGCACCGCGGGTACCAGACGTTACGAGGTCGAGGATATCGGCCCGAAGTTTGCCGATGCCATGGCCCCCGGACGTGATTTAACGAACAGTGCTTGTTGGCGCGCTGGCGCGCGCGTGTCCGCAGCACCCCCAATCCGACCAAAGGTCACCATCAGTCGCCCCACCGACGTGAAGGTCACCCTCGGTCGGTTCACCGGGCAGACAGGTCGGGTGAACGAAGGTCGCCTCCAGTCGGTCTGGCGGGATGGAGGTGACCTTCGGTCGGTTACCGGGCCGACCATTCTGGACGCGGGAGTCGTGCCTGGAGCGTGCTTTCGAGCTGGGTCAGCCGTGACCGTTTTGTTCCGACTGGAGGTTGGCCATGATTTCCGCGACCGAGAGGCGGCGGGAGGCGTTGCCCGAGTCGGAGTCCGGGTCGACGCGGCGGCGTCGGCGGGAGCTGGCGGTGCCGACCGTCGGGGTGGGGTGCGGGGTTGCCAGGGGCGGGATGGTCGGGTGCGGGGCGGCGTCCTCCTCCAGCGGTGGACGGCGAAGCGGGGCGGACGGCTCGGCTTGCGGTTCCTCGCGTTCGGCCTGCGCTTCTTCCCGCTCGACCGGGGTGAAGGCGTCGGACCAGGCCGTGGGTCTGCCGAGCGGTCCGGTGGTGTGGACGGGGTCGACCGCGTCGTCCGAGTACCCGGCGGCGTAGTCGTCGTAGTCCTCGTCCGGGTAGTCGTCGGGCGAGACGACCGCGGTCTCCGCGGTAACCGGCTCGTCGAACGGGCTCGCGAAGACCGGCGGCTCCGGATGATCCGGAACGAAGACCGGCGTGACCGCGCTGCGCGGTTGCTGCCCCAGCGGACCGACCCACCCGTCGGCATTCGCGGAGCTATCGTTCGCCGGATCGCCGTACGCGCTCGGCAACTCCTGGATTCGGGTGGCGTCGGCGCGCAGCGCGGGCCGATCCATCGGCAGATCGCCGTCGAAGAGTCGTTGCAGACTCTGCCGCAACACCGTCAGCTCGGCGCGCAGCGCGGCCAGCTCCGCGGCGTCCGCGCCGACCTCCTCGCGCACCCTCGCCTCGACGCCGAGCTCGTATTCGCGGCGCGCGGTGATCTCCCGCTCGAGCTGAAGTTCGTAGACCGTCTGCAGGTCACGCACCTTCGCCTTGTCCACATCGGCGTCTTTGCGGTACTTGGTCGCGGCGAGCGCGCCGATCGCGGCGGCCCACAGTGCGGCGATCAGACCGATCCTGATGAACTGCAGGCTGTTGCTGAAGACCAGGAAAACACTGGCAATCAGACCGAGCAGAATCAAAGCGCCGACGAACAATTTTCCCGCCTGATCCCGCTGTGGACGGGAAGTGCTGCTACGGGAGGGTGAAACCATGCACGCCAGGGTAGCGGGGTTGGCGCGGCACGCCCAGAAACTGGTCTTTCGCTTCCGATCAGAAGAATTGCTACGTAGTTGCTGATTCGTCCGGCGGCTCGTCAGGAGCCCGGCAGCAATACTCGAGCCACAGCGCGGCGGCGACCAGCGCCACTCCCGCGAACATACCGACCACCGCGCCCGGCGAATCGGCGGCAGCCGCCCGGAGGGTGCCGCGCTGCGGAAAGACCCAGCACAGGAAGCCGAGCCAGACACCGGCGGCGATCGAACCGACTTGCAGCGAAGCCTTCGCCAACGCGACGGCGCGCGCGGCGGTGATCGGATGCAGCTGGTCCCTGCCGTCCCCGATCTGGTGGTCGCTGACCCTGGCGCGGATGACGAAGGCGAGCACCACCTCGATGGCGGCCACCGGATACAGCGAGGCGCCCGCGTAGATCGAGATCGGCGGGAAATTCGCGTAGGCGACCCTGGTGGCGATCCACGCGACGACCGCCGCGATCAGCACGTTGGCCCCGAGGTCGAGCACCCGGGTCGGTTTGAGCTTCACGATGCGGCTCCCCCAGCGGTCCGGTGCAGCGACAACTCGGTCCGGTGCACACCGGCCCGCTCGTCGGCGTCGAGCGCGGCGAGCCATTCCCGGACCGGCCGGTCGACCCCAGCGACGGACAGCCGCGCCTCGGGTTCCACGTCCAGCCACGGGATCAGCACGAAGGCCCGGTTGTGCGCCTGCGGGTGCGGCAGGGTCAGCTCCGGATCGGCGCTGACGCACGGCACCGGCCCCGACGGACCGGATTCGGCGCACCACACCACGTCCACATCGAGAGTTCGCGCGCCCCAGCGCACTTCGCGGACCCGGTGCGCGGCCCGCTCGAATTCCTGGCCCCTGCGCAACCAGCCGAGACAATCCAGCTCCGGATCATCGACCAGCACAACGGCATTGAGGAAATCGTCCTGATCGACACCGCCCCACGGCGCGGTCGAGTACACCGCCGACACCGCGACGACCCGCTGCGCGAGCCCATCCACAACGCTGCGCAGGTGCGCTAAGCGGTCCCCCATGTTCGAGCCGATCGACAGGACGGCGCGACTCATTCGGCACCCTCGCGCACGCGGGAGGTCACCACGCGGACATCGGCGAAAGTGTGCGGAATCGGGGCGGACGGCTTGTGCACCACTACTTCCACGGCGCGAATACGCGGGTCGGTCATCACGTCGTCGGCGATCTCGGAGACCACCGTCTCGATCAGATTGCGCGGCGGGCCTTGCACGATCCGCACCGCGCGTTCGGCCAGCGCGCCGTAGTCCACCGTGGCGGCCAAGTCGTCGGAGGCGGCGGCCGCCGCGAAATCCACCCACACGGTCAGGTCGACGACGAACTCCTGTCCGTCGCGGCGCTCGTGCTCGAAGACCCCGTGGTTACCGAAGGCGCGCAGGCCGCGCAGCTCGATCCGGTCGGGTCCGGACGGCAGGCCGCCGCGCTCCCACGGTCGGCCCTCGTGGGTCACCGGTGCCGTGGACGAGTTCATTCCTGCGCTCCTCGCGGAATCGGCCGGGCGGCGCGCTGCCAGGCGTCGGTGACGGCGATCGCGTCCAGGGAGGCGCGCACGTCGTGCACGCGGACTCCCCAGGCGCCGTGCATGGCGGCCAGCGCGGAGACCGTCGCGGTGGCGACCTCCCTGCCGTCCGGCGGCCGCGGACCGTCGGCGTCGGCGAGCAGGGCGCCGAGGAAGCGTTTGCGCGAGGCGCCGATCAGCACCGGAAGGCCGTCGGCGACGAAGTCGGGCAGCGCGCCGAGCAGTGCCCAGTTGTGGTCGGCGTTCTTGGCGAAGCCGAGGCCGGGATCCAGGATCAGCCGGGACAGGTCGACGCCCGCGGCAACGGCTAGCTCGACCTGCGCGTTCAACTCGGCGCGCACCTCGGCGACGACATTGTCGTAGTGATCGGCCGGGCCGGTGTGCCGGTAGTCGGCGCCCGCCCGCCAGTGCATGAGAATCCACGGAACTTCCGCAGCGGCAACGACTTTCACCATATCGGGATCGGCGCGCCCGCCGGAGACGTCGTTGATCACCGAGACACCGGCGCCGAGCGCGGCCTCGGCGACGCTCGCCCGCATGGTGTCCACGCTGGTCGGCACGCCCGCCGCGACCAGCCCGCGGATGACCGGCGCGACCCTGGCCGCCTCGGTCTCCGGATCGACGCGGTCCGCGCCGGGCCTGGTCGATTCGCCGCCGACGTCGATGATGTCGGCGCCTGCCCGGTACAGCTCGACGCCGTGCGCGATGGCGAGTTCGGGATCGAGGTAGCGGCCGCCGTCGGAGAACGAATCGCTGGTGACGTTCACGACGCCCATCACCACGCAGCGGCGGCCGCCGCGCGCGACGACGTTCGTGCGACCGGGCACCGTGTCCTCCCTCACCGGCGCAGGATCAGTTCGAGTGCCTCGGCGCGCGAGGCGGCGTTGGTCTGCAACAGGCCGCGCACGGCCGAGGTGGTGGTGCTCGCGCCCGGCTTGCGGATGCCGCGCATCGCCATGCACAGGTGCTCGGCCTCCACCACGACGATCGCGCCGCGCGGCTCCAGCTTGCGCATGATGGCGTCGACGATCTGGCTGGTCAGTCGCTCCTGCACCTGCGGGCGCTTGGCGTAGAGGTCGACCAGCCTTGCGAGCTTGGACAACCCGGTGACCCGGCCGTGCTCGCCGGGGATGTACCCGACGTGGGCGACGCCGTGGAAGGACACCAGATGGTGTTCGCAGGTGGAGTACATCGGGATGTCGCGCACCAGCACGAGTTCCTGGTGGCCTTCGTCGAACGTGGTGTTCAGCACCGCGTCCGGCTCCTGATAGAGCCCGGCGAAGGTTTCCCGGTAGGCGCGGGCCACCCGGGCGGGCGTCTCGATCAGGCCGGGGCGGTCCGGGTCCTCGCCGATCGCGATCAGCAACTCCCGAACCGCGGCTTCGGCCCGGTCCTGGTCGAACGGCCGCCCGGTCTCGAGTGCGACCAGTTCAGGCAGGGTCGACGCGGGCATGGCGCCGTTGCGCTCGACCTCGTCGCGACCGTTGAGCGCCGAGCCGACGGCATGATGATTGGCCGACAATCGAGGACACCTCCAAAATCTCAGGCGCCGGCAATCACTCGGCACCCCGATGGTCGAGCGTAATCGGCGCCCGCTCAGCGCCGTCCGTTCGGTCCATCCCACTCGTGGTTCTCGCCCTCGGCGCGCTGGCTCGGACGACCCGGCTCCTCGTAGCCGTCGTTGTCGTAGCCGCCGTGCTCCTGGCCGGAACCACCCTGCTGCGGATTGCTCCACGGCTGGTAGCCATGCCTGGCCTCGCCTTGGCCGCCCCAGCCGCCGCCGTAACCCGGCTGCCCGACCGGCTGCTGCGGTTCCTCCCTCGGCGGCCAGCCCGGCGCCGACCAACCGGCCGGAGCGCCGTAGTCCGGACGGGAGCCGTGCGTGCCGCCCTGACGCGGGTACGCCTGGGTCGGCGCGTGCGGACTCGGGTAGCCACCGGCCGCGGGCTGGCTCGGGTAGCCGTACTGCGGCTCCGGCTGACGGTCACCCTGCTGCGGATAACCGTTGGCGGGCACGGCCTCTCGCTTGGCGGCGGCCAGCGAGGGCTGCACCGGCTCCGGCGGCCAGGACTCGCCGCGCTCGGCGGCCAGCTCACCCGGCGTCTTCACCGGCGGCTTGTCCGACGGGACGCGCTCGCCGAAGTCGTTGAACGCGGTGATCCTCGGGCGCTTCTCCACCGCGGCAAGCAGTTCCTCGAGATCCTTGCGGTGCAGGGTCTCGCGCTCCAGCAGCGCGGTGGCCAGTACGTCGAGCACGTCGCGGTACTCGTTCAGAATCGCCCACGCCTCGGTGTGCGCGGCCTCGATGAGGTTGCGCACCTCCTCGTCGATCTCACGGGCGACCTCGTGCGAATAGTCCGAGCCCATGCCCATGGACCGGCCGAGGAACGGGTCGCCCTGCTCCTGGCCGTAGCGGACCGCGCCGAGGCGCGCGCTCATGCCGTACTCGGTGACCATCGCGCGAGCGATCTTGGTGGCCTGGTCGATATCGGAGGACGCGCCGGTGGTCGGCTCGTGGAACACCAGCTCCTCGGCCGCGCGACCACCCATCGCCATGACGAGGCGGGCGATCATCTCCGAGCGGGTCATCAGGCCCTTGTCGTCCTCGGGCACCGTCATGGCGTGGCCGCCGGTGCGACCGCGGGCCAGGATGGTGACCTTGTAGACCGGCTCGATGTCGGGCATCGCCCATGCCGCGAGGGTGTGGCCGCCCTCGTGGTAGGCGGTGATCTTCTTCTCGTGCTCGCTGATGATGCGGCTCTTGCGGCGCGGGCCGCCGATCACGCGATCGACCGACTCCTCCAGCGCCTCGCCGGTGATGACCGCGCCGTTCTCCCGCGCGGTGAGCAGCGCGGCCTCGTTGATGACGTTCGCCAGATCCGCGCCGGACATGCCGACGGTTCGCTTGGCGAGACCGTCCAGGTCGGCCTCGGAGGAGATCGGCTTGCCCTGCGAGTGCACCCGCAGGATCGCGCGACGGCCGGCCAGGTCGGGGTTGCCGACCGGGATCTGCCGGTCGAAGCGACCGGGGCGCAGCAGCGCGGGATCGAGGATGTCGGGGCGGTTGGTCGCGGCGATCAGGATGATGCCGGTGCGGTCGCCGAAGCCGTCCATCTCGACGAGCAGCTGGTTCAGCGTCTGCTCGCGCTCGTCGTGACCGCCGCCGAGGCCCGCGCCGCGCTGGCGGCCGACCGCGTCGATCTCGTCGACGAAGATGATGCACGGGCTGTTCTGCTTGGCCTGCTCGAACAGGTCGCGCACGCGGGAGGCGCCGACGCCGACGAACATCTCGACGAAGTCCGAGCCGGAAATGGTGAAGAAGGGCACGCCCGCCTCACCCGCGACGGCACGCGCGAGCAGCGTCTTACCGGTGCCGGGCGGACCGTAGAGCAGAACGCCCTTGGGGATCTTCGCGCCCAGCGTCTGGTACCGCACCGGGTTCTGCAGGAAGTCCTTGATCTCGTAGAGCTCTTCGACGGCCTCGTCGGCGCCCGCGACGTCCGCGAACGTGGTCTTGGGCATGTCCTTGGACAGCTGCTTGGCCTTCGATTTACCGAAGCCCATCATGCCGCCGCGGCCACCGCCCTGCATCCGGGCCATCACGAAGATGAACAGGCCGAGGAGGATCACCATCGGCAGCACGAACAGCAGGATCTGGGTGAACCAGCTCTCCTGCTTGACCACGGTGTTGTACGGAGCGCCCGACTTCTGCACGGCGTCGAAGATCTGCGCCGAGGTCTCGCTGCCGCCCGGGAACTTGGCGATGATCTTGTTCTGGCCGTCGGTCGCGTCGTTACCGTTGTTCAGCTCGATCCGCAGCTGCTGCTCGCGGTCGTCGATCTGGACGTTCTTGACGTTGCCCTTGTCGTTCAGCTGGCTCAACGCCACCGAGGTGTCGACGCTCTTCCAGCCGCGCGTGTCATTGCCGAAATAGCTGAACGCATAGATCACGAGCAGGATGCCCGAGACTATGGCCAGGGTGCGGAACACTGTCTTGCGGTTCATAGAGCGTAGGCCGGGCGGCCAGTCCTTTCCGGTGTCTCCGGTTCTGCCTAGCGAAACGTCGGGCGCGTCGTGATGCATTCCGCCCGGTCCTACCCGATTCCGGGAGGGTTCGGATGCGGACAAGCCACGTTACCGCGTACGGTCTACTCGATACATCGCGCAGTTCGGCAGTTGGTGCAGTTCGACAAGTAAACGGTCGGAGGACGACGGTGGTTCCCGATTCCTCGCTCCGGTTTACCTCGAGTGGTCACAATCATGGCATGTTCGGCCTATCGTGAGCGACGACACAACATCCGGCGTGAGCGAGCGGCCGCGGAGGCGAGCCCTCGGGAGCACTGGACAACTGAACAAGACAACGCGAGCCGACAGGCAACGAGGCAGTGGCTCGCGTCACCACGAGACGAAAGCGGCGCGCGAGCTCACGGCACGGAGGTGACGGCTCGCGGAACCAAGAAAGACCCCGGGACAGCCGCACATCGGAACAGAGCGCAGGGGGTATGGACATAGTCGAGCTACGGACACCCACAGCGATTGTGCGCCACGGTCGCGGACGGTTGATCGTCCTGCGGCCGGGCAGCGAGGGCGAGCGCGTCCTCGACGTGCCGGTCACCGATCTGCTCAAAGTCCGGCTGAGCAGGCGCGCGGACGACGCCGTCGTCATCGAGATCTACCTGCGCTACCCCACCCCGGTGCTCACCGGCGTGCCCGCCGACCGCACCCCGCTTCCGGTGCTGATCGCCGAGCACGACGTGCCCGCGGCGAGCGAGATCGTGGAGCGGATCAACGACCAGATCATGGCGGCCCAGCGCATCGATGTCGCGGCGCCCGATCTGACCCCACCCGCGCCGACCTGGACGAAAACCGGCCCGACGCGCGCGGACGTGGATCGCGCGGTGCGCAGGATGGCGCCGCGCCGCGAGGCCAGGCCCGCGATAGCCGCCCTGCATCGTTACGTGACGGCCGACGAGTACGTCCTGGAGACCGCGGTCGCCGTGGCGCACCCGCCCGCGGGCACCGGGCCCGGCCTGCTCGCCGTGACCACCGGGCGGCTGCTGTTCATCTCGATCGGTCCCGGTGAGCGGTACGCGCACGAGCTGCCGATCCCCGCGGTGCTGTGGGCCAGGTCCACCGAGGGCGCGCCGGCCGCGCCCGGCGAGATCGGCGCGCGCGGCGAGACCGGCGTGGAGGTGCACGACGGCAACATCACCCTGCGTTTCACCGGCACCGACCGCGCCGACATCGAGCGGGTCGCCTGCGCGGTGAACTTCGCGGTCCGCCGCGACTCCGCGGACGGCGCCGCCGGACCCGCGGATCCCGGTGTGGCGCAGCTGTATTCGGAATGGGAGCTGCTCGTCGAGCGGCATTCGCTGGGCATGGTCGACGACGGCCAGTTCCAGCGGTACGGACGCGGGATCCTGCGCTCGCTGCCGGATTCCGTCGCGACCCCTTAGCCTCGCGCAGAAGCAGCAGCCTCGAGGGAAGTCTCGCGCTTCGATCCGGCAGTTTCGCGCGGCGGCTCGGATGCTCGTGGGCGGCGAAATACGCCGCGCCGCGCATAACGGCTCCGTGCTGCCGCGCGCGAATAGAGGCGTCAGCTCTGGTCCGGGCTCTTGTCGTTCAGCGCGATGCGGCGCCACGGGCTGGTGGGGCGGGTCCACAGGCGGAGCAGTTCCATGCGACGGTCGACGCCGCCGTTCTTGAGTTCGGCGAGGTCTTCGCAGGCCTGCCAGTAGGTCCAGCCGGTGAGGTAGGCGTCGCCGAACTGGCGCCAGTTGCGGTACTTGCGCTGGGCCAGTGGCAGCGCCCGCATCAGATAACCCCAGGCCACGTCGGCTTCCAGGTAACCGGCCGTGAACGCCATCCTGGCGACCGCGACGACGCGGGCCAGGTCCCAGGCGTGGATGTCGCTCGGCAGCGGGCGAGCCAGATGGTCGGTGAAGCCGATCTTGATGGCCTGCGACCAGATGTCGTAGTCGCGGACGAGCGCCTCCGGGTTGTCCATGCCGCGGAACGCGCCGACCTGGCGCAGGAACGCGCGGTGCCGGTCGGCGCGCTCGCCGAAGCGGTCGCGCTCGCTGGCGTTGATCGAGGCCATCACGAGCGGATGCACCATCGCGTAAAGGGGGGCGTGCATGCCGTCCAGCAACTGCTCCATCGAGGCCTGCGCCTCGGTGCCGTCGGTGATGCCCCACGCGCCGGTCAGTGTGTCGATGGCCAGCTCCCTGCGGTCGCCGAGCGGATGCTCCCGCTCTGGTCCGAGCAGCAGGGCGTCGTGGAAAGCGTCCCAGCGGGCCGAGTAGAAGCCGCCGAGCGCGAGCGCGCGCAGCTCGTCGTCGGATATCGCGGCCCCTGACCAGTGGTCCTCTTCCCGCTTGTCGAGCTCTTCGTAGGGGAAGGTCGTCAACGTTGGTATACCGCGGGCTGGCATGTTTCCGATTGTTCCCCATGGAGCGACTCGCGGCCGTGCTTATCGCCGACGCGCCCACGACTTCACGGGCGATTTTCAGATCCCTCGTTTCTTGGCCTGCCGCATCGGCGGGTGGAGAGCTAATGTGCACGCATGTGTAAGAGCATCACCGTCCTGCGTGGCCTGGAGCCTGCCGCTACCGAGCAGGAAATCTATGCTGCCGCACTGCAGTACGTGCGCAAGGTCGGTGGCGTGTCCGGCCTGAGCAGCACGACCAAAGCGGCCGTCGACAAGGCCGTGGCGACCATCGCGGCGGCGACGACAACCCTGCTCGACGAGCTGCCGGACACCACGATCGCGCCGTCCACCGAACCGCCGGTGCGGCGGGCCGAGGTGGACTGAGCGGATTCAGACCCCGTAGGCGTCGACGCAGGCGAGCGCCACCTCCAGCGGCAGACTGCGCTGCTCGATCGGATGGCCGAGCAGTTCCTCGATCCGCTGGATCCGGTAGCGGACGGTGTTCTTGTGCACGCCGAGCAGCTTCGCCGTGGCCTCCGGGCTGCGGTGACTGGCCAGGTAGGCGTGCAGAGTCCGGCGTAATCGGACGGCGTTGGCGTCGGAGCCTGCCAGCTCGCGCAGTTCGCGGCGGATCAGGCCGCGCATGGCCGCCTCGTCGGTTCCGGCGAGATAGGCGATCTCGACATCGCGATAGACGGTGACGCGCGAACCGTCGCCGGGTGCGAGCTCCGCTACGTGCCGGGCCGCGACCGCCTCGCGGTGGCTCGCGCGGAAGCCGCCCGCCCGCGCCGCTGGCACCCCGAAAGCGACCCGCACCGGCGCGTCGACGTGCCCGGCGAGCAGTCGCGCGAGCCTGCCCGGCGCGGCGAGGTCGGCGGCGTGCGCCGCGTCCTCGAGGCCGATCCAGGCCCACATCCCGCTGGCTCCGGACGGCACGGTGAGCAGCTTGGCGCTGCCGAGTTCGCCTGCCACCCGCGCGGCCGCGCGGTCGAGCAGTCCGGTCGACTCGCCGTCGCCGCCGGGTTCGGACGCGTCGGTCCACAGCACGAAGGCGAGGTGCTGCTGCGCGAGCCGGTAGCCGAGCCGGATCGAGGCCTGGTCGCCGTCCATCTCCTCACCGGACAGCAGCGCGTGCACCGTCTCGGTGCGGCGGTTCAACGCCGCGCGCAGCACCCGCTCGCGCTCCTCCATATAGGTCTCGGTGAGGAGTTCCACCGACATGCTGACCCATTTCGTCGACCGATCGAAGAGCCGGAGCATGACAGCGCGCTCGATCTCCTGCGGCACGTCGCGCTGCTCGACGGCGTCGGTCATGTAGTCGAGCACCGCCTCCATGCCCACGTGATAGGTGCGCAGCAGCAGGCGCAGGTCGAAGCCGCGGCGCGCGATGGTGCGCGCGAAGGCGTGCGCCTCCTCGGGGATCGCCAATTCGAAGGTGTCGCTGGTCAATCCGCTCAGCATGGTCCTGGCGTGGGCCCGGGTGCTGGCGGCGAGATCGCGGCTCATGTCGCGATCGGCCAACTCGGGGACGCGCGCGACGATGGCGCTGTCGAGGCGGTCCACGACCTGCTCCAGCGTCTCGGTGCGCATCGTCTCGTAGACGTAGTCGGCCAGCCAGTCGCGCACCACCGCGCTGTTCGGCCCGATGCGACCCGCCGACACGCCCGCGCTGCTTTGTACTTTCGACACAATCAGGCCCGATCTGGTTGACAAAATGAGCCAAGAAACTCCCAGGTCATTGTGTCACGATCATAGTTCAGTGAGCTGATTCACAGCGTCGGAGCGGCTCGGCATCGAGCACCGCGGCGCGCACAACGTCAGTGGGAGAACAGCAGTGACCAACACCGAGTCCGCGCCGAGCGCGGCGAAGAAGGCGTCCACGCGCAAACCGGCCGCCAAGAAGGACGCGCCTGCCGTCATCGAGGTGCGCAATCCCGGCACCGGCCAGATCGTCGGCACGGTGCCGACGCAGAGCGCCGACGAGGTCGCGGCCACGGTGCGCGAGCTGCGGCTCTACCAGCCGGAGTGGGAGGCCATCGGCCCCGACGGCCGCAAGGAATGGCTGCTAAAGCTGCAGGACTGGCTGATCGACAACACCGAGCACCTCGCCGACGTGCTCCAGTCGGAGACCTCGAAGCCGCGCGCCGACGCCCTCATCGACCCGGCCTTCGGCGCCGACCTGATCGGCTACTACGCCCGCCGCGCCGCGAAGTTCCTCGCCGACGATCACCCGTCGCCGCACAGCCCGCTGGCCAGGGTCAAGAAGCTCACCACCGCCTACCGCCCGTACCCGGTGGTCGGCGTGATCACCCCGTGGAACTTCCCGCTGGCCATGCCGGTGATGGACGTGATCCCGGCGCTGGCCGCCGGCGCGGCGGTGGTGCTCAAGCCGTCCGAGGTGACCCCGCTGTCCGCGCTCGAATTGGCAAGGGGCTGGCGGGAAATCGGCGCGCCGCCGGTGTTCGAGGTGGTGACCGGCGCTGGCGAGACCGGCGCTGCGGTGGTCGGCAATGTCGATTACCTCCAGTTCACCGGGTCGACCGCCACCGGCCGCAAGATCGCGGCGGCCTGCGTGGAGCGGATGATTCCGTACAGCCTCGAGCTCGGCGGCAAGGATCCGGCCATCGTGCTCGCCGACGCCGACCTCGATCGCGCGGCGCACGGCATCGCCTTCGGCGGCATGTTCAACGCGGGCCAGGTCTGCATCTCGGTGGAGCGCGTGTACGTCGAGGCGCCGGTCTACGACGAGTTCGTCGCCAAGCTCACCGCCAACGTCAAGGCGCTGCGCCAGGGCATCGACGGTCGCGAGCTGAAGCACGACGTGGGCGCGCTGGCCAACGAGAACCAGGTGAACATCGTGCAGCGCCACGTCGAGGAGGCGGTCGCGGCGGGCGCCAAGGTGCTCACCGGCGGCAAGCGCACCGGCCAGGGCACGTTCTTCGAGCCGACGGTGCTCGTCGACGTGGACCACAGCATGTCGTGCGTGGCCGAGGAGACCTTCGGACCGACGCTGCCGGTGATGAAGGTGGCCGACGAGGCCGAGGCGATCCGGCTGGCCAACGACTCCGTCTACGGCCTGTCGGCCTCGGTGTGGACCGGCGACAAGGACCGCGGCGAGCGCATCGCCCGCCAGCTGAACGCGGGTGCGGTCAACATCAACGACGTCTTCGCCAACCTGTTCAGCTACGCGCTACCGATGGGCGGCTGGGGTCTCTCCGGCGTCGGCGCTCGCTGGGGCGGTGCCAACGGCGTGCGCAAGTACTGCCGCCAGCAGGCGATCACCAAGCCGATCCTGCCGACCCAGCAGAAGGAACTGTTCTGGTACCCGTACCAGGTCCCCAAGCTGCTCACCGCGCTCGGCGCCATGCGCGCCGCGGGCGCGCGCGGACTGCGCCGCATCGACATTCCCGCACTGCTGAAACTCAAGGGAGACAACAAGTGACCGACCCGGCGAAGATCCGAGGCAAAGTCGTCGTCATCACCGGCGGCGCCCGCGGCATCGGCCTGGCCACCGCCACCGCGTTGCATGCGCTCGGCGCCAAGATCGCGATCGGCGACGTCGACGAGACCACCGTCAAGGAGTCCGGATCCGCGCGCGACTTCGAGCTGTACGGCAAGCTCGACGTCACCGACGCGACCTCGTTCGAGTCCTTCCTCGACGAGGTCGAGCGCACCATCGGTCCGATCGACGTGCTGATCAACAACGCCGGCATCATGCCGACCGGCAGGCTGGTCGACGAGCCGGACCAGATCACCCGCCGAATTCTCGACATCAACGTCTACGGCGTGATCCTCGGCTCCAAGCTGGCACTGGCCAGGATGCTGCCGCGCCGCAGCGGGCACGTCATCAACATCGCCTCGCTCGCCGGCGAGACGCACATCCCCGGCCTGGCCACCTACAACGCGAGCAAGCACGCGGTCCTCGGCTTCACCGACACGCTGCGCGAGGAGTACCGCGAGTCCGGCGTGCGCTTCTCCTCGGTGCTGCCGACGCTGACCAACACCGAGCTCGGCTCCGGCGTGACCGCGCCGAAGCTGCTGCGTCCCGCCGAGCCGGAGGAGATCGCCGACGCGATCGTCGGGCTGATCGAGTCGCCGCGGTCGAAGGTCAGGGTCACCGCGGTGGCCGGGATCGTCTCCCAGGTCGTCGGCCTGCTTCCGCAGGCGGTCGGCGACGGCATCGCGCGGGCGCTCGGCGCGAGCCACGCGTTCCTCGACGACGTCGACGCGGAGAAGCGCAAGGCCTACGAGGAGCGCGCCAGGAGCGTGTAAGGAGTACCCCGGGCGGGTCAGGAGGCGCTGTGATCGCGGTTTTGCCGCCGATCACAGCGCCTCCGTCGTATGTGCCGGATGTCGCATCCCGGCGGGTGCCTGGTGGCGGTCGCCGTCACTCGGCCTGTACCGCTATCCAATCAATTTGTGACTAATATCACTATTTTTCGTCGTAACAAGCTCCCGCCGCTCAGCGAAGGGTTTCTGTTCGGTCACTGGGTTTGCACATCACCCCGGCGAACCCGATCGCAGATCACGGGCAGGTAACATAAGCGCTGGTCAAGCGACCAAGGAATGCGGCCAGCGGCAAAGCCGCGGCGGGTGCCGGAAATTCGCCGAGCCGATGATGCAGATGACCATGCCAAGCAATATGCTGTCCCTAACAAACCTGCCGACTGTTTCGGTGCCCGTATCCAAACTTTTCGGCCTGATAAGGCTGGAAATTGAGGACTGATTCTGATAGCAAGGGGCTATGGACCCGCATTTGCGCGACCTGCGGTATTTCGTCGCCGTCGCTGAGGAACTGCATTTCACCAACGCCGCTCAGCGGCTGCACATCGCACAACCCACCCTGTCGCGTCAGATCCGTCAGCTGGAACGCCAGCTCGACGTGGTCCTGTTCGACCGCAACCAGCGCAGCGTCGCGCTGACCGTCGCGGGCAAGGAGCTGCTCGAAGGCGCCCGCAAGATCCTGGAGCTCTGGGAGGTCACCAACGTCTCCCTGCAGGAGGCGGGCGAGGTGCTGCGCGTCGGCATCCAGTCCGCGCTCGGCCGCGGACTGCTCAACGATCTGGAGAGCGCGAGCGGCCACCGCTTGGCCCTGCACGCCGCTTCGTGGACCGACCCGTCCAGTGGTCTCGCGGGCAGGCAGGCCGATCTGGCCCTGGTCTGGCTGCCGCTACCCGACCCGAACCGGTACCGCTGGGAGGTCCTGCGCACCGAGCCGCGCTGGGTGCTGCTTCCGGAGAACCACCCGCTCGCCGATCAGGACAGCATCGACTTCGCCGACCTGCTCGACGAGCCGTTCATCGCGCTGCCCTCGGAAGCGGGCGCGGTGCGCGACTTCTGGCTCGGCAACGACGCGCGCAACGGCCGTCAGCCCAAGATCGGCGCGGAGGCGGCGACGCCCGAGGACAAGCTCGAGGCCGTGAGCCTCGGCCTCGGTGTCTGCCTGCTCGCCGAGAACAACGTGCCGATGTACCGCTGGCCGGGTCTCACCGCGCGGCCGCTGACCGGACTCGCGCCGTGCGAGCTGGCCGTCGCGTGGCGGGCCGACGACACCCGCCCGACCATCCTGGAGTTCGCGGCTCGCGCCGTCGAGGGTGGCTTCTCCACCCAGCAGCCGCTGGCCAGCTGAGCGGTTCCCGGCGCACCGTCAGCGCACGGTGCGCCGCCAGGGGTGCAGCTGTTCGAGTTGCGCGGAAAGCCGGAGCACGGTGGTTTCGCTGCCGGGCGGACCGGCCAGCTGGGCGGCGACGGGGGTGTCCGAGTAGGGATGCGTGCCCATCGGCACGGAGGCGGCGGGCCAGCCGACCAGATTCCAGATCGGCGTGAACGGCGAGAAGCGGAAGCCGGTGAGCACATTGGCGAGCCAGCCTTTGCGGTGCCAGGCCCGCGCTCGCGGCGGCGCGGTGGCCAACGTGGGAGTGATCACCACGTCGTAGTCTTCGAAGAATTCGAGCAACCGGGCTTCGATCCGGTCGACCTGCGCGGCACGTACCAGTCCGAGCCGCTGGACGAAGCGGCCGATCGCCAGGTGACGGCGGGTGCGCGGTTGCAAACGTTCGGGATGAGCGAGGGCGGCGGCTTCGGGCAACGCCACCGTCAGCCAGCGGAGCAGCAACGCGAGCACGGCGTTGCCGTACGGCAGCGCTGTCGTCTCCACCTGGTGTCCCGCGGCGGCGGCGACGGCCGCGGCCTTGTGCGCTGCGGCGGCCCAATGCGGGTCGACGCGGGCGAACCGGGAGGGTGGGGTGACGACCAGCGCGATGCGTAGTCGGCCCGGTGGATCCAGCTCGGCTAGGTCCGGACGGGCGGCCATCACCGAGAGCGCGAGCGCGGCGTCACCGACGGTCGTCGCGAGCACGCCGTTCTCCACCATGCCGCCCCAGGAGTCCACCCCGACATCCGACGGCACGGTATGCCTGCCCGGTTTGATGCCGTAGACGCCGCAGGCGGCCGCCGGAATGCGTATCGAGCCGAGTCCGTCGTTGCCGTGCGCCACCGGAACCAACCCGGCCGCGACGGCAGCGGCCGCGCCGCCGGAGGAGCCGCCCGCGCTGCGCTTGACGTTCCACGGGTTCCTTGTGACGCGGTGCTGGTCGTCGGTCATCGCCCAGAGGGCAAGCTCGGGCACGGTCGTGAGCCCGACGACGACCGCGCCCGCGTCGCGCAGCCTGCGCACCACCGGGTGGTCGGCCGTGGCCGGGCCGGTGTCGGTCGCCGCCGACCCGCACAGCACGGTTTCGCCGGTCACCGGGATGTTGTGTTTGACGGCCACCGGCACGCCCGCCATCGGCAGCACGTCCAGATCCGCCCGCTGTTCCAGCGCGATGGCCTCGGCGACGGCGCGCTTGGCGCGCACCACGCTGAACGCGTTGGTCGTTCCGTCCTCGGCGGCGATGAGTTCGATGGTCGCGTCGACGACCTCGGTGGGCGTCAGCGAGCCCTCGTGCACGCCGGCGACGATGGTCACCGCGGGACCGCGCGGCGCCTCAGCTTGCCCCTCGGCGTACGGCCCCCCTCGCTCACTCTCGCCCATGGGCGCCTCCCGGGCGGACAATGGTTCGGTGCTCGTGGTTTCGGTGATCGCGGCCAAGCCTTCCGCCACCGCCGTAGCCTTGTTGTGCATGTGCTGATTCGCCCCCGTCGCATCGTTGTCGAAATCGGGTGATCCGCTGTTGTGGCGCAAGTTATCATTCCCGATACTGCTCGGGGGACGATGACGTCGGGTGTGGCGGATTTTATCCGGTGCAGCCACCGACCGACCAGTGCGGATTTCCCGAACTCCGCCACAGCTAGTAGGTCCGAGAATGAGTGCCGACTCCGATAGAAATACCCGCCCGGACGCGGCTTCCGACTCCGAGTCCGGCGGCCAGTTGCTCAGATCCGAGCTCGTCGCGGTGGAGGCCTTCGCCACGGCGTGGGCCGCCGCGATCAACATCGCCCCAGATGAGGGCCCCGGACCACTACCGGAGATCACCGCGTTCCTGCCCGACGCGCGCACCCTGCGCCGTGAGGCGCTGATCGAACTGATCCGGGTGGATATGCGGCACCGATGGCTGCGTAGGCCCGCGCTCGGAGCGCGCCGCCAGGAAACGCCTCCGCCCACCCTTCGGCGCAAACGATTGGCCGAATACTGCGCCGAATTCCCCGAGCTCGAACGCGAGAACATACCGGCCAGTTTGGTGTATGAGGAATTCGTCGTCCGGCGCCAGAGCGGCGAGCGCGTCGACCCGCGGGAATGCCTGCGCGAATATCCGAGCCAAGCGGCCGAGTTACGCGGTCTGCTGAATGCCGACGACGTCGATCAGAGCACCCGACGAACCCCGCCCGAGGCCCCCGACGACTCCACCCGGCCCTCGATCGACGGGACGAACACGGCCGCGATCGACGAGACGCGCGAGTCCGCGACCGATGACTCCACCCGCGCCGCGTTCGACGGAACCATGCCCGCGACCGGCACCGACCAGACCTCCGCGCTGAACCGAACCACCGCGCCCGTTCGTGGTACCGAGGTGAACCACACGGCGGAGGCTACGAGGGCCGCCGATCTGGGCGGAACCGAAACCGCGATCGGCACCACGATGGGTACCGGACCGGGTCGTCTCGACCCGCTGGACCGCATCGAGATCGGTCAGCGCGTCGACGACTTCGACCTGCTGACCGGTCTGGGCAGCGGCGCCTTCGCCAGGGTCTTCCTGGCCAGGCAGCGATCCATGCAGCGGCTGGTCGCGGTGAAGATCTCCGCCGACCACGGCACCGAGCCGCAAACCCTGGCCCAGCTGGATCACGACTACATCGTGCGAGTCTTCGATCAGCGCCTGCTCGACGCGGGCGAGGCGGACGGAACCGCGCGGCGGTTGCGCCTGCTCTACATGCAGTTCCTGCCCGGCGGCACGCTGCTCGGCGTGCTGCGCTGGGTGCGCGCCACCCCGCCGGAGGAACGCAGCGGCCAGCTGCTGCTCGACGCGGTGGACGCGGCGATGGAGGAAAAAGGCGAGATCCGGCCGACCGATTCCAGCGTGCGCGCCGAGATCGCCGCGCTGAGCTGGCCGGAGACCGTCGCGTGGCTGGGCCGCAGGCTGGCCGAGGCGCTGGACTACGCCTCCGCGCACGGCGTGCTGCACCGCGACGTGAAACCGGCCAACGTGCTGCTCACCGCCGAGGCCGTGCCGAAGCTGGCCGATTTCAACATCAGCTTCAGCCGCAATGTGGAGGGGACGAGCCCGGTCGCCTACTTCGGCGGCTCGCTGGCCTACATGTCGCCAGAACAGCTGGAGGCCTGCCACCCCGGCCGCGCCCGTTCCGCCGCCGATCTGGACACCCGCTCGGACATCTTCTCGCTCGGCGTCGTGCTGTGGGAGCTGCTCACCGGCGCGAAGCCCTACGACGACAGCACCGCGGGCGCGGGCCAGCGCGGCGACGACACCACGCTGGAAGCCATGCTGGAGCGGCGCTGCGTCGGCGTCGACGCCGCGGCGCTGGCCCGGATACCGAAGGACTGTCCCGCCGCGCTGCGCCGCGTGCTGCTGACCTGCCTGCAACCGGAGCGAAGCGAGCGCTGGTCCAACGGCGCGACGCTGGCCAAACAGCTCGACCTCTGCCTCGATGAACGAGCGCGCGGCCTCGTCGACCCGAAACCGGGCAGCTGGCGGGAGCGGCTACAGCCCTACATCCTGCCGGTGATGGTCGTCGCCATCGCCGTGCCGAACATGCTCGCCTCGCTCTACAACATCCAGCACAACCAGAACCTCATCGTCGAACGAATGCCGGAGGACGCGCAGCGCACCTTCCTGATCATCACCGGATTGGTGAACGCGGTGTTCTTCCCGATCGGGTTCATCACCATCATCTACTCGATGCGCTACATGCTCCGGGTGACCAAGGGGCTGCGCCACGGCAAACGCTACGACCCGGACACGCTGCGCCGCGCCAGAACCGACACGCTGCTGCTCGGCGAACGGGCGGTCGCCATCCCGTTCCTGCTGTGGGTGCTCGCGGCGCTCACCTTCCCCGTCGCGATGGAACTCTCCACGGGCGACGTCACGGGGCGCGACGTCGTGCACTTCATGGCCTCGCTGGTGGTCTGCGGCGCCATCGCGGCGTCGTATCCGTTCTTCCTCGCGACCTTCTACCTGATCCGCTGCATCTACCCGATCTTCCTGCGGCACGGGAACATCAGTCCGGAGGACGCGGGCAGATTGCGCGCGCTCGACCGCCGCTGCAACCTGTACCTCGCGATCGCGGCCTCGGTGCCGCTGCTCGCGGTGGCCGGGGTGACCTTCCTGCCGCCAGAGGACATCCCCATGGTGATCGTCGCGGTGCGCGTGCTCTGCGCGGGCGCCATCATCGCGTTCATCGGGTCGTACCTGCTGTTCCGCGCGCTCGAGGCCGACCTGCGCGCGCTGGAGCGGGTGGTCGCGCCGAGCGGGGAGCCCGGCGCACCCGCAGCGCAGAGCGGCTCGGCCCGATACGACGACCGGCCGCGCGCGGCCGCGGAGCGTCCATGACCGTCACGCACGTCGACCCGGTCGCCCGCTTCACCGCCGCTTGGCGACACTGCCTGCACGCCGCACGGGAAAGCCCGCCGCACCTCGCCGACTACGTGCCCGACGGCACCGAGGTCCGCACCGCCGTGCTCGCCGACCTGGTCCGCATCGACCTGCGGCACCGATGGAGCGGACGCGGACCGGTCAAGCGGATCGCGGAGTATCGGGCGGAGTTTCCGGAGGTCGACGCCAGCCCGGAGCTGGCCGACCTGGTCTGCGAGGAGTTCGCCGCCCGGCGCGGACGCGGCCCGCTGCCGCTGGAGGACTTCCTCGCGGAGTATCCCGAAGTGGCCGACGCGGTGCGCGCCCGGCTCACCGGTGAGCAGGGCCACGCCGGGGTGGTGCGGGTCGACCGCGATCCCGCCGACCTCGTCCCCGGTCAGCGGATCGACGATTTCGACCTGCGGACCGAACTCGGCAACGGCCGTGCCGGGCGGGTCTTCCTGGCCAAGCAGCTGTCCATGCAGCGGGTGGTCGCGGTCCGGATCGCGGCGGCGGGCGGCGTGGACCCGCAACCGATGGTGCAGCTCGATCACCCGAACATCGTCCGCGTCTTCGATCAGCGGATGCTCGCCTTCGACGGCGAGATCGGCAGGCTTGTCTACATGCAGTACCTGCCGGGCGGCACCGCGGCGGAGGTGCTGGCTCGGCGCCGCGTCGTGGACGAGGGTATGGGCGGCGCGCTCTTGCTCGGCGCGCTGGACGCCGCGATCGAGGCGAAGGGCGAGATCCGGCCAGCGGACTCCCCGGTGCGCGCCGAACTCGCCGAGCTGAGCTGGCCGGAGACGGTGGCGTGGATCGGTCGACGCCTCGCCGACGCACTCGGTTACGCGGATCGCCACGGCATCGCCCACCACGCCATCGCCCCCGCCAACGTGTTGTTCACCAGCGAGGGCACACCCAAGCTGGCCGACTTCGCGCCCAGCGACGGCGCCGCCGCGCCGCCCGATTCACCTGCGGCGCTTCGCGATTGGCTCGCCTACCGCTCCCCCGAACAGCTCGCCGCCGCACTCGACCCCGATGCCCCGGCGCCGGACGGCCGCAGCGATCTGTACGCGCTCGGCGTGCTGCTGTGGGAATTGCTCACCGGCACAAGACCTTTCGCTGACGACCCGCCCACCGTCGAGGCGGCGCTGCGGGCTCGCCGAGCCGGCGTACCCGCCGCGGCACTCGCGACGCTGCCCGCCGACTGTCCGCCCGCGCTGCGCCGGGTCCTGCTGACCTGCCTCGAGCCCGACCCGCGGCGGCGCTGGCGCAACGGCGCGGTGCTCGCCGAGCAGTTGGACCTGTGCCTCGACGCGCGCGCCCGCGACCTGGTCGACCCGCCCGAGCACAGCTGGCGGGTGCGGCTGCGCCCGTGGCGGGTGGTGCTGATCGCCCTTGCCATCGGCGTGCCCAACATCCTGGCCTCGATCTACAACATCGACCACAACAACATGCTGATGCACCACAGGCAGTCCGCGCAGGCCCAGCGGCAGTTCGAGATCTACTCGGTGATCGTCAATGGCTTCGGCTTCGCGATCGGTACGGTGCTGCTGGTCTACCTGGCCAGATACCTGATCACGGTGCCGCACGGTTTGGCAGCGGGCGTCCGCTACGACGAAGCCGTGCTGCACAAGGCGCGTGCCTCGGCGGTGCGACTCGGCGACTCGGCCGCGCTGATCATCTTCACCATGTGGCTGATCTCCGGCCTGGTCTATCCGCTCGCGTTGCGCGGCACCCCCGACGTGGTATCCGCCAGCGACTACACGCATTTCATGATCCTGCACACCATCTCGGGCGTCATCGCGATGACGTATCCGTTCCTGCTGACCAACTTCTACATCATCCGATGCGTGTACCCGATGTTCTTGGGGCAGGGCGGAATCGAGCGCTCCGAGGCGGACGATCTGCGCGCGCTGCGCCGCCGCAGCGGCGTGTATCTGGTGCTCGCCGCGTCCATTCCGCTCATCGCGGTGGCGGGATCGACCCTGTTGCATCCCCCGGATCTGGCCAAAATCATCGTCGCACTGCGGATAATGTGCATCGCGAGCATCGTCGCCTTCGTCGTTGTCTACCTGCTGTTCCGTGCCATGGAACAGGATCTGTACGCGCTTCGGCGGGTCACGGTGCCGGGTTTGTGAGCACCAACCCAGGAGCGCGATGAAACCACCGTTCGGCAGGTTGGTCAGCCTGTCGCATGTGCACGATCCGGCGACGACGCCGATCTTCCCAGGCGACCCGGAGTTCCGCACCGACATCGTCGCCACCGTCGCCAACGACGGCTACTACCTGCGGTACATCCAGCAGGGCGAGCACACCGGAACGCATTGGGGCGCACCGATCCACTTCCACGCCGACGGGCTGGCGGCCGACGAACTGGACCTGGCCGATCTGCTGCTGCCCGCGGTGAAGATCGACGTGCGCGAGCGGTGCGCGGCGGACCGCGATTACGCCGTCACCGTGGACGATCTGCGGCGCTGGGAATCGCGGCACGGCCGCATCCCGGACGGCGCGGCCGTGGTCGCGTGGACCGGGTGGGACGCCAAGTGGGGCGGCCCGGATTTCATCGGGGTCGACGAATCGGCCGGTCGCCAGCCCGGATTCGCGGTCGAGACGGTGGAGTGGCTGCTGCGCACGGGACGGCTGGGCAGGCGCGGCGCGCTCGGCACCGACACCTTCGGCCCCGATGTGGGCGCCGACGACGCGTACACGGTCTCCAAGCTGCTCTACCGCGAGCACCGGATCAGCCTGGAATGCCTGGCGAACCTGGCCGAACTCCCCGCGACCGGCGCCTGGATCCTGGTCGGCAGCCCCCTCTACCGAGGCGGGTCCGGCTCCCCCGCAACCATTTTCGCGCTACTACCCGACTGAAGGCGCCCATCGGCCGGTCCGGCACGATGAAGGTGACCTTCGGTCCGCTACCCGCCGTATACCTTCGGGTCGAGCGTGCCGATGTAGGGCAGGTCGCGGTAGCGCTCGGCGTAGTCGAGGCCGTAGCCGACGACGAACTCGTTCGGGATGTCGAAGCCCACGTGGGCCACATCGACGTGGGTGCGCAGCGCGTCCGGCTTGCGCAGCAGGGTGACCACCTCGAGCGAGGCCGGGTTGCGGGTGGACAGGTTGCGCTTGAGCCACGAGAGCGTCAGGCCGGAGTCGATGATGTCCTCGACGATCAGCACGTTGCGGCCCGCGATGTCCTTGTCCAGGTCCTTCATGATCCGCACCACGCCCGAGGACGAGGTCGACGAGCCGTAGGAGGAGACGGCCATGAACTCCATCTGGGTCGGGATGGGCAGCGCCTTGGCCAGATCGGTCATGAAGAAGATCGCGCCCTTGAGCACGCCGACCAGCAGCAGGTCACCCTCGGGTGCGTCGGCCGGGTAGCGCTTGGCGATCAGCTCGGCAAGCTCCTGGGTCTTGGCGGCGATCTGTTCCTCGGTGATCAGCACCGACGCGATGTCGTCCCCGTACACGTCAGTTGGTTTCCCTTCCTGTGCGCCGCTGGTTTCGATCGATCCCGCTCGGCATCAGTCACTGCGCAGACATCGGTCGTGTTCGCGCAGTGTCAGCCTGCCATGTTCGCGCGCGGCAACCAACCTCGTGTCCGGTGTACCGCCGCCGACCGCCACCCCTCCCTGCCCGCGCCACGCCGTGACCAGGGCGTCCACCGCCCGTAAATGCTTGTCGGTCAGGGCTTTCGCCCCGCCGTGCAGCAGCCAGGAGCGGATCGCCCTGCGGCGCAGCGCGGCGGGCGCAGTGGCGAGCATCTCGATCGACAGCGCCACCTCATCATCGACGCCGCCGGGACCCTCGGCGGCACGGCCGGGCACCTTCGCGGCCTCCAGCAACTCGTCGGCAAGCACGTCGAGCAGCGCGCCGTCCTCGCGCAGTTGCTCCGCGGTGCGGGCGAGCGCGGCCGCGACGCCGCCGCCGAGTACGTCCTCGAGCAGCGGCAACGCCTCGGTGCGCAGCCGGACCCTGGTGAATTCGGGTGACAGGTTGTGCGGGTCCTCGTGCGGGGTGCGACCGAGGTCGGCGCACATCTGGCGGGTCGTGACCCGCCGGACGCCGAGCAGGGGCCTGCCCCACGGTTCGGCGTAGGCCGCCATGCCTTGGATCGAGCGTCCGCCGGAACCGCGGGCGAGTCCGAGCAGCACGGTCTCGGCCTGATCGTCGAGGGTGTGGCCGAGCAGGACGGGCGCGCCGTGGCGGGCGGCGTCCAGCGCCGCGTACCTGGCCGTGCGCGCCGCCGCCTCCAAGCCGCCTTCGCTGCCGACGTCCACCGCGAGCACGTGGGCCGATCGGCAGCCGAGCGCGAGGGCCGCGGCGGCCGCGTCCGCCGCCACCTGCCCCGAGCCTTCTTGCAGGCGATGGTCGACGATCAGCGCGTCGACGTGCCCGAGCTCGACGACCGCCGCGGCCGTCAAAGCCAGTGAGTCCGCTCCGCCGGACAGCCCGACCGCTACCGATGCACCCTGCGCCAAGTGCTCCCCCGCCCACGCACGCACCGCGCGCCGGACCTCGAGCACCGCCGCGGTCTCCGGCAACCTGCGCGGTCCACCCGAACCAGCGCCGCCCGCACCCGAACCAGCGCCGCCCGCACCCGAACCAGCGCGGCCCACGCCGCCCGAACCAGCGCTGCCCGCGGTAGGCCCGGTTGCCTCACGCTGCCCGGGCGTCGCTCGTACCGCACGGCCCATGGGGAGGACACTACCGATGTCCCGCCGCCCCCGATACGGTGATCGGCGCGCGGGAATCGCGGACGCGGCGCGCCGCTCGGCGAGCCGACGACGACCGTGCTCAGCCGCGCCGAACAGGCAGTGCCCGCTGCCCGCGAGGTCCGCAGCGGCAACGTCTGCCTCCATCTGGACGGCACGGGAGCGCCGAATGGATCTGTCTGCCAACCGAGAGCTGGTGCCACGTCCAGGATGGTCGGCGCGGTAACCGACCGAAGGCCGCCTTCATCCCGCCAGACCGACTGGACGTGACCTTCATTCACCCGACCTGCGTGCACCGGTGGGCCGATCAAGGGTGACCTTCAGTCGGCTTTGCTTGTCCAAACTTTGCGGACGGGCATCGGTACCTCCGCACGGCACTGGATCGGCCGTACCGATGTGGGCTCGGAAGTTCGCTCAGCCCAGGACGCGGGCGATCCAGCGGTCCGGGTTCTCGATCTCGTCCGGCCGGGGCAGGGTCTCGGGATTCGACCACACGACGTTGAACCGCTCCATGCCGACGCGACCCACGACGTGGTCGACGAACGCCTTGCCGCGGACGTACTGCGCGACCTTCGCGTCCACGCCGAGCAGGGCACGCAGGATGCGCTGGATCGGGTTGGTCGGGCGCTTGCGGCGCTTGTCGAACGCGGCGCGGATCTGCTCGACCGACGGGATGACCGTGGGACCCACGGCGTCCATCACGTGGTCGGCGTGGCCTTCGAGCAGGGTGCCGAGCATGAGCAGCCGGTCGAGGGCCTCGCGCTGCGGCGGCGCCTGGGTGGCGCGCAGCAGACCGACGACGCCGCGGGTGGCCGGATCGTCGTTGGCGGTACCGCGGCGGCGGTCGCGTAGTTCCTCGACCAAACGGGTCAGCATGTCGGTCAGCGGCTCGTCACCGACCTCGGAGAGGATGTCGACGTTGTTGCGCATGTACTCGGCCAGCCAGGGCGCGGAGGAGAACTGCACTCGGTGGGTCACCTCGTGCAGGCACACCCAGAACCGGAAGTCGGCTGCCGGGACCCCGAGCGCGCGCTCGACGGCCATGATGTTCGGCGCGACCAGCAGCAGCGTGCCGTCCGGCCCGGTGAACGGGTCGTACTGGCCGAGAATGGCGGTGGAGAGGAACGCGAGCATGGCGCCCGCCTGCACGCCTGCGGGCTTGCCCGCGAAGCCGCCGCGACCCCGTGTATCGCCGCCGGTGCCGGTGAGCTGGGCCATGGAGTCGGCGGCCGCGCCGATCCAGCCGGGCCGGTCGACGATGCGCGCCGCGGGCACGGGCTGGTCATCGAGCAGTCCGCTCACCTCGCGAACCGGTCCCTCGGCCCGCACCGACGCCTCGGCCAGCTCGGCGACGACCTGCTCGGCCGAGTAGCGCGAGGTGCGCGGACCCGGCGGCACAAGGGCCGATCCGGTGCGCGCGGCCAACCGCCAGTCGACGGCGCCGGACAGGCCGGAGCGACGTCGCGCCTTGCCGTCCGATGCCGAATCGGCGATGGCGGATTCGCGTGTCTTGTCAGCGCCTTCGATCATGGTCAACCACCCGTCACGAGCATCCACAGTTGCGCAGCGTGCCTGCGATGGCGTCCAACGCGGGCCTGCTCACCTCCGGCGGCCGGTCGTTCGACATCAACGCGAAGGTCAGCACCCGGCCATCCCGGTCGAGCACATACCCGACCAACGTGCTGGCCACCGAGAGAGTTCCGGTCTTGGCGCGCACCCATCCTGCGCCGCCGCGGTTCTGGGTGACATATCGGCTGGCCAGCGAGCCCGTCGCGCCCGCGACCGGCAGATCGTCCAGCATCGGCGCGAGGGTGGCCGCGAGCTTCTCGCCTGCGGGCCTTGCCTTCGTGCCGGTCGGCCGGGTGAGCGCGTCACCGGCCGACTGGGCGGCGGTGGCGACGATCTTGTCCAGCAGGCGCGCGGGGATGCGGTCGTCGGTGGAGAGTCCGCTGGTGTCGTGCATCACCACCCCGTTCAGATCGAAACCGGCCTTCTCCAGTGTGGCGGCCATGGCGGCGACCGCGCCGCCGAACGACGGTTCGTGTCCGGTCGCCACCGCGATCTCCCGGCCGATGGTCTCGGCGAGCACGTTGTCGGAGTAGACCATCATGTCGCGCAGCCGGTCGCGCAGCGGCGCGGACTGCACGCTCGCCACCTCGGCCGCGCCCGGCGCCGCCTTGCCCGCGCGCACCCGAGACGGGTCGAGACCGAGTTCGGTGGCGAGCCTGCGTCCGGCGTCCAGCGCGGGGGTCGAGGTGCGCGGGGAGTATTCGACGAGCGGTTCGATGCGGCCGCCGTCGATCATCACCGCTTCGATCGGGGCGATCGAGCCGCCGGGGATGTCGGAGTCCTCCCAGCCCTTCGCCATGGTCGGCCCGGCGAAGGCGGTGGTGTCGACAACGATGGTGTCCGCCGTGCTTCCGGCGAGCTTGATCTGCGCGACCAGGTCGGCGAGGCGCGGGCCCTTCGGGTAGTAGCCCTTGCCGTCGGCCTGCGCGGTCAGCGTCGGATCGCCGCCGCCGACCAGCACCAGTTCGTTCGGCGCCGTCCCGGCGACCACTTTGGTGGTGACCCGCTGGTCCTGCGGCAGGGCGAGCAGCGCGGCCGCGGTGGTGAGGATCTTGGCGGTGGACGACGGAATCATCGGGGTGCCCGGATCTTGGCTCCACAGCGTGGTCCCGCTGTCGGCGTCGGTGACGACACCGGCGAACGTGCCGAGATCCGGATTGGCCAGCGCGCCACCGAGCGCCGCCGCCACACCGGCCGGGCTCGGCGCGGGCGCGTTCGACGGCGCGGGAGCCACTTGCGGAAAGGGCTTCACCGGCGGAGGCGGCGCGGCGATGGTCAGCCCGCCGTGCCGGAACTCCGGGGTCCACGGCTGGACGACGACCAACGCGCCGGCAACCGCGATCAGCAGCACACCGAAGGTCGCCCCGAATCCGATCCACATTCTGCGGCGGCGCCGTGCGGCCAAGTCACCGATATTTCTCTTGTTCCCGCCAACCACGTACCCGTCGTCTCCCTGACTCGGCTGCCGCGCCACCCGGCGCACCCATGCCCTTCAAAACCTCGGCCCCACCGATCACACTATCCTCGTTTCGCTACCGTTCCCCCGAACAACCTGGCGAGTCGGCGGTCGTGCCCGCTCGAGCCACCGGATGCAGCACAGAAGGAGATGGCGTGGAGTTCGACGTCACCATCGAGATCCCCAAGGGTTCCCGCAACAAGTACGAGGTCGATCACGAGACCGGCCGTGTTCGGCTCGACCGGTTCCTCTACACCTCCATGGCCTACCCGGCCGACTACGGCTTCATCGAGAACTCGCTCGGCGAGGACGGTGACCCGCTGGACGCGCTGGTCCTGCTGCCCGACTCGGTGTTCCCCGGCGTGATCGTCGAGGCGCGCCCGGTCGCGATGTACAAGATGGAGGACGAGGCGGGCGGCGACGCCAAGGTGCTGTGCGTGCCCGCGGGCGACCCGCGCTGGGACCACATCCAGGACCTGGCCGACGTGCCGGAGTTCGAGCTCGCCGCGATCAAGCACTTCTTCGAGCGCTACAAGGACCTGGAGCCGGGCAAGTACGTGAAGGGCTCGGAGTGGGTCGGTCGCGCCGAGGCCGAGGCCGAGGTGGAAGCCTCCTTCAAGCGTCTGCAGGAGAAGGGCGGCCACTGAGCCGCACGACGAAGGCGGGAGGTCCGTACGGACCTCCCGCCTTTTTCGTTGTCCCCGAAGGGTTCTCCGTTACGCGAAAGGGACGCCCGGCGCTCGCCGGACGTCCCTGGGGAACCGATCACGGTGCTCCGAGCACCGATTACGGGTGGTTTCGCGGGTCAGTAGTAGATGTAGAGGTCCCAGCCGTCCCAGGCCTCGACGCACTCCCAGTAGTAGCCGCCGGTGCTCGGCGAGACGCCGTCGGCGCGGCAGGCCTCGAAGGTGGCGTAGGTGCCGATGTAGGTGGCGCCGTAGCCGGTCGCCTGGTAGGTCGGCGCGGCGTTCGCCGTGGCAGCCGTCGACACCCCGGCGACGGCTGCGGTGGCAAGAAGGCCAGCGGCGAGGAAGGACTTGATTCGCATTTCACTGCTCCTGGAAAGCGAGGTTGATGTTGACCTCTCTCAAGGTAGGGAGCGAAACCCCGCCGAACAGCCACCCCTAGGGCTCGAACCCCCACCCCCTCAGGAGATTCCACCTTCCCCACCCTGCACGGGGATTCACCCCGCACCCTCGCAATCCGCAGGACTCGCCCACACCTCCACAACCGCTTCGACCATTTCCGACGCCACGCGGCCGCGGCGGCTTCCCCGGCAGCGAAACCGCCATGGCCGCAACATTTCCCGCTGGCGAGCGTGCGTCGTGCAGCCGGCGGTCGGTCACGAATCCGGACCGTCCACACCGCGCCGCGCGCTCTCGCGGTTCGCGCTCTGGTCCAGGGGCGGCTCCACGGTCGCACCGCCGGGCAGCGGCAGGCCGGTCTGTTCGAGGAGCCGCGTCTCGGTGTCCACCACGTTGTCGTTTGCCGCCTGGATGCCGCCGACCATGCGCAGCGGCACTTCCTTCCAGAACAGCACGAGGATCAGCGCGAGCAGCGAGAGGCAGGTGAGGGCGAGGAACACCGTCGACATGGAGTCGGCGAAACCGACCTGGAAGGGTCTGGCCAGTTCCGGGCTGAGCTGCTGGATGATCGAGCTGTCCTTCAGCACCTCGCCCGCGGCCGAAGTGTCCTGGGCGAGCAGGCCTTTGGCCAGTGCGGCGTCGGCGGGGTTGCCGCTCTGCGCACCGGCGAGGACGGCCCGCGCGAACTCCGGGTCGCTTGCGGCGGAGTGCAGTTCGTCGGTGATGTTCGGCGTCATCCGCGCGAACAGGATGGACAGGAACACCGCGACGCCCAGCGTGCCGCCGATCTGCCGGAAGAAGGTGGCGGACGCGGTGGAGACGCCCATGTCCTTGGGCGGCAACGCGTTCTGCAAGGCGAGGGTGAGCGGCTGCATGAGGTTGCCGAGGCCGAAGCCGGTGCAGGTCATGAAGAGCATGGCCAACCACAGCGGGCTGTCGGCGTCGAGGAAGTGCAGCAGGAACAGACCGAGCGTCAGCGTGGTCGCGCCGATGATCGGGAAGATCCGGTAGCGGCCGGTCCGCGAGATCAACTGACCGGACAGGATCGAACCGAGCATCAATCCCAGCACCATCGGCAACATTTGCAGACCGGCCAGTGTCGGGCTCGCGCCGCGCACCACCTGGAGGTACTGCGGCAGCAGCGAGATGCCGCCGAACATGGCCGCGCCGACCACGAACGAGATGACGACACCCAGCGCGAAGGTGCGGTTGCCGAAGATTCGCAACGGGATCAGCGCCGCGTCCTTCAGCCCTTTCTCGACCACGACGAACCCGACGACGCCGAGCGCGCCGATCACATAGCAAGTCACCGAAGCGACGCTGCCCCAACCCCATTCGCGCCCTTGCTCGGCGACGATGAGCAGCGGCACCAGTCCGACGGCAAGCACGAGCACGCCCCACCAGTCGACCCGATCGGTGGAGTGCGGCTTCTTCGGCAAGCGCAGCACTCGCGAAACCACCGCCAGCGCAACGAGTCCCACCGGCACGTTGACCAGGAACACCCAGCGCCAGCCGCTGACGCCGAGGAGGGTGTCCTGCCCGGCGAGAACGCCGCCGAGCACCGGGCCGATCACGCTGGACGTGCCGAACACCGCGAGGAAATAGCCCTGGTAGCGGGCCCTTTCGCGCGGACCGACGATGTCGCCGAGGATGGCGAGCGCCAGCGACATCAGCCCGCCCGCGCCCATGCCCTGCACGGCGCGGAAGGCGGCCAGCTGGTACATCGACTGCGCGAGCGTGCACAGCAGCGAGCCGACAACGAAGATGCTGATGGCCGCCATGAAGAAGGGCTTGCGGCCGAACATGTCCGACAACTTGCCGTACAGCGGTGTGGTGAGGGTGGCGGTGATCAGGTAGGCGGTGGTGGCCCAGGCCTGGAGCGCGTAGCCGTCGAGATCGTCGGCGATGGTGCGGATCGCCGTCGAGACGATGGTCTGGTCCAGCGAGGAGAGCAGCATGCCGAGCATGAGCCCGCTGAGGATGGTCAGGATCTGCCGGTGGGTGAATCCCGCCTGCGGTGTCACGGCAGTCGGAGTGGTCACGAATTCCGCTCCGCTTCATCCGGATTCGTGAGCCGCGGCCCGGCGACCATCATGGGTCGCGCGCGTTCGAAATCGTCGACGAACTGGCGCAGCAGGTCCGCAAAGAGCGCGCGGTTGTCCGGCGTCCAGTCGGCCATCACCCGGGTCAGGTTGTCGTGGCGGCGCCTGCGGATCCGCTCGGCCACCTCCCGTCCGCGCTCGGTCACCTCGAGCACCGTCGCACGCCCGTCGGCGGGGTCGGCCGTCCGCCGGACCAGTTCACGCTCGACCAGTTGGGCGACCTGACGGCTGACCGTCGACGCGTCGGAGTACACCGCCTCGGCCAGCGCGCCAGAGCGCATCGGACCGTCGCACAGCAACCGGAACAGCACGGCGAACACGGCCGGGTCGACGCGGTCCTCGGTGCGGATCTGCAAGGCGGTCCGGTCGCGGATGCGCTGGAGCCGGGTCAGTTGCACCGCGATGGTGTCGATCGAGAGGTCGTCCGCGTCCACGCACCGCCACCTTTACTTGCGCCAATCAATTAGTTGTCCGTCGCAAGTATGTCGGTGCGTGGACGCGGGAGGCAACCGCTTATCGACCCTTGAACTGCGGCTCCCGCTTCTCGAACACGGCCTGGATGGCCTCGGTCAGGTCCTCCGACGGCAGGAAGGCCGCGTTCCACGCCGAGACGTAGCGCAGGCCTTCGGCCACCTCCGACGCGCGCTTCTGGTCCAGCACGTCCTTCACGCCCTGCACCACGAGCGGCGGGTTCGCGGCGATCTCGCGCGCCATCGCGTGCGCCGCGTCCAGCACCGCCTCTTGGTCCGGGTACACGTCGTTGATCAGGCCGATCTTCTCGGCGCGCGCGGCGTCGATGTCCTTGCCGGTGTAAGCGAGCTCGCGCAGGTGGCCCTCACCGATGATGCCGGGCAGCCGGTGCAGCGACCCGATGTCGGCGACGATCGCGACCTTGGCCTCGCGCAGGCTGAACTTGGCGTCGGCACTCGCCAGCCGGACGTCGACGGCCGCGATCAGGTCGAGGCCGCCGCCGATGCACCAGCCGGAGATGGCCGCGATCACCGGCTTGGTGCACTCGGCCACCGCGGTGACCGAGTCCTGCATCCGCCGGATCTCCTTGAGGAAGTCGGTGCGCGGCGCGGCGAGCGCCTTGTCGGCCAGCAGCGGACCGAAGGTGCCCGCCATGGCCGGGAGGTCGAGTCCGTAGGAGAAGTGCTTGCCCGAGCCGGTGAGCACGATGGCGCGCACCTCGGGATCGGCGTCGAGGCCGCGGAAGATCTCGGGGAGTTCCCGCCAGAAGTCCGGGCCCATCGCGTTGCCCTTGCCGGGGCCGGTCAACGTCACCTGCGCGACGTGGTCCTTTGTCTCGACGGTGAAAGCCTGCCAGTCAGTCATTTGTACAGCGTATACGCCCCTTCCGCGGGCCGTCCGGGGGAATGCGCGGCGGCTTTCGTCGACAGGAGCAAATGCGCAGCCGCACTTACCCTGAATTCATGAGCAGGGCCCAGCTACCTCCGGTCGCCTGCCGGGTCGCCGACACGCTGATCGCGCGCGGCCATCACGGCGTCATCCTCCGCCAACCGACACCCACCCGAACCGCGGCCGACGCGGCGCGCGCCCTCGGCGTCGAGGTGGGCGCGATCACCAAATCGCTGGTATTCCTGCTGGACGAGGATCCGGTGCTGCTGCTCGTCTCCGGGGCGCACGAGGTGGACCTGACCCAGACCGGCGCTCGACTGGAAGGCACGCTCACCCGCGCGCCCGCGGCGTTGGTGCGGGAGGTGACGGGTCAGCCGATCGGCGGGGTCGCACCGGTGGGGCATCCCACCAACCTGCCGACCTGGGTGGACAACGCGTTGGCCAGGCACCCGGAGCTGTGGGCGGCGGGCGGGCATCCGAACACGCTGTTCCGTACGTCGTTCCGTGAGTTGGTGCGGATCACCGCCGGGCTTCCGATCGACGTGGACTGAATCTCACACCGCCGCGTGAGCTGCGGGTTTCCCGGACGAACGGCAATCGAACAACAATCGCGCGAGCCGAATTCGACGAATCGGGCGTACTTTCGTCATGTGACCGAAGCACCGCAGCCGCACACCGGCGTCCGGATCCCCGACGACCTGAGCGGCATCACCGCCGAGCAGTACCGCGCGTCCATGCGTCACTATCCGGCGGGCGTCACCGTGGTCACGCTCTCCTGCCCGAAGGGACCGGTCGGCTTCACCGCGACCTCCTTCGCCTCGCTCTCGCTGGAACCGCCGCTGGTGTCGTTCAACATCGCGCACACCTCGTCCAGCATGGCCGCGATGCTCGACGCCGACTCCGTCGTCATCCACTTCCTCGGCGAACACCAGCAGCACATCGCCAAGCGCTTCTCCCGCTCCGCCGAGGAACGCTTCACCGACCGCTCACTGTGGACCACCCTGGACACCGGCGAACCCGTCCTGCACGGAACCCCCATCTGGGTCCGCGCCGTCGTCCAGCAACTCATCCCCATCGGCGACCACACCTTCGTCGTCGGCCTGGTCACCCGCGTCCACGACAACACCGACGAAAAGCCCGCCGCCGCACCGCTGTTGTACTACAACGGCCGCTACCACCGCCCGTCCTCGCTGGAGGACTGAGTGGGCTCAGGAGCCGTCCAGCTCCTCGAGCGCGACCTCCATCGGGAACGGGCCGGTCAATCGCAGCGCGTCCTGATGCGTTTCGGCGAGCCGATAGGTCCGGCTCGCCCAGTCCAGGCGCAACGCACGATGCCCCTAGGCGACTCGCGGCTTCACTTCGACAACGAGGTCCGCGTCCAGCGCACTGGCCAACCGCTCCAGAACGGGCAGGCTCGGGATAGTCCCGCCCGCTTCGAACCGCGCTACCGCCGACTGGGTCATCCCCGCCGCTTGCGCGAGCGCGGTTTCGGCGGATCTGGTGCGGCCGAGGATTCAGGCGATGAGGCAGGGGGTGGCGCCGGTGGTGGGGGTGGCGGTGAAGGGGCGGGTTTCGGGGGTGGGGTTCCAGAGGCCGTCGGTTTCGGCGTAGTTCCAGGAGGGGCCGCGGTGGACAAGGGTGGCGACGGCGTCGACGAGGCGGTCGATGTCGGTGGACGTGGTGCCGAGGCCGATGCTTGCGCGCAGTGCGCCGTCGAGGCCGAGGCGGGCGAGCAGCGGGTGGGCGCAGAAGCGGCCGTCGCGCACGCCGATGGCGTGTTCGGCGGAAAGGTAGGCGGCGACGTGGCCGGGTGCGAAGCCCGCGACGGTGAACGCGACGATGCCGACGGAATCGGGACTGTCGGACCAGATGCGCAGCGTCTCGACGCCCGGGATGGCGCACAGTCCGTCGCGCAGGCGGTCGGCGAGCAGGCGTTCGTGCGCGGCCAACGCCGCGGGGTCGATGGCGGCGAGCGCGTCGCAGGCGGCGGCGATCGCGGCAGCGCCGAGCACGTTCGGCGAACCCGCCTCGTGCCGCTGCGGCGCGGGCGCCCATTCGGTGTGCTCGGTGCTCACCGCGCGGACCGCACCGCCGCCCGCGAGATACGGCTCGGCCCGATCCAGCCAGTCGCGGCGGCCGACCAGCACACCTGCACCGAACGGCGCGTACAGCTTGTGACCCGAGAAGGCGAGATAGTCGATACCCTTCTCCCGCAGACTGATTCGCCGGTGCGGCGCGAGCTGGGCCGCGTCGACCAAAATGCGCGCCCCGCACTGGTGCGCGATGTCGGCGAGCCGCTCCAACGGCACCACTTCCCCGGTGACATTCGACGCCCCCGTGACCGCGAGCAGCGCGGCGGGCTTGCTGCACAACTCCGCCACCAGCAATCGGATGGTCTCGGCGACGGTGTCGGCGGCGCGCACCACCCGGCGTCCGTGCCGCGTCCACGGCAGGAAATTGGCGTGATGTTCGATGTCGAGCACCACGGTGTCGCCCGGCACGCAGGACGCGAGCAGGTTCAGCGAGTCGGTCGTGTTGCGGGTGAACACCACCACCTGGTCGTCGTCGGCGTCGAGGAAACGGGCGACCGAACCGCGGGCCGCCTCGTAGCACTCGGTGGAGATGCGCGAGGCGTAACCTGCGCCGCGGTGCACGCTGGCGTAGTACGGCAACAACCGCTGGATCCGGTCGGTGACCTGGGCCAGCGCGGGCGCGCTCGCGGCGTAGTCGAAGTTGGCGTAGGTGCGGGTTCCGCCCTGCACGAGCGGCACCGGCAGATCGTCACCCGAGACGCGGGCGAAGGCGGCGCAGGTCTGGTCCACAACAGAAGTCATCACGTAATCCCGTCGGCTATGGGACTCGCAATCGAGAGATTCGTCGAGTCCGCGCTTGCCGCACCCGGTCGGGCGGCGGCCCGGTCGTCACCCGGAGCACCCCACCGCGGAGGAGGGTTGCCGACCAGCTAGCCGGGGCTTAGCGCTGGTACTCATGACCTGTTTCGAGGTTGGCAGACCGCACGCGGCTCTGTCAACCTCCGGATCAATTGGTTGCGCCGACGACAGAACTGCGCTGCACTCGGTGGATGACGCCCTCCCTGCTGCTGAGCTTCGTCGGATTGTGCGTCCTGCTTTCCCTCACTCCGGGGCCGGATTCGTTCCTGGTGCTGCGCTTTTCGATCGTGGACGCCCGTCCCGGCATCGCCGCGGCGGTGGGTTCCGCGCTCGGCGGCTTGGTGTGGGCGGTGGTGGTTGCCGCGGGCGTCGCCGCGCTCCTGGAGCAATCCGCCACCGCGTATCGCGCGCTGAAGATCGTCGGCGGAATCTATTTGGTGTACTTGGGAATTCGCACGCTCATCGAATTGCGCAGGCGGCGGGCACTGGCCGATCCCGAATTCGATTCCAGCGGCGGGAAAACCGCGCCCTCGGTTCGCTCGGCGTTCACGGCGGGCGTGGTCTCGTGTCTGTTCAACCCGAAGGTCGGCCTGTTCTACCTGGCCGTGCTGCCCCAGTTCCTGACCGAGATCACTTTTCTCAACACCCTCGCGCTCGGCGCGATCGAATGCACCGTCGCGGCCGTCGAAATGATCCTGCTCGCCCTGCTCGCCGCCCGCGCGGTGGCGTTCCTGCGCAGTCCGAAGGTCCGCGATCGGCTCGAACAGGCCAGCGCCGGAATCCTCACGGCGCTGGGACTCGGCACCGCGGCCTCGGCGACCTGACGGACGCTGCCGGACGCGTCCGAAACCCGCGCACGACCGGACCGAATCTGGCCTATCAGCCATTTCGCACAGCGGGTTCGCCCCTCGACATCACACCGCGAGCCCGGCGATTTCACCGATACCGCGGGTACCTTGGTCTGTTGGTCACCGTGGCGTTTGCCAATCGGTAACCCTCATGTGAGACAACCAACGGCGACGCAAGGCAGGTCTATGAGAGGTGGGTCGGACGTGATGCTCCAGCCGCAGGTAGACACCGCGGCGGGCGAGGGCCCGACCGGGCGAGCGCTGTCCGATCCCCTCCGGCGCGGGGTCGCCGCGCCTCCCGCACGGACCCTGGTCGACATTCTTTCGGCGACCGCCGAAGCCCATCCGGACGCGCACGCCATCGACGACGGCGAGATCCTGCTCACGTATCGCGAGCTGCTCGCCGCGATCCAGCACCGAGTGGGCGAGCTCACGGCGGCGGGCGTGCGGTCGGGTGACCGGGTCGGCGTCCGGATGCCTTCCGGCAGCCATGATCTCTACGTCACGATCCTCGCCGTGCTGTGGGCGGGCGCCGCGTACGTCCCGGTCGACGCCGACGACCCGGACGAGCGTGCCCGTTTGGTGTTCGGCGAGGCCCGGGTCAGCGCCATCGCCGGAGTCGACGGAATCCGTCCGGTCGTCGAACGCGACACCGCGCCAACGCAATCCGATCATGCCCTCCCCACCCCCGAAGACGACGCCTGGATCATCTTCACCTCCGGCTCCACCGGCACCCCCAAGGGCGTCGCGGTCACCCACCGCAACGCCGCCGCTTTCGTCGACGCCGAGTCTCGACTCTTCCTGCAGGACGCGCCCATCGGCCCCGGCGACCGTGTCCTCGCCGGTCTCTCGGTCGCCTTCGACGCCTCCTGCGAGGAGATGTGGCTGGCCTGGCGGCACGGCGCCTGCCTGGTGCCCGCCCCGCGCGCGCTGGTGCGCACCGGCGCGGACCTCGGGCCTTGGCTGGTTCGTCGGGAAATCAGCATCGTCTCGACCGTGCCGACGCTGGCCGCGACCTGGCCCGCCGAGGCACTGGAACCGGTTCGGCTGCTGATCTTCGGCGGCGAGGCCGTGCCGCCGGAACTCGCCGAACGCCTTGCGGGCGACGAGGATTCGGGCCGCGAGGTGTGGAACACCTACGGCCCCACCGAGGCCACCGTCGTGGCGTGCGCGGCCCTGCTCACCGGAGAGCCGCCGATTCGCATCGGATTGCCGTTGGACGGCTGGGATCTGGCGGTGGTCGACGCGCAGGGCAACCCGGTCGGCGAGGGCGAATCGGGCGAACTCGTCATCGGCGGCGTCGGACTCGGCCGCTACCTGGATCCCGCCAAGGACGCCGAGAAGTATGGGCCGCTGCCCGCACTCGGCTGGGAACGCGCTTACCGCAGCGGCGAT
The DNA here is from genome assembly GCF_900215415.1 of Nocardia amikacinitolerans. Lineage (NCBI taxonomy): Bacteria > Bacillati > Actinomycetota > Actinomycetes > Mycobacteriales > Nocardiaceae > Nocardia > Nocardia amikacinitolerans. The sequence continues at coordinate 112,631 of NZ_OBEG01000007.1, read as the reverse complement.
CTGGTCCGCAACGAGCGCGCCGGACTCGTCTTCCTCGGCCGCGCCGACGATCAGATCAAGCTCGGCGGCCGCCGCATCGAACTCGGCGAGATCGACAACGCGCTCCAGCATCTGCCCGGCGTCACCGGAGCGGCCGCCGCGATCCGAACGACCAAGGCGGGCAACAAGATGCTGGTCGGCTACCTCACCGGACCGGACGCCGACTTCGACGTGCACGCCGCCCGCGAACTGCTCGCCGGACAGCTGCCCGCACCGATGGTGCCGCGCCTCGCGGTGGTCGGCGAACTGCCCACCCGCACCTCGGGCAAGGTCGACCGCGACGCTTTGCCGTGGCCGCTGCCTAAGACCAAGCCCGCCGACGCCGACATGTCCCCCACCGCGCGTTGGGTCGCCGGACTCTGGGACGCCATCCTCGGCGCCGAGGCGACCGGCCCCGACGCCGACTTCTTCGACCTCGGCGGCGGCTCGCTCGCCGCCGCCCAGCTGGTCACCGCGCTGCGCGAACGCTATCCGCGGGTCGCCGTCGCCGATCTCTACGACCATCCGCGCCTCGGCGCGCTCGCCGACTGGCTCGACGCCAGCGTCCCCACCGCCGCGGTCGTGGAACGCACCGTGCGCCCGACCCCGCGCGCCGCGCAGTGGGTGCAGGTGCTCGCCACGGTGCCGCTGACCACCCTGACCGGATTGCAGTGGCTCACTTGGCTGGCCATCGTCGGCAATATCGCGGCGTGGTCGGGATCGCTGCCCTGGCTGCCTCGACTGTCCTGGTGGTGGGCGCTGATCGCGTTCCTGCTCTTCATCTCCCCGCCAGGCCGGATGGCGCTGTGCGTTGCCGGGTCGCGCGTGCTGTTGCGCGGTATCGAGCCGGGCAGCTATCCGCGCGGCGGCTCGGTGCACCTGCGTCTGTGGGCGGCGGTGCGGCTGTCCGAGGCGAGCGGCGCCGAGAACCTTTCCGGCGCACCGTGGATGGTGCCGTTCGCGCGGGCGCTCGGCGCGCGCATCGGCAAGGGCGTCGACCTGCACACGTTGCCGCCGGTCACCGGGATGCTCGAACTGGGCGACGGGTGCAGCGTGGAACCCGAGGTCGATCTGTCCGGCTACTGGATCGACGGCGACCTCGTGCACATCGGACCGATCACCATCGGCCCCGGCGCGGTGGTCGGCGCGCGCTCGATCCTGCTGCCGGGCACGCGGATCGGCAAGAACGCCGAGATCGCGCCGGGTTCCGCGGTCTCGGGCAAGGTCAAGGCCGAACAGGAATGGGCGGGCTCCCCTGCCGTGAAGGTCGGCCGCGCCCGGCACCGCTGGCCCGCGCACACGCCGCCGCGCGCCCGGCACTGGGTCCCGATCTTCGGCATCACCTCGATGGCGCTCGCCGCGCTCCCGATCCTCGGCCTCGGTACAGGTGGCGCGTTCCTGGCCTGGTGGGTCCGCGACACCACGACGCTCACCGCCGCGCTCGGCCGCGCCTTCGCCGTACTGCCGGTGGCCGTGCTGCTCGTGCTCGGCGTGTACGCCGCGGCGACCGTCGTCCTGGTGCGTCTGTTCGCGATCGGACTGACCGAGGGCCACCATCCGGTGCGCAGCCGCGTCGGCTGGCAGGCCTGGGCCACCGAACGGCTGCTCGACTCCGCGCGCACCTTCCTGTTTCCGCTCTACGCCAGCCTGCTCACGCCGCTGTGGCTGCGCCTGCTCGGCGCGAAGGTCGGCAAGCACGTCGAGGCATCGACCGTGCTGCTGCTGCCCAAGTTCACCACCGTCGCCGACGGCGCGTTCCTTGCCGACGACACCATGGTCGCCGGTTACGAACTCGGCGGCGGCTGGCTGCGCATCGGCGAGGCCAAGGTCGGCAAGCGCGCCTTCCTCGGCAACTCGGGCATGACCGCGCCCGGCCGCCGGGTACCGAAGAACGGGCTGGTCGCCGTGCTCTCGGCCGCGCCGTCCAAGGCCAAGGCGGGGTCCTCGTGGCTCGGCAGCCCGCCGGTGCGCCTGCGCCGCGCCTCCGAAACGGCCGACGCCCGCCGCACTTTCGATCCGCCGCGGCGGCTGCGCGTCGCGCGGGCGATCGTCGAGACGTGCAGGCTGATCCCGGTGCTCGTCACCTTCGCCATCGGCCTCGGCGTGCTCTTCGCGCTGGCCTGGCTGGCCCAGCGGATCGGTCACCTGCCGACCGCGCTGCTCAGCGGCGTCGTGCTGCTGGTCGCGGGCGCTGTCGCGTGCGGTAGCGCGGTGGCCGCGAAGTGGTTGCTGGTGGGTCGGATTCGGGCCGAGGAGCATCCGCTGTGGAGCTCGTTCGTCTGGCGCAACGAGGTCTCGGACACGTTCGTCGAGACCGTCGCAGCGCCCTGGTTCGCCCGCGCCGCGACCGGAACGCCGGTGCTGAATCTGTGGCTTCGCGCGCTCGGCGCGCGCATCGGCCGCGGGGTATGGTGCGAGTCCTACTGGCTACCGGAGGCGGATCTGGTGACACTCGGCGACGGCGCGACCGTGGAACGGGGCTGCGTGGTGCAGACTCATCTGTTCCACGATCGGATCATGGCCATGGACACCGTCACCCTCGGCGCGGGCGCCACCCTCGGCCCGCACTGCGTCGCCCTGCCCGCGGCGGGTCTGGGCGCGGGCGCGACCGTCGGCCCCGCCTCGCTCGTGATGCGCGGCGACACCGTGCCGCCGTCGACCAGGTGGTGGGGCAACCCCATCGCACCGTGGCACGAGGAGGGCTGATGGGTGACAAGTTCTACGAGAAGCCCATCGACGACTACCTGCCGCAGAACGGCAATCGTGGCTATCGGGTCTCACGGTACGAGCTCGATCTGGTCTACCGGGTGGCGAGCAACCGGCTGAGCGGGCGCGCGGAGATCACCGCGGTCACCACCGCCGTCCAGCCCCGGTTCAGCCTCGACCTCGGGCAGGCGTTGACGGTGTCGAAGGTGTTCGTGAACGGCGCCAAGGCCGCGAAATACGGTCACCAGCACGGCAAATTGGTCGTCACGCCGCAGCAGAAGATCCCGGCGGGCGGCGTGCTCTCGGTGGTGATCCAGTACGCGGGCGTGCCCAAGCCGGTGCGCGGGCCGTGGGGCGAGGTGGGCTGGGAGGAGCTGTCCGAGGGCGCACTCGTCGCCAGCCAGCCCAACGGGGCCGCGTCCTGGTTTCCCTGCGACGACCACCCGAGTTCCAAAGCGAGCTACCGGATTTCGATCACCACCGACAGCCCGTACTATGCCGTCGCCAACGGCACGCTGATGCGCAAGCAGACGAAGGCCAGCCAGACCACCTGGGTGTACGAGCAGCCGGAACCGATGTCGAGCTATCTGGCGACCATCCAGATCGGGCACTACCGCAAGCATCGCGTCGGGCCTGCGCACGGACCGGTGCCCATGCAGGCGGTCGTGCCGCCACGGCTGCGCGCCGAGTTCGAACACGACTTCGCGCGTCAACCGCGGATGATGGAGGTCTTCACCGAACGGTTCGGCCCCTATCCGTTCGGCGGCTACACGGTGGTGATCACCGACGACGACCTGGAGATTCCCATCGAGGCCCAGGGCATCTCGGTGTTCGGCGCCAACCATTGCGACGGCCGCCGCGGCTCCGAACGGCTCGTCGCACACGAACTCGCGCACCAATGGTTCGGCAACAGCCTGACCCTGCGGCAATGGCGCGACATCTGGCTGCACGAGGGCTTCGCCTGCTACGCCGAATGGATCTGGTCCGAGGCTTCGGGCGGGCCGACCGCCGATCAGCTGGCCCGCGCCGCCCGGCACAACCTGTCGCGGCAGCCGCAGGACATCGTCATCGGAGATCCCGGTCCCAGGCGCATGTTCGACGATCGGGTGTACAAACGCGGCGCGCTCACCCTGCACGCGCTGCGCCTCGAGCTCGGCGAGCCCGGCTTCTTCGACCTGCTACGGGAATGGGTGCTGCGCTACCGGCATTCCTCGGTGAGCACCGAGGAGTTCACCGATCTGGCCGGGCACTACAGCCTGGTGCCGCTGCGTCCGCTGTGGGAAAGCTGGCTGCGCGACGAGGCGCTGCCGCAGCTGCCGCCGCACGGCGGGCAGGTCGGGGCGCGCTGAGTTTCGCCGGGGCTCAGAACACGAGGTAGCGGGCGGCGAGTTCTTCGACGATCGGATCGTCCTCGGCGACGCTGTCCAGGGTGTCCAGGTCGGCCGCCACCGAGATCTGCCTCGGGTCGTCGTGTTCGTTGTCGGACGCGTCCTCGGCCAGCTGACGCAGCAGCTTTTCGCGTACCCGCGCCTTGAGTGAATTCTTCATACCGAGGGCTTGCCCGGTTCGGGGCGCGGGAATCTCGCGGGGAGTACCGGGTTGCTCGGTGCAGCGTCGCGTCCCGGATCGCGGGCGTCCTAGGCGCACGGGAGGACGACACCGGCAGACGACACAGACGCCGCAGGATGCCGGCAAGGAGGGCACAGTCAGTCCGGCCATCCGTTTGGCGATCGGCGCCGCCAGCTCGAAGCCCGTGCGGCTGGCGGGGCAGTCAGTTGTTGGACCCGCGTGCGGCTTGCGGCGGCACAGTCCGTCCGGGACCGCGAGCGGCTGGCGGCACCGTCAGACACGGACCACAAGCGGCAGGCGGCACAGTCCGTCCCCGGACCACGAGCCGCTGGCGCACAGTCAGACACCGGACCACGAGCGGCAGGCAGCACAGCCCGTCCCCAAGCCGCGTGCCGCTGGCGGCCCAGTTAGTCGCCGGACCGCGAGCGGCTGGCAGCACAGCCAGACGCCGACCGCGAGCGGCAGGCAGCACAGTCAGTCGCCGATCCGCGTGCAGCTAGCGACACAGTCCGTCCCCGAACCGCGTGCCGCTGGCGACCCAGTTAGTCGCCGGACCGCGAGCGGCTGGCAGCACAGTCAGTCGCCGATCCGCGTGCAGCTAGCGACACAGTCGGTCTCCGGACCGCGATGGCTGGCGGCACAGCCAGGCCCGGGACCGCGTGCGGTTTGCAGGGCAGTCAGTCGCCGGACCACGTGCAGCTTGGGGCAGTGTGCCGGAACCGCGTGCGGTTGGAGGTGCGGCTAGACGGGAGCCAGCCATGTCCCCCACGGCGTGTTGCGCAGTACCGAGTACACGACGAACAGCGCGAGCACCGTCCACATGAACGGGCGCGGCAGGTCCGGGACGCGGGGGCGTTCGCCGCGCCAAGCGCGCATCGCCCAATCGCCGAGGAAGACCGCGAAGGCCAGGAGCAGCGGAATCGCGAGCAGGTTGCTGTGCAGCGAGTCCAGCAGGCGGCCGTCGGTGAGGTTGTGCACGGCGCGCATGCCGCCGCAGCCGGGGCAGTACAACCCGGTCAGGCCGTAGATCGGGCAGATGCCGTACGAGCCCTCCACGTGCGGGTCACGGAAGTGCAGCAGAACCACGGCCCCCACCGCCGCGCCCGCCGCAAGCGCGGGCAGACCGAGCGCACGCCACCCAGTGCGCCGCACCCGCTGCGGCGGCGGGAACGGGTGCTGGGCTGCGACGTGCGTGGTGTCCACGAGAAACCACGGTAGCGGGATCGCGCGGGTCGGCGCTACAGCCACCGGGCGCGGCGAAAGGAGACCGCCGGCCGTGCTGCTCGGAGTGCGAAAGTTTTTGCGGACCGCACTAATCCGGCTGCGCGAGGCGCAGTACGTTGCCCGAGGGATCGGTCAGGTCGAACCCGGGACCGCCGGGTCCGTCCTCGGGGCAGCCCGGCTTGGCATACCGGTAGTCCTTGGCGGCGAGCTCGGCGTGCAGCGCGTGGATGTCGCCCACCGCGATCCACACCACCGAGCCGGGTGTGCCGTCACCGTGGTGCTCGCTGAGGTGCAGTTTCGCGTCCGACCGGGACACCTGCGCGTAGAGCGGGAAGTTCGCTCCGAACCGGTGCTCCCAGTCAACGGTGAAACCCAAGTAATCGCAATAGAATTCGTAGGCTTTCGCGGTGTCGAACATACGCAGCACCGGAATCGGCGCGGCAAACCGAATGCCCTCGGAGGTCATCGCCCGATCATCGCACCACCCACCGACAGCCCGCGGCCCTCTGCACGCGACGACGCCTCCCACACAGCGTTCACACGCCTCACATAGGCACTGGCTGTGTGGGGCGTGCACAGGGTGTGTGGGTGGGTTGGGGCGGGGCACCGCTGGGGGCTGGGTAACGATCGGGTACCGGTGATAGCGGCGCGGGCTCGGCAGGCGATGTACCGGATGTGACTGTTCTGGCCGTGTGCACTCCCGGGAGACATCGCTCGTGCGCGATGTTTCTCCTTCCGGGCAGAGTTCACCGGACCGAATATTGGGTATCCACAGATATGCGCCAGGATTTCCGCCGTCGAGCGCTTGCACTTGCAAGCACTTTGCTTGCATCGTAGTGTGGCGGATGACACAAAGGAGTGCACAATGCTGGTGACGTCGATGAAGACACTGGCGGGGGTGCGCGGCGCCGAGCCGCTCACCGCGGCTTACCGTGCCGGACTGCGGTCCCGCACTTTCGCGACAGCTTCGCTGAACAAGCCGACCGCACCCTGCGAGATCATCCCGGTCACAACCGTCGACGGTGCCAAGCTCCGCGTCCACGCGTACGGACCTGCCGACGGTGACGTCATCGTGCTCATCCACGGCTGGAGCTGCTGCATCGAGTACTGGAACCCGCAGATCAACGCACTCGCGGACCGCTACCGCGTGATCGCCTACGACCAGCGCGGACACGGCGAGAGCACCCTGGGCCGCACCGCCCCGAGCGGCGACACCCTCGCCGACGACCTGGCCACCGTCCTCGACGCCACCCTGCCGCGCGGCAAGCGCGCCACCCTCGTCGGCCACAGCATGGGCGGCATCACCTTGCAGGCGTGGGCCGCCCGCTACCCGGAGCAGGTGCCCGACCGCGCCAACGCGGTGGTGCTCGCGAACACCGCCTCCCGCGAGATCCGCCACGAGACCGATCTCCTCCCGCTGCTGAACAAGCCGCTGACGATGGCGCAGCGTCCGGTCACCCTCTTCGGCGCGGGCCTGCGCATGCCGCTGGTGTTCGCCGAGACGCTGCTGAGCGCACCGGTTCCGCTGCCCGGCGGCCCGCTGGCGACGGCCATCATCAAAGCCAGGCTGATGACAAAGAACGCGACCGCCGACGAGGTCGCCTTCTCGCTCGGCATCGTCCGCTCCTGCCGCCCGCTCACCCGCGGCCTGCACGCCGCGGCGCTCGCCGTCCTCGACCTTGGCGACGCGGCCAAGAACCTGACCGTCCCCACCACCGTCATCGCGGGCGAGTACGACTACCTGCTGCCCGCGAGGATGAACCGTCCGATCGTCGACGCGCTCGACGCCGCGGGCTCGCTCGGCGACTACCAGGTCTGGCCGACCGGCCACCTCGGCAATATCGAGGCCGCCGCCCGCTTCAACGCCGAAATCGATCGGATCGCCCAGGGCGCGAGCAACCAGCGCGCCACCGCGGTCTGACCCGGATCGTTCTCCCGGGCCGGTCGACGATGCCCGGCCCGGGAGCGACGTTCACGATTGCTCGAAGCGCAGGCAGCTGCGAACGAAGTCTTGGACCGGCGCGTTGTCGTCATCGATCGGATTCCACGCGACACCGACCTGGCTGGCGGCGATTCCGGCCACCGACCGGAAAACGATGCCGGGCCGCTGATAGAAGCGAGCCGCGGACTCCGGCGCCAAGGCGATGCCGTACCCGTTCGCGATCGCGTTGAGCCAGTCGTCCGGGTGCTGGGTGACGGCGCCGATGCGCGGCGGAACGCCGCCGCGCTCGTCGACGGCCAACCAGTAGTCGCGCCACGGTCCGGTCGCCTGCGGAGCGGCGACGAACGGTTCGTCCAGCAACTCGTGGAACGGGATCTCGTCGCGATCGGCGAACCGGTGCGTACTCGGCAGAACGACGCAGCGCGGCTCGGTGAGCAGCACCTCCACGCGCCATTTCTCCTGGTCGGGGATCGGCAGCCGCAGTATCGCGACGTCGACCCGGCCATCGGCCAATCCCGCGGTCGGATCCGACCAGGCACTCTGGCGCATATCCACTCGCCAGCCCGGCCTGCGAGCCGTGAATTCGGCGATGATCTCCGTGGTGGCCTCGTTGGCGGCGCTGGCGAGGAAACCCACCCGCAGGACGCGAGTCTCCCGCGCGGCCGCGACGTTGGTTTCGGACACCGCACGATTCCAGTCGTCCAGCAGAGCGGGCACCCGCCGCGCCAGCGCGCGCCCCGCCTCGGTGAGCGCCATTCCCGCCCGCGAACGCGTGAAAAGCCTTGCTCCCAACAAGGTTTCGAGCTGCTTGAGCTGCTTCGTGAGCGCCGGTTGCGAGACGTACAACCGTTCGGCCGCGCGGGTCAGATTCCCCTCCTCGGCCACGACCGCGAAGTAGCGCAGCAGCCGAGTGTCGACATCCATGCCCCCAGGTTATGGATACAGGTATTGGTGCCACAACGACCGCCGAATCGAGACTGGGTGGGCAACCTCGTCTCCGTCGGAAGGCTCCGCCGTGTTCGCCCTCTACGTCACCCTGACCACCCTCACCGCACTGGCCGCCGCGACCGGCGCGTGGATGAACTTCGTCCGCCACCCCATCCCCGTAGCCGCGGCGAAGGAGGTGCGCGTCCCACAGACCTGGATGCTCCCGCTGGGATCCCTGCTCGCCGCCGGCGCCCTCGGCCTCGTCGCCGGTTTCGCCATTCCGCTCGTCGGCATCGCCGCCGCCACGGGTCTGGTCCTCTATTTCATCGGAGCGGTCATCGCCCACTTACGAGTCGCGGACTTCCACCTCGGCCGCGTATCCACAGCCCTCGCCCTCACCGTAGCCACCCTCGCCGCCACCTTGGCGTACCAGATCGGCTGACCTAGCGCGTCAGCGCGATCGACATCAGGCCGTGCACGCCGCCAAGGATGAGAGTGCGCCGATCGGCGGGGTGGATACCCACCGCGAAGAGGTGGCCGCTGGTGTCGAACCGCACCCGTGGCTGTCCCTCGCCGGGGTAGCTGAGCGTCAGCTCGCCGCGGTTTCCGGCCGCGAGGAGTCGGTGACCGCCGTCGAGTTCGTCGACCCGAATAGCGTCGATCGCGCCCGGATGCAGCGGAATCCATGCGCCCGCGAGCCCGGCTTCCAGATCCCAGACCCGGATACCGGAAACGGTCGCCGCATAGACGGGCCCGTTTTCGGCGGCGCCGATCCGGGCGAACGAGAGGTACGGCCGGTAGCGGCCGCCCATGCGCTCCATCAATACCGGATCCGGGGCGGTGCCGCTCATCTGTTTGGCCTTCTCCGCGCGCCAGAAGGCGAGGTCGGCGCGGCTTCTGGCGTCCTCGGCGGCGATGAAAAAGTCCTCGCGGGTCCACTGCGAATCGTCGGGGGGAAGATCCGGCGGCGGCGGGTCGGTGTCGTCCTCGAGCAGCCCGTCCGGGTCGACGAGCGGTACCCCGATCTGGGTGCCATCGCGCAGGTCCCACAGCCGCAGCGCGCCGTCCTCGCCGCCGGAGAGCAGCCGCGGGTGCGTCCCGAAGAACATCGACCGCCGCGGCGGCAAGAACATGACGGCCTGCACCGTGCCGAGGTGTCCGGCCAGGGTGAGCGCACAGGTGTGGCTCGCCACGTCCCACAGCCGAATCGTGTGGTCCCCGCTGCCGGACGCGAGCATCAACCGCTTGCCGACCCAGCCGAATGCCAGTGCGGCAATGTATCGCCCGTGTCCGGTGAGTGTCCCGACCACCGCACCCCCGGTCGGGGTGAACGACGCCAGGACGATGGTGTTGTCGAACCCGCCCGCGGCGACCAGCAGGTTCGCCCCGGATGCGATCGAGGCGAGACAACGAATACCGCCCTGCCCGGTTGAAATCGCCGCGCCGATCGGCTCGCCGCTGTCCACGTCCCATTGGCGCAAATTGCTGTCGGAACCGCCGGAAACGACCACCGCGCGCCCGGCCACCTCGCCCGTGATCACCCCGTAGACAGTCGTCAGGTCCGGCGCCTCCGCCGTGGCGGCCGACAGCAGCTCCGCGACCGGCCAGATATTGACCACCCCGTCGTAGCCGCCGGAAACCAGCGCGACATCGCCTCGGAAGCGCGTGGTGGCCAGGACCGTAGTGGCGCTGTCGTGCGGCACGGGAACGGTGGCGAGCCTACGGCGGTCCGCCAGCGCGTAGAGGTTCAGCGACCGTCCACCGACGGCGAGGATGTCGCCGGGCAGCACCGCGAGCGCGTGCAGCGACTCGGCGTCGACGACGATCGGGTCGCCGACGTGGCTGCCGTCGTGGGGGTTCCAGAAGCGGACCACGCCGTCGTCACCAGCGGTGACGACGACTGTCTGGCCTGAAACAGACGCCGCGACACAGGCATTGATGTTGTGGAAGGCCGCTATGACCTCCTCGGGTTCCTGCTCGTGGATCGGGTCCGGACCGAGATCGGCCGGGACGTCGCCGAGGTGCAGCACCGCGAGCCTGCCGTACTGGTCTCCGATCACCACGGCCGGAACACCGTCGAGTGACGTGAACGCGAACGACTCGGGGGTGCCGTACACGAAGGGGTTGAGCAGGGCGCGCGGCTCACCGGTGGCTAGATCCCAGACGGTGACTACGCCGTCGAGATCCCCGGCGACCGCGTACGCGTGATCATCGATGTCGGCCACTGCGACCGCGGAGAGTTCGGCAGGCGCGCCGAGCGTCACCGATCCCGAGGCTATCCGGCCCGCCACAACCAGCCGGGGCAGTCTGTCGAAGCCCGCCCGCCCCGAGAGCGGCGGCACGCTCGGCGCGCCGGTCACCGGATCGAAGACGTGCACGCGACCATCGGCGGCTCCGACGATGGCGACGATGCGGCCGAACGCGGTACCGAGATTCAGCGCCACGGGCGTACCCACCACGGCCGCGAGATCGAATGCCCGCGAGACCAGTCCGGTGACGCGGTCGACTGTCCGCACGACGCCATCGGCGCCGAGCAGCACGATTTCGTCCAGCTCGGGATCGGCCGCCATGGCCACGGGCGGGGCGTCGCCGAATCGCCCGAGCCGGTGATGCGGGTGCCACAGCCACGTGCGCAACCACCGTACCGAGAGGTCGCGCTCCACATCGAGGGCGGCGAGACCATCGGTGAGCGCGTCCATCCGCTGTTGCCGAGCGACCAGTTCCAGGTGGCCGGGACGTTCCCGAACCGGGCGGCCCGAGAACCTGCGGGCAGCCGCCTCGTACACCCAACCCGCGGCCTTGGCCTCGGCGCCGCGGAGCAGCGGCAGCTCACGAAGCAGCACGTCCGGCTCCGCTGCGACGAGGAATCCCGCATCGAGCACCAGCTCGTCCAGTCTGCCCGCCGCCGCGGCGTGGACAGCGAGGTAGCGGCGCAGGTAGGCGTCGGCCGTTTGCCAACCCGCGCCGCCGCCGAATCGGCGCAGGGCGCGAGCGGTGATTCGGTTGTGCCAGTGCGTGGAATCGACGCGCAGGAGCGGGTCGGTTCGCTCCGACTCCAGGAATTCGCCGAAGCTCTCGTGGTAGAGCTGATATCCGCCGTCGACCTCGTCGAGAAACTGTGCGAGGCGCTGCACCGCGTCGGCGATCCACTCCGGCGCGATGGACAGCCCGACCAGTTCGGCGGCAGCGTTCGGTGTCAACGGTTCCTGCGCAAGGGCGAATGCCGCGAGTAGTGGGAGATACAGCGCCGCCCACGCCGGGTCACGCCGCTCCGGATCGCTGGCCACCGGCACCTCGGTCGGCGCGTTCTCCCGGATGAGCCCGAGGAAGAAGGCGTAGAGCTCGTTCAGTTCGCCGGGCAGCTCCGCAAGGCGAGCCAGTGCGACCAGGTCGCCGTGCCGTTCGTTGGCGCTCGCGTCGAGTATGGCGCGTAGCACCGAGCGCGCGTACTGGAAGCTGCCGTCGGCGCGCTCGGCCACCTTCGCCAGGAAGCGCTCCGGCACCAGGTCCACCGCGCGCAAACCGGCGCCGAGCAGCGGCTCGACCGACGCGACCCGGCTGGTGTAGCGACGCAGATCCCGGTCGACCTCCGTGGACTCCTCGCTGATCGCCAGTTCCCGCAGCCAGCGCCGCTGCGCGCCACGGAATCTGGACAGCAGGACACGGTCCGGGCGCGCGGTGACGACCACCCGGATGTTCGCGGGCAGTTCGGGGCAGACGGCCAGCCAGTTCAGCACATTCGCGACCTGGTCACCAGGCAGAAAGCGCAACTCGTCCACGCCATCGATGACGACAAGAACCCTGGTTTCCGGGCGGATTCGGGCCAGCGCGATGGCCGGTGCGAGCAGCGCGAGGTACTGGAGGTTCTCGAAATCGAGCAGACGTTCGTCGGCGACGATCCGCCCCGCCTGCACCGCGACGACCTCACCATCGATCTCCCCCGCCCGCTGCGTCACCACCGCCGATGTCGCCGCGAACGGGGAAACGACCAAATCGTCCACCTTGATACCGACCATCCGGCCGCCCTGGCCGACGCGGCCCGCCTGCTGCTCGATCACCAGCCGCAGCGCGTCGGTCTCGAATGCCTCGGGGTGCAGCACTGCGAACTGGTGCCCGAGGGTGAGCAGGACCGAGCGCACGTCACCGGCCGACGCGCGCGACATACTGTCACGGCGGATGAAATAGCGCAGCGCGCTCGGCTCGTGTTCGACCAACCAGGAGGCGAACGACGACTTTCCGCTACCGGGACCGCCGGTGAGCAGCACGAAGCGACAGTCGGGTTCGTCGAGCAATTCGGTGAGTGCCTCGGCGAGCCAGGGCCGTTCGACGAAGAACCGGTCGAGGTGCATCTCGACGACCGGCTGATAGAAGAGATCGCCGACCTTGATGCCGGTCATCTTTCACTCAGCCGCCGATCCGGTCCGCGTCCACACCGACCACACGGCCACCGGCCCCGACATCACCGGCCTTCGTGCGCACATCGATGTCGGCGCCGTCGATAGCCCGCGCCCGCACCCCCGCGAGATATCCGTCCACCCGCTCGGCCTCCACCGCGACCTCGATCGTGGTGCCCGACGTGTCGCGGCGCTCGCCGCGAAAAGTGATCCGCTGCCCGTAAACGAGTTCCAGCAACCGCCGCAGCGCCTCGACCCGCTCCAGTAACTCCGGGTCCGCCGGGTCGACATCGGCGAGCTGTTGCGCGTACCGCGACAACTGCTCGTACAACCGCTCGAACTCCCCGATTCGACCCTCCACCAGATCGAAATCAACTGGAGCCGAACGTAATTCACCATCGAGCACGTCGCCCCCACCGCCCGGCAGCATCGTGGTCTCGGCATCGTTCTCCGCCGACCGCCGCTCCCGCCTGCGCCGCAGTATCTCGTCTACCTGCCCGTACAGAAACGTAATGCCCTGCGCGAGCGCCAACGCCCCCACCCCGGCCAATGTCAATGGCTCCGTCACCGACGCTCCTCCCGCGCAGTAGGACCGCTCCAATTCTGTCCCACCGCAACGCGATCCGTTGCCCGTTCGCGGAATTGGGCACAGCCATGACAACCGCGAGCGTCGGTGAACCGGTGGCGCTTCGGTTCCGTCGGGAAGGAGGAGGTAGCACAGGTGAGCTGCCACGCGATGCTTCCGCCCGCGACCGAGCGCGGCGGTACATAGCCCGTGGGCGGGTGCATCACGCTGCGGCGGACGCGTTGAACGACGCGGTGAGCAATCCGGGCTGATCAGCAGACGTGTCGAGCCACTTTGTTGGGACTTGGTTGGGAGTTGGGCCGGTTCGGACGGGAGTCCTTGATCCAGAAACCGGCCTCTACCAGCGGGTATGGAGCCGCCTGGGGGAATCGAACCCCCGACCTTTTCATTACGAGTGAAGCGCTCTACCGACTGAGCTAAGGCGGCGTGCCTTTCGGCCACGCGAGTCTATCGTCTCCGCCCCCGAATCGCGAAAACGGGTGGTCCCGCGGGGTGCGGTCAGGCGGATTGGGCGGCCATGATGGCCGCGACCATGGCGGCGAGGGCGAAGCGGGGCTTGACGTTGAGGTCGAGGGCTTCGCGGCAGTCGAGCACGGCCTCGATGGAGCGCAGCAGGCCTTCGGGGCGCACGCGATCGGCGAGGTCGTGGATCTGGTCGGACATGTCGGGATGGGTGAGGGTGACGCCCGAGCCGTTGCGCGCCGCGCCGAAGCGGACGGCCAGCGCGTCGCGGTACACGCCGGCCACGTCGATCAACGCGCGGTCGAGTGCGTCGCGGCCGGTGCGGGTGGCTCGGGATTTCTGGCGGCGCTCGAGATCCTTCAGCACGCCCGCGGAGCCGCGGGTCGCACTGGCCGCACCCTTGCCGGTGCCGCCCGCTCCGAGCGCGGTGGCCAGCTCCTCGCGTTCGCGTTCGTCGCGGGCCGCGCTCATCTGCTTGGCCTCGTCGTCGGCGGCCTTCACCAGTTCGTCGGCGGCGGCGTAGGCCGCGCCGGGCCGCCCGACGGCCGCCACCAGCGCAAGCGCCCGCTGCCGACGCGCCCTCGCCTCTTCGTCGGTGGCCAGCCGCCGGGCCCGTCCGACGTGGCCGCCGCTGACCGAGGCCGCCCAGTTCGCGGTCTTCTCGTCGAGTCGGTCGCGCTCCTTCAGCACCTTGGCGATGGCGGGCACCGACGGGGTCACCAGGTGCACGTGCCTGCACCGCGAGCGCAGCGTGATCGAGATGTCCTCCGGGTCCACCGACGGCGCGCACAGCAGGAACACCGTGCGGTCCGGCGGCTCCTCGACCACCTTGAGCAGCACATTGCCCGCCGCCTCCGTCAAACGGTCGGCGTCCTCGATCACCACCACCTGCCAGCGCCCCGTGCTCGGACGGCGCGCCGCGATCTGGACGATCTCGCGCATCTCCTTGGTGCTGATGCTCAGCCCCTCGGGCACCACCCGCCGCACGTCGCCGTGGGTGCCCGCCATGGTCGTGGTGCAGGCGTGGCACTTTCCGCAGCCGGGCATGCCGGGATCCGTGCACTGCAACGCCGCCGCGAAGCACAGCGCCGCAATGGATCTCCCCGATCCGGGCGGGCCGGTGAACAACCAGGAGTGCGTCATCGCGCCCTCGACCGCTCCGGCGCGGGCCGCGATCGCGGCAGCCGTCAGCTCGGACTCGACCGCATCCTGGCCGACCAACCGATCGAAGACTCCCGCCACGGCCTACACCCTAGTGGTGCCGTCCGACAAAGTCCGCAGCCCGGGCGGCGGGAGGTCGGCCTGCCCGCCACCGCGCTCGGCCTGTCCCCGCGCGACACGCGGGCGCTGCCGAGCAATCGTTGACCCAACTCATCGCACAGGCGGATCCTCGATGCGGAGGTGGAATCATCGTGAGAATTCTGTTGATCGCCGGGGACGCCGCCGAAGACCTCGAGGTCTTCTACCCCTACCAGCGCCTGCTCGAAGAGGGCCACGCGGTGGACATCGCGGCGCCGACCGTCAAGAAGCTCCAGTTCGTCGTCCACGACTTCGCGGATGGCTTCGACACCTACACCGAGAAGCTCGGCCACAGCTGGCCCGCAGACATCGCACTGGCCGACGTCGTGCCGGAAGACTACGGCGCGCTCGTGGTCCCGGGCGGACGCGCGCCGGAGTACCTGCGCAACAACCCGGACTGCCAGCGCGTCGTCCAGCATTTCGCCGAGCAGCGCAAACCCATCGCCGCCCTGTGCCACGGCCCGCTGATCCTCGCCGCGGCGGGCGTGCTCACCGGCCGCTCGTGCAGCGCCTACCCCGCCCTCGCCCCCGACATCGAGGCGGCGGGCGCCAAGTTCGTGGACAGCGAGGCGCACGTCGAGGACAACATCGTTACCGGCCGCGCCTGGCCCGACCACCCTGCGTGGATGCGCGAATTCCTCCGCCTGCTGCGCGAGTGAGCACGACGCCGCGCCGCGCGCCAACTACGGGCAGCGATTCATGACACCCTGGAATAGGTGCTGTTCTGTCCGTCCAGTGCCTCGCGGATGATATCGGCGTGCCCGCAGTGGTGCGCGATCTCCCGCAGGATGTGCAAGATCGTGAAACGCACGGTCTGCCAAACCCTTTCGGGCGTCCACGGGGCGGTCGGGGTGGGGATGGAGGTGTCAAGGCTGTCCACGGTCCAGATCAGCTCGGCCGTTTCGGCGGCCACCTCGTCCCAGGTGTCCAGCAGGCCTTGCACCGTCTCGTCCGGCGCCATGACGTACTCGCCCGCGAACTTGGAGACGTCCAGCTCGGCGTGCTCGTCACGGGCGACGATCACCGAGGTCCAGTGCCGCTCGCAGCTGATCAGATGATGCAGTAGGCCACCGAGGGTCAACTCGCTGACAGTGGTGCGCTTGCGCGCCTGCTCGTCATCGATGCCGCGAACGGTGATTCGGAACAGCTCGCGCTGATCCGCCAACATCGCGATCAGATCCTCGCGCTCCCGATCGGCCATGGTCGGTCCCTTCCCCGGTACGTCGTACCGCCCGAGGCTAGCCCAACCGTGGCCGATGCTCAGGACTTCTCGGCGGCCGTCTTCTTGGCCGGGGCCTTCTTGGCGGCGGTCGTCTTCTTGGCGGTGGTCTTCTTCGCCGTGGCCGTCTTCTTGGCCGCGGTCTTCTTCGCGGCCGTCGTCTTCTTGGCCGCGGTCTTCTTGGCCGCCTTCTTCACCGGACCGCGAGCGCGCCGATCGGCGAGCAGCTCCGAAGCGCGCTCGTCGGTGATGGTCTCGACCTCGTCGCCCTTGCGCAGGCTGGCGTTGGTCTCACCGTCGGTGACGTACGGACCGAAGCGGCCGTCCTTGATCACCATCGGCTTGCCGGTCGCGGCGTCGTTACCGAGCTCACGCAGCGGCGCCGCGCTCGCGGCCTGCCTGCCGCGGCGCTTCGGCTCGGCGTAGATCTTCAGCGCCTCGTCCAGCGAGACGGTGAAGATCTGATCCTCCGACGCCAGCGACCGCGAGTCGGTGCCCTTCTTCAAGTACGGACCGTAACGGCCGTTCTGCGCCGTGATCTCCTCGCCAGAGGCCGGATCCGCGCCGACCACCCGCGGCAGCGACAGCAGTTTGAGCGCGTCGTCGAGGGTGATCGTGGCCAAGTCCATGGACTTGAACAGTGAACCGGTGCGCGGCTTGGGCGCGGCCGCCTTCTTGGCGGTCTTCTTGGCGGGCGTCTCCTCGGCGGCGGGCTCGGGCAGGATCTCGGTGACGTAGGGACCGAAACGTCCTTCCTTGGCGACGATTTCGTTCCCGGTCTCCGGATCGACGCCGAGACTGCGACCTTCCTGCGGTGTCGCGAACAGCTTCTCGGCGGCCTCGGCCGTCAGTTCGTCGGGCGGCAGATCGTCGGGCAGGTTGGCCCGCTGCGAGATCGGATCACCCTCGGGGTCATCGGGATTGACGACCATGCGCTCCAGGTACGGCCCGAAACGACCGACCCGGACCACCACGTCGCGGCCCTCGTCGTCGGTGAAGAGCTTGATCGAGTTGACCTCGCGGGCGTCGATGTCGTCGAGCTGCTCGCCGACCATCTTCTTCAACCCGCCGGAACGCGCGACCGAACCCTCGACGCCGTGATCGCCGCCGAAGTAGAAGCTGGACAACCAATTTCCGCGCTGCTCGCGGCCGCCCGCGATGGCGTCGAGGTCGTCTTCCATGGCCGCGGTGAAGTCGAAGTCGACCAACCTGCCGAAGTACGCCTCCAACAGACCGACCACCGCGAACGCCACCCACGACGGCACCAGCGCGCTGCCGCGCTTGTACACGTATCCGCGGTCCAGGATCGTCTTGATGATCGAGGAATACGTCGAAGGACGGCCGATGCCGAGCTCTTCGAGCGTCTTGATCAGCGAGGCCTCGGTGTAGCGCGCGGGCGGATTCGTGCTGTGCCCATCGGGATTCAGCTCGACGGCGGTGACGCCCTGACCCTCTTCCAGTGCGGGAAGCCGAGATTCGGCGTCGTCGGACTGACCGCCCGCCTCCTCGTCCACGCTTTCCACGTACGCCTTGAGGAAGCCGGGGAAGGTGATCGTGCGACCCGACGCGGAGAACACGCACTCCTCACCGGTGCCGGCGACACCGGTGATGCGCAACGTCAGCGTGGTCCCTCGCGCGTCGGCCATCTGCGAAGCGACGGTGCGCTGCCAGATCAGCTCGTACAGGCGGAACTCGTCGTTGTCGAGCCGCGCGTGCAACTGGCCCGGCGTGGCGAAGGTGTCGCCCGCGGGGCGGATCGCCTCGTGCGCCTCCTGCGCGTTCTTCACCTTGCGGGTGTACTGACGCGGCGTGGGGTGCACGTACTCCGCGCCGTAGAGCTGGGTCGCCTGCGAGCGGGCCGCGGCGATCGCCGACTCCGACAGCGTGGTCGAGTCGGTACGCATGTAGGTGATGTAGCCGTTCTCGTACAGCCGCTGCGCCACCCGCATGGTCCGCTCGGAGGTGAAACGCAGCTTGCGGCCCGCCTCCTGCTGCAGGGTGGACGTCATGAACGGCGCGTACGGCTTGCGGCTGTACGGCTTGGCCTCCGCCGAGGACACCACCAGATCCGCGCCGTCGAGCGCCTCCGCCAGCCGCCGCGCGTAACCCTCGTCCAGGACGATCACGCCGTTGGTCGACTTGAGCTGCCCGTCGGACCCGAAATCCCGGCCGGTCGCGACCCGCGCGCCGTCGACGTTCACCAGTCGCGCGCCGAAGGTTCGCGGATTCGAGGCGTCGACCGCCTCGCCGGTACCGGCGTCCAGCTTGGCCGCGATATCCCAGTACTCCGCGGAACGGAACTGCATCCGCTCCCGCTCGCGTTGGACGATCACGCGGGTAGCCACGGACTGCACCCGGCCCGCCGACAACCGCGGCATGACCTTCTTCCACAGCACCGGGCTGACCTCGTAGCCGTACAGCCGGTCCAGGATGCGCCGGGTCTCCTGCGCGTCGACCAGATCCGGATCCAGCTCGCGAGTGTCCGCCGCCGCGGCCTGGATGGCGGGCTCGGTGATCTCGTGGAACACCATCCGGCGCACCGGCACCTTCGGCTTCAGCGTCTCCAGCAGATGCCAGGCGATGGCCTCGCCCTCGCGGTCGGGGTCGGTGGCGAGGTAGAGCTCGTCGGCGTCCTTCAACAGGCTCTTGAGCTCGGTGACCTTGGCCTTCTTATCCGGGCTCACCACATAGATGGGCTCGAAATCGTTGTCCACATCCACGCCGAGGCGCGCCCACGGCTGCCCCTTGTACTTGGCGGGCACGTCCGCCGCTCCGCGCGGCAGGTCCCGAATGTGGCCGACCGAGGCCTCGACCGTGTAGTTGCGGCCCAGGTAGGGCGCGATCTTGCGGGCCTTGGTCGGGGACTCGACGATCACGAGACGACGCAGGGGACGGCCCTGGTCGGCTGCACCGCGGTCTCGTGTTGCCACCGGCGAATAACCTTTCCTTCTCGACCCGCGCGACGCGCTGGTGCGCGTTTGTGCGCGGTTTGGGGCAAGCGGCGGCGACGCTGACATCGCTACCAGTCACGTTTATACCTTGACGCTGGTTGTGGTCGAGTGCTTGCGACCCGAACCACTGAGCGTACGTGATCGTTGCCGATCAGTATGCCCTGTTGTTCGGCGCGCTGGCGCGCGCGTGTTCGCGTCCTTCTATCTCTCGCTTCCGAGCGGTCGAGACTCGCGACTGCGTCGCATGCGCTTCGACCGCTCGGAAGCGAGACGGCCGCGAACGGGCTCGTAAGGCTCGCCTCGGGGGTGGTTGGTGGGGGTGGAATGTTGGGGTTGTTGCCGATATATACGGAGTGCGGGGGCGGGTTGGATGTGTTTGGGCGCGCGCCAATCGCTGTGGACGGCAAGGGGCTTCGCCGCTGGGGAGCTTTCGAGCTGGATGATTCGGGATCAGGTCCGCTCGCCGCCGGAGTTGTGTTCGCGACATAGTGCGCGAAGGTCTGTTCTCGGGCGTGGCGTTCTGGCCGATGCCGTGCGCGTGGACGGCCGCTCGGTTGAGGATCGGGGTGCGTGACCGTGGCTCGAATTCGGGCGGACTCCGCGGCTGACCAGGGCCAGCTGATTGCGACGCGTGCCGGTACTGCGGCAGCGTCGTCGCGGGGTCGGCTGTTCTCCGGCCGCGGTGGGCTGACGTACGAGCTCTCGGGGCCATTCAGGTGCCGCACGCTGCGGTTTTGCCGTCTGGAACGACCCCCGCTCAGCTATGCGCGCCCACTCCGGAAACCGATTGGAAGCTCGTGAACCGGCATCCTTCGAGCAACGCGGCCCGCGGAGCCGTCACCGGCCGGCAGCAGCGCATTTAGTTCATATTTTTCACGGACCGCCGTTTCCGACCCACCCCGGATATAGCTCGTCCCCCACCTCCGGCTCACCGGTGGTGGGGGACGAGCTGTGTATTGAGCGTCGCTCAGCTGAGCGCGCGAACTCCGGTGGCCTGGGGGCCCTTGGTGCCCTGGCCAACCTCGAACTCGACCTTCTGGTTCTCCTCGAGGGTGCGGAAGCCCGACCCCTGGATCTCGGAGTAGTGGACGAAGACGTCAGCGGAGCCGTCCTCGGGCGCGATGAAGCCGAACCCCTTCTCCGCGTTGAACCACTTCACAGTTCCCTGTGCCATTCTGTTCCTTCTCTTTTCTTACCGGAACGGCGGACAACTGGGTTCGTCCACCGGGTCCGTTCCGACCGCTGTACTCTTGGTTCCCCCTGCAGGAAAGCACCAAGCACACCGTTCGCAACATCGATCCTGCTGACGGTTTGGACTTTGGATCCGTCCCTCGAACACAGAAGCTTGCGACCAGGAACCAGTGAACCATGTCTTCGAGCAATTCAACAGTCGAGTTACCGACAATTTGCAAAAAAGTTGATCTTGCGAATGTGCAGGTGAGGGACACAATGCTCGAATCCGTACTTCAGGTTCGTTTGCCCCTGGATAACCGGGACAGCATCTGGCAAACCAGATGTGATCCAGGTCGCTCTTTGGTATCGAAATGGCTGGTGGAGCTTCCCACTCGCACACGTTTCACACTTTCCTCGCGTGTCGGAGTCGCGGGATCGTGAATCCGACCCACCAGACGGCCCGAACCGAGCCCGGGAGCGCCGTCAGCTACGGGCGATCGTTGCTGAATCGTGTCCAACGCGGCGGCCTCGACGGCGACCCCAGGCTGACCCACGTCGTAGAGCTTCCTGCGCGGGTCGCAGGCGGCACCGAGTGGCCGGAATGGGCCGCTCTCGACGTGGTCGAAGCCCTGCGCGCCTGCGGAATCAACGCGCCATGGACGCATCAGACGAAGACCGCGGAACTGGCCGCCGCTGGACAGCACGTCGTGGTGAGTACGGGCACCGCGTCCGGTAAATCGCTCGGCTATCAATTGCCGGTGCTCACGGCACTCTTGGCGGACCCGAAGGCCACCGCCCTATACATCTCGCCGACCAAGGCGCTCGGCGCCGACCAGCTGCGAGCGGTCGGCGCGCTGACCCACGAGGGTCCGCTGCGGGATGTGCATCCGGCGACCTACGACGGCGACACACCCGCCGAGATCCGGCAGTGGGTCAGGGCGAACGCGCGGTGGATCTTCACCAATCCGGACATGCTGCACGTCGGAATGCTGCGCTCACACCAGCGCTGGGCCCGGGTCTTCCGCAGGCTGCGCTACGTGGTCGTCGACGAATGCCATGCCTATCGGGGCGTCTTCGGCTCGCACGTCGCGCTGGTCCTGCGCAGGCTGCGGCGGATCGCGGCCCGCTACGGCGCCGATCCGGTATTCATCTTGTGCTCGGCGACCACCGCCGAGCCAGCGGCCGCGGCGTCCCGCCTGATCGGCGCGCCCTGCGTCGCCGTGACCGAGGACGGCTCGCCGCAGGGCCCGCGCACCGTCGCGCTGTGGGAGCCGCCCCTGCTCACGACCCTGACCGGCGAGAACGGTGCGCCGGTTCGCCGCTCGGCGACGTCGGAGGCGGCACGGATCATGGCCGACCTGGTGGTCGAGGGCGCGCGGACGCTGACGTTCGTCCGGTCCAGGCGAGGCGCCGAACTCACCGCGATGGAAGCCCGGCGGCTGCTCACGGAGGTGGATCCGACCCTCGCCGAGCGGGTCGCCGCCTACCGCGCCGGATACCTCGCCGAAGATCGCCGCGACCTGGAGACCGCACTCTCCGACGGTTCCCTGCTCGGCGCGGCCAGCACCAACGCACTGGAACTCGGCGTGGACATCGCGGGCCTGGACGCGGTGGTGATCTCGGGTTTTCCCGGCACCGTCGCCTCCTTCTGGCAGCAGGCGGGCCGCGCGGGTCGGCGCACCCATGGTTCGCTCGTCGTGCTCGTGGCCAGGGACGATCCGCTGGACACGTACCTCGTCCACCATCCAGAGGCGCTGCTGGACAAGCCGGTCGAGGCCACCATCACCGATCCGCGCAATCCCTATGTATTGGGCCCGCAGCTGCTGTGCGCGGCGCTCGAGTTGCCGCTCACCGATGCCGAAGTCGACGAACTCGGCGCCGCCGAAGTGCTCGCCGACCTCGCCGCCGAAGGCCTCATCCGGCGCCGCGTCGCAGGTCAGGACGGCGCCGCCCGCTGGTATGTCACCGCGGACGCGCACCCGCACGACAACGTCGACGTGCGCGGCGGCATCGGCGCGCCGGTCGCCATCGTGGACGGCGAGACCGGCAGGCTGCTCGGCACCGCCGATGCCGGGCGCGCCCCGGCGACGCTGCACCAAGGCGCCGTCCACCTGCACCAAGGCGAAACCTACGTGGTGGACGAGCTCGACCTGGAGGGCGGCGTGGCGTTCGTGCACGCGGCCGAACCCGGGTGGACGACCAGCGCACGGCAGGTCACCAACATCGCCGTCGACGCGTTCACCGAGCAGCACTGGCACGGGGCGGTGACCAGCGCGTTGGCGCAGGTCACCGTGACCAGCCAGGTGATCGGCTATCTGCGCACGCTGCCCACCGGCGAGGTCCTCGACCTGGTCGAACTGGACCTGCCGCCGCAGACCCTCCCCACCCGCGCCGTGCTCTACACCGTCACCCCCGCGCTCCTGACCACCGCCGGCATCGACCCGCGGCAGGTGCCTGGCGCGCTGCACGCCGCCGAGCACGCCGCGATCGGCCTGCTGCCCCTCGTCGCGACGTGCGACCGATGGGACATCGGCGGAGTCTCGACCGCGGAGCACCCGGACACCGGCCTGCCCACCGTGTTCGTCTACGACGGCCAGCCCGGCGGGGCGGGCTTCGCCGAGCGCGGGTTCGCCCAGCTGCACCGCTGGCTCTCGGCGACGCTGTCGGCCATCGAGTCCTGCGCGTGCGCGGAGGGCTGCCCCTCGTGCGTGCAGTCACCCAAGTGCGGCAACGGCAACCACCCGCTCGACAAGGGGGCCGCTGCCCGCCTGTTGACCGCCGTCCTCGCCGAGCTGAACGACCGGCCTGGGGGTTCTGTTCGCCCAGGTCACGGCGCCGATTTCAGTTCGTGACACCCGCGTCCTCCGAGCGTGACCGGACCGCCATCCTGGCGGCGGTCACCGGGCGTCGGCTGCCTCCATCAGCCTCTTCCGCCCCACCAGACGCAGCGGTGTCGGCGGGCTGAATAAAAAGGATTAGATTCATGTTAACTGAGGTATTGCCGTGGGCTTCGGCGGTCGACGTGCGGATTCGGAGCCGGAATATTCCGCACTCGCGCGGGAAATAGATATCGCATCGTAATTGTTCGATTAATCCTATAGCCCATTCGTGGCGAACAAACACTGGCGAGTGTTAGTACGTACCGGTCACTCTTCTTCTTCGGCCGGACCCGCCCGCGCGATCGCGTGCACTGTCCGCGCACCGAACAGACCCATTGGTACATTTCGCGCCACTGTCACAGTCGCATCCCATCCGTCGACCCGACACTCACTAATCCGCGCACCCATCCGCCGCGCCACCTTCTCCCCCGCCGCGCACCCCGCCTCGACCCCTCCGTCCAAAGCCCCGGCCGCCGCGAGCGCCGCCAGATCCGCCCCCGCCTGCGCCCGATGCCGCGCCACCACTGCCGCCCCCACCTGCCCGATCGACAATGCCGCCGCAATCAACCCCACCAACGCCACGCATGCGAACACCGTCGCCCCACCCCACTCCCCTTGCCCACACCCCGGTCGCCCCACTCCCCACTTCCTTCGCCCACAGCCCAACCGCTGCGGGTGGCCCTCGCACCCGCGTTCCGGCCATCCGGCCCGGTGACTCCCTCGCCCGCGTCCCGGCCCGGCGGCCCGTGGTTCCCATCGCCTGCGGGCTCGCCATTCCTCCCTGCCGACACTGCCGCGCCGTTGCATCGGCGATCTGGATCGCCCGTTCACCGCGTCACCTCCGGTTCCAGGGCCGCCACGGCCTCTGCGTGTAGCTCGAGAGGAAGGAGGGGTGCTCGTGCGGAGACGACCGCTACGACGTGAGCACCTTCCGTACGGAGCGAGATGGTGGCGTTGGGTGGGGCGACCTGCCTGGCGGTGGTGACGGCGTTGGGTTCGTCGCCGCGCGCCGCCAAGCGTGCTGCCTCACGGGCGGCGTCGACGCAGCGGACCTGCGTCGACGCCGCGAGCAGTGCTCCGAGACAGGCCATCACCGCGACCATGAGGGACCCGAGCGCGATCGCCGCCTCCACCGTGACGGCACCGCGATCGTCTGCCATCCGCACCGATCCAAGACGTGGCGCGGCGCCCGCCGGGACAGTGGAGCGACACGCAGCGCCCACCGACACAGTGGGGCACCGCAGAGGGCGCGCTGCCACGGTGAAGCGCAGCGCGGCACTGGCCGCGACGGTGCAACGCCTCGCGACCCCCGCCCTCACGGTGAAGCACTGCACAGCAGCCGCCCCGGTCAAGTGCCGCACTGCACCCACCACCACAGCCGATGGCCACACAACACCCGTCACGGCCAAGCACCGGGCAACAGTCACCCCGGCGAAGCGCCGGACGGCATCCACCACCACAACCGAACGCCACGCAACACCCGCCACCGTGAAGCACCGCGCAGCAGCCGCCAGCACAGCGCAAAGCCGCGCGGAGCCCGGCGCTACACCGTGGTGTTGAGGGCGCGGTCGATGATCCGTGTCAGCGCGTCGACGATCGAATCTCCGGTCACTACCCCGTAGAGCACCGCGCCGAAAGCTGCCGCGGCGATCGTGCCGATGGCGTATTCGGCTGTGCTCATGCCGTCTTCGGCGGCGGCTGCTCGGATCGTGCGGAGTTGGAGTCGCGCGATCGCCTCGCGTGCGCGAGCCCACAGCTGTCGGGGGTGAAACCTCGAAACAGCCGTACTCGCTTCGGCTCTCGGTGGCACCGCCTCGTGCCGCACGGCGGCCGCGGCGTTCGCAGGCGCCGTGCGTCGACTCGTCGGGTCCGCGCGATGTGCCGCCTTCCTGCGCGACTTCACACGGATCCTGGCCAAGCGAATGCCCGTTGTTCGAGCGACCCGCCGGATCGAGCTTGCTGGTGAGCTCGCCGTGTCCGTCGCGGAGCCGCGCGGCGCGCGGACCGCTTCGGCCGTCGAATCCCGTACGGCCGCGTGGGCGCGAGCCCACCGCGCGGCAAGCAGTGGGCCGCCGACTCGTCGCGGCGCGCGATCCGTCGGTTTGTCGATTCGCACCGATCTCCCCTTTCCCTTCGGCCCGCGCGGTCCCTCCGCGCGGGTAAGACTGCTGCCGATCGGCGAGGCGGTGCTCATTCATAGGAGACCGCCATCCAGGACCCGCCCCGCCAGACCGATCACCACGGGCACAATGCCCAGGCAGAGGAACGCGGGCAGGAAGCACAGGCCGAGCGGGCCGCCGATCAGCACGCCTGCGCGTTCCGCTCGGGCCGCCGCCGCATCCTCGACCGCGCCGCGGTGCTGGTCGGCGAGTTCTCCGACGGCCACCGACAGCGACGCGCCCGAGCGCGCCGAACGTCGTGCCATCCGGGCCAGCGAGTCGATCTCGGCGGCGCCCGGCCGTCCCTCCGCTTCCCGCGCCGCTCGCTCCCACGCCGAGTTCGGCTCCGATCCGAGCGCCAGCAGGTCCGCGGCTGTGCACAGTGCGGCGGCGACCGCCCGCGGCGCTCCGGCGGCCACCGCTCGCGCCGCGCCCGCCATCGGAAGTCCCGCGCGCAGGCATGCGGCCAGCAGGTCGAATACCGAGGCGACATCGAGCGGATCGCCCACGCCGGGCTTCTTCGGTTTCGCGCTCGTCGCCCGCCCCACTGGCTCCAAGACCCGCAGTCGCCGACTGACGCCGACACGCCCCGGCCACAATGCGAAGGCTCCCGCCAGTGCCAACGTCGCCATACCGGTCTCGACCGCCATGCCGAACCCCTTCCCGCCGAGCCGAATTCGCAAGTGCCCGCGCACTACTTCGGGGCCGACGAAGCCTCGATCGCGCCGCTGATCCGGCGCGCCCGTTCACACCAGCACCTTTCGCGTGATCGCATCGCTCCACAGCAGTCCCGCGCAGGCGAGGCCCACGCCCAGAGGGAGCAGCAGACTCCCCGCAGGGGAGGCGAAGAGGACCCGTAGCGGGTCGGCTCCCATGAGCTGCCCCAAGGCCAGTCCCAGCAGCGGGAGCGTGGCGAGGACCGTGGCCGTGGCGCGAGCACCCGCGAGAGCGGCGGTGGCACGAGCACGAAAACGGATGCGGCCCCGCATGTCTGCGCGGGCGGCCGTCAACAGTTCGGCCAGCGCCAAGCCGTGGTCTTCGGCGATCCGCCACGCGTCGGCGATGCGAGCGAGTTCGGTTCCGATGACGGCGTCCGGGTCGCGCAGTCCGTCGGCGGCGGACCCGCCCAACTTGCTGCGGGCGGCGCTGACCGCGAAAGCGCGGGCCGCCGCTCCGCGCGATTCCCGAGCGGCGACGTCCGCGGCCGCGCTCGGGTGCGCGCCGACTCGCAGCTCGCCGATGACCGCCTCGAGCGCGTCGAGAAGGTGGGCGCACTCCGCGGCACGGTGCCGGTCGCCGCGAGCCCGGCGCCTACGCAGCCCCACGGTGCCCGCCAGCAGCGCGGTGGCGAGGAAGGTCCCGGCATCCAACAGCTTTGTGGAAACCACGCCCACAACCACCGAGAAGCGAACAACGTTGCTGTAGTCCGGCTTTCGCGCCCCATCTATCGAGAACAGTCCGCGCAGCCGCCGTCTCGCACCCGCGCCGGGCAAGAGCAGCACCGCGAGCGCCAGGCACAACATCGCCGCTGTCATCGCCGAACCCGCCCCTCGGGCAATCCCGCCGTCGCGAACCCAGTCCGCGCAGCCGCCGCGCCCGATATCGCCGCCATCGCCCGGACCCGCCGGGCCGGAAGGTCCGCCCTCGCGAGACCGGCCAGCACAACCGCCACACAACTGGTCGCCGCCCTCATCGTCCAACCCGTTCCGCCAGAAGACCTTCCAGCTCTCCTGCCCCCGGCACCGCCCCACCATCCGACCGCCAAGCCGCGACGATCCGCACGTTCCCGCTCTCCGCACGGTCGAGCACCCCGATCTCCCGCAGCCCACGCGAACCGTCCGCACGGCGCTCCACATGCAGCACCACCTGGATCGCTGCGGCGAGTTGGCTGTGCAGGGCGGCGCGGTCCATGCCGCCGAGCGCCGCGAGGGCTTCCAGCCGGGCGGGCACTTCGCGCGGGGAGTTCGCGTGGACGGTGCCCGCGCCGCCGTCGTGGCCGGTGTTCAACGCGGTCAGCAGGTCGACCACTTCGGCTCCACGCACCTCGCCGACGACGATTCGGTCCGGTCGCATGCGCAGCGCTTGCCGCACCAGGTCGCGGACCGTGACCACGCCGACTCCCTCGACGTTCGCCGTGCGCGCGACGAGGCGCACCACGTGTGGGTGCGGCGGCGCGAGCTCGGCCGCGTCTTCGACGCACACGATCCGTTCGCGGGCGTCGACCTTGGCGAGCAGTCCGGACAACAGTGTCGTCTTTCCCGCGCCCGTGCCGCCGACCACCAGAAACGCGAGCCGGGCTCGGATGATCCGCTCCAGCAGCGTTTTCGCCTCCGGCGGCACGGCGCCCGACGCGGCGAGGGCGTCCAACCCCTGGGTGGCGGGCCGCAACACCCGCAGCGAGAGGCAGGTGCCGCCGTGCGCGATCGGCGCGAGCACGGCGTGCAGCCGGACGCCGAACGAATCACCAAGCGCCGCTTCGCTTCCGGCCAACCGGCCGTCCACCCACGGCTGCGCGTCGTCGAGTCTCCGGCCCGCCGCGAGCGCCAACCGCTGGGCCAACCGGCGTACCGCGGCCTCGTCCTGGAAGGTGACCGAGGTCTTTTCCAGGCCGTGCCCCCGGTCGATCCAGACCGCGTCGGGCGCCGTCACCAGCACGTCCGCCACCCGCGGGTCGTGCAGCAGCGGTTCCAGCACGCCCGCACCGGTCATCTCGGTCTGCAACAGCCGCAACGCCCGCAGCAGGTCGGTATCACCGAGCACGCCACCCGCTTCGGCGCGAATGGCCGCCGCCACGGCCGCCGGTTCCGGCGCGCTCGGCGTGCCCGCCAGCCGTTCCCGCACGCGATCCAGCAGCTCGGCCGTCACGAGCGCGCTCATCGTCCGCTCCGCACCGTCGGCGCACCGAGCACGGCGAGTACCGCGTCGGCCGCGTCCGTGAGCGGTCCGCGCCGGGGGGTGGCGAGCCCACCGCGTTCCAATCGACCCGCGAGGCCCCCTTGTGCGCGCACGGCCGCGAGCAGCGGTAGATCGAGCACCTCGGCCACTTCGGCTCCGCGCAGACCGCCCGGCGCCGGACCGCGGACCACCAAGCCCTGGTTGGGATTTCGCCGACCGATGAACGCCGCGACGGACTCCGCCGCCGCCACCGCCCGCAGTGTCGCCTGCACGACCAACACCACCAGATCCGCGCGGTCGAGCATCTGCTCGGCGTGCGCGCCGCGTTCGCCGGAAATGTCGCAAATCACGAGATCGCCTGCGGCACGGCCTGCTTCGATCACCGCGCGCACCGCGCCGGCGCCGATACGGCCCGGCAATCTACCGGCACCGCCGCGGCCGCAGGACAGCACGCCGAGCCCCGGCGCCGCCCTCGGCAGTGCGCTGTGCAGTGCCGCTGCCGCGACCCTGCCGTCCTCGACGACCAGGTCCGGCCAGCGGGGGCCCGTAGCCTTCTCTATGCCCAACAGCAGGTCGAGACCGCCGCCGAAGGGCGCCCCGTCGACGAGCAGCACGTCGCGCCGGAACCCTTCGGCGGCGGCGCGCAGGGCTGTCGCCGCGGCGAGAACGGAGGCGCCCGCGCCACCGGATCCGCTCGCGAAAGCCACGGCGATGCCGTCGGAAGCACGCCGCTCGCCGTGCTCAGCAAACTTCTCGACAAGCCCCTCGGCGGACGCGGGCAGTGCGATGACGCGCTCGGCTCCGACCGCCGCCGCGGCCTGCCAATCGGACAGTTCGGGCTCCCCGTCGGTCACCAGAACGACGCCCGCCCGCCGGGCACAACCGGCCGCCGCGCACGAGCGCGCCCCCGCTGTGTCGAGGATCACCAGGGGCGTTCCGGACCAGACATGCCTGCCCACCGGCGGCTCACGCTCGTCGAGCTGGCGTTCCGCGGCCGCCGCCACCCGGCGGACCTCGTCGCGCAACCGGACATCCCGGATGAGCACGAGCGCGGGCGATGAGCGGGCGGTCTGCGCGGCGTCGGTATCCATGCAGGTCAGCGTGGTGTAATCGACGGCTCGCCAGAAGACCCGAGATGCCGAATGTGGATAACTCCGCCGCTGTGGACAACCGCCGAGCCGGCGAAAAGGGGGAACCGTCCCCGAAATAGAGGACGGCCCCAGCCGGGGGGGGAGGAGGCTGGGGCCGTCGGGTTCAGCCCCGGGGGGTCGGGCTGAACGCGCCTGGACCATGTCCAGGTGCCAGCAATACTACACCCAATCCCCGGCCGTCACGCAAGTCTGTCGGCGAAGAACTTTGCCGTCGCCGCCGCTCCGGCGTCTCCCGGGCAAACTCGTGGCCGCCCCCGCAGACCCGACCCGGCCACCGCCATTTGCATCGCGTGCATATTCTGGACGGGTGACGGCCGAGGGCGACCAGACAACCGTTCCCGACCACCGGGCGGGCGCCGCGACGACGGCGAACAGCACTCCGGGCAGACGCGGGCGCGTCGCCGCGTTCTTCGATCTGGACAAGACGGTGATCGCCAAATCGAGCACCTTCGTGTTCAGCAAGCCGTTCTTCGCCCAGGGTCTGCTCAACCGCAGAGCGGTGCTGGAGAGCAGCTACGCGCACTTCCTGTTCCTGCTGTCCGGCGCCGACCACGACCAAATGGAGCGCATGCGTGAACATCTGACGAAGATGTGCGCCGGCTGGGACGTCGAACAGGTGAAATCCATTGTCGCCGAGACACTTCACGAGCTGGTCGACCCGCTGATCTACGCCGAGGCCGCCGATCTCATCGCCGACCACAAGATTCGGGGCCACGACGTGGTGATCGTCTCGGCCTCCGGCGAGGAGATGGTCGGGCCCATCGCGGAGGTGCTCGGCGCCTCGCACACCGCGGCAACCAGGATGGTCGTCGCGGACGGCAAGTACACCGGCGAGGTCGAGTTCTACTGCTACGGCGAGGGCAAGGTCGAGGCCATCGAAAAGCTCGCCGCCACAGAGGGTTACGACCTCTCGCGCTGCTACGCCTATTCCGATTCGGTGACCGATCTGCCGATGCTGAGCGCCGTCGGCCACCCGACGGCGGTGAACCCGGATCGCACGCTACGCCGCGAGGCGGTCACGCGCGGCTGGCCGATCCTCACCTTCTCCAACCCGGTCTCGCTGTGGGCGCGATTCCAGTCGCCCTCGTCCACCACCCTTGCCGCGACGGCGGCCGTCGGACTCAGCGCGGTGCTGGCCGGAGCCATCAGTTACCGCCTGCTGCGCCGCCGCCGCTGACGGCCGACGGCCCGGTGCTGATCATTGACCGGTGGGCCGGAACGGCCGCCGCCGCGCTGTTCAACGGGGCAACCGACAACTTGCCGGAGGGGTCGGCCGACCCGAGAACGGGGGCGGCCGCGACCAGGCATTTAACCACGAAACGCCGACAGACACGCCGATAATTCAGTGCTTTCTCAACCCTTGAGTGAGCCCACTCACAGTGGTAGAAAGGAGGCACGGAAGGACGGAAGGCCAAGGCGGAGCCGGAAGAGAAGGTTCAGTCTCCCATCCCACCCTTCCCAGCACGGACACCAGGCACCCACGCGGAGCACGCCGCGACAAGGGCAGAAGCGTTGTGGGCCTGCGAGATTCGGATTGTCGACGGCGAAGGCCTCGCACAGGTTGCGGGGATGAACCGGCGGAGTTCGAATAGTCGCCGAGGCCGCAGAACACAACCCACCTAGCACGCTTGGTAACCCGGTAGTCCGTGCTAGCGGGCGGTGAGGTCGTCAACGACAACGCCGCCCGCTTTGATGTGCGGGGCCCATTCCGAATCGCGCGCGAGCGCACGCGCTATCGAACCCGCGCACGCGGCATCCGACCAACGCAGGCGGCACCGAAGCCGAGCCGCTACCCCGCCGCCGCGTCCGCGATCGACGTCGCCTCCCGTGCGCCGTCCTCCAGCGCACCGCAGCAGAAAATCACCCATCCGCCGACCGCGTCCGGCCGACCGGTCCCGAATTCCGCCGCGGCGGCGTCGTACGCCTGCTTGCGCCGCAACCAGAACACCTCCGGCACGCCCAAGCTGTGCGGGTCGAGCCCCCTTGCCACCGACACCAACCGCGAGGCCGCGCGCGCCACGATCCCGTCGGCCGTGCCGAACGGCCGCAGCGCGAGCAGCTCGCCGTGCACCACCGCCGCGACGACGGGCGCGGGCGCCTTCGTGGTCAACACCGTCTGCGCGAGCAGGTCCAGCCGCTCGGCGACGCCCGGATCCGTGCGCGGCCGCCCGAGCAGCTCCTCGTCGGAGACCAGGTCGGCGGCGGCGAGCAGGTGCAACCGGGCGAGGGCCTGGAGCGGCGCGCGCTGCCAGGTGCTTGTGAGGTTGCGCAGGGCGTCGCCGTCGAGCGCCTGGCCGACGCGCAGCGAGCCGGCCAGGATCGGATCCTCGACGCGCCCGTCCGCGGGCAGGTCGGTGCTGCCGCCGTCGATGGCCGCCGAAGACCGCGCCGCGCGCACCGCCGCCTCGGCCGCTGTGGTCGGCCAGCCGCGGCGGTTCGACTTGTGCCGGTGCACCGCGGCGAGTGCATCGCGGGCGCGGTCGGCGGCGTCGCGCACGCCGGGCAGGTCGACGAGGGGCTGCAGCGGGTCGGTCACGAAAGACGAGGCTACTTGCGCGCCCGCCTCACCCCGCGAGCAGATCCCGCCCGGGGATCGCGTCGAGCAGCCTGCGCGTGTAGTCCTCGCGCGGATGGTCGAAGACCTCCTCGGCGCTCGCCGCCTCGACCACCCTGCCCTGCTGCATGACCAGCACGTTGTCGGCGATCTGACGCACAACGGCCAGGTCGTGCGAGATGAACAGGTACGACAGACCCAGCTCGGCCTGCAGGTCGTTGAGCAGATTCAGGATCTGCGCCTGCACGAGCACGTCCAGCGCGGACACGGCCTCGTCGCAGACCACCACTTCGGGCGACAGCGCAAGCGCCCGCGCGATCGCGACCCGCTGACGCTGACCGCCGGACAGCTCGTTCGGATAGCGCCGCTGCACCGAGGCGGGCAACGACACCTTGTCGAGCAGGTCACGCACCGTCGCGGCGCGCTCTTTCGAGGTGCCGATCCTGTGCGTGCGCAGTGGCTCCTCGATCGTGCGGAAGATCGAGTACATCGGGTCCAGCGAGCCGTACGGGTCCTGGAATATCGCCTGCACGCGCCGACGAAACGCGAAGGCGCTCTTGCGATCCAGCTTCGCGACGTCGCGTCCGTCGAAGGTCACCGCGCCGGAGGTCGGCGCGAGCAGGCCTAGCACCATCTGCGCGACGGTCGACTTGCCCGACCCGGATTCGCCGACGATGGCCGTGGTTGTGCCGCGGCGCAGCCGGAAGGACACCTCGTCGACAGCGCGGAACTCCGACGACTTCCACGGCGCCCCACCGCGGATCGGGAACACCTTCGTGAGGCGCTCGGCGACAACCACATCGGCCGACTCGACCGCGGCGCCCTGTTCGGCCACCTCCACCGCCTGCTCCCGGATCTCGATCCGCTTGCGCACCGCCGAGAGCCGCTGCGAGGCGAGCGAGGGCGCGGAGTTCACGAGCTTCTTGGTGTAGGTGTGCTGCGGATCGCGCAGGATGCGCA
The DNA here is from genome assembly GCF_900215415.1 of Nocardia amikacinitolerans. Classification (NCBI taxonomy): domain Bacteria; kingdom Bacillati; phylum Actinomycetota; class Actinomycetes; order Mycobacteriales; family Nocardiaceae; genus Nocardia; species Nocardia amikacinitolerans. The sequence goes on along the minus strand of NZ_OBEG01000007.1, from coordinate 79,563 downwards.
GCGCGGGGCCGGATTCCACCACCCGCCCGCGATACATCACCACCAGGTGCTCGGCTCGCTCGGCGGCTAGTCCGAGGTCGTGCGTGATGAGCAGGACGGCGGTGCCCAGTTCGCTGGTCAGCGAATCGAGATGGTCGAGAATCTGGTGCTGGACGGTGACGTCGAGCGCCGAGGTCGGTTCGTCGGCGATCAACAGCTTGGGGCGGCACGACAACCCGATCGCGATCAGCGCCCGCTGCCGCATGCCGCCGGAGAATTCGTGCGGGTATTGGTTCACCCGGCGGGCGGCATCGGACATACCGGCTTCCTCGAGCAGTTCGACGGCTCGCTTCGCCGCCGCCGATCCTTTGGCGATCCCGTTGGCCGCCAATGTCTCCCGCACCTGAAAGCCGACCTTCCACACCGGATTCAGATTGGACATCGGATCCTGCGGCACCAGCCCGATGCCGCGACCGCGCACCGCGACGATCTCCTTCTTCGACGCCTTGGTGAGGTCCTTGCCGTCGAAGACGATCGACCCCGAGGTGACCTGCCCGGTGCCGGGCAGCAGGTCGATGACGGCGTGCGCGGTCGTTGTCTTCCCGGACCCCGACTCCCCGACGATCGCCACGGTCTGCCCCGGATACACCGCGAGGCTCACGTCCTGCACGGCGGGCACCTGCCTGCCCTCGGCGCTGAAACAGACGTTTAGGTCGCGGATTTCGAGCAGCGGACGGTCCGGCATCGCGGCGCTCACCTCTTCCTCGCCTTCGGGTCGAGCGCGTCGCGCACCGCGTCGCCGAGCATGATGAAGCTCAGCACCGTGATGGCCAGCGCGGCGGCGGGGTAGAATAGGATCGGCGAGGTCCGCAGATCGTTCTTGGCCCTGGCGATGTCGCCGCCCCAGGACACGATGTCGGGCGGCAGACCGACACCGAGATACGACAGCGTCGCCTCGGCGACGATGAAGACCCCCAACCAGATGGTGGAGACCACGATGAGCGGCCCCGCCGCGTTGGGCAGCACGTGCCGCACCAGCGTTCCCGTCCGCGAGACACCCAACGCCTTTGCCGCCGTGACATATTCGCTGTTCTTGGCCTCGATGACCGCGCCGCGCGCGATGCGTGCCGCCTGCGGCCAGGTGAACGAGGCGAGCACCAGGACGACGTTCCACATGGTCGCGGGCCGCAGCATCTGGAGCAGGACGATCGCGGCGAGCACCATCGGGATCGCGTAGAAGATCTCCGCGATGCGCGAGACGATCTCGTCGAGCACTCCGCCGAAGAACCCGGCCAACGCGCCGAGCGTGCCGCCGATCAGCACGAACAACGCGGCCGCACCGAGCCCGACCAGCACCGAGGCGCGCGCGCCGTAGAGGGTGCGGGTGTAGACGTCGCAGCCCTGCCGGTCGAAACCGAACGGGTGCCCTGGGCGCGGGGGCGCCATGATGTCGTCGCCGAGGCACCGGCGCGGGTCCTGATCGGTGAACAAGCCCGGCCACAGCACGACCACCGTCACCGCCACGATCAACAGGACCGCGACGAGGAAGATCGGATTGCGCCGCAGCTGCCGCCAGGCGTCGCCCCAGATGCTCGTCGGCTCGCCCGACGCGTCGACGCGGTCGGTGGCCAGCACCTCGACCTCGTCCGGCGGCGCGACGTAGTACTCCTGACCGGGCCTGCTCACGTCTTTCTCCAGCTCAGGCATAGCGGATCCTCGGGTCGAGTGCGGCGTAGAGCAGATCCACGATCAGGTTGGCGATCAGGAAGATCACCACAAGCACGGTCACGAACGAGACGACCGTCGGCGGCTCCACCCGCTGGATCGCCTGGTACAGCGTGCCGCCGACGCCGGGGATGTTGAAGATGCCCTCGGTGACGATGGCCCCGCCGATCAGCGCGCCGAGGTCGGCGCCGAGGAAGGTGACCACCGGGATCATGGAATTGCGCAGGATGTGCACGGTCACCACGCGCCGCCTGCTCAACCCTTTGGCGGTCGCGGTGCGCACGTAGTCGGCGGACATGTTCTCCGCCACCGAGTTTCGCGTCAGCCGCAGCACATAGGCGAACGAGAGCGAACCGAGCACGAACGCGGGCAACAGCAGTTCCGCGAAACTCGCCTTCCCGCTGACGGTCGTCGGCGCGATACCCCACTTCACCCCGAACAGGAACTGCGCGAGATAACCGATGACGAACACCGGCACCGCGATGATGACCAGACTCGCCACCAGCATCGTCGAATCGAACAGCTTGCCCTTGCGCAACCCCGCGATCAGACCGAACACGATGCCGAAAACGCCCTCGATGAACACCGCCATGAAGGCGAGCCGGATCGTGATCGGAAAGGCGCGCGCCAACTCGTCGCGGACCGGACGGCCTGAGTAGGCGGTGCCGAAATCGAAGGTCAGAATGCCTTTCAGGTAGAGCAGGTACTGCATGAAGAACGGCTCGTCGAGGTGATACCTGGCCCGCAGCTGAGCCTCGACGGCCGGGGTGAGCGGCTTCTCACCGGCCAGCGCCTTGATCGGGTCGCCGGGGATGAGGAAGACCATCGCGTAGATGAGCAGCGTCGCGCCGAGGAACACCGGGATCATCTGGAGCAGACGCCGCAGGACATACCAAGCCATATTTCCCTCCGGCTTCCGCGGCGGCTACTTCTCGATGTTCTCGAAGTCGAACAGGCCGTTCCACGCCAGCCGCGCGTTGCTGACTCGATCCGAATGACCCGCCGCCGCAACGTAATCCAGCACCGGAATATCGGCCATGTCGCGGATGAGCAGCGCCTGCGCCTGGGCGACGAGCCGGTAGGACTCCTCCTGGGTGGGCGCGGCCAGCGCGGCGTCGAGCAGGCGGTCGAATTCGGGGTTGGCGTAGTTGACGTTGTTGGTCTCGGAGTAGCTGTAGTACTGCGAGGTGAGGAATTGCAGCATCGTCGGATAGTCGCCCTGCCAGCCGTAACGGAACGACTTGCCGATGGTCTCGGCGTTCACCTCGTCGCGGATGTTCTTGAAGGTCGGATAGGGCACCGCGATCGCGTCGATGCCGAGGGTGTTCTTGACGCTGTTGGCCACCGCCTCGACCCAGGCCTGATGCCCGCCGTCGGAGTTGTAGGCGATCTCGTAGCGGCCCGACCACGGCGCGATGGCGTCGGCCTGCGCCCACAGCCGCTTGGCCTCCTCGGGGTTGTACTTCAGCACCTCGGAACCGGGCAAGTTGCCGTCGAAGCCGGGCAGCGTGCTCGCGGTGAAATCGCGGGCCGGAATGCGGGTGCCGTGGAAGATCTTCTCGCAGATCTGTTCCCGGTTGATCGCCATCGAGATCGCGCGCCTGCGCAGCAGGCCCTCCTCGCCGGCGAAATGCGGGACGTTGGACTGCACGCCGATGTGCTGGTTCTGCGCGACCGGCTTGGAAATCGCGCGATCACCGAGTTCCTGCTTGTACACCGAGAGCGCGCTGGACGGAATGGTGTCGAGCGCGTCGAGGTTGCCGGATTGCAGATCGGCGTACGCGGTGTCGAAGGACTGGTACATCACGAACCGCAGGCCCTTGTTCTTGGCCGGACGTCCGCCCTGGTAGTCCGGGTTGGGCACCAGATCGATCTTGACGTTGTGCTCCCACGCGCCCGCGTTGGCGAACTTGTACGGGCCGTTGCCGATCGGGTTCTGCCCGAACGCCTGCATATCCTTGAACGCCGCCTCCGGCAGCGGATAGAACGGCGCGTAGCCGAGTTCGCTCTCGAAATCGATGGAGGGGGCCTTCAACTCGATGGTGAAGGTGCGGTCGTCGACCACCTTCAGACCCGACATCGTCTGCGCGGTGGGCTTTTCCGCGGACACCTCGTCGAAACCGACTATCGGCGAGAAGACATAGCTCTGCAGCTGCGCGTTGGTGCCGACCGCGCCGTAGTTCCACGCGTCGACGAAGGACTTGGCCGTCACGGGCGTGCCGTCGGTGAACTTCCAGTTCGGTTTCAGGGTGATTCGGTAGCTCTTGCGATCGGTGGTCTCGATCGATTCGGCCATCTCGTTGTGCGCCTTGCCGTCGGCGTCGTAATACTTCAACCCCGCGAAGAGCCGGTCGACCACTCGACCGCCCATGTTCTCGTTGGTATTGGTCGGCACCAGCGGGTTCTGCGGTTCGGCGCCGTTGACGGTGACGATGTCGGCATCGGCTCCGTCATCGGTGGAACATGCGGACAGTCCTAGGCTCGTGGCCAGCAAGACCGCCGCGGCGAGCGCGGTAACTCTGTGGAATCGCAACGCGTACTCCCGATTTCGAGAAGGTCGAAGGCGGCTGTGCGGCCTGCGCCCCGTAATCCTCTCCAGCGCGTGCCCACACGTCCCGCCTCGGAATGTCAGCGACGTTAGCCATCGGCGGGTGAGCTTGTCATCGGATCGCCCTATGTTCGTTTCACTTGTTACCAACGCGGCAACATCGGCGAAACACCGAAACTATGCCACCGAAGGGACCCAGCCCGGTGCGTACTCCTCGGCGCGGCGTAGGTCACAGTTGGCTAGGGTCGAGGGTGGGCAGAGCCGACGCGAAAGAAGAGACGTGATGACCGAAACCACCGCCGACCACCGGGACTCGTATCCGCCCAGCGCGGAGTTCGCCGCCGCGGCGAACGCCGACGCCTCGCTGTACCGGGCGGCCGCCGACGATCGCGACGCGTTCTGGGCCGAACAGGCCGAGCGACTGCACTGGCATCGGAAATGGAACCGGGTGCTGGACTGGAGCGTCGCGCCGGTGGCCAAGTGGTTCGTCGATGGACAGCTCAACGTCGCCTACAACTGCGTGGACCGCCACGTCCTGGACGGACACGGCGATCAGGTCGCGATCCACTGGGAAGGCGAACCTGGCGACTCGCGCGAAATCACCTACCGGCAGTTGCTCGACGAGGTGTCCCAGGCCGCCAACTACCTGACCGAGCTCGGGCTCGAGGCGGGCGACCGGGTCGCCATCTACATGCCCATGGTCCCCGAGGCCATCGTGTCCATCCTGGCCTGCGCCCGGCTCGGGCTGACCCACTCGGTGGTGTTCGCGGGCTTCTCCCCCACCGCCCTGCGCCAGCGGGTCGACGACGCACGCGCCCGACTGGTCATCACCACCGACGGGCAGTGGCGCCGCGGCAAGTCCGCGCCGCTCAAGGAGGCGGTGGACGAGGCGCTTTTCGCACACGGCGATGTGCCGCCCCGCCCGAACGGTCAGGGCCCGGAGGAGGAAGCCCGCGTAACCACGGAGGGCCCCCGCTCGGGCGAAAATGGACACAGCGTGGAGCACGTGCTCGTGGTGCGGCGGACGGGCATCGAGGTGCCGTGGACCGAAGGTCGCGACCTGTGGTGGCACGAGACCGTGGCCCAGGCCTCGACCGAGCACGAGGCGCAGCCCTTCGACGCCGAGCACCCGCTGTTCATCCTCTACACCTCGGGCACCACCGGAAAACCCAAGGGCATCCTGCACACCTCCGGCGGCTACCTCACCCAAGCCTCCTACACCCACCACTACGTCTTCGACCACAAACCCGGCCAAGACGTCTACTGGTGCACCGCCGACATCGGCTGGGTCACCGGCCACAGCTACATCGTCTACGGACCGCTGTCCAACCGGGTCACCCAGGTCGTCTACGAAGGCACCCCCAACTTCCCCGACGAACACCGCCACTGGCAGATCGTCGAAAAGTACGGCGTCACCATCTATTACACCGCGCCGACCCTGGTGCGCACCTTCATGAAATGGGGCCGCGAGATCCCGGCCGCGCACGATCTGTCCAGCATCCGGCTGCTCGGCTCGGTCGGCGAGCCGATCAACCCCGAGGCGTGGCGCTGGTACCGCGAGGTCGTCGGCGCGAACACCGCGCCCATCGTCGACACCTGGTGGCAGACCGAGACCGGCGCGATCATGATCTCCCCGCTGCCCGGCGTCACCGCCGCCAAGCCCGGCGCCGCGATGACCCCGCTGCCCGGCATCTCCGCCCAGGTCGTCGACGAAGAGGGCAAGCCGGTGCAGCGCGGGGAGACCGAGGCCAACGGCTACCTGGTGCTGGACCAGCCGTGGCCGTCCATGCTGCGCGGCATCTGGGGCGACATGGAGCGCTACAAGGCCACCTACTGGGAGCGCTACGCCGAACAAGGCTGGTACTTCGCCGGTGACGGCGCCAAGCTCGACTCCGACGGCGACCTGTGGGTGCTCGGCCGGGTCGACGACGTCATGAACGTCTCCGGCCACCGCATCTCCACCGCCGAAGTCGAATCCGCCCTCGTCGGACACTCCGGCGTCGCCGAAGCCGCCGTCGTCGGCGCCACCGACCCCACCACCGGCCAAGGCATCGTCGCCTTCGTCATCCTCACCGCCGAAGCCAAAGACACGGGCGCGGCGCTCGTCGACGAACTGAAGGCCGAAGTCGCCCGCGAAATCAGCCCCATCGCCAAACCACGCGAAATCCACGTCGTCCCCGAACTCCCCAAAACCCGCAGCGGCAAAATCATGCGCCGCCTGCTACGCGACGTCGCCGAAGGCCGCGAACTCGGCGACACCTCCACCCTCGTCGACCCGAACGTCTTCGAGGCGATCCGCGCAAGCCGCGCCTGAGCTTCTTCGCAGACGGTTCGCACGCTTCGCAGTGGGTGCATCCCCTGCGAAGCGTGTGGCGGCTCTGCGAAGTGCGCACCGGAAGGGCGCAGGGTACGGCCGGTGGGTGATCTTGTCACGGGGGGTAGCCGTTAGAATTGCGTCAGGTGTGCCGGGAAGTCTGGTCGGCGTGCGGGCAGGTGGTGTGAGCCGGAACGGCTCGGTCGCGGGTCCGCGGTTCTGCCCGCCCGGCCGAGAGGTTTTCCGTGATCAATCAGGTGCGCTCCGAACTGGCTCGCTACCTGCGAACCGAAACAGTCGGTGGCGCCCTGCTTCTCGTCGCGGCGGCTGTCGCGTTGCTCTGGGCCAACTCCCCGTGGGCCGACAGCTACGTCACCATGACCGAGACGGTGCTGCCGCTCGAGCCGCTGCACCTGGAGCTGACACTTGCCGATTGGGCGAAGGACGGTTTGCTCGCCGTCTTCTTCTTCGTCGCTGGGCTCGAGCTCAAACGCGAGCTCGTCGTCGGTGAGCTGGCCGACCGCAAACGCGCCGCGCTGCCCATCATCGCCGCGATCGGCGGCGTGGTCACGCCCGCGCTGATCGCGGCGATAGTCGGATTCGGCGTCGAAGGCATGGACCGCGGCTGGGCCATCCCGGTCGCCACCGACATCGCCTTCGCGCTGGCCGTGCTCGCCATGACCGGTTCGCGGATTCCGGCGGGCGCGCGGGTTTTCCTGCTCAGTCTTGCCGTGGTGGACGATCTGCTGGCCATCATCCTGATCGCGGTGCTGTTCACCACCACACTCGCACTGCTCTGGCTGCTCGCCGCCGCGGCGTGCTTCGCGGTGTGGGCGCTGGCCCAGCACCGACGGATCGCCTCGCCGGTGGTGTACGTGCCGCTTGCGCTGGTCGCCTGGTATGCGCTGCACGAGGCGGGCATCCATCCGACGCTGGCGGGTGTCGCGCTCGGCCTGCTGACCAGGGTGCGCACGGATCCCGACGAAGAGGAGGCGCCGGCGACCCGGTGGGAGCATCGGTTCCAGCCGATCTCGGCCGGGCTGTGCGTGCCGCTGTTCGCGTTGTTCGCTTCCGGAGTCCCGTTGAACAGCAAGGTCTTCGGCGAGCTGTTCACCGACCGGCTCTCGCTGGCCATCATTCTCGGTCTGCTGCTCGGCAAGACCATCGGCATCTTCGGGATCAGCTGGATGGCAATACGGTTCGGCATCGCGAAGAAGCCGGCCAATCTCGAATACCGCGATATGTTCGCGCTGTCGGTGCTCGGCGCGATCGGGTTCACGGTTAGCCTTCTCGTGGCGGAGCTCGCGCTGTCCGACGTCGGCGACGGATCGGCCGTCGATTTGGCGAAAGCCGCGGTGCTGGTGACCTCCATGGCGGCATCGCTCGCCGGTTCGGCGCTACTGTTGCGGCGTGGGCGTGTCCACCAGGCGCGGCGCGCGGCTCGTGCGCTAGAACCGGAAGAGTGAAAGCGGCGCGAGCGAGCCGCAGCGGGAACACCACGCGAGCGACGGGCCCGCAGGCGGTAGCCTGCGTGACGGAGCTGAAAGCAGTGCCGGGACAGGGAGAAGGGTCGACCAAGTGAGTTTCACCCAGGGCGGTAACGGGAACGACGCGCAGAGCGGGCGCACGGTCACCTCCATTCCGCTGACCGATGCCAACCCGATCGGCTCCGCCAGCTTCGGCACCCTGGTCCGCGACGCGGCCGAGCAGATGTCGACTCTGGTGCGCGCCGAGGTCGAGCTGGCCAAGGCCGAGGTCACCGGCGAGATCAAGAAGGGCCTGCAGGGCAGCGTCTACTTCATCCTCGCGCTGACCGTGCTGCTGTTCAGCACCTTCTTCTTTTTCTTCTTCCTCGGCGAGTTGCTCGACGTGTGGCTGGCCAGGTGGGCCGCGTTCCTGATCGTGTTCCTGCTGATGGTCGTCGCGACCGCGGTTCTCGCGTTCCTCGGTTATCGGCGGGTGAAGAAGCTGCGCGCGCCGGAGAAGACGATCGATTCGCTGAAGCAGGCGCGCTCCGTGCTGCCGAGCGGGTTCGGCGCCGGCGCGCACGACGAGCACCTGGCGCTGGAAAAGCGCACCAACTGACCGTGCGGGTCGTCGTCGCGGCGCCGCGCGCCGACCACTAGGCTCGGTCGGCGTGTCGTCGAACTTCCTTCCGGATCCGTCCACCGTCCGTTACGACGGTCCGTGGACCCACCGGGACGTTCATGCCAACGGCATTCGATTCCACGTCGTGGAGGCCGCGCCCGAGCGCACCGACGCACCGCTGGTGGTGCTGCTGCACGGGTTCGCCGACTTCTGGTGGTCCTGGCGGCACCAGCTGACCGGGCTCACCGAGCTGGGTTTCCGCGCGGTCGCGGTGGATCTGCGCGGTTACGGCGACAGCGACAAACCGCCGCGCGGCTACGACGGCTGGACCCTCGCCGGTGACGTCGCCGGACTCATTCGCGCGCTCGGGCACACCGAGGCCGCGCTGGTCGGCCACGCGGAAGGCGGGCTGGTCTGCTGGGCCACCGCGGTTCTGCACCCGCGGCTGGTGCGCGCCATCGCGCTGGTGAGTTCGCCGCACCCCGGCGCGCTGAAGAGCGCCGTGCTGCGCGATCGGCGGCAGCGCAGGGCGTGGCTGCCGAACTTCCTGCGCTACCAGCTGCCCCGCTATCCGGAATACCGGCTGACCACCCACGACGGATTCGAGGTGGAACGCCTGCTGCGGCAGCGCGTCACCGGATCCTGGTCGGGGACCGCCGAATTCGTGGACGCGGCCCGGCGCATGCGCTCGGCCATCCAGATCCCCGGCGCCGCGCACTGCGCGCTGGAATACCAGCGCTGGGCGTTCCGCAGCCAGTGGCGCCCCGACGGCCGCCGCTTCATGGCCACCGTCCGCGTCCCCATCGCCATCCCGGTGCTCGCCATGCGCGGCGAAGCCGACAACTACTTGCTCCGCGCCACCTTCCACCGCGGCCTGCGCTGGTCACCGCACCGCCGCATGGTCACCGTGCCGAACGCCGCCCACTTCGCCCACCAGGAGAACCCGGACGTCGTCACCGCGGAACTGGCCAAGTTCCTCGGCTGAAATCGGCGTCCCTGCACCGTGCCGGCAATGTGGGCTGGACGCCGACAGCGGTACCGCTCAGCCGCGGTGCTCGACGCCTACCCGCCGACGATCCCTTGCTCTGGGCGCGCCACCGACGGAAGTGACGACACGGCGCCACCGCACTCGGATTCGCACCCAGATCGGCCGCGACGCAGGCAACAGCGCCGCGCGAACCGGTGTGACCTGATACTTCGACGTAGACCGCTAAAGTCATTGCCGCTCGCTATATATCGACCTACTCCCGTGGGCGGGGGATGGGGTCGCCGAATGGCGTCGAATCCGCCTGCCCCTGTCGGTCGGCAATCTGATCAGTGACCAGAAAGGCTAGGCACTTGTCTCACACCCGTGTCAGGGCGTTAGTACTCGCTGTTGCCGCCTTCGCTATCGGCGGCGGTATGCAGAGTGTCGCGAACGCCGAACAAGCTCAGCCCGTGGCCACCGTCCATTCCCCCGGCGAGATAAACGGATCGAGAGAAGTCGCGTACCTGCAGGGCACCTGCGCCGATAGGGTGTCCAGTCTCGAGGTCGTGCTCCGTCAGGGCAACAACGCCCTCTCGCGTCCTACGGCATGCAACAACGGCAACTGGCAGCAGGGCTTCTACCAGCGCAGCACCGAGGATCACCCGTTCGCCTGGCAAGATGGCGAGGCCACAGTCGTCCTCAGGGCATACGACAACGGCGACAATTTCATCGACGGCTACGAGACGACCGTGCAACTGAAATCAGGCTGACGGACCCCGCGACTGTCGCGTCCGGGTTGGTCGGACCAACCCGGACGCGATCCCGGGCGTTCACCGTACTCAGCTGAGTACGCAGGCTCCCGTGTCGACGGGGAGGTTGGCGGTGGGGGCCGCGTCGAGGTCGGAGCGGACCTCGTCGAGGGTCAGCACGTAGCCGGTGTCGTCGTCGGTGACCGCGGCGCCGAAGACGACGCCGAGCACCTGGCCTTCGGTGTCCACCAGCGGGCCGCCGGAGTTGCCGGCGCGCACCAGGCCGCGGACGGTGTAGACCTCGCGCTCGACGGTGCCGTTGCGGTAGATCGTCGGGCCGGTGAGGTCGAGCGTCTCGCGGACGCGGGCCGCGCTGGCCGTGTACGGTCCGCCGCCCGGGTAACCGAGCACGATCGCGCTGTCGCCGGAGCGTGCGGGAGCCGGGGCCTGCGGCACGACCGGCGAGGTCAGGCCGGGCACCGCGAGCACCGCGATGTCCTTGGACGGATCGAAAAGCACGACATTGGCGTCCAGCGGTCCGCGCGGCGTGTCCACCGCGACGCTGGTGGTGCCCGCGACCACGTGCGCGTTGGTCATCACCCGCTCCGGCGCGATGACGAAGCCCGAACCCTCCAGCGCGCGCTGGCAACTCGGCGCGACGCCGCGGATGCGCAGCACGCTCTGTTGCAGCGAGGCCGCGACGGGGCTGGCGAGCACGCTCGGATCCGGCGGCTCGACCGCGGCGATGGGCGCGCGGCCGAACGGACCGATGACGTCCGGCAGCCCGGAAGTGTTGAGCAGCTTGGAGAATTCGTTGGGGACCTTGCGCAGCCAGTTCGGCGCGACCTGGTTGACGTCGGCGAGCACCCGGGAACCGTTGATCGCGGTGGCGATCGCGGGCTGCGACGAGGTGGCCAGCGGCAGCGCCAAGAGCCACGCGGTGACGAGCACCGCCACCGCCTGCAGCATCGCGCCGACCACGCTGTCCACGCTGCGGGTGAACGGATGCCGCATCCCGCTGCGCGCGGCGCGCCCGAGCACCATGCCCGCGACCTCGCCGACGATCACCAACAGCACGATGAGCAGCACACCGGTGAGCACCCTGGTCCGCCCCTCGTCGACGTGCACGAGGATGTGCGGCGCGATGAGGATGCCGGCGACGGCGCCGAGCACGACGCCGAGGAAGGCCAGCGCCGAGGCGACGGCGCCCTGCCGCCAGCCGGAGGCGGCCGCGGCCAAGGCGAGCAGCACCACGATGATGTCGAGCCAGGCCGAGGAGCTCATAAGGTCATCCCCACTGCGGCGAGCGCCGATTCCAGGTCCCGCACGTCGTCGCGGTCCCATTCCAGTTCCCAGCCCGCGGACTGGAAGATGCCCGCGAGTATCCCGCCGGTCAGTCCCCAGACCAGCATGCCGTCGACCTGGAAGGCCGGGCTCTGGTAGCCGAGGCTGCCGCGGACGAGGAAGCGATTGGCCGGGTCGAGCATCTCGGAGAGCGGCACCCGCACCACCCGCTCGGTCTCGCTCTGGTTCACCACCCGCACCTCACCGGGCGTGCGCCAGTAGGCGACGACCGGTGTCACGTCGAACCGCGACGGCGGCACGAAGACTTTCGGCAGCACCGCGAGTGGCTGGACGTGCTCGCGCATGACGCCGGTCTCCTCGCACGCCTCGCGCAGCGCGGTGTCGATCGGACCCTCGTCCTCGGGATCGACCGCGCCGCCCGGAAAGGCGACCTGCCCCCTGTGCTGGCGCATCGTCGACGCGCGCTGGGTCAGCAGCACGTCGGCGTCGGCGGGCAGCCCGCCGGGCGCCGTCGGATCGTCCTCGGTCGAACCGCTGAAGAGCACGAGCACGGCGGCCTGGCGCGGCTCGCCGGTGATCGTCATTGCTCGGCGCAGGGCGCGCGCGATCGTCAACGTGTCACTCGCGTCGGCGTGCGCGGGCTCGACGGCCCGGCGCAGCCAGTGCGGAATGTCGGTCGGCAGCGGAATCGTCATGCCGCTCCCCCGGTGAACCTGCGCACCACCACCTCCACAACCGTTCTGTCCGCCCGCAACAGACGCTGCGAGATGTCTTGCGGTGTAGACCTTCTCACGGCGTCGCAAACATCGTGTTCGACCACGCGCGCCGTCACGCCCGCACTCCGAGCGCCGTTGCCACCGTATCGGCAATGTCGTCGACGCCGGTAAACGTTCGCACGACAACCTGTGCAAGGGAACCATCCGGGCGAACGAGCAGCGAAATCGGCAGCACGGCAGGGGCACCGGCGGCGGCGCGCACCTTCGCGGCGCCGTCGAGCACACCGGGCAGGTGCACGTCCAATCCCGTCAGGCGCAACAGCGCCTTGGCCTCTTCGGGATCGCTGTGCACGGTGAGCACGGTGACTGCCGTACCCGCCCGCTCGGCGTACTGACGCAGGTACGGCAACTCCTCGGCGCACGGTCCGCACCAGTAGGCCCAGAGGTTGAGCAGCGCGGGTTTGCCCGCGAGCGCCGCGGCGAGGTCGACGGGCGCGCCGTCGGCGAGGCAGGTCAGCGTGATCCCGGCCAGCGGTCCCGCTCCCGTCGCGCCCGGCGCGGGCAGCGGACAGGGTGCGAGCGCGGCATCGGCGCGCAGTTGCGCGGGGACCTGCTGCGCGGGGGCGGATCGCGAATCCGACGCGGCGTCCTCGCCGCCGCCGCGCGGCCACAGCGCGATCACCGCGGCGACGACCACGATCAAGCCGACCAGCGCCCAGCGCATCGCGGAGGGGAACCTCGACGTACCGGAATCCTCTTTCCGCGGCGTTCGGTCCGCGGCCCGTGATCTCACAGGCCGACCATCCCGAGCAGGTGTTCGCGCTCCGGACCCTTCACCAGCTTCGCCGCGAGCTCCGGCTCGGTCGGCCCGGCGCCGAACGAGGGGCAGTCGTCGGCGAGGACGCACGCACCGCACGCCGGCTTCCTGGCATGGCACACCCGCCGACCGTGAAAGATCACGCGATGGGACAACATTGTCCATTCCTTGCGCTCGACGAGTTCGCCGACCGCGTGCTCGACCTTGACCGGGTCTTCCTCGGTGGTCCAACCCCACCGGCGAACCAGCCTGCCGAAATGCGTGTCGACCGTGATGCCCGGCACGTCGAAGGCGTTGCCGAGGATGACGTTGGCAGTCTTGCGGCCGATGCCCGGCAACTTAACCAGTTCGGCGAGGGTGTGAGGTAATTCACCATCGTGTTCGGTCACCAGGGCTTGCCCGAGGCCGATCAGCGAGCTCGTCTTGTTCCGGTAGAACCCCGTCGGCCGGATGTATTCCTCCAGCTCCGCGCGGTTGGCCTCGGCGTAATCGCGCGCGCTGCGGTACTTGGCGAAGATGGCGGGAGTGGTGAGATTCACGCGCTCGTCGGTGCACTGCGCGGAAAGGATTGTCGCGACGGCCAATTCGAGCGGCGTTGTGAAATCCAGCTCACAGTGCGCGTCGGGAAAAGCGGCGGCGAGAGTGCGGTTCATCCGCCGCGCCCTCCGGACGAGTCCCAGCTTCGTTTCCGCCTGTCGCGTGCGGGTTTTCCGTCTCGGAACGGTCACGGAGAGTGGTTGCGCATCGGTCGCTCCATCGCCAGCGGAAGAGCCGTTCGAATCGGTCACAGACGGGGAGACGCGCACGCGTCCACCATACGGAACCGCTCCGACAAGGTGCCCGCTCAGATCTCCTGCCGTGTTCCATCTGAGACCTTCAGCGTGTTTACTCCTCGATATGCAAGGACTCGCTGTGGTGCTCTTCCCAGTGGTGTTGATGCTGTTCGCACTGCTGATGGAGCGGGTCGAGAATCGGCTCCGCAAACTTCTCGAACCCGACCCGGAGGTTCAGCAGTACCTGGACAGGGCCAGCAACGCCGAGGTCAAGGAGTTGACGAAGGCCGGACTGCCCGCCGCGGTGGCCCGGATGCGTAAGCGCCGTTCCCGTAACGACGACCTGGACGTCGCTCGAGCGAGCTGAATCCACTACCTGGACGCCGCGCAATCCACTCGTTACGTGGTGTCTGTCACTACGCCGCCACAATGCCGCGTAGACTGCGCTGTTGGCCGATTCGCTTCGGTCCAGCCCAGAGCCATTTCCCATAAGGAGCACATTCGTGGACGAGGCCCTCGCCAGAGCAGGCATCTTCCAAGGCGTAGAGCCCACCGCGGTGGCGGCACTCGCCAAACAACTGCAGCCGGTGGATTTCCCGCGCGGCCATGTCATTTTCAACGAGGGCGAACCCGGCGATCGGCTGTACATCATCACCTCGGGCAAGGTGAAGATCGGCCGACGTTCCCCGGACGGCCGGGAGAACCTGCTCACCATCATGGGCCCGTCGGACATGTTCGGCGAGCTGTCGATCTTCGACCCCGGCCCGCGCACCTCGACCGCAACCACGGTCACCGAGGTCCGCGCCGTCACGATGGATCGCGATGCCCTCAAGGCCTGGATCGACCAGCGGCCCGAGATCGCCGAGCAGCTGCTCCGCGTGCTCGCCCGCCGTCTGCGGCGCACCAACAACAACCTCGCCGACCTGATCTTCACCGACGTTCCCGGTCGCGTCGCCAAGGCGCTGTTGCAGCTCGCGCAGCGGTTCGGCACGCAGGAGGCCGGCGCCCTCCGGGTCACCCACGACCTCACCCAGGAGGAGATCGCCCAGCTCGTCGGCGCGTCTCGCGAGACCGTCAACAAGGCGCTCGCCGACTTCGCACACCGCGGCTGGCTGCGACTCGAGGGCAAGAGCGTGCTCATCTCCGACTCCGAGCGGCTCGCGCGGCGCGCCCGCTGACTCGCTTCCGATACGGCTCGTCCCGCCGGATCCAGCGCTCCACTGGATCGGGCGGGCCGTCGTGTTTCGCTCCGGTTGTGCGGCGGACGCGGTAGTCGGGCTACCGCTCGGCGCGCAGGTACTCCAGTTGGGCCTGCACCGAACTGCGCGCGGCCAGCCAGAGCCGCTTGTCCACATCCGCGTACACCTTGCGCACCACTGCCATGGCGTCCGCGTCCGGACCGAGTTCGGCGAGCGCGGCGCGCACCTGGTCGAGCCGCTCCTTGCGGTGCTGGATGTAGTACCGCGCGACCGGTTCCAGATCCGGGTGGTCCGGGCCGTGCGCGGGCAGCAGCGCCTTGCCCGCACCCGCCTCGATGAGCCGGTCCAGCGAAGCGAGGTAGTCGGCGAGGGTGCCGTCGGTGGAGTCGAGCACGGTGGTGCCGCTGCCGAGGATGGTGTCGCCGGTGAGCACCGCGTCGTCGAGCACGAAGCTCAGCGAGTCGGCGGTGTGCCCCGGCGTGGCGAGCACACCGATCCGTAGCCCGGCGGCCTCGATCACCTCGCCGTCGGCCAGCGGCGCGTCCGCACCGCGCACGAATTCCGGATCCTTCGCGCGCACCGGCGTGCCGGTCAGCTTCACCAAGCGCTCGATGCCGCCGGTGTGATCGTGGTGGCGGTGCGTGATCAGGGTCAGCGCGATCTTGCCCTCGGTGACCCTGGCGATGGCCTCGCTGTGCTTCTTGTCCTTGGGCCCCGGATCGACCACGACGTACTCCGACGCATCCGGCGCACGCAGGATCCAGGTGTTGGTGCCGTCCAGGGTCATCTGGCCGGGATTGTCCGCGAGCAGCACCGCCGCCGTCGGCGTCACCTGGCGCAATTGCCCGTACGCGGGATGGGTTGGCGTCATCGCATCACCTCGGTCGTTCGGAGTCGTTGTCCGACAACCTGTCTAACGCACCTCGGCGATCAGTTCGACCTCGACCGGGGTGTTCTTGGGAAGTTCGGAGACGCCGACGGCCGAACGCGCGTGCACGCCCGCCTCGCCGAAGACCTCACCGAGGAACTCCGAGGCGCCGTTGATCACCAGCGGCTGATCGGTGAATCCCGGCGCGGACGCGACGAACCCGACCACCTTGACGATCCGCACCACCTCGTCCAGCCCGACCAGGTCGTGCACCGCGGCCAGCGCGTTCAGCGCGCACAGCCGCGCCGCCTCGGCCGCCTCCGCCAGCGAGACCTCGGCGCCGACCTTGCCGGTCGCCGACAGCTCACCGTTCACGAAAGGCAGCTGCCCGGAGGTGTAGACGAGCGAACCGGTGCGTATCGCCGGGATGTAGGCCGCGACGGGCGCGGCCACCGCGGGCACGGTCAGGCCGAGCCGTTCCAGGTTCTTCCGCCACGGGGTGGCCGCGTCGCCAGCCATGGCCTACTGCCTCGGACGCTTCAGGTAGGCGACATGCTGCTCGCCGGTCGGGCCGGGCAGCACCGTCACCAGCTCCCAACCGTCGGCGCCCCACTGATCGAGGATCTGCTTGGTCGCGTGCGTCAGCAGCGGAACGGTCGCGTACTCCCACAGGGTCACATCACTCATGCGGTGAGTTTATGGGCGAGCTCGCGGCGCCGTGCGTTCCGGGCTCGCTTGGCGGAATATGCCTCGACGGCGGGCGGGATCATAGCGGCCGGAAGGACTGTCTGGTACAGAAGGTGCCGAAAACGGCAGTGTGACCGTATCCCTAGGGCGTGATCGCAGAACGGGTTATAGGCTCGCGAACGTGGGAGTACCAACAGCAGTGCCTATTTCGGCGGAGCCGGGGCTGGAAACGGGTTGGCCGAAGCGCGCGGAAAAGGCCCGCTTGCACTACGTCTCCGGCAAAGGGGGAACGGGCAAGTCGACGGTCGCCGCCGCGCTCGCGCTGGCACTGGCCGCGGGCGGACGCCGGGTGCTGCTGGTCGAAGTCGAGAGCAGACAGTCCATCGCGCAGCTGTTCGACCTGCCGCCGCTGCCACCGACCGAGACGAGAATCGCCACCGCGGACGGCGGCGGCGAGGTGGTCGCGCTCGCGCTCGACATCGAGCACGCCTTTCTCGAATACCTCGACATGTTCTACAACCTGGGCTTCGCGGGGCGGGCGATGCGCAGGATGGGCGCGGTCGAGTTCGTCACCACGATCGCTCCAGGTCTGCGCGACGTCATCTTGACCGGCAAGATCAAGGAATGCGCGGTCCGCGTGGACAGCACGGGCAAGCGGGTCTACGACGAAATCGTCGTTGACGCACCGCCGACCGGCCGGATCGCCAGCTTCCTCGACGTCACCACCGCGATGGTCGAGATCGCCAAGGGCGGACCGATCGCCTCGCAAGCGGAGGGCGTGTCGCGACTGCTGCATTCGGATCAGACGATGATTCACCTGGTCACGCTGCTCGAGGCGCTGCCGGTGCAGGAGACCGCCGACGCCGTCGCCGAGCTCACCGCCAACAACCTGCGCATCGGCACGGTGATCGTGAACCGCGCGGGCGAGAGCTTCCTGCCGACCGACGTGCGCAACAGGGCCGCCGAGGGCGACATCGACCGCGCCGCCATCCGCGCCGGACTGGAACGAGCCGGAATCACCTTGTCGGAGGACAGTTTCGAAGGGTTGATCACCGAGACCTACGAGCACTCCGCCCGGCTGCGAGCGCAGGATGCCAGCGCGGCCGAGCTGAACAAGGTCGACGTGTCGCAGCTGCACCTGCCCGCGTTGGCCGACGGCATGGACCTCGGCGGACTCTACGAACTAGCCGAACACCTGAGTGCGCAGGGAGTGCGATGACCACGCTGGACATCTCGAAGATCATCGCCGATCCCACGGCGCGGGTCGTGGTGTGCTGCGGCTCCGGCGGCGTCGGCAAGACCACCACCGCCGCCGCGATCGCGCTGCGGGCCGCCGAGATGGGGCGCAAGGTCGTGGTGCTGACGATCGACCCCGCGCGCCGACTGGCCCAGTCACTCGGCGTCGCGGATCTGGACAACTCCCCGCAGCGGGTGGCGCTCGGCCCGGAGGCCAAGGGCGAGCTGTACGCGATGATGCTGAACATGCGTCGCACGTTCGACGACATGGTGCTCGAGCACACCTCCCCGGAGAAGGCCGAGCAGATCTTCGCCAACCCGATCTATCAGACCCTCGCGTCGTCCTTCGGCGGCACGCAGGAATACATGGCCATGGAGAAGCTCGGACAGCTGGCGAACAAGCGGGAATGGGACCTGATCGTGGTCGACACCCCGCCGTCGCGCAACGCGCTCGACTTCCTCGACGCGCCGAAGCGCCTCGGAAACTTCCTGAACGGCAAGATGATCCGGCTCATCATGGCGCCGGGACGCGGCGTCGGCCGGTTCGTCACGGGCGCGATGAGCCTGGCCATGCGCGGCGTGTCCACCGTCGTCGGCGGGCAGCTGCTCAAGGACGCGTCGGTGTTCCTGCAGTCGCTGGAATCGCTGTTCGGCGGTTTCCAGGACCGCGCCGACCGCACCTACGCCTTGCTGTCGAAGCCGGGAACACACTTCCTTGTGGTGGCCGCCCCGGAACCGGACGCGCTGCGCGAGGCGTCGTTCTTCGTCGACCGGCTCTCCACCGAGCAGATGCCGCTCGCGGGACTCGTGCTCAACCGGACGCATCCGGCGCTGAGCGATCTGCCCGCCGATCACGCGCTCACCGCCGCCGACCAGCTGGCCGAATCCGATCCGCTGACCAGCTCGGTGCTGCGCATCCACGCCGACCGGGTCGCAACGGCCAAACGCGAGCAGCACCTGCTGCACCGATTCACCGGCGCGCATCCGCGCGTGCCGATGGTCCCGGTGACCGCGCTACCGTTCGAGGTCTGCGACCTCGAGGCGCTGCGCGCGGTGGGCGATCAGCTGACCGGAGCACCCATCTCCGCTTAACAAAACGTTCGATATTGAAGCGGAATCGCTATAGCCGCAAACGAAACCGAGCCCGCAATCGCGGGCTCGGTTTCTCGTTCTTTCGACTACATCGCCACTTGGTGCTGGCGCTGGGCCTGGAAGAAATCGGCCCAAGAGGTCACCTCGGGATGCTGTTTCAGCAACGCCCTCCGCTGCCGTTCGGTCATCCCACCCCACACGCCGAACTCGACGCGATTGTCGAGTGCATCGGCTCCACATTGCATCAGCACCGGACAGTGCCTGCAGATCGTCGCCGCTTTGCGCTGCGCCGCGCCGCGGACGAACAACTGATCGGGATCCACTTCCTTGCATCGGGCCTGGGATACCCAGGCGATTCGCGCTTCGGCCTGCTCTACGTCCAATCGAGCGATGGGGGTTGTCATATGCATTTGGTGTGCCCCTTTGCAGTCCGAACACCGGGTCAACGGCGCTCCAGAATCGCGTGCCAGATCGCAGCAACCCGAACCCCGCTGCGCTCTGAACCACATTCCACTTTGAGTGTTAGCTCCATCACACTGGGTTCTCAATCTAGGTAAAGGTATGGCCCGAGCGCAAGACCGTCTCGAGATTTTTTGGTACGCCCGTCCATGCAAACGTGATAAGGAACCGGTCGGTCGGCCCGATTCGCGACACGCCCACGCATGACACGCCGGACACGCCCAAGCGACACGCCCAACAGGCCTGGACGAACACCGGATCTCGCCTTCGGACAAGCACACCCGAGAGGGCGCGAAGTGCAACCCGTACCCTTGGGAACGTGTCGAATGTGCCGATCACACATACGCTCGCGAAGCTGGCGGGCAGCTGCGCGCTGGCCGCGGTGCTCCTCGCCGGGCTCCTGTTCCCCCTCGCCGGTGGATTCGGGTTCGTCTCCAACCGGGCCGCCGACGCCGTGGACAACGTCTCCGCGGAACTGGTCGAGGGCACCGTCCCAGCGGTCTCGACCATGGTGGACAAGAACGGGTCTCCCATCGCCTGGCTCTACGAGCAGCGCAGGTTCGAGGTGCCGAGCGAGCGGATCTCCAACGACATGAAGCTGGCGATCATCTCCATCGAGGACCGCCGCTTCGCCGACCACGACGGCGTGGACTGGCAGGGCACGATGCGCGCGTTCCTCACCAACACCACCAGCGGCGAGGTGCAGCAGGGCGCGTCCACCCTCGACCAGCAGTACGTGAAGAACTTCCAGCTGCTCGTCGTCGCCAAGACCGACGCCGAACGCCGCGCGGCGATCGAGACCACCCCGGCGCGCAAGATCCGCGAGATCCGCATGGCGCTGACCTTGGACAAGGAACTCACCAAGGACGAGATCCTCACCAGGTATCTGAACCTCGTGCCGTTCGGCAATTCCTCCTACGGCATCCAGGACGCCGCGCAGACCTACTTCGGCATCGACGCGGCCAACCTGAACGTTCCGCAGGCGGCGATGCTCGCGGGCATGGTGCAGTCCAGCTCCAAGCTGAACCCCTACACCAACCCGCAGGGCGTGCTGGCTCGCCGGAACACCGTGCTGGACACGATGATCCAGAACATCCCGGCGCGCGCCGAGGAGTTTCGCAAGGCCAAGTCGGAGCCGCTCGGCGTGCTGCCCGAGCCCAAGGGCCTGCCGCGCGGCTGCATCGCCGCCCAGGACCGCGGCTTCTTCTGCGACTACGCGCTGCAGTACCTGGCCAATTCGGGCATCAGCCGCGAACAGATCGACAAGGGCGGTTACCTGATCAAGACCACCCTCGATCCGGCCGTGCAGGACTCGGTCAAGCGCGCGGTCACCGAGGCGGCCAACCCCAACCTCGACAACATCGCCGAGGTGATGTCGGTGATCGCGCCCGGCCAGGACTCGCACGACGTCGTCGCCATGGCGAGCAGCCGCACCTACGGTCTCAACCGCGATGCCAACGAGACGGTGCAGCCGCAGCCGTTCTCGATGGTCGGTGACGGCGCCGGCTCGGTCTTCAAGATCTTCACCACGGCGGCCGCCATGGAGAAGGGCCTCGGCATCGACTCCCAGCTCGACGTGCCGGGCCGCTTCGACGCGCGGGGCATGGGTAACGGTGGCGCCCGCGGCTGCCCGCCCGCCACCTACTGCGTCGAGAACGCGGGCCGCTACAAGTCGCCGATGTCGGTGACCGAGGCGCTGGCCACCTCACCGAACACCGCGTTCGTCAAGCTGATCCAGGCCGTCGGCGTCACCCCGACCGTCGACATGGCGGTGCGGCTCGGCATGCGCTCGTTCACCACCCCTGGCAGCTCCGGGCACGGCAACCAGAGCCTGGCCGACATGATCAAGGACCAGAACCTCGGCTCGTTCACCCTCGGCCCGGTCGCGATCAACCCGCTCGAGCTCTCCAACGTCGCCGCGACGCTTGCCTCCGGCGGACGCTGGTGCCCGCCCTCCCCGATCAAGGAGGTCGTCGACCGCAGCGGCAAGCAGGTGCCGCTCACCCAGCAGGCCTGCGAGCAGGTGGTAGAGCCCGGCCTTGCCAACACGCTCGCCAACGCGATGAGCAAGGACGACACCGCTGGCACCGCAGCGGCCGCGGCCCAGGCCACCGGCTGGAACCTGCCGATGGCAGGCAAGACGGGAACCACGGAAAGCCACCGTTCCTCGGCCTTCTTCGGCTTCACCAACTCGCTGGCCGCCGCGGTCTACGTCTACGGCGACAGCCCGACGCCCGGCGAGATCTGCTCGTTCCCGCTGCGCAACTGCGGTGACGGCAGCCTGTTCGGCGGTAACGAACCCGCGCGCACCTGGTTCAACGCGATCAAGCCGGTCATCGGCAACTTCCCGCCGCCGGTGCTGCCGCCGCTGGACGACAAGTACGTCCGCGGTGCGAACAACTCGCAGGTGCCCGATGTGGTCGGTATGTCGCAGGGCGAGGCGACGACCGCGCTGATCGCCGCTGGCTTCCAGGTCTCGGCCGTCAACGGGTCCGGCCCGCCACCCAAGGGCAGTGTGATGAGCACCGCGCCGAACGGTTCGGCCATCCCCGGATCGGTCATCACGATCTACATCAGTGACGGCACCCAGCGCCAGGCACCGCCGCCGCCCGCTCCTGGTCCGCTGCCGCCGCCTCCGGCGCTGCCGCCGGGCTTCCCGCTGCCGCCTTGGTGGCCTAGGTAAACAGAGAACCGCCGACCGGCGTTGCTGCCGGTCGGCGGTTCTGGTTTTCGGGGCGCGGTGTCAGAGGCGGGCTTTGACGGCCGCGGAGATGCGCGAGCCGTCGGCCTTGCCTTGGGCGAGCGCGGTCGCGATCTTCATGACCTGACCCATCTGGCGCATGCCGGGTCGCTCGCCGATTTCCTCGGCGACCTGGGCGATCGCGGTGTCGGCCAGGTCGGCGATCTCGGCCTCGGTCAGCTGGGTCGGCAGGTACTCGTCGATGATCCGCGCCTCGGCGTGTTCGTTGGCGGCGAGCTCGCCGCGACCGGCCTGGGTGTAGACCTCGGCCGACTCGTTGCGCTTCTTCGCCTCCTTCTGCAGCACCGCGATCACCTCGGCGTCGGAGAGTTCACGCGCCTGGGCGCCCGCGACCTCGGCGGTCTGGATCGCGGCAAGCAGCATGCGCAACGTCGCGAGGCGTAGCGTGTCCTTGGCTTTCATCGCGGCGGTCATGTCCGTCCGCAGCCGATCTTTGAGTTCCGACATGAGGCACACGGTATCCGGTCGACGTCGCCCGTCCCACTACATTTCGCCTCGGCGCGTGCCATCACCGCTGCTCGCGGACCCTCTCCGTCCGTTCGGCGCGGCTGTGCGGAAACACACTCGGCGTTCTGAGGCACCCTCACCTATGCTGGGCAAATGCCCGTAATCTCGACCGCCGCCGTCCGCCGAACCGCGCTGGGAGCCACCGGGGCCGCGGTAGCCGGAATCGGCTACGCCTCGCTGATCGAACGCAACGCGTTCATCCTGCGCGAGGCGACCATGCCGGTGCTGCCGCCCGGTTCGTCGAGCCTACGGGTGCTGCACATCAGCGATCTGCACATGATGCCAGGTCAGAAGCTCAAGCAGCAGTGGCTGCGCGAGCTGGATCGGCTGGAGCCGGACCTGGTCGTCAACACCGGCGACAACCTTTCGCACCAGAAGTCGGTGCCCGCGGTGGTTCAGTCCCTCGGCGGATTGCTCTCCCGCCCTGGCCTTTTCGTTTTCGGCAGCAACGACTACTTCGCGCCGGTGCCGAAGAACCCGCTGAAGTACTTCAAGAAGGATCACCGCCGCGTCTTCGGCGCGCCGCTGCCGTGGAAGGACCTGCGGGCGGCGTTCACCGAACGCGGCTGGCTCGACCTCACCCACGTACGCCGCGACCTCGAGGTGGCGGGCGTCCGGATCGCCACCGCCGGCGTCGACGACCCGCACCTGCGGCGCGACCGGTACGATACGGTCGCCGGCGCCCCGAATCCCCTCGCCGATCTGCGCATCGGCCTCACCCACTCGCCCGAGCCGCGGGTGCTGGACCGCTTCGCCGACGATGGCTACGACCTGGTGCTGGCCGGCCACACCCACGGCGGCCAACTGGTGCTGCCCGGCTACGGCGCGCTGGTCACCAACTGCGGCATCGACAAGTCGCGCGTGAAGGGTCCGTCGAAGTGGGGCGAGCACACGCAGCTGCACGTCTCCGCGGGCATCGGCACCTCGCCGTGGGCGCCCTACCGCTTCTGCTGCCGCCCCGAAGCCACCCTGCTCACCCTCGTCGCCGCGCCGCCGAAGCGTCCGGCCGCCGAGAGCAATCACGGGCTTTCGACTTCGGAGACCGTCTCTCGCTGATCGCCCCTCGGCGGTACCGGCGGACGTAGTTCGTCATCGGCCCGATCCCGGCGCCGATGAAAGTCATCAGCTCATCGTGGATCTCGGTGTCGCTGTAGGCGTGTCCGGTTTTCGTGTCGCGGACGGCCGGAGGTCGCATATATCAAGCGGCGCAAGGCTTGTCCGTGCTCACCGGGCGCGGGCCGTCCCGTGCCGACCCGGTAGGGTCGCGTGCCGAAACTTGAAACAGTCGACTAGGGGACGACTTTGAGCAGAGGATTCGACGGCCCGCACACCGAACCCGGCGTCATCGGCATGCCCGGCGCTCCGGACCATACGGTGGTGCGGGGCGGTTCGGAGTTCGGGGGTGTGCCGAATCCTCCAGCGGTTCAATGGGCTTCGCACGTCCGATCAATGCCGCCGGGTGCGCCTGTTTTCGCGACGCACCCTCCGTACGTCCCGGGCGGAATCACCGAGGGCTCGCGGCCTGCTGGTGGCGCGCAGCCCGCTGGTGGCACGCAGCCCACTGCGGGTTCACAGTCCACTGCGGCATCGCAGCCCACTGCGACATCGCAGCCCACTGCTGCATCGCAGTCCGCTGCTGCATCGCAGCCCACTGCGGGTTCGCCGGAAGCCGGGCAGGGGATCGAGCCACACATCCATACCTCGATGGAACCAACGGGAGGGCCGCACGGCGGGTTCGCGCCCACTCCGGGTATCGCCCCGCAGCAGGACCGCAGCGGTTGGTCACCTACGCCAGGTCCGGTATTGCACACGCCCACCGACAGCTCGGGTCCACAGCAGGACCGTGACCGTTGGTCGGCCACGCCGGGTGCGGTGCCGCACCTGCCTGCGGACGGGTCGGTTTCGCAGTGGACCACGGCGAACGGGTCGATTCCGCAGTGGGTGACCGAGTCTCCTCGGTCCGGGGCGGGAGGCGCGCGGGCCTGGGTCGGTGTCGGAGTCGCGGCGACGGTGTTGGCGGCGGGCGCTGCGGCGGTGGTCGTCGCGGGCGGGCCGGAGGAGGCCAGCGCGGACGGGACGCCGTCGATGGTGAGCGCGCTGACCACCTCGTCCGGTACGCGAGCCCCGGCGCGGCGGCAGGAGACGAACGCGGGGCCGCCGGTGGTTCCGGGTTACCAGGTCGTCGTCGCGCCCGAGAGCGGCGCCGCGTACGACGTGCCCGCCGACTGGACCGTCGGCGACTCCGGCGGCTTCGGCAAGCCGCCCAACGCCGTCGGCGGAAAGGGCTACGCCACCGAGGGCAAGGACTACTGCCCCGGCTCGACGCGCACCGTGGCGTTCGTCACCGGTTCGGACAACACCGATACCGTCCGCGCCGCAACCGAACTCGGCACGAAGACGGCGAAGATCGCCTACCCGAACGCGCCCGGCGGCGGCATCCCCGGCGCACCGCAGCCACTGGACTCCCTCGACGGCGCCCAGCACGGCACGTTCGTCGAGACCAGGGGCGCCATCACCGACGCGAAGCCCGGCTGCGCCACCGAGTACTCGGTGTACACCTTCGCCACCGGCGCCGACATCGGCAGCTTCGTCATGGTGATCGCGGCCGACACCGGCGTCCCGAACGCCGTCGACGCCGAGACCGCCAAGCGGATCTTCCGCAGCGTTCGCACCTACGAAAGCTGATTGACCTGCCGGTTTAACGTCTGGACCTTCCCTGTTGTAAGCTACTCCAGGTTCGCTTCACGGGGTGTGGCGCAGCTTGGTAGCGCGCTTCGTTCGGGACGAAGAGGTCGCAGGTTCAAATCCTGTCACCCCGACTCGTGTGGTTGAGACACGATAGAGGCCCTGACCAGTTCGCTGGTCAGGGCCTCTGTTTTGTCTGCCGACCGATACAGCTTCCCGGGTTTCGAGCCTTTCCGCAGGAGAGGTTGCTCTGTGGCGTCGTCGGGCGACGTCTGCGCCCCCAACGGGGACGACGAGTCAGATCACGGTCGTTCGGCTGCGCACCAATGCGGCGAGCACTTCACGCGCGGCACGCTCACCTGATTCGACCGCACCATCGATATATCCCGCCCAGCGGGTCGCGGTCTCGGTGCCCGCCCAGTGCAGCGGTCCGATCGGGGTGCGCAGCGCGGGGCCGAAGCGGGTGAGGGTGGACGGTGTCGCGAAAGCTCCGTAGCAGCCGCGGCTGTACTCCTCCTCGGCCCAGTCGCGTTCGCGGTACGCGATCGGGTCGGCCGCCGCGGGGCCGAAATAGCCGACGAGGTCTTTCAGTACCTGCGCTCGGCGCGCTTCGGGATCCAACCGGGACGCGGCGTCGGCGTGCTTGCCTTCGAAGAAGCCGACGAGCACGCCGGGCGCGCCGTCCGGCGGGGTGTTGTCGAAGACCGTGCCGACCGGCCGCGTATCACTGTTGGCCTGGCCGCTGAAACCCTGCGCCCGCCAGAACGGTTCGCGATACGCGACATTGAACTTGATGACCCGCCCCATCGGCATGCGCTGGACCAGCTGATCACGCCCACCGGGCAGCCCGGGCAGGTACCGGATCCGCGCGGCGAGCGGCGGCGGCACCGCGATCACCGCCCGTCGCGCCCGCACAACCGTGCGACCGGCCGAGATCCGCAACTCGTCGTCGCTCCAGATCAGATCCGCCACCGGGGCGTCGAGGACGACCCGCTCGCCGAGTTCCGCGGCCAGCTCGAGCGCGATCCGCTGACTGCCGCCGACCACGCGGTCCTGCTGCGCGCCGCCATCGGTATTGATCAGCGCGTCGAGCCCGCCCGCCGCTCCGACGTAGAACGCGGCCCACAGCGCGGACATATCTTCCGGCTCGGCGGAGAACACCGCCTCGGTGACCAACCGCAGGAAGGCGCGTCCCGTCGGCGTGTAAGCGTGCCTGTTCACCCAGGTCGCGAAGGTCTGGCCGTCCAGCTTGTCGGCCTGCTCGGCGAGCCACGGGTCGCGTTCGGCGACCGCGCGCGCCACCCGGTCCAGCCGCAGCTGCGCCTGTCCGATGTCGGCCAGCGCGAGCGGGTTCAGCTTGGGAATCCGGCCGCTGAAGACCGAACGCTTGCCGCCGAACTCGCCGATGTTCTGTCCGGCGACATGGGTCGGGAACGTGGACAGCCCGAGTTCGGCGATCAAGCCGAGCACCCGATCCTGACCCGGACCGACCCACTGCCCGCCCATCTCGATCGGGATGCCGTCGAGCAGGTCTTCGTTGAGCAGCCGTCCGCCGACTCGGTCCCGCGCCTCCAGGACCAGCACCTCCTTTCCGGCCCGGACCAGCTCGCGAGCGGCAACCAGCCCCGCCACGCCCGCGCCGACGACTACGACGTCCGCCGATTGCACCATCTCGACCTGCTTCCATACACGGTGTATCCGAGATTCAATGTGTATGTGATATCCCTGACGTATGGAGCCTGTCAAGACCATGCGGGACAAGTACGCCGAGAACACACGCCAGACGTTGCTCGACACCGGGCGGCGGCTGTTCGCCGAGCGCGACTACGCCAAGCTCTCGGCCGAAGAGCTGGTACGGACCGCCGGGCTCACCCGAGGCGCGCTCTACCATCACTTCGACGGCAAACGCGGACTCTTCGAGGCGGTCTTCGACGAACTGGAAAGCCAAGCGGCGCAACGAATTCGCGAGGCGACCGCGGCGGGCTCGGATCCGCTCGACCAAGCCGAGCGCGGCGTCGGGGCGTTTCTGGACGTCTGCGCCGACCCCGACTACCGCAAGATCGTCCTGATGGACGGCCCCATCGCCCTCGGCTGGCAGCGCTGGCGCGAGCTCGATCGGCAGCACCTCGGCGGCCTGGTGCTCGACGCCGTCCGAACCCTCCTGGCCGACCAGCTGATCAAGCCCTACCCCGCCGAACTGCTCGCCAGCGCCCTCTACGGCGCCCTCACCGAACTCTCCCTCACCCTCACCGAGGTAGACGACGGCCGCCCCCGAGCCACCGAACTCATGCGCGACCTGATCGAAGGCCTGCGATGACGCGGTGATCGCGCGAGATCGCTTTCGAGACAGGGGCTACAGCGAGGCGGTATAGTTCGTGGCGTCACTTCGGTGATGCCGAGAGGGTGGAGCGCCGCTTCCGACGACGCCCCACCCGGGTGGGTTACCTAGCCCGCACTCGGCGGACCAGAGAGAGCGCCCCGGCGGTCACGACAGCCGCTATGCACAGGATGCCGTAATCGACCGGGGCCTTGCTCTTCTTCCGGCGATGCTTCGCCATTCCCCCACCACCTCCTTTCTGGGCGCGGTGTCTGGACCAGAGTCCACCGCCCCTCGACGGGAGGTGTGCACACCTTATGCGATGTGCTCGGTCAAATGTCCTGTCGCGCAGCATGTCCGGCGGAATGTCCGGATTCGTCGGCGCGTCGCATTGGCGCGTCGCGAGCCGCTCGAGCTCCGAGCGGCGCTGCGGATGGATGTGCCGCGGCGAACTTCGTTTCGGCCGCACTGATCCGGAGTGGGCGGTGAGGAGACGCTTACCGCTTGATAACTTGCGGACACATGGTGGAAACGCGAGGTCCATAGCGTATACACGCATGTCGACAAGGGTGGCCACGACGGCTGATGCGGCGGGACGGCCGTTGCGGGACGTGGTTTATGCGGCGTTGCGCGACGAGCTGATGAACGGTGACATCAAGTTCGGGGAGCGGCTCACCGAGCCGAAACTGTCCGCGCGCTTCGGTATTTCGCGTACTCCGATTCGTGAAGCGCTCACCGTGCTCTGCTCGGACGGCCTGTTGCGCAGGGAGGAGTACGGCTTCAGCCCGGTGCGGCCGAGCATTCCGCTCATTCGCGATCTGTACGAGTTGCGAATCACGTTGGAGCTCGGCGGTATTCAACGCGCCATCAGCAATCCGGCGGTGCGCCACGATCACGCCTTGCTGGAGGCGGAGCGGGCGAGCTGGCTCGAACTCCAGGCCGATCCGCCGGAGCAGGAACCGGGTTTCGTGGTGCGCGACGAGGAATTCCACGTCACGCTGCTCACCGCGGCGGGCAACGCCGAATTGGTGCGCGCGCTGCAATCGGTGAACTCCCGCATTCGGCACGTGCGCATGTACGACTTCATGGTCAACAACCGGATCGAGACCACGATCACCGAGCATCTCGCGATCCTCGACGCGGTGCTGGCCGACGACCTGCCGCTGGCGTATCGCCTGCTGCACACCCACATCGGGGAATCACTGGACGTCGTCCTGGAGCGGGTCACCCGCGCCATCGCGGCGATGTCGATGGCAACTGAATAAGGAGTACACGGTGGAGTTCGACACTGTGCTCGTCGCGAATCGCGGCGAGATCGCGGGCCGGGTACTGCGCACCGCGAAGATGCTCGGCCTGAAGACCGTCGCCGTCTACTCCGACGCCGACGCCGCCGCGCCGCACGTGGCGGCCGCCGACGCCGCGGTCCGGCTCGGCCCGGCCCAGGCGGCCGAGTCGTATCTGCGCGCCGACCTGGTGATCGAGGCGGCGCAGGCGACCGGCGCTGGCGCGATCCATCCCGGCTACGGATTCCTCTCGGAGAACGCGGATTTCGCCGCCGCGGTAGCCGACGCCGGTATCGCGTTCGTCGGCCCGACGCCGGAGCAGCTGCGGATCTTCGGCGACAAGCACACCGCGCGCGAGGCCGCGAAACGTGTCGGCGTGCCGTTGATTCCAGGCAGCGGCCTGCTGGAGTCGGCCGATCACGCGGTCGCTGAGGCGGAGCTGATCGGGTTTCCGGTGATGCTCAAGGCCGTCGGTGGCGGTGGCGGTATCGGCATGCAGAGCTGTTTCACCGCGGACGAACTCCGCGCGGCCTACCTGCGGGTCCAGCGACTCGCCGCGACGAACTTCGCCTCGACGGGTGTCTTCCTCGAGCGTTTCGTGGCACGCGCGCGGCACGTCGAGGTGCAGCTTTTCGGCGACGGGCACGGCAGGGTGGTCAGCCTCGGCACCAGGGACTGCTCACTACAGCGCCGCAATCAGAAGGTGATCGAGGAAGCGCCCGCGCCTGGCATCAACCCAAAGCTGGCCGACCAATTGCTTTCCGCCTCACGAGAATTGGCCAAGTCGGTCGACTACCGCTCGGCGGGCACGGTCGAGTTCGTCTACGACGCCGAACGCGGCGCTGCTTCGTTCTTGGAGATGAACACCCGGCTCCAGGTCGAACACCCTGTCACCGAGGCGATCACGGGCGTGGACCTGGTCGAATGGATGCTGCGGCTGGCGGGCGGCGACGCCACGATGCTGGACGCACTGCCGGAAACCGGTCCCGCCCAATCGGGTTGGGCCGTCGAGGCCCGCGTCTACGCCGAGGACCCCGGTCAGGACTACCGGCCGAGCGCCGGACTGATCACGGCCGCCGAATTCCCCATCGGCGCGCGCGTCGACACCTGGGTGGGCACCGGCACCGAGGTGAGCCCGTACTACGACCCGTTGCTGGCCAAGGTGATCACCGCGGGCCCCACCCGCGACGCTGCCTTCACCGGTTTGGCCGACGCCCTCGCCGAGACCCGGATCCACGGCGTCCAGACGAACCTCGCCCAATTGCACGCCGCGGCTACGGATCCGCGGGTCCTGACGACTTCTCACGTCACGAGCACGCTCGCCGACATCCGCCCCACCGCACCACGCATCGACGTGCTGCGCGGCGGCACCATGACCACCATCCAGGATCGTCCCGGCCGAATCGGCTTGTGGGAGGTCGGAATCCCGCCATCCGGCCCGATGGACGACCTCTCCTTCACCCTGGCCAACGCCGCCGTCGGCAACCCGGAGGGCGTCCCAGCCCTGGAGTGCACGCTGAACGGTCCGAGGCTGCGCTTCGCCGCCACCACCGTGGTCTGCGTGACCGGCGCGGACGCACCGATCACCGTCGACGACGAGCCCGCGCCGATGTGGGAACCGATCACGATCCCCGCCGGTTCGGTGCTGGACATCGGCGCACCGCACGACGCGGGCCTGCGCACCTATCTCGCCGTGCGCGGCGGCATCGACGCCCCGCTCTACCACGGCAGCGCGTCCACGTTCACCCTCGGCGGGTTCGGTGGCACCACGGGCAAAGCCGTTGCGGCGGGCGATGTTCTGCACATCGTCGCCGACCGCGCGGGCTTGACCGAGCCTGCTCCGGCGCCAACGCGGCCGGAGTTCACCCACGAGTGGCAGCTGGCCGTCGGCATCGGCCCGCAGACCGCCCCCGCCTACTTCACCGACGCGGACATGGAGCAGTTCGCGGCGCACCCGTGGCGGGTCGGCAGCCACGCCAACCGCACCGGCATCCGGCTCGAGGGCCCGAAGCCGACCTGGTCGCGGGCCGACGGCGGCGACGCGGGTCTGCACCCGTCGAACCTGCACGACAACCCCTACAGCGTCGGCGCGCTCAACGTCTCGGGCGACACCCCCATCCTGCTCGGCCCGGACGGACCGAGCCTCGGCGGTTTCGCCTGCCCGATCACCGTGATCTCGGCGCACCGGTGGAAGCTCGGCCAGCTCCGGCCCGGCGACACCGTACGGTTCGTGCCCGTGGACGACGCCGAGGCCACCGCGCTGCGCCGTTCCGACAACCGCCGCGCGCAAGCGACGGTTTCGGCCACCAGCGACGCTCTGGGCGATCGCGGCGTCCTCGGCACGGCTCCCGGGGACGAAGACCGACCTCGGGTGGCGTACCTGCGCGGCGGCGACGACAACATCCTCGTCGAATACGGCGAGATGGTGCTGGACCTGGGTCTGCGCATGCGGGTGCACGCGCTCACCGAGGCGTTGTTCGCGGCCGGTCTGCCCGGCATCGTGGACGTGACGCCCGGTGTCCGTTCGCTGCACATCCACTTCGATCCGGAGGTGCTCGCCCAGCACCGTTTGCTCGGCACGCTGGTCGAGCTGGAAGCGGAACTGCCCGCCACCCACGATCTCGTGGTGCCGAGCCGCACCATCCGGCTGCCGCTCTCCTTCGACGACCCCTCCATCGCCGAAGCGATCGACCGCTATCGCAGCGGCGTCCGCGACACCGCGCCGTGGCTGCCGTCGAACGTCGAATTCATCAGGCGCATCAACGGACTCGACAGCGTCGAGCAAGTGCGCGACACCGTGTTCGACGCCGAGTACTTAGTGCTCGGCCTCGGCGACGTGTATCTCGGTGCGCCGCTGGCGGTTCCGCTCGATCCGCGACACCGCCTGGTGACCACCAAGTACAACCCGGCCCGCACCTGGACCCCCTCGGACGCGGTCGGCATCGGCGGCAAGTACCTGTGCGTGTACGGCATGGCATCCCCCGGCGGCTACCAGCTGATCGGCCGAACCGTGCCGATCTGGTCGAGTTATCGGCAGTCCGCGCCCTTCGAGCCGGGTACCCCGTGGCTGTTCCGGTTCTTCGACCGCATCGTCTGGGAACCGGTGAGCCCCGAGGAACTGCTCGAGCATCGCACGGCGGCGGCCGCGGGCCGGTTCGACGCCGAGGTGAGCGAAGGGACGTTCGCGCTGGCCGATCATCTGCGCCTGCTCGCCGAGAACGCCGCATCCATCGCGGAATTCGAGACGAAGCAGACGGCGGCGTTCGAGGCGGAGAAGCGGGCGTGGCACGCGGCGGGCGAATTCGAGCGCACGGCAACCGAACCGGAGCGGCTCGAATCCGTCGCGGACCCGTTGGCCGGGCTGCCCGCCGACGCGACCGTCGTGACGGCGCCGATGATCGGCAATGTGTGGCGTGTCGAGGTCGAGGAGGGGCAGCGGCTCGAGGTGGGCGCGCCGGTCGCCATCCTGGAGGCCATGAAGCTGGAGCTGCCCGTGCACAGCCCTGGCGCGGGCACGGTGCTCAGGGTGTTGACCGCGCCGGGCGCCAAGGTGGCCCCCGGTACCCCGCTGGCAGTGATCGGAGTGGACGAATGACCGCAGGCGTCGTCGGTATCCAGCAGGATTCGCCCACCGCGCGGGTCGCGGCCGCGTACCGGCGCATCGCCGAGGTGGACCGCCCCGAGGTGTGGATCACGCTGCGCCCCGAGCACGAGACCGCCGCCGACGCCGCCGAGGTGGAGCGGCGGCTGGCGGCGGGTGAGACGCTGCCGCTGGCCGGGCAGCTGGTCGCGGTCAAGGACAACATCGACGTGGCGGGACTGCCCACCACCGCCGCCTGTCCCGAATTCGCCTACACCGCAACGGTTACCGCGACGTCGGTGGCGCGGCTGCAAGCCGCGGGCGCCATCGTGCTCGGCAAGACGAACCTGGACCAGTTCGCCACCGGCCTGGTCGGCACCCGGAGCCCGTACGGCGCGGTGCGGCATGCCGAGCATCCCGAGCTGATCTCCGGCGGCTCGTCCTCGGGTTCGGCGGTCGCGGTCGCGCTCGGCCTCGCCGACATCGGCGTCGGCACCGACACGGCCGGGTCGGGCCGGGTGCCCGCCGCGCTGCACGGCATCGTCGGCATCAAGGCGACCCTGGGGATCATTCCGGCGCACGGCGTCGTCCCGGCCTGCGCCGACTACGACGCCGTCACCGTGTTCGCCACCGACCTCGATCGGGCGGTCGCCGCGGCGGCCGTGATGGCCGGTCCCGAGGCGGACGATCCGCGCAGTCGCGACTGGCCCGCCGATGTCCGGCTCGCCGCGCCGCAGTCCCCGCGCGTCGCGGTGCCGCGGGCCGCGGATCTCGCCGCACTGAGCGACGAATACCGCGACGCCTTCGCGAGAACCGTTGCCGCCGTGGCCGATTCCGGTATCGAGACGGTCGAGCTGGATATCTCGCCGCTGCTCGAGGCGGCGCTGCTGCTCTACGACGGCGCGATCGTCGCGGAACGCTATGCGGCGGTGGGGCGGTTCCTGGCGACCGGTCCTGCGGGTGCGGATCCCACGGTGGCGGCCATCATCGGCGCGGCCGAGTCCACCACCGGCCCTGGCTTCGCCGCCGACCTCGACACGCTGACCCGCACCCGCGCGAGAACCGCGCTGCTGCTGCGGGACTGCGACGCGCTGCTGCTGCCGACCACCACCGAACACCCGAGTATCGCCGCGGTGCAGGCGGATCCGATCGGCATCAACCGCCGCATGGGCACCTACACGAACTTCTGCAACCTGCTGGACATGTCGGCGGTCGCCGTTCCCGGTCAACCGACCGCGGCGGGCACTCCCTTCGGCGTGATGGTGGTGACGCCGACCTTCGGCGATCAGGTCGCGATCGACATCGCCGCCCGCATCGGCGGACTCGCGCACGCGCCGCTGCTGGTCGAGGACGGGGTGCAGCTCGCCGTGTTCGGCGCGCACCTGCGCGGCCAGCCGCTGCACTGGCAGCTCGAGCGGATCGGCGCCCGGTTCGCCGGTGAGATCTCCACCACCGACGCCTATCGGCTGACCGCCCTCGACACCGTTCCCGCCAAGCCGGGACTGGTCAGGCACGGCGCTGGCCTCGGCGCGCCGATCCTCGGCGAGTTGTTCACCGTCTCGCGCGCCGGGCTCGGCGGCTTCCTGGCGGAACTGCCCCCGCCCATGGCGTTGACCAGCATCGAACTCGCCGACGGGCGGTCCGTGGTCGGTTTCGCCTGCACCTACGACGCGGCCCTGACCGCCACCGACATCACCGAGTTCGGCGGCTGGAAGGCGTATCTGAACGCCGCGAACTGATCACCCGCGCTCCTCCGATGGCCCGGCAGCCCACCCGCTGCCGGGCCATCGGCGTTCGGCGTGTCCACGGATTTAGACATTTGTACTAGACAAACGTGCAACTCCTCTGTTAGACATTTGTCTAAGACATTCGAACCAGGAGCAGCCGACATGAGCATCACCCCCACCACCAACTCCCTCCGCGTGCTGATCAGCGGCGGCGGTATCGGCGGCAATGCCGTTGCGCTGCAACTGCTCCGCGCAGGTATCCGCGCCACCGTCGTCGAGCGGGCGGCCGCGCCGCGCCCCGGCGGGCAGGCGGTGGACCTGCGCGGACCCAGTCGAGAGGTCGCCGAGCGAATGGGACTGATGCCGGGCATCCAGGCCCGACAGCTCGACGAACGCGGCATGCTCTACCTCGACGACGCGGGCCGCGAGGAATTGCGCTTGCCCGCAGAGCTTTTCGACGGCAAGGGCGGCGTCGCCGAAATCGAGATCACCAGGGGCGATCTGAACCAGGTCCTGCTCGACGCGCTCGCGGCGGCGGGTGGTGTCGACTACCGCTACGGCGAGTGGGTCACCGAGATAGATCAGGACACCGAGGGTGTCGAGGTCATCTTCGCCTCGGGCGCCGTCGAGCGCTTCGACATCGTGATCGGCGCCGACGGATTGCATTCCGCGACGCGGCGATTGGTGTTCGGGCCGGACGAGGCCTTCGCCACCTACCTGGGCGGATACATGTCGTTCTTCACCATGCCGACGCCGAAAGGCACCGAACCGCATTGGTTCTCGATGCATTCACTGGTCGGCGCGACCGGCATCGGACTGCGCCCCGATGCCGACCCGTCGACGTGCAAGGCGATCGTCATGCTGCGCGGCGACGCCGATCCGACGCTGCGCCGCGATGTCGCGGCGCAACAGCGACTCATCAGTGAGCGGCTCGCGGGCGGCGGCTGGCATTCGGCCGCCATCACGGCGGCGATGACCGAGGCCGAGGACTTCTACTTCGACGAACTGGCCCGGATCGACATGCCGAGCTGGATCCGCGGCCGCGTCGCCCTGCTCGGCGACGCCGGATACTGCGGTTCGCCGCTGACCGGGCAGGGCACCGCCATGGCGCTGGTCGGCGCCTACGTGCTTGCCGGTGAGATCGCCTCGCGCGCAGACGATCCGGAACGTGCACTTGTTCGCTACGAGGAGGTGCTTCGGCCCTTCGTCGCCAAGGCCCAGGAGCTGCCGCCCGGTGGTCTGCGTGCGATGACCCCGAAGACCCGGCTCGGCATCCGCGCGGGGCGCGCGGTGTCGCGATTGATGACCGCCAAGGTGATGAAGCCGCTGATGATGCGGATGCTCACCGCGACCGAGTCCTACGAACTCCCCGCATATCCGACACAGCCGGACGCAGTCCGTCCGTAGCCCGCGCATGGCCGGAGCGAAGCGTCTAGCGAACCGGCACACCGAGTTCCGCGAGCAGACCTTCGACCCGCCGACCCACGTCGTCCCGGATGGGTCGCACGTCCTCGAGTTCCAATCCGGCCGGGTCCTCGATGATCCACTCCAGGTAGCGCGGGCCCGGCACCAGCGGGCAGGTGTCCCCACAACCCATCGTGACGATCACGTCGGCGGCGCGAACGATCTCCTCGGTCCACGGTTTCGGATACTCGCCCGAGATAGCGATGCCGATCTCGGCCATCGCGTCGACGGCGGCCGGATTGAGCCGCGAACTCGGCTCCGAGCCGCCCGACCACGCCACCGCGCGGCCCCGAGCGAGATGGGTGAAGAAGCCGAGGGCGATCTGGGAACGGCCCGCGTTGTGCGTGCACAAGAACAGAACGGTCGGACGCGGTTGCGCCACTTTGCCTTCCAGCTTCGCCTTGGCGTCCAGCTGCTGGCGGGCGAACTTCTCCGCAAGGGTCGGCAGATACAGCGTCACCGTGGCGCGCGCGAGGAACTCCTCGTACGACGAAAATAGGTAGGCGACAACGGTTTCGGGTGTGAACATGGTGGCGAACTCGTCGAGCAGCCGCTTTTCGGCGGCATTCAACTGTGTCTCGTGATCGAGGGCCAGCAGGCGATAGGCAGGCCCTGTCGGTGTGACCGAGCGTTCCATCCATCCAGCGTGACAGCCGCGCGTTCGACGCCGCAAACGAACTTACCGTGAACGCGATCCACCGAGGTGACAACGATGGGGCGGGCCGGTTACCCCTCGTGAACCGGCCCGCCCATACCTTCGGGTGGGACTCCTGGCCTGCGACCGGACGGTTACCTTCGGCAGGGGGCGATCCTCCTTCGCCCACCAGCTCCAGGAAGAGCCGTCGATGGCGCCGCCGGAGGAGATCCGGCCGGGTCGGTCACCCCTCGTGGACCGACCCGGCCGGGCTATCCCCGGGGCCCGACCTGTCACCCCTCGTGGACAGGTCGAGCCCGGTTCCCCACCCCCGGTGGTGGCTTGTTCCCCCCTTCCCCCTGGTTACTGGCAGTACTCGAACGTGCCGAGTTCGGTACGGCCGTCCTTGATCAGGTATCCGGTGGCGGCGAGATCGGCACTGGCGACCGGGTTCTCCCCGTCCGGCGCCAGCCACTCGACCTGCTGCACGACCTGGTAGGCGTTCGGGTCGTTGCGCAGCACCTTTACCTCGGTGTCGTCCATCTCGGCGGGCTTGGTGTCGGTGGCCTTGCCCTTCTCCCACTCCCCCGCGCTGGCCAGCGTGTGCTGGGCAGCGTCGTAGACGAGGGTGCGGTACCGGATCTGCTGGTGCTCGCCGGGGCGGTAGCCGGGCTGCGCGTAGACGATCGGGGCGGCGATCTCGATCTCGATCCGGTCGTCCTTGTGGGTGCAGGTCGCCTGACCGGTGAGCGCGACGCCGGGGACTCCGATGTCGGCCGAGGCGGCGCCCGCGCCGAACACGAGCGCGGCGGTGGTGGTGGAGAGAGCGAGGGCGGTGCTCAGCTTGCCGATCATCGTCTGTGCGTCCTTCGTGAGGTCCGGTGTTCCGGTCGAACCGGTGTTGACACAAACAATGCGGCCCGCGTCTTGCCGCGCCCTTAAGAACACCTTGTATGGGCGAAGTGCCTGGTAGATCCGGATTTGCTAACACTTCCCCGCCGCGCGAGCGATGATGGAATCGTTGCGATCGATGATTGGAGCGACGATGGAAACCGTGGTGGTCTGGATCCTTGCCGCAGTGCTGTACTGGTGGGGTCTGCTGTAGTGAAGCAACCTGGCCGGGCACCGGCCAGGTCCATCCGTCGGACTCGATCCGCCGCCCGTCGGCGATCGGAGCGCCCCCCTTCGGGCGCACTGCGCGCTGCCCGGAAAAACACCGTCCGTGTGCATCGCATTCGCCACCGGCGTGCGTGCTCACGGCTCCGAATACAGGCGTTCGCAAGGCTGGCGCGGTAGGCCGTCGGCCGACCGCACCGTGACCGCATGTCCTGGACGAGCTCCTGGTCGACGCGACAACCGTTGTGGCAGAACGCGAAAGGTGCGCACCGTACGGGTGCGCACCATTCTCCGCGATCCTTCGGACGCTCGGCTTCTGTTGGCGGTTCGGCGGTAGCTCAGCTTCCCTTTTCGCGGATCGACTGTTGCTCAGCGTGATTCGGCGAGCACCTCGGTGGACTCGTCCGATTCCAGGACCGGCGCGTCCGGGTCTTTGCGTTCGCGCAGGAGCACCAGGGAGAGGGCGGCGGCGCAGAGGACCGAGGAGGCGGCGACGATGAAGGTGGTCGACATGCCGGAGGTGAAGGCGTCGCGGGCGGCGGCGGCCAGGCCGGTGTCGCCGGTGGCGGTGCTGATGGCGAGTGCGTCGGAGATGGACTCGCGGCCGGATTCGGGTGCTTCGGCGGGCATTGCGTCGGAGTAGGTGCTCGACAGCACCGCCCCGAGCACCGCGACGCCGAGGGCGGCGCCCGCCTGCTGGATGGTGTCGTTGAGAGCGGAGCCGACGCCCGCGTGCTCGCCGGGGACCGCGCCCATCAGCGCGCCGATCGTCGCGGGCATCGCGAGACCGAAGCCGCTACCCATGACGGCCATCGCGAGTGCGGGCAGCCAGAAGCTCGAGGTCGGCTCCAGCAGGGTGAGCAGTCCGAAGCCGACGGCGGTCACGGTCAGGCCGACCGCGGTGATGCTGCGGTTGCCGACCTTGCTCGCCAGGGTTGCGCCGAGTCCGTTGAAGGCCAGCACGGCCACGGCCATCGGGGTGAACGCGAAGGCGGTCTCGGTCGGCGTGTACTCCAGCACGAACTGCAGGTACTGGGTGAGCGCGAGCAGCAGGCCGCCGTTGGCGAAGGTGAGCAGCACCAGCGAGAAGCTCGATCCGGTGAAGACGCGGTTGCGGAACAGCCCAAGCGGCACCATCGGCGAATCGGTGGTCAGTTCGCGAATCACGAAGCCCGCCAAGCAGATCACGGCGATAGCGCCCGCGGTCATGGTGCCGCTGTCGGTGAGGCCGTGCGTGGGAACCATGATGATCGTCCAGACCAGCGCGGTCATGCCGACGACGGACAGCACCATGCCAGGCAGATCCGGCTTGCGCCACGGGCCCTTCGACTCCGGCATCAGCACGATCGCGGCCACGATCGCCAGCACCACGATCGGCAAGTTGAGCACGAACACCGAACCCCACCAGAAGTGATCGAGCAGCAGCCCGCCGGTCACCGGTCCGCCGACCATGCCGACCACCGCGACCGCGCTCCACGCCGCGATCGCCTTGGGCCGCTCGTCCTCGTCGAAGACGGTGATCAGGATCGACAGGGTGCTCGGCATGATGAGCGCGCCGCCGATGCCCATCACCACCCGGCCCGCGATCAGCAGTTCGGGCGTCGTCGCGAAGGCCGCCAGGACCGAGGCGGCGCCGAACAGCGCGAGGCCGACGATCATCACCAGCCTGCGGCCGAACTTGTCGGACAGGCTGCCCGAGGTGAGCAGCAGCCCGGCGAACACCAGGATGTAGGAGTCGATGATCCACTGGATGTCCTGGGCGCTCGCGCCGAGGTCGGTGGCGATCTGCGGGATGGCCACGTTCAACACCATGTTGTCGATGACCAGCACCAGTGTGCTCAGGCACAGCACGATCAGGATCAGCCAGCGCCGCGGGTCGCGGCTTGTCGCGGTCGCCTCCGCGAGGTCGGTCGTTTTCATCGGGAGCCCTTTCGAGTAGCCGTACCGTACGGCGTGCGTTCTGACGAACACTGTACGGTCACCGAACACTGTTCGCAATAGCGAACGTCGTGTGATCGAGCGAACGCCGTGCGAGCACGCGCTACGCTGACCGAAGGACCGAGGAGGAACGCAGATGGATGCCGACGACGGCGAGATCCAATCCGTATGGACGCGGCCGCAGCGGCGCAAGCGCGATCAGCCCGCGCTGACCCGCGCGCAGATCGTCGCCGCGGCGATCGAGCTGCTGGCCAGCGAGGGCACCGAAGCGCTGAGCATGCGCAAGCTCGGCGCGAAACTGAACGCGGGGGCGACCTCGCTCTATACGCACGTCGCCAACAAGGACGAGATCATCGAGCTGGCCGCCGATCAGGTGATCGGCGAGCTGACCGTCCCCGATTCCGCGCACCCCGGCGGCTGGCGTGCCGCCATGCGGGAGTACGCGACGGAGCTGCGCGGGCTGATCCTGCGCAACCCGTGGCTAGCCGCGGTGTTCGGCGAGATCGGCACCCTGTACCTGGGGCCGAACATGATGCGCTCCTGCGAGGGCGTTCTCGCGGTGCTCGAATCCGCCGGATTCGATGAGGAGCGCGCAGACAACGCGATGAACGTGCTGTTCGGCTACGTCGTGGGAATCACCTCGGCGGAAGCGGCCTCGCTCGCGGTGATCCGGCGCAGCGGGCTCGATGCCGCGGACTGGCTCGACAAGATGCTGGCGGCGGGCGAGGCCGCGTCCCGGAACTACCCCCGGCTGCACAAGCGCTACACGTCCAAGGCGGACTCCGCGGACGTGCGGATGCCGGCAGACACCTTCGCTCAGCAGGTCGAGATCATTCTCGACGGCTTGGATCCCGCGCTCCGCGGCTGCGGCTGATCGCGAGAACCACTGCGGGAGAACGCAAAAGGCGCGCACCTTTGCGGTGCGCGCCCTTGTGTGCACGAAACGTCAGCCCTGCGCGGGCGGCGGGGTGGAACCGTTGCCGTTCAGCCCGGCACGCACGCCCTCCTCGACGCGCTTGCCGAGATCCGCGTCCACGTTCTTCCAGTACTCGAAGACCCGCGACAACACCGGTTCCCGGACACCGCCGAGGACGTGCCCGACGATGTTGTCCACCAACCGATCACGCTGCTCGTCGTCGTACACCTCGCGAACGAGGGTGCCCGCCTGGGTGAAATCGCCGTCCTCCGCGTGCTGGACGTACCCGGCGCGCACCATGGTCGGATCGAAGTCCCAGATGCCGCTGTCGCCCGCGCGTTCCGGGTCGGCGTGCGGGCCGCCGAACGAATTCGGCGCGTACACCGGCACACTCGCGTCGTTGTAGTCGTAGCGCATGGCGCCCTCCTTGGAGTAGGAGTTCACCTCCGCCGCCCGCGCCCGGTTCGGCGGCAGCTGTGCGTAATTGGTCCCGATGCGGTAGCGGTGCGCGTCGGCGTAGGCGAACACGCGGCCGAGCAGCATCTTGTCCGGCGAGAAGCCGATGCCGGGAACGACATTCGACGGCTCGAACGCGGCCTGCTCGATGTCGACGAAGTAGTTGCCCGGGTTCCGGTTCAGCGTCCACTTGCCGACCTCGATCAGCGGGTAGTCCTTGTGCGACCACACCTTGGTCAGGTCGAACGGGTTGAAGCGGTAGCCCTCGGCCTCGGCCACCGGCATGACCTGCACGTACAGCGTCCAGCTCGGGAAGTCGCCGCGCTCGATCGCCTCCCACAGGTCCTTGCGGTGGTAATCGGCGTCCGCGCCCGCGATACGGTCGGCCTCGGCCTGGGTGAGGTTTTCGATGCCCTGGTCGGTCTTGAAGTGGTACTTCACCCAGAAGCGCTCACCGGCGGCGTTGATCCACTGGTAGGTGTGCGAACCGTAGCCGTTCATGTGCCGGTAGGTCTTCGGGATGCCGCGATCGCCCATCAGCCAGGTCACCTGGTGCGCGGTCTCGGGGCGCAGGGTCCAGAAGTCCCACTGCATGTTGTGATCGCGAAGTCCGTTGCCCGGCAAGCGCTTCTGCGAGCGGATGAAGTCCGGGAACTTGATCGGGTCCTTGATGAAGAAGATCGGGGTGTTGTTGCCGACGAGGTCGTAGTTGCCGTCCTCGGTGTAGAACTTCACCGCGAAACCGCGCGGGTCGCGCCAGGTGTCTGGACTGCCCTGCTCACCCGCGACGGTGGAGAACCGGACCAGCGACTCGGTGCGCGCGCCGGGCTGGAACAGCTTGGCCTTGGTGTACTCGCTGACGTCGTTGGTGACGACCAGCTCGCCGTAGGCGCCCGCGCCCTTGGCGTGCACGATCCGCTCCGGCACCCGTTCCCTGTTGAACTGGGCGAGCTTCTCGATCAGGTAGTGGTCGTGCAGCAGGATCGGTCCCTGCGCGCCCGCGCTGAGCGATTCGTTGTCGCTCTCGACCGGGATTCCGGTGTTGGTGGTTGTCGGCTTGGTCATTCGAAGCCTCCTTCGCAGATGGGCGTCGACCGGGGACGGGCAGAGCCCCGGCTGTCTCGGTGGGCGGAGTTCAGTCCGTCCCGTCGGGCTGCCGCTCCCGTGAGCCGCAGGTCGGGCACAGGCCCCAGAACACGATCTCGGCCTCGTCGACCACGAAACCGTGATCGTTCGACGGTTGCAGGCACGGGGCACTTCCGACGGCGCAATCGATGTCGACGACCGTGCCGCAGCTCCGGCACACCAGGTGATGGTGGTTGTCGCCGATCCGGGTCTCGTACCGCGCGGGCGAGCCCGCCGGTTCGATGCGCCGCAGGATGCCGGCGCGCACGCAGGCGTTGAGCACGTCGTAGACGGCCTGCGTCGACACCGCACCCAAGGTCTTCCGGACCGTGGCGGCCACCCGATCGGCGTCCGAATGCGGTACGGCCGCGACCGCGTCCAGCACCGCGACCCGCGGGGCTGTTACCCGCAGGCCTGCCGCTCGCAGCAAGGCGCGAGGGTCGGCGTGGTTGGTGTGCATGAACCCATGATGCAGACTTTTCTGGAATGAGTCAAGAAAACTATCGACTCCAATAAATCCTGCCAGCCCGAGGACACGCCCCGACCGAAGGCGTCCCCCACACCGTCAGACCGACTGAACGTCACCTTCAATCGAAATAGGCCCGCAGGGGGTGGATCGCTAGAAGGTGGCCGCCAGTCGGAGGGGGCCGCTGGTGGTCACCTTCAGTCGGAATAGGCGCGCGCGGGGGTGGAGCGAAAGAAGGTGGCCGCCAGTCGGACGGGGTCACTGGTGGTCACCTTCGGTCGGAATAGGCGCGCGCGGGTGGATGGCTCAGCGCTCGGTGAGGGGGCGGTGGTGGGTGGCGAGGGTGGTCAGGTCTACGGATTCGTCGGAGCATTTGACCGGGTCGAGGATCACTCCTTGGGCGATCAGCTCGCGGGCGGCGCGGATGTCCGAGGGGCGGGCGATGGCGACCGCGCCGACCAGGCGGCGGTGGCGAAGGGCGAGGACGGTGAAGTTGGGCTCGGCGAGCGTGCCGCGCAGCACGAAGTCGTCGTCGTGTCGCAGGCGTCCGGCGAACTGGAGGTTCAGACCGTACTGGGTTGACCAGCCCCACGAGACATCTTGGCGGACAGCGGGTTTGCCGAGCATCGACTTCGCGGCGGCCGCGCCCTGCGCCAGCGCGCTGTTCCAGTGTTCGGTGCGCTCATGGGTACCGAACTCGGGATCGAAGCGCTTGGCCGCGTCACCCGCGGCGTAGATCTCCGGCGCGGAGGTGCGGTAGTGCTCGTCGACGAGGATGCCGTCGTCGACCGACAGCCCCGCCGCCTCGGCGAGAGCCGTGTCGGGGACCGAGCCGATGGCGACGAGCGCCACGCCCGCCGTCCACTCGCGACCGTCGTGCGCGGTCGCCGTCACGCCGTCCTCGTGACCCTCGACGCGGGTCAGCCGCACGTCGTCCACGATCTCGACGCCGTTGTCGGCGTGCAGCTTTCGATAGAACGAGCCCACCGAGGGTGGTGCGACGCGATCGAGCGGTGCCGAACCGGCGTGCACCACGCTCACCTCGGCGCCCAGCGAACGCGCCGTCGCCGCGACCTCGCAGCCGATCAGACCGCCGCCGACGATCAACAGCGATTTGCCCGCGTCGATCGCCGCGCGCAGCGGTTCGATGTCAGCGGCGCCGCGCAGGGTGTGCACATTGCGCTGCGGTGCGGGCAGGGTGCGGGCGCGGGCGCCGGTCGCCAGCAGCAAGCGGTCGTAGCCGAGCGCTTCGCCACCGGCCAGCCGCACGAGTCCACGCTCGGTGTCGATGTCTTCGACCGTGACGCCGGTGCACAGCTCGATGCCCTTGTCGCGCCAGGATTCCGGCGACTCGAGCAGCGCCCTGCGCTCGACCGCGGTGCCCGCGAGCAGTTCCTTCGAGACCATGGGACGCCGGTACGGCAAGGCGTCCTCGGCGCCGATCAGGACGATGCGGCCCGAAAACCCTTCGGCGCGCAGAGTCTTCGCCGCCGTCGCTCCGGCGACGCCCGCGCCGACGATCACGATCTTTTCGGTCATGCGCGACTGACCTCCACCATCTCGAAATCGGCCTTGGCCGCACCGCAGTCGGGGCAGGACCAGTCGTCGGGAATGTCGTCCCAGCGGGTGCCCGGCTCGATGCCGTCTTCGGGCCAGCCGAGCGCTTCGTCGTATTCGAAGCCGCACTGGACGCACTGGAAGAGTTTGTAATCGGTGTTCATCGCATGTCTCCTGTTGTGAGGGAAGCGTTTTCGAAGTCGAGCTTTTCGCGGACGCCGCAGTCGGGGCAGCACCAGTCCTCGGGCACCGCGGACCACGGCGTGCCCGGCGGGAAGCCCTCGCGTGGCGCGCCCGCGCTCTCGTCGTAGGTGTAGTCGCAGATCGGGCAGCGGTAGACGGCCATCACCGCACCCCGTACTTCGCCAGCACGCTCTCGCGCTTGCTCGGCTGGATATTCACCCGGGTGATGTCGCCGCCGTAGTGCGCGAGCACCCGGTCGTCCATCACCTTGCGCCACAGCGGCGGCAGGTAGGCCAGGGTGATCATGCTGGCGTAGCCGCTCGGCAGGTTCGGGGCGCCGTCCATGCTGCGCAGGGTCTGGTACCGCCGAGTCGGGTTGGCGTGATGGTCGCTGTGGCGCTGCAGGTGGTACAGGAAGATGTTGGTGACGATGTGGTCGGAGTTCCAGCTGTGCTCCGGCGTGCAGCGCTCATAGCGACCGCCCGCGGTCCGCTGCCGCAGCAGGCCGTAGTGCTCCAGGTAGTTCACGGTCTCCAGCAGGGAGAAGCCGTAGACGGCCTGAATGATCAGGAACGGCAACACGAACGGGCCGAACACCGCGACCAGCGCGCCCCACAGCACCGCCGACATCAACCAGGCGTTGAGCACATCGTTGTGGATCGTCCA
This sequence comes from Nocardia amikacinitolerans, assembly GCF_900215415.1. Taxonomy (NCBI): domain Bacteria; kingdom Bacillati; phylum Actinomycetota; class Actinomycetes; order Mycobacteriales; family Nocardiaceae; genus Nocardia; species Nocardia amikacinitolerans. The sequence continues at coordinate 34,660 of NZ_OBEG01000007.1, read as the reverse complement.
CGGGCTCTTGCCCATTCGCGCCAAACGAGTCTTCTCCAACTCCCACGACGAGCGCAGGCTGCCCCACACGCTGCGCGGCAGGAAGGCCCAGAACGTCTCGCCGAACCGGGCGCTCGCCGGGTCCTCGGGGGTCGCGACGCGCACGTGGTGGCCGCGGTTGTGCTCGATGTAGAAGTGGCCGTAGAAGGTCTGGGCCAGGGTGATCTTGGACAGCCAGCGCTCCAGCTCGTCCTTCTTGTGGCCCAGTTCGTGCGCGGTGTTGATGCCGACGCCGCCCATCGTGCCGATGCTCAACGCGAGGCCGATCTTGGAGATCAGACCGAGTCCGCCGTCGATGCCGAGCCAGGACAGGTCCGTCGCCGTCCACAGGTAGCAGGCGAAAACCAGGCTCAGCAGTTGCAGCGGGATGTAGGCGTAGGTGCAGTACCGGTAGTACTTGTCGTTCTCCAGCTGCTCCATCACCTCCTCGGGCGGGTTCTGTCCATCGGGGCCGAAGAAGCGGTCCAGCAGCGGCAGCAACACGTAGACCAGCAGCGGGCCGATCCACCACCACACCGGCGCGATTTGCTGCAACCCGAACTGGTTGAACATCCAGACCAACCACGCCGCGAGGAAAACGGCCGTTGGCGCCACCAGGCCGAACAGCCACAGGTACCGCTTGCGGTCCGTCCATTGCAGCGCAGGCGTCGGCGCTTCCGATCGCGATGTCGTCATTCTTCGTCTCCTCGAACGATCTTGTGTGACGTGGCGCACTTTACAAAAGATGCCGCTGTGTCCAATTGAAATACACTTCGCCGCGAAGTGTCAATGAATCGGACAAAATAGGGTGCTGTGTACGATGGGTGCCGTGCCCGAAGCGCCGAGATTTCACTCCCAGATGCGGTTACTGCTGCGCGAACGGGTCATCGAGACCGCGCGCGAGCTGGTCTGCACCGAGGGGTGGGGCGCGGTGAACATGTCGCGGGTGGCCAAGGAGGTCGGCGTCAGCCGCCCGGTGCTCTACAAGGAGATCGGCACCAAGCAGGAGCTCGCCGACCTGGTCATCCGGGCGGAGCTCGAGAGCTTCCTGATCGGCATCGCGGGCAGCCTCGCCGAGCACCCGGAGGACGTGATCGCGGGACTGAACGCCGCGGTCGACTTCACGCTGCGCACCGGGTCCGACAACGAATTGCTCAAGGCCGTGCTGTCCGGGCGCTCGCCCGCCAACGTGGAACTGCTGCCCACGCTGATGACCGACCCCGAGCCGGTACTCGGCCGGGCGCTCGACGCGGTCGGCGCGGCGGTGCGGGCGCGGTACGGGCTCACCTACCTGTCCGACGACGAGCTCGCCGCGCGCACGGAAATCGTCATCCGGCTCACCCTCAGCCACCTCTTCCAGCCGCTCGGCCCGGTCGAGCGTGCGGTCGCGCAGGTCGCCGCGACACTTCGGGCGCTGTTCGCGACCGTCGGGGCTTCGGCTCCCTGACGCCGCGCGAACCGGCGGGTCGAGGCGTTGAGTTCGCCAATCCGCTCAGGGCACGCGGGGCGGGACCGCGATCGTCGGAGACGGCGCTCGGGGCGGCGTGACACCGGGCCGGGGAAAGCCCGAGGGCCAGGGGCGAACGGTCGGCGGGAAGCCCGACGGCCACGGGCGGAGGGTCGGCGGGAAGTAGGGCGTGGGAATGTTCGGCGGTACGCGGTAGGTCGGCACCTGACGTGTCGGCGACCAGCGCGACGGTTCCGTTTCGGGGTTGGAGCCCGCCGCGGCGAAGATCAGCCGGAGCACCAGGAAGGCGCCGAACACCAGCGACACCCAGACCCGCCAGTTGGACCGCGGCGTCTCCGGCAGGTATCGCGCTTCCGGTGGCGGCGGCATGGACGCGGACACCGGTGCCGGCTCGCGGCGAGCCTCCTCGTCGACGGCGGCGAGGGTGGCGCGCACGAAGTCGGCGCGGCTCGGATCCCATTGCGCGACAAGGCGCAGACCCCGCTCCCCCGCTTCCCGGTCCCCGCGATCCAGGTCGAGCAGCGCGAGTTCCTGGGTGGCGTCGACGTGCTCGGGTTGCCGCCGAAGCGCCTCGCGCAGCGCCGCTTCCGCGTCGGCCGCGGACCAGCCGCCGCGCCGCAGGATCGAACCGCGGACGCGGTGCAGGTCGGCGTGGGCGGGGTCGATCTCGATCGCCCGGTCGATGGTCGCCAGCGCCGCGACCGGGTCCGTCACCGACTGAACTCCCGCGAGCAGGCGCAGGTTCTCGACGTACTCCGGGTCGAGTTCCGTGCTGCGGGTGGCCGCGGCGAGCGCGCGGGCGTAGTGCCGCTGCTGTTCCGCCGAGTCGTGCTCGGACAGGTGCGCCAGCTCCTGCTCGGCCAGCGCGAGCACCCGCAGCGCGGACTGGTAGTCGGGGAACGCGGCCAACGCGGCGGCGCTGTAGCCGATGGACTTCTCGTACTCGCCGGTGCGAAACCAGGCGTAACCCATCAACATCAGCGCGTCGGCATTGTCGGGTTCGCCAGCAAGCACCGCGCCGAGCTTCGCCTGCGCGGCTTCGATCCGGCCGAGGTCGATGAGCACCTTCGCCCGCGCGACCTCGTCGTGCGCGAAACTAGTCATTCCGCAGGACTTTTCAGCGCATCTTCATCCGCTTCATGTACATCGCGAGCTCGTCGTAGCTGCCGTCGCCGTTGGCGAATTCGACCACGTTGCGCGCCGATTCGAACCAGGCGCCCGCACTCGGCTTGATCTGGGCCATCGCGGCCTCCAGGTCGGCCATGCCGATCGGGCGGACGGTGCCGGTACGGATCGATTCCGCCATGGCCAGCTGGGTGGCCGAGGTGCACACGTGCGCGAGGTCGGCGCCGGAGAACCCTTCGGTGCGCGCGGCGATCGCGCCGAGATCGATGCCCGCCACCGGACGCTCCCGCAGGTGGTAGTGCAGAATCGCCTTGCGCGCCGCGGGATCCGGCAGCGCGACCAGGATCATCCGATCGAAGCGGCCCGGCCTGCGCAGCGCGACGTCGATGTCCCACGGGTGGTTGGTCGCGCCGAGGATGTAGACGCCCTCGTTGTCGACGGTGGCCGAATCCATCTCGTTCAGCAGCTGATTCACCACGGTGCGCATGGCCGAGTTGCCCGACATCTGGCTGCGCTTGTGGCCGAGCGCGTCCACCTCGTCGAGGAAGAGCACGCACGGCGCGTTGCGCCTGGCCACCTCGAAGACGCTGTGCAGGTTGCGTTCGCTGGAGCCGGTGTAGATGTCGAGGATGTCGGCGATCTCGATCGGATAGAAGTTCGCGCCGAGCTCGCCCGCCACCGCCGAGGCGATGAAGGTCTTGCCGCAGCCGGGCGGGCCGTACAGCAGCAGGCCGCCGCGCGCGGAAGTGCCGAATGCCTTGGCCAGCTCGGGGTTTCGCAGCGGGCCGAGCAGGGTGAGGTCGAGCTGACGCTTGACCTCGTCCATGCCGCCGACGTCGGCGAGCGTCACCCTGGTGCGGGAGAACAAGCCCGCGTCCGAGGACGCGGCGTATTCCGCAGGGCCTGGATCGATGAAGGCGGGGGCGATGATGTCGGAGACCTGGTCCTCGGCGGCGTCCCAGTCGTAAGCCGCGACCGATTCGGGGTTCGACGGCGGAGCAGGTTCGACGTTCGACGCTTGCCCGTCGGCAAGTGGCCCGGCGGGTGCTGCGTCACCCGAAATGCCATCGGTTACAGCAACATCGGGATCGGTCGCCTCCGCCGCGCCCGGTGCCGCGTCAGCAGGCCCACCGAAAGCGGGTGAGGCGGCGTTGTGGCCAGCGGTGCGTGTCGCGCCCGGCGCAGCGGCATCAGTCTCATCGAAAGAGGACGCGGCGGAAGGAGACCCCGCTGACCCTGATGCGACGTCGGCGGAAGCAGGTGTGACCGCGGCACCACCCGCGAGCGCGGCGGTGCACTGTTGCAGCAACTCCACCGCCCGCGCGTTGCCGGGCTCCTGGGTCAGCGCGGCCCCGCACTGCGCGAGCGCCTCGGCATGACGGCCACGTTCGGCGAGCAGTTCGATGACCCGCAACCGCAGCGCGAGCACATCGGGACTACGGTCCAGCGCGGCAAGCATTTCGACCAGCACCGGATCATCGGTCACGGCGATTCCCCCGTTCGAGCACACGAATACCCCGCTGATCCTAAACGGTCGCCGTCCGGAATCCTCGCGTCCTCCGGTCGCGTCCCGCCGCGCACCGAACGTGACGCACAACACATTTGGGCGCTGGAATAGTTCCATCCTTGTGCCGGTTGTAGCTCACCGTCGGCGTCCGGACAGCCCCGGGCCGCACCCTTCGTCGCTTCGAGCGACCACTCGCCGAGAGGCGCTTGTGGGACGTCGACACCCGAGTCGGGATGCTGGCGTGGCGTCCCGCTACTCGTCGCGGCGCCGCCAGGTTACCCCCCGACCTGGCGGCGTTTCGCATATCGGGCGTCAGCGGACACGACCCGCGCGTGACCGCCGCGAAGGCTTGGGTTCGCGTTCACCGAAGTGGTCCAAGATGCTGCCATGACCTCACGCGACGCGGCACTGCACCGAAGGCTGGGACTGGCCGACTCGGTTCTGATCGGTCTCGGCGCGATGCTCGGCGCCGGAATCTTCGCCGCGCTCGCACCCGCAGCGGCGGCCGCCGGCTCCTGGCTGCTGCTCGCGCTGGCCATCGCCGCGCTGCTCGCGTACTGCAACGCGACGTCCTCGGCACGGCTCGCGGCGCGCTATCCGGTGTCGGGCGGCACGTACGTGTACGGCAGGGAACGGCTCGGCCCGTTCTGGGGATACCTGGCCGGGTGGGGATTCGTGGCGGGCAAGACGGCCTCGTGCGCCGCGATGGCACTGACCGTCGGGCACTACGCGTGGCCCGAGCACGCCAAGCCGGTCGCCGTCGCGACGGTCCTCGCCATCACCGCGATCAACTACACCGGCGTGCAGAAGTCCGCGCTGGCCACCCGGATCATCGTCGCGATCGTGCTCGCGGTGCTCGCGATGGTGGCGGTCGTCGGACTGACGGGGGCGCACACCGCCGCGGCGGCGCTGCCGGACCGGATCGGTCCGCGCGGCGTGTTGGAGGCGGCCGGGCTGCTGTTCTTCGCGTTCGCCGGTTACGCGCGGGTCGCCACGCTCGGGGAGGAGGTGCGCGAGCCGCGGCGCACCATTCCGCGCGCCATCATGATCGCGCTGGCCGTCGCGCTCGCGGTCTACGCCGTTGTCGCGGCCGCCGCACTCGCCGTGCTCGGCTCGTCCGGCTTGGCCGGCGCGATAGACCCCTTGGCACGGGTGGTTTCGGAAGCGGGCGCTCCCGCGCTGGCGCCCGTGGTGCGGATCGGCGCGGTGGTCGCGGCGGCGGGCTCGCTGCTCGCGCTGATTCTCGGCGTCTCGCGCACGACACTCGCCATGGCACGTGACCGCTACCTGCCGCACGCGCTCGCCGCGGTGCATCCCCGCTTCGGTGTGCCGCACCGGGCCGAGCTCGTCGTCGGCGCGGTGGTCGCCGTTGTCGCGGCGAGCTTCGATCTGCGTGCGGCCATTGGGTTCTCGTCTTTCACTGTGCTGATCTACTACCTCGTGGCGAATGTCTCGGCGGGCACGCTGACGGCGGCCGAGGACCGGCCCGCCCGGTGGATTCCGGTGCTGGGCGCGTTCGGCTGCGTTGTCGTCGCGGCCGCTCTGCCGACCGCGTCGGTGCTCGTCGGACTCGTCGTCTTGGCGCTCGGCGCCGCGCTCTACGCGGTGCGGCGCCGGGCACGCTGAGCCGCCGCGATTTTCGTGCCGCGCGCCGCCGCCTATTGGCCGGTTTGCGCGGGCCAGGGACGATAGCCTCATTCCATGGGGCGTTTCTGTGGATTCCTCGCCGGAATCGCGGCGGTTTCGCTGGTCGCGGGATGTCTTGTGGGCGCGACGGCCCATGCGGCTCCGGCCGCTACCACGAAACAGGTTCGCTGCGAGGTCAGCTCCGGTCGGGAGCCGCGACGCGCGACTCCGGAACAAGCCGGGTTCGACGCCGAACTGCTCGACGCAGCACTGGAGTTCGTCACGGCCCGAAACCGCTTCAACGTCCAGGTCTTTCGGCACAACTGCCTGGTCGGCGAGGGGCTGAACAACGCGAAGAGCGGGCGCGTCGCGTGGAACATCTGGAGCGGCACCAAGAGTGTCGTCTCGTTGATCGCCGGCATCGCCTGGGACCGCGGGCTGCTCGACCTGGACGCACCGATCGACAAGTACCTGCCCGCCGGTCTCGGCGACCCCGCGCACCGCGCCATCCGGGTCGAGGACCTGCTCACCGAGACCTCCGGCATGACGGTGGGCGTGCTCACCGAGGGCATCACCGGAGTTGTCCCCATCGATCCACACAGCGCCGTGCAGGCGCTCGGTGTGCCGCTGGACAATCCGCCGGGCACCGCCTTCAGCTACAGCCAGCGCAACGTCGACCTGCTGACATTCGTCATCGAACTCGCGGTCGGCGAGCCGTTCCAGCAGTTCGCACAGCGAGAGTTGTTCGATCCGCTCGGTATCCCGCGCGGTGACTACTACTGGGCGAAGGATCGCGCCGGAAACACCTACGGCTACGCGCATCTGATGATCCCGCCGGACGATTTCGCCAAGCTCGGCTTGCTGGTGAGCAATCAAGGGCGCTGGGGCGCAGAGCAACTCGTGTCGCAGCGGTATATGTCGATGGCGCTGACGCCGTCGCAGACGAACCGCTGCTACGGGTACCTCTTCTGGCTCGGCCCCGGCTGCGCGGAGGCGGCCCCGTCCCTGCCGCGCGATATGTACATGATGGCGGGGCTCGGTCTACAGAACGTCTTCGTCTTCCCGAGCCTCGATCTGATGGTGATGTGGACCGGCGTCTTCGGCAACGTCAGCAAGTACGGCGTCTCCGGCATCGTGCAGAACACGGCCGAGCTGCCGCACGAGTTCTTCCGCAGACTCTTCGCCGCCATGCCCGACAACCCGTACCCCGATCCCGGCCCGTACGTCGAGCCGCCGATCCGGCTGGATCCGCGCCGCTTCGTCGACGCCAATCTCCTGCTCGCCGTCTTCGGCATCGGCCCCGCCGCCTACCCGGGCTGCAACGTTGTCGCCTGCCTGAACTACCAGCTCACCCCGCCCTTCGCCGACATCGCCCCCGGCTGCTTCGTCCTCGTCTGCGTCGGGCACGATCCCCGCACGCCTGGCATCCGCTGAGCTCACGCCGCGTCGGCTCACCACATGTCGACGAGCATGCCCCAGCGGCGGGTGTCGGCTTCGTGGACCACCTCGCCCCAGTCGCGGAGGAGGCGTTCGAAGGCGGCGGGGTTGGTGATGCGGTGGCGGTTGGTGGTTTCGCGTTCCAGGTGGGGGTGCAGGTCGGGGATGCGGGGGGCGATGCGGCCCCAGAGGTTGGCGAGGGTGGCCAGGTGGGCCGGGGAGTGGGCGAGCCAGGTGGTGGGCTGGATGGTGTCGCTGTGTGGGCGCCACGGGTGGTGGGCGGCGGGTTCGACGGGGAGGTCGGCGCCGTAGAGGCCGCGCAGGAACAGGTCGGTGTCGGCGATCAGCTCGGCCGTTTCGGTCGGCGCGTCCCACGGCACGAACAGGCGGGCGTCGCGCCAGACCGCTTCGAATTCGGAGTGCAGCGCGGCGGAACTGTAGGCGTGGAAACGGTACTCGGCGATCCAGTGCTCGGCGCTGTCGAGCCAGCGCAGGCCGATCGGATATCGCTGGCGATGGTCTTCGTCGGGCCAGTCCAGGTCGGCGAACCGGCGCGGCGCCCGCTCGGTCACCGTCCGCGCCAGCCGCGGCCAGTCCGCGATGTGCACGGCGACATACGAACCCACCGGCCACACCTCTCCACGCCGAACTCGATTACCGAAGCGATTGTGCCAGCCCCGACCCCGGCCGAAACGACAACGGGCCGGGCCGAACCCCGTGGCTCGGACCGACCCGTCGGCAATCGCGTGGCTCAGCGGTCGCTGAGCAGCACCTCGGCGATCTGAATGGTGTTGAGCGCCGCGCCCTTGCGCAGGTTGTCACCGGAGACGAACAGCGCGAGACCGCGACCGTCCGGCACACCGGGATCCTGGCGGATGCGACCGACCAGCGACTCGTCGGCGCCCGCGGCCTGCAGCGGCGTCGGCACGTCGACCAGCTTCACACCGGGCGCGCCTGCCAGCAGCTCCTTGGCCCGCGCCACCGACAGCGGGTTGGCGAACTCGGCGTTGATGGACAGCGAGTGCCCGGTGAAGACCGGAACCCGCACGCAGGTGCCGCTCACCAGCAGCTCGGGGATGCCGAGAATCTTGCGGCTCTCGTTGCGCAGCTTCTGATCCTCGTCGGTCTCGCCGGACTCGTCGTCGACCAGCGAACCGGCCAGCGGGATCACGTCGAAGGCGATCGGCGCGACGTACTTGTTCGGCGCGGGGAACGCCACGGCGCCGCCGTCGTGCACCAGCTTCTCTGCGTCGTCGATCACCGCGCGCACCTGCGAGGCCAGCTCGTCGACACCGGCCAGACCGGAACCGGAGACCGCCTGGTAGCTGGAGACGACCAGCCTGGTCAGGCCCGCCTCGTCGTGCAGCGGCTTGAGCACCGGCATCGCGGCCATGGTGGTGCAGTTCGGGTTGGCGATGATGCCCTTGACCAGATTGCGGGTCTGCTCCGGGTTGACCTCGCTGACCACCAGCGGAACCTCGGGGTCCTTGCGCCAGGCCGACGAGTTGTCGATGACGGTGACGCCCGCCGCCGCGAACCGAGGGGCCTGCACCCGGGACATGGTGGCGCCCGCGGAGAACAGCGCGATGTCCAGGCCGGACGGATCGGCGGTCTCGGTGTCCTCGACCACGATCTCGCCGCCGCGCCACGGCAGCTTCTTGCCCGCCGAGCGCGCGGACGCGAAGAACCGCACCTCGTCGGCCGGGAAGTCACGCTCCTCCAGCAGCTTGCGCATGACGGCGCCGACCTGTCCGGTCGCGCCGACGACTCCTACTCGAATACCCATAACGCTTATCGCCCCGTTCCGGCGTGCACCACGGCCACCTCGTCGCCGCCGAGGTCGAAGGCGCGGTGCAGCACCTTCACGGCGTCGTCCAGCTCGGTGTCCTTGACCAGGACCGAGATACGGATCTCGGAGGTGGAGATCAGGTCGATGTTGATGCCCGCCTCGGCCAGCGCCTCGCAGAACGTCGCGGTGACGCCCGGGTGGCTCTTCATGCCCGCGCCGACCAGCGACACCTTGCCGATGTGGTCGTCGTAGAGGACCTGGGAGAAGCCGATCTCGCCCTGGCGCTTGGTCAGCATCTCCACGGCGCGCGCGCCCTCGGTCTTGGGCAGCGTGAAAGTGATGTCGGTCTTGCCGGTCTCCACCTTGGAGATGTTCTGCAGGACCATGTCGATGTTGATCTCGGCGTCGGCGATGGCACGGAACACCTTGGCGGCGAATCCCGGTTCGTCCGACAGCCCGACCACGGTCACCTTGGCCTCGCTGCGGTCGTGCGCGACGCCAGTGAGGATTGCTTTCTCCAAGGGGATGTCCTCCATCGATCCGTAAACGTAGGTGCCCTGCTTGTCGGTGTAGGACGAGCGCACATGCACGGGCACGTTGTAGCGGCGCGCGTACTCGACGCAGCGCAGCATCAGCACTTTGGAGCCGCAGGCCGCCATCTCCAACATCTCCTCGTAGGAGACCTGCTCGAGCCGCTGCGCGTCGGAGACGATGCGCGGGTCGGCGGTGAAGACGCCGTCCACGTCGGTGTAGATCTCGCAGACGTCGGCGTCCAGCGCCGCGGCCAGCGCGACCGCGGTGGTGTCGGAGCCGCCGCGACCGAGCGTGGTGACGTCCTTGCTGTCCTGGCTGACGCCCTGGAAACCCGCGACCAGCACGATGGTGCCCTCGTCGAGGGCTTCGCGCAGGCGGCTCGGGGTGACGTCGATGATCTTCGCGTTGCCGTGCGCGCCGGTGGTGATCACACCCGCCTGCGAGCCGGTGAACGAACGCGCCTCCGCGCCGAGCGAGTGGATCGCCATGGCGACGAGCGCGTTGGAGATGCGCTCGCCGGAGGTGAGCAGCATGTCCATCTCACGCGCGGGCGGCGCGGGCGCCACCTGCTGGGCGAGGTCGAGGAGTTCGTCGGTCGTGTCACCCATCGCCGAGCAGACGACCACCACGTCGTGGCCTTGCTTCTTGGTCTCGACGATCCGTTCAGCGACGCGCCGGATACGCTCGGCGGTAGCGACCGAGGATCCTCCGTACTTCTGAACAACGAGAGCCACGACAGGGTCCTCCAAGATCGACAATCAGCTGGTAACAGCCACCAAGAGTACCGGCCGCCGTCCACGGGATTTGTCGCTACCTCCCCGAGCTGTGCAAAAGCACACACGCGCAGGAACTCTCGAATGATCATCCGCGCGGCACCGCGAACCGGGAATGATGGGGCCATGAAGAGCTCACTGATCGCGGTCACCACGGGCCGCCGCGAGGTGGTGCACGACATCACGCCGCAGTGCGCGGAGTTCGCCGGATCGGCAGGCGGCGACGGGCTGCTGCACGTCTTCGTACCGCACGCCACGGCCGGTATCGCCATCATCGAACTGGGCGCCGGCAGCGACGACGACCTGCTCGCCGCGCTGCGCGACCTGCTGCCCGCCGACGACCGGTGGCGGCACGCGCACGGCTCGCGCGGGCACGGGCGCTCGCACGTCATGCCCGCGATGATCGCGCCCTATGCCACGGTGCCGGTCGTCGGCGGGAAGTTGATGCTCGGCACCTGGCAGTCGATCGCCATGGTCGATCTGAACGTGGACAACCCCGATCGCCAGGTCCGGCTGTCGTTCCTCACCGCTGCCTGACTGTCACGCCCTGGTCAACCAGGTGACCTGGGTGCCGTTGCCGAACTCATGACGCCGGGTCGGGGCGAACAGCGTCGGCCGGAACGGACCGTCGAACGCGCGGACGCCCGCGCCTGCCGTGACCGGGTAGCTCTTGATGATCAGTTCGTCGATCTCCTCGAGAAGCGCGCCCGCGAGCTTGCCGCCACCGGCCAGCCAGATGTCCATGCCGTCCTCCTGCTTCAACCGGCGGACCAGATCGACCGGATCGCCGTCGACCAGCTCGACCGTGGGGTCATCGATCCGGCCGAGAGTGCCGGACACGACGTACTGCCGCATGTGCGAGTAGGGACTGGTGATGCCGACCCGCAAGGCGGGTTCGTAGGTGCCGCGACCCATCACCAGACTGTCGAAGTTCTTGCACGGCGCGTCGGCCGCGACATCGAAGTGCGGACGCGCATGCGTCGGTAGGGTCTCCGGGTACTCGGCGCCGAGCCATTCGGCGAAGTCCTGCGCCAAGGGGAAGAATTCGATGCCGCCGTCCGGACCGGCGATGTAGCCGTCGAGGGACATGCCGACGAAGTAGACGAGCTTTCGCATGGGGATCCTGCTTTCTGGGGAGGGTTCGGTCGGCTTCAGGCGCGGCTGTACCACGTCACCTGGGCGTTGTTGCTGAATTCCATCCGCCGGGTCGGGGTGAACAGTGTCGGGGTGAAGGCACCGGCGAAGGCCGGGATGCCGCTGCCCGCGACGACCGGGTAGCTCTTGATGATCAGTTCGTCGATCTCGCAGGCCAGCTGGGCCGCGAGGTTGCCGCCACCGCAGAGCCAGATGTCGAGGCCGTCCGCCTGCATCAGCTTCCGCACCAGGTCGACCGCGTCGCCCGCCACCACTTCGACGGCCGGGTCGCTGTTCGGATCGAACGTGTTGGAGATGACGTACTGCTTCAAGTGCGTAAATGGGCTGGTCACCTCACCGGCTTCGTAGGTGGCGCGCCCCATCAGAACCGTGTCCCAGTTCTTGTTCGGCGTCTCCACCGGCATCCCCACCAGCGGTCGGATTTGGGTGGGCATCGGCTCCGGATAGTGCGCGTTCACCCAGGCGGACATGTCGTCGGCGAGCGGATAGAAGTCGAACTCGCCGCCGGGACCCGCGATGTAGCCGTCGAGGGACACGCCGACGTAATACACAAGCTTTCGCATTCGGAGACCACCCGTCGTGTTGTACTCTGTCTGTAGTGATTTGAACTGTAGTACTACAGACGGAGTGGTGTCAATATGCGGACGAACCCGGAACGGCGGCAGGCGCTCATCGACGCGGCGATCGAGGTGCTCGCGGACGAGGGCGCGCGCGGCCTCACCTTCCGCGCGGTGGACAAACGGGCCGGGGTCCCGGCGGGCACGGCGTCGAACTACTTCGCCAACCGCGACGATCTGCTGACCCAGGTGGGCAGCCGCTTCTACGAGCGGCTGCAACCGAGCGACGAGACCATGGCCAAGGTGACCGATGGTCCGCGCACCCGAGCCAACATCACCGAGCTGATGAAAGACATCGTCGCGCGCATCGAGGCGTTCCGCACCGGCTATCTCGCCATGCTGGAACTGCGCTTGGAGGCCACCCGGCGACCCGAACTGCGCGCGGTACTCACCGAACGGGTGCGCGAGGACCTCGACTTCAACGTGCGCACCCACCTGGAATCGGGCCAGCCCGGCGACGCCGACGCCGTCCGCCTGCTCTATCTCGCGCTGAACTGGCTGATCGTGGACCGCATGACGCTGCCCGACATCTTCTCCGAGGAACAGAGCATGCATTTGATCGAGACGGCGGTCGAACGACTCGTCCGCGACTGACGCGCCCGAATTCGCCGGAACCTTGTGACACGCGTCACGCCCATCGGATAATGGACCGATGATGGCGAACGTTGGAGACCGGCTGCACGTGCACGGCCACGTGGTGGGGCAAGGTGATCGCCAAGGCGAGATCATCGAGGTCCGCGGATCGGACGGCGGACCGCCCTACGTGGTTCGCTTCACGGACGGACACGAATCCCTGGTGTATCCGGGACCGGACGCGACGATCGAACATCCCGAGTGATCGCGCGTCAAGGCGCCTGAACCGCGCCGCCCCTCGAAAAGGACGAACAGGCCCGCCGATTCCCGGCGGGTCGCCGACCCGACCACCGCGAATAGCGTTTCAATACCCGCTGCCACGGCCGACGCGAAAGTCGTTCCGGCCCCCGCAGATATCTACTCGCCAGTAGCAGCGCGCACCATAGACCTCGTTGTTGACGGATGGGAAGAGCGCTGTGCAGAATCGGCGAGTTGATCCACCGGGGGGCGGAGGTACAGGCATGCGCACGAAAACCGATATCCGCTTCACCGTCGAGGCAAGTCCGGCTCACGTTCTCGACGCTTTGGCGGCGATCGAAATGCTCCCGGAATGGTCGATGTATCAGGACGCGCGCGTGGCCACTCGCGACGAATACGGCAGGCCGCATCGCGTTTACGTCACCGCCGACGTGCTCGGCAGCTCCGATTTGCAGGTGCTGGAATACGAATGGACCGAGAACCGCTCGTCCTGGCAGGTCGTGGACAGCTCGCGCGGCATCGGCGGCGGCGGCTGGTTCGAGGTCTCCGAGGGCGCGGAAGGCGCCGACGTCTGGTACCACTCCGAGTTGCATTCCCGCCTGCCGCTGCCCGGACTGCTGATGAAACGCACCGTGCAACGCTGGAATGAAACGGTGGTGCAGAACTTCATCGAATTCGCGGAAAGCTACCCGGAATCCGAGAGTTTTCATTCCGTATAGCGAGTGCGCATAATTCGCTATATAGCGAGCGCGCATAATTCGACACCGCGGATGACGCCCTGAGCGAAAACCATGCCCGCGCTTTGTTTCCGGGCCGCGCCGAACCCCCTGCGGGTGCGACGATGGGCACCATGATCGGTACAAAACGGGCTCGGGTCCAACCGATGGCCGAAGGCGCCTCGGTGACCCAGCTCGAGCTGTTCTTCGACCTCGTCCTGGTTTTCGCGTTCACCATGGTGACCGCCCTCGCGGCAGGCGACACCAGCGCCAAGAACATCCTGCGCGCCCTGCTGGTGCTCGCGGTCATGTGGTGGGTGTGGATCGCCTACGCGTGGATCGGCAACGTGGTCCGCGCCGACGAGGGCATCACCCGGGTGGCGATGTTCTTCGCGATGGGCGGTGCGTTCCTCGCGGCGCTGACCATCCCGGAGGCCTTCGACGACATGGACGGCGGCTGGTTCGGCCCGCTGGTCTTCGCGATCGCCTACCTGCTGGTTCGCCTGGTGCACCTGTGGGTCTTCTGGCTGGCCAGCGCCGGTGACGCGCAGCTGCGCGGACAGGTGGTGCGCTGGGGACTCGGCTCGATCACCATCGGCACCACGCTGCTTGTGATCGCCGCGCTGACCGACGGCGCGGTGCAGATCGGACTGTGGATCGCGGCGATCGTCGGCGACATGCTGTGGACGATGCTCGCCGGCGAGGACTGGCGCCTCAACTCGGCCACCCACTTCGCCGAGCGGCACGGGCTGATCATCATCGTCGCGCTCGGCGAATCGATCGTCTCGATCGGCATCGGCGTCGCCGGACTGCCGATCTCCTGGCCGATCGCGCTCGCGTCGATGCTCGGCCTCGCGGTCTCCGGCCTGCTGTGGTGGGCCTACTTCGACGTCGCCGCGCTCTCGGTGGAACACGAGCTGAAGCGCGCCGAGGGCGAACGCCAGATCAAGATCGCCCGCAATTGCTATACGTACTGGCACTTTCCGATGGTCGTCGGCATCATCGCTCTCTCGCTCGGGATGAAGAAGGTGCTCTACTACGTCGGCGACACGTCGGAGCACACGCTGAGCGACGCGCTCTACGGCATCCCGCTGTTCGCGCTGTACGGCGGCGTGGTGATCTACCTGGTCGCGCTGGTCGGCTTCAAGCACTACGCGACCCGCGAGATCACCGTCCCGCGCGTGGTCACCGCCGTCCTGCTGCTCGCCCTCACCCCCTTGGCGTGCGCGCTGCCCGCACTGGCCTCGCTGGCCATCCTGTGCGCGGTACTCATCGGCCTGATCCTCTGGGAAACCGTCCGCTACGCCCGCCCGCGCGACGAGATCCGGCACGGCGCGCACGCCGGGTGACCGTCCGCATCGACCGAATGCCACCTTCACCCTGTCCGGGACCGTCGCGGTCACCTTCGATCAGGGGGAAGGCTTTTGGTTGGCCAGCAGGTAGCGGATGGAGCGCTCGTGGTGGGTCGGGCCGTAGGCGGAGGGTTCGACTCGGACGCCGTCGCGGACCGCTTGGCGGATTTGTTCGACGTTCTCTCTGATCATGTCGGAGACCAGTTCGTCGGTGCGGGGGTCGGCTAGCACCTGGAACACGATGCGGAAGCTGGTGTCGGCGATCAGGCGGATGATGTCGTCGTGGAACGGGATGTAGCGGACCTTTCCGGCCTGCGGATCCTTCTTGATCAACTCGAGGATCATCTCGTCCATCTCCGCGCGGTTCTCTTCCAGCGCGGCGGCGATGTTGCGGGTGTAGTGCCCGGTGCGCAGCACATGTGCCACTTCGTCGAGGACCGCGATCGTCATGGGGCGCTTGATCACGTCGACGATGGTGGTGACGAACCGGTTGATCACCGCGGCGGTCACCCGGTCGCCGAAGACACGGTCGGCGACCCGGGCAAGCCGCACCACGATCACCACGAGGCGCAGCAGCCGGAAACCGCGGAACAACGGGTTCGCCACCGGGATCATGCCGATGACCTCGTACCAGTAGACGAACGGGAACGTCCACGGCCAGCCCGCCCTTCGCCAGCGCCACAGGAACTCCACGGCGAACACCGCGCAGATCGCGTAGTCGACGATCACGATGGTGCGATAGGTGCGGTCGGACACCGGGAAGAAGGTGATCCACACGACCAGCGCCACCGAGACCACCGCGAGCGCGAGCATCACGAAATCGGTCCACAGCGCGGGCGGTTTACGCGGGTACTCGTTCGCGTACGGTGGCTGCGCGAAGTCCGGTGTTGTGGTGGGGACTGTCACGGAAAGAATCCCTTCGACGCCGACGTCCCCGCCGAGCGTAATCGGCCCGCCGCCCGCGAACGGCCGACCGGACATGGTTCCCGGCAAATCCTCGGCTCAGCGACCGGAGCGGATGATCTCCTCGATGTTGCGCTCGGCCAACGCGGTGATGGTCAGCGAGGGATTCACCGCGCCCGAGCTGCCCGGCATGGCCGCGCCGTCCATCACGTACAGACCCGGATACCCGTGCACCCGGCCGTGACCGTCGGTGGCAAGGCCGAGCACCGCGCCGCCCAGCGGGTGCGCGGTGAACAGCGCGTTCGCGTCGTAGCCGAGCGCGCCGTATTCGACGAGGGCGTCGGCACGTTCGGCGATGCGGCGGTCGACGGCCCTGGCGGCGGCGACCACCTCGTCACGATTGCGCGTCGACCAGGACAGCCCCACCGAGTCGCTGGCCCGGTCGTAGCCGAAGCGGGTGCGCGTCGGGTCGAGCACCATGCCGAGCGAGGCGAGCGCGCCCGTCTCGAACGGGATGCCGGGGATGTACCAGTTCTCCAGGGTGACCGGCACGGTCGATTCGTCGAGGATGCGGCTTGCGCTCGGCACGCCCTGGCCGTGTCCGGCCACCGAGCTGGCGCCGCGCGCGAGCACCACGTCGCCGTTGGTGCCCCAGCCTTCGCCGACGTGCTCGTTGAGATCCGGTAGCGCCCCGGTGGCCCTTGCGCGGACGAGCAGTTCGGAGGTGCCGATCGAACCCGCGCCGAGGAAGAGCCGGTCGCAGGTGAGCGTGCGGGTGCCGAGCACCTCGCCGGTCGGCGCGAGCTTGCTGACGCTCACCGTGTAGCGACCGCCGGACTCCTTGCCGATGGCGTCGACCTGATGGCCGGGGAACACCGCCGACCTGCCGGTCTGCTGGGCGTAGCGCAGGTAGTTCTGGTTGAGGTCGAACTTCGCGCCGTTCGAGTTGCCCAGATTGCTGCGCGCCACGGTGGCCGACGGCCGGGTGGTGCCCGCCAGCTCGCCGCGCAGGATGTCCCAGGTGAAGATCGAATCGTTGGGGAGCGGGTGGTATCCGGCCTTGCGCACCTGGTCGTCCCAGGCGCGGGAGTGCGCGAACGGGGCCGAGGCGTAGATGTCGGCCGGAATCGGGTCCAGCCGCAACATTTGGCGCACCCGCGGGTAATAGACGCGCTCGAGTTCGTCGTAGGCCACCGAACCACGGAAGACCTCGTCGAAGAAGCGGCGCTCCGGCGCGATCATCGCGCCGGAGAAGATCACCGAGCCGCCGCCGACCGCCGCCGCCCGCCACACATCGATGCCCGGGTATTCGGTGCAGTCGAGCACGCCGCCGAACTTGGCGAAATGCATCGGAACCTTGGTTACGCCGGTGAAATCGGTGCGGTGCCAGAAGCCGCGGCCGTCGGGCAGGTCGTCGCCGGTGAAGATCTCCCGCCACGGGTCGTTCGGCCAGCGCGATCCGCGCTCCAGCACGGTGTTGGCGACGCCTGCCTCGGCGAGCCGCAGCGCGGTGACGGCGGCGCCGAAACCGGAGCCGATGACGATCGCGGGCGAATGCTCGGGCGGATCGGGAAGTGGCGCAAAGATTTCCGGCACCCATTCGCGGAACAACGAGTGCCAGACCGGGTCCGCGGCGGCAGGCCGCGAGTCGAGCGTCGAACCAACAGCGCCGAAAAGCGCTGCCAAACCCGCCGCCTTGAAAAAGGCGCGTCTGTGCACCAGGCCACCTCCCTCATCACGCATGGCCGAGCGCAGAATAGCGCGCCCGGCCGGGGGGAGGGAATCCACTGTGAAACGTCACGGTCCCACCGCGGGACGGCGTGGTTCAGGACGCGAACGGCCGCCGATCGGCGGCGCAGGTGGCGCCGGGCGCGGGCAGTCGCAGGTCGACCAGGTAGCGCTCGCGCAGCTGTCGCACGCACTCGCCGTCCGGTTCGTGGCCGTAGCCATCGGCGACCACGACGAGCCTGGCGTTGACCAGCTCCTGCTGCGCGCGCTTGGCGAAGGTCACCGGCGTCACCGGGTCGAAGCGGTTGTTCAGCAGCAGCGCGGGTTTGTCGGAGCCGAGCGTCCACGGGCCGGTGTAGCGCTGCGGGTAGCCGCCCTCCGGTGCGGGCCACGTCGCGCACGGCTGGTGCATGCCGAGCCAGAACCGGCCGAAAATCGGTTCGGCGGAAGCGATCTCGTGGGAGAGAGCGGGCCAGTCGACGGACCGCCAGCCCGCGCTCTGGTCGGCGCAGGTGATCGCGGTGAAGGCGTCGAGGAAGTCGTAGTCCGGCACGGCCGCCGCCAGGATCTCGCGCACCTTCGCCGGATCGCCCGCCGGGCCGCGTTCCAGTTCGATCAGCAGCTCGGCGAGCGCGGGCCAGCCGCGCTCCGGGTCGTAGAGCATCAGCGCGTGCGCCTGCACGACCTCGCTGTAGCGCACCGGCACCGCGGGCTCGCCGGCGCCGATCGTGATCGGGGCATGACGCAACAGCTCGAGCAGGGCGTTGTCCCTGGCGCGCAACCGATCCGCCCCGCTGTCCGCGGGCGTGGGGGTGGTGGTCTCGACGCGCTCGGGCCCGGCGCTGCCGGCCTTCTCGGCCCGCTCCTGCGGTGTGGCGGGACCGGTCAGGTCGGACCGCTCGGAGCCACCGGCGAAGGCGCACTTGGCCTTTCCCGCCTCGGCGCACAGCCGCAGGAACTCCGCGTGAATCTCCGCGGTGCCCGCGGCGGTATCGATGACGTAGGCGCGGACGTCGTCGGTGTAGACCCTCGGGTCGAGCATCGAGGACAGCTGGAGTGCGCGCACACGTTCGCCGAACAGCGCGCCGTACACCTGCCCGAGATAGCTGGCGTAGGACCCGCCCGCGTACGTCAGCTTCTCCTCGCCGACCGCGCGCCGCAGCAGGTCCATGTCCCTGGCCGCGTCGACCGTGGTGAGGTGCCCGAGCAATTCGCCGCTGTGCTTCGCGCACCCCTCCGCGAGCGTGCGCGCCGCCTGCTCGGCGGCGCGCTCCTGCTCGGCGTTCGCGGGCGGCAACAGCGTGGCGTCCCAGAACCGGCGCCGTTGCTCGTCGTCGGCGAAACAGCGCACCGGGGCGCTGCGGCCGATCCCGCGCTGGTCGAAGGTCACCACGTCGAAACGCTCGCGGGTCTCCCCCTCGGCCAGTTCGCCCTGCCGCGCCCAGTCGATACCGGAGCCGCCGGGCCCGCCCGCGGCCGTGAACAGGGTGCCGATGCGGCGCTCGGGATCGGCGGCCAGCTGCCGCACCACCGCGAGCTCGATGGTCTTGCCCTCGGGCTCGGCGTAGTTCAGCGGTACCGCGGCGGTCGCGCACTCGAGGCCGCCGAGATCGGCATCGGCGCATGGCCGCCAGTCGAGTCGTGGCGTCGGCGCCGCGTCGGCCTGCCGGACCAGCTCCGAGACGGCCGTCGCCTGCTGAACCGCGGTACACGCGGTCAGCACGGGCGCCGCCGCCGCGACCACGATCAGCACGAACTTCCACCTACGCACAGTGACCATCCTGTGCCCCGGCCACCGCGCGCGTCGTCATCCTTAGTGACGAATTCGACCCTGAGATCGCCTCGGGTCCTTGCCTTCTCATGACATGAGCAGCCGGACCACCGCGATGCTGCCCACCACCACGATGACGGCGCGCAGCACGTTCGGCGGCATCCGCCTGCCGTAGTGGGCGCCGAGCTGGCCGCCGATGATCGAGCCGATCGCGATCATCGCCACGGCCTGCCAGTCCACCTCGGCGACCACGATGAAGATGACCGCCGAGACCGCGTTGACGATGAGCGCGAGCACGTTCTTCACGGCGTTGAGCCGCTGCAGCTCGTCGTGCACGAAGATGCCGAGCAGGCCGATCAGCAGCACGCCCTGCGCCGCGCCGAAGTAGCCGCCGTAGATGCCGGTGCCGTACACCGCCGCGAGCAGGATCGGTCCGCCGTGCTCCGGCACGGTCCCCGCGCCGTTCTCGCGCCGCCGCTTCACCCAGGCCGAGAGCCGCGGCTGCACCACCACCAGGATCAGCGCCACGATGATCAGCGCGGGCACGATCGCCTTGAACGCCGCGGCCGGCAGCACGAGCAGCAACACCGCGCCGGTGATGCCGCCGAGCAGCGAGGCCGTGCCGAGCTGGAGCAGACGGGAACGTTGACCGGCGAGCTCGCGCCGATAGCCGATGACGCCGCTGATCGAACCGGGGACCAGGCCTATGGTGTTCGACACGTTCGCGGTGACCGGCGGCAGCCCGAAGCCGAGCAGCACCGGGAAGGTGATCAGGGTGCCGGAGCCGACGATGGTGTTGATGCCGCCCGCGGCGATGCCCGCCCCGAAGACGGCGAGTAGTTCGAGCCAAGTCATCCGATACGTTCCTTCGACGTCCCGTCGGACCCGCGGCCCGTACAAGCGTTCAGTTCTCCCGGCACGCTATCGGCAGCCCCGCATACCACGCGCAATCGGACCGGGCTTCCAGCACCGCGCCGCGACACGCTAAACTCGTCAGAATCATGCAGCGGGCACTTCTTCTCGGCCGCCGCGACGGGGTCTGATCGGACCGGCTCCCGTCGCGGGGTTTCGCCTGCCGGTCGCCCAATAATCGGGAAACCCCCACACCATGGAGAAATCGCATGTCCCCTGCTGACGCCTACGTTTCCGGCTCGCGCACGATCACCGCTCCCAGCAAGGCCGCGCCCGCCGACCAACCCGGATGGAACAAGCAGAAGAACTCCTCGATGCCGACATTCCGGTATCGGCCGTTCGCCGAGGAGGTCGAGCCGATCACGCTGCCCGACCGTACTTGGCCGGACAAGATCATCGACCGCGCCCCCGGCTGGTGCGCCGTGGATTTGCGCGACGGCAACCAGGCACTGATCGATCCGATGAGCCCCGCGCGTAAGCGCCGCATGTTCGACCTGCTGGTGCGGATGGGCTACAAGGAGATCGAGGTCGGCTTCCCGTCGGCCAGCCAGACCGACTTCGACTTCGTCCGCGAGATCATCGAGGACGGCGCCATCCCGGACGACGTCACCATCCAGGTGCTGACGCAGTGCCGCCCCGAGCTGATCGAACGCACCTTCGAGGCCTGCGCGGGCGCGAGCAACGTCATCGTGCACTTCTACAACTCCACCTCCATCCTGCAGCGGCGGGTGGTCTTCCGCGCCGAGCGCGACGCGGTCAAGAAGATCGCCACCGACGCCGCCAAGCTGTGCCTGGAGGTCGAGCAGCGCTACCCCGACACCAACTGGCGCTACGAGTACAGCCCGGAGTCCTACACCGGCACCGAGCTGGAGTACGCGCGCGAGGTGTGCGACGCGGTCTCCGAGATCATCGCGCCGACCCCCGACAAGCCGCTGATCATCAACCTGCCCGCCACCGTCGAGATGGCGACGCCGAACGTCTACGCCGACTCCATCGAGTGGATGAGCCGCAACCTGGCCCGCCGCGACTCGATCGTGCTGTCCCTGCACCCGCACAACGACCGAGGCACCGCGGTCGCCGCGGCCGAGCTGGGCTACCAGGCGGGCGCCGACCGCATCGAGGGCTGCCTGTTCGGCAACGGTGAGCGCACCGGCAACGTCTGCCTGGTGACGCTGGGCATGAACATGTTCTCCCGCGGCGTCGACCCGCAGATCAACTTCTCCGACATCGACGAGATCCGCCGCACCGTCGAGTACTGCAACCAGCTGCCGGTGCACGAGCGGCACCCGTACGGCGGCGACCTGGTCTACACCGCGTTCTCCGGCAGCCACCAGGACGCCATCAACAAGGGCCTGGACGCGATGAAGGCCGCGGCCGACGCGCAGGACGCCGACGTCTCCGAGATCACCTGGGAGGTGCCGTACCTGCCCATCGACCCGAAGGACGTCGGCCGCACCTACGAGGCGGTCATCCGGGTCAACTCGCAGTCCGGCAAGGGCGGCGTCGCCTACATCATGAAGACCGATCACGGCCTGGTGCTGCCGCGCCGCCTGCAGATCGAGTTCTCCCAGGCGATCCAGCGGATCACCGACGGCGAGGGCGGCGAGGTCACGCCGAAGGAGATGTGGGACGTCTTCCACGAGGAGTACCTGGCCCCGATCCGGCCGCTGGAGCGGATCCGGCAGCGGGTCACCGCGTCCGAGACCGACGGCGGGGTGGACTCCATCACCGCCGTGGTGAAGGTGGACGGCGTCGAGCAGGAGGTCACCGGCAACGGCAACGGGCCGCTGGCCGCGTTCGTCGACGCCATCGCGACCGTCGGCTACGACGTGCGGGTGCTGGACTACTCCGAGCACGCCATGTCGGCGGGTGACGACGCGCAGGCCGCGGCCTACGTGGAGTGCGCCATCGGCGACAAGGTGGTCTGGGGCGTGGGCATCGCCACCTCGATCACCACCGCTTCGCTGCGCGCGGTCGTCTCCGCGATCAACCGCGCCAGCTGACGCGTTCGACGTGGTCGGGGTTTCCGCCCCGGCCACGTCACCAGCGCGTGCCGCGCGGTCGGCCGCGCCTTCGACGGAGCTGCGGCGTCACCGGCGCCGGCTCGTCGCCGAGTCTCACCAGCGCCACTGGATCCAGCCGTCGAGGAAGTCCAGCGAATACGTCTGGTGCTCAGTCCCGTCCGCGGTGACGATCGTCCACACCGCCGATTCGCACTGTCGCACATCGGCATCCGACAGGCCGAGTCGCGCCTGCTCGCGCGCGTATCCCGCGTCGTATTCGTCGTCCGTCAGCAGCTCGGCCTGTTCGCGCGACCACCGCTGCAGCGCACCCGCGCGATCGAACCTCTCGAACTCGACCGGATCGTGAGCGCGCAGCTCGCCGGTGGCCCACGGCGTCTCGTAGCCGTAGCGGACGATCGTGGCGAAAGGTTTGCCGTCACAGCGCAGTAGCATCGGCGCCTCGAAGATCATCGCGCCAGGCTATGGGTGCTGCGCGGCAGGACACAGCCTGCGCGGAGGTTTGCTCACCTGCTAGCGTTGGTTGCACTCAAGCGCCGAGCTCTCTGCTCGAATCCCGAGCAGATGGGGGAACTGTGACAAACAACGACCACAATCCGACCTCTCCGCCCTGGCTGCAGAGTCATTCGGTGGATACGGCCGCGGTCACTGCCGAACCCGCCGGATCGCATGTGGCGCAGGACGAGACGAACGAGACACCCGCCGAGGCGCCCGAAAAGGACGCCGTAGCAGCGGCCGAAGCCCCCGAGGGGCAGGAGGCCGCACCGGGTGGTCGTGAACCGGCGCAGGCCGATGCCGCGCCGGAAACGGGGCAGTTCACCGGTTATCCGCCCGCCGTTGGCCCCGGCGATCCGACCGGCGTGTATCCGCAGCCCGTCGCCCCGCCCGGCTACGGCCCAGCCGAGTTCGCGCCGAACGGAGCCGCGGAGCCGTACGGTCCGTACAGCACCGGCCCGTTCGCGCAGCAGCCCGGCCTCTACCAGGGTGGGCCGTATCAGCCGGGCCTCGAACAGCTTCCGCCGCCGCCCGGTCCCGACCAGCGCGGCGCGCCCTACGGCGAGTACCGCCAGGAGATCGGACCGGACGGTCTGGTTCGCCGGGTTCCGCAGGAGAGCGGCCCGGAAGCCGGTGCGGCACAGGATCAATCGAGCGGTCCGATCTACAGCTGGGCGCCGCCGCCTCCGCCGGTCCAGCCGATGGCCCCGCCGCAGCCGATGTACCAGGAGCCGCCAGCGCCGATCGGCCCGCCGCCGCTCGGGCCGACCGGTCCTGGGCAGACACCGCTCGGCCCGACGGGTCCCGGGCAGACACCGCCCGGGCTCACCGGTCCCGGGCAAACGCCGCCCGGACTCACCGGACCCGGCCAGACGTCGCCCGGACACACCGGTCCCGGCCAGCAGTGGGGTGGCCCGCAGCAGCAGCCGTTCCAGCCGCAGCACGTGCCGCAGCCCGGCCAGCCCGGGCACTCGGTCAACGACCTCAACCTGCTGAAGCGGGCCCGCCGGGCGCCGCGCAGCGGGTGGCGTCGCGCCGTCCACAAGGCCTCCGGCGGCATGATCAACCCGGGCGAATCCGCGGCCGACATCGTCTACCGCGACCTCGTCGACCGGGTGAACCAGCCGGTGCGCGGCGACTATCGGATCGCGATCCTCTCGCTCAAGGGCGGCGTCGGCAAGACGACGACCACGGTCGGCCTCGGCTCGACCTTCGCCTCGCTGCGCGGCGACCGGGTCATCGCGATCGACGCCAACCCGGACCTCGGCACGCTGGCGCATCGGGTGCCGAGGCAGACCCGCTCCACCGTGCGCAACCTGCTGGAGGATCAGCAGATCTCCAGGTACTCGGACGTCCGCGCGCACACCTCGCAGGCCCCGAGCCGACTGGAAGTGCTTGCCTCCGAACAGGATCCGGCTGTCTCCGAGGCGTTCAGCGAGGCCGACTACCGCAAGGCGATCAGCATCCTGCAGTCGTTCTACAACATCATCCTCACCGACTGCGGCACCGGTCTGATGCACTCGGCGATGTCCGGCGTGCTCGATATGGCCAGCTCGCTGGTGCTGGTCACCTCGCCCGCGATCGACGGCGCGCGCAGCGCCTCTGCCACGCTGGACTGGCTCGACCACCACGGCTACGGCAAGCTCGTCGAGCGCACCGTGGTGGTGGTCAACGCCTCGCGCCGCGGCGCCTCCACCGTCGACCTGGACCAGCTGCGCAAGTTGTTCCTCGATCGCACCCGCGCGGTGCAGGTGGTGCCCTTCGACGATCACCTCGCCGAGGGCGCCGAGATCGACCTGGAGCTGGTCAGCAAGCCGACCCGACGGGCCCTGCTGGAACTGGCCGCGATGGTCGCCGACGATTTCGGCTACATCGGCGCGCAGCAGTACCAGCATCCGGGGCCGATGGGTCTGCGTTAGACGGGGCACGCGGCGGGTCTTCCGGTTGACTCGCCCGGCACCGGGCCATAGTCGAAAGTCGCGGCAGGGCAAGTCGACTGCCGAGCGGCCTTCGGTCCGGCGGCTACCCACTGCGCGGCGGACGATCCGCCGCCGCGAACGCCATGCACCGGCAATGGCTGGCAGTTCACCGCGGCATACGCTCTGCCAGAAGCACGTCTCGGCATGCGGAGCACGCTGGCATGGCGCCGATTTCGCGTCTGCTACTCCGCCGGTGACCTGGTCCGCAGCGGCGCGAAAGGCCACCAGCACCCGACCGCGGCCGCCACTCCGCAAGCGGACCACTCTGGCAGAGCGGCGATTTCGCGTCTGCCACTTCCGTGTGCCCCGGTCGGCAGCCGACCGGAACGCCAGGCGCCTGGCGATCGCGAGCCGCTACTCCGCAGTCACTCGGTCTGCGGCGGCGCGAAGGGAAGCCAGTACCCGGGCGATGGCGGGCCACTACTCCGCCCGGCGGCTACCCACTGCGCGGTGGACAATCCGCCGCCGCGAACGCCATGCACCGGCAATGGCGGGCTCGTTCACTGCGGCATACGCTCCGCCAGGAGCACTGTGGCGGGCGACAACATTCGCGTCCGCACTCCGCGGTGACGCGCCGCGCCGTCGGAGGACGCCGCGAAAGCCGAGACGACCGCGGGCGCCGCGGGCGCCACTCCGCGGTGACTCGGTCCGCGGCGGAGCGAAAGGCCGCCAGCACCATGGCGACCGCGAGCCGCTACTCCCCAGTGCCGGGGCCAGCGGCAGAGCGAAGGGAAGCCAGCACCCTGGCGATGACGGGCCACTACTCCGCGAGCGGACGGCACTGGCAGAGCGGCAACTTCGCGTCTGCCACCTCCTTGCGCCCCGACCCGCAGCCGACCGGAACGCCGCAGACACCTGGCGATCGCGAGCCGCTACTCCCCAGTGCCGGGGCAGCGGCAGAGCGAAGCGCAGCCAGCACCCGGGCGATGACGGGCCACTACTCCGCAGTGACTTGGTCAGCGGCGGAGCGGAAAGCGGCGAGGACCGTGGCGATCGCGGGCCGTCTTTCCGCGTGCGCACGGGTGACCAGGTCGTAGTTGCGGGCGGCGCGGACGCCGGAGAGTCGCAGCACCGCGAGATCCGGGTGGGCGACGGCGAAGCGCGGCATCAGCGCGACGCCGTAGCCGGATGCGACGAGCGTTTCGATGACGCGGAAATCGTTGAGCCGCTGCGCTATTCGCGGCTGAACTCCGGTCACCGTTGCGATCGATTCGAGCACGTCGTCGACCGGGAAGCCGCCGCGCACGCTGAGCCAGGTCTCGTCCGCGAGTTCGGCGGGGGTCACCGAGCGCTGCCCAGCCAGCCGGTGCGTCGGGGCGACGACAACGTCGATGGGTTCGCGCATAAGGAACCGCGAGGTGATGCGCGGTCCGGCCACCGAGCCGGAGCGCTCGTCGCGGTGGGTCAGGACGATGTCGTAGTCGGCGAGCAGGCCCGGCACTCCGCTCGGGGGCACGTCTTCGTCGCGGGCGACCACGTCGACGTCGCTGCCCGCCAGCGCGGGCAAAACCAGCGGAAGCAGCAGCGCCGCACCCGACGGGAACAGCGCAACCCGCACCTGCCCCCTCGGCGACCCGCGATAGTGCGCCATCTCCGCGACCGCCCGGTCCATGGCGGCGAGCACCTCGTCGGCGCGGACGACAAGCGCCTGCCCCGCGTCGGTGAGACGGATGCGGCGGCCGTCGGGCTCCAGCAGCGCGACACCGGCCTCCTTGGCCAGCGTCTTGAGTTGCTGGGAAACCGCGGACGGCGTCATGGACAACGCGTCGGCCACGGCGGAAATGGTTCCGCGGTCGGCGAATTCGCGCAGGACTCGCAGCCGATCCACGGACATCGGCGGCCCCTGCGACCCGATCGGCACAGGCGCATCCTTTCGTCGATAGTGAAGCATTGCTACAGTATCAGTGCAGATTTATTCGATTGTGCTGATGCTTTTCCAGCTCGACCATGGTGAGCGTGACCAACCGCGACCGCCTGCTCGGCCTCACCGTCGTCCTGCTCTGGGGCCTGAACTTCATCGCCATCCGAGTCGGCCTCGACCACTTCCCGCCGCTGTTCTTCGCGGCCCTGCGTTTCGCGGTGCTCGCCGTGCCGGTGCTGCTGTTCGTTCCGCGTCCGAACGTGCCGTTGCGCTGGCTCTTGTTGTACGGCACGGGTTTCGGCGTGCTGCAATTCGCATTTCTGTTCACCGCGATGCGCGAGGGCATGCCGACCGGGCTGGCCTCGCTGGTGTTGCAATCCTCTGCACCGTTCACGGTGGTGCTCGGCGCGCTGCTGCTCGGTGAGCGGCTGCGCCCGATCCAACTGGGCGGGTTGTTCGTCGCGGTGGCCGGGATCGTGGTGATCGGCGCCGACCGCGTGCACGTCGCGCCGCTGCTTCCGCTGCTGCTCACCCTGGCGGGCGGGCTCGGCTGGGCCTTCGGCAATATCGGCTCTCGGCTGGCCGCGGCTTCGAGCGAGGTCAACCCGCTGCACCTGACCTTGTGGATGACGGTGGTTCCGCCGCTTCCGCTGTTCGCTCTCTCCACGCTCACCGAAGGCCCGGCGACCGGTTGGCACGCACTGGCCGACATCTCCGCGCCGACCGGGTGGCCCGCGCTGCTCGGCCTGGCCTACATCGTCGCGCTGGGCACGGTCGCGGGATCGGGGTTGTGGACGTACCTGATGAGTCGCTATCCGGCGGGCGCGGTCGCGCCGCTTTCGCTGCTCGTCCCGGTCGTCGGCATCGCCGCGGCCTGGGCTTTCCTCGACGAGACGCCGACCGGGTGGCAGTTGCTCGGCGGCCTGGTCGTGATCACCGGCGCGTTCGTCGCCACCACCGCGGGCAAGCCGACGCGGGTAGCTGAGACCGCGGAATCGGATCCGGCCACCGAACCCGCGCTGCGCTGATCGTCCGCCCACTGGTTCCGTGGGTCGCGAACACCGCGAAATCGGGTCCGGCAGCTGAACCCGCGCTGCGCCGAGCATCCGCCGAGTACGGATTCCGTGGGCCGCGAGGACCGCGGATCGGATCCGGCCGCCGAACCCAGCGGTGCGTTGAGATTCCACCGAATACGAGTTCCGTGGGTGAGACAGCCGCCGAACGGAGCGGGCAGGCGAACTCGGCTGCGTTGAAACCCCTCCCGAGTGCGAGTTTGCGAATTGCGAGTTTCGGGAAGTAGCTCGCGTCGCGCGAGGGCGGCGGTACTCTCGGGGCGCTGTACTCGCCGCGGCCGATCCATACGGCCGCGACCCGGCGGCGGCAGGGGCGGGTGGGATGGCCCCGAACAGGCGCTTTACAGTGGGTGCGGCGGTGAAGGTAGGGTCCCGAAGGCTAGGCAGCAGAGACGCGCATGGCAGAACAGCGATGGGCCGTCTCGCGAAGAACGATGCTTCGCGGCACGGTGGCAATGGGGGTTTCGTCGGCGGGGGCTTTCACGGCCAGTGCGCTGAGACCGGGGCTCGCATCGGGGGCTCCCAGCGGCAGACGGGTGGCGGTGCTCGGCGGCGGGGTCGCGGGACTCACCGCGGCGCACGAACTTGCCGAACGCGGATTCCAGGTCACCGTCTACGAGAGACGGGCGCTCGGCGGTAAGGCGCGCAGCATTCCGGTGCCTGGCAGCGGGTCCGGCGGACGTCCCGATCTCCCCGGCGAACACGGCTTCCGTTTCTTTCCCGGCTTCTACCAGCACATTCCGGACACGATGCGGCGAATCCCGTTCGCGGGTAACGCCGAAGGAGTCTGGAACAACCTGATCGCGATGCCCGAGGCGCGCATGTCCCGCCGCGACGGCGACGACTTCCAGATACCGCTCGGCTTCCGCGCCAGACCGAATCCGCGGCCGGAGGACTTCCGCGAGACCGTCGGCGCCGCCATCGCGACGGCACTGAAAATGCCCGCCGCGGAAGGACTTTACTTCGCCAACCGGCTGCTCGTGTTCAACACCAGTTGCGACGCCCGCCGCTACGGCCAGTGGGAGCACATGGCCTGGCGCGATTTCGTCGGCGCGCACCACCGTTCGCACGAATTCCGCGCGCTGATCTCGCGCACGCTCACCAGCATCATGGTCGCCGCCAAGGACAACCTCGCCAGCGTGCGCACCATCGGCAATATGGGCGAGCAGTTCCTCGGCAACCCGTTCGAGGTCGGCAACGACGGCGCGCTGGACCGGGTGCTGAACGGCCCGACCAACGCGGCGTGGATCGATCCGTGGACCGCACGGCTGCGCGAACTCGGCGTCGAATTCGCGCTCGGCGCGGAGGTGCGCGGGCTCGAGGTGCGGGACCGGCGCATCAGCGGCGCCCGCATCGTCGACGGCAACGGCAGCCGCACGGTCGAGGCCGATTACTTCGTGGTGGCGCTGGCCGCCGAACAGGCCCGCGCGCTGTGGTCGCCCGACGTGCTCGAGGTGCGCCCGGAGCTGGCCGCGATGGACCGGCTGTTCGTGGACTGGATGACCGGCATCCAGTTCTACCTGCGCAGACCGGCCGAGATCTCCAGGGGCCACACCGCCTACATCGACGCGCCGTGGTCGCTGACTTCGATCAGCCAGAACCAGCTGTGGACGCGCAAGCTCGCGGAATTCGGCGACGGCACCGTGCAGGATTGCCTCTCGGTCGACATCTCCGACTGGAACACCCCCGGCATCCTGTACGGCAAGACCGCCAAGGAATGCACGCACCAGGAGATCGCGCGCGAAGTGTGGGCGCAGATGCAGGCGCACCTCAACGATCGCGGCGAGGAACTACGCGACGCCGACCTGCACTCCTGGTTCCTCGATCCCGCGATCGCCTGGCAGTCCGAACAGCGCCGCAACACCAACGCCGACCCACTGCTGATCAACACCGCCGGGTCGTGGGAGCACCGCCCCGAACCGCACGGCGATCTCGAAAACCTGTTCCTCGCGGGCGATTACGTGCGAACCAACGTCGACCTCGCCACCATGGAGGGCGCCAACGAGTCAGCACGGGCCGCGGTGAACGCGCTGCTGGACGTCGCGGGTTCGGACGCGCCACGCTGCCGCATGTACACGCTGTACCGCGCGACCGAACTGGAACCGTTGCGGCGCATGGACGCCGACCGGTACGCGGCGGGTCAGCCGAATCTATTCGACGTGCACTTCTGATCGGGGGTGCTTCAATCGAGGTATGGGAGAGACCACAGAGATCACCGACACCGCCGACCTGCGTGCGTTGCTCGGCGCGGTGATGCCGCGCGCGGCGACGAAAGAGCGCGTCGCACTGCACCAGCGCGACCGCGAGTGGATCGCCAACTCCCCGTTCCTGGTGATGAGCACCAGCGACGCCGACGGCAACTGCGACGCCTCGCCCAAGGGCGACCCTGCGGGTTTCGTGAAGGTGCTCGACGACCGCACCATCGCCATCCCCGAGCGCCCTGGCAACCGCAGGGCCGACGGCTACCTCAACATCCTCGCCAACCCGCACGTCGGCCTGCTCTTTCTCATCCCAGGCCGCCGCGACACCCTGCGCGTCAACGGCCGCGCCCGCCTGGTCCGCGACGCCGCCTACTTCGACGACATGGTGGTCAAGGGCCACCGCCCGATCCTCGCCGTCGAGGTCGCCGTCGAACAGATCTTCTTCCACTGCGCCAAAGCGTTCATCCGCAGCCACCTGTGGGAGCCGGAGCAGTGGCCCGCCGACACCCTCCCCAGCACCGCCTGCCTGGTCAAGGACGTGGATCCGAATGTGAAGGAGACGGTGGACGAACTGGAGCGGTACTACTCGCCGGAAAACTACGCGGCCAAGCTGTACCGAGACTGACCTCCGCCCGGCCGTCGCGTCGCGCCCACCCCACCAATCCCCAACCACCACGCAGCGACTGCTCCCACACACCCCGTATACGCGTCACATAGCCACCGCCTATGTGAGGAGTGCAAAGCCTGTGTGGCCACCACCCCTACGCCGCAACTTGCCGGCGCGCAGGCGCAACCCCGTGACCCCGACCTCACCGACCCACGCTGTCGCGGCGCACCAAGAACCCCGCACATAGACTCTCGGCGTGGCGAAGATATCGATGCGTGGGCGGATCGCCCTGCGGGCCGCGGCGGCAGCGTCGTGGGCCTCGCAGAAGGCGGGACGCGGCAAGGGTTCGATGATCGGCGGCCTGATCGCGCTGAAGATCGACCCGACGATCATGGACCAGCTCGGACGTGGCAGGCGGACGGTGCTGGTCACCGGCACCAACGGCAAGTCGACGACGACGCGGATGACCACCGCCGCGCTGAGCACCCTCGGTCAGGTCGCCACGCAGGCCGACGGCGCCAATATGGACGCGGGCATCGTGGCCGCGCTGAGCACGCACCAGGGTGTGCCGCTGGCCGCCATCGAGGTGGACGAACTGCATCTGCCGCACGTCAGCGACTCGCTGAACCCGGCGGCCGTTGTGCTGCTGAACCTCAGCCGCGACCAGCTGGACCGGGTCGGCGAGATCAACATGATCGAGCGCAAGCTGCGCGCCGGACTCGCCAAGCACCCCGACACGGTGGTGATCGCCAACTGCGACGACGTGCTGGTCACCTCGATCGCCTACGACCACCCGAACGTGGTGTGGGTCGCCGCGGGCAGCGGCTGGGCGATGGACGCGACGAGTTGTCCGCGCTCCGGCGAGCCAATCATCTGGGAGGGCGAGCACTGGCGCAGCACCGGCACGGATTTCCAACGGCCGCAACCCGATTGGCACCTGGAGGGGAACGACCTCGTCGGCCCCGACGGCGAACGCCATCTGCTCGAGCTCGCGCTGCCCGGCAGGGCCAACCGGGGTAATGCCGCGCAGGCGGTCGCCGCCGCGGTCGCGCTGGGCGCCGAAACGGCCAAGGCCGTCGTAGCCGCGGGCACGGTGCGCGAGATCGCGGGCCGCTACCGGACCGTGCAGGTCGGCGAGCACGCCGCGCGGCTGCTGCTCGCCAAGAACCCGGCGGGCTGGCAGGAAGCCCTTTCGATGATCGAGCCGACCGCGGCCGGACTGGTGATCGCGGTGAACGGGCAGGTGCCCGACGGCGAGGACCTCTCCTGGCTGTGGGACGTGCGCTTCGAGCACTTCGAGGGCGTGCAGGTCGTCGCCTCCGGCGAGCGCGCGACCGACCTCGCTGTGCGCCTCACGTACGCGGGCGTCGAGCACACCACCGTGCCGGATCCCTTGCGCGCCATCGCCTCCTGCCCGCCAGGGCAGGTCGAGGTGCTCGCCAACTACACCGCGTTCCGCGACCTCAACCGCGACTTGGAGAATCATGGGTGACTCGACGGTACGGATCGGCCTCGTGCTGCCCGATGTGATGGGCACCTACGGCGACGGCGGCAACGCGCTCGTCCTGCGCCAACGGCTGCGCATGCGCGGCTACGACGCCGAGATCGTGGAAATCACGCTGCCCGAACCGGTTCCGAACTCGCTGGACATCTACACCCTCGGCGGCGCGGAGGACTCGGCGCAGCGGCTGGCCACCCGGCACCTGCAGCGCTACCCCGGCCTGCAGGAGGCGGCCGCGAAAGGCGCTCCGGTGCTTGCCATCTGCGCGGCGATTCAGGTACTCGGCAACTGGTACGAGACCTCCTCGGGCGAGCGTGTCGACGGCGTCGGCCTGCTCGACGTGACCACCTCGCCCCAGGCCAAGCGCGC
This sequence comes from Nocardia amikacinitolerans, assembly GCF_900215415.1. Lineage (NCBI taxonomy): Bacteria > Bacillati > Actinomycetota > Actinomycetes > Mycobacteriales > Nocardiaceae > Nocardia > Nocardia amikacinitolerans. The sequence goes on along the minus strand of NZ_OBEG01000007.1, from coordinate 2,291 downwards.
CATCGGCGAAGTGACGACCACTCCCATGCTCGACGGACTCACCGCTGCGCTCACCGGATTCGAAAACCACCGTGGCGGAACGAAGCTCGGCCCGGAGGCGACCGGCCTCGCGCGCGTCACCCGCGGCGTCGGCAACGGCGTCGGCGACGGACTCGAGGGGGTCGTCCAGGGCTCGGTCATCGGCACCTACATGCACGGCCCGGCCCTCGCCCGCAACCCCGAGCTCGCCGACCTCCTGCTCATCCGAGCCCTCGGCGTCGACACCCTCGAACCGCTGAATCTTCCCGAGGTCGACCAGCTCCGCCGGGAACGTCTCCGCGCCTGAGGGCAGGTCACAAGCTCGCGCGAAGTCGCCGACCAACCGCGTGTTCTCGACGAGGGCAGTGGCGGAGGTTATCGCGAAACGGGAATTCACACCTCGACGGGAGCGACGTCGACCGCGACCGTGATCGAGCTCTCCTTGGCCTCGGTGTAGATGATGCCGCGCAGCGGTGGCACATCCGCGTAGTCGCAGCCCCACGCTGCGACGACGTAGCGCTCGTCCGCGAGCTGGTCGTTGGTGGGGTCGAAGCCGATCCAGCGGCCCGCGCGTTCGGACGAGTTCTGGCCCGGGACCCACACCGCCGCCCAGGCGTGCGTGGCGTCGGCGCCGACCATGCGCTCCTTGCCCGGCGGCGGGTCCGTCGCGAGGTAGCCGGAGACGTATCGCGCGGCGAGCCCGTGCGACCGGAGGCAGGCCGCGGCGATTCTAGCGAAATCCTGGCAAACGCCCGCGCGCGCGTAGAACACGTCGGAGACCCTGGTCGAGACGGTCGTCGAGCCAGACCAGTAGGTGAAGTCGGTGTTGATGCGGGTCGTCAGCTCGGTCACCGCGGCGAGCAGCGGGCGTCCCGGTGTGAGCGAGCGCGCCGCGTAGGCGGTGATCTCCTCGGTGATCTCCGGCGGGTGCAGGTCGAGGGTGAACTCAACGGCCAGCGGACCGGTCGCGTGGCTGGGCCTGGCGGACTCCCACGGCAGCAGCGCCGGGTCGTCCGTCGGCTCGGCGGGCGGGTCGACCTCGACCGTCGACTCCGCGCTGACGACCAGCTCCCGGTGTTCGGCCGTGACATGGAAGTAGTGCGTGGTGTTGCCGTACACATCGGTGCCGATGGACCGGTCCGACGGCGCCGGGTCGATGTTCACCTCGTGCGCGAGCACCCGCTGACCGGGGAACTCGCGCGGTGTCAGGTAAGCGCGCCCGTAGGAGCTGGTCACGTCCTCGGAGTAGGTGTAGGTGGTGCGGTGGGATACCCGGTACCGCCGCGTCGCGCCGTCGATCATCCGACCACCCGCGTGCTACCCCACAGCGGCTGAATGCCCACCGGCAGCGAGAGTTTCGTCGTCTCGAAGGATTCCGCCACCTTGCGCAGCCGCAGGTGCACACCGTCGAGCAGTTCGGCCAGCTCGGTGCGCCTTCCGTTCTCGTCGGTGACGTTCAGGTCGTCCGGATCGACGCGGCGCAGCATGCGCTGCGCGTCGGCCAGCAACCGTTGCGGCCGTGAGGATCCCGAGGCGCCGGGCAGCGCGGCGAAATCCGCGTCGAGCCGTTCCAGCTGGTAGGCCAGCGACCGCGGATTGCCCCTGTCGAACAGCAGCAACCCGGCGACCGCCGAGACCCGTACCGAATCCCGGTGGCGCCGACGGTAACTCACCGACGACTCGGCCGCCTGCAACACCGCCTCGGTGACCACCCGCTCGGCCTCCGGCGGATACGTCTCGGTCAACGCCGCCGAGAGCAGCGCCGTCACGGCCAGCCCGCGCTCGATGCGCTTGCCGATATCCATGACGCACCAACCGATGTCGCGCACCAGCGACTCGGCGCCGATGCCGGACAGCGAGAGCAGGGCGGCCAGCGTCAGCGAATGCACCGCCGAGAGCGCCGTCTCGTCGCCATCGCTCTCCCGGTACTCGGCCAACGCCCGGTCCACCGAGCTGAGGATCATCCACGTGTCGTGCGAAAGCTGGTCGCGCACGGCCCGCGCCGAGGATCCGTACCGGTCGATCGCGTAGGCCAGCGACCCGGGCAGCTCCCGATCGATGGTCAATGCCTCGAGATAGTCGTGCCCCTCGCGAGACGCACCCGCCACCGCGGCCACCCCGCCGTTGCTCCCCGGCACACTCTCACCCTCGAATCCGCTTGCCGCACCACCCAACTCGGACTCCGCACCACCCAATCCCAGACCCTCGCCGAGAGCTTGGGACTCCCCACCCCTGTACTCCGGCTCCCCGCCACCCGGCCCCCCGCCGAGGGC
>NZ_OBEG01000006.1:0-619900 GCF_900215415.1 Nocardia amikacinitolerans | reverse complement strand
AGACCGCCTGCACGTCCCAGTCCTTGAACACACCGGTGCCCTTGACGTTGCCGGTGCCGTCGAGCTGGGTGCGCTCGGTGCGCAGACCGACGACCTTGCCGTTCTCGTCGCCGAGCACCTCGGCCGGGGACTCGAAGAAGTGCAGGAACAGCTTGTGCGGGCGGTTGCCCTGGTCGCGGATGGCCCACTGCTCGAGGGTGTTGGCGACCATGTCGACCTGCTTGGAGTGGCGGCGCGCGGCCTCCGAACCCTCGTCGTAGTCGATGTCCTCCGGATCGACGATGACCTCGATGGTCGGCGAATGATCCAGCTCGCGCAGCTCCAGCGGGGTGAACTTCGCCTGCGCGGGACCGCGACGCCCGAACACGTGCACCTCGACGGCCTTGTTCTGCTTGAGACCCTCATAGACGTTCGGCGGGATCTCGGTCGGCAGCAGCTCGTCACCGGTCTTGGCCAGCACGCGCGCCACGTCCAGCGCCACGTTGCCGACACCGAGCACCGCGACCTTCTCCGCGTCCAACGGCCACGAACGCGACACGTCCGGGTGCCCGTCGTACCAGGACACGAAGTCCGCCGCGCCGTAGGAACCGTCCAGGTCGATGCCAGGGATCGGCAGCGCGCGGTCGGCGTTGGCGCCGGTGGAGAAGATCACCGCGTCGTAGAAGCGACGCAGGTCGTCGAGGGTGATGTCGGTGCCGTAGTCGATGTTGCCGAGCAGGCGCACCTGCTCCTTGTCGAGCACCTTGTGCAGGGCGGTGATGATGCCCTTGATCCGCGGATGGTCCGGCGCGACGCCGTAGCGGATCAACCCGAACGGCGCGGGCATGCGCTCGTACAGGTCGATGCTCACCTCGGCATCGGACTTCATCAACGCGTCGGCGGCGTAGATCCCGGCCGGTCCTGCGCCCACGATCGCGATGCGGAGCGGGCGAGTCGGCGCGCTCACGGCTCGTACTCCGCGACGTAAGGCGTGTCCACCCCGAGTTCGCCCACCTTCGCTGCGCTGCCGGGCGAGCCGAGCGCGGCGTCGCGGCCGGGCAGTGGCTCATCGAAGAACCGGGCGTTCTCGGCCACGAAAACCCTTTGCGCCTCCGGGATGTCGTCGTCGATATAGATCGCCTCGACCGGGCAGACCGGCTCGCACGCACCGCAGTCCACGCACTCGGTGGGATGGATGTAGGCCATCCGCCCTCCGGTGTAGATGCAGTCCACGGGGCATTCCTCCACGCACGCCCGGTCCATGACGTCGACACAGGCGGCGCCGATCACGAAGGTCATGACGCGCTCCGCACTTCGATCGCCGCATCGGTGGTCTCGGCGGACTCGCCGAGCGCGGCCAGGATTTCGTAACGCCTGCGGGCGAATTCGGGTTCGAAGCGGGCGCCGGGCGCCCTCGGGTGCTCGATCTCGACGACGCGCTGGATACGGGCCGGCCGCGGCGTCAACAACACGATGCGGTCAGCGAGCAGTAGGGCTTCGTCCACGTCGTGGGTGACGAACAGGACGGTGGTCTCGTGCCGCTGCCACACCGAGATCAGCAGCCGCTGCATGTCCGCGCGCGTCTGGGCGTCCAATGCGCCGAACGGCTCGTCCATCAGCAGCACCCGGGGATGCGCGGCCAGGGTTCGGGCCAGCTGCACCCGCTGGCGCATGCCGCCGGACAACGCGCCGGGCAGGTGATCGCCGAAGCCCGCGAGACCGACCTGATCCAGCAGGTCGAGCGCTTCGGCGGGGCGCCGCCCGCGCGGCACGCCCCGCAACTTCAACGCGAACTCGACGTTCTTGCGGGCCGTGCGCCAAGGCAGCAGCGCGTCCTCCTGGAAGACCATGGCGCACTGATCGGCCGCCGCGCCGACGGTGGCGCCGTCCACCGACACGGTGCCGCCGATCGGCGGGAGAAGTCCAGCCATGGCCCGCAGGATGGTGGACTTGCCGCATCCCGATGGCCCGAGCAGCACTACGATCTCTCCCGGATCGACCGTGAGATCGACTTCCGCGGCGAGGCTTTCGCCGTAGGCGATGCGCAGACCGGTCAGCCGGACAGCCGCTCCCGCGCTCATCGAACGGCCCTCGGCAGCCAGCGGTTGACCCGGCGGCCGACCAATTCGACGAGAAACGCGGTGGCCCAGCCGAGCACACCGATGGAGAGCATGCCGACCACCACACTCGGATAGTCGAGCAAACCGTAGGACTGCCAGGTGAAGTAGCCGATCCCGAACTGGCCGGAGATCATCTCGGCACTGATGACGCAGATCCACGCGACACCCATGGCGACCGAGAGTCCGGAGAAGATGCCCGGGAGCGCGCCGGGCAGCGCGATCTGGAACAGGATGGTCCCGCGGCGCGCACCGAGCGTGCGGGCCGCTTCCTCCCACACCTTTGGCAAGGCGTGCATGGCGTGAATGGTGCTGACCGCCACCGGGAAGAACGCGGCGAAGAACGTGATGAACACGATGCCCTGTTCGCCGGTGGGAAACAGCAGGATGGCGAGAGGCACCAGCGCGATCGCGGGTATCGGGCGGAACACCTCGACTACGGGGCGCACCAGCGCGCTGACCAGCGCCGACCGGCCGATGGCCATGCCGATCAGCACACCGGCGACGGTGGCGAGGCCGAAGCCGACCAGGATGCGCCGGGTGCTGGCGAGGATGTTGCTGTAGTACGAGCCGGTGCCCAGTTGCGCACGGAATGACTCGAACACCGCACCTGGTGTCGGGATCTTGTCGAAGCGTAGCCAGAACACCACCTGGTTGATGGTCAGCAGATACCAGAGCAGCACCAGCGCCGCCAGCGGGACCGCGGTGAGCAGCGCGGCACTCAGCCTTGGCGGGACAGGGTTTCGGAGGGATCGCCCACCGCTCGGGTGGGTCGTTGTCGCGGCGTCGGTGGACGCGGCGGGGACGGCGGAAATCGGTTCCGCGGATACCGTCATGGTCGGCTCCTCGATCTCGAAAGATGGTGCGGGTCAGCGCGCCTGGAGTGCGGCGCGGTAGTCCAGGACCGTGCTGCCCGGATGGGCCGCTGCGTACGCCTTGGCGTCGGCCTCGACGGCGAACGGCCGGAGCCGCTGCTCGGGTGCGGCGGCCGGATCGCTCACCCAAGTGGCGGTGGCGGCGAAGATTCGGATGCCGGTGGCGGCGTCGGGCACATAGGCGGCCCGTACCTCGCCGCCGCGCTCGGCGATCTGGCGCAGCAGACAACTCGGCGTCCTGGCGACGGAGGTTCCTTCCTGTCCGGCGAACCACACCTCCGATGCGGTGGCCGGATCGTCCAGCTGCCCGCCGCAGACCGGGTCGACGCCGGTCAACGGGCTCGGCGGCGCGGTGTCGGCGCGCTCGGCGTCGTACTCGGTGCCGTAGAGCGCGCGCAGATACTTGTCCTCGACGAATTCGTTCAGATCCAGATCGGCGAGCGCGCCAAGGCTTTTGAGGAACGGCAAGAGCGTGCCGAGTCCGTCGACGAGCGGCTGCTTGAGGGTGGGGTCGAAGCTGACCAGACCGTGCGGGCCGTTGTACAGGTAGACGACCTCGGCCGGTAAGCCGGTGATCTCGGCGACGCGCTGTGCCGCGGCCAGCGGATTGCGGTTGAGATAGTCGGTCGTTTCGCGTTGCGCGGCCAAGAACGCCGCGACGATGTCGGGGTGATCGGCGCCGATCCGCTTGGTGGACACCACGGCGTGGAACGTCGGGATGTTCGCGTTGCCGCCGTCGTAGAGCAGCCGGGCCTTGCCGTCGAACACCAGCTTCTGCGGCCACGGCACGAACTGAGCCAGCGCGGCGACCTGGTCTCCCTGGAGCGCAGAGGCGCCGACAGGCGGATCCTGGCCGAGCAGCTTCACGTCGTCGAGGGTCATGCCCGCGGCGGACAAGCCGGTGGCGAGCATGCCGTGCGCGGCCGAACCCACGCTGGTCGAGACGACCTCGCCGCGCAGGTCGGCGAGCGTCGCGGCGGGCGAATCCACCGGTACCACGATTTGATTCAGCGAGCCGCGCAGGTTGTAGCCGGTGACCGCGATCAGCTCCGAGGCGACGTCGGGATGGTCGCGGGTCTTGGAGCCGTTCACCAGGATCGGGGCGTCGCCCATCGAGCCGATGTCGACCTGGCCGGCCAGCATCGCCGCGGTAAGTGGCGGGCCGGAGGCGAAGTCCTTCCATTCCACGCGGTAGCGCACGCCTTTGGCTTTGCCGAGTTCGTCCAGCTTGGCCTCGAAGGTGCCGCGGTCGCGCAGCAGCGTGCCCGCTGTGACGGTGTTGATGGTCTTGGACTGGTAGCCGATGTCGATGGTGATCGTGTTGTCGTCGCCGCCGGAGCCGCAGCCCGTGAGCAGCGTTGTCGCGGTGGCCGCGCCGAGCAGCAGGGCCGCGAGCCGGGTTGGTGGTGTCCTCATCGTGTGTTCCTCCGCCCGGTTCAGCGCAGCAGGTACGGGATGTTCACGGTGACCGCCCCGACCGGGCAGCGCGCGGCGCACGGTCCGCAGTACCAGCACTCGTCGACGTGCATGTACGCCTTGCCGGTGTCGGGGTGGATCGCGAGCGAGTCGAGCGGGCACATGTCGACGCAGAGCGTGCAGCCGTCGATGCACTTGGCTTCGTCGACGGTGACCGGGACGTCGATGCGGGTGGTGACCTGGGCCATCAGAGTTCCTTTCCGGAGTTGGCTATGCCGATGCGTGCGAAGGCGCGGACATCGGCGTCCGGGTCTTCCAGTGCGGTGCGGAGGGCGGCGGTGACCTCCGGTCGTTCGGCGATTCGCTCGGCCAGGCCGCGGACGGCGGCCTTGCGGACGTCGAGGTTGCCGTCGGTGACGGCCGAGATCAGCCGCGGGGCGGCGAATTCGGGGTCGGCGACGGCCAAGGCGATCGCCGCGCCCTGGCGTACCTGCCAGGCGGGGTCGTCCATGGCGGCCGCCGCGACGGCCGCGGCGTCGTCACCGCAGCCGGTCTGCGCGAGCGCGGTCAATCCCGCTGCCCGCACCAGGGGGTCCGTGTCGCCCGCCAGCCGGATCAGGGTCGCCGCACCGCGCGGGTCACCCACCGCGGCAATGCCTTTCGCGACCGCGATGCGGACGTTCGGCGCCGGATCGGCGGCGGCGGCGTCGAGTTCGACGAGCGCGTCCACCGAGGTGAGTCCCGCCACCACGGTGCGGCGCACCGCGGCGTTGGCATCGGCGAACCAGCCGGACAGTTCCGTCGCGTCGGTGCGGCGGTGCCGCCACAGCGCCTCGATCGCGGCGGCGCGCACCGCGGGCTCCTGCGCCGTCGCGGCGGCACGCAGCGCGGCGTCGAATTCCGTTCCGGCGACGAGGACTTCGAGCAGCTCGGTGAGCAGACCGATGGCGGCGTGGCGCACGGACACGTCCGGATCGGACAGGGCCGCCGCGACCAGGGGCGAGGATTGCGCCCACTCCTCGGTGGTCTCGCTGAGCACCGAGAGCGCGGTGCGGCGCACCTCCGGGTCGGCGTCGGTCAGGAACGGCCGCAGCTCGGACAGCTGCGGGCATTCCTCGGCGAGGTCCATCAGCTCGAGCAGCCGGGCGCTCATCGGGCGCTCCAAGCGCCGACCAGCTCCGGCGCCGCGACGTCGGGAACGCCGTCGGGCCGCGTGAAGCCGGGCACCGGAACGATGTAGGGCGCCACCGGACGAGTCAGGAACCGCATGTCGCCGGACTCACCGCGGTAGAGGTTGAGGTGGCAGAACCACTCCGCGTCGTCGCGCGCGGGCCAGTCGGAGCGCTGATGGTAGAGGCCCCAGCGACTTTCGGTGCGCCGCAAGGAGGCCCGCGCCGCCATCTCCGCGCAGTCGCGGATGAATGTCACCTCGGCGCAGCGCATCAGCTCGTGCGGGGTGTGCCCGCTCATCTGGGCGATGTCGGCGTGCATCCGCTCGAACGCGGCCAGACCGAGCGAGAGGTAGCGCTGGGTCTTCGGGGGTTGCAGGTAGTCGTTGACGAAGCGGCGCAGTTTGTATTCGACCTGCGGCTGCGGCGGCCCGTCCGGATTGCTCAGCGGACGGTAGATCAGCGCGTGGGCCGCCTCGATTTGATCCTCCGGCAGCGCGGGCCGCGCCACGCCCCTGGCGTATTCGGTCGCGCTCTCCCCCGCGATGTCGCCGTAGACGAAGGCGCCGATCATGTAGTTGTGCGGCACCAGGGCCATGTCCCCCGCCGCGTAGAGCCCTGGCACGGTGGTCGCCGCGTGCTCGTCGACCCACACGCCGGACGCGGAATGACCGCTGCACAAACCGATTTCGGAGATGTGCATCTCGATGTCGCTGGTGCGGTAATCGGTGCCGCGGCCCGCGTGGAAGGTGCCGCGAGTCGGGCGCTCGGTGGTGTGCAGGATGCCCTCGATCTCTTGGATCGTGGCGTCGGGCAGGTGGCTCAGCTTGAGATAGATCGGGCCGCGCGCGCTGTCGAGTTCTCGCTTGACCTCGGCCATCATCTGCCCGGACCAGTAGTCGCAGTCGACGAACCGGTTGCCCTCGGCGTTGACCTGGTAGCCGCCGAACGGGTTGGCGACGTAGGCGCAGGCGGGGCCGTTGTAATCCTTGATGAGCGGGTTGATCTGGAAGCATTCGATTCCGGAGAGCTCCGCGCCCGCGTGGTAGGCCATCGCGTAGCCGTCGCCGGCGTTGGTCGGGTTCTCGTAGGTGCCGTACAGGTAGCCGCTGGCGGGCAGCCCGAGACGACCGCACGCGCCGGTCGCCAGGATCACCGCCCCCGCCGAGATGGTGACGAATTCGCCGCTGCGCGTATCGAATCCGACGGCACCGACGGCTCGGCCGTCCACCGTGAGCACCCGCACGGGCATCACTCGGTTGCTGATGGTCACCTTGGCGCGGACGTCGCGGGCGCGCAGGGTGCGATACAGCACCTTCTTCACATCACGCCCTTCCGGCATCGGCAGCACATAGCTGCCGGAGCGGTGCACCTTGCGCACCGCGTACTCGCCGTGCTCGTCCTTCTCGAATTTGACGCCGTAGCTCTCCAGCCGCTGCACCATCTCGAAGCCGCGGGTGGCGGTCTGATAGACGGTGCGCTGGTTGACGATCCCGTCGTTGGCCACGGTGATGTCGGCGACGTAGTCCTCCGGGGTCGCCTTGCCGGGCACCACCGCGTTGTTGACTCCGTCCATGCCCATCGCCAGCGCCCCCGAATGGCGCACGTGCGCCTTCTCCAGCAGCAGCACGTCGGCGCCGTGTCCGGCGGCGGTGAGCGCGGCCATGGTGCCCGCGGTTCCGCCGCCAACGACGAGCACGTCGCAGCTCAGCTCCCGGCGTTCAGCGACGGGTGGAATGTCCATCGACATCCGGATCAGCCCCTTTCCTTCAGTTCGGCCGCACCGCGATTCGGTGTGACCGGGATGCGGTGCAGCCGGCCGGACAGCGAGAACCGGTCGCCGCGATAGCGCACGTACTCGAGGTCGATGGGCCGGCCGGAATCGGTGTAGGTGAGTCGTTCCAGGAACAGCAGCGGCGAGCCGGGACGCACCGCGAGCAGCCCGGCCACTGTCGCATCGGCGGCGACGGCCTCGATGGAGACCGCGGCCGAGCCGAGCGGCAGCCCGAGTTCCGCCTCCAGCAGGCCGAAGACGTCGCAGCCGGTGAGATCGCACTGCAACAGCGGCGCGCCGACGTCGGCGGTGAGGTAGCTGGCGTCCAGCGACAGCGGCGCGCCGTCCAAATGGCGGACGCGTTCCAGTGCCACCACCGGTGTGCCGGGTTCCAGCTCGAGCCGCTCGGCGACGATAGGAGTGGCGGGCACGACCTCGGCAAGCAGGACCGTGTTGACCACGCGGTCGCTGCCCGTCTCGAAGGTCTCGGCCAGGCCGCGCAGTCGGTCCAGACCTTGCACCGCCTTGTCCGCCACCACGAAAGTGCCCGCGCCAGGGACCCGGTCGACGAGCCCCTCGTCGCGCAGCAGGGTGAGCGCGTCGCGCACGATATTGCGGCTGGTGTCGAAGTCGGCCGCGAGTTGGCTCTCCGAGGGCAACGGCAGATTGCCGTAAACGCCGCTGCGGATCCGTGCCCGCAGAATGTCCCTGACCCGCCGGGCGGGCGCCGAGCGGCGTCCGGTGCCGGGATACGTTCTGCCTGTCATGCGGCAAATGCTGGGAACGGATCGTTACGCGCGACGTTTCCGGCGATTACCAGGTGGTTACGCCAGTTCCGCTACCGAGCGCGGGGCTCTCACCTGCGAAAACGCCGGGGCTCCCACGAGTATCACCAGTTGACTCAGCCGTCCGATTCGGTTCGCTCGGCGATCTCGGCCAGCAGCCGCGCGGGACCCGAGAGCGGGAAGCGCGGCCGCCACACCACGCGGAACAGTCGAGTCAGCGCGGCGGGTTCGGTCAGCGATACCTCGACGAGCGTCCCGCGCTCGAGTTCGGGCGCGGCGATCAGCCTGCTGACCACCGCCGGCGCCACCGCGGTGCGGGCGGCGGCGATGATCGTGGCCGCCGAGCCCAGTTCCGCAGCCGGTCGGGCCGGCTCGCCGAATCCCTCCAGAACCTCCCGGACCGCGTCGCGGGTTCCGGATCCCGGCTCTCGCCACAGCAAGGGAGTGGCGGCCAACTCCCGCGGCGACACCCGGCTGCGGCGGCGTGCCCACGGATGCGCGGGAGAAACGACGACGACGAGTTCGTCCGTACCGAGTACCCGGCTACCGAGGTCGGTCGGCGGATGCGGACCCTCGACGAAACCGAGGTCGGCGGCCTCGCGGCGGACCAGTTCCAGCACCTGGCTGCTGTTGGCCACCTCCAAGGCGACCGCCACTTCCGGGTGGACACCGCGCAGCGCCTGCAACCACTGCGGAATGCGATGGTCGGCGATGGTTTTGGAGGCGGCGACGCGCAAGCGCGGGACGTTGTCCGCGCGCAGGGCGGCGACCGCTGTGCCGAAGGCGCGAGCCGACTCGAGCACCGGGCGCGCGTGGTCCACCACCGCGCGACCCGCATCGGTCAGCGCCGAGCCGGTCGGCCCACGATCCAGCAGTCGCAGGTGCAGCCTGCGTTCCAGCGCGCTGATGCGCATGCTCGCGGCGGGCTGGCTGATGCCGTGGCGCCGGGCTGCCGCGCCGAGACTGCCTAGTTCCGCGACGGAGACGAGCAGATCGAGAACATCCAGATCGGGCGTTCCCGGTGGCAGCGTCATGAGCACCGATTATGGGCGCGGCGGCGACCCGGTGCGTGACCCAAGGACATAAGCGAATCTTATGAGGTCCTCGAGAAGCGCTCTCTACCAGGGCGGCGTACGTGGCGCGAGGGTGACAAGCGTGCGCTGTCTACCTCGTCTTCTCCCCGGGCTCGCGCTGGTCGCCGGGCTCGCCACCGCCGCGACCCTGATCGGCCGGGCGGTGCCGGTCGTCGGGGCTCCGGTGTTCGCTCTCTGCGCGGGCGCGCTGGTCGGGCTCGCGCGCAGGCGGTCGGTCGACGAGGACGGTGTGTTCGGCCCCGGACTCGAGGTGACCAGACAGCGTGTGCTCGGACTCGCCATCGTGCTGCTCGGTTTGGGGCTGCCGTTCGGCGCGGTGCTGAGCGTCGGGCGGCAGACGGCGGTGGTGTTGGTCGGCACGGTGGTGGCGGGCGCGGTCGCCGCGCTCGTCGTCGGTCGGTTGCTCGCGCTCGATCGGGAATCGGCGACGCTCGTCGCGGTGGGGTCGACGATCTGCGGCGCGTCGGCGATCGCGGCGGCGACCGCCGTCATCAAGCCGGACCGGGAGCGAGTCGCCTACGCGCTCGGCACCATCTTCGTCTTCAATGTCCTTGCGGTGCTCATCTTTCCGCCGCTGGGCCGGCTATTCGGCATGTCTCAGGAAGCGTTCGGGCTGTGGGCGGGCACGGCGATCAACGACACGTCCTCGGTCTTGGCGGCGGGCGCGATCTTCGGCCCCGCCGCGGCGCAGTTCGCGGTGATCGTGAAATTGGTGCGCAGCCTGCTGATCGTGCCGATGTGCGTGGGGTTGCATCTGGGGCAACGCGGCGACAGCCGGACTGGCATTTGGCAACGCAGCGCCGGGCGCTCGGACACCAGCTCGTCCGACAGTGGGCGACCCAGCGCCGAGCACGCCGACGCCGAGACCGACGACCGCCTCGCGGCATGGCGGGTGATCCCGTTGTTCGTGGTGCTCTTCGTAGCAGCTTCGGCTATCGCCGGATTCGGGTTGGTTCCCGAATCGTGGTCCGGGCCGCTCGCCGCGGTGAGCGCGTGGTTGATCGCGGCGGTGCTGGTGGCGATCGGGACATCGCTGTCGTGGCAACGGGTGCGCGCGGCCGGCGTTCGGCCGCTGGTGTTCGGCGGGATACTCGGGCTGGTCCTCGCGGTGTCGTGTTTGGGTTTGCAGCAGGCCACCGGGTGGCTCTGACCACTGTTGGGCGGAGGCCGCGGACTCGTACCGCGCTCGGCGTCCCCGCGACCTATCGGCTCGGCTTCCGGTATTCGGTGTGACGATCTGCCGCGCCTACGCCACGCATGTTCGCCGACTGCTGCCGTCGAGGCGACGCTCACCGTGGCGAGGGACAATGACAGGGTGACGTGCCTCGTGTGGTACGCCGCCTACGGCTCCAACATGCATCACCGCCGCCTGCACTGCTACCTCGAGGGCGGTCGGCCCGAAGGCGGCGCGATCGAACTTCCCGGGTGCCGCGACCATTCCGCGCCGCGGCGATCCCGACCGCTCATGCTGCCCGGACTGCTCTACTTCGCCACCGAATCGCTCACGTGGACCGGCGGCCGCGGCTTCTACGCGCCGGACGCCGCGGGCGAGACCGCCGCCCGCGCCTACTTGCTGACGGCGGCGCAGTTCTCCGACATCGTCGCCCAGGAGATGTACCGCCCGCCGGGCGAGGACTTGGACCTGACCGAGGTGCTCACGAACGGACGCACCGCGCTCGGCCCCGGTCGCTACGAAACCCTGGTCCGCGCAGGCACTCTCGACGGCCACCCGATCCTCACCTGCACCGCCCCTTGGCGCCACACCGACCTCCCCGGCAATCCGCCCTCCCCCGCCTACCTGCGCCATCTGGCCGCGGGCATCACCGAGTCCCATGGCTGGCCGCTCCCCCGCACCGCCGCCTACCTGGCCACCCGCCCCGGCGCGGACCTGCACTGGACCCCCACCGCCGTCGCCAATCTCCTGCGCACTACCGACCCCCCGCCCCTGCCCGCGGACTGATTCCCCCGGAACAACCAGTGCAGCGGTTCGCAGAGCTTGTGTAGGCCCTGCGAAGCGTCGAAATGGACGGCGTCGTGCACGATTCGGCCGCGTCCCGAGCGCTCTCGAGGTATCCGCAGGCGACGTCGAGGGCGATCGTGGTCGTTCGACTGCCCGGAAAAGCGTCCGGCCGCACGGGTTCCCGTGCGGCCGGAGGCGAAAGAAGAAGGGATCAGCTCAGGTTCAGCGAGCGGCCGATGATCTCCTTCATGATCTCGGTGGTGCCGCCGTAGATGGTCTGGATGCGCGCGTCCATGTAGGCCTTGGCGATCGGGTATTCCTTCATGTAGCCGTAGCCGCCGTGCAGCTGGAGGCAGCGGTTGATGAGGTCGAGCTGTTCCTCGGTGCTCCACCACTTGGCCATGGCGGCGTCTTCGGCGGAGAGCTTGCCCGCGTTGAGGTCCTCGATGAAGCGGTCGACCATGATGCGCACGGCGGTGGTCTTGGTGGCCAGCTCGGCGAGTACGAAACGGGTGTTCTGCAGGGCGCCGATCGGCTTGCCGAACGCCTTGCGGTCGCGCACGTACTGGCAGGTCATCTCCAGGCAGGCCTCCATGGCGGCGGCGGCCATCACGGCGATGGACAGGCGCTCCTGCGGCAGGTTGTGCATGAGGTGGATGAAGCCCATGCCCTCGGTGCCGAGCAGGTTCTTGCCGGGCACCCGCACGTCGGTGAAGCTGAGCTCGGCGGTGTCCTGGGCCTTGAGACCGATCTTGTCCAGGTTGCGGCCGCGCTCGAAGCCCGGCATGCCGCGCTCGACCACCAGCAGGCTGAAGCCCATCGCGCCCTTCTCGGGGTCGGTCTGGGCGACAACGATGACGATGTCGGCGTTGACGCCGTTGGTGATGAAGGTCTTGGCACCGTTGAGGATCCAGTCGTCGCCGTCGCGGACCGCACGGGTCTTGATGCCCTGCAGATCCGAGCCGGTGCCGGGTTCGGTCATCGCGATGGCGGTGATGATCTCGCCGGAACAGAAGCCGGGCAGCCAGCGCTGCTTCTGCTCCTCGTTGGCCAGCTCCAGCAGGTACGGCGCGACGACGTCGTTGTGCAGCGCGAAGCCGAGACCGGAGTACTGGCCCTGCACGCACTCCTCGGTGACGATCGCGTTGTAGCGGAAGTCCTTGACCCCGCCGCCGCCGTACTCCTCCGGGACGGCCATGCCGAGGAAGCCCTGCTTGCCCGCCTCGAGCCAGACCTCGCGGTCGACGATGCCCTGCTCTTCCCACTTCGCGTGGTTCGGCGCGACGTGCTGATCGAGAAACTTGCGGAACGACTCCCGGAACAGATCGTGCTCGGGCTCGAACAGTGTGCGCTCCACACCAACCTCCTAGTGACCACACCGGGCGGTCCACACCAACCCGTCGTTACCGCATACGGTACCCGGAACGGGAATGGCAGTTCACTTCACGTCCGAAATTCGCGGGTTCACCTGGTCCGGCGGCCTCGAAACGGCCGTCGACGCGACGATTCGCGACAAACCTGAGGAGAGATGAATACATAGCTTTCCGCTATGAAAACCCGGTTCAGGCGGGCAGGCCGAGCCCCCTGGCCAGGACCGGCCATGACGCGACGAGCGCGTCTTCCCAGTACCCCCACGAGTGCGTGCCGACCGGCTGGAAATCGAAGGTCGCGGGAATGCCGAGCTCGTTCAGGCGGGTCTGCATGTTGTGCGTGCAGTAGTTCGAGGCCGCCTCGAGCGCGCCGCCGACGGTGAGCTGATTGGCCAGCCCGCCGACGCCGGGCAGGGCGTACGGGCCGTCGAGAGTGTCCCACTGGCCGGGGATGCCGGTGCCCGTCGAGAGAAACAGCTCCAGGCCGCGCAAACCCTCGGCGTTCAGGTAGGGATCGTTGGCCGCCCACAGCGGATCATTCTGCGGGCCGTACATATTCGCCGTATCGCCGCCGCCCGCGGAGACCACCGTCTTGACGAAGTTGTAGCCGACCGGGTCGCTGATCTGGGCACAGCCGCTGTAGGCCGCCGCCGCGCGGTACAGCCCGGGCGCGGCGATCGGCAGCTGCAGCACCGACGTGCCCGACATGGACAATCCCGCGATGGCGTTCGTGCCGTTCGTACCGAGAGCGCGGTCGATCAACGGCGGCAGTTCCTCGGTCAGGAAGGTTTGCCACTTGTTGACCCCGAGCGCGGGATCGGCCGAGCGCCAGTCCGTGTAGTAGGTGAACGCGCCGCCGACCGGCTGCACGACGTTGACGTCCTTCGTGGCGAGGAATTGCAGCGCGGTGGTGCGCTGCTGCCAGGTCGCGGTGTCCTCGCCGCCGCCCGCGCCTGCGAGCAGGTACAGCGTCGGGCGCGGCGCCGAGGCGTCGGCCGGACGCTGCACGTCGATGTCGATGGTCCGGCCCATGGCCGCCGAATACACCTGGAGACGCAGGTTGCGCTCGTCCAGCACGGTGGTGTCGACGATGCGGGAGTCGTCGGCCTGCGTCCTGAAGCTCTGCGCGGCGAGCGAATCGGTGGCTGCCGCGCTCGCGTTCCCGCCGACCGCCGCGCCTGCACCGCAGAGAAGGGCGACCGCGGCGGCCGCGGCCACCGATCTACTTCGTGTCCCACGCATCTCCCCACGCTACGTATGCGTAGCTGAGAGATTGCCAAGTAAATTCTCGAGATCGTCTCAGGAAGGGTCAGAACGGCAGCAAGCCGCGCACCCGACCGACCAGAGTGCGACCGGAATCACGGTCGCGCTCGGCGAACAGGAACTTCAGTTCCTCCTCCAGCGCCTTGCGGACGACGTCGCGCAAATCGGTCGCCGCGGTGTCGAGGTCGTCGGCGTCGCGCCACGGCGCCGGGTCGATCGGGGCGCCCGCGGAGAAGTAGAACCGTTCCGGGCGCGGGATCAGGGTCGGGCCGACGCCACGCAGCAGCGGCGGGGTGAGGTCACGCTTCAGGCCGAGCGCCTCGACCGTCCAGCGCAGCGGACGCATCACCGGGTGATCACCGTCGAAGACGATGTCGAAGGCGTCGTCGACGCCGATCATCGCGACCGGCACGATGGGCGCGCCCGCCTCGATCGCCATCCGGGCGAATCCGGTGCGCCCCTCCCACTTGAGCAGGTATTTCTCGTTCTTGCGGCGCACCGCCTCGCGGCCACCGCCGGGAAAGACGATGACGGCCTCACCGCGGGCGAGCAGCGCCATGCAGTTGTTCCGGTTGCCGCGCACCGCGCCGTAGTAGTGCAGGAAGTGGCGCAGGCCGGGCACCGTGATCAGCACGTTCTCGGCGAGACCGCGGATCAGCCTGCCGCGGCGGCGCAGCACCTCGGGCATCAGCAGCGGGGCGTCGATGCCGCCCATCAGGTTGTGGTTGCCGACCAGCAGCACCGGGCCGTCGGCGGGAATGTTGTCCAGGCCGTAGAAGCGTGGACTCGTCCATGCCCGCAGCGGCGCGAGCAAGGCTTCGATCAGTCGGATGTCGGTCTCGTCGAGACGTACCTCCAGCGGCGCCCCGTCGGTCAGCACCGCCGCGTTAGGCGAGGATTCAGGCATTGGTGGCTACCCCATCGCATGTCGGATCCCAGCACATCGTCGTACGGAATTAAGGTCCCCTGCGCCGCAGTCGAATACGGCATCGGGGCCGATGCTACCGGATGACGTTGGAACAGGTTGCAACACGGGTGGTCGTCAAGTGTGATCCGCCACAACCCTTGCCACGCCCGAGCTACGACCGGGCAGCCGATCGGACATCGAAAAATGCTGGTGCCGAACGGTATACGGCACCGGAACGCATCGAATCCCAGCGGAACGACGAACCGCCACGTCCGTTATCGGCACGATAGCGAACGTGACGGTCGGTTCTATTTCCGTCCGGTACCGCGGCCTACGCCGACGGCCCTTCCTCGGGGCCCGCGCCGTCGCCGCCCGCGTGCGCGTACTCCGACAGCGCCGCGGCCAGCGCGTGCGGTACTCGCGCCCGGACCCGGGTGCCCGCCTCCTCGTGGGTGGAGGACAGGATCCGGCCGTCGGCGTGGATGCGCGCCAGCAGATCGCCTCGGGTGTACGGCAGCAGCACGCCGACCTCGACGTCCAGTCCGCCGAGCACCTCGGCCAGCCGGTCGAGCAGGCTCTCGATGCCCTCGCCGGTCTGCGCCGAGACGAACTCGGCGTCCGGCAACAGCGCCCGCAGCCTGGTCAGCTCCATCGGATCGACGGCGTCGATCTTGTTGAGCACCAGCAGTTCCGGCGGCGCGGCCGCGCCCTGCTCCTTGATCACGTCGGTGATCACCTCGCGCACGGCCTTGATCTGCTCCGCGGGCATCGAGTCGGAGCCGTCCACCACGTGCAGCAGCAGATCGGCGCCGGTGACCTCCTCCAGCGTCGAGCGGAACGCCTCGACCAGCTGGGTCGGCAGGTGCCGCACGAAGCCGACGGTGTCGGTGAACACGACCTCGCGGCCGTCGTCCAGATCGGCGCGCCGGGTGGTCGGATCCAGGGTCGCGAACAGCGCGTCCTGGACCAGCAGGCCCGCGCCGGTGAGCGCGTTCATCAGGCTGGACTTGCCCGCGTTCGTGTAGCCGACGATGGCGACCTGCGGAATGCCCGAGGACGCGCGCCGCGCCCGCTTGGTCTCGCGCGCGGTCTTCATCTCCCGGATCTCGCGCCGCAGCTTGGCCATCCGCTCGCGGATGCGGCGGCGGTCGGTCTCGATCTTGGTCTCACCGGGTCCGCGCAGACCCACACCGCCGTTGCTGCCCGCGCGACCACCGGCCTGCCGGGACATCGACTCACCCCAGCCGCGCAGCCTGGGCAGCATGTACTCCATCTGGGCCAGGGAGACCTGCGCCTTGCCCTCGCTTGAGGTGGCGTGCTGGGCGAAGATGTCCAGGATCAGGGCGGTCCGATCGATCACCTTGACCTTGACCACCTTCTCCAGCGCGGTCAGCTGGGCAGGGGTCAGCTCACCGTCGCAGATGACGGTGTCGGCGCCGGTCTCCAACACCACCGAGCGGAGTTCGTCGGCCTTGCCGGAACCGATGTAGGTGGCCGGGTCCGGCCGGTCGCGACGCTGGATGAGCGCCTCGAGCACCTCCGAGCCCGCGGTCTCGGCGAGCGCGGCGAGTTCGGCCATGCTCGCCTCGGCCTGGGCCGCCGAGCCCGAGGTCCACACGCCGACCAGCACGACCCGTTCCAGGCGCAGCTGCCGGTACTCGACCTCGGTGATGTCGGTGAGTTCGGTGGACAGACCTGCGACGCGGCGCAGCGAGCTGCGTTCGTCGAGCTGCAGCTCACCGACCGTCGGCTCCATCGTCCAGCCATTGCGCTTCATTCGGGCGGCACGTTCGGCCACCACGTCACCGGAGCGCGCGGTGTCGTCGGCCGAGTCGACGAAATCGAAGTCGTCGTCGGCCGGATTGATGTCATACGTCTCTGAATTCCTCATACACCATCCATGCTGCCAGGTGCGACGACCCGGCGCATTCCGTTATTCGTCGGCGCGCTCAGCGCCCCTTCCACCACTGTTCGGCCAGCGTGCCGGTGGCGAGCAGCACCGAAGGCCCGCGCAGCCAGGCCGAGCCGCCGTCGAGGCCGACGGTGACCACGCCGCCGGGCACGCGCACCGTCACCTGACCGGTGTCCTCGGCGATGCGGAAGCCGTCGGCGGCCAGCGCCGCCGCGGCCGCCGCGACGGTTCCCGTTCCGCAGGAACGGGTTTCGCCGACGCCGCGCTCGTAGACGCGCATGTCCACCGAACGGTCCGCGTCCAGCGCGGTCAGGATCTCCACGTTCACGCCGTGCGGGAAGAGATCCGGGTCGTAGCCGGGCGGGACGCTCAGATCCAGCTTGCCGAGCGTGTCGACGGTGAGCTCGGGGTCCACGCAGGCCAGATGCGGGTTGCCGACATCGATGCCGATCCCCTGATAAGCCCAACCCGCGATGGTCGCCGTGGATTCCCCGAGCTCCTTCACCCTGCCCATCGTGACGGTAACCTCACCCTCGACCGGCCCGCTCGCGTGCACCACGACCGGTCGGGCGCCCGCTCTACTGCCCACCACGTACTCCGCGCGGGATTCGCGCCCGGTCGCGGTCAGGTAATGGGCGAAGACGCGCACGCCGTTGCCGCACATCTCCGCGATCGAGCCGTCGGCGTTGCGGTAGTCCATGAACCAGTCGTCCGCGCCGACGCCCTCGGGCAGGTCCGTCAGCACGCCCGCGTCCCGCAGCGCGCCCGCGCGCGCGACCCGCAGCACACCGTCGGCCCCGAGGCCGCGCTGCCGGTCGCAGAGCGCGGCGACGCGGTCCTCGGTCAGTTCGAGCCGGACATCCTCGTCGGGCAGCACCACGAAGTCGTTCTGGGTGCCGTGCCCCTTCGTGAACTCGATGTCCGTCACGTGTGCGTTCTCCTCGTCGTCGTCATCTGGCAAACGTCCGGCGCTGCCGGGAAATTTCGTACAGCGCGACCGCGGCCGCCGAGGGCGCACCGAGCGAGCTGGCGGTGCCGCCCATGGGAATAGAGACCAGGTCGTCGCACGCATCCTGCCAGGCCGCGCTCATCCCGCTCGTCTCGTTGCCGATGACCAGAATGGTCGACTCGGTGAAGTCCTGGTCGAAAACCGCGTGCGAACCGTGTTCGTCGGTGCCGACGATCCTGGTCGGGATCCCGCGGGCGCTCTGGCGGTCGCGCAGCTCGAGCACCTGCGCCGGTCCGGCGGCGCGATAGACCGGGACCGCGAACAGCGAGCCGGTGGACGCGCGCACGGATTGCGGGTCGTACTGGTCGGCGCCGTGGCCGGTGACGATCACCGCGCAGGCGCCGAAGGCGTCCGCGGACCGGATCAGGGTGCCGAGGTTGCCCGGCGAGTTCGGGCGGTCGAACACCACGATCACTGGCGCGTCCTCGCCGGGTTCGCCGGGCTCGAAGGTGTCCAGCTCGGGCTGGCGCGAGATCGCGACGGCGACCAATTCCGGTATGCCGCCTGCCTTCTCGCCCAGCTCGGCCATCAGTTCCGGCACCAGCCCGACCTGCGGGACGTCGGTGGTGTCGAGCACCTCCCTTGCCCAGCCGGACAGGTCGGGCGCGCCGAGCCGGTAGAGCAGGGTCTCCAGCGGCCACCCGTTGGCGATCGCCTGGGTGATCGGGCGCACGCCCTGCACAAGGAACCGGCTGTCGCGGTGGCGCTTGGTGCGATTGTTCAAGTAGGCCTGCCACACCTGCACCGAGGCGTTGCGGGTGCTGACACGTCGGGTCAAAGGGAGTTCCGTTCTGTGTTGTCGATCTGACGCATCGCCGCGCCGAGCAGGTCGGGATCGGCGCCGTCCACCCAACGCACCCGGGGATCGCGGCGGAACCAGGAGCGCTGTCTGCGCACATAACGGCGGGTGCCGATCAGGGTGCGTTCCCTGGCGTGGTTCAGGTCGTATTCGTCGTCGAGGTAGGCGAGGACTTGCGCGTAGCCGATGGCCCGGCGCGCGGTGACGCCCTCGCGCAGGCCGTGCTCGATGAGTCCGCGCACCTCGTCGACCAGTCCGGTGTCGAACATGAGCGCGGTGCGTCGCTCGATGCGCTCGTCCAGTTCGGCGGTGTCGCGGTCGACACCGAGAATGACAGTGTCCCAGCGCGGCGCGCCGATGGTGGGCGCCGAGGCCGCGAACGGCTGGCCCGTGAGCTCCACAACCTCCAGTGCCCGCACCATGCGGCGACCGTCGGTGGGCAGGATGGTGGAGGCCGCGACCGGATCCGCCGCCCGCAGCGCCGCGTGCACGGCGGCGACACCTTGCTCCGCGAGCACCTGCTCCCAGCGGGCGCGCACCACCGGATCGGTGGCCGGGAACTCCCATTCGTCCAGCAGCGCCTGCACGTACATCATCGAGCCGCCGACGATGATCGGCGTGCGGCCGCGAGCCAGGATGTCCTCGACGTCGGCGGCGGCCGCGCGCTGGTAGGTGGCCACGCTCGCGGTCTCGGTCACCTCGAGCACGTCGAGCTGGTGGTGCGGGATGCCGCGCCGCTCGGCGACGGGCAGTTTGGCGGTGCCGATGTCCATGCCGCGATAGAGCTGCATGGCGTCGATGTTCACGATCTCACCGTCGAGGCGGGCCGCGAGATCCAATCCCAGATCGGACTTGCCGGTGGCGGTGGGGCCGACCACCGCGATCGGCACTCTCATCGCACCTCCCGTTCCGGTCGCCAGACGCTCACGTGATAGCCAACTCCGAAAGGCGCGTCCCGGTAATGGGTTTCGACGGACGGATCGGACGGATCCGCGGCGAACAGACCGCCGAGCACCTGATAGGCGGCGCGCCCGGACACGGCCAGCTCCGCGCACAGCGCCGGATCGAGCGCGCGCAGCGCAGCGCGGTCCCCCGCGCTCAACGCCCGGTCGAGCTCGGCTTGCAGCGGGACGGCGCGCTCGTCGAGGTAGCCGGGCGACTTGACGGTCAAGGTGGCGGCGCCGTCGGCGACGACGAGGACGCCGCGCGGCTCGTCGTCCGCGTCGAGCTCGGCGCGCAGCGCCGCACCCAATTCCAGGCAACGCGCAGCCGACGTGTCGGCCGCGATCAGGCGCGCGGTGGCGCGGGCGGCCGGCGCGACGCGTCCCCGCAACCATCCGGCGATCAAAGCGGGCAGCGGCAGCCGCGGATCGGCGGCAAACCCCGGCGCGGTGGCCGAATCGGCCAGCGCGACACGAAGATCCACGCCGAAACCACGGAAGGTCCCGGCGGTTTCGGGCCCGAGCACATCGTCGGCGGACCCGACGCCGAGCACCGTCCAGCGCTTCGTCACCGCCGCGAGCGCCCCGGCCGCATCGAGCGCGGCGGTACGCAGCACCGCGGGTGGGTCGTCCGGATCCGCCCCGCTTCCCATCGCCGCGGCGCCGCCCAGTTCGGGCACCAGGATCGGCGGCGACGGGACCAGGGCCGCAATACTGAACACGCGGTAAACCGTATCTGTTCGGCCCGCGGGGCCGGTGCACGGCGGTACCGAGACGCCCGCCGGTCGGCTTCGAGTGTCTGTAGCGTCAATTCGCCACGAGATTGATAGTGTCGACATGCGACAACCCAGGTCACCACGGGTTGCCGGTCCCGGGTCCCAGCCCGGGAAGAGCGTAGATCAGATGGTCTCGAGGGCTCGGACCGGGTTCAATGGGATGAGCTAGGGCGTAACCAGGCAGCCGTGACGCGCGGCAGGGACGGAGAACAATGACCGACAGCAACGGAACCGCGAAGGCCAATCCCGGCACGACACCGCGCCCCTCCGGTGCCCCGAAGCCCGGTGGCCCGTCAGCCCATCCCAAGCCGCACGCGGTCAAGCCCGCCCCGGGCCCGGCCGCCCAGCAGCACCCGCATCCGGTGGTCGTACCGACCGTCACCGACCCCAGCCGCTGGGGCCGGGTCGACGAGGACGGCACCGCCTGGGTGAAGACGGCCGAGGGCGAGCGGATCGTCGGCTCCTGGCAGGCGGGCGACGCCGCCGAAGGCCTCGCGCACTTCGGCCGCCGCTTCGACGATCTCGCTACCGAGGTCGCGCTGCTGGAGGCGCGGCTCGCCGCGGGCGCCGACGCCCGCAAGACCAAGGCCGCCGCGCTCGCGCTGGCCGAATCGCTGCCCACCGCCGCCGTCATCGGCGACATCGACGGGCTGGCCAAGCGGCTGCAAGCCATCACCGAGCACTCCGAGGAAGCGGCGGCGCACGCCAAAGAGGAGAAGGAGCGCGCCCGCCACGAGCACACCGAGCGCAAGGAAGCGCTGTGCGCCGAGGCCGAGCAGATCGCCGCCGAATCCACCCAGTGGAAGGCCGCGGGCGACCGGCTACGCGAGATCCTCGACGAGTGGAAGTCGATCCGCGGCGTGGACCGCAAGGTCGACGACGCGCTGTGGAAGCGCTACTCCAAGGCCCGCGAGTCCTTCAACCGCCGCCGCGGCGCGCACTTCGCCGAACTCGACCGCGAGCGGGCCGCCGCCAAGGCGCGTAAGGAAGAACTCTGCGTGCGCGCCGAGGAGCTGTCCGGCTCCACCGACTGGGTCGGCACCGCGGCCGTCTTCCGCGACCTGCTGACCGAGTGGAAGGCCGCCGGCCGGGCGCCACGCGAAGCCGACGAGTCGCTGTGGCGGCGCTTCAAGAGCGCGCAGGACGTGTTCTTCGCGGCGCGCAACGCCGCGGTCTCCGAGCGCGACGCCGAGTTCGAGTCGAACGCCTCCGCCAAGGAAGAGCTGCTGCACGCCTACGAGCACATCGATCCGGCGGCCGGTCTGGACACCGCGCGGGCGCAGCTGCGCGAGTTGCAGGACAAGTGGGACGCCATCGGCAAGGTCCCGCGCGAACGCATCCAGGAACTCGAGGGCAAACTGCGCTCCATCGAGAAGCGGGTCCGCGACGCGGTGGACGCCCAGTGGCGGCGCACCGACCCCGAGGCCGTGGCGCGCGCCGCCCAGTTCCGCGAGAAGGTCGCCCAGTTCGAAGAGCAGGCGGCCAAGGCGCAGGCGGCGGGCAAGCAGCGCGACGCCGAGAAGGCGCTCGAGCAGGCCAAGCAGTGGCGCGAGTGGGCCGAGGCCGCCGAGGGCGCCGTCAGCAACCGCTGATCGTGTTGGCGGCCAAGGTTTTTCGGCCGCTCCGGTAGCGTCGTCCCGGTGCGACAGGTGTGGGAGGCGTGGGGCCACGTACTGACCGTGTGGGCCTGCGCGGTGCCCGCCGTTCTCGCGGCGATCTGGTGGACGACTCGGTGGCGGGTGCGCCGCGGCCAGGATCGGAATATCGCGCTGCGGTACACGGTGGCCGAGGTCGGTCTGATCGCGGGCACGCTACCGTGGATCTGGATGATCTTGACTCCGGTCGACGGCGTGGGCGCGATCAGCGCGGTGCCGCTGCGGGATCTCGTCGCGACGCTGACCGACTCGCCGTCGAGCGCGTTCGTTCAGATCGGGGCGAACACCCTACTTTTCGTACCGCTCGGTTTCTTCCTCCCCCTGCGCCTGCCCCGGTTCGCGGGCGTGCCGCGGATGACGCTGGTGGGCGCGACGATATCCGTGGCCCTCGAAATTTCCCAGTACATCTTCGACCTCGGCCGCGTCTCCTCGGTGGACGACGTGCTGATGAACGCCGCGGGTGCGGGTTTGGGCGCACTGCTCGCACGGACGCACGTCACGCGCCGGGAGACCGGCCGATCACACAGCGAGCGGATGCTACTTCGCCTCGGCTGGAGCACCTGACAGCGCCCACGTCCCATCGGCGATCCGTGGTCGGCCGAGATGGTCGTGAAAGTGGCCCTGCCGAGTGACGCCGAGGTGGCCACGCTGTCCGGCGGGCAGCGCTGATCGGATTCCTGACCTTGCGGACGTCACGCGTCGTGAGACCGGCCGACCACAGAGCGAGCGGATGCTGCTTCGCCTCAGGTGGAGCACTGACCACCACCGAACCGACGCACACCGCGCTACCGCGAGCGATCGACCGGTCGCGAGCGGAATTCAGTCGCCGAGCAGGCGGCGGCGGTCGCGTTCCTCGGCGGCGGCCGCGGCGTTGCGGCGCTGTTCCTCGGCGGCCAGCTGCATGGCTGTGCGGCTCCAGACCACGCGGATCCAGTGGAAGGTCAGCACCATGACGGCGAGCGTGCCGACGACCAGGCCGATGCCGGGGCCCGCGCCGACATAGTTGCCGAGGCCCGGGGTCTGGCGGTGCCAGATGGAGAAGACACCGAACACGCTGGCGATGGCCGATCCCGCGACCGCGATCCAGGCCAGCGCCCAGCGCCGGGTCATCAGCGCCAGCAGCGAGAAGCCGATGCCGAACACCACGACGAACCAGACGAAGATGCGCGACGGCAGCCCGATGTGCTCGATGCGGGTGGCCTCGGTGCCGAGCAACACGTCGAAACCGCGCGCGCTGCCCGCGTGCGAGAGCACCAGCGAGAACAGCAGCAGGAACACCGCGCCCGCCACCACCATCGCGCGCACGCCGGGATCGATCTCCCCCGCGATGCGGCGCTCGACGGCGTCGAGTTCGTCGCGGAACTGCTCGAAATCCTTGCTGCTCTCGACCGAGCTCACAGCGCTCTCGTCTCCTTCGACTGGATGATCGTGCTTGTCCGCGTCCACTGTGCCAGCATCGTCGGCCGCCGCGTCAGCCGACCCACTACGCGCGGTAGTACCGGACTCCGAGTCGGGCTGCCTGCCCCGCTCAGGGTCCCCGCCCGGCTCGGAATCCGCGCCCCGCGCGGAATCGCCGGAGCCCTTGCGAGGGGTCTCGTCGTCTCCCGCGCCGGGGCGCGTGCTCATGCGTCGCAGCCTGTCGCGCAGCCGGAGGCGACCGGCTCGAGCACCGGCGCGCCGATCCTCGGCAGCCCGAGTCCGACGCCGATCGGTTCGGTCTTCGGCGTGACGCCGCGCTCGTGCGCGTCGCCCGCGCGGGTGCGGCGGTGGGTCTTGATCGGCGCGTCCGCGATCAGGTGGTGCGGCGCCGCCTCGGTGATGTCGACGGTGATCACGTCGCCGGGGCGGACCGTCTCGGCGGTGCCGCCGGGCCGGAAGTGCACCAGCCTGCCGTCGCGGGCCCGCCCGCTCATCCGCGCGGTCGCGGCGTTCTTCTTGCCCGCGCCCTCCGCGACGAGCAGCTCCACCTCGGTGCCGATCAGCGCGCGGTTGGCCTCGAGCGAGACCTCCTCCTGCAACGCGATGAGCCGGTCGTAGCGCTCCTGGACCACCTGCTTGGGCAGCTGGTCGGGCATGTCGGCGGCGGGAGTGCCGGGCCGCTTCGAGTACTGGAAGGTGAACGCGCTGGTGAACCGGGCCTGGCGCACCACGTCCAGTGTCTCCTGGAAGTCCTCCTCGGTCTCGCCGGGGAAGCCGACGATGATGTCGGTGGTGATGGCGGCGTGCGGCATGGCCGCGCGGACCTTCTCGATGATGCCCAGGTAGCGGGCCTTGCGGTAGGAGCGCCGCATGGCCTTGAGCACCCGGTCCGAGCCGGATTGCAGCGGCATGTGCAGCTGCGGGCAAATGTTTGGCGTCTCGGCCATCGCCTCGATCACGTCGTCGGTGAACTCGGCCGGATGCGGCGAGGTGAACCGGACTCGCTCGAGTCCGTCGATGTCGCCGCAGGCGCGCAGCAGTTTCGCGAACGCGCTGCGGTCGCGCGGCTCGGTCGGGTCGACGAAGTTGACGCCGTAGGAGTTGACGTTCTGCCCGAGCAGAGTCACCTCGAGCACGCCCTGGTCGACCAGCGCCTGCACCTCGGCGAGCACGTCGCCGGGACGGCGGTCGACCTCCTTGCCGCGCAGCGACGGAACGATGCAGAAGGTGCAGGTGTTGTTGCAGCCCACCGAGATCGACACCCAGCCCGCGTAGGCGGATTCGCGCTTGGCGGGCAGGGTGGACGGAAACGCCTCCAGCGATTCCAGGATCTCGACCTGGGCCTCTTCGTTGTGCCGCGCGCGCTCGAGCAGCACGGGCAACGAGCCGATGTTGTGCGTGCCGAACACCACGTCCACCCACGGCGCCTTGCGCACGACGGTGTCGCGGTCCTTCTGCGCCAGGCAGCCGCCGACCGCGATCTGCATGCCCGGCCTGCCCGCCTTGATCGGGGCGAGGTGGCCGAGGGTGCCGTAGAGCTTGTTGTCGGCGTTCTCGCGCACCGCGCAGGTGTTGAAGACCACAAGGTCCGCCGTCGCCCCCGGCGCGGCCTTCACGTAGCCCGCGTCCTCCAGCAGGCCGGACAAGCGTTCGGAATCGTGCACGTTCATCTGGCAACCGAAGGTGCGGACCTCGTAACTGCGTACGCCCGCCACAACCTGATCGATCGAATCCACCCATTAAGGGTACGGGGGCCCGTCGAGCGGGTTTCCAGCGCATCGCCGCAGGCTCCGGGCCTCGCCGCGGTCGAAGGCCGGAACCGGCCACCAGGTTACAGAGCTGTGACGATGCGGCGTGGCGTCACGGTGTGTCGCGGAAACCGGGGCAAATTCGGTTTTTCCCCTTAAGGTCAAGGACCATGACCGACGCCGCCGCCGCGCCCGACACGACCGGGGACGCCACGAGCTTGGACAAGGGCCCCGCCACCAGCGCGCCGCCGATGATCTCGATGCGCAATGTGGACAAGCATTTCGGTGATCTGCACGTGTTGCGCGATATCAACCTCGAGGTCCCCAAGGGACAGGTCGTCATCGTCCTCGGACCCTCCGGTTCCGGGAAATCGACCCTGTGCCGCACCATCAACCGGCTCGAGCCGATCGACTCCGGCGACATCGCCATCGACGGCGTGCCGCTGCCCGCGGAGGGCAAGGCGCTGGCCGCGCTGCGCGCCGATGTCGGCATGGTGTTCCAATCGTTCAACCTCTTCGCGCACAAGACCATCGTCGAGAACGTGATGCTCGCGCCGACCAAGGTGCGCAAGATCAAGAAGGACGCGGCGCGAACCCGCGCCATGGAACTGCTCGAGCGGGTGGGCATCGCCAACCAGGCCGAGAAATACCCGGCCCAGCTGTCCGGTGGGCAGCAGCAGCGCGTGGCCATCGCCCGCGCGCTGGCGATGAACCCGAAGGTGATGCTGTTCGACGAGCCGACCTCGGCGCTGGACCCGGAGATGGTCAACGAGGTGCTCGAGGTGATGGTCTCGCTGGCCAAGGACGGCATGACCATGCTGGTGGTCACCCACGAGATGGGCTTCGCGCGCCGCGCGGGCAACCGGGTGCTGTTCATGGCCGACGGTCAGGTGGTCGAGGACACCGAGCCCGAAACCTTCTTCACCGCACCCAAATCCGAGCGCGCCAAGGACTTCCTGGGCAAGATTCTCAGTCACTGACCGGCCCGGCACAGACGACGGCATCGAAATTGATACAAGGAGTTAGGAACTCGATGAGGATCAACCGTGCACTTCGACTCGGTGTCGGGGCTATCGCCCTGGCTTTGGCCGCCACCGCCTGCGGCGGCGGTGACGAGGGCAGCGCCCTCGACCACGCCAAGGAAGGCAAACTGACCATCGGCATCAAGTTCGACCAGCCGGGTCTCGGTCTGCGCAACAAGGACGGCTCCTACAGCGGCTTCGACGTCGAGGTCGCCAAATACGTCGCAGGAAAGCTCGGCGTGCAGCCGGAATCCATCACCTTCAAGGAAGCGCCGACGCCGCAGCGCGAGACGCTGATCGAGAACGGCCAGGTCGATTTCATCGTCGCCACCTACTCGATCAACGACAAGCGCAAGGAGAAGGTCGATTTCGCGGGCCCGTACTACGTGGCGGGCCAGTCGCTGCTGGTGAAGGCCGACAACACCGACATCACCGGCGTCGAATCCCTCACCGGCAACAAGAAACTGTGCTCGGTGAAGGGCTCCACACCCGCGCAGAACGTCAAGGAGAAGTACGCCAAGGACGTTCAGCTGCAGGAGTTCGACACCTACTCGCTGTGCGTGGAGGCGCTGCGCAACGGCTCGGTCGACGCGGTGACGACCGACGACATCATCCTGGCCGGCTTCGCCGCGCAGTCGCCGGGCCAGCTGAAGGTGGTCGGTAAGCCGTTCACCACCGAGAACTACGGCATCGGCCTGAAGAAGGGCGACCAGGAGACCCGCGACAAGATCAACGACGCGATCGAGGCGATGATCGCCGACGGCTCGTGGGCCAAGGCGATCCAGCAGACGGTCGGCGGCGCGAGCTTCACGCCCTCGCCCGCTCCGCAGGTCAACCGCTACTGAGATTCCGCACACGGGTGGTCCGGGGCGATCCTCCGGACCACCCGCTCGGCTCACCACCGATGAACCACACCGCACCGATGGGAGGGACGCGCCCGCCGTGTTCGATCTGATCTCGGAATACGACACCAAGATCCTGGAAGCCTTCTGGGTCACGATCAAATTGACCGCGTTCTCCGCGGTCGGGGCGCTGATACTCGGCACGATCGTCGCCGCCATGCGCGTGTCCCCCGTACCGGTCGCCCGCTGGGTGGGCACCGCCTACGTCACGATCTTCCGCAACACCCCGCTGACGTTGATCATCGTCTTCTGCTCGCTCGGCCTGTATTCGGCGCTGGGCTGGAAGCTGGCGGGAGATTCCATCGAGGACAACAACTATCGCTGGGCGATCGTCGGCCTCAGCGTCTACACCGCCGCGTTCGTCTGCGAGTCGCTGCGCTCGGGCATCAACACGGTGCCGCTCGGCCAGTCCGAGGCGGGCCGGTCGCTTGGCTTCAGCTTCAGCCAGAACCTGCGACTTGTGGTGCTCCCCCAGGCTTTCCGTTCCGTGATCGCGCCGCTGGGCAGTGTGCTGATCGCGTTGACCAAGAACTCCACCATCGCCGCCGCGATCGGTGTCGCCGAGGCCGCCAAGCTCATGGCGGAGATGATCGAGGTGGAGGCCGCGCTGCTGGCCATCGGCGCGATCTTCGCTCTCGGCTTCGTCATCATCACCCTGCCGACGGGTCTGCTGTTCGGCTGGCTCGCCAAGCGATACGAGGTCGCCCGATGACCAGCGCTTCCGTCCTCTTCGACGCACCGGGCCCGAAGGCACGGCTGCGCAACAACATCTACACGGCGGTGGTTGTCGTCACCGTGCTGGGGGCCGGGTATTTCCTGTTCCGCGCCTTCGACGAGAAGGGCCAGTTCGAGGCCGAGAAGTGGAAGCCGTTCCTGGAGGGCGACGTCTGGTCGACCTACCTGTGGCCGGGTCTGAAGGGCACCGTCGTCGCGGCGTTGATCTCGATCGTCTTCGCGCTGGTGATCGGCATGGTCTTCGGCATACTTCGCCTCTCGGAGCACCGCTCGGTGCGGCTGATCGCGGGCGCGATCGTCGAGTTCGCCAGGGCCATCCCCGTGCTGATCCTGATGATCTTCCTGTTCGCTCTCTACAGCGAATACGACCTGTTCAAGTCCGACGACCTCGCGCTCGCCGCGGTGGTGACGGCGCTGACGATCTACAACGGCTCGGTCATCGCGGAAATCGTGCGCGCGGGCATCCGTTCGCTGCCCAAGGGCCAGACCGAGGCCGCGGTCGCGCTCGGCATGCGCAAGAACCAGCTGATGCGGTTGATCCTGCTGCCGCAGGCCATCACCGCGATGCTGCCCGCGCTGATCTCGCAAATGGTTGTCGCGCTGAAGGATACGGCGCTGGGCTACCAGATCACCTACATCGAGATCGTCCGCTCGGGCCAGCAGCTCGGCGCGGCGGAGCAGAACACGATTCCGGCGCTGATCGTCGTCGCGATCATCATGATCGCGCTGAACAGCACGCTGACGCTGGTGGCGACCAGGCTGGAGCGGCGGCTGCGGGCCCGTAAGCGCGCCAAGGGCGGGGCGGTCCTGGCGGCCGATTCGATCATCACCGACGCCGCACCGGGTGTCGATGTGGTGAAGAAGCCTTAAGACTTCAGCGGCAAGGAAGTTCGGGCGAGAATGGTGGCTCGCCGTGGTGGGCCGCCATTCTCGCCCGTCGTTTCCGGGACGGTCGCTAGTACCGGTAGAACCCTTCGCCGGTCGCGATGCCGAGCTTGCCCTTGTCGATGTAGTTGTCCTTGAGCCAGGTCGCCAGGCGCTGCGCATCCTCGTCGCCGTGGACGAGGATGTTGTAGGGCGTGGTGAGGCCGATGACGTCGAGGATCTGGAACGGGCCCATCGGCGCGCCCGTGGCGATCCGCCAGGTCTTGTCGACGGCCTCCGGGTCGGCGTAGCCGCCCGCGCCGAGCGCCATGGCCGAGTTCAGGAACGGCACGAGCAGCGAGTTGAGCACGTAACCCGCCTTCTCCTTGTGCACTTCGATCGGGACCATGCCGATCGCCTCGGCGAAGTCGACCAGGGCGCGAAAGACCGCGGGATCGGTCTCGGGCGTGCCCATGATCTCGGCGGTGTTGAACTTCCACACCTGGTTCGCGAAGTGCAGCGCGAGGAACTTGTCGGGGCGGCCCGTGGAGTCCTTGATATCGCTGGGCAGCAGGGTCGAGGAGTTCGTCGCGAAGATGGTCCGTGCGGGGGCGACCTCGCCTAGGTGGCGGTAGAGCTCCTGCTTGATGGTCAGCACCTCAGGCACCGCCTCGATCACCAGGTCGGCGTCCTTCACCGCGTCCGCGAGATCGGTGGTGAGCGCGATGCCCGACGCCGTCTGCTCGGCCTTGCCGCCCTCGGCGCCGGGCACCTCGGCCGCGTAGATCGCCGCGAGTTTGGCGAAACGCTCCCGCGCGGCCTCCAGCGCGGGTTCGTTGATGTCGTAGGCCGAGACGGCGAAGCCGCGGAACGCGGTCTGAAACGCGATCTGCGAACCGAGCACCCCGGTCCCCAGGACCGTCACCTTACGAATAGCGATGGTCATACTCCTTCTCCTCCTCTGTCGCGTGGCACCAACCACCCCGGAATACGCACGGCAGCGAGACAGACCCCACGAGCACCGGAGCCACGGCGCACACTTCGCGCGACACGACCCCACGCTCCGTGGACTCCATACCCCCATCATGGTCCCGCGCACCCCACCGCGCCGCCGAACCACCGTCCGGTATCGGACATACCAGACAAGCGCGAGTAACAATGCGGCAAACCGCTGCGGCCCTCCTACCCTCCGCGATCGGCGACAGACGAACTCGCGATCCTCCGTCCGGCTGGGTGGTGACACGTCGTTGCGAGCCACGGGCGCGATTGGGTCGACATGTTCGGTGCATGCCGCTTCACCGAACGCTGGAACGTTCCCGGTGTCGGCGAGATCGCGGCGTCGGCCGCTGTGCTCGTCCGGGCCGACGGCTACCTGGTTTCAGGTGACCGACAGATCTCGCGACGACGGCTTCCGGGAAACGCTCCCGAGGTGGGTAAGGACGGGCGGGTGAGGTCAGTCCGGTGGGTTGTCCGGCTCGTCGAGCGGTTCGGAGGCCCAGTCGGCTTGGGCGAGTTCGGCTTTCACCACCGTGAAGGCGGTGGATTGGCTGTAGCCGCGGCGGGCGAGCATGCCGACGAGGCGGCGAATGGCCTTGTCGCGGTCGAGGTCTCGGGGCAGGGTGCGGAGTTTGCGGCGGACCAGTTCGATGGCGCGGGCTTGTTCGTCGTCGGAGCTGATCGCTTCCAGCGCGGGCGCGGCGTCGGCCGGGGCGACGCCTTTGCGGCGCAACTCCTGGGCCAGGGCCTGTTTGCCCTTGCCGGAGAAGGTGTGCCGGGAGTGCACCCACTGTTCGGCGAAAGCGGCGTCATCGATGAGGCCGACCTCGGCGAGGCGGTCGAGCGCACGCTCGGCGACCTCGGCGGTGTATCCCTTGGCGGCCAAGCGCTGCGCCAGTTCGGCACGGCTGCGGGCGCGGACGGCGAGCAGACGAAGACACGCCTCCTTCGCCTGCTCGACCGTCCCGCCGTCGGGGGTGCGTTCCGACGTCGACCGGCTCGCGCCCGCCTCCGTCTCCCGCGCATCCCCTTCGGATCCGGCCGCCACCGGATCCACCCGTCGGCCGGTGTTTCGACCAGTATCGACCGATCGGGAGTCGTTGCGGCGGTGTGTGTTCCGCCGTTCGCGCCGGGACGGGTGCGGGGCCCCGGTCGAGCCCGCCCGCTGCGGATCGGGCGTGCTCGACCGGGCTCCCAGGATGTCCGAATCGGCCGAACCACCATCGGCCGACCGGACAGGTCCCGGCTCCCGTCCGCCGGGGCGGGATCCGCGGCCTTCCGCGGATCGCCCGTCGGCGGACAGGAGTTCGTGCAGTCGGCGCCGCATGTCGTGCACCGGATCCGGCCGCTCGGCGGCGGCTCGATCGGTACGGCGCGGCTGCCGACCCGAGGTGAACTCAGAAATCGGCGGGCACCTCGCCCGCGGCGTCCGCGGTCACGTCGGCGCCGATCCCGAGCTTCTCCTTGATCTTCTTCTCGATCTCGTCGCGCACGTCGGTGTTCTCCAGCAGGAATTTGCGGGCGTTCTCCTTGCCCTGGCCCAGCTGGTCGCCCTCGTAGGTGTACCAGGAGCCCGACTTACGGATGAAGCCCTGCTCGACGCCCATGTCGATGAGCGAGCCCTCCTTGGAGATGCCGTGCCCGTACAGGATGTCGAACTCGGCCTGCTTGAACGGCGGCGAGACCTTGTTCTTGACGACCTTGACGCGGGTGCGGTTGCCGACCGCGTCGCTGCCGTCCTTGAGGGTCTCGATGCGGCGCACGTCCAGGCGCACCGAGGCGTAGAACTTCAGCGCCTTACCACCGGTGGTGGTCTCGGGCGAGCCGAACATGACGCCGATCTTCTCGCGCAGCTGGTTGATGAAGATGGCGGTGGTGCCGGAGTTGTTCAGCGCGCTGGTCATCTTGCGCAGCGCCTGGCTCATCAGGCGGGCCTGCAGACCGACGTGGCTGTCACCCATCTC
Organism: Nocardia amikacinitolerans; assembly: GCF_900215415.1. Lineage (NCBI taxonomy): Bacteria > Bacillati > Actinomycetota > Actinomycetes > Mycobacteriales > Nocardiaceae > Nocardia > Nocardia amikacinitolerans. Next base: position 588,449 of record NZ_OBEG01000006.1, on the reverse strand, counting down.
GCCCTCGATCTCGGCGCGCGGCACAAGAGCGGCGACCGAGTCGATGACGATGATGTCGATGGCGCCGGAACGCACCAGCATGTCGGCGATCTCCAGCGCCTGCTCACCGGTGTCGGGCTGGGAGACGAGCAGCGCGTCGGTGTCGACGCCGAGCTTGCGCGCGTAGTCCGGGTCGAGGGCGTGCTCGGCGTCGATGAACGCCGCGACACCGCCCGCCGCCTGCGCGTTGGCTACCGCGTGCAGCGCGACGGTGGTCTTACCCGAGGACTCCGGACCGTAGATCTCGACGACGCGGCCGCGCGGCAGACCGCCGATGCCGAGGGCGACGTCCAGCGCGATGGATCCGGTCGGAATCACCGAGATGGGCTGGCGAGCCTCCTCGCCGAGCCGCATCACCGCGCCCTTGCCGAAGCTCTTCTCCACCTGGGCGAGCGCGAGCTCGAGCGCCTTGTCGCGGTCGTACGCCTGTGGTGCCATGTCCTTGGTCCCCTTTTCGACGGGTAAGTCTCTCGATCTGTGGTTGGCGCCCACATTAGAGGGCGGCACCGACAAGTTCTGACGACAAGACTAGACGAACAGGTGTTCGAGTCAAGCGACGCGCCCGGCGACACGCGCCGAGCGTTCCGCGACCAGCAATTTTCGCGCAATCGGGCGGGGAACGCCCCGCGAATCCGCCCGCCGCCCAGCCCTTCCGCCTACCGCTGCGGCAGCGCGGCGTCGGCCTCCTCCGGCCCGCGCGGACCGAGGATGCGGCGCTCCGACTCCTCGATGCGCACATCGTTGATGCTGGCCTCGCGCCGCGCCATTCGTCCGTCCGGCGCGAACTCCCACTGCTCGTTGCCGTAGCTGCGCCACCACCGGCCTGCTTCGTCGTGCCATTCGTACTGGAAGCGCACGGCGATGCGATTACCGTCGAACGCCCACAGGTCCTTGCGCAGGGCGTACCCGTTCTCCTTCGCCCACTTACGGGTGAGGAATTCGACGATGGCGGCCCGCCCGGTGAAGAACTCGTCGCGATTGCGCCACACGGAATCCTCGGTGTAGGCGGCGGCGACGCGTTCGGGATCGCGGGTGTTCCACGCGTCCTCGGCGGCGCGCACCTTGGCTTCGGCGGCGGCACGGTCGAACGGCGGCAATGGGGGTCTCATGAGTAGGCCTTTCGAGGGATCAGGGGTTGAGGGGGGACAATTCCGGCGGGCTCCAGCGCAGCGGGCCCTCGGCCCGCCACACCACTTCGGTGACGGTGAAGTCGATCGAGCACTGCGCGCCCGCGGCGAAGGTGCTCGAGTCCCAGTTCAGTTCGGCCGTGCCGGTGAGCTGGAGCGCGCCGCCGGTCGGCCAGTGCGGGATCAGCAGTCCGCAGCGCGGGCGCACCGCGAGATTGCCGAGCGTCATGAACATCGAGTTGCCGCGGTAGTCGGGCCAGCGCAGCCGCGTCGGCGAGAGGACGCGCAGCACGCCGGGATTCCCGCCGCGATGCGAGGCGTCGGCGTGTCCTTCGGCGTCGGCGCTGGCGACGAAGAAGGTGTCGGCGGCCGCGACGATGCGCTGCTGCCCAGCGTCGAGCGCGGTCCCACACTGGGCATCGATGCGCACGGTGCCGGGGTCGTAGGCCGTCACCCACCGGCGTGAGATGTATTTGGGGCAGTTCGAATACACCTGGTCGGTGGCTATCCACAGCCCGTCGTCCTGCGGGCGCGCGACCCCGTTGACCCGCATGCGCCTGCGCCGTCCCGGCTCCAGCGCGATCATGCCGACCCGCGCCGGACGGGTCAGCGCCTCGGCCAGCGGGTCGTCCGCGTCGGGCCGCGCGTCGACGGCGATCGCCTCGGCGTCTACCGCGTGCACGAACCCGGGCCTGCCGACCAGCGGGCTCGCCCACAGCCGTCCCGCGGCGTCGGCGGCGGCGAGCACCACCATCGGCTGTGCGGCGAGGAAATCCGCGGCCACCGAGGGGATGTCACGCCGGATCATGCGACCGACCTTCGCCGCGATCTCCGCCTGCCCCATGCGCCGCTGCACGGCCAATTCGCCCGAGTGGTAGAGCGCCATCTCGACACGCTCGTCTCAGAAGAATCCGCACGTGGGTGCGGCGCCGCTCGGCGCGGGCGCGGATTCCGCACCGGAGGGCGCGTACACCTCGAGCCGGATGCCGTCGGGATCGGTGAAGAAGATGCCGCCGGAGGCCACCCCTTCGCCGTGCGCGACCACACCGTCGTGCACGAAGTTCACGGACAACTCGCGCAGCACGGATTCCACCGCGCGCACCCGCTCGATGTCGTCGACCTGGAACGAAAGGTGATGCAGCCCGGGTGTTTCCGTGGAGAAGACGCCGTCGGACTGCTCCCACAGGGTGATCACCAGCTTCCCGTCCGCGCCGAGAAACGCCCACCTGCGCCCGTCCGCGTCGCCCTCGGCGAGTCGCTCGAAACCGAGCGCGCGCCGATAGAAGTCCACCGAGCGGTCCAGCTCCGAGACGTTCAGTCCGATGTGCCCGGTCGCGAGGCGAGGTGTGGTCACTGCGGTCATGGTGTTTGCCCTCCTGGAATTCCCAACCACTGTTGATCGTTTCAACGGTTAGAACATAATCCCGCATGACCGGGTCCGTCAACCATTGATATTTGTTTGATCGGTTAGAACGGTGGTGGTTGTCCTGACTCCACGAGACGGCTCGTTACCCTCAGTCATGCTCGATCCACGCCCCCACCTCGGTGAACCGCCGGCGCTCGATCTGCTGAACACGCGGTGGATCGAGGGCGGCCCGCGGGATCTGCTCACCGATATCGATGGTCTGCGCGTCTGGCTGAACTCGGCGGGCCTGGCGGACAAGGCGCCCGCCGACGAACGGACCCTCGCCGCGGTGCTCGCCGCGCGCAGCGCGATCTACGACGTCGTCCAGCACGGTGCGCACGCGGCGCTCAACGACGTGCTCGAACACGGCAGGATCAAGCGTCGCCTCACCGACGACGGACCCGAGAACCTCCCCGAAGTGACCGATCCGGCCTGGCTACCCGGCTGGCTCGCGGCCGAGAACCTGCTGCACCTGATCGCCAAGGCCCCGGACCGGATCCGCCAGTGCGCGCACCCGGAGTGCGTGTTGTTCTTCTACGACACGTCCAAGAACGGCACCCGCCGCTGGCACTCGATGGCGACCTGCGGCAACCGCACCAAGGCCGCCAGGCACTACGCCAAGAAGCCCTGAGGCTCAGAAGAGCTCGTCGAGCAGACGGTAGTAGTCCAACCGCGTCCGATCCGGCGCGTCGAGGCCGTAGGCGGCGAAGAAGGCGCGGACCTCGTGGTCGCCGAAATCCTCGCGCAGGTCGCGTTCGGCCAGGGCCAGATCGCGGTAGCGGTCGGCGACGCCGAGCCCGCCGACGTCGAGCAGGATGCCGTTCTCGAGCACGTTGGGCGGGGTGAAATCGCCGTGCGCCACCACGAGGTCCTCGGTCTGCGGACGCTCGGCGAGCAACCGTTCGAGGACCTGTTCCGGGTTCAGGTCGCTGTTGTCGTCGTCGAAATCGTCGGGATCGACCAGGCCCTCGAGCACGTGCCTGCGGGCCTGCGCCAGCACGGTGTCCAGTCGGCCGTCGAACGGGCATTCCGCGACGGGCAACGCGTGCAACCGCCGCAGCAGCTCGCCCATGACCGTGCCGATCGAGGGCGAGGTCCCGCCGTCGCCTTCGCGCGCGGCCAGGCTCGGCGCGCCCGCGTCGGCGAGCACGAGCACGTCCTCGGCGAACGCGGCCACCTCCGGCACCCGGATTCCCCTGGCGCGCAACCAGTCCAGCCGATCGCGCTCGGCGGTCGCCCGCGGTCCGCGCTTCACCCAGTAGGCGCCGTTCACCAGGGCGACGCCGCCGCTGAGACCCTCGTGCTCGCCCGAGAACTCCGGGTCCTCGCCGAGCACGGCCCGCACGGCGGGCGGCAGCGGAATCCGCAGCTCCTCGAGTCCTTCCAGCGCGGTGCGGCTGGATTCGATCAACTCGGCGTCGCCCTCCGCGACCCGCAGTTTCAGCGCCTCGGTCAGCAGTTCGCGGGCCTCGGCGACGCAGCCCTGCTCGGCCAGCGCCTTGCCGAGGTGCTGGGCGGCGAAGGACAGCGCCTCGGCGTCGGTGCCGCGGGCGGCGTCGACGGCCCGCCGGTAGAGGATCTCGGCGGTCGGCGCGTCGCCGCGATACCGGTACACGTCGGCCAGGTTGATCCAGACCGAGATGCGCTGGCGCGGCGTGCGCGCCAGTTCGAGTGCCCGGTCCAGGTGATCGAGCGCCTCGTCGTGGCGGCCGAGCAGCATCAATTCGAGGCCGGTCTGCCGGAAACTCGGGAAATCGTCCGGGCGCGCCTGCGCCACGCGGGCGGCCAAGCCCTCCGGGTCGACGGGGACCATCCGCAGTCGCTCGTCGAATCGGTACGGCCCGCGCTCGGCCACCGGGTCGGGGGCGGTCACCACCGCACCTTCGGCACGTCGAAGTCGGCGCACAGCGCGCGCCACACATCACGCGGATCCACCCCGGCCTCGATGGCGGCGGCGCCGGTCCGGCCGCCGAGGGAGGGGATCACGTGGTCGGTCAGCAGCGCGTCACCGCGCGCCACCCCGAACTCGGTATGCAACAGTTCCTGGAACTCAGTCAACCGCACCGTGTTCAAGATACTCCGGTCCCCCGCCACCGCCATTCAACGGCTCTTCGACGGCACCCGCACGCCGGTCGACCGCCGCTGCCGCGACGGGGCGTAGACGCCGCCCGAATGGACGGAAATCCATTCACGCGTTACGATACGACACGTGTCGTATCCATACCTTTCCGGCGCTCCCGCGAGAGAACCGCGGCAGAGTCGGCGCGGAGGACGTCCACGAAACGACGAACGCGAGAGCGAGATCCTCGGCGTAGTGACCTCGTTGCTGACCGAACGCGGCTATGACGGTGTCACCTTCGAGGAGGTCGCGCGCCGCGCCGGTGCGTCGAAACCCACCCTCTACCGACGATGGAAGTCCAAGAGGGACATGGTCATCGCCGCGTTGAAGGCGGGGCCTGCCGGTCGAGACGGACCGGACGACATCGACACGGGCAGCCTGCGCGGCGACCTGATCGCCTTGTGCCGACGACTCGTCACGACGATGCGGTCGACAGGCGGACAGACCGCGCTGCTGCTTCTTCAGGCAGGACTGGAAGACCCGGAGCTGTGCGAGGAGATCGAACGCGCGGTCGGCCCGACCGGGGCCCGACTCCCCGCATCGGTTGTGGACGCCGCCATCCGTCGTGGAGAGCTGCCCGAGGCCGTGGATCCGTTCGCCTTCGAAGAGGTGGCCGGAGCCGTGCTGCTGCTGCGGGGACTCAACGGTCTCGATACCGGCGACGACTATCTCGAAGCACTCGTCGATTCGATCCTCCTCCCCGCGTTGCGGGCCGAATCGTCCAGGCCGACACCACTACCGGGCGGAATCTTCTCCGGACGCCCGACCGCGCAATCGACCAGTGAAGGACACCTGTGATCACACCGACCATCGACGGATTCCACTACCAGACCCTGCGCGGCGCGGGAGGCGTCGAACTCAACGTCGCGGTCGCCGGAGCGGGACCGGCCGTCGTTCTGCTCCACGGCTTCCCGCAAACCCACTACATGTGGCGCGACGTCGCAGCAGACCTCGCCGAGGACCACACGGTCGTCGTCCCGGACCTCCGGGGCTACGGCGCGAGCGGCAAACCGCCGGAGAACGGTCCCCACACCTACTCCAAGCGCACCATGGCCGAAGACATCGTTCGGGTAGCCGAACAGCTCGGGCACGAACGCTTCGGACTGATCGGCCACGACCGCGGCGCCCTGGTCGGCGTGCGGGCCGGCCTCGACCACCCCGACAAGATCCGGTACCTCGGGGTGCTCGACGTCCTGCCCACTCTCGACACCTGGGAAGTCCTGCACGGGGTCGACGCGAAAGTCGCCTGGCACCTGTATCTCATGGCGCAACCAGCCGGGCTGCCGGAAAAGATGATCGCGGCCGTGGCATCGGAGTTCTTCGCTTCCTTCCTCGACGCCTGGGACACCGAAGGCACCACCTTCGCGCCAGAAGTACGGCAGCACTACATCGACAGCTCTGTCGGAGCCGTCGACTCCATCGTCGCCGATTACCGCGCCAGCGCGAGCATCGACCTGACCATGGACCGGGAGGACCGCCGGGCCGGCGCGACGCTCGCCATGCCTGTCGGTGTGATCTCCCAGGATTGGGGCACGCGGCTGGGCTTCGACGCGGCGGCGCTGTGGCGGGCATGGGCACTGGACCTGACCTACGAACCGATCGACGCAGGCCACTTCATGGCCGAGGAGCAACCTCACGAGATCGCACGCTTCATTCGCGAACTCGCCACCCGGTGCGCGAACTGATCCTTGCCGACAACACACCGGGTCGGCGGCGGGGCTACGACGTGTGCACGCCCTCGCGGACCCGGTGGCAGAGCTCGATCGGGTCGGCGACGTCCGCGATGCTCATGGCCGCTTCCTCGGCCGCGGCGGTGTAGCGCGGGTGGTCGAGTACCGCGAGGACGGCGGCACGTACGGACTCGACGGTGAGCGGTCGCACGACGATCGAACTGCCTTGGCGGGCCGCGCGGTTGGCCAGTTCCCACTGGTCGCCGCCGCCAGGAACGGTGACGATCGGCACGCCGGCGAGCAGCGATTTGGCGAGCAGTCCGTGCCCGCCGCCGCCGACGACGACGGCCGCGTGCCTGAGCAGTTCGTCCTGGCGGCCCAAGCCCGCGGTGGCCCAGGACGGGAGCCCGGTCGGCGGGGTGTCGATCATGGAGACGGCGACGCGGACGCCCGCGCCGTCGAGCGCCTCGAGCACCGTTTCGACCATGCCCGTGACGCCGGTGTGCGCGGTGGACGGCGCGACGACGACGAGCGGATCGTCGCCGGGCGGCGGGGTGAGGATGTCGTCAGTGGGCTCCCACAGCAGCGGGCCGACGACGTGGGCGTTGTCGGGCCAGTCGGGGCGCGGCACTTCCAGGGCGGGCAGCGTGGCCAGCAGGCGGGCGGCCGGGCCCGGGTCGGCGGCGGGCAGCCCGACGCTCTCGCGTGCCCTCGCGCGTTGCTTCAGGCCGTTGTGGATCGCGCGTGCGGACATGGCGCGCAACAGGCTGTCGCGCAGTCTGCCGCGCAGGTCCGCCCCGGGCGCGAGCCCGCTGCCGATCGGCGGCAAACCCTTGGACGGCAGGTAGAGCGGGTGCGGCGAGAGCTCCACCCACGGCACGCCCAGCCGCTCGGCGGCCATCCCGCCGCCCGCGGTGAGCACGTCGGAGACCACGAGTTCCGGCAGCATCGCGCTCAGGTCGGGCAGGATCTCGGTGGAGATGTGCGCGGCGCGCTGGTGGATGCGCTGACCCGCGTCACCGTCGTCATCGACGGCGCGCGGCGCGAGACCCTTGAGCCTGCGCACCGCGATGCCCGCGTCCTTGGCGGCGTCGAACCAGCGGGGTCCGGTGAACAGCACCGGCTCGTCGCCCGCGGCGAGGAAGCGCTCGCACAGCGCCAACGCCGGAAAGGCATGCCCCGGATCGGGACCGGCTACGACGGCAACACGCATCCGCCCAGCCTGCCACACCGCCGCACCGAACCGACGGCACCCGCCCCGAGATGCCGCGTTCACCGTGCCGCCATCCGAGCGCCACGCCACGGACCGACGCCGAAGGCATTCTCGCCCAGACCATTCCGGCCACGCCCGCATCCCCGGTGACGAGGCGGGCCACGGCAGGCACGGTGTGGCCGCGGTGCGCGCCTGCTCGGCGATCGGTCGCGCGCCTAGTGGAGTTGCACGCAGTAGCGAAACGCTATCTCGAATCCCTGGCGCGGCCTTCGAGCGCCGGGCAGCGCGGCGAGAGCAGAAACCGCTCAGCCGAAGTAGTACAGCTCGAAACCCACGGCGCGCTCGGCCGGGAAACCGTCCTTCGGCCCGGTGGCCATGTCGACGATGGCTGCGACCTGATCGGCGACCGGCTCGGAGCTGAGCACCTCCAGGTACCGACGGTGTTCGGCCAGCGAGGCGGCGGCCTGCTCCACGGTGGCGGTGACATCGACTGCGTGCGTCGCGACCGGACCGACGACCGCGGCCCAGCGCGGCGACCAAGGCGGCAGATCGGACAGCTCAGGGAAGATCCACTCGTTGCCCGCGTCGGAGGCGGCGTCCAGTCCGGCCCGGCCGACGGCGCGGTGGTCGGCGCTGTTGGCGTAGCCGGGCGCCCAGGTGTCGCCGAAGTTGAACAGCACCAACATCTCCGGGCGGTGCCTGCGGATCGCGGCCGCCAGATCGCGGCGCAGTTCCAGGCTCTCCTGCACCCGACCGTCCGGATACCCGAGGAACTCCACCTGCTCGACCCCCACCACCTTCGCCGACGCGATCTCCTCGGCTTGGCGCAGTGGACCCGCCTCCGCGGGCGGCATTCCGGCGATCCCCGCCTCGCCGCTGGTGACGAGCACGTAGCGAATGTCCTTGCCCTGCCCCGTCCATCGCGCGACAGCCGCGGCAGCGCCGTATTCGATGTCGTCGGGATGCGCGACGATCACCAGGCCGCGCTGCCAGTCCTCGGGAACCTGCTCCATGGCCCTATTGAAACACCCGAAACAGGCATGCGGCGGGTCCGGTTGCCCGCCCGAATCGGTCCTGCTGTAGACAGTGTGGCCATGACGAAGCTCACACGCGCCGCCGCCGTCCTCGGTCTCGCGCTCATCGCACTGTTCAGCCCCGGTCCGCTGACCGCGGCGCCCGCCAAGGCCGATCCGCTGCCCAGGGTGTTCTTCGATGTGTCGGTGGCGGGCATTCCCACCGGCCGCATCGTGATCGAGCTTCGCTCGGACGTGGTGCCCGAGACCGCGGAGAACTTCCGCGCGCTGGCCACCGGCGAGCAGGGCTTCGGTTACAAGGGTTCGGTGTTCCACCGCGTGATCCCCGGTTTCATGGCCCAGGGCGGCGATTTCACCAACGCCGACGGCACCGGAGGCAAGAGCATCTACGGCCCGACCTTCGCCGACGAGAACTTCGAGCTGACCCACGCCGTTCCCGGCACGGTCAGCATGGCCAACCGCGGGCCGGGCACCAACGGCTCGCAGTTCTTCATCACGATGAAGGACACCCCGTGGCTGGACGGCAAGCACGTGGTGTTCGGCACCGTGGTCGAGGGCATGCACGTGGTGCACGCCATCGAGCAGGTGGGCTCGCCCTCCGGAGCGCCGGTGCGTCCGATCGTCATCGACAACAGCGGTCAGCTCTGACCAGAGAAAACGCCACGGGCCGTGCGCCATCCCTCCCGGATGACGCACGGCCCGTTGGCTTTTGGCGTTACAGCTTGCTGACGGTCGAGTTGTCCGAGCCCGACACCGCCTTGTACAGCAGGTACAGGCCGAACACCACGGCGCTGATCACCAGGATCGGGAACAGCCCCTTGATCAGCGCGCCGATGATGGCGAGCGCGATCCACACGACCGCGACGACACCGATGATCTTCCACAGCATTTCCAGCCTCCTGGACGTTTCTCCCGAACCGCCGTCCGGCGATCCGATACCTCCATGCTGGCAGTCGCTGGACCCGAAATCACCAGGTCAGTAGCGATATCCGGGTGTAAATCAGGGTTCACCCCGACACGGCGCGGAGAGCCTACTCCCCGCGCACGGCTGAAGCGGCCGTAGAGCCACGGCCGCCAGGCGTGGCCGGTCGGAGTTTGTCGAAACCCCGCGCGGCCGGAGCGAAGGAGTACGGCCAGGGGCGCGATCGATGTCCGTCCTCAGCCCGAGCGATGGCAGGGGTTCGCCTAGTGCGGCAGACCGGGAGGCGGCGGGGAGACGGTGAGGGTCGGACGGTCGGCGATCTCGGTGAGCGCCTGCGCCCAGCCGTCCAGGCGATCCGCGGCATGCCGTAGCTCCGCGACGATGCCGTCGAATTGGTGTGCGACGACAGTGGTTTCGGGTACCGCGAGCACACCGCTCGCCGCGGCGACGACGTGCTCGTATTCGGCGATACCGGATTCCAGCCTTGTCATCGCGAACCGCACGTTGGCGGTGAGCGCGGCGGTGGCCTCCGGATTGGTCCGGCCGACAACGGATGCGGCGCGCTCCATCTGGACGATGTCGGCGGCGAGCGCGTGCAACGCGGCGGCGCCGGAGGCGGCCGTCTCGACCATCTCGGCGAGTTCTTCGTTGGGCAGTCTGCGCGAGGCGGCGATCTGCGCGGTGAGCCCGTGCAGCGCGCGTTCGGCCTGAACAAGGCGGGCGATCGGGGCGCGGGCGGCCGAGCGCAACGGCGGCTGTTTGCGCGGCAGGAAAGCGGCCTGCGGCAACGGAGTTCGGCGCAGCCGCAGGTAGCGCCGGGCGCTGAGCGCCGCACCGGTGACGAACGCGACCGCGCCGCCGCCGAGAACGACCACGGCCCAGGCGGGCGCCGAGACGACGACGAGACCGACTGCGCCCGCGGTGGTCAGCCCGGAGACGGTGCCGAGCTGATAGCTGCGCCGCCGGGCGCGGCGGCGCTTACGGAGTTCCCGCTCGCGCGGGTCGGCCCAGCGGCGCACCGCGACGAGCGCGTGTTCGCCCATGTCGCGCAACGTGTCCGGCAGGGGGCCCTGCGGCATCCCGAACGTCGGCTGCGCCGGCACCGCGGGAACACCGGTCCTCGACGGAATTCGCTTGCGACTCATGCCCGCGCCTCGCTGACGCTCGGTTCCGGCATGCGTCGAGGACGCTGGCACACGATTCGCTCACTCCGTTTCATGCGTTTCCCTCACCCCGTTCGAGCCGAATCGCAGACCGGACCGGCCGACGACGAGACGATGCGCGCGTCGCAGCCACGGGGCGTGACGAGGGCGCCCCTCGGTGATACGACGATCTCGCGCTGCCCGCGTCCCGCACCGCACCGGTCCTTGCCTGTATCGAGCTGTTACTGCTGGGCGGCCTGGCCCTTGTTCATCTGGGGCTGCGCGGGGTTCGCCTGGGTCTGGGCGGGATTGATGGCGGACTGGCCGCCGCCCGCGGGCAACGCCTCGCCGCGCATCGAGGCGCGGATCTGCTCCAGCTTGCTGTGACCGGCCATCTGGATGCTGGCCTGCTGCACCTCGAGCATGCGGCCCTGCACCGAGTTCTGCGCGAGCTCGGCGGCGCCAAGCGCGTTGGCGTAGCGGCGCTCGATCTTCTCGCGCACCGCGTCCAGGCTCGGGGTGGTGCCGGGCGCCGACAGCGTCGAGTCCATCTGCTGCAGCGACGCGGAGACCTGCTCCTGCATCTTGGCCTGCTCGAGCTGGCTGAGCAGCTTGGTGCGCTCGGCGACCTTCTGCTGCAACAGCATCGCGTTCTGCTCGACGGCCTTCTTGGCCTGGGCGGCGGCCTGCAGCGACTGGTCGTGCAGCACCTTCAGGTCCTCGACGGACTGCTCGGCGGTGACCAGCTGGGCGGCGAACGCCTCGGCGGCGTTGGTGTACTGGATCGCCTTCTCGGTGTCGCCCGCCGCGGTGGCCTGGTCGGCGAGCATGACGGCCTGGCGCGCGTTGGCGTTGAGCTTCTCGACCTCGTCGAGCTGGCGGTTCAGCTTCATCTCCAGCTGACGCTGGTTGCCGATGACCGACGCGGCCTGCTGCGAGAGGGCCTGGTGCTGGCGCTGAGCTTCCTCGATAGCCTGCTGAATCTGCACCTTCGGATCCGCGTGCTCTTCGATCTTGGCATCGAAGAGGGCCATCATGTATTTCCAGGCCTTGACGAACGGATTAGCCATCGATTGATCCCGCCTCCATCTGATGTACCGCTTGACGCGGCCCGGGTACACGACCCTCGCGCACCCGCTTGTGCCTATCCTCCACCATGCGGCACCTGGACCGGGGCGACCCGGCCCAACCGACGCCTACTTACCGAATCTATCCGTTTTCGGCGTCGGCCCGCAGCGTTGCCCGCGGCTGGGCGTCCGGCGTTCTGTTGTCAGTTGCTCTTCACCAAAACCAGCATGTCCGCCTTCGGCGCCGGAATGACGATCCGGGTGTCCTCGGCGATCTGTGGCCGGACGGCCGACATGGACGCGGAGGCCGGAGCGAGCGCGGGCTCCTGCGCGGGCGCGGCCTCGGCGGATTCCGCGGCGGCGGCCGTCTGCTCGGCTTCCGCGGCGGGCGTCGCCGCGGCCTCGGCGGACTCGCCGACCGGTAGCCCGTCGACCCCCGCCATGATCGTGCTCACATCCCATAGCACCCGCGACAACGGCACGTCGAGTGCGGCGCAGATCGCGGCGAGCAGTTCGCTCGACGCCTCCTTGCGGCCCCGTTCGACCTCCGACAGATAGCCCAGGCTCACGCGCGCCGAAGTGGACACCTCGCGCAGGGTCCGATGCTGGGCGAGACGAGCACGCCGCAGACTGTCCCCGATCGCCTCTCGCAGCAGCGTCATCTCGATCTCCTTCGCTCCGAACACCGGGCGCCGCTGGCGCAGTCGCCTGGCGAGCACCGTTCTTTCTGGCACAACGTCCGGGGGCGCCCGGTTGGTTCCCGGCGGGTGAACTCGTCACGCGAATCCACGCGCGACGCGCTCAACCGCCCTGAACGCACCGAAGCAGTTCCCGCACCGCGCTCTCGGTCGCGGTGAGTCTGATGGTCCACCGGTCGCCGGACAGTTGCAACCGCATCACTTCGGTATGCCACGGACTGGACAGCCCGAGGAAGACGGTGCCGACGGCGTGACCGTCCTGGCCGTCGGGTCCGGCGACGCCCGTCAGGCCGATCCCCCAGTCGGCGGCGCAGCGGGTGCGCGCGCCGACGGCCAGCTGTTCGGCGGTGCTCGCCGCCACCGGTCCCTCGGCGGCGAGCAGCTCCGCGCTGACACCGGCCAGGCTGCTCTTGAGATCGGTCGCGTACACCACGAGTCCGCCGCGCAGTACCGCGCTCGCGCCGGGCACCCCGGCGATGGTCGCGGCCACCAGCCCCGCGGTGAGCGATTCGGCGGTGGCCACGGTCTGGCCCGCCGCGCCGAGTGCGCGCACCAGGTCGGCGGCGGGGACGGACGCGGTCAGCGGATCGGTCATGCTCCGCGCGCCCGGCCGGAACCGCCGGCGAACCACACCCGTGCGGCCTGCCCGACGTAATCCAGACCAGTGACGACCGTCAGCACCACCGCCAGGTACATCAGCGCCATGCCCGCGGCCTCGAAGCCGCCCGACAACGGCAGCAGCAGCACCCCGATCGCCAGCGACTGCACCAGCGTCTTCAGCTTGCCGCCGCGCCCCGCGGGAATCACCCCGCGCCGCACCACGAGCAGCCGCAGCAGCGTGACCCCGATCTCGCGCCCGCAGATCACCAGGGTGATCCACCAGGCCAGATCGCCGAGCACGGAGAGTCCGATCAGGGCCGCGCCGATCAGCGCCTTGTCGGCGATCGGGTCCGCCAGCTTGCCGAAATCGGTGACCAAGCCGTACTTGCGCGCCAGCTGTCCGTCGAAGCGATCGGTGATGGCGGCGAGCCCGAACAGCGCGGCCGCCGCGATGCGCCACCCGGTCTCGTGCCCGCCGCCCGTGAAGAGCGCGACGACGAACAGCGGAACGATCGCGATGCGTGCCATGGTCAGCACGTTCGCGATGTTCATCAGCGGTACGGCGGTGTCGGCCGGAGTGGCAGCGAAGCTCCCGGATCGCTCGGTTCCCTGACGCAGGACACCCGCGTCGGGCCAGCGACGATCGATCTCTTCGGGTTGCACGCTCATGCCCTCGCCTCGAGGGCGCGCGATACGAGGACGGCCACGTCTCCATCCGGTTGCGCTACCCCGGCGCGATGCGGTGAGCGGAACGACAGGATGTGCGGCACATGTTCAGACTATCGGTAAGGGTGCCGACTACTGTGCACCCCATGACCTCTCGGGGACCACTAGGTGGTTCGACCAGCGACGCGAATACCAGCGCGGCCTCCGCCGCGCCCGGCTCCGTACCGGTTGTGCGACGCGCCCGAACCTCGGACGTGCCCGAGATCAAACGCCTCGTCGACGTCTACGCGGGCCGCATTCTGCTGGAGAAGAACCTGGTCACCCTCTACGAGTCGGTCCAGGAGTTCTGGGTGGCCGAGGTCGACGGACGCGTCGTCGGCTGCGGCGCGCTGCACGTGCTGTGGGCCGATCTCGGCGAGGTGCGCACCGTTGCCGTGCATCCCGACGCCAAAGGCACCGGGGTCGGCAAGCTCATCGTGCAGCGGCTCGTCGCGGTGGCCAGGGAACTGGAGCTGCGCAGGCTGTTCGTACTGACCTTCGAGGTGGAGTTCTTCGGCAGGCACGGCTTCGTCGAGATCGACGGAACGCCGGTGACCGCCGAGGTCTACGCCGAGATGTGCCGGTCCTACGACACCGGTGTCGCCGAGTTCCTCGACCTCAGTTATGTGAAGCCGAACACGCTCGGCAACACCCGCATGCTGCTCACCCTCTGAAGCGCCGACCGAGAAAGCGATACGCCGTGCCGATCTTCGCCGTCCACTACACCTACTCCGAGGCCACCGTCCCCGGCCGCGACACCCACCGGCCCGAACACCGCGCCTGGTTGTCGGGGCTGGTCGAGGCGGGCACGCTGCTGTCGAGCGGGCCGTACCCGGACGGATCGGGTGCGTTGCTGATCTTCCGCGCGGCGGACGAGGCGGCGCTGAAGGACCTGCTCGCGCAGGACCCCTTCGCGCGGGAGGCGCTCATCGACGCGGTGCGCGCCGTGGAGTGGTCGCCCGTCATGGGCGCTTTCACCGACTGATCGAGCGCCGCCCGATCGAACGAGAGAGCCCCGCACCGTGTCGATACGGTGGCGGGGCTTCTCGTTGTCTTCGCGACGAGCGTTTTCGGACTCCGACGCCCTGATCGGGCGGAGACCGGTACGCCTACTGAGCGTCCTGGCGCGCCGCGCCTCGGGTCTTGAGAAGGCTGGCGACGGTCGCCACAATCAGCACGCCGATGATGACACCCAGCGAGACCGGGGTGGAGATCTCCGGAACGGCGACGTGCTCACCGCCGTTGACGAACGGCAGCGTGTTCTCGTGCAGCGCGTGCAGCACCAGCTTGATGCCGATGAACGCGAGGATCGCGGCCAAACCGTAGGACAGGTACACCAACCGGTCAAGCAGGCCGCCGATCAGGAAATACAGCTGGCGCAGGCCCATCAGCGCGAACGCGTTCGCGGTGAAGACCAGGTACGGCTCCTCGGTCAGGCCGTAGATCGCGGGAATGGAATCCAGGGCGAACAGCAGGTCCGCGAAGCCGATCGCGAGCAGCGCGAGCAGCAGCGGGGTGACCGCCATGCGGCCGTTGACCCGGGTGACGAGCTTGTCGCCGTCGTACTCGTCGGTGGTCGGCAGCACCCGCTTGGCCAGCGCGACGATGCGGCTGTCGCGTTTCTCCTCGGCCTCCACCTCGTGCCCGCTCTCGCGCAGCAGCTTGACGGCGGTGTAGATCAGGAACAGGCCGAACAGGTAGAACACCCAGCTGAACGCGCTGATCGCGGCCGCGCCGACGGCGATGAACACACCGCGCATGACCAGCGCGAGCACGATGCCGATCAGCAGCACCTTCTGCTGGTAGATCCGGGGCACCGCGAAGGTGGTCATGATGATCAGGAAGACGAACAGGTTGTCCACCGAGAGCGCCTTCTCGGTGACGAAACCGGCGTAGTACTCCCCGCCGAAGGTCGAGCCCCATCGCCAGGCGACGAAGCCGCCGAAGGCCAGGGCGAGGGTGATGTAGACCGTCGACCAGAAGGCCGACTCACGGAAGGTCGGTTCGTGCGGCGTGCGCACGTGGGCGAAGAAGTCGAAGACGAACAAGCCGAGGATCACCGCGATGGTGATCCCCCATTCCAGTGCGGTCACCTGCATGCTGCGGCCCGATCGGAGGCGGTAGTCATGACGGCCATCATGCCCGATTTGTCCGTTCTTGTCGGCTAGCGGGTTCGTTGCTGACCATCCTGTCACACTCCCGCGACGACCTCTGGAGCGCATAAGACGTGCATCCGATGCCCTGAGCGCCGCATCACGATGATTGCGAGCGCGTTGCGCAGCCCCTCGAAATTCCTGGTTCCGACCGGTCTCGAAAAACCGGTTTCCCGTGGCGGATTCGGGTGTTAGCGTCGAGGACGACGAACCACCGCTCCCGAAACCCGAGAGGCACAGGCGATGACAGCGCGAAACCGGCAACAGCGACAGTGGTCGCTCGGCGCCGCGCGCCCGAACGCCGCCCTTCGCCTACTCGGCGTGCGCTGGACGCGCGTCCGGAGCGGCCCCTGAGTTCTCGGCACCCGAGAACCTTTTCCAGGGGTCATTCCGCGGCGATCCGCCGGGAACGGCCCCTTTTCGTATGCGGGGGTAGCTCAACTGGTAGAGCACCGGTCTCCAAAACCGAAGGTCGGGGGTTCGACTCCCTCCCTCCGCGCCGTCCAACTGCACAGCGACCCGGCAGCATGCGCGAGCCCTGCTGCCACCAGAGTTCCGGCCTCCGGGCCGCACTCCCTCGTAGCCCAACTGGTAGAGGCACCGGCATTAGGAGCCGGGAGTTGCGAGTTCGAATCTCGCCGAGGGAACCGGGTTCGCGGGAAACCGCGGACGAGCGTTTGTAGCTCAACGGGAAAGAGCGCCTGCCTACGAAGCGGGAGGTTGGAGGTTCGAGTCCTCCCAAGCGCGCCGATGGGGTGTGGTGTAACGGAAGCATGGCGGGTTTTGGTTCCGCCGGTTCAGGTTCGAATCCTGGCACTCCAGCCCCCGGCTTAAGCAGGGTGGCCGCTGGGCTCTGCTGTCAGCGGACGTGTCAGGCGTTTGTCAGAGCGGTGTCAGCCGTGGCGGACAAAGTGTGTACATCGAACAAAACGACCGGAACCGGAACCGACCCCCGGTCGAAATCACCACGGATTCAAAGGAGTACACACCATGTCCACCATCACCGTCGCCCTCACCGACCAGGACAAGTCGACCGTGCGGACCGCCGCCTACGGTGCCGTGTCGCTGATGGCCGCCGCCGGCGCGCCGCACAAGGGCATCGCGAACGGCTCGATCGCACTGACCTCGGCGACCGGCCTGGTCGGGCATGTGCTCGCCGCCAAGAGCAGGGACATCGAGCTGAAGGGCAAGTCCGTCGCCGCACTCGCCGACCACGTGCTGCCCGCCCTGACCGCGGCCGTCGAGCTGCTCGAGCAGCGGGATCCGGCCGAGGCCGCCAACTTCCGCGACACGGTTCTCGTCGCCATCGAAGCAGCCGCCCGGTCCCGTGGGAGCGAGCCAAGCCCCGCCGTGGCCGCGATGACCCGCAAAATCACCGCAGCGCTCGACGCCTGAGCGGAGGTCCGGCCGCGCCGCGACAACTCGCGACGGGTCCGGCCCAACACCCGCACAGCCGCCGACTCACAGGGTCGCTCTCGCGCCAACCGCCGAGAGCGACTCTGTCAGCGCGTCTATCGCTGTGACCGGGACTTCCAGACCAACAGCGCGGCCTGCGCGATGAAGAAGACGCCGCCACCGGTGGCGTAGACGGACAAGACATCCAGGGATGGCGCTTCGCCCGCGGCCTGGGCGACATAGAAGGCGCCGACCAGGAAGGACAGACCGCCGGAGAGCAGGGTCGGCCATTGCCTACCCAGAGCCGGGCCGCGGCGGTAGAGGCCGACGGCCAGTTGTGCCGCACCGGATAGCGTTGCCCAGGCACCGAATACGGCCAGCACCGCGGCCACGCCGCCCGCGGTTCCAGCTACACCGAGGGCGATGGCGGTCAGTGCGCTGAGGACGCCGTTGAAGGCGGTCACGCGACGTTGGGAGTCATTCGGCACCGCGAGCCAGTCGATCGCCGAAGACACTGCGTCGATGAGCGGGTAGGCGATCAGGAGGGTGAGCGCGATGGCGTTCAGCGGGTCGTGGGCCGCGGCGAAAGCAGCGGCCCACACTATCGCCAGGATCCCGCGGCCCAGATACAGGCGGATCAGCGACAAGCGCTCGGACGTCGAAGCGGGCAGTGCCGCAGTGGTATTCATGGAAGTTCCATTCGAATCAGGGAAATGAGTTCCGCTCTCGCGGGAACAGCGCTGCGGGCCCCCGTCCGTGCAGCACCGCGATCTCCGCCCAGATCCACAGAGCCACCGGCCCGGCGAAAACCGTTGCCACACTGGCTCGATCGGGCCACGGCAGCGCACGAAGCGAGGGCATGCCGATCACCTCTCCCGGGAGAAGAGAATTCCTGGACCGACGTGATCCCGCTGGGCGACGTTGCCGGAATCGATGGCGTGGACACCGGGTGCGAGCCATTCGGCGTCGCGCATCGCGTGCGGCGCCGAGATCACGCGGCCTTCAGCGGACCGGCGAACGACTTGCGCAGCGTGGACGGTCCCACCAGCGGCAGCAGCGCGGCCAGGAGCTTGCCCTTGACCTTGCGTGGGGTTCTGGTCAGTTCGACATCGACGCGGGTGCCGATCGCCTCGGACGTGGCGCGGAAGACCCAGCCGCCGCCCGCGCCGAAGAGCTTGGAGTCCAGCGTGGTGATAGTGACGGTGTCGCCGGCCGGATCCCACTGGTAGCGGGCGCGTTCCCAGGCGGCGGCGGTGCCCTCCGTGACCTCGGCCCAGGTGTCGCCGCGGTCGTGGACGACGAAGTGTTCGGCGTCGATGGACGGCCACAGCTCGGCGCGGGCGGGTCCGAAGTCGGTGAGCACCCGCACGACCTCGGCGGGAGACAGGGTGGACAGGAGGTGAAAACGAACGGTAGCCATGGAAGTACCTTCGCCGCCGCGGGCACGGCGCCGCATCGGTCAGATGACGCTGGGCTGACGTATTCGCTGTTTCGATAGGGTCGCGACGGGTCAGGATGGCCCGGAGGAGAGGTACCGCACGATGCCGATGTTCGGACGAGACACCGAGCTGAAAGACCTGGCCGCACTGCTGGACGGCCCGGGCGAGGGGAGCGGAATCCTGATCGAGGGAGAGCCAGGGATCGGGAAGTCGGCGCTCGTCGAGGAGACGATCGCGGCCGCGGCCGTCGCGGGGGTCACGGTGCTGCGCACCGCAGGCGTCGAAGCCGAACAGACCCTCGTCTACGCCGGACTGCACCGCCTGCTGTACCCGCTCCGCCGTGGACTCGACACCCTGCCCGCACGCCAGTTCCACTCTCTGACAACCGCTTTGGGCCTCTCGGACGGCGACTCCGAGCCGAGCCCCTACCTGGTGGGCCTCGCCGCGCTGACCCTGCTGGGCGATGCGACGGCCGAGCGGCCACTGCTGGTCGTCGCCGAAGACGTGCACTGGCTCGATCCCGCGACGTCCGAGGTGCTCGCCTTCCTCGCTCGCCGGATCGCGGCCGAGCCCGTTGCCGTGATCGCCACCCGCCGAGACGGTCACCGGTCGCCGCTGGACGACGCCGGGTTGACCGTCATGCGGCTCGGGCCGCTGTCCGATGACGACGCGCGGGCGCTGCTCGACAACACCGCACCCGACCTGTCGGCTCCGCTCCGTCTACGGGTGCTCACCGAGGCCCAGGGCAATCCACTGGCACTGTCCGAACTGCCCACCGCTGTCGCGGATCTCACCGACCCTGTCCACGCACTGCCGTTGACGGACCGCCTCGAAGAAACCTTCGCAGCGCGCAGCGGCGCACTTCCTTCGCACAGCCGAGCCGCGTTGCTGATCGCAGCACTCGACGACAGCGACTCGCTCGCCGAAACGCTCACTGCCACAGGAATTCTCCTGGGTTCGCCGGTCGGTCCGGATACCCTCACCCCGGCGGTGGCGGCCCGGCTGATCGACGTCGATTCCAGCACCGTCACCTTCCGGCATCCGCTGATCAGGTCGGCGCTCGCCGCCCGAGCCACCGCCGACGAGCGCCGCAATGCCCACCTCGCGCTCGCCGCGACGCTCAGCGCGCTACCGGATCGCCAGGCGTGGCACCGGGCGGCCGGGACCGTGGGTCCGGATGAACAGGTGGCCGCCGAACTCGAAGCCGTCGCCGAGCGGGCACGCCACCGCGAGGGCGCGGTGGCGGCGCTGGAACGGGCCGCCGCGCTCAGCGACCGTCCGGACCGGCGCGCGGACCGCCTGCTGCGGGCGGCCGAATCCGCCGTCGATGCCGGTCGGCGCGACACCGCGCAGCGACTCGTGGACGCCGCGCGGACGCTTCCGTTGACGGCCGCGCAGGAGGCCACCGCGCACTGGCTGCTCAGCGGATTCGAGGACGGGATGCGCGAACATCCGTCGCGCATCGGTGAATTGGCGAAGCTGGCGGCATCCGTCGCCTCGGCCGGGCACGCCGACGCCGCGCTGCGCATCCTGTGGGGCGCTGCCATGCGGTGTTTCTGGAACGAGCCAGGTCCCGACGCCCGCCGATCCTTGCTCGCGGTCGCCGACGCGCTGGCGATCCCGGACAGCGATCCGCGCATGGTCGCGGTCGACGCGTACGTCGCTCCGTTCGAGCGCGGCGACCGGGTACTCGGCCACCTCGGTGCGCTGGCCGCGACCACCGGACGTGATCCGGAAGTCGATCGCTTCCTCGGGAGTGCGGCACTCCAGGTCGGCGCGTTCGACCTCGCCGCGCAGTTCTCCGCCGCCGCCGCTCCCGGTCTGCGCGTCGCCGGGCGGCTGGGGTTGCTGCCGCGCGCGCTCACGGTGCAGGCGTGGAGCCTGACCCGGCTCGGGGATCTCGCCGGTGCGGCGCCCGTCGCGGCCGAGGCCGCGGCCTTGGCCCACGAAACCGGCCAGCCGTTCATGCACGGACTCGCCAAGGCGGTACAGGCCGAAATCGCCGCTCTGCGTGGCGATTACGCGCAGGCCGTGCTACTCACGGCGGACGCCGAACGCGCCGGTCTCGCCGCAGGAGCTCGCCCCGTACTGGCCACGGTCCAGCTCACCCGCGGGCTCATCGCCCTCGGCGAGGGCCGATTCGACGATGCCTTCACCGATCTGCGCCGCATCCACGATCCGCGCGACCCGTCCCACGCACCGGCCCTACGCGCGTATTTCCTCGCCGAACTCGCCGAGGCCGCAGTCCGGGCGGGACAGACCGACACCATGGCGGAAATGCTGCGCGGACTGGAACCCACGGCGGCGTCCACACCGTCGCCCGCCCTACACATCGGAATGCGTTATGCGCGGGCGGTACTCGCCGGTGACGCGGCCGAGGAGCGGTTCGCCGCCGCGCTCGCCGCCGATCTCACCGGCTGGCCCGCCGAACGCGGCCGCCTGCACCTGGCGTATGGCGAATGGTTGCGGCGCCAGCGCCGGGTCGTCGAGTCACGAACCCATTTGCGCACGGCCAGAGAGATTTTCGACGCCCTCGGCTTCGCCGCGTGGAGCGAACGGGCACGGCTGGAATTGCGCAGCGCGGGCGAATCGAGCCCGAACCGCAGCCCGGACGCCCGCGAACAGCTCACCCCGCACGAGCTGAGCATCGCGCAGCTGGCGGCCCAGGGCCTGACCAACCGGGAGATCGGACAGCGGCTGTACCTGTCGCATCGGACCGTCAGCACCCATCTGCATCGCATCTTCCCGAAGCTCGGGATCAGTTCGCGCGGTGACCTCGCGGCGCTACTGCCGACCGACGCCGAGACGCCACGGTAGTCGCCTCCGACCGACACCGATTACGTCATTCGACGCTCGCGACGACAACCGCGCGCTGCCTAGCGTCGGCGGAGTTGGCGGTACGGTCGCGAAACGTAGAGACCGCATCGCACACCGGCCCAGTGACGACAGCTTCGCAGGAGTGCAGATGGACATCAGCAGACGACTTTTCGGTGGCGCGCTCGCCGCGGGCGCGGCGGGCCTTGCCGCGGCATCGCTGAGTGCCTGCGCCACGGACTCCCCCACCGCACCCGCCGCACCCGGCGGCCCGGATCTGCGGGCGGGATCGGGCGCGAACACCACGTTGGGCCCTGTGCGGCACGTCGAGGCCGGTGTCCTCGATGTCGCCTACGCCGAATTCGGGCCAGGCACCGGACAACCCGTCATCCTGCTGCACGGCTGGCCCTACGACCCCTACAGCTACGCCGATGTCGGTCCGCTCTTGGCCGCCGCCGGTTATCGAGTGCTCGTCCCGTTCCTGCGCGGCTACGGCCCGACCACCTTCCTGTCCGCGCAGACCGTCCGCAACGGCCAGCAGTCGGCCATCGCGCGCGACATCGTCGACTTCATGGACGCCCTGCGCATCGACAAAGCGGTACTCGGCGGATTCGACTGGGGTGCAAGGACTGTCGACGTCATCGCGGCGCTGTGGCCGCAGCGCTGCAAGGCGATCGTCGCGGTCAGCGGATACATCGTCACGCAGCAGGCGGCCCAGCAGCAGCCGCTCTCGCCGGAAGCCGAACTCGAATGGTGGTACCAGTACTACTTCGCCACCGAACGCGGCCGTCTCGGCTACACCCGAAATCGGCACGACTTCAACAAATTGATCTGGCGGCGCGCCTCCCCGCAGTGGAACTTCGACGACACCACCTACGACCGCAGCGCCGCCGCCTTCGACAACCCCGACCACGTCGACATCGTCGTCCACAACTACCGGTGGCGGCTGAGCCTGGCGCCCGGCGAGCCGCAATACGATGCCTACGAACAGCAACTCGCCACCGGACCGGCCATCACCGTGCCCGCCATCACCATTGGCAGCGACTTCGACGGCGCGGCCAAGGACGGAAAACGCTACGCCGCCAAGTTCACCGGCAAATACGAGCACCGCGTCCTCGACGGCATCGGCCACAACGTTCCGCAGGAGTCACCCCACCCGTTCGCCCAGGCGATCATCGACGCCGACCGCCTCTGAGGACGACCGCCGGGCCGGTGAGGCACTACCGGCCCGGCGGTTTCGGCAACTCAGGCCCGCACTACGAAACGGGAACTACAGCGCACCACGTTGCTGGAAGCGGCCGCTGGAATCGAGTTCGACGACGGTGTCGATGCCGATCCTGCGCAGGAACGGATAGTCGTGACTGACGACGAGGATCGCCCCTCGATAGTCGGCCAAGGCCTCGACGAGCTGGTCGACGCTGGCGATGTCGAGGTTGTTGGTCGGCTCGTCGAGGATCAGCAATTGCGCGGGCGGATCGGCGAGGAGCAAGCGCGCCAACGAAACTCGGAAGCGTTCACCTCCGGACAGCGTCGACACCGGGCGTTCGACGCTACTGCCGCGCAAGAGCAGCCGGGCCAGCTGGTTGCGGATCGTGGCCGGTGGCGTGGTCGGCGCCACCGAGTGGACGTTCTCGAGGGCGCTTGCCTGCTCGTCCAGTCCGTCCAGGCGTTGCGGGAGATGCCCCACCCGGTCGGTGAACAGGGTGGCGCGTTCCGGTCGGCGACCGTGCAGCAGGTCCTCGATCAGCGTCGACTTGCCCGCACCGTTGCGGCCGATCAGCGCGACCCGTTCCGGCCCTTGGATGACGACGCCGTGGTCACCGTCACGCAGTTCCGCGATGCGACGGCTGCGCGGCACATCGGGATCGGGCAGTTCGAGATGGATGTGTTCCGCCCGGCGCACCCGAGCCGCCGCGGTCTCCAATACGGCTTGGGCCGCTTGGACTTTCGCGTCGAGCGTGGTGCGCAAGGCGCCCGCCGAGGCTTGCGCCTTGCTGGCTCGGTTGCCCGCCAGGATGCGCGGAATTCCGCCGTTCTGCTGGGTCGCCCGCCCCGTCCGCTCCCGTCTGGCCAGTTTGGTCTCGGCCTCGATACGCTGCCGTTTCTCGACCTTCAACGCCTGCTCGGCGCTGCGTGCCGCCTGCGCGGCCGCCGCCTGTTCCTGCTCGACGTACTGGTGCCAGGCGCTGTAGGGGCCGCCGAACACCTCCAGTGTCGCGCCGTGCAGTTCCGCGGTGGCGTCCATGTGCTCGAGCAGCTCGAGATCGTGGCTCACCACCACGAGGGTGCCGGGCCAGGCGTCCACGAATTCGGTGAGCTTGGTACGGGTTTCCCGGTCCAGGTTGTTGGTCGGCTCGTCGAGCAGGGTGATCGGTGTGCGCTGGATGCGCAGCCCGGTGATCGCGACGAGCACGGCTTCACCACCCGAGATCTGACCGACCTTGCGATCGAGATCGGCTGCGCCGAAGCCTATTTCGTGCAGCGCTTCGTCGGCGCGGGATTCGATGTCCCAGTCGTCGCCGATCGTCTCGAAGTGCTCTTCGTCGGTGGCGCCGGATTCGATCGCGCGCAGCGCCGCCAGTTTGCCCGCGATCCCGAGCAGGTGCGCGAGGGTGTCGTCGCGGCGGAGGGTGAGCGTCTGCGGCAGATAGCCCACCTCGCCGGTGGTTTCGATGCGCCCGGAGGTCGGCGTCAGTATTCCGGCGATCAGCCGCAACAGCGTCGACTTACCGGCGCCGTTGCGGCCGACCAAGCCGGTGCGCCCGGTGGTCAGGGTCCCGTTGACGCCGGCGAGCGCGACGTTTCCGTCGGGCCATTCGAAGGACAGATTCCGCAACGTGATCGCGGAGTGCGTGGGTGTGGACATGGGTCGTCGACTCTTTCCTGCTCGCGAACGAGCGGCCGCAAAGAGCGCCGAGGTCGCGGTGACCGGGGCGCTGGTTTCGGAACTGTGCGGAGGCAGACGAAGGCGAGAGGGCGCGAGCACGACAAAGCCTCAGGCTGTTCCCGATATGGGACACCGAGGGGAATGTGCGATCGATGCGCCGCCTTCGACCGGCGGCTAGAGTCTGTCGACTTCCTCGATGAGCACGCGACCACATTACCATCCGGCGAAATTCAGTCATTGGACTGTTTCGGCTGGAACAGCGAGTCAGTTCGGTCCACGAACCGCCGATGTGGAGCCGGTCGTAAGTGATCATCGGTCCTTTGGAATCGGCGAATCCTGTTGGTCTCGATAGGTTTCCAGCAGGCGAAGCCAGACTTCGCTGATCGTGGGGAACGGCGGAACCGCGTGCCAGAGCCGGGCGAGGGGAACTTCGCCCGCGATGGTGATGGTGGCCGAATGCAGCAGTTCGGCGACGCCCGGTCCGGCGAAGGTGGCACCGACGATCACCTGGCGCTGTCGATCGATCAGCACCCTGGCATGTCCTCGGTAGCCGGGATCGTGCTGGATCGCACCGGCGACCCGGCCTATGTCGTAATCGACCACGTCCACGACGCGGCCTGCGCGGGCGGCGTCCTCGGTGGTGAGGCCGACCGCCGCGATCTCCGGATCGGCGAACACGACCTGCGGCACCGCCTCGAGGTCGGCGGTCCCGGCATGGACGCCCCACCGGCCGGTGTCCAGCGCCAGCCCGCGCGCTCGGGCGGCGATGACCGACCCGGCGACGCGCGCCTGATACTTGCCCTGATGGGTCAGCAGCGCACGGTGATTGACGTCGCCGACCGCGTACAGCCACACACCGTCGACGGCGGTCACGGTGAAGGTGTCGTCGGTGGTGAGCCACTGGCCGGGTGTCAGGCCGACGGTGTCGAGGCCGATGTCCTCGGTGCGGGGTGCGCGTCCGGTGGCGAGCAACAGCTCGTCGGTGACCAGCCGGGTGTCGTCGGAGAGGGTGAGATGGATGCCGTCGTCCGGTCCACCGGCGCGTTCCGCGGCGGTGATCGTGGTACCGAACCGCAGTTCCACACCGGCTTCGCGAAGTCGTTCGGCGAGCAAGTCCGCCGCGAAGTCTTCCACGTGACTCAACAGCCGAGACTCGCGGGCGATGAGCGTGACCCGCGCGCCGAGCGCCTGCCACGCGGCGGCCATTTCGGTGGCGACCACGCCCGCCCCGAGAATCGCGAGCCGGTCCGGCACGTGCCGCGCGCTGGTGGCCTCGCGACTCGTCCACGGCCGCAACACGTCCAGGCCCTCCAGTGGCGGCAGGGCCGCGGCGGTCCCGGTGCACACGGCCACCGCGTGGCGGGCGGTGAGCCGGACGGTGTCGCCCTCGGGGGTGTGGACCGTCACCCGGCGGGGTCCGTCGAGGCGGCCGTGGCCGCGGATCAGGTCGACGTCGACGGAGTCGAGCCAGTCGACCTGGTCCCGGTCGTTCCAGTCGGCCGCCATGCGGTCGCGGTGCTTCAGGACCGCGGCCGTGTCGAGGCGGCCGGTGATCGCGGCGCCGACGCCGGGGAAGCGTGCGGCGTCGCGGTAGAGCAGGGCGGGGCGCAGCAGGGCCTTGCTTGGTTCGCAGGCCCAGTACGAACATTCGCCGCCGATCAGTTCGGATTCGACGATCACGGTGCTCAGCCCGGCGGCGCGAGTGCGGTCGGCGACATTCTCACCGACCGGCCCTGCCCCGATGACCACGACGTCATAGATACGAATTTCTTTGTCGGACACGGGTTTCACCTTCGACGATCGGATCAGCGGCCGGGTGCGCGCTGGGTGACTTCTTGGAGGAACCAGCCGTTGCCCTCGGAATCGGTGAAAGCGGCGAACGACCCGTAACTGCGGCGCTGCGGATCCGCGCCAGGAACACGGCTTTCGGTTCCGGCGTGATGGAAGACGCCGGTGGCGTCGCGGAACGGTCCCTCGACCGCGATCCCGCGTTCGGTCAGCTCCGCGACGGCCTGTTCGATATCGGTGACGATCAGGTGCAGACCGTGCGAGGTTCCCGGCGCCGCCGCGGTGACACCGGTGCCGAAGATGATCGAGCATTCCGAGCCCGGCGGGGTGACCTGCACGCGATAGCCCTCGTCCACTGGGAAATCGGCGTCGAGACGGAACCCGAGCCGCTCGGTGTAGAACGCTTTGGCGCGGTCGACGTCGGCGACGGGCAGGACCACGACTTCCAGTTTCATAACCATGATTCGTCTTCTCCTCGAATGTCTTTCGCGATCGTCAGTGGGCGGTGTCGCGGGCGGCCTGCTCGATCACGTCGGCGACGAGATCGGGATGCGAGACCGCGACCGAGTGCGATGCGGCGACCTCGGTGACGTGGGAACCAGCCCGCTCGGCCATGAACCGCTGCGCCGCGGCGGGGATGTTGAGATCCTGCGTGGTGACCACATCCCAGCTCGGCTTGTCGGTCCACGCGGCGGCGGTCGCCTTCTCCTCGAGTGCGGCCTGGAGGATCGGACGTTGGGCCGCGGCCGCCAAGGCGGCGCGGTCGGCGGGCACGTCGGCGGCGAACTGTGCGTGGAACTTGTCCTGCTGGATGTACAGGTCGGTGCCGGTGCTGCCGTTGGAATCGCTGAACGGGGCCGGATCGAGCGTGCCGGGCAGGGTGGAACCGGGGAACTTGTTCGTCAGCTCGAGCGCGGTCTCACCGGGCGCGGGCAGGAACGCCGCCACGTAGACCAACGCTTTCACCTGATCGCTCCCTGCCGCGGCGGCGCTGATGACTGACCCGCCGTAGGAGTGCCCGACCAAGACGACCGGACCCTTGATGTGACTGATCAATCCCCGCAGCGCAGCGGCGTCGGCGGCCGGCCCGCGCAGCGGATTCGCCGCCGCGACAACGGGATACCGATCCTCGCGGAGCTTGTCGATGACGTCGTTCCAGCTCGATCCGTCCGCGAACGCACCGTGCACCAACACGACCGTCGGCCGCGGCGCGTCCTCCGTCGGCCCGGCGTGCGTGGTGCTCGCGGTGCACGCGACGGCGAGGCCACCGGCGGCCACCGCGGCCGCGATCGCCGCGACCATCCGCCGCATGCGGGAACGTCGAATGTCGACCATGTCGTTGTCCTTTCGGGGAAACGGGTTGTGCGGACTCCACTGTCGGTCCCGCACCCCCACCCCCACATCTGTCAACTGACGCCGACGATGACGTAGTCACACCCCCGGCCCGCCCACGTCCGGCGTCCGCCCTTCCCGTCCCGAACCGGGTTCGACCGCGATCGGTTAGGACATTTGACGTTCGCTCGACTGCTGTCGTGAATTCCGGCGCATACCGGACGCCCACTCGCCGAAGCCGTAAGGTCCCGCCTTGCGGCGTCGGTTGCAGTCCCGACTGCCACCGCAAGGAAGGAATCAGCCGGTAACGTCGCAAGTGGGAGCCATCGGCGGAGGAGTACGTTATGAACGACGTTCCACCGAACGAACTCGGGCGCAGGTTGCGCGAGATCCGTGCGTGGCGCGGGCAAAGCCTCGAAGTTGTCGCGGGTCTGGCCGGTATCAGCTATGGGTACTTGGGCCGCATCGAACGTGGCGAGCAACCGCTCTCGAATCGGGCCACTCTCGAGGCGCTGGCGAGGGCACTGAAGGTGTCGCCCTCGGAGTTCAACGGTCAGCCGTGGGAGATCGCCGATGGGCCTGCGGCCGAAGCGTACGCCGGTCTGATCGCCGTCGAGAACGCCTTGGAGGTTTGCGAACTCGGCATCGACCCGGGAACAGAAGTACGCGAATGGCCTGAGATCGCCGCGGATTTGGCCGAGTTGGAAGTCGTGCGTGAGTCCACGGACTACGCCGCCGCCTGTTCCCTGGCCCCCGAACTGTTGACCGAGCTGCACTCGGCGTATGTCCGACGACCGCAGTGGCGGCGTGAGGTGCTGGTCGGCATCATCCGTTGCCATTACGCGCTGGCGCAGACTACCAAGCGCCTCGGCGTCCGAGGCTTACCGATCATGATCGTCAAGGCGGCGAACGCCTGCGCCGAAGAGCTCGAGTCACCGGCTTGGATCGGGTTCGCGGTGTGGTTGCGTGGCAGCATCGCAGGTTCGCTCTCACGCTCGCAGCAGTACACACGCGCCGTGTACACCGCTGATCGGCTGAGGCCACATCTCGATGACGCTTCGGCGTTGCAGGCGTACGGGATGCTCCACCTGTCCGCGGCACTCGCGAGCGCGGTGCAGTCCGACCGGGACACCGCCAACACCCATCTTGCCGAGGCCGAAGCAGTCGCGGTGCGGATGGATGACGAAGTGGGCAGTTTCGCCCGACTGTGGTTCGGCAGAACGAATGTCGGCATGTGGCGCGCCTCCATCGGCATGGAACTGGGAGACGGGGCGCATGCCGTGGAGCTGGCGCGAGACCTGCCCGTCGATGCCATCCCGTCGCCTTCTCGCCGTGCCCATTTCTACGCGGAGGCCGGACGGACATTGCTGGCAGAGCCGAAGCGTCGAGACAGCGGACTCGCGATGCTCTTGAAAGCCGAAGATATTGCACCGCAACAAGTTCGCACCGACTTCTTCGTTCGCGAAGCCATCGCGGATCAGCTCCGCATCGCTCGCCGAGACGCGGGAGGCCGAAATCTCCGTGGATTGGCTTGGCGTCTCGGGATAGCGCCGGACCTCGGGGCGACGAGCTGACGGATTCGGCGTCTGTCCTTTCAGGACAAATCCTTTGTGGCCCTGCTCATAACGTCAGATCCGGCCCCGCCGCCGGGTCGATGTGGTGCCCCTCATCCCCGGCGGCGGGTGCTCCCAATTGTTGGCATAGCAGGGAGGGTTCCGCCGATGGATTCGCGCGATGAGATGGGTCTGGACGATATAGAGACTCCGCAGCAGTCCCGCAACGCCTTGGCAGGGGATACGCCGCGTTCACGGGTGGACTACTACCGCAGCGTGTGCCAACTGCCCGCCGTGCTCGACCCCGCCACGGGCAGAATCGGTTTCACCGCGGGCATGGTTTGGGCCGTTGCTATACCGTCGGAGGTTGGACAGATGGTCAAGGCCGACCTGGACGCCAGGAAGCAGGGCGGCGGGCCGATCGTGACCCATCCCCACTCGCATACCTGGACATTCCTTGTGCGCTCGGACATTCCGGCGACAATGATCGCCGCCGAGTCAGCATGGTTACGCACTTGCCGGATCGCGATCTTGGGCAACGGTGATCGGGTGGCGTTGCCCTCACCGACCGATCAGGGCTCGGACTATCGCGGGTGGATCACGGCCGCGCATTCGGTGTTTCGGCCCTCTGGGCGCGCGGTGCTGCACTCGGTGCATTCCTTCCTGACTCCGGCCCGTCGGCGCGCGTTATGAGTACTGCCGCATCGCCGTTGCCGGACGAACCGGATGTGCACCTGTGCGTGTTTTTGCACGGCTTGCGTCTGGACTTCGCCGCCTGCCTGACCGCCGCATTGCTGTTCGTGCAGGAATATCAATCCCACCATTACGCCGACGCCGTCACAGTCGCGTTGACCGACACCGCAGGGTTGCCGCGCCTACCCTGTGAACGGCTCTACCTGGAGCCCTGAGCTCTCCGACACGAAGTCGGCGACTCGACTGCGGAGGATTTCGTATCTCCGCCGGGTTCTTTCGTGGGAGAGGCAGTACTCGCGGGTCGAGGGGAAGCGGCCTGGCTTTGGTTTCGGCGGCGTGAATGTGGTCCCTTCGGGGAACTGTTCACGGGTCAGGTCGATCGTCTTGTTTTCGACGAGGTTGAAATAGTGCGAGATCGTTCGATTGTTCGGCAATGTGGCGACCGTATTGAGAATGTCCCCGCCGAGATAATCTTGAACCACGCATGCGGTGACGGCGCATTGGCCCTTGGAGGGGTTGGCTTCGGTCCAGTCCGCAGCGCTGCTGGTGTCCGCGGACCAGGATTTGTGGAGCGCTTGTTTCAGTGTCTCCAGCGTTCCGACACCCACCGCCCCAGCTTAGCGCTGGAGTATCCGTGGTCGCTCACGGTTGGGAGCGCGAAAATTCGGGTGCGGCAAGCGGGGTTGGGGTGCGAGAGTCGAGGGTGTGGCCGATGACTATCGGGTCCTGAACAGGGCCAATTGGGATGAGCGGGCGGCGATGCATGTGGCGGCGCCGGAGTATCGGGTGTCGCGGTTTCTGGCGGAGCCGGATTTTCTGAGCGACGTGGTGCGGTTCGATCTGCCGCTGCTCGGGGACGTTCGCGGGCTGCGCGGGGTGCATCTGCAGTGTCATATCGGTACCGACACGATTTCGCTGGCCCGGCTGGGCGCGAACATGACCGGGCTCGACTTCAGTGCGGCGTCGCTCGCGCAGGCCCGTAAGCTCGCGGAACAAACGCAGTCGGACGTGGACTTCGTGGAAGCCGATGTGTACGAAGCGGTTTCGGCGCTGGGCGCGGAGCGGTTCGATTTGGTGTTCACCGGCATCGGCGCGCTGTGCTGGTTGCCGAGCGTCGAGCGGTGGGCGCGGACCGTGGCTGGGTTGCTGCGGCCGGGCGGCCGCCTGTTTCTCCGCGAAGGGCATCCGATGCTGTGGACCATCGATGAGACCGTCACCGATCGATCGACCCTCGGCTACCCGTATTTCGAAACGTCCGAACCGATGGTGTTCTCCGACGACACCACCTACGTCGAGACCGGCGGCAGTATCGAGCAGACGACCACCCACGAGTGGAACCACGGTCTCGGCGAGGTCGTCTCGGCGTTGCTGGCCAACGGCATGACGATCACCGGCCTGACCGAGCACCGCAGCGTGCCGTGGAACGCTCTACCGGGCCGGATGACCTGCGACGAGCACGGCGAGTGGCGCATGATCGAGCACCCCGAGCGTCTCCCGCTCAGCTACACCCTGCGGGCGCGCAAGAACTGACCCGCACGGCCGACCGGGGCGTAAATCCTGTCGAGGCCATACCGGCGCCAAGCTACGGCCTCGGGCCCCTCGCGTATGTTCGGTGTGGTCATGGTGACTCTGCTCTTGGCGCTGACCGGCTTCGCCTTCCTCGACTCGCTCGATCTGCTGCTCGTCGGCGTCACGGTGGCGATCGTGTACGACAGCAAGCTCGGGCGCAGGTCACCGCTGCCGGGCGGGCTCAGTTTCGTCGCGGGCGTGTTCGCGATGACCACCACGTTCGGCATCTGCGCCGTCCTCGGCATCACCTGGCTCACCTCGCTGCTCGGCTTCGAGCTGACGCCGACCATCCGCTACTGGGGCGAGCTGGCGGTGGGCGCCGTACTGCTCGTGCTCGCCGTGCTGCCGTCCGGCGCGCGCCGCGACCCGCCCGCGTGGGCGACGAGAGCCCGGCGACGGCCCTGGGTGCTGGCGCTGGTCGGCGTCGCGATCGGCTTCGCTCAGGCGCCGACGGCGGTGCCGTATCTGGCGGGCCTGGCGATGCTGTCGGCGCACGACCCGCTGCCGCCGCTGTGGCCGCTGATCATCGTCGCCTATTGCGCGCTCGCGCTGCTCCCGCCGCTGCTGATCCTCGCCCTCTCCCTCCGCGACAGCGCCCGCGCCCGCCGCGTGTACCGCGCGATCGTCCGCAACCTGACCCGCTACGGCCCGCTCTCGGTGCGAATCATCTTCGGCCTCTTGGGCATCGCCCTTATCACCGACGCGATCGTGCACCACGCGAACCTCTGGTGACCCCGGAACCGCCGTCACGATGGTCGGCTGCCCGCAACCTCTCGCCCACCGGCGATCTCGGATCCATCCTGACGCCACCGACAGCGGTCACCTGTGGCGACCTCCACGGTCTGCACCAGCAGCTACGGCCCGCCGCCCACCGATGCGTCCGTCCACCTGGCGCACCCGTGGTGATCGAGTGCCCGAAGTCGACGCAGCCGCAGCGGACGGCGTAGGAAACGCCTACTCCTCGCCGTCGCCCGGCTCCCCACCCCCACCGCGGATCGACCACAGCAACCCCTCCAGCTCGTCCGGCTTGACGAGCACATCCCGCGCCTTGGACCCTTCGCTGGGACCGACGACGCCGCGGGTCTCCATGAGGTCCATCAGGCGGCCCGCCTTGGCGAAACCGACGCGCAGCTTGCGCTGCAACATGGAGGTGGAACCGAACTGGGAGGTGACGACCAGTTCGATGGCCTGCAGCAGCACGTCGAGGTCGTCGCCGATGTCGGGGTCGACGTCCTTCTTCTCCCCGGCCTTGGCGGCGGTGACGCCTTCCTGGTACTCGGGTTCGGCCTGGTTCTTGGCGAAGTCGACGACGGCGTGGATTTCCTCGTCGCTGATGAACGCACCCTGCAGGCGGGTGGGTTTGCCCGCGCCCATGGGCAGGAACAGGCCGTCGCCCATGCCGATCAGCTTCTCGGCGCCCGGCTGGTCCAGGATGACCCGGGAGTCGGTGAGCGAGGAGGTCGCGAACGCCAGGCGCGAGGGCACGTTGGTCTTGATCAGACCGGTGACCACGTCGACCGACGGGCGCTGGGTCGCCAGAACCAGGTGGATGCCCGCGGCACGCGCCTTCTGGGTGATGCGGACGATCGCGTCCTCGACGTCGCGCGGCGCGGTCATCATGAGGTCGGCGAGCTCGTCGACGATGGCGAGGATGTAGGGGTAGGGCCGGTAGACCCGCTCGCTACCCAGCGGCGCGGTGATCGCACCGGACTTCACCTTCTTGTTGAAGTCGTCGATGTGGCGCACCTTGTTGGCCTGCATGTCCTGGTAGCGCTGCTCCATCTCCTCCACCAGCCAGGCCAGCGCGGCGGCGGCCTTCTTCGGCTGGGTGATGATGGGCGTGATCAGGTGCGGAATGCCCTCGTACGGGGTGAGTTCGACCATCTTGGGGTCGATCAGGATCATCCGCACCTCGTCGGGCGTGGCGCGCTGCAGCAGCGAGACCAGCATCGAGTTGACGAAGCTGGACTTACCCGATCCCGTGGAACCCGCGACCAGCAGATGCGGCATCTTCGCCAAATTGGCAGAGACGAATTCGCCCTCGATGTTCTTACCGAGACCGATCACCAACGGGTGGTGGTCGTTTCGGGTGGACGGCGCTTTGAGCACGTCGGCCAACCGCACCAGCTCGCGGTCGGAGTTGGGGACCTCGATGCCGACGGCGGACTTGCCGGGGATCGGCGCGAGCAGCCGGACGTTCTCGGTGGCGACGGCGTAGGCGATGTTGCGAGCCAGCGCGGTGATCTTCTCCACCTTCACGCCCGGGCCGAGCTCCACCTCGTAGCGGGTGACCGTCGGGCCGCGCACGAATCCGGTGACCGCCGCGTCGATCTTGAACTGCACCAGCACCTCGGTGATCGCCTCGATCATCGATTCGTTGGCGGCGCTGCGCTTCTTGGGCGGATCGCCGTCGGTGAGCAGGGTCAGCGGCGGCAACGTGTAGTCGCCCTCGATCACCCGGTCGGCGACGAACTCCGGCTCCTTGAGCGGCGGCGGAGTCTGATCCTGCACCTTCGGCGCCGCGCGCTTCTTCGGCTTGGGGGGTTCCGGCGGCGGTTCGGTGGCGATCGGCTTGGCATCGCGCAGCGGCGGCTCGCCGAGCGATTCGGTGACCGCGTCCGATCCGGCGAATTCGTCGGGCGGATAGTTCTCGGCAGGGGTGCGGCCGCGGCGCCGAGACGCGGTGCGGTGCACCGGGAAACCGTCGGCGTCGAAATCGGCCGGGTCGTAGTCGCGTTGCGGCTCGAACTCCCCGTACTCGTCGCCGCCCGCGGCGGTGCCGAAGTATTCGCGCAGCCGCTGCGGTACCTCGCGGACCGTGGTCCCGGTGAGCAGCAGCACGCCGAAGACGATGGCGA
Organism: Nocardia amikacinitolerans; assembly: GCF_900215415.1. Classification (NCBI taxonomy): domain Bacteria; kingdom Bacillati; phylum Actinomycetota; class Actinomycetes; order Mycobacteriales; family Nocardiaceae; genus Nocardia; species Nocardia amikacinitolerans. Next base: position 554,227 of record NZ_OBEG01000006.1, on the reverse strand, counting down.
GCAACAGGATCGGCACGGCGAGCCACGCGGTGAGTCCGCCCGCCAGCGGGCCGCCGACCACGAAGCCGACGAATCCCGCGGCGCGGGAACGGCCGTGCGCGTCGGTGGGCGCGCCGGCGGCGAGATGCCAGATGCCCAACAGCGGCAGGCCGACCAGCAGCCCGCCGAGCACCAACCGCGGCCGGATCTCGGGATGCGGTTCGGTGCGCATGAGGATGATCGCGATGCCGGTAGCGACGAACGGCAATCCGGCCGAGGCGGAACCGGACACCGCCCGGATCGCTTCTTCGACCCAATGCCCGATCGGACCGCCCGCCGAGAGCCACACCGCGGCCGCGATGACGCCGCTCAGCGCGATCAGCGCGAGCGCGATGCCGTCGCGCCGATGTCCGTGTTCGATCTCGCCCGCCCTGCTGAGCGTGCGGGTGGTGGCGCCGAGACCGCGGGCGAGCATGTTCCAGCCGCTGGTGATGCCGCGGCTGAACACGGCGAGCGGCGCGGTGTCGGACTTGCGCCGGACGGGTCTGCGGGCCGGTGTGGCGCGCCCGCGCGGTGCGGAACCACCCCGGGGTGTGGTGGAACGAGACCGCGCCGTGGTGGTCCTCCCCCGGGCCGATCCCGCCCGCGCACGAGGTGTCGTGGTGCTGCGGGACTTACCTGCCATGGACCCAGGCTAGCCGCAAACGCCCCATCCAGACCATCCGCAACACCCGTATCGCGGGCCTCGAGCGCCCCGGATCACAGTCGAACGCCCCGCTCGAGCGGCGCGTGCCGGCCGGTTCAGACCGAACGGTCGAGTTTCAGCACCGCTTGCACGGCGTCCGGTTCGCCCGCGGTCTCGAGGCGCACGTTGTCGCGCCCGAACGCGTGCAACACCAGTTCGGAGGGCTTGCCGATGAGTGTCACCCCGGCGCCGTCGCCCGACTTCACTCCGGCCCGGCGGCCGTCGGGCGTCGCGAGCACCACCGGCACCGGCGCGTTGCGGTAGGCCATCTTGCCCATCCGGCGCGCCACGTCCCACAGCTTCGCCTCGTCGGCGTCGGCGAGTTGGCGCGGCTCCCAACCGGGCCGGGCGCGGCGCACGTCCTCGTGGTGGACGAACATCTCGCTCAGATTGACCATCGCGTCCACCGGCTTCAGCGGCGACCACCAGGGCGGACCGGTCCGCACGAGTTCGAGCAGTTCCGGAAACGGCTTGCGCGCCATGCGCTCCTGCACCGATTCCAGGTAGCCCGCGAACGGTTTCAGCATGATGCCCGGGGCCGCGTCGGGACGGCGTTCCCGAACGATCAAGTGCGCCGCGAGATCTCGCACGGTCCATGCGCCGCAGAGGGTCGGCGCGTCCGGACCGGCGTCCGACATCGCGACGACCAGCGCCTGACGTTCCCGTTGTGCCATGCTCACGTGCCGACCCTAACCGATACCGGAGGGTCGCTCGGGTACCCCGGCCGGTCCGCCGGACCCGCGCGATGCCGAAAAGGAACGCCTGGACTGGATTCCCGAATGGTTGCTCGGTAGCTTGTCACTGGTCCATAAGGGTCGTGGACCTCTCAGTTCGAAGGGATTCACCTTGAAGAAGTTCTTCACCGCTGCCGCGGTCATCGTGGCAACGGTCGGTTCGATGCTGGCCACTACGGCACCGGCGCAGGCCGCGTACGGGTACTACGGCGCGATCGCCGTGTCGAGCGACGGCGCCTACGGCATCGCCAACAACTACGGAAGTTACAGCGCCGCAGAGGATGCCGCTGTCGACGTCTGCGGGTACGGCTGCTCCACGCTGGTCTCCTGGACCAACGGCTGCGGCGTGCTCGCCAGCTCCAACACGCGCTGGAGCGCGTCGGCGCGGTCCAACTATTCCGACGCCCGCGCGGCGGCACTCTCGCGCCTGTCCGGCGGCTGGGTCGTCGACTGGCGTTGCACCGCGGGCTACTCGCTGTAAATCCGACACGTCGCGTCGTCCGCTTCGAGACCGCGACACCACTTCCATCAGGGGAAAATCGTGAAACACCGCTCCATTCGGGCCGCGGTCGCCGTCCTGCTGACCGCTTCGGCGTTCGCACTCGGCGCGTGCAGCTCCGACACCGACTCCTCCAGCACGAACACCAGTACCTCGCCCGCGGGCAAGTTCGAGGAGGGCAAGAACGAGGACAAGGCGGTCGAGGGCAAGGCGCCCGCGACCACCACGCCGCCGAACCTGCCCAAGCCTGCCGCCTCGCTGCTCAACGAGCGCATCAACCGTGCCTTCGATCCGTCGGTGAGCTCCGAGGAGAAGATCAGCTGGATTCAGGACGCCGAGCGCGATCCGCAGCTGGTCGACAAGCTGGTCGACGCGGCCAAGCGCAACAAGGTGACCGTCGAGATCACCAATGTGCAGGATCCCAAGGACGGCAAGCTGAAGGCCGACGCGAAGGTCACCATCGACGGGCAGCCGGTGGAGAACGCGTTCGTCGAGTTCGTCGCCGAGGGCAGCGACTGGAAGGTCTCCCACCAGTTCACCTGCAACATCGTGCGCTCGGCGAAGCTGGACTCGGCGGCTTGCCAGGCTCAGTGAGCCGTCGGTAAGCCGGTAACGAAAAGCCCCGGAAGACAACGTCTTCCGGGGCTTTCGCGGGTCGGGAATCAGACAGCGATGACGGTCGGCACGATCATCGGGCGGCGGCGGTAAGCCTCGGCGACCCAGCGCCCGACCACCCTGCGCACACTCTGGGCGATGCGGTGGGTGTCGGTGACGCCCTCGCCCGCCAGCCGCAGCAGCTCGGCCTCGACCAGTTCCGCGGCGGCGGCCAGCGCGGTCGGGTCGTCGGAGAAACCGCGTCCGCTCAGCTCCGGCGTGCTCACGGCCTTGCCGGTGGTCTCGTCGATGGCGACGGTGATGCTGATGAAACCGCCCTCGCCGAGCACCAGACGATCCGACAGCGTGGACTCGCCGACATCGCCGACGGACAGGCCGTCCACGTAGACGTGGCCGACCGGCACCCGGCCGACGATGGACGCGATGCCGTCCACCAGATCCACCACCACGCCGTCCTCGGCGAGCACCACCCGGTCCTCGGGGACGCCGGTGGCCACCGCGAGCGCGGCGTTGGCCCGCAGGTGCCGCCATTCGCCGTGCACCGGCATGGCGTTGGTGGGCCGGACCGCGTTGTACAGGTACAGCAGCTCGCCCGCTGAGGCGTGTCCGGAGACGTGCACCTTGGCGTTCTGCTGGGTGATGACCGTGGCGCCGAGCCTGGACAGCCCGTTGACCACGGCGAACACCGAGTTCTCGTTGCCGGGGATGAGCGAGGAGGCCAGCACCACCAGATCGTCGGGGCGGATGTGGATCTGGCGGTGATCGCCGCGCGCCATCCGCGACAGCGCCGAGAGCGGCTCGCCCTGGGAACCGGTCGAGATCAGCACCAAGCGGTCGCCGGGCAGCGTCGCGGCCACGTCGAGGTCGACGACCACGCCGTCGGGCACGGTCAGATAGCCGAGGTCCTGGGCGATCTGCATGTTGCGGACCATCGAGCGACCGATGAAACAGACACGGCGCCCGTACTTCTGGGCCACGTCGACGACCTGCTGGATGCGGTGCACGTGGCTGGCGAACGACGCCACGATCACGCGGTTGCGCGCCTTGCCGATCACGTTGTCCAGCACGCCACCGATCTCGCGTTCGGGCGTGACGAAACCGGGCACCTCGGCGTTGGTGGAGTCGACCAGGAACAGGTCGACGCCCTCGTCGCCGAGCCGGGAGAAACCGGCGAGGTCGGTGAGTCGTCCGTCCAGCGGCAGCTGGTCCAGCTTGATGTCACCGGTGTGCAGGGCGACGCCCGCCGGGGTGCGGATGGCGACGGCGATCGCGTCCGGGATCGAGTGGTTGACCGCGAAGTACTCGCACTCGAACGGACCGTGGATGGTGGTCTCGCCCTCGACGACCTCCATGAGCTTGGGGTGCAGCCGGTGCTCACGGCACTTCGCGGCGACCAGCGCGAGGGTGAACTTGGCGCCGATGACCGGGATGTCGCCGCGCATGCGCAGCAGGAACGGCACCGCGCCGATGTGGTCCTCGTGACCGTGGGTGAGCACGATCGCGACGACGTCGTCCATCCGGTCCTCGATGGGACGGAAGTCGGGCAGGATCAGGTCGACGCCGGGCTGCTGATCCTCGGGGAAGAGCACGCCGCAGTCGACGATGAGCAGCTTGCCGCCGTACTCGAAAACGGTCATGTTGCGGCCGATCTCGCCGATGCCGCCGAGCGCGAAGACGCGCAGACCGTTCTTGGGCAGCTTCGGCGGGGTGCCGAGCCGGTCCTGCGCCGCGACCACGGGCGGCTGGGCGGGCGGCTGCTCGCGACGTCCCTGGCGACCGCGGCCGGATCTGCGACTCTGGCCGTTCTGCCGTGCTTGTTCCGGCTGCTTTTCCTGCGAGGCCTGCGACCGCTTGGCCCTGTCGGACCTCTTGGCCGACTCGGCGCGCGGGGATTCGGCGGGCTCGGGGCGCTGCGCGGTTTCGGGTTGGCGCTGCGCGGGGGCTTCGGGCTGCGCGCCTTCCGGTTGCGCTGGAGTCCGCGGCTGCGCGGCGGTCTCGGGCTGCGCGGCGGTCTCCGGCTGTGCGGCCACCGGTTCGGCGGCGGGTCTTTCGGTGCGTTCCCGTTCGACGGGAGCGGGTTCGGGCGCGCCCGCGGGGCGGGACGCGGTACGACGGGGGCGGCGTGGAGTCGTCATGCCGACACCTCCTGTGCGGTGGCGGATGGGTCACCTAGGTCGTTCATGCCAGCACTCCCGCGGTCTGCAGGTCCGCGGCGAGGCGGTCCAGCGCGTCGGTGCTCGGCATCAGCTGCGGCAGCCGCGGCTCGCCGACGTCGACCCCGAGCAGGCGCAGCCCGCCCTTGGTCATCGCGACGCCGCCGAGGCGCGCCATCGCGTGGTTCAGCGGGACCAAGCGCGCGTTGATATCGCGGGCCCGCGCCACATCGCCCGCCTGGTAGGCGTCGACGAGTTCGCGCAGCCGCTCGGGCACCAGATGGCCGATGACGCTGATGAATCCGACCGCGCCGATGGACAGCCACGGCAGATTCAGGCAGTCGTCGCCGGAGTACCAGGCGAGACCGGTGCTCGCGATCAGCTCGGCGCCCGCGTTCAGGTCGCCCTTGGCGTCCTTGACCGCGACAATGCGCGGGTGCTCGGCGAGCGTGCGGATCGTGTCGGGACCTATGGGGATGATGGAGCGCGGCGGAATGTCGTAGAGGGTGACCGGCAGGTCGGTTGCGTCGGCGACCGCGGTGAAGTGCGCGATCAGGCCCTCCTGCGAGGGGCGCGAGTAGTACGGCGTCACAACGAGCAGACCGTGCGCGCCCGCCCGCTGCGCGTTGCGGGCGAGTTCGATGGAGTGGGCGGTGTCGTAGGTGCCCGCTCCCGCGATCACGGTGGCGCGATCGCCCACGGCGTCGACGACGGCGTGCAGCAGGTCGAACTTCTCCGACTCGGTCGTGGTCGGCGATTCACCGGTGGTTCCGGAGATCGCGAGCAGATCGACACCGCGGTCGACGAGACGGGCCGCCAGCGCGACCCCGGCATCGACATCCAGCTTGCCGTCGGCACTGAAGGGGGTCACCATCGCGACACCTACTGTGCCGGACGCGCGCAGCTCCGTTGGCGTCGATTCACCGTTCGTCATGGTCAGAAAGGCTACCCGGTCCACAGGGCACCCTCGACACCCTGACCGGCGATCCGGCTGCCCGCCCGGGTGATTCACCTCCCACCGACGCCGCCACGACATCAATCTTTTCCTTGAATGATGTCATTTATGACGCCACACTGATGTCATGGATCTGAACAAATACACCGCGCAGCTGCGCGAGAACCTGGTGGCGGCCGCGGCGCTCGGCGACGAGAAGACCCAGGCCACCGCCGCCGCGCTGGCGTCGGCGACCGAGGCGTCGGCCCGGCTCGTGCTGCTCGCGGCGCTGTCCGAGCTGGCGGGCGAGGTCAGCTCGGCGCTGGAGGACCGCACCGTGCGCATCTCGGTGGACGGCACCGACGCGGCGGTCGACGTGCGCAAGAACCCCTCCGCCGAGGAACACCCGACCTTCGAGGAGATGACCGGAGACATCAGCCGCGTCACGCTGCGCCTCGTCGAGCAGATGAAGGCGAAAGCCGAGGAAGCGGCCGCGGCCAGCGGGGTCTCGCTGAACTCGTGGCTGTCCAACGCGGTGCACGGCGCGCTGCGCGACCAGATGCGGGGATACGGGCCCAAGCGCGACATCTGACCCTGCGCGCTGCGGCTGACAAGCGCCCGGCCACCGCCGCAGCGGCCCAGCGCTGGGCAAACCACGCCGCGACGCCGCCGGGCCGACTACAGCGATGTGGCGGACAAGGCCGCTGCCCACCGCCGCAGCCACCCGGCGCCGGTCCGACCGGTGCGACGCCCGCCGCGCCGACTACAGCAACGCGGCCAACTCGCCGCGTTCCCCGATGACCACCTCGTCCAGCTCGAGCCAGTCCGCCATCTCGCGCAGGGCCGTGCGCAGCGCCGCCGCGGTCTCCGCGTTGTCGTGGCCCGGCTCGGCGAACGCGCCCGGCACGAGCAATCGCCCCTTCGCGCGTTCGGCGCGCAGATCGACGCGGCCGACCAGCTCCCCGTTCAGGAGGAAGGGGAAGACGTAGTAGCCGTGCACCCGCTTGTGCTCGGGCGTGTAGATCTCGATGCGGTAGTGGAAGTCGAAGATCCGCTCGGTGCGCGGCCGGAAGAAGATCAGCGGATCGAACGGGCACAGCAGCGCGGCGCCTTCGACGCGGCGCGGTGTGGCGGCCCCTGACCGCAGGTAGGCGGTCTTGTCCCAGCCCGTGACCTCGACCTCCTCCAGTTCGCCCGCGTCCACCAGGGCCGCGATCGCCGGCTCGGTCTGCGACCGGTGCAGGCGGTAGTAGTCGCGCAGGTCGGTCTCGGTACCGATGCCGAGCGCGGTGGCGGCCCTGCGGACCAGCTCCACGACGGCGTCCGCCTCGGAAACGTTGCGCGCCAACACTTCCGGGGGAATCACCCGCTCCGCGAGATCGTAGTGCCTGGTGAAGCCGACGCGCTTGTCGACGGAGAGCTCGCCAGCGGCGAAGAGTTGCTCGCAGATCATCTTGGTGTCGCTGAGATTCCACCAGGAGCCTTTGGGCCGTGGCTTGTCCAGCTCCAGATGCCGCTCCACCTCACCGGCGGTCGCGGCGCCGACATCCCGGATCACGTCCAGGATGTCCTTGCCCAGCGTCGGATTGCGGTCCAGCACCTTGCGCATCCCCGACCAACGACCGTGCTCGTACTGGACCATCCGCCAGCGCATCAGCGGCCAGTCCTCGACCGGGATGAGGGCGGCCTCGTGCGCCCAGTACTCGACCAGCCGCCGCGGCCGCTTGGCACTGTGGCTCCAGGCCGCCTCGTCGAGCAGCGCGCGGTCGTAGCCGCCGATCCTGCTGAACACCGGGGCGTAGTGCGCGCGGACCACCGCCGACACCGAATCGATTTGCAGCAGCTGGGTTCTGGCGAGCACGTCGGCCACGGTCCGGCGCGTGACGGCGACCGGGCGCCGCCTGCCGAACCCCTGCGCGGCCAGGGCCGTCCGCCGCGCGGTCGCCGCGCTCATCTTCCGCATATCCGAAGGATGCCACGGGGGTCCGACAAGTTCGGTCGGCGTACTTCCGGCCGGGCTCTGCCGGTGGGACGACGAGGACGGACGGCTGTGTCGAGCGTCACATGTCGGGCGGTCACAACCGGCGGCGGCGCTGTGTCGAAACGGGTGCGAGCAGCGAAAGGGTGCGGCGTGACGCGACACCCACGACACCGAAGGAGCCTCCCGTGGCCACAATCGACGTTCTCGATTCCTACATCTCCTACACGGACACCGGGTCGGGTGCCGTGCCCGTGGTGTTCCTGCACGGCAACCCGACCTCGTCCTACCTGTGGCGCAATGTGATTCCGCACGTCACCGACCAGACCAGGGCGCTGGCCCCCGATCTCGTCGGCATGGGCGACTCGGGCAAGCCCGACATCGACTACCGGTTCGTCGATCACGCGCGCTACCTGGACGCCTGGTTCGACGGCCTCGGCCTGGACGAGGTGGTGATCGTCGGCCACGACTGGGGCGGCGCGCTCGGCATGGACTGGGCCGCGCGCCATCCCGGCCGGGTGCGCGGCATCGCGCTGATCGAGACCTTCCTGCGGCCGATGGAGTGGTCCGAGATGCCGCCGCTGGGCGCCGAGCTGTTCCGCAAGTTCCGCAGCGCGGAGGGCGAGCGAATGGTGTTGGAGGAGAACATGTTCATCGAATTCAACCTGCCGCACGGTGTGACGAATCTGGCGAAGGAGGACCACGACGTCTACCGCGCGCCCTACCCGACCCCGGCCACGCGCAAGCCACTGCTGATGTGGCCCAGGGAAATTCCGCTCGGCGGCGAGCCCGCCGACGTGGTGGACATCGTGCGAAACTACGGCCGGTACCTCGCCGAGACACCCGAGATCGCGACGCTGATCATGGTGTTGGAGAACGGCACCGGTCTCGGCTCGGCGGAGTCGGCGCGATGGGCCGCAACGACTTTCGCCAACGCGGAGCTGGTTTCGATTCCACCCGCCGGGCACCACGCACCGGAGGATCGGCCGCGCGAGATCGGATCGGCTGTCGCCGAGTGGTTGCGCAAGCACGCGCTGGTGTCGCAGGCCGCGCGGTCGTGAGTCCGCGCTCGCGGTCCACGACGCCCCGGGCGCTCGTGCGGCGCACCACGGCCATCGAACGGCCGTGGTTCGCCTCGCCCGGGTCCACCTTCGCGACGCTCGCGTCGGCAGGCTCACCGGCCTGCAATGCCCCGGACCACCGTGGGCTTGCGGGAGCGGGGCAGGCTGCCGAAGATGACCCGATGCGCAGTGCAGACGTCGCGGCAGGCAACGACCCGGTCGACGGGATCGCGACAACCGAGGACGCTCGCCGCGCGGAGGCGGAGTTGGTCGCCCGCGCGGTGGACGGTGACCGGGACGCGGTCGCCGAAATCATTCGCCTGCTCCGAGATCCGATCTACCGGCTCGCCTTGCGGATGGTGTGGCGGCCCGCCGAGGCGGAGGACGCGACGCAGGAGATCCTGATCCGCGTGATCACCCGCCTCGCCACGTTCCGCGGCGAGGCGAAGCTGCTCACCTGGGCGTATCGCATCGGCGTCAACTACCTGATCAACCTCCGCACGCGGACGCCCCAGGAACAGCAGCAGCTCAGCCTGGACGAGTTCGGCGCGGGACTCGTCGACGGTTTGGCCGCCGAGGACTACCGCGGTCCGCAGGCCGCGCTGTTGTCCAGCGAGGTCCGGCTCAGTTGCAGCCAGGGCATGCTGCAATGCCTGACCCGCGAGGAACGCGTCGCGTTCGTGCTCGGTCACGTCTTCGAACTGAGCTCGACGGACGCGGCGTGGATCCTCGACATCACTCCCGCCGCGTACCGAAAGCGATTGGAGCGGGCCAAGAAACGTCTCGGCGCGTTCCTCGGCTCCTCGTGCGGGATAGCCGACCCGCGGGCGGCGTGCCGCTGTTCGAGACGGGTCGAGCACGCGGTGCGGCTCGGCCGCATCGATACGGCGGCACCGCAGTTCGCCACCCACCCCGTCAGCCCGGGCGGGCGGACCGTGCTCGAGGCCGAGGAGCAGATGATCCGCCTGCACGATGTCGCCGCGGTGCTGCGCGGGCACCCGGATTACGCCGCGCCGCAAGCGAAGATGGACGCCATCACCGGCTTGCTGACCTCGGGTCGGTTTCCGCTGCTCGAGTGAGCGGGCTCAGGTGGTGACGGTGACCTCGCCCGCCGCGTCGATCTCGGTGCGGCGGGCGGTGTCGGGGGCGTTGGCGAGTACCGTCGCCAGGATGCGGCGGCCCATCGGGAGCACGCGGACGGTGACCGTGCCCGCGTTCGCCGCGTCCAATTCTTTGACCGCCGCGTCGATCACCCGCTGCCGCACCCAGCGCGGCACACCGGCGAAACCGCCGTCGTCCAGCAGCACCACCTCCACGCCGCGGGAGCGCGCGCCGCGGGCAGCGCTGCTGAGTTCGTCGGTGACCAGCTGGGGCGCGCGCAGTCCGTCGCGCAGTTCGGCTTCCAGCAGCCTGCACTCTTCGCGCTCGGCGGCGGTGAGCTCGACGCCGTCGGCGATGCGCTCCAGAATCGGCCGCGCCACCCGGTCCAGCCTGGCCAGCTGCCGGTCGCGTTCGCCGTTCTCCGCGGCCATGGTGGCCTCGGCCGCCGCGCGCATGGTCGCCTCCTCGCGCAACAGGCGCAGCGAGCGCTGGGTCGGCCGCATGATCGCGGCGCACACCGACACTCCGGCGACCGTCGCGATCGGCACCACCGTTCCGGCGATGAACCCGCCGCGCAGCCCGGCCGTGGCGCCGACGGCCGCGACCACCGCGGCCACGCCCGCGACGCCGAGCCAGGCGGCGCCGAGCCTGCCGCGCAACACGAGCACCGCCAGCACGTAGGACGAGGCGAACGCCGACCACACCGGCTTCGACCATCCGTGCTCGATGTGCAGGGTGGTCAACGCGGTCGCCACCGGTCCGGACGCCGCCACGAAAACCGTTGCGGGCCAGGGCAAAGGATCGACGGGTATGACCAGCACCAGGATGCCCGCGACCGCGAGCAGGACCAGCCCCGTGACGGCCGCGAACGGCGACGCGTCGGAGAAGTTGCGGACCATGTACAGGACGATGGTCGCTTCGAGGATCAGCAGGAACAGCCAGGCCGCCGCGTCGCGCAGGCCGAGCAGATCGCGCACGCCCAATTCGGAATCGGCGTCAACCATCGCTACCCCACACCAGCGTCACCGACGTGCCCTCCCCCGGCTGCGATTCGACGAACGCCGCGCCGCCGGGCAGCTGCCGCATGCGACCCAGGATGCTCACCGAGATGCCGAGCCGGTCCGCGGGAACCCCGCCCGGATCGAAACCCGCGCCGTCGTCGCGGAAGACCACTCGGATCCCGCCCGCGCTCACGGTGACGGTGACGGAGCGCTGCACGGTGCGTCCCGGCACCGTGCCGTGCCGCAGACTGTTGCGCACGGCCTCGGCCAGCGCCGCCGCGATGGTGCCCGCCGCGTCCACCGGCAGCCGCAGATCGTCCACCCCGGACCAGCGCCGCGCGCTGAACGCGATGCCCGGATTGACTTCGTGCACCGCCGCGCGCAGGAAGCCGACCGCCGCCTGCGCGTTCAGCCGGTCGGGTTCGGTCTCGCCGCCGCGCAATTGGTCGAGCTGGGCGAGGGTGCGCTCGGCTTGCTTGCGCAGCACCGGCGAATCGGTGCCGGTGCGCGAGGCGTCCAGCAGCGTGGAGAGCACCGCGTCGTGGATCAGCGCCGCGAAACGGGCCCGCTCCCGGTCCCGCGCCGCGGCGCCCGCCACGGCGGCGGCGCGGCTGCTCGCGATCGCCGACTCCCGGTCGACGCGAGCGGCCGCCGCCCTGGCATAGACCGCGCACCACAGGAACAGCGCGCACAACCCGACCGATCGCGCGAAATCACCGAGCAGCGCCAAGGCCGACCCGTCCGGCACCACGTACTTGTTGGCGACAGCCGCCACCGCGCCGCCGACGATCAGATACCCGACCGCGACCGCCGGCCGCCACGCCAGCGCCGCCGCGAGCACGCCGAGCGCGAACACGCGGTACAGCCACACCGAGGTGGCGTCGGTCGCGGGCTGTCGGTAAGCGAACGGGATCAACGCCATCGCGACGACGTAGCCGACCGCCGCGGCGCCCGCGACGGACTGGATGACATACCTGTTCATGCCGACCGACACGACGGCGAGCACCGGGAACAGCCCGAACGCCAGCACGAACGCGAGCACGGTCCAGCCGAACGGGGCGAAGCGACTCTGATCGGCGATTTCCGGCAGCTCGACCACCGCCGCGATCATCCCGGCGATGCCGAAGGTCAAGCCGAGTCTGCGCAGGATCCGGTCCGAGGCGGCCTCATCGATGTCGTTTCCGCCCACCGCACGCAGCAGTCGACGCCACCGGCACGACGTCGAGTCGGGTCCGGGTTCGAGTGCGGTCGATGCGGTGTCCAGCGCGCTGGACGGGATCATCCGCGCGGATGCCGCTCGGGAACCGGTAGCCATCCGTCCTCCACGGCGCGCTTGTAGAGGTCGGTCTTGGTCGGGGCGGGACGGCCCGCGTCGGCGTACTTCTGGCGGATGCGGCCGAGGTAGTCGTTGACGGTCTGCTCGGACAGGCCGGTCAGGCGCGCCACGCGAGAAGCCTTCTCGCCCGAGGCGTACAGCGTGAGCACTTCCTCCTGGCGCGGGCTCAGGCCCACGTCGGACAGTTGCGGGTCGCCGTCGATGGCGGCGGCCCAGTCGGTGGTGACGACCTGCTGACCCGAGGCCGCGCGCCGCACGGCCGCCACGACCGTCGGAACGTCCTCGGATTTGCGCACCACCCCGAGCACGCCTGCGCGGGCCGCGGAACGGACCAGGAACGCGTTGTCGGCGCCGGTGAACACCAGCACCTCGATGCCGCGTTCGCGCAGCGCGCGCACGTTGTCCTCCGGCGCGGAGCCGTCGGCGAGGCGCAGATCCAGCACCACCAGGTCCATCGCGGGCGCCGGTCCGGCCGCCGCGAGCAGCTCCGGCACCGTTCCGGCCGTACACACCAGATCGAGATCAGGTTCCGGCGCAAGCATCGCGGCCAGACCGATCGCGACCGATTCGTGGTCTTCGACCAACCCGATCCGTCGCACCGCTCGCTCGCCGCCGTCGGCCCACGTCACCCTCGCCACTCCCATCCCGAGCAACTCGTCCACAATCCCCCCGCTACAACGTCACCACGCAGTATGACCGCCGCGGCGCCCGGTGGTCAGACACCAAAAATCGGGGCCGACCTCATGCCGTCAGCCCATCAGCTGGGCCGCGACCGTCGCCCCCAACTCCCAGCAGCGCTCGATGTCCTCCTTCGACGGCGGCCCCGACACCACCACCGGCGCGACCACCTTCACCCAGCCGAGACCGGTCGTCACGCGGTCGACACCGCGCTCGGCGCCCTCGGTGCCCTCGTTGCCGTGCAGGTACAGGCCGTACGGGCGACCCTTCGTGGAGTCCAGGCACGGGTAGTAGAACGTGTCGAACGCGTGCTTGAGCGCACCCGACATGTAGCCGAGGTTCGCGGGGCTGCCGAGCAGGTAGCCGTCGGCTTCGAGCACGTCGGGCGCGGTGACGGCCAGCGCGGCGCGGCGCACCACCTCGACGCCCTCGATCTCCGGATCGGTCGCGCCGGACACCACCGCCTCGAACATCGCCTGCATGTGCGGCGACGGAGTGTGGTGAATGATCAACAGTCGGGCCACGTTTCGCTACCCTTCGCGCTGCTCGCGTTCCAGTTTCTCCAGCGCCACCGCGCGGCGCATGGTCTCGCGGGCTCTGGTGCGGTCGCCCGCGTAGTCGTAAGCGCGGGCCAGGCGATAGGAGACCCGCCAGTTGTCCGGGTCGGCCTCCCATTCCCGCTTCACCTGCTCGAACAGTTCGTCGGCCGCGCCGCGCTCGATGCGGCCCGATGGTCGCCGCGCCAGCGTGGAGGTGTCCAGTTCCAGACCCTCCTCGTGAATGCGGCGGGCCAGGTGCTGGTGGGCGAACGCCGCGCGCACGGTGGCGGCCGTGACCCACACACCGAGGATCGGCAGCAGCAGCACGCCGACACCCAGCGCGATCCCGGCGGCTTCACCCGAACCGATCAGCGCGAACGCGATTCGGCCGAGCAGCAGGAAATAGAAGCCGAGGGCGAACACCAGCGCCGCGATGAGTCCCACGACGCGGAAGATCTGGCCGCGGCTGGCGTTGGCCTCGGCATTCACGGGCGCGCCTTCGACGCGGTCGCGGCGCACATGCGGCTCGATGCGGCCGTCTCCGCTGTGCCGACGATTCGCTCGCTCACAGGTCGAGGAACGGATCGAGCCCGACGGTCAGACCAGGCCGACCGGCGATCTCCCGCACGCCGAGCAGCACGCCCGGCGCGAAGGAGGAGCGGTCGATCGAGTCGTGCCGGATGGTCAGCGTCTCGCCCTGGGTACCGAACAGCACCTCCTGGTGCGCGACGAGTCCGGCCAGCCGCACCGAGTGCACCCGCACGCCGTCGACGTCGGCGCCGCGCGCGCCCTCCAGTTCGGTGGTTGTCGCGTCGGGGCTGCGGCCAACGCCCGCGCGCTCCCTGGCCTCGGCGATCAAGTTCGCGGTCCGGTAGGCGGTGCCGGACGGCGCGTCGGCCTTGTTCGGGTGGTGCAGCTCGATGACCTCGACGGATTCGAAGAACCGCGCGGCCTGCTCGGCGAAACGCATGGACAGCACCGCGCCGATGGCGAAGTTCGGGGCGATCAGCACGCCGGTCTCGGGCCGCTCGGCCAGCCAGCCGCGCACCTCGGCCAGCCGCGCCTCGTCGAAGCCGGTGGTGCCGACGACCGCGTGAATACCGTGCTCCACCAGGAACTTCAGGTTGCCCATCACCACGTCGGGGTGGGTGAAGTCGACGACGACCTGGGTGCCGCTCTCGGTGAACGTCTCCAGCGCGTCGTCCTTGTCGACCTGCGCGACCAGTTCCAGGTCGTCCGCCGCCTGCACCGCCGCGCAGATCGCCTGACCGACTTTCCCGCGTGCTCCGAGCACTCCGACCCGAATGGTCACCGCACCTCCTCGTTCCGCTGGTGTTGCGGCAAGCCTATCGAGGGGTGCGGTGCGCGGGGTTCGCCGGGCGTCCGGGCGGGCTTGCGGCAGGGCGGCCCGGGGGCCCGTCCTTAGCTGGCCGTAGACCGGGCTGCCGCGATACATTCCCCTATCCATCGCGCGCACGTCCCGATTAATGCGCATAGCAACATATGACTATGCCGAGTCAGCCATTCGCGCCCGCAAGCGAGCATTGGTCAGGGTTTCACCTCGATCGCGCCCTATAGCAGCTGGTCTGCCCAAGTCACCCCGCGTCCGGCTGTTTGCCGAACTCGTCGCCCACGTCCGGCAAACAGCCGACTTCCCCGCCCACGCCCAGCAACAACGCCGACTTTCCCTGCCCGCGCCCGGCAAACAACCGAACTCCCCGCTCGCGCCCGGCAAACAGCCGACCCTGCTCGAGTCCGGCAACAGCCGATTCGCCCGCTCGCGCCCGGCAGGCAGCCGACCGCTTCGACCGCGCCCACCAGGCAGCCGACCTCTCGCGTCGGGCCGGCAGGTTGCCGACCTCCGCCCAGCCCGACGGCTGGCGCCGCGTCCGAATGGTTGGCGCGGTAACCGACCGAAGGCCGCCTTCATCCCGCCAGACAGACTGGATGTCACCTTCATTCACCCGACCTGCGTGCACCGGTGAACCGACCGAGGGTGACATTTAGTGCGGTGGGGCGATCAATGGTGACCTTCGGTCGGCGTTGGTTGGCCAACCTTTGTGGATGGGGCACTGGCACACCTCCGGGATCATGCCGAGAGGTTGCCGATCATCCGCTGTAAGGCGAGCAACGTGGTCTCGAACTGCTCGGGTTCGATGCCGCGCGCCATCGCGCGGCGGCGTTCGGCGATGCGGACGAAGGTTTCGTCGTGGGCGGCCCGGCCCGCGGCGGTCAGGTCGAGCGCGTCGACGTCCGCGGATATCAGTCCCGCCGACGACAAGCGGTCGATCTCGATCCCCCACTCCCCCTCGGTTTTCCAGAACGGCGAGAGCGCCTCGCGCAACTCCTCCGCCGAGCGCGGGCCCTCGGACAGAAAATGCAGCAGCTGCCAGTGCCGTCGGCTCAGGCCGCCCGCCGCGAGGTCGTCGTCGAACCGCGCTTCGATCAGGCGGTCGAGTTCCTTCAGCAGGTATCCGATTCTGCGCTCGGCCATCGAGCCTCCATGTACATGTACGATTACATCTATGTGTAGTCTGACATGGAGATGAGGCCGATGGAAGAGCGCGACGCGTCCGCCGAGGCGGTCGCTGCCGCCATGGTCCGCATCCGGCGCAGGCAGACGCGCGGTGCGCTGGCGGGCGAGAGTCGAGTTCCCCCTGCGGTTTTCCGCGTGCTCGACGCCGTATCGACCCTCGAAGATCCCACCGTCGGAGCGCTGGCCCCGGCTCTCGGTGTCGATCAGCCGCGCGCGAGTCGACTTGTCGCCCAAGCAGTTTCGGAGGGCTGGCTGGAGCGGGTCGCCGACCAGCGCGACGGCCGGAGGGCGGTGCTGCGGCCGACCGCACTCGGCGACCGAATGCTCACCGAAGCCCACCGGCGTCGCGCCATGGCGACCGCGGCCGCCATGGCCGACTGGTCCGAGCGCGAACGCACCGAATTCGCCCGGCTGCTCGGCCGTTTCGTGGACGCGATGGATGCCGCGGAGGCTACGCCGCCGGGTTCTTGAGCACCTCGATCAGCGCCGTCACGCTGTGTTCGCGATGCCCGCGCGCGATCGCTCGGTGCAGCAGTTCCGCCATCGGCGCATGCCACGACATGTCGACGCCCGCTTCGACACCGACCCGCATGTCGCTGTCGACGGCATCGTGGAACAGCCCGACCGAGGAACCCAGCTTCGTGTAGTCGCCGGTGTCGATCTCCTCGGCGAGCAGCGGCAGCAGCGACTCGATCATGCGCAGCCACTTGGCCGAGTACGGCACCATCGCGCGGGCCTCGATACCGCGCGACGCGAGCACCGCTGCGCCCTCGAAGAACCCGAGCAGGGTCGGCAACAGGGTCGCGCCGACGGCCGCCTCGTACAGCGCGGCGAGGTCGGGTTCGTCACCGAGGTGAACGTTCTCGCCGCCGAGAACGCCCAGGGCGGAACGGTATTCGTCGAACACGCCGCGGTCGCCGCCGTAGTACAGCAGCGTGTCGGCGGCGCCGACGGCCGCGGGCACGTTCTTGATCGCACCACCGAGGAACCGCGCACCGTGCGCGTCGGCCCACACGGCGACCTCGCGCGCGCCCGCCGGTGCACCGCTGTTGAGCGTGATCAGCGTACGTCCGGCCAGCGCCGCCCCCGCGGGGGCGAGCGCATCAAGGGTGGCTTCGAATCCCGTGAGCACCGAGACGATCAACGGGCTCGCCGCGACCGCCTCGTCGATCGTCGCCGCGTGCGTCGCGCCCAGCGCCACCAGCGGCGCGGCCTTGCCGGGGCTGCGGTTCCACACGGTGGTCGGGTGCCCGGCCGCGACGAACGCCGCGGCCACCGCACTGCCCATCGAACCGAGACCAAGCACGGTCACGGACACGCGTGTGTCGTCGGTCATCTTGCCTCCCAAGCCGTTTCGTCCCCGTGCGGGGTGTGCAAGAGGCGAGTCTGCGCGGGGCGGCGGTGGCCGACAAGTACCTACTTTTCGGTCGAATACGCACGTCCGGGTAAGCAACGAGCTACCGGCGACGAGGCGGTGACGACCGTCACCGCTCAGTCGAAGACGATCACCTGCCGCAGCGCGTGCCCGGCCGCGAGTTCGTCCATGGCGCGGTTGATCTCGTCCAACCCGATGTGCGCCGACACCAGCCGTTCCACCGGAAGCCGGCCTTCCCGCCACATCCGCACGTACTCCGGGATGTCACGCGAGGGCACCGCGGAGCCGAGATAGCTGCCGACGATGGAGCGGCCCTGCGCGACCAGGGCCAGCGGTGAAATGCTCGCGCGGGCTTCGGGGGCGGGCAGACCGACGGTGACGGTGGTCCCGCCCGCGGCGGTCGCCGCGACCGCGGTCTCGAACGCGCGGACGTTGCCCGCCGCCTCGATCACCACCTCGGCCTGCACGCCCTGCTCGGCGACCTCCGCGGGGGTATAAGCGGCGGTGGCTCCGAGATCCTTTGCCAGGTCCAGCTTTTCGGGGACGGTGTCGACGGCGATCACGTCCTTCGCCCCCAGCGAGACCGCCACGAGCACCGCCGCCATGCCGACACCGCCGAGCCCGACCACCATGATCCGGTCCGCAGGCCCCGGACGAGCCGAATTCAGCAGTGCGCCACCGCCGGTGAGCACCGCGCACCCGAGCACGGCCGCGACCTCCGGCGGCACGTCGTCGTCGACCGGGACCACCGAGCGGCGGTCCACCACCGCGTGCGTCGCGAACGCCGAGACACCGAGGTGGTGGTGCACCTCCGCGCCCTCGCGCCGCAGCCGCCGTCCGCCGTTGAGCAGCTCTCCGGCGTTGTTGGCCGCGCTGCCCGGCACGCACGGTGTGCGGCCCTCGCTCGCGCACCCCGCGCACTCGCCGCAGCGCGGCAGGAAGGTCATCACCACGCGCTGACCAACCGCGATATCGCCGTCGCCGGGGCCGACCGCCTCGACGCGGCCCGCGGCCTCGTGGCCGAGCAGCATGGGCACCGGCCGGACCCGGTTGCCGTCCACGACCGAGAGGTCGGAATGGCACAGCCCGGCGGCCTCGATCCGCACCAGCAGTTCGCCGGGTCCGGGTTCGCCGAGCTCCAGCTCACAGACGTTGATCGGCGCCGACTCGGCGAACGGTACCGGCGCCGCGATCCGCTCCAGGACCGCCCCACGAATCTTCATGGCTGCGACGCTACCGGGCACGGCGTCGAGCGGAACCGACACCGCCGAAACTGGCGCCGCCCGAAAATTTTCCGGTAACCGGGGGTTGGCGAGACCGGTGATCGACCGCTATCGTCGATCGACGTGACGGTGCTCCTGTAGGCCGCCTTGTACCGAGCCCAGGGTCGGGACCGTCACGATTCGAGGAGAAATCCACTGTCCATTCAGTTCAATCACACCATCGTCGGCTGCCGCGACAATCGCGTCTCGGTGGAGTTCTGGGCCGACATCCTCGGCCTGGAAGTAGGCAAGGAGTGGGGTCCGTTCATCGAGCTACGGATGAGCAACGGAGTCGGTTTCGACTTCGCGGTCGTGCCGGGCGAGAACCCTGAAATCCAACCCCAGCACTACGCCTTCCTGGTCTCCGAGGCCGAGTTCGACGCGGCCTACGCCAAGATCCAGCGCTACGGGCTGGAGCACTGGGCCGATCCGCGCCAGCAGACGCCCGGCGAGATCAACCACAACGACGGCGGGCGCGGGGTGTACTTCCTGGACCCGAGCGGTCACTACCTGGAGTTGATCACCGTTCCGTACGGCGGTTGGCCGGAGTAGCGGGGAGCCGCGCGAGCAACGGCACACAGCGGCGGGCGGCGACCATCGAGTCGCCGCCCGCCGCGCTGCGTTCTCCTTCCGCGCTGCGCATGGCGCTCAGTCCGTAGCGCTAGGTCCAGAATCGAAGTCCGGTCGGAGGCATCCCTGGCCCCACATCGCCTCTGGCAAGCCGATACCGGTTTGTCTCGGCGACGGCGACACGGCCAAGATGGCTGCAGAGGTGCCGGATGGAACTTCGAGAGGGCCATAGCGTCCCGCGCGCTGCGCTAGCCGTGGACGCCGCTGCGCTGAGGGGATGCTCGGGGCTCGGCGGCGTCCTTGGTACCGGTTGAGGCAGTACTAAATGCTGGGTGCGGGGGCGGGCTCCGGGGCGGGTGGCCAGGGATTCGGTTTGACGGAAGTCGGTTTGGCGGTGGGATTGTCGTCCCAATCGAAACGCACGCCCACCCACGCCTTCGGCCGGGCGAAATCCGTTTCGCCCGCGATGAAGCGAGTCGCGACGAAGGAGATCTCGCCGAAGAAGTCGCCCTCGCGGAAGTGGGCGGCCCGTCCGGCGATGGTGCTGCGGGCGAAGCTCACCGCGCCGTGGAATTCCGCTCCGACGAAATCGATCTCGCGGGTACCGCGGCCGCGCAGGCGAACGGCGGCACCCAGCTTGGCCTCCTCGAAGCCGACGGTCGTGGCGTAGAGCTGTGCCGAGGTGAACGCGAGCCGTTGGCCGGAGAAGACCGACTGCTCGAAGGACACGTGCTCGCCGTCCAGGGTCGCCTGCGCGAAGGAAGTCAGCTCGGCCCGGAAGACGGCGCTGCGCCACGATGTTCGCGCACCGAGGAATTTGGCGGCGACGAAGCCGGTGCGCACGCCCGCGAATGTCGCTTCGTCGAAACAGGTCCGCGGGCTCTCGAAGGTCGCGCCGTCGAAGGTGGTTCGTTCCGTGCGGAATTCGGCGTTCTCGAAGTTCGTGATCGGGGTGACGAAGACCGCGTCGCGGAAGGTCACGTGGTGGCCGGTGAAGCGGGCACGGTTGAAATCCGCGAACCGGTCGCCGACGAACCGCACTCTGGCGAAAGTGGTTCGGCGCCCGCCGAATTCGGTCGCTTCGAAGTCCGCGTTCTCCAAGACCGCGCCGGTGAAGTCGAAATCGCACCGCGACCAGGACGCTTCGCCGTACGGCCGCAGGTGATCGGCGATCACCCGGACGATGGTGCCGCGCACCTCTCGATCGTTGTGCCGCACCCGATAGACGCGCTCGACCTCGCGATCCGATTCCCGCGCGGTCTCGGCGCGCGAGATCAGGTGGTTGGCTCCGTCGTCCGGTTCGTACGGCAGGCGCAGGTACCCGCACAGCACGTCGACGCACTGCTGCCGTCGCACGGGCGCCGAGAACTCGTCCGCCACACCGGCCATCGCGTACACGCCGGCGAGCCGCACGGCCGGATCCTCGTCACCCAATTGCCTCGCCGCCGCCCCGAACAGCTCGGCGAACCGGCCGCGCTCCAGGTCCCGCTGCCGCCGGTATGCCACGACCAACGCCACCGCACCACCGACACCCGCCGTCACCGAGAGCGCGATCTTGGTGAGATCCAGCTGATTCGGCGTCTCGGCCTTGGCGCCGAGCCCCAACCACAACAACCACCAGGTGAACCCCGCGACGGCCAATCCGCCGACCACCGCGGCGAGCACCGCGAACAACAACGCCGCACGGTGCAACCTGCGCACCGACCTCCCCCACCATCGCATGAGCTGCATGGTAGCCCGATCGCGGTACGCGGCACAGCTGGCAGAGCTACCGCGCAGCATGGGAAAGCGCTGCGAAGCAGCGTCTTTCGTAGGATACGGGTATGGACATCGAGGACTCGATCGCATCGCTGCACGCCGATCTCGCCGCGTGGCTCGGCTCGCCCGCGCCGTTCGAAGTCTTCGAGCGGTTCGCCGCGGCGCAGCACGAGCGTTTCTCCATGGTCAGCGTTTCCGGCGCGGTCCTCGAACGTGACGCACTGCTGGCCGGGTTGCGGGAAGCGCGAAACGCGCGGCCGGGGTTGCGAATCGAGATTTCCGGGATCACCGAGCTCGCCCGCTTCGGCGAGAACGTGGTGGTGCGGTTCTTGGAGCGGCACCTCACCGAGGACGAGAACTCCGCGCGGCGAGTGACCGCTGTGTTGAGTGCTGTCGAGGGGTTCGAACTCGGGTATCGCTGGCTGACGGTGCACGAGACACCCGTGGAGGAGTGATTCGACGGGTTCGGGCCGGAGTCCTTGACCGGTTGATCTCGGGAGGCCTGTCAAGGGCTCGACCACCATTTGACTACCGTCAATAGTGAAATGGATTCGACGGTAGTCATTTGGTGGCTTTTCAAGATCAAGTAGCCGCCATTCGACTACCGTCGATTTCCGGAGCGCCGAGCGCGGCCGACGCTGGGCGAGGTCTACTTCGAGACCATCTCGGGCTCGATCGCTTCCTCGTGGCTTCCGCGCAGTCCCAGCCCCGCGGCCACCAGACACGCCACCGCGACCACACCCACGAACCACGGGAACACGGTCTTCAAACCCCAGGTCGTCGCGGCCCACCCGGCCAGAATCGTCGGCAATGCCATCGCCGAATAGGCCAGCAGGTAGTACGCCGACATCGTCTCCCCGCGCTTGTGGTGTGGCACCACGTTGGACAGATGCCGTAGCGATCCGCCGAAGCCTAGGCCGAAGGTGGCGCCGAGGGCGACACCGGCGCCGAGCACCGCGACCCAGCTGTGGGTGGCCAGTGCGGGCACCGTGAGCAGCAGGGCAAGCGCCATGCCGGTGTCGCCGAGGATGGCGGCCCTGCGGGCCGGGATGCCGGTCGCGAACAATTGCGCGGTCGCGCCGGAGAGGGCTGTCGAGGCGACGACCGCGCCACCGAAGACCAGATTGTGGATACCGGTCTGCTGCGCGGCCAGCGACGGGTACAGCGAGAGCAGCACCCCGAGCACCGACCAGGCGGCCATCACACCGATCGCGGAGAACCAGAAGTCCGCGCGGATCTCTTGCGGCACGGCGGGTTTCGCGATGCGGATGCGTCCGGCCTGCCTGGCGCCGTGCGGTTCGCGCAGTGCGAGCACACCCGCGGCGATCGCCAAACAGACGACCGTGATGACGACGTACGGCGTGCGCAAAGGATGCGGCGCGTACTGGGCGAGCAGCGCCGAACCCAGGATCGCCACGGCCATACCGACATTGAAGGCAACGCCGCTGAGCTGCCCCGACCGCGCGCCGCGGTGCGGACGCAGGTCGAGCAGCGCCGCCGCGCCCGCCACCACGGTGGAGCCGACGGCCATCCCGTGCAATGCCCTGGCCAGCAACAACATCGGGACCGAGTCGGCGAGCACGAACACGACGAGGCCGGCGATCATAGTGGCGAAAGCGCCGAGCAGCACCGGCTTCCGGCCGACCACATCGGAGATGCGACCGGACACCAGCACCGCGCCGAGCGCGGCGACGGCGTACACCGCGAAGACGATCGTGGTGGTCAGCGGCGAAAGGTGCCACTGCGTTTCGTAGATCCCGTACAGCGGAGCGGGCACCCCCGAGACGCCGAGCGCCACGCCGCTGGCGACCAGCACCAGGGCGTAGGCCCAGCGTTGCGTGGTCTGCTCGTCGGCGGCCACCGCCATTGTCGCTGCCATCGATCCCCCGATCAGGTAAGTTTGATATTGATCGAACTCCATCGACCATACAACCGGTTCGATGATCATCAAACCCCCGAGTGAGGTAGATCATGACCGATGCCACCGAAGCCGCTCCGCCCATCGCACCGCTGCCCACGGTGCTCGGCGCCTTGCAGGACCCGGTGCGCCTGGAGATGGTGCGCCGACTGCGGAACGCCGGTACCCCCGTGCGCTGCGGCGCGCTCTACGACGTGATCAACAAATCCACCGCGACCCACCACTTCAAGATCCTGCGCGAGGCGGGCGTCATCGAGCGCATGAACGTCGACGGCCAGACCTGTCAGCGGCTACGCGCCGAAGACCTCGACGCCGCGCTTCCCGGACTGCTGGACGTGGTGGTCGACGCCGCCAATCGCGCCTACGACGGCGCCACGGCCAACGCCCACCGCTGACCGCCCGCGCCGGACCCGTCAATCCGACCCGGTGAACGTCTCCACCGCCATCCACGCGAAGCTCCACTTCGTGCCGAGGACAGCGAGCACGAGCAGCACCAGCAGGGTGGTGCAGTAGGTCACCGGCCACCGCCAGTACCTCGGCCCCACCGCGAAGACGAGCAGCAGCTCGAGCAGCAAGGTCACCACCACGATGCCGAGCAGTCCGGCGAGCACCGGAAGGGCCTCCGGCGCCCGCGACCAAGACCGCAGCGCGCCCAGCACGCCGAGCACCACCAGCCCGAAGCACACCACCGCGATGACGCTCAGCAGCGCGTATTCCTCGGCGGCGTCGCGATCGGTCTCGTCGCCGAAGCGGCGCAGCCACGCCACGAACAGCATCAGGTGCGCGAGGCTCGCACCGAACAGACCGAGGAGCAGCAGCGCGTAGCCCGCGCCGACCAGCGAGGTGCGCAAGACCACCGCGCCGAGATCGGCGATCAAACTCGCGAAGACCAGCCCGCACAACCCGAGCAGCGCTTCGGGACGGCGCAGCAGCCGCTTGCGCAGATAGCGCGGCGGCAACTGTTTGCGCAGATGACGGAAGACGCGAAACCAGGCGACGAACACGACGCAGAACAGCACCGGCGTCACGACCCGCAGCACACCGGGACCGGCCCACATCGAGAGCGCCATTACCGCGCCCGCGAAGAACCACACCCAAACGGCCAGCCGCAGCAGCGCCCGCCACATGATCTCGGCGAGCAGCCGCCGCGCGGGCGCGTGGTTCGGGCTCGCGCCGAGCAGTCCGCGCAGCGTCGCGACCGCCTTGTCGCGGGTGGAGAAGTCCTCGAACTCCAGGCGTGCGCGCAATTCCAGCAGTTCGACGTGCAACGGATCCTCCGCGAGCCCACGCTCCACGTGGCGCCGCGCCTCGGCACGATCGGGCAGCTTCCGATAGCTTTCGGCGGCATGGGCGAGAACGCCCGCGTCCAGGGGTGCGGCCGCGCACGCGCGCTCTCCAATGCCGTGCGTGCCTCGGCGCGCAACGAGTCCGTCATCTGCCCACCGACGATGATCCTGGCGAGGGTGAGCAGCGCGCTGACGCTGTGCGGCGCGATCCGCACCGCAGTGCGGGCATACCGCAACGCCTCGTCTCGTTCGTCCTCGCTGTGCTGGACCAAAGCCGCCGTCAGATAGGCGTCGATCCGATCCGGGTCAGCGGCGATCGCCGCCCGCGCATGGCTCAGCGCCGCGACGTGCTCGTCCAGCCGGTACTCGATATCGGCCAGTTCCGCGAGCACCAACGGATCCTCCGGCGCCGCGGCCAACGCCTCCCCGAGAATGCGCCGAGCCTCCGGCAACCGATCCAGATCCCGCGCGGCCCTGGCCCGGGTGACCGCCTCCCACGCTGTACGCATCAACTCCCCTCCCCACAGCAATGCATCGACCGCACGCTACCCGTTCTACTTCAGCGCACACAGGCCGGAACGAGCCAACCGCCCGCGTTCACGAGCTGCAAACCGCCGATCGACGATACCCACACCAGAACCGCAGTCGGCACGAGCAACAGTCGGCGCTTGCCCACCGCCGCGACGCCCCCAGGCCAAGTCACCAGTGCGCCGCTACCCGCACGAGATCCACAGCCGCAACCAGCACCGGCGACAGTCGGCAATCGCGGTCGCGCTCACCAGGACCCGGCCGCCAATTGGACGACGCTCCAACACGTTCCGAGCAACAACACCGAGAACAGGACGAGCCGCAGAACGCCGACACCACCACGAAGCCATATCCGCGGCGGAAGCAGGAACGCCAAGCGGGACTCGAGCTCGAAGGCGATCGCCACTCCACAGCCGAGCACCACGAAGATATTCGCGGCCACCGGCTGCACCGACCACGGTCGCAGCACCGCGAGCACCACGCCGATCAGCACAGTGCCCAATGCCGCCAACGCCGCGCCTGCCTGCGCATAGTTCCAGCCCGTACGTCGCACCATCCGGCGCGCCTCGTCGAGTCGCCCCAATTCCATTGCCACACCCGCCCGTTCGACGGCGAGCTCGATCTCCGGCACTGTCCTCCCCCGTTCACCCGACCGCGCGAGATCTTACGCGCGGCTCAGTGGTCGACGAGGCGGCGCACCGCGGCGGGGAGGTCGCGGGTGCGACGGTACGGTCCGGCGACCGATGCTCCGAACGGGCGGGCGAGCAGGGTGCGGGCGATGGCGGTGACCTCGTCGGTGGTGACCGCGTCGATCCTGGCCAGCGTCTCCGAGACGCTGCGGTGGTTGCCGTAGCTCAGTTCGCTGCGCCCGATCCGGTTCATCCGCGACGCCGAATCCTCCAGTCCCAGCACCAATCCGCCGCGCAACGAGCCCTTGGCGCGGGCGCATTCGGCGTCGGTGATGCCGTGCTCGGCGACCTCCTCGAGCACACCGCGCGCCAAACCGGCCACCTTGCCGAGGTTTTCGGGCTGGCAGCCGATGTACACCGAGAACGCGCCGGTGTCGGCGAAGGTGTCCACACTGGAGTACACCGAGTACGCCAGGCCGCGCTCCTCCCGGATGGCTTGGAACAGACGGGAACTCAGTCCGCCGCCGACGATGGTGTTGAGCACCGACAGCGGCCACCGGCGATCGCCCTCGTGGCGGCCGAACGCGCGGACACCGAACGCGAGGTGCGCCTGTTCGCTGTCGCGGTGGCTCCACTGCAATTCCGGGTTGCCGTGCGGCCGAAACCTGCCCTCCCGGCGCGGCGCAGGCTGCGCCTCCGGATCCAAGCGGCTCTCGAACGCGCGGTGCACCAGCTCCACCGTGTGGTCGTGCTCGACATTGCCCGCGACCGCGACGACCATCCGATCCGGCCGGTACCTGCGCAGGTGGAAGCCCCGCAGCTGACCGGCCTGCATGGCCTCGATGGACTCCACGGAACCGATCACCGGGCGACCGATCGGATGGTCGCCGAACAGCGCGGTGAGGAACGCGTCGCCGACCAGGTCCTCGGGATCGTCGTCGCGCATGGCGATCTCCTCGAGCACCACCTGTCGTTCGACGTCCACGTCCACCGAACGGCACAGCCCGTTGAGCACGACGTCGGAGACCATATCGACCGCGAGCGGCAGATCCTCGTCGAGCACGTGCGCGTAGTAGCAGGTCTGCTCCTTGGCGGTGAAAGCGTTCAGCTCACCGCCGACCGCGTCCATGGCCTGCGCGATGTCCAGCGCGCTGCGGGTCGGAGTCGCCTTGAACAGCAAGTGCTCCAGGAAATGCGCCGCGCCCGCGACCGTGCGCCCTTCGTCGCGTGAGCCGACGCCCACCCAGACGCCGATCGAAGCCGATCGGACGCCCGGCACGTGCTCGGTGACCACCCGAAGCCCGCCCGGCAGCACCGTGCGCCGCACCCCGGTATCCGCCATCCGAGCCTCGTCCACCCGCCGCTGTAGTGACGAACCCCCCTGCCCGGTCGGGAGCAGGGGGGTTGCCGTCTTCTTCTTCGTCACACCGACAAGTACTACTCGTTTTCGGCGTCGACGGCATCCGTGGCGGCGGACTCCTCGGCGCTCTCGTCGACCGGGATCAGCGAGATCTTGCCGCGGTTGTCGATGTCGGCGATCTCCACGCGCAGCTTGTCGCCGACGTTCACCACGTCCTCGACCTTGGCGACGCGCTTGCCGTTGCCCAGCTTCGAGATGTGCACCAGACCGTCGCGACCCGGCAGCAACGAGACGAACGCGCCGAAGGCAGTGGTCTTGACGACCGTGCCGAGGAAGCGCTCGCCGACCTTCGGCAGCTGCGGGTTGGCGATGGCGTTGATCGCGTCGATCGCGGCCTGCGCCGACGGGCCGTCGGTCGCGCCGACGAACACGGTGCCGTCGTCCTCGATGGAGATGTTGGCGCCGGTGTCCTCGGTGATCTGGTTGATGACCTTGCCCTTGGGCCCGATCACCTCGCCGATCTTGTCGACCGGGATCTTGATCGCGGTGACGCGCGGCGCGTACGGGCTCATCTCGTCCGGGGTGGCGATGGCCTCGGCCATCACGTCCAGGATCGTGGTGCGCGCGTCGTGCGCCTGGCTCAGCGCGCCGGCGAGCACCTGCGAGGGGATGCCGTCCAGCTTGGTGTCGAGCTGCAGCGCGGTGACGAAGTCACGGGTGCCCGCGACCTTGAAGTCCATGTCGCCGAACGCGTCCTCGGCGCCGAGGATGTCGGTCAGCGCGACGTAGCGGACCTCGTCCTCGCCCTTGTCGTTGGTGATGGTGTCGGAGACCAGACCCATCGCGATACCGGCGACCGGGGCCTTCAGCGGCACACCGGCGTTCAGCAGCGCCAGGGTGGAGGCGCAGACCGAGCCCATCGAGGTGGAACCGTTGGAGCCCAACGCCTCCGAGACCTGACGGATCGCGTACGGGAACTCTTCCTGGCTGGGCAGCACGGGGATCAGCGCCCGCTCGGCCAGCGCGCCGTGGCCGATCTCGCGACGCTTCGGCGAACCGACGCGACCGGTCTCACCGGTGGAGAACGGCGGGAAGTTGTAATGGTGCATGTAGCGCTTGGAGGTCTCCGGGCCGAGCGAGTCGACCTGCTGCGCCATCTTCACCATGTCCAGCGTGGTGACGCCCAGGATCTGGGTCTCGCCACGCTCGAACAGCGCCGAACCGTGCGCGCGCGGCACCACGGCGACCTCCGCGGACAGCGCGCGGATGTCGGCGAGGCCGCGGCCGTCGATGCGGAAGCCGTCGGTCAGGATGCGCTGGCGCACCAGCTTCTTGGTGACCGAGCGGAAGGCGGCGCCCAGCTCCTTCTCGCGACCCGCGAAGTCGTCACCCAAGCGGGAGAGCACGTCGAGCTTGATCTCGTCGATCTTCGCCTCGCGCTCCTGCTTGTCGGCGATGGACAGCGCCTCGTTCAGCTCGCGCTTGGCGGTGCCCTCCACGGCCTCGAACACGTCGGCCTCGTAGGGCGGGAACAGCGGGAACTCGCCGGTCGGCTTGGCGGCCAGCTCGGCGAGGTCGGCCTGCGCGCGGCACAGGCGGGCGATGAACGGCTTGGCGGCCTCCAGGCCCTCGGCCACCACGGCCTCGGTCGGCGCCTGCGCGCCGCCCTCGATCAGCTCGATGACCTTGTCGGTGGCCTCGGCCTCGACCATCATGATCGCGACGTCACCGGACTCGACAACGCGACCAGCGACCACCATGTCGAACACAGCGCCCTCGAGCTGCTCCACGGTCGGGAACGCGACCCACTGGCCATCGATCAGCGCGACGCGCACGCCGCCGACCGGGCCGGAGAACGGCAGGCCCGCGAACTGGGTGGACGCGGACGCGGCGTTGATCGCCACCACGTCGTACAGGTCGTTCGGGTCCAGGCTCATGACGGTGACCACGACCTGGATCTCGTTGCGCAGGCCGTCGACGAACGACGGACGCAGCGGACGGTCGATCAGGCGGCAGGTCAGGATCGCGTCGGTGGACGGGCGGCCCTCGCGGCGGAAGAACGAGCCGGGAATGCGGCCCGCGGCGTACATGCGCTCTTCGACGTCGACCGTCAGCGGGAAGAAGTCGAACTGATCCTTCGGCGACTTGCTCGCGGTGGTCGCCGACAGCAGCATGGTCTCGTCGTCCAGGTAGGCGACGACCGAACCGGCGGCCTGGCGGGCCAGCCGACCGGTTTCGAAACGCACGGTGCGGGTGCCGAAGGAACCGTTGTCGATCAGCGCGACGGATTCGAACACACCCGGCTCGACCTCTACGGCCGAGGACTTGCGTTCAGTTGTTTCGGACATTCTCTTCTCTCAACCTCTCGTCTCGCCGGCTCGAGCGCGCGGAGGCGCGAACCGGCTGTCGTCAGCCGTATCCGGATACGGACGCGCGGCAACCCTCCTGGCTGCGACGCGCACACCCGGCCGAATCCCCTTGGACGCGGCGACGCGGAGGCGGTCATCGATCGAAGCCCGCCGGCGACGCGCCGGGAGGCCACTACCGAAGACCGACGCCACGCGGGCGGGTGCATACGGCTGTCCATGTTGTCGTACGACGGGATGCTCTCCACCCCTCATACACAAATAGCCAACGGGGAGATTGTACGTCTCGCCGTTGGCGATACGACGACCGCCTCTGGTGGGCAGCGTGTCGCGTGGACCCGCCGCCTCGCTCGCGGCCGTCGAGCACCGAGCTCATCCCGAAGTCGCGGGAGGCCGGTGCTTCGCGGTCCGCGCCCCGCGGTCGTTCGATCGCGGGGCGCGGAAGCCGGGAATCATGCCGCGCCGTTGGCGCGGCGGGAGATCACCTGCGCAGGCCCAGGCGCTCGATCAGCGAGCGGTAACGCTCGATGTCGTTGTCCTGCAGGTACTTCGAGAGGCGCTTGCGACGACCGATCAGCGCCATCAGGCCGTGGCGGGTGTGGTGGTCGTGCTTGTGCTTCTTCAGGTGCTCGGTGATGTCGGCGATCCGCTTGGACAGCAGCGCGATCTGCGCCTCCGGCGAACCGGTGTCCTTCTCGTGCAGGCCGTACTCGGCGAGAATCGCCGACTTCTGCTCGGTGGTCAGCGCCACGTGGCATCCACTCCTGTTTCTCAGTTCCGCGTTCGAAGGTTCCGGTTACCCGGGGCGGGCGCCACCGCGGACCGCAGCAAACCCGAGGATCCACCCTACCGGAGCGTCTCGCGCGAACCCAATCGCGGTGCGGACGCCGGATCGACGTGTTGCAATCGAGCGATGGACCCCGCCGTACGCGATGTGCTGGACACCCTTGCCCGCGAGGACTACGCCGCTCTGCGCCCGCTGCTGCACCCGTATCTGCGGTGGACCGACGGCCCCGACACGATCCGCGGACGCACCAGGGTCCTCGCGCACATCGCGGCGAATCCGACCAGTGCACCACCGGTCTCCTACGAGCTGCGCGACGGTCAGATCTACCGGTGGACGGTCCCGACCGAGGATCAGGATGCCGCCGACACCGCGTCCGACCGAACTCAGGATGCAGCGCCCAGCTGAACTCTGAGATACGGCGCCCGGCTCGACTCGCGGTCCGGCAGCCGATCGAACTCGGGACGCAGCACCCAGGCCGAACGCACGGCGCGGCACCCCTCCGAATTCAGAATGCGCCGCCCGGCTCGACTCGCGGTCCGGCAGCCGATCGAACTCGGGACGCAGCACCCGCCCGAATCCAGGACACAGCGCCGAGCCCGACGCTCGGCCCAGCGGCCAATCCAACTCGGGACGCCGCGCCGACCGAACTCAGGAATCGGCGACCGACCGGAGTCGGAGCGCAGCGCCGGATAGAACTCGGGATTCGACTGCCGACCGAACTCGGGGCGCAGCGCCCGGCCGAACCCAGGACACAGTGCCCAACTGAAATCGTGTTCCGGCGGCTTACGAGCTCAGGACTCGGTGCCGGGCCGGGCTCCCGTGTCGGCGGCGGTGAGCACCTTGCGCGCGTTCTCGACGTCGCGGCCCATCGCCTCGATGAGGTCGTGCATCGTGTCGAACTTGCGCATGCCGCGCAGGTGCTCGACGAAGTCGACCGCGACGTGCTGGCCGTAGAGGTCGGCCTCGCCGTCGATGACGTACGCCTCGACGGTGCGCGCGCGGCCGGAGAAGGTGGGGTTGGTGCCGACCGAGATGGCGGCCATCGCCCGCTCACCGGGGGTCACCGTGCCGATCGTCGGTCCGGGGCCGAGCACTGTGAACCAGCCCGCGTAGACGCCGTCGGCCGGAATCGCCGCGTGCATGGGCGGGGCGACGTTGGCGGTGGGGAAACCGAGTTCGCGGCCGCGGCCGTCGCCGTGCACCACCACGCCCTCGACGCGGTGCGGTCGGCCGAGCGCCTCGGCGGCCGCGGCCATGTCGCCCGCGTCGACGCAGGCCCTGATGTAGGTGGAGGAGAACGTCACCGCGTGCTCGCCGAGCAGCTTGACGCCGTCGACCTCGAAACCGAAGCGCTCACCGAGTTCGCGCATGGTCTCGACGGTGCCCGCCGCCTTCTTGCCGAAGGTGAAGTTGTCGCCGACCACGACCTCGGTGACATGCAGCCGCTCGACCAGCAGGTCGTGCACGTAGCGGCCGGGGGTGAGCTTCATGAATTCCTGGGTGAACGGCATCACGCAGAACACGTCGACGCCCAGTTCCTCGACCAGTTCCGCGCGCCGGGTCAGGGTGGTCAGCTGCGCGGGGTGCGAACCGGGCCGCACCACCTCCATGGGGTGCGGGTCGAAGGTCATCAACACCGAGGGGACGCCGCGCGCGGCCGCGGACTTCACGGCGCGGCTGATCAACTGCGCGTGGCCGCGGTGCACTCCGTCGAACACACCGATCGTGAGTACGCACCGTCCCCAGTCCGCGGGCACCTCGTCGAGCGATCGCCATCTCTGCACGTTCGCAGCCTACGCAAGTCGAGGTCCGAACAGTATTCGGGCGTACCAGATGTCACAGAACGCTTGCCCGCCGTCCACCAGGCCGGGGTCCGATTCGCTCGCGACTTTCGCGCGCGGCCTGCGACCGAACGGTTCTCGGCGCACCTCCGCCACGCGCAAGGACCCCGCGCGACAGGGGTTTTCGATGAAGACCACCGTCCACGCTACGACCTCGAGCGCTCGCCGCGCTTCTGAAGCGAGGGTCTCGGACTCTCGTCGTACGCAGGGCCGAGTCGGCGCGAGCTTCCGCTGGATTTCGTCCGCGCTCCCGCCGTCGAACCGCACCGACGACCGCGCCCGCGACCTGCGGATCAACGCGCGAAGTGGCAGCGGGATGGCCGGTCCGCGACCGGCGGAACACGAGTGGCGAACGAGTTCGCCGCATCCCGGTGTCCGACTGTGTGAATCGCGTCGGATGTGCATAAGCTCGGATATGTGCCCGGTAAACGAGACATCGCCACCCGCCGCGAGCTGACCGACAGCTCCGCGCCGGGCGAACCGCACGGCAGCACCGCCACTCTGGCGCCGGAGCTGACCTCGGTCGCCCAGGACTACCTGAAGGTCATCTGGACCGCACAGGAGTGGTCGCAGGAGAAGGTCTCGACGAAGCTGCTCGCGGAGCGGATCGGCGTCTCGGCCTCCACCGTCTCCGAAGCCGTCCGCAAACTCGCCGATCAGGGCTTGGTCGAGCACGCGCGCTACGGATCGATCACCCTCACCGAGCACGGTCGCCGCGCCGCGGTCGCCATGGTGCGCAGGCACCGGCTGATCGAGACGTTCCTGGTCAACGAGCTCGGCTACGGCTGGGACGAGGTGCACGACGAGGCCGAGGTGCTAGAGCACGCGGTCTCCGAACTGCTCATGGCCCGCATCGACGCCAAGCTCGGCTACCCGGACCGCGACCCGCACGGCGACCCCATCCCGTCGGTGGACGGCGCGGTGCCGACGCCGCCCGCGCGCCAGCTCAGCGATTTCGAGGCGGGCCAGGCCGGGCGCGTCGCCCGCATCTCCGATTCCGACCCGGACATGCTGCGCTACTTCGATTCCGTCGGCATCGCGCTGGACACCGCCATCGCCGTCGTCGAACGCCGCGATTTCGCGGGCACCATCGCCATCCGCATCGGCGACGGCGAGGCCACCACCGACCTCGGCCGCCCCGCCGCGGAAGCCATCTGGCTCACGACCTGAGATCCGGTTCGACGCCTCGCCCGGTGTTCCGCGACGGTCAGCAGGGCTGGAAGTAGGACTCGAATCGGGCGGGAACGCCGTCGGCGGCGGCCGTGGACCAGCAGACGTCGTGCGGGAACGCGACGTAGGTGCGCCAACCGTCGGCTGTGCGGTGGACGATGCGCTGGCTGTCGCCGGGGATGTCCCAGACGATCACCGCCCAGGAGCCGTCGCATTCGGTGACCGTCGCCCCCTCGGCGGTCAGATCGCCCGCGTCGTCCAGCTCGCCGACGATGGTCTCGGCGGCGCAGTCCGCGGGGGCCGGATCGTTGAAGCGCAGCTGACCGGTCACGACCTGACCGGCCGCCGTCACGAACAGCGTGTGCATGCCCTCGGGCACCGGATCGGTGCCGGGCGGCGGGTCCATCCGGAATCGGAAGCAGCCGACCGGAACCACGAACACCGCGCGCCCGTCGGCACCGGTCACCGCATCCCAGCGCGCGATTTCGCTGGCGCCCAAGGGAATATCGAGCTGGGCCATATCGCACGGCCGCATCTGCCACACGCTGACCGGCACGTCGGGCACCGCGACGCCGCCGAGGGTCACCGTCTCGATGATCGCGGTGCCGAGCACCGGTGAAGCGGGCGGTTGCGGCGCCGGAGCGGGCGCAGGGGGCGCGGGTCGCGGCTGCGGCGCCCTGGTGGCGGCGGGCTCCTCGGCGATCTCCGGTGTGCCGTCGACGGTGGTCGCGGCGACGGTGGCGCTCGCCCGCGGGCGCTCCGCTTCCTCGGCCTCCCCGGCGCACCCCGCCACGAGCGCGAACACCGCGCACATCACCCCGACGATTCCCACCGCACGCATCGCCAAGCCTCCGAATCGAGCAACTGTTACCCAAGTATCGACCGCAAGGGAACCGCGTTAACGCAGGTCAAGCCGGGTGTACGGGGGTGTTGCTCCCGCGTGTCGAAGCCGTGACCGGACCGTGCCGTCTGGCCCCACGCTTCCACCGAGAAGGAACCTGCTCCGCATCGAGCGGGCAGTCGGTGGCGCGACCGGACCGAGCCGACAAAGCCGAGCAAGCCCACCGCACCGTGCGGCCGGACGACGGGCGGCGGCCCGCGTGGACGATGCGGGGAGAACCGTCAGCTCGCCGCGTCGAGGACTCGCACGGTAGTGGGGGCGGCGAGGGGTTCGCGATGTTCGGTGAAGAGTTTGGCTACCAGTTCTCCGCGGCTGGTGACGCCTACCTTGTCGAAGATCGACTTCAGGTGGTCGCGCACGGTGTGCGGGGAGAGGAAGAGGCGGGCGGCGATGTCGGCGGTCGGCAGGCCGCGAGCGACGAGCTCGGTCACCTCCAGTTCCCTCGGCGTGAGCTCGTAGGCGGCGACGATCAGTTCGGCCACTTCCGCGGGCTTCGCGGGTTCGATCACGAGAGCGGTTGTGCGGGTTCGCCCTTCGGCGTCGCGCAGGCAGGTCGCGTGGCACACCAGCCAGCGCCCTGCGGTCGTGCGAACCCGGATCCGCGAGGCAGCGCCGGTGAGCCGGGCGCGGCCCGCCGTGTTGAGGATCCAGATCGGCAGCGGCAGATCGATGCCCAGCGGCGTCGGCGCGGCGGGACCGGGCGGCATCTCGGCGAGCAGGTCGCGGGCCTCGTCGTTGAGCGAGAGCAGTTCGCCGCCCGCGCCGAACAGCAGCAGACCGGGGGCGGTGGCGGCGGACGGTGGCGTCACAGCCGGGAGCGCGAAGGCACGCAGCCGCTGCGCCATCGGCGTGCAGAGCGCTCGGACCAAGGCGATGTCCGCGGCGCCGAACGGCGACCGTCCGCGCTCGCGGAACAGGCTCAGCTGGCCCCACGGCTGGCCGTCCACCCGGAACACCGCACGCAACTCGTCGTCGAAACCGCGCGGACGCATGAACCCGCGGTACAGCGCACTCAGTGTCGGCCGGTCGCCCGTCACCTCGCGCAGTCCGGCGACCGGGACCTTCGCCACCGCCAGATCCCGGAACAGATTCACGTGTTCGGCGAAAAGCTCCGATTCCCAATAGGTTCCGCAGCCGCCCTCGTGCAGGTTCTCCACCCGGACGGGGGCCGTGGTGAGCCCGTTGACCGGATCGGTCGCCACCCACACGGCGGCGTCGAACGGCGTGATCCGCCGCAGGCGAGCCGAGGTGTCGGCGAACAGCGCGTGCGCGTCGGGCGCGGCGGCGATGCTCGAGAGCAGCGCGTCGAGGGCGGGTGTGCCGGTCATGGGTGTCATCGTCCGCTGTCCGTCGCATGTCCGCCATCCCGCATATGAGGGGTGAGCGTCGAGCAGGTCGGTGAAATTCCGGGCCCGGCACCGCGAACCCCTCGATCGCGGGATGGTTCGCACCGCCCAAACCCCGCGACGCTGGGTGTCCCGATCACGAAATCGAAGGAGCCCCATGCACATCGGAATCATCGGAGCTGGCGCGGCCGCCGTCGCGCTGCTCGACGCGCTCGCCGCAGCCGACGACAAACCGAGTGGTGTCACCGTGTTCGACGGCGCACCCGTGCCGTGGCGGGGTCGTCCGTACCAGCCGGATCTCGACGCGGTTCGCGTGAACGCGCCGCCGCCCATCATGTCGGTGCGGGCGGGCGATCCGGGGCACTACCAGCGCTGGCTGGCGGGACGCGACGTCGCGGGCTACCTCGACGAAGGGCTTGGTCAGCCGCTCGTTCCCCGCGCGGTCTACGGCGAATATCTCGAGGACACCGCGCGCGAGGCGATCGCGCGGCTGGATCGTGCCGGCTGCCCGGTTCGTGTCGTGCGATCGGCCGTCACCGGATTCTCCCGCGACGAACGCACCGTGCCGCACACCGCGAGCGGCGATCGCATTCCACAAACCTTGCCGCACAACGCGAGCGGTGACCGCATCTCTCGAACCGTGCCGAATACAGCAGGTCTCCAGACCGTGCTGCACACCGCGGACGGCGACCGTGTCCCGGTCGACCGTGCCGTCTTGGCGGTCGGCGGCGGCGGTCCGCGCGACCACTACGGGCTCACCGGCGCACCCGGATACGTGAACGAGCCTTACCCGCTCGCCCGCACCCTTGCCGGACTCCCCGCCGACCGGCACATCGCCGTGATCGGCAGCGGACTGACCGCGGTGGACATCGCCGTCGCACTGGGCGCCAACGGACACACCGGACCGATCAGCCTGCTCTCGCGCAGCGGTCGACTCCCCTTCGTCCAGCAGCGTCCGGTCCGGCTCCAGCCGGTACACCTGACGCCCGCGGCGATGCGCGAGCAGGCCGGGCACGGCGAACTCCGCTTCGCCCAGCTCATTTCGCTCATGCGCGCCGAACTCGACTCCCTGGGACAGGATTTCGACACCTTGGCCGCCGAGATCACCGACGACGGGGATCCGATCGCCCTGCTGCGCCGCCACCTCGAAGCCGTCGACGCACCGCACCTCGGGCGACGCATGCTGGCCATGGTCATCCGCACCGTCGGCCCGATCGCCTGGCCGCTGCTGGCGGACGATGACCGAGAGATGCTGCGCACCGGGCATTTCCGCACGATCAACAGCCTGAGCTCGCCGATGGTCCCGCACAACGCGCGTATCGTGCTGCGGCTGCTGGATTCCGGTCAACTGCGGTTGCGCGCGGGTCTCACCAAGATCGAGGCGCGCTCCGGCGGCGGCTTCACCGTGCACGACGGGCGGCGCTGGACCGCGGACACCGTGTTCAACGCGGTCAACCCGCCCGCCTACACCACGCCCCCGGAATCCCAATCGCTGATCAGCGCGTTGCTCGCGGCGGGCGCGGCCGAAACGCATCCGGCGGGCGGTCTGCGCGCCGAACCCGGTTCCCGTCGCCTAGTGGTCGGCGGCGCACCGGATCCGAGCTGGCACGTCCTGGGCAATCTCGCGGCCGACTCGATGTTCATCGCCACGAATCCACCGGGGTTGGCCGCCGAGGCGGCTGGACTTGCCCGGGCACTGCTCGGCGGTTGATCGGTCCCCTTCGAGCTCAGCGCGCGAGTTCGTCCAGCAGAGCTCGGAATTCGGCCGGGGAGAGATAGCCGTCCGCGTCTCGGTCGGCGGCGGCGAGCAGGTCGGCCGCGGGGACGTCGATGAGCCCCGCGCCGACGTGGCGGATGAGGGATTCGAGTTCCTCGACCGAGATCCGCCCGTCGCCATTGGTGTCGAAGACGCGGAACGCGGCGTCGGCGTCGGTCACCTCGAGGCGTCCGGTCACCAGTGCCGCGTCGAATTCGGCCTTGGAGACCAAGAAGTCGCCGTTGGTATCGGCCGCGGCGACCAGGCGCTCGACCGCGTCGGTGTCGACTTCGAGCCCGAGCGCGCGGATTCCGTCGGTGATGTCCTGGACGGAGACGAGTCCGTCACTGTCGCGGTCCCACAGCTCGAACGTGTCGACCGAATGTTCACTCATGCCCACTGCCTTCCCACGGCCGCCGCCGATTTCGGACGGCGAACCCACGACCACTGTACGGTTCGGCCCGAATCGCGTTGTCGGCCTGCGCCGCTAGGAAACGGCCGACGGAGATGGCGCCGAAGAAGCGACTCTGGCTGTACGAGCCCTAGTAGACACGCGTCAACTAACATCTCCGGTCGTGACGTTGCTCGCCCGGTTGATCGAGACCGTCAGTCCACGAGTCCGCGGGGGCGGATGACGAAGACCGGCGAGGAGCGCTTGCCCTTCTCCTCGAGCAGCGCGATGGCGGTGCCGTCGGCGGTCAGCGCGGCGTGCACGCCCGCGATGCCGATCGGATCCAACCACCGTCCGTCGCGCAGGGATTCGGCCTCGCGGTCGTCGATCGTCCGGTGCGGGAAGGCGATTCGGACCGCCTCGTCGATGCCGAGATTCAGCGTGGGATCCTCGGCGAGCCGATCCAGCGTTCGCGCGTGTTCCAGCGTGAAGGGGCCGACCCTGGTGCGGCGCAACGCGGTCAGGTGACCGCCGACGCCAAGCGCCGCGCCGAGGTCGCGGGCCAGCGCCCGCACGTAGGTGCCGGAAGAACACTCCACGACGACGTCGAGATCGACGAAGCCGTCCGAAACATCGCGCCGGGCAAGCACATCGAAGCGCGACACGGTCACCGGTCGGGCGGTCAGGCGCACTTCCTCGCCCGCGCGGTGGCGGGCGTAGGCCCGTTCGCCGTTCACCTTGATGGCGCTGACGGTGGCGGGCACCTGCTCGATGTCGCCGGTCAGTTCCGCGATTCGCGCGGCGATGTCGGCGTCGGTGAGGTGCAGCGCGGGGACGGTCGCCAGGGTCTCGCCCTCGGCGTCGTCGGTGGTGGTGGACTGGCCGAGCCGGATGGTGGCGGTGTAGGCCTTCGTGGTGAGCGTCAGCAGACCGAGCAGCTTGGTGGCCCGTTCGACGCCGAGCACGAGCACGCCGGTCGCCATCGGATCGAGGGTGCCCGCGTGCCCGACCTTTTTGGTGCGCAACAACTTCCGGCACTTGGCCACCACGTCGTGGCTGGTCCAGCCGCCGTCCTTGTCGACGATCAACAGGCCGCCGAGTACGTCGGGGCGCTGCGCCTGGGTGGTCGGTTCGGTCATCAGCCGTGCGCGATCGCGGTCAGGATCAGCCCGTCGGTGATCAGCCAGCGTCCGTCGAACGCGGTGAGCGGCAGCCCGCCGTCGTTGGTCTGGCCCGGCACCAGCAGCTTGCTGTGGAAGGTGCCCGAACCGGTGCCGTCGGCCTTCTCCTCGACGGTGAAGGTGATGTGCGCCTCCTCGAAACCCAGCCAGCGGGTGGTCAGCGGGAACCACGCCTTGTAGGTGGCCTCCTTGGCGCAGAACAACAGCCGATCCAGGTGCAGGCGAGAATCGGTGTCGCGCAACCAGTCCCGCTCGGCGGGCAGGCTCACCGAGTCGAGCACGCCGTCCGGCAGCGCGCCGTGCGGCTCGGCGTCGATCCCGATCGAGCGGAAGCGCATCTTGTGCGCGAGCGCCGCGGCGCGGTAGCCGTCGCAGTGCGTGAGGCTGCCCGTGATGCCGCGCGGGAACACCGGCATGCCGCGCTCGCCCTTGCCGATCGCGACCGGCGGCTCACCGAGCTGCTCCAGGCACACCCGCGCGCAGTGTCGGGCGCCGATGAAATCGCGACGCCGCTTCTCCACCGACTGCGCGATGAGATGCTCTTCGGCCGGATGCGGCTTCAGATCCTCCGGGTACGCCAACAGCTCGGCCGAGGCGACGCCATTGGGCAGAATGTTCTCGATCATCGGTTCCGAGCCTAGTCGAGGCGTGTGCCTGGTCAGACTCCGCGCCGCTTTTGGGCGCGGCTGCGCATCTCGGCCGCGGCCGCCTCCATCTCGGGGGTGACCTTGAAGTGGCCGCCCCACTTGTTCAGCGTGCCGGGCGGATACTCCGGGGCGGGCAGGATCTGGCGCAGCAGCTTGTCCGGCAGGCCGCGGCGCTGCCATTCGCGCGGGTAGCCGAGCGAGACCTCCTCGAACCGGACGCCGTCGTAGTAGGAGGTGCGCGGAATGTGCAGGTGCCCGTACACCGAGCACACCACGTTGTAGCTGGTGTGCCAGTCGGCGGTCAGATCGGTGCCGCACCACAGCGCGAACTCCGGGTAGAACAGGACATCGGTGGGCTGGCGGACCAGCGGGAAGTGGTTGATCAGCACCAGCGGCGTCTCCGGCGGGAGGGCGTCCAGCTTGCGCTTGGTGACCTGCACCCGCGCGTGACACCAGGCGTCCCTGGTCAGATACGGCTCGGGCGAGAGCAGGAACTCGTCGGTGGCGACCACATTGCGCTCGCGGGCGATGGCCAAGCCCTCGGCCTTGGTTTTCGCGCCCTCGGGGAGGAACGAGTAGTCGTAGAGCAGGAACATCGGGGCGAGCGTCACCGCGCCGCCGTGCGCCTCGGCGCCCGAGCCGCGCCACACCGGGAAGGGGTCCTCGGGCGTGACGACGTCCAGGTCGCGGCAGATCGACAC
Source organism: Nocardia amikacinitolerans (assembly GCF_900215415.1). NCBI lineage: Bacteria > Bacillati > Actinomycetota > Actinomycetes > Mycobacteriales > Nocardiaceae > Nocardia > Nocardia amikacinitolerans. The sequence continues at coordinate 514,565 of NZ_OBEG01000006.1, read as the reverse complement.
CAGGTACTCGTAGCGGGCGACGCCGTGCATCTGCACGGGATCCTTCGCCGTGGTCCACAGCTCGTGGTTGCCAGGCACCCAGATCACCTTGGCGAATCGCTGGCGCAGCAGTTCCAGCGCCCAGCGGATGTCGTCGGTCTTCTCCCCCACGTCACCGGCGACGATCAGCCAGTCCTCCGGCGAGTCCGGCTGGATCTGCTCCACGATCGGCCGATTCCCCTGATGCCCGACGTGTACGTCGCTCACCGCCATCAACTTGGGTATCACCACACCCACCTTGTCACATCCGAGGCAACAACCCGCCGCCCGCCTCCGCCAACACGATTCATCCCCGATCGGAACGCGAGGGCCGCGCGCGGCATTCCGCGGCGGGCCCGCGACGCCTTGCCGTTCATATGTCGGTGCGTGCGCGGAGCACTTCGACGCGAGTTCCCGCCGAGCGGCTGCGACCGCAAGCTGTCCAGTCGCCGGTCCCGATTCCATGGCGGCACCGGCATCGCTTCGGCGCCGAGCCCGGCGATGGTCTATGCGTGCGTCCAGTGGATACGAGCGCCCGGCGCAAAGCCCGCTGCCACGGTGAGCTTGCCGTTGGGCTCGCGGCGGCACCATGCGACGACGATATGACAGGGGCGCGGCAGATCCGGCGGAACCGCCCCGCTCCACGGCTGGCGCGAACCGACGCTCGGCTACGCGTGCGTCCAGTGGATACGAGCGCCCGGCGCAAAGCCCGCTGCCACGGTGAGCTTGCCGTTGGGCTCGCGGCGGCACGATGCCACGGCGATGTGGCAGGGGCGCGGCAGGTCGGGCGGGACGCGGACGCCGCCGTCGATCTCGTACCGCATGTTGGTGACCTTCCACGCGCGTGCTTCCGGCTCGTCCGGTGCGAGGGGTGGACGTTCGGGGCGCGCCACCACCATCACCTCGGTGATCCCCGTCGGCCACACGAAGGTCAACAGACCAGCACGCTCGGCCAAATCGGTGACCACCGGAATGCCGCTCGGCATGGGATCGTCCGACACGAGCGGCACGGCCGGTTCGACGCCCGCACCGGTCGCAGCCCCCGCCGGAAACTCGGCGGACGCACCGCTTCCCGCGGACTGCGCGACCGGACCGTGCTGAGCCGAATCCGGTGACGACACCTGCTCGGCAGTCGGACCCGGCCGAGAAGCACTGCCGGAATCGGTTGCCGCCCCGGCCTCGATCACCGAGCCGGGCGGACCGCCGACATCCTGCCGAACGGCGGGTTCGGCCTGTGTCGCCGAGCCGGACCGATCGACCGCCGCGTGCGGCACTGCATGGGCACGCCGGCCGGACGAATCGGGCTCCGCCCCCGGACCGGGAGTGTGGCTCGGGTCGTGCTCGATCGCGCCGGTCCGAGCCGCCGGATCCCCGTTGGCAGTTCGGCCGTACCCACTTACCGGGGCCGGACGGCTCACCGAGCCCTGCTGAACCACCGAGCCCGGCGGCATATCCGACGCGGAACCGGCCGACTCGGCCGAGCCGGAACGGTCCACCGAATCGGGCTGGGCCGCGTGTTCGGCACGCGCGCCCGGCACCATCGTCGTGCCCTGTTGCGCGGCAGGACCCGCGTCGGCGGGTCGACCGTGCCCATCCAGCGAGGCGGGCTCAACTGGCGGCCGAGCGGCTCGTCCGTGCACGTCCGCCGAGGCGGTCGGTAGCCGCTGTGGCTCAGGCCCGGCGTCCGAACGTGTCGCTTCGGAGTAGGTCCCCGACGCAGCGGCGGCGACGGCGTACACCGGAACTTCGCCGGGCGGAGCGCCGCCGTCTTCGAGTTCGGTGCCTCGGGTGCGTCCGACCACTCGCCAGGAGCCGTCCGGCTGGAGCCGGGTGACGCGGTAGGCCACGTCGTCGGCAGGCGCGGGCGACCAAACGATCTGCACGGAACCGTTCGCCATGCGGGTCGCCGTCACGCGGCCGGGGGCTGGAACGGGGGTGGCGGCCAGCGCCTCGCTCGCGCCGGGATGGTCGACGCAGGCGGCTTGGGCGGCGCGCAGTGTGCGAGAACGTTCGGCGGACGGTCCCGCGGCCGCGGCGGCGACCAGGCGGTCGGCCTCGGCGACGGCTCGCTCCGCTTCGGAGAGCAGTTCGTCCAGACTCGCGGCGGATCCGGTGGGCGGCGGCACGTCGGCGGCGACGCGTCGCAGCTGCCGGAGGTGTTCGAGCGCCTCCACGTAGCGGGTTGCCGCGCGGGCCGCGAGGGCGACGCGCCAGTGCCTGGCCGCCTCGGCGAGCACTCGTTCGACGTCGTCGGAGACCGAGCGGATCGGTGTGGTGCCCTCGTTGTGCGGATCGAGGCCCCTGGCCTCGGCGATGTGGCGCGCGGCCTCCTGCGGACGTCCGCCGCGCAACGCCGCCCGCGCCGCCTTGAGCGGTTCCTCCCACTGCCGCCGCGGCGGAGCGGGAGCCGCGGCGCGTCCCGCGCTCGATGGGGAAGGGGCGGGCGTCGGACGCGCGGATCCGACGGCGCGCGAACCCAATTCGACGGCCAGGTCTTCGAGCAGCCGACCCGCGGCGTGCGGGTCCATGCCGAGCGCGATCGCCTCGTCGAGCAGGAACTCGTAGTCCTCCCCCACCAGTTCGTCCTCGACGAGCACGGCGGCCCGCACCTTGGGCCGCAGCTCTGCGGTGACGTCCTCGACGATCGAGGCGACGTACTCGTCCACCACGGACCCACCGGGCTCCAGCAGGTCCTGCACGTGAACGAGCAGTTCGTCGAGCACCACGCGCATCCGACCGGGCGGCAGCTCGCGCGACCGAGCGCGCAACGCGTCGGCGCGCAGCCGGATCTCGCCGGTGTGGGTGGCGCGGCTGGGATCCAGCCCGAGCAGACCGAGCAGCGTCGGCGCGGGCGGACCGTCCACCAGCCGCCCCCATTCGGCGAGCAGCCCGCGAATCTGTTGGCGTCGTTGGTCGGTGAGCGTGCCGGTGGGCGCGGCGGGTTGCGGCGCGTCCTCGATGATCCGGTGACGACGCAAACGGGTGGCGACCTCGGCGGCGGACAGCCCGCCCATCGTCCCGATCTCCTCCAGTCCGGGCACTTTCGCGGCGGGCACCCCGCCGTGGCGCTGCACCAGCCGGGAGATCGCGGTGTCCAGCATCTCGTAGCGTTCGGCGTCGCGCTGTTCGCGCTCGTGCCGGATCCGGATCGCTTCGGCCCGCCGCGCGGACCCGTCGAGCAGCAGATAGGACAGCTGGTCGTGGTTTTCCACCAGCAACCCGACGAGCACCCGATACTTCGGATGGTCGCGCTGGCGCTGCCAGAAACCCCACACCTCGCGCACCCGCGCGGAAACCTCGGCGTCGCTGAGGCTCTCGGCCTCGTCGAGCGGAATGTCGTAGAGCTCGAACGGGTCCGACTGGTCGATGCCGCCGCGGCGCTCGACCGCGGCGAGCACCCGCTTGCGGTAATCGTTGGGGTCGAAAGCGTGCATGGCGGCTCAGCTGTCGCGGCGGCGGGAGCGCTGCACCTGGTCGAGCTCACGCGCGACATCGGCCTGGGACAACGTGGCTCCCGTCTGCGCCGACAACGTCAACGGCATGTCGGCGTCGACGTGGTGCGCGGTCACGTGCAGCACGCCGTCGAATCCCATCTCGAAGGTGACGCGCACCTCGCTGCCCGCCGGATAGCCCGGCGGGATGCCGCGAATCCTGCCTTCCACAAGCACTTTGGTGTCCTCGGGACGCATCGAGGCGGCCTGTCCCTGCTGTTCCACGATCGTCAGCTCGATCTGATCCTGGTCCTCGCGCACGGTGCCGAACGACCGACGCACCCGCACCGGCAGCGTCTGATTGCGGTGCACCAGCCAGGCGGCCGCCAGCCCGTAGTGCGAATCCAGCGCGAGCACACCGAATCCGCGCGAGACCACCGTGTCGACCTGGATCTCCAGCATCCGCCGCACCAGGCTGACCGGCTGACCGAACGATTCCGCGACCCGCGCGATCGACTGTTCCAGGTCAGCGGGCGCCGCCTCGTTCAGTCCGGAGCCGTCGCGCAGCCGACCGCGGGTCACGAGATCGGCCACGATCAACCGCTCCATCTCGAGCTTCTCGCCGTAGAGCGCCGCGCCGCGCGCCACCGACAGATCGGGGTCGCGCAGCTCGCCGATCAGGCCGAGTTCCTTCTCCAGTTCCCTGGCGACCATCGGCATCCGGGAGGAGCCGCCGACCAGCAGCAGCCGGTCGACCGATGCCACGCCGCGCTTGCCCGCGGCGGCCAGACAGTCCTTGGTGAGATCGAGCGTGCGGCGCATCAGCGAGGCCGTCATCGACTCGAGCTCGTCCCTGGTCAGCGTGATGACGGCGCGGGCGCCGTCGTGCGCGACGACGACCTCCGTGCTTTCCTGGTCGCTGAGTTCGCGCTTGGCGCGCTCGGCGGCCAGCACCAGCGTCTGCGAACCGGCCGAATCGTCCAGCGGGTCCTCGGCATCGGGATTGGCCGCGCAGAACTGCTGGGACAGATACAGGGCGATCCGCTCGTCCCAGTCCGCGCCGCCGAGCTGATGATCGCCTTCCACCGCCAGCACCGAGATGCGGCGATCGGCCAGCTCGATGACGGTGGCATCGAAGGTGCCGCCGCCGAGGTCGTAGACGAGCACGGTCTCGCGCGCACCGGTCTTGCCGATGTCTACGCCGCCGTCGAGCCTGCCGAACCCGTAGGAGAACGCGGCGGCTATCGGCTCGGAGAGCACGCCCGCGACGTCGAAGCCCGCGTAGGTGCCCGCTTGAATGGTGGCGCGCCGCTCCTCGTCGCCGAAGTACGCGGGCACGGTGATCACGGCACGGCGCACCGGCTCACCGCCGCCGAATTCCGCGTCGGCGGCCAGACTCTTGAGGATCAGCGCCGAAACGGCGGGCGCCGACCAGGTCTCGCCGTGCGCGGCGAAACGCCACTCCGCGTCGCCCATCCGGCGTTTCACCAGCGAGCACACGTGCTCGGGATCCAACCGGGCCTGCCGCCTGGCGCCCTCGCCCACCAGATGATCGAACGCGGACGCGAACAGCACGACGGAGGGAACCGTCGGTTCCCCGTTCATGCCGATCATTACTTCGGGCCGACCGTCGGCGTCGATCCGCGCGATCGCCGAGTTCGTTGTGCCCAGGTCGATGCCGTAGACCCCCATGGCAGGCGATCGTATCAGTCACCGCCGACAGTGGCGCAGCGACCGATGGGCGAATCCGGCTGACGCCCAAAACAATCGATGCGTGTCCCGGCTATGGTGCGAGCATGACGGAACCAGTCGCGGAATCGCTCGCCCAACTCGTCGAACGCGTCGAGGACCTGTCCCGGGTCGTCGCCCGCCAGGCCGCCACCATCGAGCGTCTCGCCGACGAGGCCAAGGCCCGCGCCCGCCAGGACCGCGCAGGCGCCGATCTGCCGCTGGTCGTCGAGCTGTTCGCCCTGCACAACGACACCGCCGCGTGCGCGGCCACCGCCGAATCGCCAAGGGAACGGGCGGCGTTCGAGGCCATCGGCGCGCGCATCGAGCGGCTGCTCACCGGTCGCGGGGCGACGATCGTCACGCCGCGCCCCGACGACGCCTTCGATTCGCTCACCATGGAGGCCGCCGACGTCACCGCCACCGCCGACCCGTCCGCCGACCGCACCGTCGACGAACTCGTGCACCCGGGCCTGACCGTGGCGGGCCGGTCGGTCCGTCCCGCGGGGGTCGTCGTCCGCCGCTATCGCGCAGTCGAGGAACCCGCGTGAGTCAGCGGCCCCGCTCGTAGGAGTGGTCGGGCCGTTCGACGCGGTGGTACTCACGGACGACGAGCGTCGGGGTCGAGTCGCGGTCGCGGCGCGCGCTGTCCGGTTCCACCACGCCGCGCACCTCGAGCCAGGTGTCCTCGTCGAGCGGTTCCTCGATGCCGGACAGGTGCAGCCGGATGTAGCGGGCGTCGGCCACACAGCAGGTGATCACCACGCGCGCCAGGTCGATGCCGTAGCCGCGCATGCGGCGCAGAACGAAACCGCTGACGGTGATCTCCCGGCCGTCCAGCGACCGGGTGGAGTCGAGCGTCGCGCGGTTCACCACCTCGCTGATCGACAGGAAAGGCGCTGGTTCGTCGGGAAGCGGCGCGTAGGCGACCAATTCCGGTTGCGCCACAACAGGATCCGGCGGACGGATCGCCGAACTCGTCACGGCGGCGCCCGCCCCGAGCGCGGGCGGAGCGACGAGCAGCAGCGTGGCGACCGGCGCGAGCAGCAGCCACTGGACACGTCCGTGCCCGTGCTCGTGCGCCGCGCGCCCGCGGTACAGGTCGCCGATGATGGCCGCGGTGCCGAGCGCGACGATGCCGATCCCGCTGATCAGCAGGAACGGGAAGAGTCCCGGCTTCACGTAGCGCAGGTAGGTGCCGTCGAAGGTGGTGCGCAGCACCGCGATTCCGATCAACAGCAACAGCAGGTTCTGCGTTTCCCGCCTCACCGCGCACCCCCGAGGAAGACGTAACCCGCCACCGTCGCGCAGACGATCGCGACCGCGAAGGTCGACGGCGCGAACCACAGCGCGAATCGCCGCCCGAACGCGCCCGCCTGCATCGCGAACAGCTTGACGTCCACCGCGGGCCCGACGACCAGGAATACCAACCGCGGCAACAACGGCAGTGTCGACATGCTCGCCGCGACGAACGCGTCGGCCTCCGAACACAGCGCGAGCACCACCGCCAGTACCGCGAGCACCACGATGGCCAGCAGCATCTGGGTGGCCAGGTGCTCGAACCACTGCGGCGGAACAAGGACGTGCAGCGCCGCCGCGGTCGCCGCGCCCAGCACGAGGAAGGCTCCGGCCTGGAGCAGATCGTGTCGCGCCGCCTCGGCGAAGACCTCGGCTCGGGTGCGGCCGGTCACGCAGTGGTCCGGCCCGCCGCGCGGCAGCATCCAGGTGGGGCTGCCGAAGCGCGACCACAGCAGCCCCATCACGAGGGCGGTGGCCAGCGAGCCCGCGAACCGCGCCACCACCATCCCCGGTTCGCCGGGAAACGCGACCGCGGTGGCGATCAATACCACCGGGTTGATCGCGGGCGCCGACAGCAGAAAGGCCAGCGCGACCGAACTCGGCGCGCCCTGATCGATCAGCCTGCGCGCCACCGGGACGACGCCGCACTCGCACCCGGGCAGCGCCAGGCCCGCGAGCCCGCCGACACCGATCGCGGCGGTCTCGTTGCGCGGCAACATCTTCCGCAGCAGCGCGGGCGAGACGAACGCGGCGATGGCGCCGCTGACCACCACACCGAGCACCAGAAAGGGGATGGCCTGCACGAAGACTCCGACGAACATCGTCAGCGCGGTCTGGAGGCGCAGCCGCGCGTCGATCGCCGAGGCCAGCTGGGCCTGCCAGACGATTCCCGCCACCAGTAGTCCGGCGAGAACGTAGGTCGACGACACCCGGATTCGCGTGCGGCGCGCAGGCAGGTGCTCGAGCATTCCCCCATCTTGCCAGGAATGAATATCGTTTTCGAAATAAGTGGACCGGTCGGTCAGGCGCGGCCCGTCGGGATCTCCGCCCCCACCTGCGCCCAGCGACCCGTCAGCGTCCGCCAGACCACCGCGGCGAGCCGCAGCACCATGAAGGCGACCAGACCGGACCAGATGCCCGCGATCCCCCAGTCGTAGACGAGCGAGAGCCAGATGGCGGGCAGGAAGCCGATCAGCGCGGCGCCGAGCGTCGCGGTCCGCAGGAACGCGGCGTCACCGGCGCCGAGCAGCACGCCGTCGAGCGCGAACACCACGCCGGCGACCGGAATGATGCCCACGAAGAACCACCACACCACGTGGGTGCGATCCAGCACGGCGGGGTCGTCGGTGAACAGCGGCGGGACGACCGCGTACCCCGCGGCGAAGGCACCGGCCAGCGCGAGCGCGAAGATCTCCGACCACCGCGTGACGCGCCACGCGAGCCGCCGCGCGCCCACCGCATTCCCGCCGCCGAGCGCCGCACCGACCAACGTCTGCGCGGCGATGGCCAGCGAATCAAGGGTCAGCGCAAGGAAGTTCCACAGTTGGAGGACCAGCTGGTGCGCCGCGACGGACGCCGCACCGAACCGCGACGCCACGGCCGCCGCCGACACGAAACAGGCCTGAAAGGCCAAGCTGCGCATGATCAGATCGCGGCCGAGCACCAGTTGGGCGCGCATCACCGTCCAGTGCGGGACCAGTGAAACCCGTTCGCGCACCAAGGCCGCCAGGAACAGCGCGGCCGTCACCGTCTGCCCGGCGACGTTGGCCACCGCCGAGCCGGGCAACCCGAGCGTGGGCGCGCCGAGCAACCCGTGCACCAGAACCGGGCACAGCACGGCCGAAAGCGCAAGACCGGCAACCACATACAGCAGCGGACGGCGGGTCTCCTGAACACCGCGGAACCATCCGTTGCCCGCCATCGCGATCAGAATGAGCGGCACCCCGAACAGCGCGATCCGCACCCACGGCAGCGCCTCGGCGGCGATATCCCCGCCGCCCGCGATCGCGCTGGTCAGCGGAACGGCGAACGCCTGCACCGTGATCAGGATCAGCAGGCCGACCAGCACCGCGAGCCAGGTGGCCTGCACGCCCTCGGCCACCGCGCCGCGCTCGTCGCCCGCGCCGTGCCTGCGCGCGGCTCGCGCGGTCGTTCCGTAGGACAGGAAGGTCAGCTGGGTACTCACCTGCGCGAGAATCAATCCGCCGACGGCCAAACCGGCCAGCGCCAGCGCGCCGAGCCTGCCGACCACCGCGAGATCGAACAGCAGGTAGATCGGTTCGGCGACAAGCACACCGAGCGTGGGCAGCGCGAGTCCGAGGATGCGCCGCGGCCCGGCCTCGACGGGATCGGCGTCCAAAGTGGCGCGGACACTGTCGGTGTCGTCGATATCCTGCCCGGTCATCCGAGCGCCGCGAGCAAGTCCCGCACCACGTCCTCCGGGCGTCCGTCGGTGGTGTACCCGGCCGCGTAACGATGCCCGCCGCCACCGAGCGCGGTCGCCACCTCCGCCACGTCGACACCGTCGTGCGCGCCTGGCCCGGAATCGCGCGAGCGCAGCGACACGGTCCAGCGTCCGTCGACGGTGCGGGACTCCTTGAACACCGCGGCCACCCCGGCTTCGGCCGTGGTGCGCACGATATCGATGACGCTCTCGACCTCCTCCGACCGCACGCCGGTGACATCGTCGCGACGCACGAACGCGTACGCCAGTCCGGTACCACCGCACGCGGCGGGCTCGAGCCGTGCCGTGCCGAGCACCCGCGACAGCATCGGCAGCCAGTCGAACGGGTGGGTGTCCATCAACGTGCGCGCGATCTCGGCGCCGTCGATCCCGGTGGCCAGCAGTCGTTCGGCCAGCTGGTGAGTTCCTGGCCGCACCCAACGGAACGAGCCGGTGTCGGTGACCAGGCCCGCGTACAGGCAGTGCGCCACCTCGGCATCGATCGGTTCACCCCAGGCGTCGAGCAACCGGGCGAGCAGGCTGGTCGTCGATTCCGCGCCCGAGTCCACCACGTTGATCGCGCCGAAGCGGGTGTTCGAGCGGTGATGGTCGAGCACCAGCGTCGTCGCCGCGCCGGACAGCCGGTCGGCCAGCGCGCCGAGCCGCCCCGCGCTGCCGCAGTCCACCGCGACGAGCAGGTCCACTTCGCGCGGCACCTCCGCGGGCCGGGCCAGATGCTCGATCCCGGGCAGCGAGCGCATGGAAGCGGGCAGTTCGGCGGGCTCGGCGAACGACACCCACACCGGGATGCCGCGCCGATGCAGCACGAGCGCCAGCGCCAAACCGCTGCCGATGGTGTCGGCATCGGGTTGCACATGGCACAGGATGGTGACCGATCCCGCGGCGTTCAGCGCCGCGACGGCCGCGTCGAGCTCGGCCTCGTTACCGCTCGTCGTCATCCGCGCCGCGCGTCACTCGGCGCTGTCGCGCTCGACCTTGTACGGGTCGGCCTCGCCCGCGGGCCTGGCGTTGGCGGCCGTCCTGGCCACCGCGTCGTCGGCGGCCCTGGCGCGGGCCAGCAACTCCTCCATCTCGCGCGCGGCGTCGGGCACCTTGTCCAGCACGAACGCCAGCGTCGGCGTGAACTTCACTCCGGTCCCCGCCCCGACCTTGGAACGCAGCACCCCCTTGGCCTTTTCCAGGCCGGCGGCCGCGGCCGCGTAATCCGGTTCGGCGTCGAGGGTTTCACCCATCACCGTGTAGTACACCGTGGCCTCGCGCAGATCACCGGTGACCTTCGCGTCGGTGATCGTCACGAAACGCAGCCGCGGATCCTTCACCTCGTATTCGATCGCGGTGGCGACGATCGAGGAAATCCGCTTCGCGAGTCGGCGTGCCCTGGCTTGATCCACCATGGCCGTCTCCTCCTCACTGTTGTCTGTATTCGGTTGGCGTCGCGGGCCTTAGTCCTCGGGCCCGAAGATCCGGCGGCGTACTGCCAGCAACTGTAACTCCGGGCGCGCCGCGACGTGCCTCTCACATTTGTCGAGCACCTCGGTCAGGTGATCCATGCCGGCACTGACCATGGCCACTCCCAGCAACGAGCGCCGGTACCGATCGTGTTCCCCGCCCTCGGCCGCGCTCACACCGAAGCGTTGCAGCTCGGCGAGTATCGGCCGGATGACCGACCGCTTCTCCTTCAGCGAGTGCACGTCGCCGAGCAGGATGTCGAACTCCAGTGCACCTAGGTACACCCACACACCTTTCAGTGTTCTAGGCCGAACCGAACACCGCACCTCGCGCCCGGCACCTCGCCGGGTGGGCGGGGCCTCGGACGCTGGTGCGGTGTTCGAATACTCGGACCGGTCAGTCGCGCGGCTTCTCGCGGAGCTCGTACGCCTCGATGACGTCGCCCTCCTTGATATCGGAGTAAGTCAGCGTCATACCGCACTCGAAGCCCTCGCGGACCTCGGTCGCGTCGTCCTTCTCCCGCTTCAGCGAGGAGATGGTGACGGTCTCGGCGATCACCACGTTGTCGCGCAGCAGACGCGCCTTGGCGTTGCGCTTGACCGACCCGGAGGTGACCATGCAGCCCGCGATGTTGCCGACCTTCGACGAGCGGAAGATGGCCCTGATCTCGGCGCGACCCAGCTCGACCTCTTCGTAGATCGGCTTGAGCATGCCCTTGAGGGCCTTCTCGATCTCGTCGATGGCCTGGTAGATCACCGAGTAGTACCGGATGTCGACGCCCTCGCGGTTGGCCAGCTCGGTCGCCTTGCCCTCGGCGCGCACGTTGAACCCGATGATGATCGCGTTCGACGCCGAGGCCAGGTTGACGTTGGTCTCGGTGACGCCACCGACACCGCGGTCGATGACCCGCAGGCGCACCTCCTCGCCGACCTCGATACCCATGAGGGCCTCTTCGAGGGCCTCGACGGTACCGGAGTTGTCGCCCTTGAGGATCAGGTTCAGCTCCGAAGTCTCCTTCAGCGCGGCATCCAGATCTTCCAGGCTGATCCGCTTGCGGCTGCGCGCGGCCAGCGCGTTGCGCTTGCGCGCATTGCGGCGGTCGGCGATCTGGCGAGCGATGCGGTCCTCGTCGACGACGAGCAGGTTGTCACCGGCGCCGGGCACCGAGGTGAAACCGACGACCTGGACGGGCCGCGACGGCAGCGCCGCCTCGACGTCGTCGCCGTGCTCGTCGACCATGCGGCGCACGCGACCGTAGGCGTCGCCCGCCACGATCGAGTCGCCGACGCGCAGCGTGCCGCGCTGGATGAGCACGGTCGCCACCGGACCACGGCCGCGGTCGAGGTGCGCCTCGATGGCGACACCCTGGGCGTCCATGTCCGGGTTGGCGCGCAGGTCGAGGGCGGCGTCCGCGGTGAGCAGGACGGCCTCGAGCAGTGCGTCGATGTTGGTGCCCTGCTTGGCGGAGATGTCGACGAACATCGTGTCGCCGCCGTACTCCTCGGCCACCAGGTTGTACTCGGTCAGCTGCTGCCGGATCTTCTCCGGGTTCGCGCCTTCCTTGTCGATCTTGTTGACCGCCACGACGATCGGCACGTCGGCCGCCTGCGCGTGGTTGATCGCCTCCACCGTCTGCGGCATGACGCCGTCGTCGGCGGCGACCACCAGGATCGCGATGTCGGTGGCCTTCGCACCGCGGGCACGCATGGCGGTGAACGCCTCGTGACCCGGGGTGTCGATGAAGGTGATCAGCCGGTCGTCGTCGCCGAGGTGGGTCATCACCTGGTAGGCGCCGATGTGCTGGGTGATGCCACCGGCCTCGCCCTCGCGGACGTTGGCCTTGCGGATCGTGTCCAGCAGTCGGGTCTTACCGTGGTCGACGTGACCCATGACGGTCACCACCGGCGGACGGACCTGCAGGTCCTCCTCGTCGCCCTCGTCCTCGCCGTAGGTGAGGTCGAAGCTCTCCAGCAGCTCGCGGTCCTCGTCCTCGGGGCTGACCACGTGCACGACGTAGTTCATCTCGCTGCCGAGCAGCTCGAGGGTCTCGTCGTTCACCGACTGGGTCGCGGTGACCATCTCACCGAGGTTGAACAGCGCTTGGACCAAGGCGGCCGGGTTCGCGTCGATCTTCTCGGCGAAGTCGGACAGCGACGCGCCGCGGGCGAGCCGGATGATCTCGCCGTTGCCGCGCGGCAGCCGCACGCCGCCGACGGCGGGCGCCTGCATCGACTCGTACTCGGCGCGCTTCGCCCGCTTCGACTTGCGGCCACGACGCGGCGCACCACCGGGACGACCGAACGCACCGGCCGCACCGCCACGGCCACCGGGACCGCCGGGACGACCGCCGCCGCCACCGGGACGACCACGGAAACCACCGGCCGCGGGAGCACCCGCACCGGCACCGGGCGCACCGGTACCGCCGCCGCCACCGCGGTAGCCGCCGCCACCGCCGCCGGGACGACCGGCGCCACCGGCGCCGCCACCCGGACGACCGGGACGACCCGCACCGGCGCCGCCGGGACCCGGACGGGCCGAACGCTGCGGCATCGCACCGGGATTCGGGCGCGGGGGCATCGAGCCGGGGCTCGGACGCGGACCGCCGGGACGGGCGCCGCCACCCTGGGCAGCGGCCGGACGCGGACCGGCCTGGCCGGGACCAGGACGCGGGCCACCCTGGGCCGGACCCGGACGCGGGCCACCCTGAGCGGGACCCGGACGCGGGCCACCCTGGGCCGGACCCGGACGGGGACCGCCCTGGGCCGGACCCGGACGCGGACCGCCCTGGGACGCCGGACGCGGGGCGCGCTCGGGCGCGGGCGTCGACGAGTAGGGGTTGTTACCGACGCGCGGGGTCTTGGGACCTGGCTTCGGCCCACCGGGGCGCGGACCACCCTGCGCGGGCGCACCGGGACGCTGCTGCTGGCCCGGACGCGGCGCACCAGGGGTCGGGCGCGGACCGGACGGAGCGGGCGCGGCCTTGGCGGCGGGCGCCGAGTCCTGCGCGGGCGTCGCCGGGCCCGGCTTCACGGCCGGACCGGGGCGAACGCCGTCGCCGGGACGGGTGGTGGCCGGGCTGGGAGTCGCAGCGGCGGCCTGGGCCGCAGGCGCGGCCGGGGACGACGCGGCGGCTTGCGCCGGAGCCGGGGTACGTGGGCCGGGGCGTGGGCCGCCCGCGGCGGGCTTCGCGGCCGGACGGGCCGACGAAGCGGGCCCGGGGCGCGCCCCGGACTTGGCGTCTCCCGCCGGCGCGGACTTCGCCGCCAGCGACTCGCGCAGCCGACGCGCGACGGGCGCTTCCACCGTCGAGGACGCCGACTTCACGAACTCGCCCTGCTCCTTGAGCGTTGCGAGTAGTTCTTTACTCGTGACACCGAGTTCTTTTGCCAACTCGTGCACGCGGGCCTTGCCTGCCACTGCTCTCCTCACTGAGAGGTCGAGCAGTGCCACCGTTTCAGGGGACGGCGGCCCGCACGACCTCGGGTTATCTCCGATGGACGTTCATCGTTGGTACTTCACGGTGTGCTCATGAGTGCTCGTGCCTGTTCTCGAGGTAATGCTCCAGGGCTGAGATATCCAGATGTCCGGACACTCGTAGTGCTCTGCCGAATGCTCGGCGCCGTTCTGCGGTGCTCAGACAAGACGAAAGGGGGTGCAACCAGGCACCCCTCCCGGGAAGTCTGCGCCGCGGATCGGGAACGATCACGACGATACGGGATCCGTCGCCGGTTTCCCGATCTTGTGCCACGATCCGCAACAGATCGACGGCCAACTCGCGCTTCCGGCATCCGATGCACGTGCGCACCGGGGCCGACCGCCGCTCGGAAGCGGGGAGTCGATCGGTGGTGCGTTCGGGCAAAGAAGCCGAAGGCTCGTGCTGAACCTTGGACCACTGTACCGCTGCCCGGCCCCGAACGCCGAACCCCTCCCCCGCGGAAGTTACCAACATGTCATCCCCGGGGCGGGATTCCCTGTTCGCGGTGTGAGCTTCGCTCAACTGCGATGCGCCTCCGTCCGCACGCCGCCGCCCACGTCCGGGGCCGCGTCGCTGCGAATATCGATGCGCCAGCCGGTCAAACGCGCGGCCAAGCGGGCATTCTGCCCTTCCTTGCCGATGGCGAGCGAGAGCTGGAAGTCGGGCACGACGACGCGGGCGGCCCGCGCGTCGGGATCGACGATAGTGACGGAAACCACTTTCGACGGCGAGAGCGCGTTGCCGACGAAGGCGGCCGGATCCTCGGCGTAATCGATGATGTCGATCTTCTCGCCTGCCAGCTCGCTCATCACGTTGCGCACGCGCTGGCCCATCGGGCCGATACAGGCGCCCTTGGCGTTGACGCCCGGCACGGTGGAGCGCACGGCGATCTTGGAGCGGTGCCCGGCCTCGCGGGCCACCGCGACGATCTCGACCGAGCCGTCGGCGATCTCGGGGACCTCCAGCGCGAAAAGTCTGCGCACCAGATTCGGGTGGGTGCGCGAGAGGGTGATCTGCGGGCCGCGCGGGCCGCGGGAGACGCCGACCACGTAGCACTTGATGCGATCGCCGTGCTCGTAGGTCTCGCCGGGCACCTGCTCGGCGGGCGGGATCAGGCCCTCGGTGCCGTGCAGTTCGCTGCCGATGCGCACCACCACGGTGCCGCGGGCGTTGGCGCGCGCGTCGCGCTGCACCACACCGCCGACGATGTCGCCCTCGTGGGTGGAGAACTCGCCGAAGGACTTCTCGTTCTCCGCGTCGCGCAGCCGCTGCAGCACCACCTGGCGCGCGGTGGTCGCCGCGATCCGGCCGAAACCCTCTGGGGTGTCGTCCCATTCGGAGATCACGTTGCCGTCGGCGTCGAGTTCGCGCGCCATCACGCGCACAACGCCGGTCTTCTGGTTGATGTCGATGCGCGCGTTGGGCTGGTGGCCCTCGGTGTGCCGATAGGCGGTCAGCAGCGCCGACTCGATCGCGGAGATCACCGTCTCGATCGAGATCCCCTTGTCGGCGACGATCGCGCGCAGGGCTTCGATTTCGATGTTCATTCCACGATCCCTTCGGTCGAATCGGACGCTGTTACGGGTAGTGCATCGGTGTTTCCTCGGGCATCCGCGGCGTCGTCGACCGCGAGAGCATCGTCTTCGTGCCCCGGTTTCGGACGACCGGGCGCCACCCCACCCGCCAGCTCCAGCTCTCGCTCGCCGGGCGCGGAGAACTCGACCTGGACGACGGCCTCGGCGATATCGGCCAGCGGCACGTGCACCCGGTGCGGGTTGCGTTTGCCGCCGAGTACCAGCGCCACCGAATCCTGCCCCAGCGCACCGACTCGCGCCTCGAACCGCGCCGAGCCGCCCGGATCCGGTGGCTCGGCCCCCGGTCTGAGTGTGACGCGCACCTTGCGGCCCTGCGCGCGGCGCCAGTGCCGGTCGGCGGTGAGCGGACGGTCGATGCCGGGGGTCGAGACTTCCAGCAGATAGGGCGTCTCGCCGAATTCGCCCGCGTCGTCGAGCAGCAGCGAGAGTTCCGAGCTGAGGGTGGCGATGGTGTCGAGATCGGCGGTACCGTCGCTGTCGACAGTGACCTTGACCTTGGCCTGCGCGTCCGCGTGCTTGCCTGCCGTCGAGATCTCGACGCCCTCGAGGTCGAATCCCCGGCGTTCGACGAGCCCAGCAACTAGCTGGCTCACCCTTTCCTCGGTCGGCATCGGCATGTGGGGCGGCTCCTGGTTCAGTTGTGACGCGGTCGGAATTTTCTGTACCGAAGGTCTAGCGTAACGCGCCACGAGAGTGTAAAGGACCATCGGGCCGAGACATGCGTCCCGGGTGCGCGGCGCGCAGGGCGGGTCGCTCGGCGTGAACGGAGTGGTCGGACCGGTCTGGCACGATGGTGCCGTGCCTCTCCGCCTCCTCGCCCCGCCCTCGGCCGGGCGCACCTTCGGCAGCCGGGTCGACCGGCACGCGTCCCAGGACACCGGCGCGCACCGCGTCCCCCTCGTCGACCGCCGCACCGCGTTGCGGCTCGCGGGCGGCGGAGCGGTCGGCGCCCTCGCGCTCGGCGCCGTGACGGGCTGTGCGGACGAAACCGTCTACGAACCGGATCCGCTTGCCGCACAAGAGGTCATGGCTCGCACCGACGCCGCGGCGGCGACCGCGGCGATCGCGCTCGCCCCGCAGCGGCAGACCGCGCTGAGCACGATCGCGAACGAACGCACCGCGCACGCGGACGCGCTGCGGACCGAGATCGCCCGCGCCGTCGGCGTCTACGGCGACGGGACCACCCCGGCGCGCAAGACGCGGGACAACGCCCTGCCGTTCGCCGCGGTCACGACCGGCCCGGAGCCGACGGGTACGGACGTACCACCGATCTCCCCGCCGAGCCTCGACCAGTTGCGCGAGCAGCTCGCCCGCTCCCGCAAATCCGCGGCCGATCTCGCGGTGACCCAGTCCGGTTACCGCGCGGGTCTGCTCGCCTCGATCAGCGCGTCCTGCGCCGCGCACGCCGGGGTGCTGCTGGCATGACCGACGCCGAACGCCAAGCCCTGCTCGACGCGCTCGCCGCCGAGAACGCCGCTGTCTACGCCTACGGCGTGATCGCCGCCTTCGCCTCCGCGGAACGTGATCGCCTCATCGCCGAGAACACCGCGGCGCATCGGGCCCGCCGCGACACCACCGTCGACGCGCTGCGCGCGGCGGGGGCGAGCGTGCCGCCGCCGGAGCCCGCCTACACGATCCCGTTCCCGGTGGACGGCCCCATCGACGCGGCGCGACTTGCCGTCACCGTCGAGAACGACACCGCCATCGCCTGGCGCGCGGTGGTCGAGCACGGCGCGTCCGAGCCGAACCGCCGCATCGGCATCGACGCGCTCACCGAATGCGCGCTGCGCATGGCCGCGTGGCAGGCGATTCTCGGCACGAACCCGCCGACCGTCGCCTTCCCCGGCAAGCCGTGAGACCCGTCGGATAGCCCGACGTTCGCCGCCCTCGGCACGCCGCCGCACGCGGCTGGGGCCATCCAGCTGTGCACGAGCCTGGCAGCGTCGACCACCGGTCGCGCACGCGGCTGAGGGCATCCAACTGCGCACGACCAGGCGGCGTCGACCACCCGTCGCGCGACCAAGTCCCGGCTCGCGTGCCTCGACCACGGTCCGGCCGAAGAACGAAAGCGGGTGCGGCCGAAGCGCATTCGGCCGCACCCGGCTCACTCAGGGGCGCATCTCGTAGGCGCCGTCGTAGGACGCCACCTGGGCCCACACCCGGTCGAAACGCTCCCGGTCGACCGCCGGGGTGCGCAGCGCCGCCACGGCCCACTCCCGCTGCGCGGCGGTGGCGGACGCCTTGCCGTACAGGGTGGTGGCGTGCGCGTTGAAGTCACGGATCTGGAAGTCGAAGATCTGGTCGAGCACGTCGCGGTCCAGACCGGTGATCGCGGCCTGTTCCAGGATCAGCTGGCCGTAGACCACCAGGGAGAACAGGTGGCCGATGGTGAGCATGAAGTCCAGGTCCTGCTGCTGCGCCTCGCCGGGGGCCGCGGTGGCCATCAGCTCGCGCAGCGCCGTGGCCTGCTCGTAGAAGCGCGCCACGTTCGCGACGTCGGAGTGCTTCTGGTACACCGGGTTCCAGTCCGCGAACTGCACCCGGCCCGCGCCGCGCGCCGGGCCCTGCCGCCAGAAGAACTCGTCGTCGGCCGCGTCCTGGCGGGTGCCGACCTCGGGGTAGTCCTTCGGGTTGAACAGGTAGTTGGGCAGGAACTTGAGGATCTGCCCGACGTTCACGTGCACCGTGCCCTCGAGCCGGGGCAGGGTGTTGATCAGGCGCTGCACCTCGTTGAAGTAGGTGTTCTTCTCGAAGCCCTTGGCCGCGAGCACATCCAGCAGCAAGGTCATGACGACCTCGCCCTCGGAGGTCACCTTGGACTTGGTCATCGGGTTGAACAGCAGGTAGCGCCGGTCGTCCAGGCTCGCGGTGCGGAAGTAGTCCACGGCGCGGTCGCTGAACAGCTTCATCGCGACGATGCGGCTGTAGGCGTCGACGAAATTGCCACGCACGTGCGGGAAGTCGGTGACCAGCTTGCCGTAGAGAACCCGGTTGTTGGCGTGCGTGATGGCCTCGTAGAAGGAGTGCTCCACCATGCCGATGCCGCCGTGGCACAGGTTGAACTTGCCGACGTTGACCGTGTTCAGCGCCGCGGAGAACGCCTCGGGGCCGGCGTGCAGGATGCCCTCGGCGCGCACCGGGTAGTTCTCCAGCCGGAACGTGCTGACGTACATCTGCTCGTTCACGACGTTGTCGATGAGGTGGTAGTTCTCGTGGCGGCTGTCCGCGGCGAACCAGATGTAGCCGTCGGCGCCCTCGATGTCACCGCGACGGGAGAACACCGAAACCATGCTCGCCACATTGCCGTTGCCGATGTAGTACTTGGCGCCGTTGGCGCGGAACAGGATTCCGGCCTCGGCGTCGGCGCTGCCCGGCTCGGTGGGGGTGAGCACCATGTCGGTGTTGTAGATGTCCGCGCCGTGCGACTGCTCGGACAGCGCGAAGGCCATCACCTGTCCGTCGGCCAGGTCGGCGGCCGCGCGCCGCTTGGCCGCCTCGTTGTCGCTCTGCCAGATCGGTCCGAGGCCGAGGATGGTCACCTGCTCGGCGTACCAGTAGGCCAGGCCGTAGAAGCCGAAGATCTCCGAGAGAGCGGCGTTGCGCGCGGCGTCCCAGCGGCGGTTCTCGTCGCCGTCGGCGTACGCGGCGGGAGTCAGGAAGGTAGCGAAGAGCTTCTCCTTCGCGACGAACTCGAGGAAGTCCGCGGTGAATACGGCGTTGTGATCGTCGGCGAGCAGCTGCCGCTTCCCGCGGCTCTCGAACCACTCGATGGTGGCCTTCAGCAGGCGGCGGGTCTCCGCGTCGAAATGCTGCGGATCGTAGGTGGCGGGGTTGAACAACAACGCCTCGGTGTTCGTCATGCCGGTTAACTTACCAGCGGGTAATAGCAGCGTGTGGGTGGTCCGCCGGTTCGCTGACCAGCAAATGCAGGCTACGGAAGCGTAAGGAGAAGGCTAGTGTCCAACCTTCTCACCACGGAACGATCGAGGAGGCGATAGAGGGGGGCCGCCGTGGGACTACTCCTCATGGTCCGCACACGCGGTTGGCCGCGGGGTCGCAGGGTCGACGGCAGCCCAGGACGACCGTCGAGCGCCTGGTCGGCCCGAAACGACCGCCGCCCCGGTCTCCACTGGGGACCGGGGCGGCGAATGGGATGCTTGTATCAGCCGCGGATCTTCGCGACCACCGTCTCGACGGCCGAGTCGGCCGGAATCTCCTCGGCCTCGCCGGTGAAGCGATTGCGCAGTTCCACCTTGCCCTCGGCCCAGCCGCGGCCGATGACGAGAACCCAAGGCATACCGAGGAGTTCGGCGTCCTTGAACTTCACGCCGGGCGAGGCGGTGCGGTCGTCGAAGAGCACGTCCATGCCCCGCGCGTGCAGGCCGGACACCACGTCCTCGGCGCCCGCGCGGGCCGCCTCGTCCTTGTTCGCGATGACGACGTGCACGTCGAACGGCGCGATCTCGGCGGGCCAGCGCAGACCCTTCTCGTCGTGCTGCTGCTCGGCGATCACCGCGACCATCCGCGAGATACCGACGCCGTAGGAGCCCATGATCAACCGCACCGGCTTGCCGTTCTCGCCGAGCACGTCGACCTCGAACGCGTCGGTGTACTTGTAGCCGAGCTGGAAGATGTGCCCGATCTCGATGCCGCGCGCGGACACCAGCGTGCCCCGCCCGTCCGGCGAGGGGTCGCCGTCGCGGACCTCGGCGGCCTCGATGGTGCCGTCCGGGGTGAAGTCGCGGCCGGCGAGCAGGCCGACCACGTGCTTGCCCTCGCTGTCCGCGCCGGTGATCCAAGACGTGCCGGTCACCACCCTGGGATCGACCAGGTAGCGGATGCCGTTCTCCTGCAACGCCTTCGGACCGATGTAGCCCTTCACCAGGAACGGGTTGGCGGCGAAGTCGGCCTCGGTGAGCAGCTCGACCTCGGCGGGCTCGATGGACGCGCCGAGACGCTTGTCGTCCACCTCGCGGTCGCCGGGGATGCCGATGCCGACGATCTCGGTCTTGCCGTCCGGGTGGCGCAGCTTGACCATCACGTTCTTCAGGGTGTCGGCCGCGGTGACGGGCCTGCCGTACTGCTCGGCGATGCCCGCCGCGTTGGCCCACTCGACCAGCGTCGCGATGGTCGGGGTGTGCGGGGTGTCGTGCACGACGGCCTCGGGCCTGCCCTCGATCGGCTGCGCTTCGGGAGCGGGCGTGATCACCGCCTCCACATTGGCCGCATAGCCGGACTCGCGGCAGATCACGTAGGTGTCCTCACCCACGGGGCTGTCGGCGAGGAATTCTTCCGAGGCGCTGCCGCCCATCGCGCCCGAGGTGGCGGCCACGATCACGTACTTGACGCCGAGCCGGTCGAAGATGCGCTGGTAGGCCTCGCGGTGCGCGTTGTAGCTGGCCTTCAGGCCGTCCTCGTCGAGGTCGAAGGAGTAGGAGTCCTTCATGATGAACTCGCGCCCGCGCAGGATGCCCGCGCGGGGCCGCTCCTCGTCGCGGTACTTGGTCTGGATCTGGTACAGCGCAACGGGCAGATCCTTGTACGAGTTGTACTCGCCCTTCACGGTGAGGGCGAACAGCTCCTCGTGGGTCGGGCCGAGCAGGTAGTCCGCGCCCTTGCGATCCTGCAGCCGGAACAGCGCGTCGCCGTACTCGGTCCACCGGTTGGTGGTCTCGTACGGGTCGCGCGGCAGCAGCGCGGGCAGCGAGATCTCCTGCGCGCCGATGCCGTTCATCTCCTCCCGGACGACGTCCTCGATCTTGCGCAGCACCTTCAGGCCCAGCGGCAGCCACGAGTAGACGCCGGGGGCGATGCGGCGGACATATCCGGCGCGCACGAGAAGTTTGTGACTGGGCACCTCGGCGTCGGCGGGGTCGTCGCGCAGGGTACGCAGGAAGAGGTGGGAGAGGCGGGTGATCACGGGTGCACAGCGTAGTCTCCGGCCACCGCCCCTCCGCAACGCGTTATCCATTTCGGGGCGCGCCGGAGGTCTTCATGATCGCGGCGCGCTACGGCTATCGGTTCGCGGGAGTTCGCGGGGTCGCTGTTTCGGCACTATTCGGCCGTGCCGCGACACCCGGATCGCCCGCACCGGCTCCTGCGCAGCTCTTGTCGCGTCAGCTCAGGGGCCTATACGGCCAGAGCGCTCCATCGAGACTCGGCTGGCCCCTGGAGGCCATTCGCACGGCCCATAGGCACCCAAGTACTGCCCTGCCAGTGCACGCCATGCCGGTTCCAGCATCACCTGGCGAGACTAGGCAGGGACTGGCCTCCAGCGTCCACCTTCGGTCCGAGGGATCATGCACGCACCCGCTGCGGCATCGGCTTCAGCTCAGCGGCCTCCGTGGCCCACGCCGCCGCTGGCGACTCAGTTGCTCACCAGCCCTAGGTAGGGTGCTCCCCCGAGCCGAGTTCGGGGTCTACCAGATCGCGATGCGCCGACGCCCTCGAGCCGAGTTCGAAGGTCTACCAGATCACGTTGCGCTGCTGGCCTTCCGCCGACACGCGCTGCCCCGTTTCGGCGTGAACCCTGGGCGTGAGCGGCCGCTCCGCCCTCCACGCTCGACACGCCCCCGGTTCCTACTTCATGCGCCTGTCGGCGCACGCGCCGTATCCATTCCGGTGGCGATCCAGAGCTCTGGCGGCCACGTCGCGCCACCGGCTCCGGTCAGCCGCGACGCGCGCCGGTACCGTATCGCCTCGTGCTGGTGCTGCTACCTCCCTCCGAAACCAAGTCCGACGGCGGCGCGGGCGGGCCGCTCGACCTGGACTTGCTCGCCATGCCGCAGCTCACGCCGGTGCGCGACAAGCTGGTGACCGAACTGGTGCAGCTGGCCGCCGATCCGGACGCCTCCCGTGCCGCGCTCGGTCTCGGTAAGGGGGCCGACGCCGAGATCGCCAGGAACGCGGCGCTGCGCACGGCCGCGACCCGGCCCGCGCTGGAGCGCTACACCGGCGTCCTCTACGACGCGCTGGACGCGAAGTCGTTCACCAAGGTCCAGCGCGCCAAGGCGTACGCGCGGCTCGGCATCGGGTCGGCGCTGTTCGGCGCGGTGCGCGCGGGCGACCCGATCCCCGCCTACCGCCTCTCCGGCGGCTCCAAGCTGCCCGGCCTGCCGACCCTCTCGGCTGTGTGGCGCGACGTCCTACCGGACGCCCTGGTGGCCGAAGCCGCGGGCGAACTCGTCGTCGACCTGCGCTCGGGCACCTACCAGCAGCTCGGCCGCGTCCCCGGCGCCGTCACGGCGAACGTCCTCACCGAGCACCCCGACGGAACCCGCACCGTGGTGAGCCATTTCAACAAGCACCACAAGGGTCTGCTGGCCCGCGCGCTGGTCCTCACCCGCGCCGAACCGACCGACATCCGCGGCGTGGCCCGAGTCGCGGAGAAATCCGGCTTGCGAACCGAAATCGCCTCTCCCACCGAACTTCTCATCATCACCTGAGCCCGCCCAAGAGCCCTCGCCCGAGCGAGTCGAGCGCAGCCCAGATCGGCTACCCATACCTTTCGGCACTCTGCGCGGCGTGCAACCGTCCCACGCCACCAAGGTGATTCGCCCCGCAGCCCCGAGCGCGGACGCAGACCGCAAGCTCAGCGCCACATAGCCTGCACACGTCTCACATAGGCACCGCCTGTGCGAGGCGTGCAAACGGTCTGTGGCAACCACAGAGTGGGCTTCCGTCGAGGCTCGCGGGCCTGAACGCAGCGCCACAACGCGTGCGCACGCAGAGACGAAGCCGGGTGTGTCGTCGGGGCTCAGCGCGGCGGTTCGGCCAAGGTGTCGAGTTCGCGCCGAAGGTTGGCGCGGGCGACGGGTTCGAGGCGCCGCCTGGCGGATTCCGTGTGGAACAAGTGGGGCTGGCGGGCAAGGCTTTCGAGGATCGCGGTGCGGCCCGCGCGGTACAGGTCCTCCGGCACGTGCGCGTATTCGGCACGCACGGCGGAGGTGTACGCGGCGTAGCCGGGTTCGTCGGCGGCCAGTACGGCGAGATCGGCGTCGCAGAGGACGCCGCCATTGTGGTCGTCCGGCGCGGGATCATGGGATTTCGTGAGACGCACCAGTCGGCCGACTTCGCGCACGAGTTCCGTTGGCGCGCCCAGTTTCTCGAGCGCAACCTCAGCGAGTTCGGCGCTGCGTTCCTCGTTGTCACCACGGTCGACGGCGTACACGGCGTCGTGAAAGAACGCCGCGTACCGCACGGCGGCCGCGTCCTCGGCCTGGTCGGCCAGCTCATCGATGACGCGCAGCATGCCCGCCAAATGCTCGACGGTGTGATAGTGCCGGTGCGGCTCGCTGTACCGCCGCACCAGGTCTCTCCCGACCGGCTCGGCAGCCGGACCTGCCAGCGCCGTCCACCGCTCCAGCAGTTCCCGCTCCACCTCACGTGACATCCGCCCAGTCTTCTGCACGGGGACCTCCGCCGACAACGCTTGTGCAAGTGGGCATCACCACCGCGCGCCGTCGCAGAAATCCCGCGCATCACAGCTCCACTCGCCCCATCGCCACCACCATCAGTACGGCCCTACCAGCAGCGGAACCGGCCACCGCGAAGGCCAACCGGCAAAAAATGACAGTACTTCCACGCCGCCACCGGCACCGCCACCACAGCGACGACGGGGATCCGAAACTGGCGTCGCCCAATGTGAATCGAGCGCCCAGACACATCGCCGCGGCGCGGGCCGGTATTCCGACGGAGGCGACGCAGGTGCAGGTGAAGTCCGAGGAGGTGCTTCGGCAGACCGCCGCCACGCTTACCCGCCTATTCGTCGTGACCGCCACCAAGGACTGGGCCAACCACACCGCCGCGGCCGACGTGGTGGTGGACGGCGAGAACTTCCTCGACGAGGTCACGCTGCCATACCTGCTGTTCTTGGAGAAGCAGCTCGCAGATGTGCTGACCTCCGTTCAAGCGGCTCCCCGCGCTCGACGCCGCCGAGGCCTGGGGATTCGACGATTCCTCCGATACCTGGCGCACCGAGCCGGTCTGCACCGTCCGCACCAGAAAGGTGCCGCGCAACCACGTGAAGGCCAAAGCCACCGACACGCACCCGACCCAGGTCGAGATGTACTACAAGGACATCGCCGTCGGCTACGGACGACGGTGAAGTTGGAATAGCAGGAGCACCGTACAGGCGCTGCCCACCGGCCCTGAGCTGGCGAAACACCCCGAGCCGGCATCAGGTATGACGATTGTCACTAGATATAGAGGTTTGAAACTACAGGAAGCCGCGACACGCCACATGTTGTGGTCATGAAGATTGTCGGACACCAAGCGTAGTGTCTTCGTCGCGATGGTTGCACACATGTTCGACTGGCGTCTAACCGTGAGCTGCCTCACTAATGCGATCCCGCATTGCTCGAAGCTCACGACGTGAGGACGGTCCACATGCCCGATGCCACTGTCTCCTTGAAGGCGCGCTTGGAAACGCCCCGTCGCAGTCACCCCTCTCGGCGGTCGAGTCGAAGGGAAGCTGAGTAGTGCCCGGGCGACCGAAGATCCCCGAGCAAGAGAGGTTCAAGTTGTGGGTCCGCGCCGGCGGGCGATGCCAGATCTGCCGGAGGTACTTACTCGAAGGACAACTTGCGTACCGGGAGTTGACCTTTGGCGAAGCGGCACACATCATCGGCCAAACAGCCAGCCCCAAGTCACCACGAGGGCTCGATGAAGACCTCGATCAAGCTGCACGCGATAGTGCCGACAACCTGATGTTGTTGTGCGACGACGAACACAGCGAACTTGACAAACTGGGATCTCGCGATGCATTCACGCCCGAGTTCTTGCGACAGCTGAAATACAAGCACGAGGAACGCGTACGTCATGTGACAGGATTCGGCGAGTACGACCGCACTACGCCGATCCGAATGGTTGGCATGCTCCGCGGGCGCGCCGTCGATGTCGGGCGCGACGCCGTAGCCACCGCAGTCATGGCTAACGCCGGACGAATGCCAAAATTCGACTTGTCTGTGCGGCACTCGATCGAGATCGATATCCGAAACATACCGGGTGAGGAGGGACCATCCTCGGCGTACTACGAGTCCGCATGCGCTGCAATCGACAAGGCAATCGGCACCAAAGTCACCGAAGCATTGTCGAACGACGATATAGTCCATCTGAGTGTCTTTGCTTTTGCTCGACTACCTCTATTGGTCTACCTTGGTGCGGCGCTGGACGACACAGTTCCTGTCGACCTCTACCAACGTCATCGAGCCACTGAAAATTGGCAATGGACCAATCCAGACGCAGAGGCTACCTTTTCCCTATCAGCCCCCACCAAGGGCGAAGATTTCGACAGCGCAGTGCTCATCCTAAATATATCTGGCACTATTGAACGTCGCGAACTTCCCGATGCGCTCGCGAGCTTGCCAACCTTCGGCATCGAGGTGAAGGGCATCGCGCACCCCGATATCATTTCGGGCCCGAACGTGCTTGTAGGTTTCGTAAAGGCTTGCCGCCTATTTCTATCTGAGCTAGAAGATGGCTTCAAACGTGTGAGATTGTTGCACGTATTTGCAGCCATGCCCGTATCGGCGGCCGTTGCGTTCGGTCGATGCTTAGCACCAGAAGTACACCCCGCGATCCAACTGTGCGACCGGCAAAACGATGGCCACTACACGACGGCGATTCGGATTGGAGCACAATGAAACTGGTGGCCTACTTCAACAAGTTCTTGAACGACACTGTGAACATCGACAGCACTAGGCTGGGATATCTTGACCAACGAGTTGACAGCATAACAGAAGCGTTAAAGACGTCGTCCGCGTTGGATGGTCGGGTACTCGACACGATTCCGCAAGGCTCCTGGGCGCACAGGACTATAATCCGGCCACCCACGGGGCTTGAGTTCGATGCGGATTTCCTAGTCCATCTGAGCGAAGATACGGACTGGAACGACAATCCGCGACGCTACGCAAACGCCATTTGGAACGCTCTATCCGGTCATTCGACATACGGCTCGATGGCCAAGAAAAAGGACCGTTGCTCACGTGTAATCTACGCGAATGACTGCCATATTGACATCGTTACTTATGTCATTTTGTCCGACGGACGTGAAGTAATCGTAAATTCGAAGTGCAACGAGTTCGAGGACACTAATCCAATCGGCTTCTCGGAGTGGATACAGGAGAAAGATTCCTTGACAAAAGGAAACCTCCGCAAAGTACTCCGACTCCTCAAGCACTTGCGCGATCACCAAGATTCGTTCAATCTTAAGTCCGTCCTTCTGACCACATTGGTCGGAAATATAGTGGATGGCTGGCGCACAGCAGGTGATGATTACTACAAAGATGTGCCTACCACGCTGCTGCACCTTGTAGGGGATCTAAATAAGTGGCTGGGGTACCAAGCAGGCAAGCCATATATTGTCGATCCGAGTTGCCCGACGACTTCATTCGACCACCGGTGGACCGAAAGCGAATTCGAGTCATTTCGAGACAAGTTCAACGAGATTGCCATCAAAGTGCATGACGCCTACCATGTCAGCACAGTAAAGGAAAGTATCGAATACTGGCGCGAAGTGTTTGGTAATTCCTTCCCAGACTCCGCAACGACTTCGACTACCGCCTCAGCAGGAACGGCACTCCCAAGGCCGTCAACCCTCAAATCGAGCCGTGATCGCCGCGCCCCAAAGGAACAGTTCATCGAGGAAATGTTTCCAGTGAGCGAGATTTTTAGCCTACGGATCGACTGTGAAGTATCTGAACCTGCACACATTAATCGACGTGAGCGCCGCCAGCTGAGGGCTCGTGCTGGACATGTCCCGAAACAGCACAGTCTGCGTTTCTACATGGTCGAAACATCCGTACCAAAGCCTTTCGATATGTACTGGAAAGTTCGAAACTATGGGACGGAAGCTGAAGCGAGACACCAATTGCGAGGCGAGATCATAAAAGATAGCGGCAGCCTAACTCGAACAGAGTCCACGTCCTATGCCGGGCATCACTACGTAGAATGCTATATCGTCAAAGATGGAGTGTGTGTAGCACGGGCCAACCAGCCAGTTATCATTAACTGATATCCGAAACTCGTCCACGGTCAGCTCGCCTTTCAGAGGCAATAATCTGAACTTCACAGATAGCGCGGACCGACATCTCAACCATGGCGTTTACAGCGATAGGACGTTGCGTCACAGCAGCCTCGGTTCGGAGCATTGACCTGCTCGAACCGGGCCGTACTTGCACCCCACCAAAGGCATTGGCCAACCGATATCCCTGCGGCTGCCCGATCCAGCACGGCGAACTCAATGGGTGAATACTGTAAAGTAGCTTTCGCTGATGTCCGTTACCTCTCGGTTGAAGAAATAAGAAGACCAACACTCAGTGCCTTTTCAACTTATCAAAGATCCACGCTGAGGTGGGACATAGAATACGATGCCGAGAGCGATCTAGGAGTTGTTATACCTCCCTGGTCTAAAAGCATACTTCCACCCACCTTCTTATCCCTGACGGTGGGCGAAGATGATTGCTATGTAGGCATGACAATTGCCGTACCTCGCGGACATTTCGATGACGACGATTTTGCCGACTATATAGACCGCCTGGCGAGTATCTACGGACTGGAGTTGAAGGAGTACACCTTAGAAGGGTACGACTGCTTCGTAGATGCAGACTTTTACACACGTCCAGACATTACGATAGAGAAGCTTGCTGCAATCGAATCCGATATGTCGTGCGCGTACATAAATAGAATTTCAACAGACCGACCTGAAGTCCACTTTGCGGACATTCTACGTTCGGGCATCCGCGCTGCAATAGGCGCCATCGAAAGCGAGACGTTCGAGGTCAAGCGATCGCATTATCCAAAAGATGAACGGGGAAGACTTGAGATAGCCAAGGATGTCGCCGCCTTTGCGAACTCCCATCGAGGCGGAGTAATAGTTATCGGAGCCTCAACTTCGAGAGATAGTGTCAACCGCGACATTGTCACCCAGGCGCATAGCTTGGAATCAGATCCCGGTGCGACATCGCGGTATATGGATTCCTTGAACAAGCTTATATACCCGGAGGTGCGCGGAGTCGAGATGAGCTATGTAGACAGCGGCCACGATTTACTTTTTGCAATTCTGATACCTCCACAAGAAAAGAAGGACATGCCGTTTATCGTCCGCGGAGGTATAACCTCGTCAGATCGGATCAGCTCTGGTATGTTTCAGGTTCCGATTCGGAAAGGAGACTCCAATACTTCCAAGCGAATCGAGGAAGTGCACAGCTTCCTGTCCAGACGCGTGCACGACGACATCTGCAACCCGATTGCCGCCGAGATGCTCAACCATGACCGCACGATAGACATCTGATATTTTGTGTGAAACGGCGCAAATGATTTCGCCACCTCATCGGAAGCATGGTGCCGAAGCTCGCGTTGGTTATTTCGAAGCTCAACGAAGGGACTACGCCACGTCCGCGAGCGACAACCACTTTATCGATGGCGAGCCCCGCAGGGGCGCGGCAGTACCTTCCGTTCCAGAATCGCACCGTTTGCACTGGGTAGCGGCTTCCGTGGTGCCGTATGGCAGTAGTGGTTCGGTCCCCGCTCCTGGTGCTGGGCCAGGGTGCGCCGTCTGGAGCGGAGCGGAGGGCGGGGCTACCCTGGGCGGCGCGCGCATGCGCGCGCTCTTGACTCTGTAGAGAGAAATTCGGCAAGTTCTGATCTGTTGGGCTACCGGTTATCTTTTCCTTCTTTTCCTTGATTCCCGGGGGTTCCCAACTTCTACTACTCTCTGCCCATGCAGAGGATTCAAGCTTGCGGCACAACACTTTCCGCGAACTGACCAGATTGCACAGCTTCACGCGACGTGCCGGGACGGCCCACCCTGGAGCCCAGGGCACCTGGGTGGGCGATTACCGAACCCACCGTGCACCAACCTGCGTCAACCCGAGCTGGCTGGTGTGTAAGAGAGACTCCTGTCGGGAGTGAGAGGGGTCAGTGCTGAACGCGGCCGATAGTGAGAGTAGGGGTGATAAGGGCGCAAGCGAGGGCGATGGCGTCAGGGGTGCTGGTGCCGGGCAAATGCGTGAGATTCGGTGCGACGATGGCAGTTGCGCCGTGCTGGTGGGCGGTCCAGAGGATCAAGGTGGTGGGCATGTAGGTGTCGGCGTCGATGGTGAGGGTGTGCGCGAGCTGGAAGCCGCGTACGTGGGCCAGATCGATGACGAGCCGTTCATCATGGGATCTGGATTCGCTGACGGTCGAGTTCAGCAGGCCGATTGCTTTGGCGGGCACGTGCTTTCGCCTCCTGTGCAGGAAACTTCTATCGGTTGGTTGGGGTGTGGGCGCCCAGGCGCTGGTGGATCTCGCGGCCGTGGTCGGTGAGTTCGTAGACCGGTTCGGGCCGTCCCCCGCCCGCTGGTGTTTGGACCTCGGCGTGGACGTGGCCTTTGGTGACCAACCATTGCAGGGTCAGGGTGAGCGGGCCGATACGGTGCCCGCCCGCCAGCTCCCGCGCCGAGCACGCCCGACCCGCTCGTGCCGGCTCCGCCAGCGCGGTGAGCTGAGCGCGGCTGAATTCGTCGCGCTGAATACTCAAATTTGTTGCGTCGCTGGCCATGTCGTCTGCCCTCATGGCGTGGTCAGGGTTGGAGGTAGAGGCGCTCATTCGGCAAGCGCGGATAACCGTCCGCGTTCGGGTGCACAGTCACCGCGTCGACGTAGTGGCGGTCGCAGTGCTCGGCGACGAAGATCAGCGCGGCAGTCAGGCAGGCCGCGAAATCCATCCGCACCCCGTGCAGGAACACAGACAGGTGTACGTCTGGTTCGTTCGGCAATGGCGATTCTGCGGCCATGGTCATAGCACCGAGTGCCGCTGGGGAGTTATGACCGCGTGCACCGCGTACAGCACCGCCCGCCCGGAAGGCCGAAACACTGAGTGCGCGGCGGTGATCCATCCTCGGTACTCCGAGCCCTGATCGGCCGGGGACGGTAGCGGCACGAAATCGCCATTGCCGAGCACGGTCACGCGGCGACTGCGGTACAGGGCGGCTTCGGCGGCGATCATCGTTGCGGGGATATCGGAGCGGACCAGGAACGTCCATGTCGCTGTCCGGGGTGTGGTGATGATCGGCCCGCCGCCTTGCTTCTTGGCGTCCAACTCGACCTTGACCATCTGGCCGACATCGGCGGGCATCGACACAGCCCACACCATGCCTGCCGTGAAACCGATTCTGCCCGTGTCGGGTTGAAGTACGGCGGGCAGGTGGCACACGGTGCGGTAGTAGGCCACTCGTGTGCGTGGGGTATCGGCGGTGGTGACTCCGCCCGGGTCGGCCTGGTCGGTCATGATGACCTGCCCACGCGCTGAGCACGTTCTCGGGTGGCGCGGGCGGACACCCACGCCAATGGCGTCTTTACCGTCTGAGGGTCGTTCGGAGGCAAGGCATGGGCGATGATCTGATCGGCGGTGGTCAACCCCTCCGCACGCAACTGCTCCAACAGCCGCGCCAACTGCTCCACTGTCGGCACGTGGTGGTCGTGCCACAGCAGCCACCCGCGCGCCCCGTCCGCTGCGACCGGGGGCGGTGGACCGCCCGCACTAAACTTCGCTGCAACATCCTGCTTGCCAGAGCGACGCAGTAACACCAGATGCGCGAAGCACGTCCCCTGATCGGTCTGCCCGCCGTCGTCCTCGCTGTTGTCCAGTTTCCAACCCATCCCCAGCGCCTCCCTGCTCGCTCAACAGTGATCAGCGCCCGCCGTCGAGGACTTCGCATCGACCCGACGGCAGGGCCTGAGCTGACGTTATGAGCAGGGCCACAACGAGTTTGTCCACGAAGGACAAACCACGGGAATTCGATCAGTTATTTGGTGTGAGTTCCGGGGCGATCCCCAATCGCCAAGCCAAGCCCCGCAGTTCACGTCCTCCGGCGGCGCGGCGGGACGAGCGGAGGACATCGGCAACGGCTTCGCGGGCAAACACATCAGCGTGAACACGTTGCGGCGCAAGGTGTTCGGCGCGGAGCAGCACTTGCACGCCCTGGTCGCGCTTCGCGGGATCGGTCAGCAACGCGCGGCCGATTTCCATATAGAACTCTGCTTGCCGGGACTTGCTCGGGATGCTGCGAACATTGACCTCGCGTGCGTGCTCGGCCACTTTGGCGCCGTCGCCGAATTCCATGCCGATGCAAGCACGCCAGATCCCTACATTAGGTGCGCCGAACCACATGCGCCCGAACGTGCCGGTCTCGGTATCCATGCGCGAGGCCAGCGCGGCGGCCTCGTTCAGATGCGTATCAGCGGTCGGCCGGTCGCCCTGCACCGCCGACGCAAGCGCGGCGGACAGGTGCAGCATGCCGGACGTTTGCAGCACTTCGGCGTCCCCCAGATGCGGGCTGAGCTCATCAATGCATCGCACCGCACGGCGGTACTGCTCTGGGCGCGACAGACCGCCTGTGGCATCACCGCGGAGCCAGGTGGTGAATCCCATCCACGCAGGAGATTCCAGCATGGCGGCGCATTCCTGCGCGGCTTTGGCTGCCAGCAGGGGCAGGCCACGCCCAGCGAGCCGCTTGGTCACCCACATGGCTGAGGAATAGCACGTGATCAGTCCCAGCAGCGCGTCCCGACGGTGTTCGGGCGACCGGGCATAGACGGCGTGCAACTCGGCCAGCAGTTGGGGAACTACTCGGGCCTGCTCGGCGTAGTCGGCGCGTTGAAGTAGGTCGGCCAAGTGTTTTTGGTCAGCAGCGATCGCGGGCCAGTCGCGAAGTGGGCCGTCCGGGTCTTCCCCGAGTTCGTACACGTCGAGCGCGCGTTCGATCGCTACGACTCCTGCATGGGCAGACTCGTTGCTCTCGGCCTGTGAACCCGCTTGACCGGCTGCCGGATAGAACTCCTCCGGTGCCACACGCAGCGCCCGTGCCAGGGCCTCAAGGGTGGCGCGGTTGGATAATGCTTGTTCTCCACGCTCGAGGCGGCCGAGGTATCCGAAGCTGATGCCAGCCAGGCCCGCGACAGCTGCGAGGCTTTGCCCGCGCCACGCGCGGATCTCACGCAGCCTGCGCCCGACTTCGTTGGGTGGAATGTCGTTCATGGCGTGCTCCTCCGCCGACGGCTACTACCTGCGACGGTACCTGTTGATTTCGGTTGGGCAGGCGATCGGCAGGAAAGAAATCGACGCCCCAGGGGCAATGACTCCCCCAGTTGTCCGGGCTTTCACACGGACTCCAAAGCCTGGGACTGCCTGGCGAGGGGTTGTGTCGTAGACCGCTCATGTCGCGGTGTCCGTCCGTGCGCCCGGTTGGAGTTAGGGGGTATCGAGAAGCGCTCGCACGCGGGCCAGTGCTGCGCGTGCTTCTTCAGCGAGCGCGTGCATGCCCGCTGTGCTGAGCGCGCGGACTGCTCGCTGTATTTGGTGGGGTAGCCGATGGTGTTCGGCAGCATGCAGAGCTTGGCTGAATGCGGTTTCGGCGGCGGTGGTTTCGTGGGCCAGTGTGAGGGTTTGGCCGGTGGTGACGCGTTCGATGATGTGCCATTGCGGTGCGGCGGGCGCGGCGTGCTCGGTGCCCAGCAGTCGGAGGGCGGCGGCGGCGCGGCCGGTGTCGATGAGTCCGCGTAGTTGGACTTCCCGGAAGGTGAACGGGTGGAACAGCAACCCGCTTCCGGCGTGCTGGTCGAGCAGTCGCCGGTAGATGGACAGGGTGGTGTCGAAGCGTTCGGCATCGCCGAGTTCGCCGATAGCGCGGCACAGTGGCGCCAGGGTGCTGCCTTGCTCGATCGGGTCGGCTGATAGCGCTAGTGCCTGCTCGAGGTGAGTCACCGCGGAGGCCGGGTCTCCTGCTTTGCGTAGTTCGTTGCCATGCATGCGCAGTGTGTGAGCCAGGAACCCGGAGTCGTCGAGTCGGCGTGCGATGGCGAGGGCTTGGCCGGTCCATTGCGCGGCGGTAGTGAGGCGTTCTTCGGGTAGGACGGTGCCGAGGGAGACGCCGAGCGCGACGCGGGCGCGGGCGAGCAAAGCGAGGCTGTCGGGTTCGGTATGCCCTGTGGCGGCGCGTGCCTCGAGGCGGGCGACAAGCGGCCATAGCTCGTTGACCGCTTGCGTAGCGTGCCCGGACTGGCGGGCCAGTTCGGCGAGTCTGACGGTGGAGTCGCCGAACTGGAGCATTGCGAGATATTCGGCGTCGTCGGTGTCAGTCACGCCGAGGACGTGCGCGGGTAGGCCGAGGCGGCGGGCGATATGGCGGCGTGAGCTGATGTCGCTGATCGCGCGCCGCCCGGTTTCGATCATCGACACATACGACTTGTCGTAGCCCAGCAATTCGGCAAGGGCGATCTGGCTCATTGAGTGCACGCGCCGGTAGGTGCGCAGGATGGTCGGCAGGTCTCGGGTTGCCAGGGCAGTAGCCGCTTCCGGGGCCGCCCACAACCACACCGCAGAGGCCAACGCGACAGGCGCCAACGGGGACCGGACGGCGGCGTGGGCACCGCAGGCCGGAAACACGGCGGTGTCGGTGTCGCTGAGCACCGCCGCACATGCCGGGCATCGACTGGCGCTCACCGCTTGGCCCTATCGGACCGGTTCGGCCTCGGTGGCGCGCAGGCGTGCGAACCATGTGGTGATCGAGCGTTTGTACCCCTCCGGCATGTTCAGCCCGGCGATCTCGGATTCGCCGAACATTCCGATTTCCTTGTGCTCGTGGGAGAGCACCGGTTCGGCGTCGGTGTCGGGGTAGCAGCCGTAGGTGACGATGAAGACGTTCTTTTCGGCCTCGTTGATGTAGTACATCCACGTGTCGAGGATCGGGCCCGTGGTGA
Source organism: Nocardia amikacinitolerans (assembly GCF_900215415.1). Taxonomy (NCBI): domain Bacteria; kingdom Bacillati; phylum Actinomycetota; class Actinomycetes; order Mycobacteriales; family Nocardiaceae; genus Nocardia; species Nocardia amikacinitolerans. The sequence continues at coordinate 480,365 of NZ_OBEG01000006.1, read as the reverse complement.
CCGGCCACGCGGTCTCTTCGGTGATCTCCCGCGCGACACACTCCTCCGGAGTCTCACCGGGTTCGATGCGCCCGCCCGGCAACTCCCACTCCTCGCGCTCGTTCTTCAACAGCAGTACCTCGCCATTGCGCACCACCACACCCTTGATCGAAATCGAATACAGGTGCGGCACATAGTTCGTCGCAGTCATGGGGCCGACGGTAACACCATTCCCGCAGGCCAGGGCCATCGTTCGCAGGCGGGTCGGTGACAGGTTGTCAGTGGACCACTGCAGCGGGCGGACCCGAGCCTTGGTCCATGTACGTCGATATTCACCGACACGGGACCGAAACGCTCGCAGCGACTCTGGCATCAGGCGGCATCGCCACTTTCGATGGGATATCCGATCAAGCGGGGCTAGCTCGGCTTGGGAACTCACTCGGGGTGATCGTGGCCCACCGCGACAGCGGCACCGACGGCGTGACCACCCTGGCCGATCTCGGCCAGGTCGGCACGCAACCGGGCTACGCAGGGTTCAGCAACCGCGCCTTGCCCGCGCACACCGACCGGTCCGGGGTAGCACGCCCGCCGCATCTGCTGATGGTCGCCTGCGGGCACGAAGCCGCGACCGGTGGCGAGTGCATCGCCATCGACGGCAAAGCCGTCTACGACGACCTCACCAAGTCGGCCCCCGATGCGCTACGCGCGCTGTCGCATCCGCGTTCGGTGCTGTTCGGCGGCGCGGCGGGGTACCTGGGATCGGTGTTCGAACACACCACCAGCGGGCGAGTTCGCATCCGGTTCCGCCTCGACGAACTGGCGCAATACGCCCCCGAGGCGCTGCACTGGCTACCGACACTCGTCGAGGCGATCGAACGCCACACGATGGCATTCACGCTCCCCGCCGGACACGGGTACGTGATCAACAACCACCGCTTTCTGCACGGTCGGCGAGCGTTCACCGGTAGCCGCATCATCTATCGAATCAGCGTTGACCCGTTCAACCGCTACCGCATCCCCACCGACTTCGCCCCAACTCGCCCCCTGCCCGCAGCCGATCATGCGAACAGCTGTGAGTCCGACACCGTTCGCGTACGCATTGCATTCGAGAACGGTTCCGACGACCCCAACCACTACCCGTACTACGACGACTGCGAACGCGAACCACACAGCACACCAACGGTTTCCGAAGCGCACCAACTAATGCAGATCCACCTGCATCCCGACGACCGGCCATGCCGGCAACGACGAGCGGCGCTCCGCGTGCTCGAGCAAGCGGGTCACCTCCGCCGCCGCGTCCCCAACTGAGCACCTGACACTCGGCCAGATGGCCGACCGGTTCTGTCTAGCGGGTCCCACCGACCGGTAGGCGATATGGGCGGGATGCCGAGGCCCGGGGGCGGGCGAAGCCCCGGTCTTCCATGTTTCGACACGCCGAAGTCATTAGGCGACAACCAATTAGAGCCGGTGGGCACGGATTCACGACATGCGGGAATGCGCGGCTGCTTACGGGTGTTCCCCTGGTACATGACCGGTACAGCTGTGCTCTCCGACGACCTGAAGAAATACCTCGACGAGTCGAACGTGTTCGCCACCGTGGCCACCGTCGGCGCGAACGGGCAACCTCATCTCACCGTGATCTGGGTGAAGCGTGACGGCGACGATCTGCTGTTCTCCACGACGGTGGAACGTCAGCAGGCGAAGAATCTGGCCAGGGATCCGCGGGTGACGGTGCTGATCAACCCGCCGGAGAACCCCTACGTCTACGCCGAGATCCGCGGCACCGCCACGCTGACGCCCGATCCGGACAAGACCCTGCCCGACGAGCTGGCGCTGAAGTACACGGGCAAGAACTACGCGGACTTCAACCCGGCCTCTGCCGAGGACGCCGAGCGCGTCATCGTCCGCGTCACTCCGCGCAAGGTGGCCGGACGGCTCTGAACCCCGGAATCGAACTCGGGCCACGCGTCACTCGCACGAAGTGGCCGCACGCGAGCTCAGGCCCGCTGCGCTTCTTCCTGGGCGTGGTGGGCCTGCGCGACCTGCTGCGGCGTGAACCGCAGTGTCAACGCGATCAAGCCGATCACCACCGCGACGCCCGCGCAGACCGCGAGCACGAGCGTGTATCCGCTGCCGAGCGCGACGATCTCCGCCGCGTTCATGTCCGAGGCCTTACCGGTCTTGCCGCCGAGCGACAGCGTGCGCGAGACCGCGATCGGAGTGAGGACGCCGATCGCCAACGGCGTGCCGAGGTTCATGAACATCTGCCCCACCGCGGCGAGCGGGCCGATGTCGTTGGGCGGCACGCCGACCAGCACGCACAGCGGCGCGACAACCATCGCGACGCCGACGCCGAAACCGATGACGATCAGCAGGATCAGCAGCGTCGGCCAATACGTCACGTCGCCTTCCAGCGTCGAACCGAACAGCAGGCCGAGGGCGAGCACCACGGCCGAGCTCGCGAGCAGCCAGCGCGGCGCGACCATCATCGCCAGCTTCGAGGCCATCGCCCCGCCGAGGCCGATGCCGATGGTGAACGGGATCGAGGCGACACCCGCTTCCAGCGGTCCGTAGCCGACGACGTTCTGCAGGAACTGCGCGACGAAGTAGGTCATCGCGCCGAGCACGCCGCCGGCGAGCAGGATCAGCACGAAGGTGGTGACGCGGTCGCGGCTGTCGAACAGCGACCACGGCAGCAGCGGATTGTCGACATTGCGCTCGGCGAGCACGAACACCACGAGCAGCACCGCGCCGCCGATCAGGGAGCCGATGATGATCGGGCTGCTCCAGCCCATCGCGGGCCCCTCGGTGGCGCCGAAGACGATGGCGGCGCAGGCCAGGGTGCCGAGCACGGCGCCGCGCACGTCGAGTGTCACGCGGTGGTGTGCGGTGTCGGACAGGCAGTACACCGCGCCGAGCACGATGAGCAGGCCGATCGGCACGTTGATCAGGAAGATCCAGCGCCAGGACAGCTGTGTCAGCGCGCCGCCGACCACTAGGCCGCCGACCGAGCCGATGCCGACCATCGAGCCGACGATCGCGATCGCCTGATTCCTCGCCTTACCTGGCGCGAAAGTCGTTGCGACCAGGGCCAATGCGGCGGGCGCCGCGACCGCCGCGCCCGCGCCCTGCACCGCGCGGGACGCGATCAGCATCGCGGGCCCCTGGGCGAGCCCGCACGCCAGCGAGGCCAGCGTGAACAGGACGACGCCGTAGATCAGCATGCGTTTGCGGCCGAAGGCGTCGCCGAGCCTGCCGCCGAGCAGCATGAGGCCTGCGAAGGTGAGGCCGTAGGAGGTGACCGTCCACGCGCTGCCCGCGCTGGTCAGTCCCATCTGATCCTGCAGACGCGGCAGCGCGAAGATCACCACCGTGCCGTCGAGCACGACCATGAGCTGCAGCCCGCTCAAGACTAGGATCGCGAGCCCGAAGGCCCGCTGCGTTACCGGGTACTGCATCGTCGCAGCGGGATTCTGGAGCACAGGGAGTCACTGTAATTGATAGCCGAGGCACGTCGCCCCCGGCCGCAGCGAAGGCCGAACCGGGTCGATCGGGCTATTTCGCCGAGAACCCGGCGGTCGGGCCGATCACGACGATCGCGGGCGGGCGGATGCCCTCCTCGCGGACGCGCGCGGCCACGGTGCCGAGGTCCGCGCGCAGCACCCGCTGGGTGCGCAGTGTGCCCTCCTGGATGACGGTGGCAGGGGTATCGGCGGGACGTCCGCCGTCCAGCAATGCGGCGGCGAACTGCTCGATCCGCTCCACTGCCATCATCAGCACGAGGGTGCCGCGCAGCCTTGCCAATGCGGGCCAGTCCACCAGCGAATCCGGATGGTCCGGCGCGACATGCCCGCTGACCACCACGAACTCGTGCGTGACGCCGCGGTGGGTCACCGGGATGCCCGCGGCGGCGGGCACCGAAATGGGGCTGGTGACACCGGGCACGACGGTCACCGGAATGCCCGCCTCAACGCAGGCCTCCAGCTCCTCGTACCCGCGTCCGAACACGTACGGGTCGCCGCCCTTGAGCCGCACCACGAACTTGCCCGCCTTGGCGCCCTCGATGAGCGTGGCGTTGATCGCCTCCTGCGCCATCGCGCGGCCGTACGGGATCTTCGCCGCGTCGACGACCTCGACGTCGGGTCCGAGTTCGGCGAGCAACTCCGGGGGCGCGAGGCGGTCGGCGACGACCAGGTTCGCCCGCGCCAGCAGCCTGCGGCCGCGCACGGTGATCAGGTCCGGGTCGCCGGGTCCGCCGCCGACCAGCGCGACGCCGGGCGTGACCGGCGACGAATCATCGGTCACCACACCGGATTGCAGCGCCTCGAGCAGGGCGGTGCGCACCGCGGCCGAGCGACGGTGCTGTCCGCTGGCGAGCACGCCCAGGGTCAGACCGTCGTAGCGGGCGGTGGCGGGGGTGACCGCGGTGCCGAGCCGGGCGACATCGGCGCGCACGCAGAACACGCGGCGCCGGTTGGCCTCCTCGACGACGGCGGCGTTCGTCTCGGGTTCGTCGGTGCAGGCGATCGCGTACCACGCGCCGTCCAAATCGCCGTCGGCGTAGGCGCGCAGCGTGACGGTGAGTTGCCCGGACGTGGCCATACCCTCGACCGCCGGGGTGACCTCACGGCTGATGACGTGCACGTCCGCACCGGAGGCGATGAGCAGGCCGAGCCTGCGCTGGGCCACCGTTCCGCCGCCGATCACGACGACGCGGCGGCCGTTCAGATCGAGCCCCACCAGGTAGTTCGGGTCGCCCGTCGGCTGGGCGGCGGACTGGGATACCGCCTGTTCCTCGGCGTTGTCTGACGTGTTCGGCACAGTGTTCGAGCCTACGGCCTGCCCGCGACGCACCGGCAATCAGAGGCGCGAATCGCGCCGAACTGGAGCGTTAGCGCACCGCGGCGAGTCTCGGTCGGTGAGAAGCGAGACGACACGGTGGCTCCCGGCACGGCCGCGCCGGGAGGTCAAGGCGCGGTGAGCCTTAAACGCGGGAGGCGGTGAGCTGCGCCTGCGTTGTCCAGTGCGCGCAGCAGTCGAGTTCGCCGGCTCGACCGCATCGGGGAAGTTCGCGTGGCGCCGGGCAGGCGTAGTGACGAGCGTCACGTCAGCGGCAAGATATTCGCGAAAGTCGCTGGTGAACAGACCTTTCCCGGCGGGCATCCGAACGGTGACCGCGGGAAAATCGGCTGATTCTTGTCGGAGGCGACTGGAACACTGGCGCGGCCCGATGAGTTGACCGAACCATTCCCGTCTCTTCTCCTGTAGGCCGAGACACTCGGTTGGCGACTCGGCCAAGACCACCCCACGTCTTTCGCTCACGAACACCCCGGAGGTAACCGATGTCAGCCGTCCCATCCGCCAGTCCGACCGGGCGGCGGACGCCGACCGTCATCCTCCTATTGGTGCTCGCGACCTTCGTTGTCATCCTCAACGAGACCATCATGATCAACGCGATCCCGCGCCTGATGGCCGACCTCGAGGTCACCGAGCGGTCGGCGCAGTGGGTTTCCACCGCGTTCATGCTCACCATGGCGGCCGTCATCCCGGCCACCGGCTGGTTCCTGCAGCGGGTCACCACCCGCCGCGCCTACGCGATCGCGATGAGCGTCTTCCTCGCGGGCACCGCGCTGTCCGCCGTCGCCCCGACGTTCGAGGTCCTGCTGCTCGGGCGGATCGTCCAGGCGGGCGGCACCGCGGTCATGATGCCGCTGCTGATGACCACCCTGATGACGGTGGTGCCCGAGCACGATCGCGGACGGGTCATGGGCAACGTCACCCTCGCCATCTCCGTGGCACCCGCCATGGGACCGGTCCTGTCCGGACTGGTGTTGCAGGTCGGCTCGTGGCGCTGGCTGTTCGTGCTGGTGCTGCCGATCGCGGGCGCGGTCACCTGGCTGGGACTGCGGCGACTCGAGAACATCGGCGAACCGCAGACCGGCGCGATCGACGTGTCCAGCGTGGCGTTGGCCGCCATCGGCTTCGGCAGCCTGGTGTACGGACTCAGCCGGTTCGAGGCGGACAACGTCGCCGCCCCCGCGCTGATCGTCGCCGTCGGACTCGCCCTCATCGGCGTGTTCGCCGCCCGCCAGCTGCGGCTGCAGCGCACCGGCACCCCGCTGCTCGATCTGCGCATCCTGCTGATCGGCACCTACGCCAAGGCGCTGCTGCTCATGTCGATCGCGTTCCTCGCGATGCTCGGCTCGATGATCCTGCTGCCGCTGTACCTGCAGAACCTGCGCGGCCTGAGCCCGCTCGCGACGGGCCTGCTCGTCATGCCCGGCGGCCTGGCCATGGGTCTGCTCGGCCCGACGATCGGTCGCCTGTTCGACCGCTTCGGCGGCCGCGTCCTGGTGATCCCGGGCGCGATCGGCATCGCCGCGTCCTTGGCCGGTTTCACTCAGATCTCGATGAGCATGCCGTACTGGCAGCTGCTCGGCTTGCACATCCTGCTCATGGTGGCGCTGGCCGCAGCGTTCACGCCTGTCTTCACCCTGGGCCTCGGCGCGCTCCCGCAGCACCTGTACTCGCACGGCAGCTCGATGCTCGGCACGCTCCAGCAGGTCGCCGCGGCCTTCGGCACCGCCCTGGTCGTGACCGTCATGTCCGCTCGCAGCACCACGCTGATCGATGAAGGCGTCGACCCGGTCGCCGCCAACCTCGACGGCATGCGTCTAGCGTTCGGGATCTCCGCGGCGCTGGCGCTGATCGTGATCGTGATGGCGGTTCTGTTGCCGAGCCGCTCGCACGCGCCGGAGGAGTCGGTCGAGACCGAGCAGGACGCGGTCGAACAGGACACGGGCGAACGGAACACGGTCGAGCTGCTCAAGGGCTGACCCGCTCGACCTCCCGCCCGCCGATCCGGCCGGGTCAGCTCACAGGCTGGCCCGGCCGAATCAGTTCTGGAGGGAATCGACGGTAGTCGAATGGCGGCTACCCGGATCAATTCAGGTTCGGAGTCTCCTGGATCCAGTGGAACCGCGGTCCGCGCAGCGGGAACTCGTCCAGGTCGAACTCTTCCAACGTCAGCGTGACCGGCTTGCCGCCGAGATCGCCACGGAGGGCGAGCCGGTCGGGCGCGGACTGCTCGAAGGTGAACGTCGCGACCGGTGTCGGCTGAGCGTCCGGCGAGGTGGGCGGCGCGGTCATCGCGATGGTGCGCGCGGTGGTGTCGACGTCGGCGATGGTCGGCACGAAGGTGCCGTCCATCCGCTGGTAGCTGGTGACGAACTGGTCGAAAACCAGCCGCTGCCAGCGGGTGGGCTCGGTCGTCAGCGGCGGGAGCGGGTGACCGTCGACGGTGAACTCGGTGACGTTCCATATCCCGTAGAGCGCGGGTTTCGGTGCGCCGTAACCGTATTCGTTCCAGCCCTCCCACGCCGTGTACGCCGCGCCGGAGCACGTCCACAGGCCGAGCACCACCTGCAACGCCACCGCGATCCGATTGGCCCTGGCCGAACGGAACAGCAACGGCTGCGTGGTCGGTTCCGAAGGACGTTCCAGCACAAGCACATTCGCCAAACGCCGAGCCTGCGGTGCGAGCACGACCAGCGAGATCAGCATCAGGTGGAAGGACAGAATCTTGACCGGCACGTCGTAGGTCATGTTCAGCACGAAGACCTGCGCCATGCTCACCAGGCTCAGCAGCGCGCCGACGGTCGCGGTGCGCGGCCAGAACAGCAGCAGACCGCCGAGCACCTCCGCGATGCCGAGCAGCACCTGGTAGGACGGCGCCGCGCCGACCTGGTTCCACAGGACGTCGGTCATGCTGAGGTTGCCGTAGGGCTGGAGCAGTGTGGTGAGCGAGGGATACGGCATCTGGTTCGGCACCGCTTTGGCGAAGCCGTACCACAGCATCTGCCCGCCGAGGCAGAGCCGGAGGAAGACTACGAACCACCGGCCGAGGACCGCGTAGTCGGCGCGGCGGTGATCGAGGACCGACCACACCGCGGTGATGACGGCCGCGGCGACCAGCATGCAGAAGAGCAGCACCCAGATGATGGTTTGATCACCGCTGCCGCTCTCGTGATACACCGCGTCGGCGCCGAAGACGTGCTCGCCCGTCCACCTGGCCACCGGCTCGACCATGTTCATCTGCCACGTGATCGCCGAGTCCGGCAGCCAGCGCATGGCGACGCCGGTGAAGACGAACAGGATCTGCGCGAACGTCAGGCAGAACAGCATCAGGTAGACGAAACCGAACCGGAAGACGATCCGAGCCGGTAGCGACCACCGCGGTGCCGGATCGACCACGTCCGCGCCGTCTCGCTCGAGCACCTCCGTACCGATGACACTCACAGCGACACCTCGCCGACGCTCGACGCCGCCGCGCCCGTGGGCGTTGTGCGATTGTTCCGCTCGCCGCGCCCCCATAGCACAGCACCGCTCCGGCACCCGATGACCCCACGCCCGCATGCGCTGCGCTCGCGGCCCGCTCGCACCCCGACACCGCTCGGAGACACCACACCCGGAAGCGCTGTGCCGATGGTTCGCTCACCCCGATCCCGCACGGATCCCTCCTCACTGCCATGGACGACTTTCCGTGAGGACGGTATCCACGCGGACCCTCCGGGCGCTTCCGGCGGGATCCCGATTTCCGGCTCCGTCGCGCGGGGTAGCCGCCATACTCCGAAAGGATGACGGAGACCCGTGTCAACCCTGGAGTTCGGTCAGCGAACCAATCCCGCGAATCCCCGCGACACCCAATTAGAACGCGTTACAGTTCGCCTATCCCGGGAGGAAGTGCCGGGTGGTGGGTGGCCCGCCGCCCGACTACAGGAGGACGATGATGGCCGACGAGCCCGATCCCACCGAGCGGCGCCAGCTCACGATCAGCGAACGCGATCTCCAGAGCCTCGCCGACGACCTGTCGCGCTGGCTGGCGGGCAAGGTCGCGGCCGACGAGCCGCCGCGCGTGCACGAGCTGACGCTGCCGCAGGGGTCCGGGATGTCGAGCGCGTCGGTGCTCTTCGACGCGGAGTGGAGCGTCGGCGGCCGGGCCGAAGGCGGCTCGTTCGTCGCGCGGCTGGCACCGACCGCCGCCGACTTCCCGGTCTTCGAAACCTACGATCTGGCCAAGCAGTACCACGTGATGGCGGGTGTCGCGGCCGCGACGGACGTGCCGGTGCCACCGCTGTGCTGGCTGGAGACCGACGAGAGTGTGCTCGGCACACCGTTTTTCGTGATGCGCCGGATCGACGGGCGGGTTCCGGCCGACAATCCGCCCTATGTCTTCTACGGCTGGCTGTTCGACGCCGAGCCCGCCGAACGCGCGCTGCTGACCGACAACACCCTCGCAGTGCTGGCCAAGATTCACGCAATCCCGGATCCCGCAGCCAGATTCCCGATGCTGGACGGACCGGGCCAGGCGTTGCGCAGGCACGTGGACTGGCATCGCGCCTGGTACCGCTGGGCGCTCGCCGACGACGGATATCCGATCCCGTTGCTCGAGCGCGCCTTCGACTGGCTGGACGCGCACTGGCCCGCCGACCCCGGCCCGGATGTGTTGTCCTGGGGCGACTCTCGTCCCGGCAACATCATCTACGACGGATTCGAGCCGGTCGCCGTATTGGATTGGGAGATGGCGGGTTTGGGTCCGCGCGAGCTGGACGTCGCCTGGATCGTCTTCATCCACCGGTTCTTCCAGGATCTCGCCACCCGCTTCGAGCAACCTGGCCTGCCGGACTTCCTGCGCCGCTCGGAAGTGGTGGCGAAATACGAAGAGCTGACCGGTTATACGGTGCGGGATCTGGATTTCTACCTCGTCTACGCCGCGCTGCGGCACGGGATCGTGATGGCCAGGGTCAAGCGCAGGATGATCCACTTCGGCGAGGACACCGACACTCCCGACCGGGACGACTACGTGATGCACCGGGCAAGCCTGGAGGCGCTGCTCGACGGAACCTACGAATGGACGTGAGGAACACCATGGCCGCACCCGCGCCCCTCGACGAATACCCCATCCATCAGACGCCGCTCTCGCTGGCCAGGGTCGGTTCCAGCGACCGAAACTTCTACGACCGCAGCTACTTCAACGCCCACGACCGCGACGGCGGCACGCTGCTGATCACCGGTCTCGGCGTCTACCCGAACCTGGGCGTGACCGACGCCTACCTCGCGGTCCGCCGCGGCGACGAGGTGCGCTCGGTGCGGTTCTCCGACGCGCTGGGCGACCGCAGCCTGGACATGCGGGTCGGCGGCTACCGCATCGAGGTGCTGGAACCGCTGCAGCGGCTGCGCGTCGTCTGCGAGCACGACGACCTGAGCTGTGACCTCACCTGGACCGGCGCCTTCCCCACCGTGCAGGAACAGCCGCATCTGATCCTCACCGGCAACCGGCCCATCATCGAGGCGTCCCGCTTCGCGCAGGTCGGTTCCTGGGCGGGAACGCTGCACGTGGACGGCACGGATATCGCGGTCGACCCCGCGGTGTGGACCGGCACCCGCGACAGATCCTGGGGCATCCGTCCGGTCGGCGAGACCGAGCCCGCGGGGCGAGCCGCCGCCGAGCCATCGGGCGGCTTCTGGTGGTTGTACGTGCCGCTGCGCTTCGACGATTTCGCGATCGTGGTGATCGTGCAGGAGGAGCCGGACGGCAGGCGCACCCTCAACGACGCGGTGCGCGTCTGGCCGGACGGCCGCACCGAACAGCTCGGCTGGCCGCGCGTCACCATCCGATACCGTTCGGGCACAAGGATTCCCGTCGCCGCCCGGCTCGATCTCACGACGCAGGACGGCAAGTCGCTCGAGGTCGAGATCACTCCCGGCACCGGCGTCCCGCTGCACGTCGGCTGCGGCTACGGCGGCGACCCGGACTGGCTGCACGGCCAGTGGAAGGGCCGCGACTGGTCCGAATTCCGCCGCTACGACCTGACCGACCCGGCCATCGCCCCCCGCATCCCGTACGGCGTCATCGACCACGTCGCCCACGCCCGCTGCGGATCAGCCGAAGGTTGGGGCCTCTTCGAACACGCCTCCCTCGGCCGCCACGATCCCACGGGATTCGCCGACTGGACGTCGGTCGCACCGTAGTCGGCCGTCGCCAAGCTCGGCGTGCCGTGGCACATGCTGATTCGCGCTCTGCGACGCCCCCGCGCAGGTCCGCTGCGAGTCTCCGTGGACAGGAGGACCGCGTCTAAGCGAGTCCCATCGCACGCTCGAGCGCGCCGAGTCCGGCATCCACCGCGCTGGGCTGCGATCTGCAGGCCAGCGCACCGACGAGATCACGTGCCATCGGATGGTTGTAAACGTAGTGCGGCGCCAAAGCAACGGCCTGCTTCAGTTGTTCGACGGCTGCGGCGTCGTGTTTGAGCTGTCCATAGGCACGCCCGACATCGATGCGGTGGCGGGTGTGGCGCTCTATCGACGTCAAGGCGGAAAGGTCGATACTGACGTGGCGGCGCAGGGCGATGTCAGGTCGGCCGAGCTCGACGGCGACCTCAGCGGCGTGAATGCTGCAGTTGGTCGGACCGAACACGGTTTGGAAGTCGTTGCGGTCGTTGCCGAGCCGAGTCGCAGTTGCCTCGGCCTCGGCGAGGTACCCCCACGCCGCGATCGCGTCACAGCGCCGGGCCGCCGCGACGGCGCACCGAAGGTGCAACGCGCCCCACAGCGAAAGAACTTGCGGCGTAGGCTCTTTCATGTAGTCGCGAAGTTCGGTCAGCGCGGCTTCCGCGATGGTGATCACCTCACCGAGCGAGCCGGTGTGCAGCAGCACCCCGCAACGATCCCAGGCCGCGCAAGCACTCATCAGCGGATCACCGAGTTCGGCTGCGGCAGTGGCGGCGTTGTCGACGGCGGTCCAGGCCAGATCGTGGTAACCGAGCTGGTTGAGGACCATGCGGGCCACGTTCGAGGCCTCGATGATCAACCCGTGCACCACATCCCGTTCAGAACCCCGCGCTTCCAAAGCACTCGTATTCAGCGCCTCGGCGAGGTCGGGCAGCTGCCGCATCACTTCGAGCAGGTTCGCCGCCTGGCGCCGCCGCGTGACCCGGTCGACGTCGGCACGTAGATCTGTCAGCAGCATCTTCGGCGTTGCCTGGTGTAATCCAGGGTGGCCAGAAAGCACCAGCCCGGTGCGTCGTAGCGCACTACGAAGCGCGGGGACCGCGCTGTGCCCGGTTTCCTCGCCGAACTCGAACGGGCGCCCGAGCATCCAACCGACGTCGACCTCGAGCACCTTGGCCAATCGTTCGATCACCGAGTGCTTGTCCAGCGCAATCCGGCCGGCTTCGATACCCCGCATCCATGTTTCGGATCGATCTACGAGCGATCCAAGGGTCGCCTGGCTCATCTTCTTGGTCCGCCGCGCACGTCGTATCCGGTGACCGACAGTTGCTGCGGCGCTATTGCTCACTACCACACTACAAGTCTATTTTTTCAGCCGGTTCGAACCGTCAATTAATTGACGCTCTCCAGGTTGGAAAGTTGCCAATATCGAGGCTGCACATCGGCGCTACGGCGGTGGCGTCCGCGGCCTCCAGGATACGGAGAAGTCGGGTCGCAACGTCCGCGACGATTCCGGCGGACATCACTATGGTTCGCCTCACACGCAAAGGACGAGCCATTGACCCCTCCGAACGAACTGCGCAGCCTGCCCACCCCGGAACCGGCCGTCGCGTCGATCTCGTTATCACCGGTTCCCCGCGCTACCCACTTCGCATCGACGACGAAGTGGAGTCAGGATTTGGCATGGGCGACAGTCACTGTCGCAGTCATGTGGTTGATCAACCAGCACGCCGACTCGGGTACCACCATGCTCGAGACAGCTACCGTGTTGGTGGGAACCGCGACCGCACTGCGCGTCACCATCGTCCCTCCGCAGCGACTGCGTGAATTTCCGCAGCGCCTCGGCAGGGCGGCACAAGCCTTCCGAAACGGCGGGACACCGCCGCTGGAACCACCGTGAACGGATTACCCGGGCCGACGCGTCGACTACGCCAAGTAACTTGTCTGTGTGGCGAATACCCGAGCGACAGGCCGCGGCCGCCTCAGCCGACTACGCTGCCGAGTGCCTGCCCGGGGTCGGGACGCGCCACCGCCACGGTGATGCCACAGTGAACCTTCTTGGTATGCAGCAAAACTCCTCCACCTGCGGCGAGGACGGCCGCGGCCTCGGCCACACCGGCGGTACCGACCGCCGCCTTGGTACGAACCGCCGGGGTGGGCACCGTGACGGAGTCCAGCTCGGCGGCGGTGAACGTGCGTACCGGAATGCCCAATTCACCGGCGGCCACCTGCAAGCCCGGCTCGTCAGCGCGCCGGTCGATGGTCGCGAGGCAGGCGAGAGACTCGTCGCCGAGCACGTGTCGAACGGCGTCCAGGATCGCTGCGGCTGCGGCACCCGGCTGCATGCCGATGCCGACTGCGACCGGTGGGCGCAGTTCAGCGGGACACATCTGCGTGAGCGTAGTCGTCGGCGGCAACGACGAAACGCGCTGTCGCCGCGGGGTTCCCGGCGGGGTGGGTGTGCAGGTAGGAGGCGTGTACGCGGCCGACGAGCGCGCCCTCTCGGACGCGAGCCCCCGAGCCGTCCTGCCAGCCCCAGGCGGGGGCGTCCTGGGCGGTGGTGAGCAGTCGGGTGCGGTGGAATTCGTGGCCGCGCACGCGCTCACCCGCCCGCCAGAGCGCGGAATCGGCAAGCGCGACGGCGTCGCGGTAGCCCAGGGTCAGGCGCGGGCCGAACTCGGCGTCGGCGTCGACGACGCCCGCCATGGCGTGTCCGTCGAGGGAGCGGGTGAGGTACAGCAGGCCCGCGCATTCGGCATGGATCGGCAGCCCCGCGCGAGCGTGCGCGCGGACCGCGGCGAGCAGGGGCGTGTTGGCCGCGAGGTCGGCGGCATGCTCCTCGGGGAATCCACCGGGCAGCACGAGACCCGCTGTTCCCGAGGGCAATTCGTCACGCAGTGGATCGAAGACCACCACCCGCGCCCCTGCCGCGATCAGCAGTTCTCGATGCTCGGCGTAGCCGAAGGTGAAGGCGGGCCCGCCCGCCATCGCGATCACGGGACCGTCGCTACAACCGCCGGTGCCAGTCGCACCGTCGCGCGAACGGCCGAGGTTGTCCAAGATCGGCCAAGCCGATGTCGGCGTGACAACAGGGTATTCATTCGCGGCACCGCCGTCGACGGTCCCTACCGACTCAGCAGCTACCCACTCTGCCGGGCCGACACCGATCGACCGCGCAGCGCGTGCACCATGGTCGTCGGCGGAGCCGCCGCCGTGCGCCCCGATCGGCCGCCGCGCAGTCGGCTCGCCGCCGCTCACGCGGCCCTGGCCGGTCGCGGCACCGCCGTCGATCGGCTCGTCCAGCCGACCCGGTTCGATCGCGGCACCGCCTTGGATCGGCCTGTCCGGTTCCCCGAGCGCCGAGGATCCGGCAGCTCGCCGTGCCGCTCCGGTTGTGCCCACACCGCCGCGGATCGCCGAACCACCCCCGCTCGCCTCGCGGATGGCCGAAACCGGATCCCATGCGGACCCGCCGATCGCGGGCCGCGCCAGCGCCGCCACGGCCGCCAAATCCACGTGCGCCGCAACGAGGTCCGTCATCGCGGCGACCGCCGCCGACGCCGCCGCACCGTGCTCGACGGCCGGAATCAAGCCGAGATGCCTGGACGGCACCTCGAGCGCGTCCATCCGCGGCAGCGAACCGAGAACGGGCAATCCGACCCGCGCGCAGGCGGCGCGCAAGACCTGGTCGTGGCGTTCGCTGCCGACGCGGTTGAGGATGACGCCGCCGAGCCGCACGCCGCTGTCGAAGGTGGCGAAGCCGTGCAGCAGGGCGGCCAGGCTCTGGCTGTGGCCGCGGGCGTCCACCACCAGCACCACGGGCGCGCCGAGCAGACCGGCGACCTGGGCGGTGGAACCCTCTGCGACAGGGCCGGTTTCGTGCTCATCGATGCGTCCGTCGAACAGACCCATCACGCCCTCGATCACCGCGAGATCGCACCCCGCGGCGCCGTGGTGGTACAGCGGCGCCACCCGGTCGGCGCCGACGAGCACCGGGTCGAGATTGCGTCCGGGGCGTCCCGCCGCGAGCCCGTGGTATCCGGGATCGATGTAGTCCGGTCCGACCTTGAAGGGCGCGACCCGGTGTCCCGCTCGCCGCAACGCGCCGATCAAACCCGTTGCCAGCGTGGTCTTTCCGCTCCCGGAGGCGGGAGCGGCGACGACGACGGCGGGCACCGTGCCCATCACGCCACCGACCGGCGCGGAATCACCCTGCGGCGGTTCACCATTCGATACCCCGCTGACCCTTGCGCCCCGCGTCCATCGGATGCTTGATCTTGGTCATCTCGGTCACCAGGTCGGCGGCATCGATCAACGCCTGCGGCGCGTCGCGGCCCGTGATGACGACGTGCTGGTTGCCGGGCCTGTCTACCAGCGTCTCGACCACTTCGTCCACGTCGACCCAGCCCCACTTCAGGGGATAGGTGAACTCGTCGAGGACATAGAAGCGGTGCTGTTCGGCGGCCAGCCTGCGCGCGATCTCGCGCCAGCCCGCCAGCGCGGCGGACGCGTGGTCTTCCTCGGTGCCGTGCTTGCGGGTCCAGGACCAGCCCTCGCCCATCTTGTGCCATTCCACGGCGCCACCCGCGCCGGTCTCCTCGTGCAGCCGCCCGAGGGTGCGGAACGCCGCCTCCTCACCGACCTTCCACTTCGCGCTCTTCACGAACTGGAAGACGGCGACGTCGAATCCCTGATTCCAAGCCCGCAGCGCCATCCCGAACGCCGCGGTCGACTTCCCCTTGCCGGGACCCGTGTGCACCGCGAGCACCGGCTGGTTGCGCCGCTGCCGCGTGGTCAGTCCATCGTCCGGAACCGTCTCCGGCACACCCTTGGGCATCGAATCTCCTTGTGCCTCGTACAACTATCGGAGCGGAGTCACGACGATCAGGCGGCGCGCACGGCACCGTTCGCGGATCCGGCGCGGACGATGTCGGCGACCGCCGAGCCGGTCAACTCCGCGAGCCGCACGTAGCCGCCGCGCAACGCGCCCGCCAACTCCGTCGCCAGGCCGAGCCGCACCATGCCGCGCTCGCAGTCCACCACCATCGCGGTGACCGCGTCCTTGGCGAGCAGTGCGGCGGCGGCGCGGGCCCTCGGCACCGGATCGACTCCGCCGGTGGCGCGTCCGTCGGTGAGCAGCACCAGCATCGGGCGGCGGCGCGGGTCGCGCACGCGTTCGCGCTGGATCACCTCGCGCGCTTTCAGCAGGCCGGCGGCGAGCGGGGTCTTGCCGCCGGTGCGCAGGCCCGCGAGGCGGCGGACCGCGATATCGACCGAGGACGTCGGTGGCAGCACCAGTTCGGCGTCCTGGCCGCGCACGGTGATCACGGCGACCTTGTCGCGGCGCTGGTACGCGTCGCGCAGCAGGCTGACCACCGCGCCGGTGACGGCCGAGAGCCGGTCCCGTGCCGCCATGGAGCCGGACGCGTCGACCACGAAGACGACCAGATTGCCTTCGCGCCCTTCGCGATACGCGCCGCGCAGGTCCTCGGCGGCGAGCGCGAGCGGACCGTCCACCCGGCCACGGTCGTGCTGGTGCGGCGCGGCGGCGAAAACGGTGCCGAGCAGATGCAGACCCGCGGTGGTCTCGGTGGTGGAGCGGACGACCCGGCCGTGCCTGGTCTGGGCACGGGACCGGCGGCCCGGCGCACCCTCGCCGACTCCGGGGACCTCCCAGCGCGGCGGCTTGGCGGCGCCGGGATTCGGTGTGCCGGTGCGTCCTTCGCGCGGCGCTGGTCCGCCGCCCGGGCCTTCGGGTGGCGCGTCGGGTCCGTCGTCCGGGTCCTCGGGGCCGCGATCACCCTCGGAATCATCCGAGCCACCGTCGAATTCCGTCGGCGGCGTGGGCTCCTCGGCGCGGTCGGCCTCGGCGGCCGCTTCCTTCATGGCTTCGTCGAGCTGTTCTTCGCTGATGCCCGGCTCGTCGAACGGATCGCGTCGACGCCGGTGCGGCAGTGCGAGTTCCGCGGCGATCCGCACGTCCTCCTCGGTGACGGCGTCGCTGCCGCGCCATGCCGCGTGCGCGGTCGCGGTGCGCGCCACCACGAGGTCGGCGCGCATGCCGTCGACGTCGAAGGACGCGCACAGTGCCGCGATCCGCCGCAGCTCCACGTCATCGAGCGCGACCTCGGGGAGCCGGTCGCGCGCGGTGAGCATGCGGTCGGCGATCTCCCGGTCGGCGGCGGCGTAGCGGGCCGCGAATCCGGCCGGATCGGCCTCGTAGTCGAGCCTGCGGCGCACCACCGCCATTCGCACGTCGACGTCGCGGGAGGCGGCCACGTCGACGGTGAGCCCGAATCGGTCGAGCAGCTGCGGACGCAGCTCGCCCTCTTCGGGATTCATGGTGCCGACCAGCACGAAGCGCGCGGGATGCGAATGCGAGACGCCGTCGCGTTCGATGTGCACGCGGCCCATGGCCGCGGCGTCGAGCAGCACGTCCACCAGGTGGTCGTGCAGCAGGTTGACCTCGTCGACGTAGAGCACGCCGTGGTGCGCCGCCGCCAGCAGACCGGGACGGAACGCCTGCTCGCCGTCGCGCAGCACGCGCTCCAGATCCAGCGATCCGACCACGCGGTCCTCGGTGGCGCCGACCGGCAGCTCGACCAACCGCGCGGGCCGCGCGCCCGTCTCGTCCACCACCGGCGGCAACAGGTGCGCCAGCGCGCGCACGACCGTCGACTTCGCGGTCCCCTTCTCGCCGCGCACCAGCACGCCGCCGATACCGGGATGCACCGCGCACAAGATCAACGCCAGCTGCAGGCGCTCCTGCCCGACCACCGCGGAGAACGGAAACCCCGCCTCGGTGTCTACACGGGGCGAACGGGACGAGGTCGCGACTTCAACACGGGACAAGGACACGTCCCTAGCCTAGGCGCGCCCGTCCTCCCCGCGGCTACCACCCCGGAGCGACCGGGATAACGCACCGTCGGTCCGACGGCTATCCGCGGGACCCGCAGCCGCGATCTGCCAACGACTATCGCCTAGCCCCGCTGCGGTACGCGCGGTCCGCCCAAAGCATTACTCGCCCGGCACGCAGCCGCGACACTCGCCCGCCCATCCGATACCTATCGGCTGGCCCAGCTGGGACAAGCCCGATCCATCCACGCGCTCCCCGCCACCCCGTGGGCGAGTCTTACGAGCCCGTTCGCGCCAGCGCGCCAACTATTCAGCCGCGCCGCATCGGCGTGTGCATGATCCCGTCGTCCTCGAACTCCTCGCCGTCCGGCTGGAAGCCGTGCTTGGCGTACATGTCCACCAGATACGTCTGCGCGTTCAGCCGCACGGTGGCCGAGCCGACCTCGGCGAGCGCGGCCTGCAGCACGCGGGTGGTGTAGCCGTGGCCACGGGCCGGAACGGCGGTACAGAGGCGGCCGATGCGGAACGACTTGACGCCGTTCTCGTGCTCCTCCGTCAGGCGCAGGGTGCAGATGACCTCACCTTCGTCGTCGAGCCAGAAGTGCCGCGTTTCCGGAAGCAGATCGAGTCCGTCCAACTCCGGGTAAGCGCACTTCTGTTCGACCACAAAGACTTCGACGCGAAGTTTCAACAGCTGATACAGGGTCGCAGTGTCGAGATCCTGCGCCCATGACCGTTTGAGAGCAACCGTTGACATCATCGCGCCTTGCTATCACACCTACGGCGTCAGCGCGACCCCTGCATGCTTCGGCGTGTTCGCGTTGGTCAGGTTGAGCGCCTTGTTGGTCCAGTCCCACACGTCGTGGAACAGGGCCTTGTCCTCGGAGAGCTTCACACCGAGCGACGGGATCATCTGGCGCAGGCGCGGGGTCCAGTCGGCGTACTCGCGCGGGAAGCAGCGCTGCAGGACGTCGAGCATGGCGGTGACGCAGGTCGACGCGCCCGGCGAGGCACCGAGCAGACCCGCGATGGAGCCGTCCTTGGCGGCGATGACGGCGGTGCCGAGCTCCAGCACGCCGCCGATGCCCTTGCGGCGGATGATCTGCACGCGCTGACCCGCGGTGATCAGTTCCCAGTCGCGGCCGTCGGCCCGCGGGATGAACTCCTCCATCGTGTAGACCTTGCCGGACTGCGACTTGACCAGCTCCGAGACCAGGTACTTGACCAGCGACATCTCGGTGAGACCGACGCCGAGCATGGGCGCGAGGTTACCGGCGCGGATGGACTTGAACAGGTCGGTGTTGCTGCCGTCCTTGAGGAACTTCGGGGTCCAGCCCGCGTACGGGCCGAACAGCAGGCCCGGCTTGCCGTTGATGACGCGAGTGTCCAAGTGCGGCACGGACATCGGCGGTGCGCCGACGGCGGCCTTGCCGTACACCTTGGCCTCGTGCTTGTCGATAAGGGCCGGGTTGGTGCAGCGCAGGAACTGGCCGCTGACCGGGAAGCCCGCGAAGCCCTTGATCTCCTTGATGCCGGACTTCTGCAGCAGCGGCAGCGCGCCGCCGCCCGCGCCGACGAAGACGAACTTGGCCTGGACGGTGCGGGTCTGACGGGTGCGCAGGTTGCGGACCCGGACCTTCCAGCTGCCGTCGGACTGCTTGTCGAGGTTGAGCACCTCGTGGCCGAAGGCCAGGTTCGCGCCGGTCGCGCCGAGGTAGGCGAGCAGCTCCTTGGTGAGCGAACCGAAGTCGATGTCGGTGCCGCCGTCGGTCCAGTTCAGCGCGATCGGGTCGGAGAAGTCGCGGCCCTTGGCCATCAGCGGCAGCCTGCGCGCGAACTCGTCGGGGCTGTCGATGTACTCCATGCCCTCGAACAGCGGGTGCGGAGCCAGCGCCTCGTAGCGCTTGCGCAGGTACTGCACATCGTCGGCGCCGTGCACGAAGCTGACGTGCGGGATCGGGTTGATGAAGCGGGACGGGTCGCCGAGCACCCCGTTCTCCACCGCGTAGGCCCAGAACTGGCGGGAGACCTGGAAGCGCTCGTTGATGTCGATGGCCTTGGTCACGTCGACCGAGCCGTCGGCGTTCTGCGGGCTGTAGTTCAGCTCGCACAGCGCCGAGTGTCCGGTGCCCGCGTTGTTCCACGGATCGCTGCTCTCCGCCGCCGCGGCGTCCAACCGCTCGAACAGCGAAATCGACCACTCCGGCTGCAGCTGACGAAGCAGCGCGCCGAGAGTGGCACTCATGATCCCGGCACCGATGAGAACTACATCGGTCTTTTCAGTCATGGCAGCGTTCGGCACGGGTAGATCGACTTCCTTGTCACTTCTGGCGCGGCCACCGGCAGGGTGGTTTTGCCTGGGCACGGGCGCTATGTGGTTGTTGCGACGGGGCGCATTGCAATTGTTGCGAGCCTGGCGTGACTCGGCGGTCGATAAGGTTACCCGCCGTTCACCTATCGCCAATTGTGCACCTCGAGGGATCGCATTCCGGCAACGAACCCGGCGAATGTGACGTAGATTCCTCCCTCCTTCCAGGTCGTGAGCGATCTTCTTTCCGGGCCGGACCTCGCCTACATTGGGTCTCGTGACGAACGAAACCTCGCTAGACGTGTCCGAGATCACGGAGCAGACGGGGAGCAAGTGGCGGCCGGATGTCTTGGGAGCGGGGTACGAGCAGCGGTCCATCCCGCTGGGCCCGGACCCGGACGGTGAGGGCGACATCTCGGCGACCCTCGTGCGCTATCTCCCCGATACCGGTGCGGCCGCCACCGAGTGCGCCGTGATCTACGTGCACGGCTTCACCGACTACTTCTTCCAGCAGCACCTCGCCGAGCATTTCGCCGCGCGCGGTCATCGCTTCTACGCGCTCGACCTGCGCAAGTGCGGCCGCTCGCTGCGCGACGGACAGAGCCCGCACTACGTCACCGACCTCGCCTTCTACGACGAGGAGCTGAACGAGGCGCTGCGCATCGTCAAGGAGGAGGCGGGCGAGCAGGTGCTGCTGGTCGCGCACTCCACCGGCGGCCTGATCCTGCCGCTGTGGCTGGACCGGCTCAACCGGACCGCGGGCGTCGCCGCCTCGGGCATCGTCGGGCTGGTGCTCAACAGCCCCTGGTTCGACCTGCAGGGCCCGTCGTACTACCGGACCATCGGCACGCCGATCATCGGCGCGCTCGGCCGGTTCCGTTCGATGCTGGAAATGCCGGGCGCCTCGATCAGCACCTACGGCGACAGCCTGCACAAGAGCGCCGCGGGCGAGTGGGATTACAACCTGGACTGGAAGCCGCTGGCCGGCGCGCCGGTGCGCTTCGGCTGGCTGCGCGCGATCCGCCGCGGCCACTTCCGCCTGCACCAAGGCCTTGACATCGGGGTGCCCGCGCTGATCCTGCGGTCCCGGTTGACCAAGTTCATGCGCAAGTACGGCCCGGCCGCCGATGTGGCCGACACCGTGCTCGACGTGAAGCAGATTCAGCGCTGGTCGGGCTGCCTCGGTGATCGCACCAACATCGTGCCGATCGAGAACGCCCGCCACGACGTGTTCCTCTCCTCGGCCGAGCCGCGCGCCAAGGCGTTCGAGGAGATGGACAACTGGCTGGACTGGCTGGCGGTGTACCGGCGCAAGGCCGAGTCACCAGAGGCTGGTGCGTAGCACGATCTCGGTGGCCATTTCGTGGTCGGCCTCGGTGGCAACGTTGTCGACGTCGACCTGCACCACGCGGAACTCGCCGTAGACGAAGCGTCCCGAGGCGTCGGCGACCGTGCGCGGCAACCGCTTGGTGACCAGCACCGTCACCGGAAGCTCCAGCGGAAGGCAGCCGGGGTCGACGACGACACCGTCGGCTCCGGCGGCCGCGGGATGGCCGCGGTCGGCCACCACCATGCTGATGAAACGTCCGAACGGACCGGAGCAGGTCTGCCAGGCCACCGTCGCGCCCGCGCCCCGGCCCGCGACGTGCGCGTAGGGGACGTTCAGCTGGTCGAGGATGGCGTGTACCGCCGTGGGATCGAGTCCCTCGACGGACTCGACGACGAGGGTGCGCAGGTCGGAAGTGTGCAGCCGGGCGGCGACCTGGTCGTACACGTCCACCGGATCGCCCGCGTCGGGCAAGAGCAATACCGTGTGCCGTGTTTCCGGGCCGTCGACCCGCACGGTCCAGGCCCGGTCACCGACCGTGATCCGCCGAGACTCCATGTCCGAGTACGCTACACCGCCGCTACCCGCTCCGACGGCGTGTCCGGGCGACCGGCTCACACCGCCAACCGCATCCCGGTGATGGCAGCGGCCGCCGGGTCCTCGGCGCAGCGCCGCAGTGCCTGCCGCACGGTGTCGGCCCGCTCGACCACGATCTCGGCGGAGGCGAGCAGGCCAAGCATGATCTCGGTGACGGTCTCGGCGTCCAGCCCGTACCGGCGGCGCAGCACCCGGTGGATCTCGGTCAGGTAAGGCAGACGAGACGGCTGGTCAATGGCGGTTCAGGGCTCGTGGCGAGGGACGGCCGCCGAGATCTGGGCGACCAGTTGCCAGGGGCGGTTGGTGTCGCCGGTCGCCTTGCCGCTGGTGAGGATGGCGCCGGAGAGGCCGCGGGCGGGGTCGGCCCAGCCGTACTGGGTGGTGAGTCCGCTGCGGCCGAAATGGGTTTCGGTGTGGCGGCCGAACTTCGAACGGCTGCCGCCGAGTTCGTAGCCCGCCACGCTGACTCGGCCCGCCGCCCCTGGAATCCGGCTCGCCGGGCGCACCGCCTCGCGCAAGGTCTCCGGGCGCATGATCCGGACACCGTCCAATTCTCCTCCGCGCGCGAGGATTTCGTAGAAGCGGGACAGTTCGTAGGCGGTGGTCACCAGATTGCCGGACGGCAGTTCCGCGGTGAGGAAAGCGCGGGTCGCCTCGTCGTTCATCGCCCCGCCCATGCCGCCGCCGAGCGCCTTGCGCGCCAAGAACTTCCAGATCCGCGACGGACCGGGACCGACCGGCACGCTCGGCACCACCTGATCGACCTCCTCCGGTCGCACGCCGAAGTTGGTCCAGCGGAAGCCGAGCGGCGCGAGCACCTGCTCGTGCAGGTGTTCCCGCATCCGCTTGCCCGTTGCCCGCTGCACCAGGAGCCGCTGGATCAAACCGCTGGTCAGCGCGTGGTAGACGCGGAAACGACCGGTCGGCCAGCTGGGCCGGAGATCGGCGAGCGCCCGCACCGCCAGGTCCTCGTCGACCACCAGTTGGTAGCCCCGATACGGCCCCGTCACGAACGGCACGCCCGCCGAATGCGACAGCACGTCGCCGATCGTGATGCGCTCTTTGCCGTTGGCCGCGAACTCCGGAATGTATTCGCACACCGGGTCGTTCAACGCGAACGCGCCTTGCTCGGCCAGCATCGCCATCAGCGCCGCCGAGACGCCCTTGGCGGTGGAGAATCCGCAGAACGGCAGGTCCGGCGTCGCGAGCACCCGCGCCACGTCCGGCCCGTCCCCAGGCCGGTTGCCCCACCCGTGCCCGATCGCCCGGTTCAGCAGGATCTTCCCGTCGCGCCGCAGGCACACCTGAATCGCAGGCGTGGTCCCCAACCGGTACCACGCGCGCACCGACTCCCACACGGCGTCGATCGCGGCGCGGCTCACCCCGACATCGGCCGGATCGTCTTCCGGACCGGTCGTCGTCACCGACTCCAGATCCGCGGCAACCGTCACCAACAACTCAGCGGGCGCATTCATCCTGTCAAGGGTAGCGATGCCCCGAATTCCCGCGTTTAACGCGCCGATCGGGATCCACGATGAAACGAACGAGCGTGCGATGGCACGGTCTCGACAGAATCGAGGGGACATGAACCACATGGGTCGAATGGCCGTGCTGCTGGCCGCCGCGGCCGCGCTGGCGGTGGGCTGCGGCAGCGACGACTCGACGCAGACGCCGACTTCGCCACGGACAACGGTGCCCGCGTCCGCTCCCGGGGGAACGACCACGTCCGCGCCGCAGGCGCCCGGCGACACGGCCACGCCTCCCGCGGCCACGCCCGCGCCCGGCACGACACCACCGCCTGTCGCGACCGAACCATCGCGGCAACCCGTCCCCTCCGACACCGAGCCCGTGCCGAGCGACAACATCAGCGGCCAAGGGCGCTGCGTCGACCCCGCGTCGGCGGGTGTGCGCGCCGCGCTGGCCGGGCTGGGCGAAGGCTGGGTCGCCACGCAGGCCTCGGCCGACCAGCCGGGTAGCTGCGGGCAGTTGCTGTGGGTGCGCGCCGTGGGCGGAAACTCGGCGGGCGCGCCGATCCACGTGATGTTCTTCCACGACGGAAAGTACTTGGGCACGGCGACTTCCGAGCCCTACGCGTTCACGCACGTGGCGGGCTCGAACGGCAACTCGGTCAGCGTCGGGTACCGGTGGCTGGTGGCCGACGAGCCGTTCGCCGCGCCGCAGGGCGGTCCGGTCACGATCACCTACACGTGGACCGGTTCGGGTGTCGCCATGAGCGATCCGCTGCCGAAGGAGGTCACCGACCCGCAGCGTTAGCGGACGGTCCGCCGGTCGCCGAGCTCCATTCGGCCGGGATGGTGTGCGGGCAGGGCGACCGGCCGACCGCCGAGATCGGCGCGCAGGGTCGCCGGGGCGAAGGTGGCTGACCTCGTCTAGCGCCGATCCGCCACATCGAGTGCGTCGAGACTCGAGCTGAGCGTGGGCATCGCACCGGGCGCGCCTTCGGTGATCAGCTGCTCCAGCAGGCTCGTGTCGAGGTGCTGCTCCATCAGATCCGCGAGCAGATCCAGCTGGGCGGACCGCACGGCGGCGACCGAAGTCGCCTCGGCCGCAACGAAACCCGTGCGGCCCGCCCGGCGGGCGACCTCCCGCAGCCAGGCGCGGCGGAAGTCGTCGGACTCCATCAGTCCGTGCAGGTGCGTTCCCCAGATCGCGCCGCGAACGCTGCCCTCCGGCTCCTCCGCCGCCGTGAGCCAAGCCGGGTCGCCGTTGCGTGTCACGCGGCCGTGGTGAATTTCGTAGCCCTGCAAGGGGATACGTTCGACGGACGTCGCGGGCCCGTGACCTTCGGTGCGGCGCAACACCTTCGGCTCGGCGAACTCCACGTCCAAGTCGAGCAGACCGAGTCCGTCGACCGTGCCCGCCGCCGATTCCACGTCGTCGACGATGCGACGGCCGAGCATCTGATAGCCGCCGCAGATACCGAGAATCGGCCGCCCGGCCGCGGCGCGCTCGGCCAGGGCGGCGGCAATTCCACTGCGGCGCAACCAGTCCAGATCCGACACCGTCGACTTGCTGCCGGGCAGCACCACCAGGTCGGCGTCGGCCAGCCGGGACGGATCGCGCACCCAGCGCACCGCGACGCCGGGTTCGCAGGCCAGCGCCTCGACGTCGGTGGAGTTCGAGATGCGTGGCAGCCGGATGGCGGCGACCGTCAGCCATTCCGTTCCCGCGGGTGCGGCCGGGCGGCCGACCGGGGCGTCGGCGATGGTGCCGAGCGAGTCCTCGGCATCGATCCACAGTTCTTCGGCGAACGGGACGACACCGAGGGTGGGTCGTCCGGTGAGTTCGGTCAGCCGCTCCAAACCCGGCCGCAACAGGTCGACGTCACCGCGAAACTTGTTGATCACGAAACCCGCGATGAGCCGCTGATCGGCGGGATCCAGCACGGCCAGCGTGCCGAACAGGTGCGCGAGCACCCCGCCACGATCGATGTCACCGACGACCAGCACCGGCAGAACCGCCGCCTCGGCCAGCCCCATGTTCGCCAGATCGGTGGCGCGCAAATTGATCTCGGCGGGCGACCCGGCTCCCTCGCAGATCACCACATCGAATTCGGCTCGCAGCGCGTCGAGTTCGGCCGCGACG
Organism: Nocardia amikacinitolerans; assembly: GCF_900215415.1. Classification (NCBI taxonomy): domain Bacteria; kingdom Bacillati; phylum Actinomycetota; class Actinomycetes; order Mycobacteriales; family Nocardiaceae; genus Nocardia; species Nocardia amikacinitolerans. The sequence continues at coordinate 454,683 of NZ_OBEG01000006.1, read as the reverse complement.
ACCGCGCGCAGCTCCTGCCGGTGCCGGAAATAGTCGGCCGCGCCCACGGTGCCGACGGCCTTGCCGCGCACCACGAGCTGCGAGCGACGGTCGCTGCCCGGCTTCAACAGCACCGGATTGAACCGCACGCTGGGCTCTAGACCGCAGGCCTGCGCCTGGAGTGCCTGTGCTCGTCCGATCTCGCCGCCGTCCAGCGTGACGACCGAGTTGTTGGACATGTTCTGCGCCTTGAACGGCGCCACCCGCACGCCCTTCCTGGCCAGCATGCGGCAGATGCCCGCCACCACAACGCTTTTCCCTGCGTCGGAGGTGGTGCCCGCGACGAGCAGCGCCCCCTTCATCGCGTCCGCTCCCGGCCGCGGCGAGCAGGGCAGCGCCGATCGCTCACGGCAGGGTGAGGATTTCCGCGCCGGTCTCGGTGACGACCAGGGTGTGCTCGAACTGCGCGGTCCACTTGCGGTCCTTGGTGACCACGGTCCAGCCGTCGTCCCAGATCTCGTAGTCGATGCCGCCGAGGTTGATCATCGGCTCGATGGTGAAGGTCATGCCCGGCTCGATGATCGACTCCACGGCGGGCTGGTCGTAGTGCAGGATCACCAGGCCGCTGTGGAAGGTGGGGCCGACGCCGTGGCCGGTGAAGTCGCGCACCACGCCGTAGCCGAACCGGTTGGCGTAGGACTCGATGACGCGCCCGATCACGTTGAGCGCCCGGCCGGGACGGACCGCCTTGATGGCCCGCATGGTGGCCTCCTCGGTCCGTTCCACCAGCAGCCGGACCTCCTCGTCGACGTCACCGGCGAGGAAGGTCTTGTTCGTGTCGCCGTGCACGCCGTCGATGTAGGCGGTGACGTCGATGTTGACGATGTCGCCGTCCTCGATCACGGTGGAGTCCGGAATGCCGTGGCAGATCACCTCGTTCAGCGAGGTGCAGCAGGACTTCGGAAAGCCCTTGTAGCCCAGCGTCGATGGGTACGCGCCGTTGTCGCAGAGGAATTCGTGGGCGATGCGGTCCAGTTCGTCGGTGGTCACCCCGGGCGCCACCGCCTTGCCTGCCTCCTCGAGCGCCTGCGCGGCGATCTTGCCCGCGACGCGCATCTTCTCGATGGTCTCCGGCGTCTGCACCCAGGGCTCGCGCCCCTCGTTGACGGTCTTCTTCCACGCGTACTCCGGTCGCTCGATGGAGCGCGGCACCTCTCGGGTGGGCGAGAGCGTGCCGGGAACGAGTGGCTTACGGGTACGCACGGACATGGGACAAGACTATCCGCACCCGCTCGGCGCCACCCCGCCGCCCGCGCCGGGACGGAATAGGACCGGACCGCAGTCCGATTATTCTGGGCAACTACTCAGGAAGAGGACTGAAGCTGTGGAACTGGGACTGACGACGTTCGCCGAGCTGTACCCGGCGGGCGACCGGCCCGCGCCGAGCGCCGCGCAGCGGCTGCGCGAGGTGGTCGAGGAGGCGGTGACGACCGAGCGCGCCGGCCTGGACGTGTACGGCGTCGGCGAACACCACCGCAAGGACTTCGCCGCGTCCTCGCCCGCGGTCGTGCTCGCGGCGATCGCGGCGCGCACCGAGCGCATCCAGCTGACCAGCGCGGTCACCGTGCTCAGCTCCGACGACCCGGTCCGCGTGTACCAGGACTTCGCGACGCTGGACGGTCTGTCGGGCGGACGTGCCGAGCTGATGGCGGGCCGCGGCTCGTTCACCGAGTCGTTCCCCTTGTTCGGCTACGACCTGGCCGACTACGACGAACTGTTCGAGGAGAAGCTGGCGCTGTTGCTGCGGCTGCGCGAGGACGCGCCCGTCACCTGGTCCGGGAAGTTCCGCGCCCCGCTGCGCGACGCGGTGGTCTATCCGCGCACCGAGGACCGGCCGCTTCCGGTGTGGATCGCGGTCGGCGGCAGCCCGGAATCGGTGATCCGCGCCGGGCTGCTCGGTCTGCCGCTGGCGATCGCGATCATCGGCGGCCAGCCCGCGCGTTTCGCACCGCTGGTCGATCTGTATCACCGGGCGCTGGCAGAGGGCGGGCACCAGCGGCAGCCGGTGGCGGTGCACGCGCACGGCTACGTGGCCGACACCGACGAAGCGGCCGTCGCCGACTTCTATCAGCCGTACGCGCTGGCCATGAGCACCATCGGCCGCGAGCGCGGCTGGGGTCCGATGACCAGGGCACAGTTCGACGCGCTGCGTTCGCAGAGCGGCTCGCTGTTCGTCGGGACGCCGGACTACGTCGCCGAGAAGATCGCCGGAGTGCGCGACACTCTCGGCCTTGACCGGTTCATGCTGCACACAAGCGTGGGCACGCTGCCGCACGAGAAGGTGTTGCGCACGATCGACCTACTTGGCACGAAAGTGGCGCCGCAGCTCCGCTGACGGCTACTTCGACAGCCGCGCCTCGAAGGCGATCCGGTCGCCGCGATAGAGGGCGCGCACCCGCTCGATGGGCGCGCCCTCCTCGTCGACGCTGCGCCGGTGCAACAACAGCAGGGGCAGCGCCGTGGTGCATTCGAGCAGGGCGGCCTCGCGCGGGGAGGCGAGCACGGTCTCGATGCGTTCGGTTGCCGCGCCGAATTCCACGCCCGAGGCGCGCACGGCCGCGTAGAGGGAGGTGGTGGGGTCGTAGCTGTCGCGGAGTCCGGCGAAGCGCGCCAGCGGAAGGAAGGTGCTCTCCAGTCCGATGCGCTCACCGTCGGCGAGCAGCACGCGCTCCAGGTGCATCACGGGCGTGCCGACGGGGAGCCCGAGATCGCGCGCGGTGTCGGCGTCGGCGGGGACGTCCTCCCAGCCGACCAGGATGCGGCCGGGCACCCGGCCCAGGCTCAGCGCGCCCTCGGTGTAGGAGCGCAGCGACAGCGGCTGCACCATCTTCGGCCGGGACACCACCGTCCCGCGTCCCTGCCGCCGAATCCGCCCTTCCACCAAGAGATCTCGCAGCGCCTGCCGGACGGTTTCCCTGGCGACTTCGAATCGCACGGCGAGTTCGCGCTCCGAGGGCACCGGATCGCCCTCGGCCAGCTCGTCGATGATCCCCTCCAGCTCGGTGCGCACCCGATACGACTTCGGCAAGCGCTCCGGAAGGACCAATTCGGTGCCGCCGCTGGATGTCTCGCCACGCCGACCGCGCGTCACCTCCGTTGCTTCCATGCCCGACAGCCTACCCGCAATTGGTCTATACCAATTGTTAACCCGGCGTTCGCACGGGCAACACTCATCGGTCTAGACCATTGCCCACCATGGGTCCCATGCGAGTGGTCATCATCGGAGGTGGAATCCTCGGCACCGCCCACGCCCTTGCCGCGGTCCGCCGCGGACACGAGGTAGTGCAGCTGGAGCGCGAGCCCGAGGCGCGTGGCGCGACGGTGCGCAACTTCGGCCTGGTGTGGGTGTCCGGGCGGTCGGCGACGGAGCTCGACCTGACCTTGCGTTCGCGCGAGATCTGGGAGGAGATCGGCGGCAAGGTCCCCGGCGTCGGGTTCCGGCCCGCCGGGTCCATCACGCTGGTGCGCACCCCCGAGGAACTGGCCGTGGCGAGCGCGGCGGCGGCGAGCGAGAGCGCCGAGGCGCGCGGATTCGAACTGCTCGAGCCGGAGCGGGTGCGCGCGATCAACCCCGCGCTGCGCGGCAAGTATCTGGCCGGACTGCACTGCTCGACCGACGCCGCCGTCGAGTCGCGGCAGGCGCTGCCCGCGCTGCGCGCCTATCTCGCGGCCTCCGAACGCTATTCGTTCCACGCCGGAACCGAAGCTCGATCCGTCACCGACACCGGTTCCGGCGCAACGGTTCTCGACGACCACGGCCGCGCCTTCACGGCCGACTTGGTGCTGGTCTGCCCCGGCGCCGCGCACACCGGGCTGACCAGGGAACTGGTCGGGACGATCCCCGTGCGCCGGGTCCGGCTCCAGATGATGCAGACCGCGCCGCTCGGCGAGCCGCTGACCACCGCCGTCGCCGACGGCGACAGCTTCCGCTACTACCCCGGCTTCGCCGGGCCGGAGGTGGACGCGCTCGAACGCGAGCAGTCCCAGACCGCCACCGCGGCCGAGCACCGGATGCAGTTGCTGTGCGTGCAGCGCCTGCACGGCGGACTCACCATCGGCGACACCCACGAGTACACCGAGCCGTTCGCCTTCGACGTGGACGAAGCGCCCTACGAGCACCTCACCTCCGTCACCGAGGAACTGCTCGGCCGCAAGCTGCCGCCGATCGTGCGCCGGTGGGCCGGGGTGTACAGCCAGAGCGTCGATCCCGCCGCGATCGTCACGCGAGCCAAGGCCGACGAGCACGTCTGGGTGATCACCGGCCCCGGCGGCCGCGGCATGACCCTCGGCCCGGTCCTCGGCGAGGAAACCGCCGAGCTACTCGGCCTCTGAAGGAGAAACGATGCCGGACAACATGATTCAGCTGGCCGTACTCGACATGGCGGGAACAACCGTCGCCGACGGCGGCCTGGTGCAGCGCGCGTTCGAAGCGGCGGCGACGGCCGCGGGCATGGACACCGAAGGGCCGCGGCGGGAACACGCCCGCCAGTACGTGCTGGACACCATGGGACAGTCCAAGATCGCCGTGTTCCGCGCGTTGCTCGGCGACGAGGACCGCGCGCAGGCCGCCAACCGCGCCTTCGAGGACGCCTACGATGCACTGATCGGCGAGGTCGACATCTCGCCCATTCCGGGTGCGGCCGAGGCCATTTCATCGCTGCGCGACGCGGGTGTGCGGGTCGCGCTGACCACCGGCTTCAGCAGGAGCACCCAGGATCGGCTGCTCGACGCGCTTGGCTGGCGGGAAATCGCCGATCTCACGTTGGCGCCCTCTGACGCCGGTCGGGGCCGCCCCTACCCCGACATGGTGCTCACCGCGCTGCTGCGCTTGCGCGTCGACGCCGTCGACCGTGTCGCCGTGCTCGGCGACACCACCAGCGACATCGCCACCGGCCGTGCCGCGGGCGCCCGCATCGTCGCGGGCGTGTTGACCGGCGCGCACGACGAACCGCGGCTGCGTGCCGCTGGGGCCACCCACGTGCTGCCCTCGGTCGTCGAATTCGCCGAACTGATCCGCGCCGAGCGCGCCTGAGTCCTCGTCCCTACGACCATCGACACCATCAAGCGAAAGTTGCTCCCACCGTGCGTACTTCCCCCACGCGCCTGTCCCGCGTCCTGTCCAGGACCGCCCTGCTGGTCGTCACCGCCACCGTCGTCGCCGTGACCGCGGCCTGCGGCGGAACGGGTTCCGGCGGCTCCGAGACGGTCACCGTCTACTCCGCCGACGGCCTCGACGCCTGGTACCGGACCCATTTCGACAAGTTCCGGTCCGAGACCGGCATCGCGGTGAACGTCGTCGCGGCGGGATCCGGCGAGGTGGTCAACCGCCTCGAGAAGGAGCAGTCCAACCCGCAGGCCGACGTGGTGGTCACCTTGCCCCCGTTCATCCAGAAGGCCGACGCCGCAGGGCTTTTGCAGCCGCTCGGCGTCGACACCTCGGCCTACCCCGCCACCGGGAAGGACCCGAACGGCAGGTTCGTCAGCGTGGCGGGCAACTACCTGAACTTCATCGCCAACAATTCCGTCGACGCCTCGAAGCTCACCTGGGACGACCTGCTGAAGCCGGAATACAAAGGCAAGCTCCAGTATTCGACCCCGGGCCAGGCCGGAGACGGCACCGCCGTGCTGATCCTCCTGCAACAGTTGCGCGGAAAGGACGGCGCGCTGGAGTACTTGAAGCGGTTGCAGGTCAACAATGTCGGGCCGTCGGCGTCCACCGGCAAGCTGCAACCCAAGGTCGACAAGGGCGAGCTGCTGATCGCCAACGGCGACATCCAGATGAACATGGAATCGATCACCTCGAAGGGCTCGAAGTTCGGCATCTTCTTCCCGGCCTCGGCCGACGGCGCCAAGCACACCGTCGCGCTGCCCTACTTCATGGGGCTGGCCAAGGCCGCCCCGCACGCGGAGGCCGCCAAGAAGCTGATGGACTACCTGCTCAGCAAAGAGGTGCAGCAGACGCTCGGCCCCGACGCGTTCGCCGTTTCGGCCCGCACCGATCTGGCCGACGCCACCGGCTCCGGCCCGAGCCCGGCCGCCCTGTTGCAGGGCGTTCAGATCGTGCGCCCCGACTGGACGAAAGTCCTCGCCGACCTGAACGACGACGTAGCCGCCTACGAGAAGGCCATCGGAGGCTGACATGATCCCCGGCGACACGCTCACCGAAACGTCCACCGCCACTTCGCGTCACGAAGTCGACGGCGAACCCGCCATCGTGTTCGACCGGGTCGGCGTCCGGTACGGGACCGGCCGCAAGTCCACCGTCGCCCTTGCCGACTTCACATTGCGCGTCGCCGCGGGCGAGACAGTCGCACTGCTCGGGCCCAGCGGCTCCGGCAAGTCGACCGCGCTCAAGGCGCTGGCCGGGTTCGTCCGGCCGACCTCGGGCGCGGTCCGGCTGGCCGGGCGCGACGTCACCAATCTGTCACCGGCCAAGCGCGGAATCGGCGTGGTGGTGCAGTCCTACGCGCTGTTCCCGCACATGACCGTGCACGGCAATGTGGCCTTCGGACTGAAAGCGCATCGCGTGCCGCGCAACGCCATCGCGGAGCGGGTGACCGAGGCGCTGACCATGGTCGGTATGGCCGAGTACGGCAAGCGGCTGCCGCGCGAGCTGTCCGGCGGGCAGCAGCAGCGCGTGGCCATCGCCAGGGCGTTGGCCATCCGGCCGAAGGTGCTGTTGCTCGACGAACCGCTCGCGGCGCTGGACGCCCAGTTGCGTCAGACGATGCTCGGTGAGTTGCGGCAGTTGCGGGAGGCGTTGCCGGACACCGCGATGCTGTATGTCACGCACGATCAGGCCGAGGCGTTGGCGCTCGCCGACCGGATCGCGGTCATGCGCGACGCCCGCCTCGTCGACGTGGACACCGCCGAGAATCTTTGGCAGCGGCCGCCCAGTGACTTCACCGCGGCGTTCCTCGGCGGGGCGAATCTTGTGCCGTGCACGGTGAATCGGGTTTCCGGGGGCGTCGCTCTGGTTACCGCGGGCTCGCACACGTTGCGAGCCCATGCACCCGCGCCCGGCGTCGGCAGACTCGCGTTGGACCCGAATTCCGCTGCGCTGCTGTGCATTCGGCCGCATACCGTGACCATCGGCGGGTTGTCCGATCGAAACGCGCTGCGCGGCGTCGTGGTGTCGAGCGTGTGGCGTGGGGCGTCTACGCGGCTCGAGGTCGGCGTGGACGGATTGCCGGATCCGATCGCGGTCGACGTACCGGGCCACTGTGCGACGACTCCCGGCTCCGCGGTGGGCATCCGGCTTCCCGATCCGTCAGGTGTGCTCATCCCGCGATCGGTCGGTGCTGGGGGTTCCACTGCGCCAGGGATTTCGGGTGAGCCGGGAGCGCGGGTATGAGCGGGCTCGCCGACGCGGGCACGAGGGGGCTCGCCGACGCCCGCGCGGGAGTTGCGATCGGCTGGCCGCGGGTCCTGCACAACGGCAGGACGCCCTCGCGAGGCGGCAGCGGGCGCTGGCTCGCGGTGCCATCCGGTTCGCCGACCGGCGATGCGACGGAGGTGCCAGCATGAGCACGGTACTGCTCGAACATCCGGTGGACAGCGTCGAACCACCGGCACCCGCGCGGCGGCCGCGGCGCGCGGTGCTGTGGACGCTGCCGCCGGTGCTGCTGGTTCTCCTCGTCGCCGGATATCCGATTCTGCGGGTGCTCACCGAGTCGACGGTCACCTCGAACGGGCGCGGTACCGAGGTGTGGTCCTCGGTGCTGGGTTCGGAGTCGTTCCGAAACGCGCTGTGGCGCACGGTTTCCATCGCGTTCGCCTCGACCGCGGGGTGCCTGGTGCTCGGCGCGTTCCTCGCCATCGTGCTGGCGTTCGTGCCGTTCCCGGGCTCGGCGGTGGTCGGCAGGCTGATCGATACCGTGCTCACCCTGCCGTCGTTCCTGGTGACGCTCGCGTTCACCTTCCTCTACGGCACCGCGGGCGCGGTCAACGCGCTGATCGCCGAGCTCACCGGCCGCGACACTCCCCTGCTGAACTTCCTCAACACCCCGCTCGGCGTGATCGCCGCGGAGATCACCTTTTTCACGCCCTTCGTGGTGCGTCCGCTGCTCGCCGCGTTCGCTCGGCTCCCGCGCGAACAGCTCGACGTGGCGGCCAGTCTCGGCGCCTCGCCGTGGCGGGTGCTGCGCCAGGTCGTGCTGCCGGAGGCCTGGCCCGCCATGGCCGCGGGCGGCAGCCTCGTTCTCCTGTTGACGCTCAACGAGTTCGGCATCGTGCTGTTCACCGGCGCCAAGGGCGTGCTGACACTGCCCGCGCTGATCTACACCCGCGGCATCGTGACCTTCGACCTGCCCGGCGCGGCGGTGCTGGCTTCGGTGCAGGTGGCGCTGTCGCTGACGCTGTACGCGGCCTACCGATTCGTCTTCGCGCGCGTCACGGCGCGGAAAGGACAGTGACCATGCTGGTGTGGACCCGAACCGGCCGGGCGGTGCTGCTGACGGTGTTCGGTCTGGTCGTCACGGTCGTGTTCGTCGCGCCGATCGCCACCGTCGTCGCCGCGTCGCTGGCCGGTAGTTGGACCGGCCCGCTCCCTTCGGATCTCGGCCTCGCCAACTTCCGGCAGGCGCTGACGGGTGAGCAAGCGGCGAGCCTGTCGGTGAGTTTGCAGACCGCGCTGCTGGCGGGCGCTTTGGCTTTGATCGTCGGCACCTGGGCCGCACTCGCCGCGCGGGAGGCGCCGACGTGGTGTCGCAGGCTGACCGACGCCGTGTTCCACCTGCCGGTGGCGGTGCCCTCGGTTGCCATCGGTCTCGGCGTGCTGATCGCCTTCAACGAGCGCCCGTTGCTGCTGGGCGGTTCCAAGTGGATCGTCATCGTTGCGCACGCGGTGCTGGTGCTTGCCTACGCGTTCAGCGCGGTGTCGGCCGCGCTCGACCGCCTCGATCCGGACTATCGACAGGCCGCCGAATCCCTTGGCGCCGGGCCGGTTCGGGTGCTCTGCCAGGTGACGCTTCCGCTGCTGCTGCCCGCGCTCGGCGCGGCCGCCGGCCTGGCTGTCGCGCTGTCGATGGGTGAACTGGGCGCGACCATCATGGTGTACCCCGCCACGTGGCGCACCTTGCCGGTCACCATCTTCGGGCAGACCGATCGGGGAGACGTGTTCGACGCCGCGGCGGGGACGACACTCCTGGTGCTGGTCACGCTGGTGGCGTTGGTGCTGCTCGGCAGAGCGAGGGGACGCGCGGCGCTGCGGTGAGCCAGGCAGCCGCGCCTAGGATCGAAGTGTGTCCCTGCTCCCCTTGATCTTCACCGCGGGTTGGGCCAGCGGTATCAACGCCTACGCCGTGGTGCTGTTGTTCGGATTGTTCGGCGTCACCGGGCTTTCCGACGACGTACCGGAAGGCCTGCAACGCACCGACGTGCTGATCGCGGCCGCGGTGCTCTTCCTCATCGAGGCGGTGGCCGACAAGGTCCCGTACCTCGACACGTTCTGGGACACGTTGCACACGGTGGTGCGGCCGGCCACGGGCGCGGTGGTGGCGGCGCTCATCGCGGGCTCCGACGAGTCACTGTCGCAACTGGCCGCGGCGGCGGTGGGCGGCACCACCGCGCTGGTCAGCCACTTGGTCAAGGCCGGACTGCGGATGGCGATCAACACGTCACCCGAACCTGCCAGCAATATCGTGACCAGCGCCGTGGAGGATCTCGCCGTCGCGGGCGTCGTCACCCTCGCGATCTTCTACCCGGTGGCCGCGGCGATCGTCGCGGGAATGCTCCTGCTGATCGGCCTCGTTTTGATCACGTTGCTGGCGAGCCGGATTCGCCGCTACCGCCGTCGGCGGCGCGAACGTCGGCGCGCCGGACGAACGCCGGCGTCATCCATCACTCCGGCCGACTGATCGCACCCGAGCAACCAGCGGGCGTGCCGCGCCAGTCGACCACGCGGCACGCCGGGCGGGGCGCCCCGTTGCGCCCGCCGTCACTACGGGCGGCGACGTTCGCATCCGGGCGGACGCACTGGTCGGATGACATTCCACCCGGGACGTCGCCGTCGTGGCGGTGGCGCGGTAGCCCGTTCGGCCGTCGTGAGCAGCTACTGCTCGGGCAGCCGACGGCGGCCGCCGGCCACGTCGGTTACCAGATCAGTGTAGCCGTCGACGAGTTCGGCCAAGTGATACCAGTGTTTATGGGTATTGTCACTGCGCGGGCCGTCGACGTCGATGGCCTGGTTCGCGTTCACCCAGCTGCGCGCCATGCGGTCGACCACGGCGCCGAGGCTCTCGGTGTGCAGCGAGGCGCCATTGCGGTGCTGCGGCATCTCCTGCGCGACCCAGTCGTTGATATCGTCGACGAGTTCGCTACGCCGACAATCTATTTCGGCGACCAGGTAGGCGTCGCGCACCTCGGCGCGCCGAGCGTGCAGCTCGGCGAGCGCGTGCGCGGACCGCAACAGCTCACGGTCCTGGAAGCGCCGTCCCTGAAAAGCACACAAAATCTGCGGAGCCGTCGGCAGCATCCCCACCGTCGGCGCACTCATCGCCACACCCCTGATTCACCCGACACCAACGCGCTATGTACCAACATGATTGGCTCTCGATTCGGTATTCCCGGTCATCGGATCGGTTGTTCACAACTAGGCTAGCTGGATCATGCTCTTACAGATGCAAGAACACAACAGAAAACGCAATATTGCGTTCCCTCTGCTGCATCCCGCTCTCCCCACCCGCCCCACGACTCACAATCATGCAGCTAGGACGTGTTGCGACGGGCCGATCGAGCCGAATACCGAAGCGTAAGGGGGCTTTCCACCGCTCGTCCGGGTTTGCGGATGCGTCGCCGAAACGTAACGAAATCACCATCACGCGGTGGGATCGATGAGGGGTTTCCGCTCCACCTGATCGGCGGCGAGCCGATCCGACGACGTGCCGAGGTGCGCCAGCCCTTGGCGAAACGTCGGTCGGCCCAAACCGCACGCGCCGCCTTCGATCAGACCGCCGGGCGCACGCCCCGACCCACCGATCGTCAACTCGTGTGCCCACTGCACAGCCGTGCGACTGCGACCGCCGACCCAACCTTCCCTGAGCAGCCATCGCATTCGGCGGCTCGGGTATCCGGCCCCATCCCGCGGGCTGGCGATAGAATGCCCGATACCGAAAGGTACTGACCGCCCGCAAGGTTCGACGATCAGGGGGCACCATGGCCGCTCGGCACGCGGCCGCGTTGGTCGAACAGTTTCTACGATTCCTGCGCACCGGTGACGAGCAAGTCGCCACACGCACCTTCGCCACCGACATCATCGACCACGTCAGCGGGCAGCGCGGCTTGGACATCTGGCGCACCCTGCACGGCTGGCTCACGGCCACCCTCGCCGATCCCGCCTTCGACGTGCACGCGATCATGAGCGACGGCGACCGGCTCATGGTGTGGGTCACGATGCGCGGCCGCCACATCGGCAACGGCTTCCCGAACTTGACGCACTTGCCCATCACGGGCCGCGAGGTCGCAGCCGACGCGGTGCACATCTTCCGCATCACCGACGGAAAACTGACCGAGCACTGGGCGGTACGCGACGACCTCGGCCTGCTCCGCCAGCTCGAGCCCGACAGCCGACAGTGAGGCACACTCGCGTCCGCACGCAGCAGCGTGTGAAATGAACTGGATCCATCCGACGGCCCGCATCACGATGGTCGCATGGACGGCAATGACAACAGCGGGAACCGGATTCGATGGGGCGAGCTTCCCAGCGGTGTGCGCGCCGAGGTCGAGCATCGTCTGGGCGCGCGGGTGCACGCGGCAACCACGCAACCAGGGGATTCAGCCATGGGTTGGCTGCAAGACTCCAATTGCGCGACGGCCGAAGCGTTTTCGTGAAGGCGATCAGCACCGAGGACAGTCTCGCCGCGATGTACCGCATCGAACTCGAGACCGCCTCCCGATTGCCGTCCACAGTGCCCACGCCGGCCGTGCGGTTCGCTCTCGAGACCCAAGGGTGGCTGATCACGGTCTTCGATTACGTGCCCGGTCACCACCCCCGGCTCGATCGCGAAGCTGATCAGGCGGCAGTCCTGGGTGTGATCGAACATTTGGCGATCGTGCTCACTCCCAGCCCGTTGCCCGATCTGCCGACCATCGCCCAGGACTACGGACCACAATTGCAGGGCTGGAGGAGATTCGCCGAACAGCAGCCTCCCGCCGACCTCGATCGCTGGTCGCTTCGCCACCTGGACAGGCTGGCAGATCTCGAGGCGACCTGGACCCGCGAGGCCGCAGGCGAAACGTTGCTCCACACCGACCTCCGCCCGGACAACATGCTGCTCCAACCCGACGGCACCGTCGTGATCCTCGACTGGGCATGGCCCTGCCGCGGCGCCGCGTGGATCGATCTCGTCGCCCTCACCCCGGCAATCGCCGCCCACGGAATCGACGTCGATCAACTCCTCGCCACACATCCAACGACCAGCGCCGTCGATCCCGACGCGATATCGGCGTTCCTGTGCGCCTTGGCCGGATACTGGGCGACGAAAAGCCGTGAGCCCGCACCACCGCGATCACCCCGGCTTCGCCGCTACCAAGCCCACTCGGCCCAGATCACCACCGACTGGCTCAGTCGACGACTCGGTTGGTGACCGGTCGCGTCACCGATTCCGAGCTCCGCTTCGCCAGGTCGCACGGCGGCCGGTTCAAGGCGATCGCGCTGTCGATGAGCGCGACTTCATTCGAAAGGTCGTGGGACGGAGCCGCTTCACCGAAACCTCCGTCGTTGTCACCGACACTCGGTTTCACATCGACCGGTTGGATCTGACCATGAACCGATACTGATCCAGCCCCTGCGCCGGACCGAGGCCGGGGTCATCACCGGCGATCATCACCCCCTTCGGAAATGATCGCCGATCTCGTGACCAAGGGCTTGGTGAGCGCCGAGATCACTCGCCCCAGGGGATCAGGCCCGCCGCCAGCCGCTCCAATTGTGTGGCGCCGCTTTCCCGTCGCTCGATACTGAACTGCTGTCCCATCGAATAGATCGGCGCGGCGGTTTCCGAGCGGGCGGCGTGGTCGACGATCGCGTCGGTCAGTGTCCGCACCATCCGCAGTCGCGGGTAGGCCGCGTGGATCGCTGCCTGATGGCTCGCGGTCACCGGGGCATTGAGGCCGATGTCCATCTTGCTGCCTTCGGCCGTGAGATAGGCCAGCAGACCACGGCGTTCGGCGATTCCGGGCGAGGTGTGCAGTGCGATGGCTTCCCAGACGCGATCGATATCCGATTGCGGCACACCGTGTTCGGCGAGAACTCCGGCAGCGATGTCCGCGCCCTCGACTTCGAACCGTTCGCGACCGGGCGCCAGAGCGCCGGTTCCGAGATCGTGCATGACAGTAGCGGCGAACAGCAGCTCGCGGTCATAGCCGGAATCTTCGTGTAGCCCCTCGTGGTCGGCGAGCAGCTCGGCGAAGAAGAAGCTGCGAACGCTGTGGTTGACGATGGCTTCGGCCTCTGATCGCCGCACGATCGCGAGCGCGGCTTCTGCCATCGGTGTAGCGGGGATTTCCATCGTGAAAGACACGACAGTGACCGTATATCCGATCGCAGTCGGCACGGAAGTAGCCCGAGTGCCACCCGACGCCACGAACGGGCTGTGCCCGCATGGAAGCGAGAAGCACCGTGGTCATTTCGCCGGCCGCGCCTGCCGCACAAGTCGAATCCGGGGCGGAGCGGCCGCCATCGCGGTGCGGACGGTTCCCGCGTAGACCTCGAGTGCGGCGCGATCGGCCGTCCCCGACCGCACGTCCAGCAGCTCTCGTGCCCGTTCGTGCTGGAGTGCGCGGACGGCGAAATCCGGTAGTCGGCGCGGGATCCACGCATCGGGGCGCAGCACCTGCGCGGCCAAGCGGTCGCTGTGGGCACTGCGGCGCAGCATCGAATCGCAGGCGTCGGCGAAGTACTCGGTGAACTGCGCCCAGGTCTGCGGTACATGCCGAGTCGAGATGCCGTAGCGGTCGTACCAGTCGCAACATTCGGCGTAGAGGTGTTCGTGTTCGAGCGCGGTGAGGGGCCGCGCGAAGGTTTCGATCGCCGTCACCAGAGTGTCGACGTAGGTCGCGTGCTGGAAGAAGAAGACCTCGGGGTGCAGGGCGTGGTACCGACGTCCCGCGTCGTCCACACCCTTGACATGTTCGTGCCCATACCTGATGAGGGAGCGCAGATCCCGCGAGGAATAGGCGATGGTGATCATGCTCGAGACCGTGCGTTTCTTGTGCTCCCACAACCGCACATGCGTGTGCTCGACGAGCCCGGCGGCGATGGCGGGATGCAGGATCTGTAGTGCGACGGCGCGCGGCAAGGTCAGCGCGAAGCGGCGGTCGCCCAGATAGCGGTGCAGCAGCGAAGCGCTGGTGCGCTCCGGCGCGACGAGGTGCGAGAGGTCCGTCATCGTGCCGACGGATTGTCGAGTTCGACCGCCCGACCATTGGTGCCGCGCATCGCGACGGCCGGATACGTCGGGACGGGCTCGCCCGCATGCAGTTCGAAATGGCCGCTCGGCGCGATCCTCATATCCACCCCTGGACTCGATGAGAAATTCACCTTCTCATCCTCTCATCGGCGACCGGCCACGGCAACAGTGCGCACGTCCGTCTACCCGCGGCCGTCAGCCTCGAACTCGATACGACCCGGCGCAGACTAGCCAAATTTGTCTAGTGTGCGTAGCCTCAGGTCGGTAGCTAGCCAACTTTGGCTAGCCAGGAGGAGAGGCTGAATGAACTCGGTACGACTGCTGGTACTCGGTGCGCTGCGCAGGCGCGGACGCGCGCACGGGTATCAGGTCCGCACGGATCTGGAGTCGTGGGGTGCGCACGAATGGTCCACGGCCACATCGGGTTCGGTGTATCACGCGCTGCGCAGCATGGCCGGCAAGGGGCTACTGGTAGCGCACGAGACTGCCCCCTCAGCGGCCGGGGGCCCGCCGCGAACCGAGTACGAACTGACGGACGCGGGCGAACAGGAGTACTTGACGCTGCTGAGCCGGGCCCTCGCCGACCGCGAGCCTGGCCTGGACGTGTTGGGCGCCGCCATCGGCCTCATCGAAGATCTGCCACGGGAGCAGGCGCTGCGGATGCTGCGCGAGCGATCCCGCGCGATGCGCGACTGGCGCACCAGCATCACGGCGCACCTGCCCGCGGACACGGATCTGGACACGTGGGGGCCCGTTGGCGAGGTCCTGTCGCTGTGGCTGACCACCGCCGACACCGGCGCCCAGTGGACCGACCGGCTCATTCGCCGCTTGGAGGAAGGCGCTTTCACGATGGCCGACGAAGCCGCCGACTCCACCGAATAGCCGTCGAGCCGAACGCAATTCACCGTCAGAGCGGAGAAATCCATGGCCAACGAGATCACCGTGCCACTGCTTCCCTGCCGATCCATCGACGAGATCGTCGACTTCTACACCATGCTCGGCTTCACCCGGACCTATTACCAGGTCCGCCCCAACCCGTACGTCTCGCTCAAACGCGAAGACCTGCAACTGGACTTCTTCGGCATGCCGGACTTCGAGCCCGAGGATTCTTACGGGACCTGCGTGGTCCTGGTGCCCGACACCGGAGAACTCTTCGACGCGTTCGCCGCGGGCATGCGCAAGGCGCACGGCAGACTCCTCGTCTCCGGGATCCCCCGAATGACCCGGCCGCGCAAACGCAAGAACGCCGAGAATCGCTCCGGATTCACCGTCATCGACCCGGGTGGGAACTGGATCAGGATCATGTCCGCCGCACCCCGCCCCGCCGGAAACGACCCAGCCGCAGGCAAACTCACCACAACGCTGAACGGGGCCGTCGTGATGGGCGACTCGCACGGCAAACACCAACGAGCAGCCCAGATCCTGGACGCCGCGCTCGAGCGGGACAGGGACACCGCGACGCTGACCGAACTCGCCCAAGCCTTGGCCTACCGCGCCGAACTCGCGCTCCGCGCCGAAGACCCGACCGCCGCCCGCGACGCCCTCACCCGAGCACGTGCGCTACCTTTCTCCGAATCCGAACACACCGAACTCGCGGAAACTCTGGCCGCACTCGAAGACATCGAAGCCATGCTGCCACCCGAGCCACAACCCTGATCGACATCACCGATCGACCTCGCCGCCGCGGCCCGAACACCCACGCGCGGAGCGCGATTCAGCGGACGAACAGCGTCGACTCGAACAAGTCGAACCCAGTCCGGCTGTTGATCCCCACTCGGATCGGGGCGATCGCCGCTTCCTCGATCAGGCGAGGCCCCCAGTAGGACATCTGCCAGAGCAGTCTTATCGAGCGTCCGACCGCGATGAGTATCGGATACGAGAAGCATTTCACGTCGCGGCTGCTGTCGGTTTCCGATTCGCAATAGTCCGGAATGCTGTACGCCTCGTTGGTGATCCAGAATCCGAGGCCGTTCTCCGGCTTCGCGATGAGGGCGATGTCGTAGATGGTGACCGGCCGGTTTCCGATATTGGTGATCTCGACTTGCAACCACGATCTGGGCGAGAGGAACACATCCGACGAGAACTCGTCGGGCGAGCCGCCTGACACCAGGGTGGTCACATTGCCACCCTGCTGATTCGCCCAGAGTAGAGTCATCGTGACGCGGTAAACGTTCGCCGCCTCGAGCCTCGACACCGCCAGAGCTTCTTTGGATATGTCACGCGAACCGATCGCGACCCACAAGGCCACAAGACTCACGATCAAGGTGATGGCGGCGAACGACGTGGTGAATTTGTCCTTCGTTTCCAAACTGAAAAATGCTGAGAGCAGACGCATTTCACGGCCCCCCGGCCAGGGTCTAGGGTCCTGCGATAAACAGAACATTCTACCAAGCCGAGGGCCGAAAAGGCCACGTTCGTCAGTCGCCGGTCCGACTGCTCGCCTCACCGGAACCGTTGGTGGACAATGCCATTTCCCGATCCGGCTCGCCCTGGTTGGTGATGGCGGTGGGGATCTTCGGGAGGGCGTGCGGGTGGTGGCGGCCGAGCCAGTCGAGGAGTTCCTCGCGGACGGCGCAGCGCAGTGTCCAGGCGTCGTCGGCATCGGCGGCCGACATCGTCGCGCGCACAACGATGTTGGTCGGCGTGCTGTCGGTGACGAGGAGGTTCCAGTTGCGGCCGTCCCAGTCCGGGCGGTCGCGGAGGTAGTCGTGCAGGTGCTCGCGTAGCAGCGGCACCGGCGTGCTGTGGTCGAGGTGCAGGAACACGGTGCCGGTGATCTGCGGGCCGCCGCGCGACCAGTTCTCGTACGGCTTGCTGTTGAAGTAGGAGACCGGCATGGTCAGTCGACGGTCGTCCCAGATCCGCACGGTGAGGAAGGCGAGGGTGATCTCCTCGACGGTCCCCCACTCCCCTTCCACCACAACGGTGTCGCCGATCTTCACCGAATCACCGAAGGCGATCTGCAACCCCGCGATCAGATTGCTCAGCGTCGACTGCGCGGCCACGCCCGCGATGATGCCGATGACGCCCGCCGACGCCAGCAGCGAGGTGCCCAGCGTGCGCAGACTCGGGAACAGCAGCAGGATCGCCACGGCGGCGGTCGTCACCACCAGCACCGAGGTGATGATGCGGCGCACGAGTCCGAGCTGGGTGCGCAGCTGGCGCACGCGCGAGATCTCGCTCGTGTGCTCGGCATAACGGCGCAGCAGGTTCTCGGCGACCGCGTCGGCGGCCCGGATGACCAACCACGCCGCGGCCATGATGGCCGCTGCGGCGAGGATGGTGCGAATCATCGCGTCTTGGCGTAAGTCCAACTCCGCCAGAGGATATGTCGCGTGCAGCGCCACCGCGCCGAGCAGTACTTGCAGCGGCAGCTGCACGCGGCGCAACAGCATCGGCAGGTGCGTGCCGGGTCGACGGCGCGCGCTGTAGCGCAGCAGCCAGTCGAACAGCAGTCCCGCCGACACGGTGATCGCGACCGTGCCGAGCAGCACGATCAGCGGCCGTAGTACGTCTTCCACGAGATCGAACTCCTCTCGTCGTCACCTCGGCCACGGTGCGCCGCCGCGTGTTTCGACGGCCGCACCGTGGCCCAGGCGTTTTCGATCACTGCTTCGGCGCGCCACGCGGGCGTCGGCTCACAGCAGGACCAGGGTGAAGCTCAGCACGGAGAGCACGAGAATCCATGCCGCGATGGTCAGATGAATGGAACCTGCGTCGTCGGTCGAGCCGGAACGGTGTCGGCGGTCGGCACGATACTGCGGGTGCGAAGCCGGAACGGCCACGTCGTCCTCCTTCAGTCGGCTTTCCTCAGTCGGTCGCATACCCGCTTCCGCGGAAGATCGACATGACGACCCTGTGGCGAATCACACCGCGCACCGTCACGGCGCGCCGAGCCGAGCGGCGGCGTCGACCCGGATCGTCTCGCCGTTGAGCATCGGGTTGTGAATCACGTGCGCCACCAGCTCGGCGAATTCCGCTGGTGCGCCGAGTCGAGCCGGGTGCGCGGCGAGCGCCAGCGACGCTTGCTGCGCGAAATCGGGCAGCCGACGAAACATCGGCGTATCGAACATGCCGGGCGCGACGGTGACGACGCGAATCAGCGCGCCCGCCAGATCGCGCGCCGCCGCCAAAGTCATTCCGGCCAGGCCCGCCTTGGACGCCACATACGACACCAGTCCGGCCGGTGCATCGGAACCCGCGATCGAACCCGTGTTGACGATGACACCGCGCTCCCCCGCCACGGCCTCTAGCCGCGCCATCCGTTCGGCGGCAAGGCGAATCACGTTGAACGCACCGACCAGATTCACCTGGACGACCTGCCCGAACTGCTCCAGCGGAAGCGGACCGGAAGCGTCCAGCGTCAGTCCGGTGCGATCGATTCCTGCGCAATTGACCACGGCGCGTAGCGAACCGAACTCGGCGGCCCGATCCAACGCAGCGGCTACGTCGCCTTCCTCGCACACGTCACCGAGGACTTCGTGCACCGAACCACCTTGGAACGCTCCGGATTCGGCGGGCCGGGTATCGAGCACGACCGCTGTCGCACCCACCTCTGTCAGCCGCCGCACCACGGCGAGTCCGAGACCCGACGCACCACCCGCGACGAGAACGACCGAATCTGCGATATCCACGGACCCACCTCACTTGTCGACCGGATCGGCGTGCCGGCACGGGCCGCACCTGGCAGATCGGCGCGATAGAGATCATCGCCGTCACGATTCTGTGTCAGCCAACATAGAATGTGTTCAGCGGCTAGTCAATGGTCGATGGCTTAGGCTCGACGCACCGGTACGGGAAGGAAGGACCGCAGTGGCCGATCGACGCGCCGAGACGACCCGCGAGAGCAGGCGGATGCTGATCGATGCCGCCTCCGCCCTGTTCGTCGAGAAGGGCTATCAGCAGACGACTTTCGCCGATGTGGCGCAGCGTTCCGGGATCAGCCGCGGCTCGATTCCGTGGCATTTCGGGAACAAGGAGGGCTTGCTCGCCGCGGTGCTCGACCAAGCCTCGGAGACGCTGCTCGAGGCGTCCGACCGCGCCGACGCGGCGGACTCACCGCGGGCCTTCGACCTCGTGGCACAGGCCAAGCGAGCCACAATGGCGCGCACGTCGCTGCTGTTCGTCACGCTCTACGTCGAAGCGGTGAAGCCCACGTCTCCGATTCACGACAAATACGTGGCGCTGCACGAACGGCTGCGACAGTCGACGAAGCGGTGGATCGAGCGCTTCGCCCGCCTCCCTGAGACCATGACCGCCGACGACCTCGCGACCGTACTCGTGGGCGCGGCCATCGGCATCCATGTGCAAAGCGCCATGACACCCGACCGGATCGACATCGACCGGGCCATCGATCAACTCGGCGAACTGCTGAAACCGTATGTGGCCGAGGCGGATACGCGGGACTGACGGCCACCCACTCGGGCAGGTCGCCCGCCTACTGCATCGCGAAGCGGAGCAAGGCCTGCTTGTCGCCCTGCTTGATCTTGCCCTTGCGGTTGAGAACTTCCAGCTGCCAGGCGTTGCCGTTGCGGAAGGCGCGGGCCACGGCATTGGCGTTGTCGGTGCCGAGCAGCGAGGGCCAGATGTCGGCGACCTGCTGGCTGCTGCCGCCGGAGGCGTCGTAGACCTTGAACGAGATGTTGTTCGCCTTCTCGAAGGAGCTGCCCTTCTTGAAGGCCGCCGCCACGAAGATGATGGCGTCGATGCCGCCGGGGACATCGGCGAAGGTGACGTGCACCGTCTCGTCGTCACCGCTGGCGGCGCCGGTCTGCGCGTCGCCGGTGTGCAGGACCGCACCGTTGCCAAGGGGATCCAGCGAATCCAGGCCCGCGAAGCGAACCGGCTCGCTGCCCTGCATGAGGATGGCGACCAAGTCCAGGTCGACGCCGCGCTTGCGACGCGCCCAGCCGAGTGCGCCGCCGCTGGTGCCCGCCGAAGGATCCCAGCTCACGCCGACACTCAGCTTGGTGACGCCGGCGAGATCCGCGGCGCCGTCCTCTTTCCGAAGGGTGATCATGGCCCGGTTCCCCTCCTGCCCCACCGAAGTCTCGGCAGCGCTTGCCTACGGGCACAACGCCCCTGGTGTCGACCACGACCCTACCCATGACTTTCGAACCCGACAACACGAAACAGGCAGACCGGCCGAGAAAGTAGCCGGCCTTCCGTCCATACCGCTGCGGCTCGCGCCTCGAACCAGCTGTCGCCTCGCGCGATTCAGGCCGCCACGAGGTAGCCGACCGTGCTCAGGCCAGCTTCCGCAACAGTTCCTTGGCGACGCCCGCCGAGGAGGCGGGGTTCTGGCCGGTGATCAGATTGCGGTCGGCGACCACGTTCGGCGTCCACGGATCGGCCTCGCGGAAGTCGGCGCCGATCTGCACCAAGCGGTCCTGGAGCAGCCACTTCGCCTTGTCGGCGAAACCCGCTTGTGTCTCTTCGGCATTGGTGAAGCCGGTCAGCGCGTAACCGGCGAACGCGTTGGTCCTGTCGGCCTTGGTTGCGGCGAGCAGCGCGGCGGGCGCGTGGCAAACGACGGCCAGCGGCTTACCGGAATCCAGTGCGGCGGTGAGCAGTGCGCCGGAGGTGGCGTCGACGGCGAGGTCTTCCATCGGCCCGTGTCCACCGGGATAGAACACCGCGTCGTAGTCGGCGAGATCGACCTCCGCCAGCGCGACCGGGTCGGCGAGCTCGGGACTCGTGGACACCACCCGCGCGCGGTGCTCGGCGGTCTCCTGCCCGCCGTTGACCTCGGGCGCGAGACTGCCCTGGTCCACGGTGGGTATCACGCCGCCCGGGGTGGCCACCACGATCTCGTGGCCCGCGTCCTTCAGCGCCTCGAAGGGCACGACGAACTCCTCGGCCCAGTATCCGGTGGGGTGCTTGGTGTCGTCGGCCAACGTCCAGTGGTCGACACCGGTCATCACGAAAAGAATCTTCGCCATACCCCGACGGTAGGCCCGACCCACCCGGCCTCACCAATAGGAATCGGCATAGGAGACATCGGGATTTCGATATCGGAGACAGTGTTGACATCACGTGATGTCAACAATACCGTCGAGGGGTGCCTGTTTCAACGATGAGACGCGAGGACGGCGGCATGACCACAACGGCGTACGAGGACCAAGCCCACGCGATTCACGCGCGCGACGTGCGGTTCGATTTCGATTCGGTCCCCATGCACTACATCCCCGGCGAGGTGATGGCGACCCACATCATCAACGTCATGCACCTGGTGCTGCCGGAGGGCGAGCGGGCCATGGCGCAGGCGCTGGCCGAGGCTTTGCCGCTCATCGACGACGAACGCCTGCGCGAGGAGGTGCAGGGCTTCATCGGCCAGGAGAACATGCACGCCAGCTCGCACGAGAAGGCGCGCAAGCACCTGGAGGCGATCGGGCTGGACGTCGCCCCGATGGTGAACACCGTGGCCTGGCTGGTGGACCGGGTGCTCGGCGATCACGGCCTCACCGGGCGCGCCAAGCACGAGTGGCTGTGCGAGCGGCTGGCCCTGTTCGCGGGGATGGAGCACTACACCGCCGTCATCGGGGAATGGCTGCTGACCAACGACAAGCTCGAGGCCAAGCACATGCATCCCGCCATGCTGGACCTGATCCGCTGGCACGGCGCGGAGGAGGTGGAGCACCGCAGCGTGGTCTACGACGCGTACATGCACGTCGACGGCGGATATTTCCGCAAGGCGCGGACCAGCCTGCTGGCGAGCTTCGGCTTGCTCGCGTTGTTCGTGATCTCCGGCGGCTACCTGTTCCACAAGGATCCCGAGCCGGACAAAGGACGCCTCTGGCCGCTGCAACTGCTGAGCGCCTCTGCCCGCGGTGTGATTCCACGGTTCACCACCTTCGTCACCGAGATCCCCCGCTATCTGCGGCCGGGTTTCCATCCGTCCCAGCTCGGCCCGATGGACAACGCGATTCGCTACCTGGCGCAGTCCCCCGCGGCTCGCGCGGGTGAGGCGTGAGCGCCGTCGTGACCGGGAGCTATCGTCCGCCGCTCCCGGCTCGCGCCATGGCCGGGCTGCTCGACGCCTACAAGCGCACTTTCACCGCCGAAGCGACGGCCGGATTGTTGTCGCGACCGAATCCGGTGCGGCGCACGGGTTTCGACATGGAGCTGCGGATCGAGGCCCGCGTCGTCGAGGCCGAGGACGTGGTGAGTCTGTCGCTGCGGTCGCCCACCGGGGCCGAGCTGCCGACCTGGATTCCCGGCGCGCACATCGATGTCTTCCTGCCGTCCGGACGTCAGCGTCAGTACTCGCTCACCGGCGATCCCGCGAGCCGGTTGCGGTACCGAATCGCGGTGCGCCGCATCGCCGATGGCGACGGCGGTTCCCGCGAGCTGCACGAGCTACGGGAAGGCGACCTGCTGCGGATACGTGGGCCACGCAACGCCTTCACCTTCATCGACGCGCCCGCGTACCTGTTCGTCGCGGGCGGGATCGGCATCACGCCGATCCTGCCGATGGTCACCGAGTGCGCGCACCGCGGTCTGCCGTGGCGTTTGATCTACCTCGGGCGATCGCGGGCGAGCATGCCGTTTCTCGGCGAGCTCGAACGCTGCCGCGGCGGCGACCTCGAGGTGCGGCCGGACGACGAGTTCGGCGTCCCCCATCTCGACGCCCTGATGACCGAGGCGCCGCGCGGTGCCGCCGTATATGTCTGCGGACCGCCGCCACTGATGGAATCCGCGCGACGCGTGCTCTCCGCCACCGACCCGACCGCCTCGGTGCACACCGAACGGTTCTCGCCGCTGCCCGTCCAGGACGGCAGCCCGTTCCGAATCGCGTTGCGGCGCAGCGGGACAACTGTCGAGGTCGGCGCCGACGAATCCGCGCTGTCCGCCATCCGGCGAGTTCTGCCTGGCACGGCGTTCTCGTGCAGGCAGGGCTTCTGCGGCACCTGCAAGACGCGGGTGCTCGGCGGCGAGATCGACCATCGTGACCGGCTGCTCACGGAGTCCGAGCGCGATTCCACCATGCTCACCTGCGTTTCACGCGCACTCGGGGACGAACTCGTCCTCGATCTCTAACGGGCAACGGCGCCCGTTTCGGAAAGGAAGACCCTTCATGGCCGCACCCAGCGGAACAGGCCCCGGGCACCGCGCGATCGTCGTGATCGGCGCGGGCATCGCGGGCATCGGCCTCGCCGTCAAGCTGCGCGAAGCGGGCTTCGACGACTTCGTCCTGCTCGAGCGCGCGAGCGACCTCGGCGGCACCTGGCAGGCCAACACCTACCCGGGCTGCGCGTGCGACGTGCCCTCGCACCTGTACTCGTATTCGTTCGCGCCGAACCCGAACTGGTCGCGCACCTACGGAACCCAGCCGGAGATTCTCGCCTACCTGCGCTCGGTGGCCGAACGGCACGATGTGGTGCGGCACATGCGGTTCGACACCCCGCTGGTCCGCGCGCGTTGGGTTGAGGACGAGCTGCGCTGGCATATCGAGACGGAACGGGGCGAGCTCACGGCCGACGTGCTGATCTCGGCGGTCGGCCCGTTCAGCGAGGCCAAGATCCCGGACTTCCCCGGGCTCGCCGATTTCGAAGGCGCGCAGTTCCATTCGCTGCACTGGGATCACGAGCACGATCTCACCGGCGAACGTGTCGCCGTGATCGGAACGGGCGCGTCCGCGGTGCAGTTCATTCCGGAGATCCAGCCGATCGTGGGGCGGCTCACGGTCTTCCAGCGCTCCGCGCCGTGGATCGTCTCCCGGATGGACCGGCGGACGCACGCCGTCGAGCGGGCGCTGCTGCGACGAATGCCGGTGCTCGGCAAGGCGATCCGCGGCGCGTACTTCGCCGGTATCGAGAGCTTCGGGCTGGTCGGTTTCGTGGATCGGCGGTTCCGGCACCCGTTCCAGGCGCTGTCACGGTGGCAGCTGCACCGGCAGGTCGACGATCCCGCGCTGCGCGCGAAGCTGACTCCCGACTACATGATCGGCTGCAAGCGCGCCATCTTCTCCGACGCGTACTATCCGGCGCTCACCAGGGACAACGTGGAGGTGGTCACCGAACGCATCGCGGAGATCCGGCCGCGGTCGATCGTCACCTACACGGGCGCGGAATACCCGGTCGACACCATCGTGTGGGGTACCGGTTTCGGTTCGCTGCCGCAGTTGTACGAGCGGATCATCGGCAAGGACGGACGGTCGATCGCCGAGGCGTATCAGGAACGTCCCGGCAGCTACCTCGGGGCGGCCGCCGCCGGGTTCCCGAACATGTTCTGCACGCTCGGTCCGTTCGGCG
Organism: Nocardia amikacinitolerans; assembly: GCF_900215415.1. Classification (NCBI taxonomy): domain Bacteria; kingdom Bacillati; phylum Actinomycetota; class Actinomycetes; order Mycobacteriales; family Nocardiaceae; genus Nocardia; species Nocardia amikacinitolerans. Next base: position 429,986 of record NZ_OBEG01000006.1, on the reverse strand, counting down.
CGGCCGGGAACCAGTCGGCCATCTACATGATCGAGGGGCAGATCGGTTACATCGTCGACGCGCTGAAGACGATGCGCGCCAAAGGTATCCGGCGCGTCGAGGTGCGTCCGGGCGTGCAGCGGTCCTTCCTGAACGAGATGGAGGAACGCAGCAGGGAGACCGTCTGGCTGAAGGGCGGATGCGACAGCTACTACACCACCGCCGACGGCCGCAACGCCGGTCTGTATCCGGATTGGAGCTTCCACTACCGGCGCCGCGTCGCCGAATTCGACGCCGAATCCTACGAATCGAGCCTGCGATGAGCACCTTCCACACCGTGCGACAGCTGTTGCGCGCGGTTCCCGCAGCGCTGATAGGCAGCCAGGGACAGTATGACGTCGCTGGCAAGGTCGTGATGATCACCGGCGGCGCCACCGGCATCGGTTTCGCGCTCGCCGAGTTGCTCTGCGAACGGGGAGCGCGGCTCGCGGTGGTCGACATCGACGGTGCGGCGGCCACCGACGCGGCGGAACGGCTCGGCGGGGACGCGATCGGCGTGCGGGCCGACGTGGCGGATCGCGCGGACATGCGGGACGCGATCGGCCGGGTGCGCGAGCACTTCGGCGGCATCGACGTCGTCGTGGCCAACGCGGGCATCGTGCCGAAACCGTCGAGCATCCGGCTGATGGATCCGGCGAACTTCGACCGCGTCCTCGCCGTGAACCTGACCGGCGTCTTCAACACCGTCCAGCCTGCTCTCGACGACATCGTCGCCGCGCGCGGGCACGTGGTCGTCGTGTCGTCCTGCGCGGCGTTCGCGCCGGGGATGGGCGGCTCGCCGTACATGGTGAGCAAGGCGGGCGTCGAGCAGTTCGGCAGGGCGCTGCGTGTCGAGCTCGCCGCCTCGGACGCGACCGCGGGCGTCGCCTATTTCGGCGTCGTCGAGACCGCGATGACCCATGACACGCTCGATGACGGCGACCTGGGCGCGGAACTGGGCGACCTGCTGCCGTGGCCGCTGAACAAGCGGATCAGCGCCGCCGACGCCGCCGCGTCCATCGCCGACGGCATCGCCCGGCGCGCGCCGCGCACGATCGCGCCCGCGGGCTGGGAGCCGTACGCCATGCTGCGCGGCGCGCTGAACGTGGTCCTCGACCAGCAGCTGAGCACCGACGAGCGGGTGCGCTCGCTGACGAACCGCCTGGAACAGCGCATTCGGGTGGAGCGGGGCCGCGATACATAGGCGTACCTCCGCCTTCGCTCCGGCCATGCGCGGTCTATCGACGGACTACGTCCGGCAGCGCTCTTCATGCGTACCTCCGCCTTCGCTCCGGCCATGCGCGGTCTATCGACGGACTACGTCCGGCAGCGCCCTTCATGCGTTCCTTCGCATTCGCTCCGGCCAGGGTCGTTCAACCAACAGTTGTGAACTGACTCGCAGTTAATTTACTATCGGGTCAATTCGAGTCGAGAGGACCGGGATGGCGACGCGATCGTGGTGGGGCTGGGGGAACGTGGCGGACGCCGTGACCGGCGAGGAGCGGGCGGCGCTGACACGCCGGGTCGCGGCGCTGCTGCCCGGGGCGGACCTCACCGTGCACGAGCCGCCCGATCCGTCGTCGCTGGAGCTACCGGCGCCGCGGGTGCGGGTGCCGGATACGTTGGCGCCCTTGGCATCCGATGATCCCGTCGACCGCGTGACGCACTCGCACGGGCAGGCATTCCGCGACGTGGTGCGCAGTCTGCTCGGCCGCGTCGATCACGTGGTCGATCAGGTCGTGCGCCCCCGCGATGAGCGGGACGTGATCGACGTTCTCGACTGGTGCACCGACGCGAGGGTGGCGGCGATTCCGTTCGGCGGCGGGACGTCGGTGGTCGGCGGCGTCGAACCGCGTTGCGCCGCCGAATATCCCGCGACGGTGGCGGTGGATCTGAGCGGTCTGAACCAGGTGCTGGAGATCGACCGCACGAGCCGAGCAGCACGCATCCAGGCGGGCATTCTCGGGCCCGCGTTGGAAGACGCTCTGCGCCACCACGATCTGACGCTGCGCCACTTCCCGCAGTCGTTCGAGTTCTCCAGCCTCGGCGGCTGGCTGGCCACCCGCGCGGGCGGGCACTACGCGACCGTCTACACCCACATCGACGACCTGGTCGAGTCGATGCGGGTCGTCACCCCGATCGGCGTCAGCGAATCGCGCAGGCTGCCGGGGTCGGGCGCGGGGCCATCGCCGGACCGGATGTTCCTGGGCTCCGAGGGCGCGCTCGGCGTGATCACCGAGGCGTGGATGCGGTTGCAGGACCGGCCGCGCTGGCGGGCGGGCGCGTCGGTGGTCTTCGACGACTACGCCGCGGCCGTCGCGGCGACGCGGACCATCGCCCAATCCGGCTTGTTCCCGGCCAACTGCCGGTTGCTCGACCCGGTGGAGGCCTTCCTCAACGCCGGAACCAGTTGCGCGGGAGGCGTTCTGGTGCTCGGCTTCGAGTCGGCGGATCACCCCGTCGACGAGCCGATGCGGTGGGCGGTGCGAATCTGCCGCGACCACGGCGGCCGGTTCCCCGACGGCGTGCGCAGCACCGACGCGGCCGAGCGAAAGGCCGGTGGCGGCGCGTCGGACACCTGGCGCTCCTCGTTCCTGCGCATGCCCTACCAGCGCGACGCGCTCGCCGCGCAGTCGATGATCGTGGAGACCTTCGAAACCGCTTGCACCTGGGACCGTTTCGACGAACTGCGGGCGGACGTGCTGCGCGCGGCGACCTCCGCTTTCGAGACCGTCGGCGTAACGGGGGTTGTGACCTGCCGGTTCACCCACGTCTATCCCGACGGCCCCGCACCGTATTTCGGCATCTACGCCGCGGGCCGCTGGGGACGGACCGTGGAGCAGTGGGACGAGATCAAAGCGGCGGTCTCGGAGGCACTGGCGAAGTCGGGCGGCACCATCACCCACCATCACGCGGTCGGCCGCGACCATCGGCCGTGGTACGACCGGCAGCGTCCGGATCCGTTCGCCGCCGCGCTGCGCGCGGCGAAGTCGACGCTCGACCCGGCCGGGATTCTCAACCCCGGCGTGCTGATCGATCCGCTCGCGCGGGATGGCGCATGACGCTGGGCAAGGCGGGCACCAAAGGCGTGCCACGGGAACGGCGCGAGCAGCAGATCCTCGACATCGCCACCGTGGAGTTCGGCGACCGCGGCTACGCGAAGGCGTCGGTCGCCGATATCGCGGCAGCGGCCGGTGTGTCGAAACCGTTGATCTACAACTACTTCGAATCAAGGGACGGTCTGCACGCCGCGTGCGTGCGTCGCGCGGGCGACGGGCTGGTCGCGGCGGTGTCGGCGACACAGGCGGTTTCGGGCGCGGAGGGCAAGGCGCTTGCCACGCTGGCCGCGATCTTCACCGCGATCGACGGGCGAGTGCAGAACTGGAAGATCATCTACGACAGCACGTTGCCCACAGATGGTCCGGCCGCCGACGTGGCGCGCGGCTATCAGAAAGCTTTGAACGCCATGGGCGCCGAGGGTTCGGCACAGGTGCTGGCCGACGCCGCGGTGACCGACGCGGAGGATCACTCGCTGCTGCTGGCGATCTGGTTCAGCGTCGTGTCCACCGTCGTCGCCTGGTGGGGCGAGCATCCGCAGCACTCCCCCGACGAGATGACGGCGCGCTGCGTGCGCCTGTTCGAAGCCCTTCGCGCACCGGCGAATCCGCGCGGTTGACCCGCGCGGATTCACCCGGATTCGCTACTTGTCGGGCCAGGTGCCCGTCAGGCGCTGGTATCCCGTCGCGCCCGCGCGATCGACGGCGGCCTTCACCAAGCCGAAGATCGCGCCCTGCAACGCCGCGGCGACGAGCACTTCGCGCCAACCGTATTCGCGCGCCGTGGCGCTCGGCGCCTGCTCCTCGCCGCTGACCCGGCGCCACACCTGGGTGAACACCGCGTTGGCCGCTACACCGCCGAGCACGCCGACGATCATGCCGAGGGGTTTGTACAGCGTCGTCATGCCCGCCTCCGCCGCATCCACCAGAACAACACCACCGCGCCCACAGCGGCCGCCGCGATCGGGGCGGGCCGCATGCGCGCCGCGCCGACCAGCTGCTTGCCCCGGTGGATCACCGGTTCCTGCGCCTTGGCGGCGCGATCGACGAGGTGCCCGACCTGGGCGCGCGCCTGTTCCGCGGTGTCGCGCGCGTGATGCGTGGCCTCCGCGACGCGATGACGCGCGGCGTCCGCGGTCTCGTGCGCGTGCTGCTTGGCGTCCGCCACCCGATGACGCGCCGCGTCCGCGGTCTCGTGCGCCTTGTCCTCGACGCGGCCGGGGACGTCGAACTTGCCGGTCAGCTCCGCGACCGTCTCGCCGAGTTGCCGCCGCGCCTGGTCTCGATCCTTGCGCAGAGCGTCGGATCCGTTCGGAATGTTCGGTCGTCCGACATCGCTCATCGTCGGCTCCCCTTCTTGACGGCTTCGACATCGTCGCGGACGCCTTCGATGGCCTCGCTCGGCACCGGCGGCGACGCCTCGGTGACGGCCTTCTTGCCGACCAATGCCAGCACACCGCCGAGGGCGAGCAATGCCACGCCGACGATCAGTGCCGCCGCCCAATCCGGCAGCGGAATCGCCAACGCCAGCACCGCGGCCGCGATCAACGCCGCGCCGCCGTAGAACGCCAGCAGACTGCCCGCGCCCGCGAGGCCAGCGCCCTTGGCGATGCCCTTCGTCTTGTCCTGCATCTCCAGCCGGGCCAATTGCATCTCGTCGCGAACCAGCCGCGTGAGCTGTGTGGTCGCGTCGTCGACGAGTTCGGCGACCGAACGCGTATCCGACGCGGGTCGCGCTCGCGTCGCGGCGGGCCGCGCGTCTGTCGTATGGGCCATGTGCCTCTCACCTCCCGTTCGGTGGCCGGTTACCCGGCGAAACCCGGGCGAAACGGGCCCGCGGGCCACCGGTTCGAGGCAGGCCACCACAGGCGCTCGGCTCCCCCGATACGGGCGCCGGTGCTACGCCGCGCGCATCGGCTCGCGCGAGACGAGTGCGCGAAGTCGGCTACGGCCCCAGGCGATTACATCGGGCCCGCCGCGCAGGCACCAGAGGGCGATGACGGGGTCGCACAGCGCGCAGCCGAGGGACGAGCCGTGCAGGAAGGGGATGATCGGATTGCCCTCGAGGTGATGCAGCAAGTCCCATGCGGTGTGCAGCAACCAGGCGATGCCGATGAACGTCCACGACCGCACACCGCGGTAAGCGCAGTAGGTGACGACCGCCGTGAACGCGAACTCCCACGCGGCGAATCCACCACCGCTGAGATACGCCGCGCCCGCGCCCGCGACCATGATGGCGTTGAAGTGGCGGCGATGGGGTTCACGGATCAGGGACATCAGCGTGATGTAGACGACGCCGACGAGCAGCGGGGCAAAGTAGGTCATGGCGGGACGACTCCTGGGGGATGCAAACGAAATCGCCATCGAAGTTAGGCAACCGATCCCGCGCCGCCCAGTGGCATTCATGCCACACATCAACGGAAAATCGCCACTAGCTGAATTCACTCCATACTTCGGCGTTCGCCCATGTCGGTGCCGGTGGCGTGAAGCCGTTGCCCGGTTAGGTTGTAGCCATGCATGTGGTCGCCGTTCTCGCCCTGGACCGGGTGATCCCCTTCGATCTGTCCACACCGATCGAGGTCTTCACCAGGACGCGCCTCCCGGACGGCCGCCCCGCGTATCAAGTCCGCGTCTGCGCCGAGCGGCCCGAGGTCGACGCGGGCGCGTTCACCCTCCGGGCTCCGTGGGGGCTGGACGGGTTGTCCGGAGCCGACACCGTGATCGTTCCCGGCGTTGCCGACCCCACCGCGCCGCTGGCGCCCGCGGTCGCCGACGCCGTGCGGGACGCGGCCGCCGCGGGTACCCGGATCGCTTCCATCTGCACGGGCACCTTCCCGCTCGCCGCCACCGGATTGCTGAGCGGGCTGCGGGCCACCACCCATTGGCTCGCCGCCGACACGCTCGCGGCGAGCCACCCCGACATCACGGTCGATCCCGATGTCCTCTATGTCGACAACGGCCAGATCCTCACCTCCGCGGGCGCGGCCGCCGGGCTCGACCTGTGTCTGCACCTGATCCGTCGCGACTACGGTTCGGCCGTCGCCGCCGATGCGGCACGGCTGTCGGTCATGCCGCTGGAGCGCGAAGGCGGGCAGGCCCAGTTCATCATTCAGTCGTTTCCGCCCGCACCCCGCGGCTCGGCATTGGAACCGCTGCTGATGTGGTTGCAGGACAACCTCTCTCGCAACCTCACCCTCGCCGACATCGCCGCCGAGGCCGGAACGAGCACCCGCACGCTACTGCGGCAGTTCCGCGAGCAGACCGGCACCACCCCGCTGCAATGGCTGCACCGCGCCCGTGTGCACCGGGCACAGCACCTGCTGGAAACCACCGACCACACCGTCGAACGCATCGGCGCCCAGGTTGGTTTCGGCTCGCCCACAGCCTTCCGCGACCGCTTCAAGCGCACCGCGGGCGTCAGTCCGGATACCTACCGGCGCACCTTTCGCTGAAGAAAGGAGAGCAGCCGCACCGAAGGTGGTGCGGCCGACCGGGATGTGCTGGTCAGCTCTTCGGGCTGCCGAGGCAGAACGTGGTCTTGGGCTCGGTCAGGGTGAGGAACTTGTCGGCATCCTCCCCGCACAGCTGCTCGTCGGCCTGGCCGTCGATGCGCTGGACGACCTTGAAGCTGGCCTCCGCCGCCGTGCAGGCCACGTACTTGTAGCCGGTCAGCATGCTCTCGTTGTAGCAGAGACCCTGCTTGAAGTTCGGCGCCAGACACAGGAACGCGGTGGTGCCGCCATTGAGGGTCTCCTCGTAAGAGGTGTAGTCCGCGTGGCATTCGGTCTTCTCTTCCAAGACCTGCACGACCTTGTACACGGCCTGGTCCGAGGAGCAGTCCACCGGCTCGGTCTTGGAGTCGATCATCGATCCCTCGATGACGTTGATGCAGTCACCCACGTTCGCGCGGGCGGTGTCGGATTTCCCGGCATCCTGGACCATGTCGGCGCCCTTCTCGACTGCCGAACAGCCGAGCGCGCCCAACGCGGCCACGGTGGCGAGCACCAGCGGCAGCCGCGTGCGGATGCCAGAACCAACGAATCTCATTCGTGTCACTTTCTCGTCGATGCGAAGGCGGCCGACCGGAGTACCCCTCGTTGCGCCGAACTCCGGCCGTCGCCGTGCCCTTCGGCGCATCCCCCGGAGGGTCGCGATCGGCCTCGAACACCAAACCGCACAATCGCGCGGGCAGCATCCGGGAAAACACGGGATTCCCCCGTGGCGGCACGGCACCGGTTAAGCTCGCCCGGGGTTGTTTCGCGGCAGGTTTGCCGGAAGTCGGCGGAGGATCATGGTCGAGCGCGCATTCGTGGGACGCCGCGCCGAGCTCGCCGCCCTGGACGACGCCCTGGAATCGCCCGATGGGCCGTGGGTTCTGCTGGTCGACGGTCAGGCCGGTATCGGCAAATCCCGGTTGCTCGCGGCGCTGGCCCCGGCCGCAGCGCGCCGCGGCCTGCGGGTGCTTTCGGTGACCGCCACCGAGGACGAGCAGCCGCAACCCTCGCACGTCATCCACGATGTGCTGGAACGGCTCGCCGACGCGGGTGCGGAGGTGACCGACGTGCCGTCCGACGGCGACGGCAACCGGCTGGGCCGGGCGTTGCGCAGGCACCTCGCGGCGACCGGCACGCTGCTCGTCGTCGACGACGCGCACTGGCTGGACGCCGAATCCGTCCGCACGTTGACCTACCTCGTCCGCAACCGCCCCGCGCCGACCTTCCGCCTCCTGCTCGCCTATCGCTCCGGCCAGTGCCCGGTGGCGCTCACCCGCGTGCTGACCGCGACCGGCGCCGCGACCCGGACGGTGCGGGTGCCGCCGTTCACCGGCGCCGACGTCGCCGCCCTGCTGCCGGACACGACCGCCGCGCGCCGCGATCGGCTGCTCGCGGCCTCCCGAGGAAACCCGCTCTACCTGCTGTTGCTCGCCGACCTGCCGGATCACGAAGTGGAGCGGGCGGTCAGCGGCGAGGACCCGGCCGAGGGCGACTACCCCGGTCTGGATCGCACGCTGCGCGCCGAACTCGCGCAGCTGCCGGATCGGGAACGACTCGTCGCGCAGGCCATCGCGTTGTGCGGCGCGCATGCCGATCTCGAGATGCTCTGCGCCACATCCGAATTGCCGATCGACGCGGTCACCGCCGCGCTCGACGAGCTGAGCAGGCGCGCCCTGGTCGAGGTCGCCGGGTCGTCGGTGACGTTCGGGCATCCGCTGATCCGCACGGCCGCGCATCGGCTGGCCGGCGCGGGCTGGCGGGCCGCCGCGCACCGCAGGGCGGCCACGCTGCTCCGGCAACGGAGCGCGGCCCTGCCCGCGCTGGCCCGCCACCTCGAACTCGGCCTGCTCGGCACCGATCCGGTCGCGGCCGCGGAGCTGAAAGACGCGGCGGCGCAGGTATTGCCGAGTTCGCCGGCCACCAGCGCACGGTGGATCGCCGCGGCGCTGCGCGCGACACCGGGCGGGCAGCCCGAACCCCCGGAGGACATGCTGCTGCTCGGACGCGCGCTCCTGCTGTCCGGCGCGGGCGCGCGGGCCCGCGAGACGCTCGAGCCGCTGATCGCACGGCCCGGCGCGTATCGACTGGAGGCGCTGCTGCTTTCGGCGCGCTGCGAACGCATGCTCGGCCGGGTCGATCGCGCGCGGGCGCTGCTCGCCGCCGCCGCGGACCTGCCGCTGCTGCCCGGCGACGGACCCGTGCAGCTGGAACTGGCCATCCTGGAGTTGCAGGACGGCCAGGACGCCGAGGGGCACGCCCGGCTGGACGCGCTGTTCGCCTCCGACGCCATCGCCGATCCCGCCGTGCGCGCGTCCGCGACCGCGTTGCGCTGCCTCGGCGTGGTAGCCGAGCCGCGCATCGATTCCGCGCGTGCCGGTTTCGAGCAGGCCGACCTCGAGTTCGAGCGTCTCGACGACGACCGGCTGCGCGAAGTGGTGCACGCGACGCCCGCCCTTGGCTGGGCGGCGTACTTCCTCGACACGCACGCGGGGGGTTTGGCGCAGCTGGACCGCGCGGTGGGGGTCAGCCGCCGCTTCGGGCGCAGCTACGCGCTGGCCGAATTGCACACGGTGCGCGCCTACTGCCTGATGAAGCTGGGCCGCGTCGGCGAGGCGCTGGCCGCCGCCGAGGACGCCGACGACCTGGCGCGGCAGTTCGGCTACGGCGATCTGATCCCGTTCGCCGGCGCGCTGAAACTCCGTGCGCTGCAACTGGTCACGGCGCGCGAGGACGTGCTCCGGCAGTGGGCGGCGCTGAACGAGCAGCCGAGACCGGTGATGCGCTGGTGGCGGCAGGTGGTGGAGACGACGCTGCACGAGGTGGGCGTTCGGCTCGGTGTGATCGAACCCGGTCTACCGCCCCTGACCGACAACCGGCCGGGCCCGATGCAGCCGACCCAGCTGGCGCGGTACGCGAATCTGGCGCTGGCCGACGGGGATCACGCCGCGGCGGGCGAGCTCGTCACCCGTGCCGAGGCGGCGGCCGCCCGCCTCGGCCTGCCGAGTCAGCTGGCGGCCGCTTCGCTCGCTCGCGCCGAATACTGCTGCGCTATAGATGATCTCGAGTCGGCGGAGGCCGCTGCCACGGCCTGCGTCGAATGGTTCGATCAGGCCGATATGCCGGTCGACCGCGCGCGAGCGGTGCTGCTCGGTGCCCAGATCGCGGGGCAGCGAGGCGATTTCGCGCTCGCGACCCAGCGACTGGTCCGCGCCAGGGAGACGTTCGCGGCCGCGGGCGCGACCCAGCTCGTGGCCGCCACGACCTCGCTGCAACGCCGCCTGGCCGGTGGCCGCGCCCCCGGCGGTGCGATGGCGCTGACGGCGCGCGAACGCGAAGTCGCCGAGTTGGCCGCACGCGGCCACCCGAACAAGGAGATCGCGCACCGGCTGTATCTCAGCCCGCGCACCGTCGAGGACCACCTCGGTCGCATCCTGCGCAAGCTCGAACTGAGCGGCCGGGCGGGCATCGCGCACAAGCTCGGCGAGCTGGACCGTGGCTAGCCGATCGAGGTGATCCCCACGGCCGCAGCCACTTACGGCCGGACTACCGCCGAGGCGCCGGATCGCAGCGCGGCGGTCGCTCCGCGCGCGGCGAGCAGGGCGCTGTTGATCGAGATCTCGGCGCGCATGCCGGGGGCCGCCACCATGTCGCCTGCGAGGTAGACCTCGCCGCCCCGATCGACGGCGGGACGGTCGCGCCAGGTGTGGCCGGGCAAATCCACTGCGCCCGTGCGGTTCTTGGCGGTGGCGGTGCGCTGGAAGGTGGTGCGGTCGCGCCAACCCGGCACGCACAGGTCGGCGAAGTCCTGCAACCGCTGGTGCGCGTCGCGCGGGGATTCGCCCTCGCGCACCGGCATCTGCAGCTGGAACAGCGACTCCCCCGCGGGAGCGATCGTGTCGTCCTGCATGGTGTAGCTCTCGTGGAAGCCGCCCGCGTCGAGGTCGAAAACGAGCGAGCGGTCGCGGCGGTCGGCGGTGACGGCGATGTCGAGCAACGCGCAGTAGCCACTGGGCCAGGTCAGGCTGTCGTCGCCGAGCAGCGCGCGGGCCGCGTGCACGTCGGTGGCCACGATCACCGGCCCGTCCGTCGGCAATTCGTCCACCCGCGAACCGGTTTCGACGACGACGCCGAGCTCCGTCGCGCGTGCCGCCATCCGGTCGACCACGCGCTGCCAGCCGCCCTTCACCCAGCGCACGGCCGGGATGGGCGCGCTGAACACCCGTTGGAACAGCTCCCACACGAACGCGGCCGAGAGGCGGCCGGTGTCGGCGTCGTAGGTGACCACGCTGATCGCGTTCGCCATCCGCTCCGCCGTCGCCTCGCCCCAGCGGTTCGCCGCCCAGGTACGGAAGTCGACGTCCACGGGCGCGGTGAGATCGAGACGCGCCTGGGCGCGCAGCATCCGAACGGGCGGAAGTCGCCGGAGGCGGCCGTCGACGCGGAAACCCAGCTTCGTCGCGTCCGCGAGCGAAGGCCAGCCGAGGTCGGCCACGAATCCGCGCTTCTTCAACCAGGTGTAGTGCGGTCCGTCGGCGTAGAACACGTGCGCGCCCTCGTGTGCGACGTACGGTGCGGCCGTTGCCCGCGCGCGCCCGCCGAGCGTCCGGTGCGCCTCGTGCAGCCGGACCGGCACGCCTGCCTCGGCGCAGGCGATGGCCGCGGTGAGACCCGCCAAGCCGCCGCCGATGACGGTGATGTGTGTGTTCACGGTGCTTCCTCTCCTCGGTGGCCCGCCCGATCCAGCCGGGCGGCGACCAGCTCCGCAGTGGCACGCAGATAGCGGTCCGCGTCGACGGACGCCGGGTGCTCGCCGTCGAAGATGTCGGTGATCAGCCAGAAGTGCGCGAGGGCGCCGACCAGTACCGCGGCCGTTGCCGTCCAGTCCTGCTCGCCGCCACCGGGTCCGGCCAGTTGCGCCAGGGCCCGCGTCACCACCGACATCACCACGCCGTACTCCTCGCGCTGGAACACCTCCAGCACCCCGGGGTCGATGGAGTTGTCGCGCAACAGGATCCGGGTCACGTCGCGATCGTGGTCGAGGCGCTGTAGACCGACGTGGCACAGCGCGACCAGTCGATCGACGTCCGTCCCGCCCGGCATCGCCGCGTCGAGCAGCGCGACGAACGAGAACTCCGGATCGAGGAACGCCTCCCATTCCGCGCGATCGGTCAGCCGGGTGCGGACCGCCTCGACCAGCAGCGCGTCCTTGGATCGGAAGTGCCGGTACAGCGCCCCCGATCCGCCGGAAAGCCCTGCGGCCTGTTCGATTTGGGCCACGGACGTCCGCGCGAAACCCTGCTCGCCGAACAGCCGCAGCGCCTCGACGATGATCCGCTCCCGCGACGTCCTGCTCATTGCTCTCCACTTCTCGAACCGCTACGTAAGTAACCACTTACTTACATTGAAGGCGACGAGCGGGCGCCGCGCAACCCCCGATCGCGCCGAAAACGCCCGAAAACACGGAGAACACGACGGTAGGCTGAGGCGCTGTCACCACGAAAGGATTGCGGTATGGCGGGCAAGCGCACGGTTCTCACCGCCGGCCTGCGCCGACTCGCGGCGCTGCTGACCGAGATGCGCGACACGGTCGGGCTCAGCAAGGAGGAAGTCAGCACCCGCACCGGGATCAATGTGACGACGCTGTACCGGATCGAACAGGCCCAGGCCCGTCCGCAGCGCCGAACGCTGAACACGCTGCTCGACATCTACGAAGTCGATCCCGACCGGCGCAAATACGCGCTCGAGCTGCTGTCGGACGCGCAGAAGCCCGGCATGTCCCGGCCGTGGGAGGCCAATCTCACCGAGGTGTACGCGGCCTACATCAACTTCGAATCCGAGGCGCTGTCCGCCCGCCACTACCAAACCTCTTACATCCCAGGCCTTTTGCAGACGGAGCAGTACGCGGCCGCGGTGATCGACACGTCCATGCCGAAGGTCGAGACCGCGATCATGGAAAGCCGCGTCCACGCCCGGCTGAACCGGGCGGCGGTGCTGGACAAGGACAAGCCGCTCGAGCTGTGGGTGGTGCTGGACGAGGCGGCGATCCGCCGGGAGGTCGGCGGCCACCACACCATGCGCGGGCAGCTGGAGAAGCTGCTGCTGGAGAGCAAACGGAAAAACGTGATCTTGCAGATCCTTCCGTTCAACGCGGGCGCGCATCCCGGCATGGCGGGCTCGTTCACGCTGCTCGACTTCCAGAATCCCGACGACAACGAACTCGTGTACGTGGAGGGCATCGCGGGCGACACACTCGTGGAGGGCCACAACGAGGTCCGCCGCTTCGGGGTGATCTTCGATCAGCTCCGGGCGATGGCGCTGAGCCCGCGCGATTCGGTCGCGTTGATCGAGGAGATCGCCGCCGGGATGAGCTAGCGTTCTCCGGTGTTCCGGCGACTGTGGGGCCGGAAGAATGGGTACTCCAGGATCCCATCCGCAACCGCGCACAGGAGTCCACGATGGCCGACGTGTCCGCCGAACCCGCCAAGCCCGAACCCAGTCTGAACCGGGTGATGGGGCCGGGACTGCTGCTGCTGTTCGTCGTCGGCGACATTCTCGGCACCGGCATCTACGCGCTCACCGGGCGGGTCGCCGCCGAGGTGGGCGGGGCGGTGTGGGTGCCGTTCGTCGTCGCGTTCCTCGTCGCGCTGGTCACCGGCTTCAGCTATCTCGAGCTCGTCACCAAGTACCCGCACGCCGCGGGCGCGGCCCTGTACACGCACAAGGCGTTCGGCATCCACTTCTTCACCTTCATGGTCGCGTTCGCGGTGCTGAGCTCCGGCATCACCTCGGCGGCCACCGCCTCGCGCGCGTTCGCGGCGAACTTCGCCGAGGCCTTCGATTTCGAAGTGGGCACCGGCATCGCGATCACCGCCGTCGCGCTGGCGTTCATGGCCGTGATCGCGGCCATCAACCTGCGCGGCGTCAGCGAGGGCGTCAAGCTGAACGTGCTGCTCACCTGCGTGGAGCTGACCGGTCTGCTGATCGTCATCGCGATCGGACTGTGGGCGCTCGGCTTCGGCAACGGCGATTTCGGCCGCATCACCGAATTCGAGACCGGCGACCGCAGCGCGCTCGGCGGCGTGATCGTCGCGACCACGCTGGCCTTCTACGCGATGGTGGGTTTCGAGGACTCGGTCAACATGGCCGAGGAGTGCAAGGAACCGAACCGGATCTTCCCCAAGGTGCTGCTGACCGGATTGCTCATCACCGGGACGATCTACGTGCTCGTCTCGATCACCTCGGTCGCGCTGGTGCCCACCGAGCAGCTCGGCGAAGGCGACACCCCGCTGCTTCAGGTGGTCGAGGTCGGTGCGCCCGGATTCCCGACGCACGTCTTCGCGTTCATCACCATGTTCGCCGTCGCCAACTCGGCGCTGATCAACATGCTGATGGCGAGCAGGCTGCTCTACGGCATGGCGCGGCAAGCCGTCGTGCCGCACGCGTTCGGCAAGGTGCACGTCCGGCGACGGACGCCGCAGGTCGCGATCGTCTTCACCACGCTGCTGGCGCTCGGCCTGATCGCGTTCGTCGGCGAGGTGCCCGAACTCGGCGGCACCACCGCGCTGCTGCTGCTCGCGGTGTTCACTGTGGTGAACGTCGCGGTGCTGGTGCTGCGCCGGGATCCGGTCGAGCACAAGCATTTCCGGACGCCGACCTTCCTGCCCGTGGTGGGTGCGCTGTCCTGCGGATTCCTCGTCACGCCGTTCACCGACCGCAACCCCGATCAGTACCTGATCGCGGGCGTGCTGCTCGCCATCGGCGTCGCACTGTGGCTGCTGAACCAGCTGGCGATCCGCTCCCAGCGCAGGACGCCGCCGACCACCGCCGCGTCGACTCCGGAAGCCTGAATCCGCGACCGACTACACCGCTGTTCGCGCAGGTAGCCGCACTGGCAGCGCGTGCGGAACCCGGTCGGCCACAATCGATCACGGCCGCCATGTGACCGAGCACCGGGATGACGCGGCGCGGCGGTGTCGGTAGAGTGAGCGCCGATGACCAGCATGGAAGCCCGTTTCGGCGACGCTAACCGGACGGTGCCGCTGCCCAGTCCGTGGAACCTCAACGCCTACCTGGCCGACGTGGCTGCGCATCGCGGGCGCTCCATCTCGCTGCGACCGGTGCCCGCCGAGATGCTCGCCGAAAACGGTTGTCGTGGCAAAGGTCTGTGGGTCGCCCGCAAACACGACGACATCATCGTGTACGACGCCGAGGCCACCGAGCGCAACGCCGATCACATCATCCTGCACGAGATCGGGCACATGTTGCTCGGACACGGCAGGGACGACTCCGAGGACGCCGCACCGCTGTCGCCGAAGCTGGCCGCGCTGCTGCCCTCGATGGCGGCGCAGCATGTGCTGGGACGCAACGAGTTCGGCGCGGAGCGCGAGCAGGAGGCGGAGGTGTTCGCCGATATGACGATGGTGTACGCGACGCTGCCGCAGCGGCGCGGGCGCGGGTTCCGGCTCTTCGGGCGCGGGCGCTGAGTCTTTCGGACGCGGGCGCTGAGTCATTCGGGCGCGGGCGCTAAACGCCGTCCGACACCCGGCGCGTTCCCGCTTGCAGCGCGTCCACCAGATCCTGATAGACGTCGGCGAGTTCGACGACCTGCGTCCACGCGTCGTAGGACACCGGATCCGGCGCCGCCGGCGGGACCCAGGCCTGCGTGGTGAGCTGGGCCAGCCGGTCCACGATCCGCCCGACCGTCTCGCTGTGGGCGTGCGCCGCACCGCCCGGCACGGGCGTCGCCAGCGTCATCCACCGGTCGATGGCCCGGACCAGCTGGACGCGCCGCCGATCCAGCTTCGCCACCTCGCGGGCGGGCGTGCGCTCCCGTAGCGCGTGCAGCCGCGCCAGCTCGCCCGCCGCGTCCAGCATCGGGTGGTCGTCGTGCGGAAAGCCGCGGCAGGCCGCGACCAGCTGCTCCTTGCCCGGCACCATCCAGTTGTCGGTCGTCACATCGCACCGCCTCCCCGCGCCACCATGATTCCGGAGCCGCGCCACGGCGGGAAGCGGACAAGCGGTCCACCCGCCCTGCCAGGCACATCTGAGGTGTACCACCCCGCGGCCGAATCCCGCGGCGCTTCACCGGATATCGATGATCCGCGCATCCTTCGCGAAAGCGGCGATCTCGTCCAGCCCGGGCAGGTACTCACCCGTCGTGTCCACCTCGAGGGCGGGCCCCTCCAGCCGCACCCGCTGGAACGCGTCGTGCCGGGCGGCGAGCGCCGCCGGATCAGGTGCGCCCGGCGCGGAATGCACCCGCCGCAGCGGCTCGTCGCGCCTGCGGCGGGCGATGCGATCCACCGCCACGTCCCGGTCCACGACGCAGTGCACGAAACGGAGATCGGCCAGCGCGGCCAGCGGCTCGAGCCCCGGCCGCCACAGGCGATCTTGGAAAGCCGCCTCGGCCACCGTGTCGACGCCCGCGCGCGCCAACACCGCGAGCACCTCGAAGAAGGTGTCGAGGGTACGCAGCGCCAGTTCGTCCTCCGGCGCTGGCTCGAACGCGGGATCGGCGTGCGCCATCCCCTGTTTGATCTCGTCACGGCTGATCACCGGCCAGCCGACGGCGCGGCCGAGCGCGTGCGCCAAGGTCGTCTTCCCCGAGCCCGGCGGTCCGCTGACGACAACCAACCGCGGTCGTCGGACGGCGTGGCCGCGCATCTCTGCGTCCATCACACGGTCCGAGGTTACGCACCGGGGCCGGTGCGCGAGATGGCAAGCGCACGCGGCCGCGCGGCGCCCTCCCGAAAGGCCGGGTCGGTGCAATTTCGGGACTCGGGGAGCGAGGCGGCGGACACGGGTCTAGGCTGTCCGCCGTGGTCGATCCCCTACCGTCCGTCGCTCCCCATCCCGATATCGCACCGCTCGCCTCGCTGCTCGGCACTTGGCGCGGCGGCGGGCACGGTGAGTACCCGACCATCGAACCGTTCGACTACCTGGAGGAGATACGGTTCGGCCACCTGGGCCGCCCGTTCCTCACCTACCGCCAGCGCACCCGTGCGGCCGACGGCAGCAGGTCGATGCACGCCGAGACCGGCTACCTGCGCTGCCCTCGGCCCGATCACGTCGAGCTGATCCTCGCCCACCCGACCGGCATCACCGAGATCTGCGAGGGCGGGCTGACCATCACCGACGGCGAGGTGCGGATGGAGTTCGACTCCACCAGCATCGGCCGCAGCAGCACGGCGAAGGTGGTGACGGCGCTGGGCCGGTCGTTCCGTGTCGCGGGCGACACCATCGACTACACGCTGCGCATGGCCGCGGTCGGCGAACCCCTGACCCACCATCTCGCCGCGACCCTGCACCGCGCCTGACCATCACGGCGGGCCGACCGAGGCCGGGTGACAACCGTCAGTACCCGGTCGGCAGCGCGGCGAACATATCTCGGGTCACCGCGACCGCGTTGTCCGAGCTGCCGCCCTTGACCAGCAATGTCGCGAAGGCCATGTCGCCGCGGTACCCCACGAACCAGGAGTGCGAGCCGCCGTCGACCTCGGCCTCGCCCGTCTTGCCGTACACCTCGCCCTGATCGGCGATGCGTTCGGCGGTGCCGCCGGTGACCACCTTGCGCATCATCGCGCGCAATCCGTCGATCACCTCCGGCGCGATCGCGGGCCGCTCGCCCTCGACGGCCGTGGGCCGCCCCGCGATCAGGTACGGCACCGGCGCCGAGCCGTGCGCGATAGTCGCCGCCATCACCGCCATGCCGAACGGGCTGACCACCACCTTGCCTTGCCCGATCCCGTCCTCGGTGCGCTGCACCAGGTCGTCGGCGGGCGGCACCGACCCGGACGCGGTGGGCAGACCGACCACCGAATAGTCCTGGCCAACACCGAGTTTCGCGGCGGTCACGGCGAGCGCGTCGGCGGGCAGCTGGCTGGCGAGCTTGGCGAAGGAGGTGTTGCAGGACCGTTCGTAGGCGGTGGCCATCGGCACGTTGCCGACGGTGAAATGGTTGTAATTGGGAATGGTGCGCTCGCCGATGACGATGCTGCTCGGACAGGGCAGCACGGTGTCGGGTGTGGCGAGCCCCTCGGCCATGGCCGCCGCGGCGGTCACCGTCTTGAACACCGAGCCGGGCGGATACTGGCCGATGGTGGCCATCGGCCCGTCCCGGTCCGCCTCCTTGTTCTGCGCGACCGCGAGGATCGCGCCGGTGGACGGGCGCAGCACGACCATCATCGTCTGCTCGGTGCGCAGGTCGACGGCGCGCTGGGCGGCATTCTGCACGTAGCGGTCGATGCTCAGCGCGAACGACGGCGCCGGTTGCGCGGGCACCTCGGTGAGCACGGCGGTGTCGGCGCCGTGCGCGTTCATGGTGACCACGCTCCAGCCCGACTTGCCGTCCACCTCGGCGATCACCGTCTGGCGCACCTGCGTCATCAGGTCGGGGGCGAAGTCGCGGTCGGTGGGCACCATGTCCCACTCCTGGGTCAACCGCACGCCGGGCAGCCCGATGAGCTCGGAGCCGACCTGGTTGTATTCGAGCTCGGTGAGCAGCAGCACGGTATAGGCGCCGTTGGTGTTTCTCGCGGCCTTCAGGATGGCGTCGGGGGTGAGGCGTTCGTCGAAACGCAGCAGCGCCCGCGACAGCGCCGTGGCCACCGCGCTGGGATCGGCGGCGTCGGCCGCGGTGAAGGCGACGCGAGAAACCTTGCCCGGCACCAAGACATCACTGCCGGATTGCTCGTTCACCCTGGCGCGCGGGGCCGGGTTCGCGCGCAGCTCCATCGTCTGGGTGTCGCCGAGTTCGGGGTGGATGTTCGAGGACGTCCACCGCACCATCCAGCGCCCGCCGGTGCGGCCCATCTGCAACTGGCCGGTGTAGGTCCAGGTGCGGTCCTTCGGCAGCCGCCACTCGTAGGTGTAGTCGACGGTCGCGGTGTCACCGGTGACGCGGGCCGCGCCCGTGCGCGCGGTCAGGTCCTCCGCCTGTAGGTTCTGCCACGCGGAAGCCAGTGCGGCAGTGGCCTTCTCGGGGTGGCTGGTGAGTTCGGCGGCCGCGGTGAGATCGTTCTCGGCGAAGGCGGCGACGAAGGCGTCCGCCGCGGGCGCCGGGCCCTGCGGACCGGCCGAGCAGCCCGCGGCCGCGGCCGCGAGCACCGCGACGGCCAGCGGAATCAACATGCGTGTCGACATCGCTGCCGATGGTACTGGCCACGAACGGGCAAATGCCTGCGGCGCACCGTTTCTCGTTCAGTCGAGCAGGACGGTGGCGAATGTCGCGATCTGGCGGAATCCGACGCGGCCGTAGGCGCGGCGGGCCACGGTGTTGAAGTCGTTCACGTACAGGCTCGCGGTGCGCCCGGAGGCCACCACCGCGTTGGCCACCGCCGCGGTGCCGCTGGTGCCGACGCCTTTGCCGCGCCGGTCCGGATGCACCCACACGCCCTGGATCTGGCCGGTGCGCCGGGACAGCGACCCGACCTCGGCCTTGAAGACCACCTCGCCGTCCTCGAAACGTGCCCAGGCGCGGCCGGATTCGATGAGATTCTGGATGCGGCGCCGGTAGCCGCGACCGCCGTCGCCCGCCCTCGGGTCGACGCCGACCTCTTCGATGAACATGGCGATCGCCGCGTTGAGGTAGCGGTCCAGCTCGTCCGGTCTCGCCCTGCGCACCTGCGGGTCGGCCGTGGCCAGCGCAGGCTGACCGAGGGCGAGTAGCGGTTGGGTGCCGCGCAGTTCCCGCTCCGGGCCCCAGCTGTCGCTGAGCATCTCCCACAGCGGCAGCGCGAGCTCTTGGCGGCCGACCACCGAGGAGCAGATTCGCGGCCAGCGCGTCGCGCGGTCGGCGAAGGCGCGCAACGCGTCGTTGTCACCACGCAGCGGCACCAGATTCGCTCCGGAGAAGCAGAGGGATTCGGCAGGACCGCCGCGGCTCCACAGCTCACCGTGCCCGCCCCTGGCGTCCAGCCCGTATTCCTGCAATCGGGCCGCGATCATGCACGAGGCGACCGGATCGCTGTCGAGCACTCGCAGGACCTGCGCCAGATCCCGGTTGGCGAGCTGACGCGCGGAAGCAAACTTCGCTCTTCGCGTCGGCTCCAGCAGACTCCGCACAATCGACAGCCTGCCACGAACGCGGCCGATGCGGTACGGGTATCCGAAACCCGCTGGTCGATGCGGCCTCAGCCGACGGTGACGACCGGCTCCCCAGCGCCCGCGCTCTCGCCCATCTCCTCGGCGATGCGCATGGCCTCCTCGATCAGGGTCTCCACGATCTGCGCCTCCGGCACGGTCTTGATGACCTCGCCCTTGACAAAGATCTGCCCCTTGCCGTTGCCCGAGGCCACCCCGAGATCCGCTTCGCGCGCCTCGCCGGGGCCGTTCACGACGCAGCCCATCACCGCGACCCGCAGCGGCACCTCCATGCCCTCCAGACCGGCGGTCACCTCGTTGGCCAGCGTGTAGACGTCCACCTGGGCGCGACCGCAGGACGGGCAGGAGACGATCTCGAGCTTGCGCGGACGCAGGTTCAGCGACTGCAGGATCTGGCCGCCGACCTTGACCTCCTCGGCGGGCGGGGCGGACAGCGAGACCCGGATGGTGTCGCCGATGCCCTCGCTCAGCAGCGCGCCGAACGCGACGGCGGACTTGATCGTGCCCTGGAACGCCGGACCGGCCTCGGTCACACCGAGGTGCAGCGGGTAGTCGCACTGCGCGGCCAGCTGGCGGTAGGCCTCCACCATGATCACCGGATCGTTGTGCTTGACCGAGATCTTGATGTCGCCGAAGCCGTGCTCCTCGAACAGGCTCGCCTCCCACAGCGCCGACTCCACCAGCGCCTCCGGGGTGGCCTTGCCGTACTTCTCCATCATTCGCTTGTCCAGCGAACCGGCGTTCACGCCGATGCGGATCGGGATACCGGCGGCGCCCGCGGCCTTCGCGACTTCCTTGACCCGGCCGTCGAATTCCTTGATGTTGCCCGGGTTCACGCGCACGGCGGCGCAGCCCGCGTCGATGGCGGCGAAGATGTAGCGGGGCTGGAAGTGGATGTCGGCGATCACCGGGATCTGCGACTTGCGGGCGATGGTCGCCAGCGCGTCGGCGTCCTCCTGGCGGGGACAGGCGACCCGGACGATGTCGCAGCCCGAGGCGGTGAGCTCCGCGATCTGCTGCAGGGTCGCGTTGACGTCGTGGGTCTTGGTGGTGGTCATCGACTGCACCGAAATCGGGTGGTCGCTGCCCACGCCGACACCACCGACCATGAGCTGGCGGGTCTTGCGCCGGGGCGCGAGAACGGCCGCGGGTGCGGCGGGCATCCCCAGTCCGATTGTGCTGGTCACTTTCGGCTGCCTACTTTCCGTACGTGTGCTGCGGGCCGTTCGCCTACCGAGCTTAGCCGTGCGCGGTGGACCACTACCCTGTGACGCCCGTGACACGGCATGACAACGAGATGTCCCGCAATTGCCCGCGACAGATTACCCCGCCGCGTCCCAGCAGGGTGTGGGCTGGGCAGGTCCACCGGCCCCGCCGCCCCCAGCGGGTGTTCTTACGCGTGGACGGCGCACCGACAGCCCCTGCGTTCCCGTCGCACGGCACTCATCCAGAGAACGAAAGAATGAGCAGGTCCACCGGAAAATCTCAGGGAAACAGCCGGATCGGGTTCACTATGTCTGCGGCCAGCGTCAGCACCATGTACGCGCCGCCGAGCGCCACCGCGACGTAGGTCGCGGGCAACAATTTGAGGTAGTCGACCGGACCTGCGGGCGCCAAGCCGCGCCAACCGCGGATGGTGTTGCGGAGCTTCTCGTAGAGCACCACGGCGATGTGACCGCCGTCCAGCGGCAGCAGCGGCAGGATGTTGAACGCGCCGAGGAAGAAGTTCAGGCTGGCCAGCATCAGCACGAAAACCTGCCACAGGCCCGCCTGTGCGCTCTCGCCGCCGATGCGGCTCGCGCCGTAGATGCTGACCGGGGTCTCCGGGTCGCGCGCGCCGCCGGTGACCGCGTCCCACAGCGCCGCGACCTTGGCGGGCATCTGGGCAAGCGACTCGAAGGTGCGCACGAACAGGTCGCCGGTGAAGGAGGCCGCGGCGGGGATGGCCGTGACGATGTTCTCCTTCTCGATCGGCGGCACGTCCAAGGTGACGCCGACCGCGCTGACCTCGGTCTTCGCGCCGTCCTTCGTGTAGCGCGTCACCGGCTGCGGGGAGACCGTCACCTGCACCCGCTGTCCGGCGCGGTCCACCGTGTAGGTGATCGGGCCCTGCTGCTTGCGGGTCTGCTCGGTGAACTCCGCCCACGTGTCGACCGCGACGCCGTTCACGGCGGTGACGGTGTCGCCCGGCTGGAGTCCGCCCTGCTGCGCGGGGCCGGGGCCGGTGCACTGCTGCAGCGTCCCGTCCGGATTGGCGTCCGCGACACAGCTCAGGGTTCCCACGGTCGGGGTCGGCTCGTCCAGTCGCGGCAGGCCCCATCCGACGGCGAGCACCACGATCAGCAGGAAGCCGAGCACGAAGTTCATGACGATGCCGCCCACCATGACCACGAGCCGCTTCCAGGTCGCCTGGCGGTACATCGCGCGGTCGAGGTCTTCCGGCCGCACCTCGTCCAGTGCGGTCATGCCCGCGATGTCACAGAAACCGCCGAGCGGGATGGCCTTGACGCCGTATTCGGTCTCGCCGCGGTGGGTGGACCACAGCGTCGGTCCGAAGCCGACGAAGTAGCGGCGCACCTTCATGCCGGTGGCCTGGGCCGCCCACATGTGTCCGCATTCGTGCAGGGCGACCGAGATCAGGATGCCGAGCGCGAACAGCACGAACCCCATGGCGAACACCATTTGCTCTCCAGCCCTCCTGCGTTGCGCAGCTCGTAGACATCCCGCGCACGCGCCGGCGCGGCCGCGAGCACCCCGACCACACTAGTGCGTACGCCTCAGTCTGCCAGCGCGCGGGCGGACGCGCCCGACACCGGCGGTTCAGGCTCCGACGACACGCCGGGCGTAGTCGCGCGCCCAGCTGTCGGCGGCGAGCACCTCGGCCAGGCTCTGCGGCTCGGCGCGCCACTGGTCGGCCGCCTCCACCGCGCGAGCCACCGTCCGCACGATCGCGGGGAAGCCGATCAGACCGTCGAGGAAGGCCTGCACCGCGATCTCGTTGGCGGCGTTGTAGACCGCGGTGACGCTGCCGCCCGCGATGCCCGCCTGCCTGGCCAGCTCGACCGCGGGGAACACCTCGTTGTCGACGGGCTCGAAGGTCCAGGTGGTCGCGGTTCCGAAATCGCACGGGGCCGCGGCGCCGGGCACCCGGTCCGGCCAGCCGAGGGCGAGCGCGATGGGGAGCTTCATATCCGGCGGACTGGCCTGCGCCAACGTGGAGCCGTCGGTGAAAGTGACCATCGAGTGCACGATCGACTGCGGGTGCACGGTGACGTCGATGCGGTCGTAGGGAATGCCGAACAGCAGGTGAGTCTCGATCAGTTCGAGGCCCTTGTTGACCAGCGACGCCGAATTCAACGTGTTCATCAGACCCATCGACCAGGTCGGATGCGCCTTGGCCTCGGCGGGGCTGACCGATTCGAGCATCTCGGCGGTCCAGCCGCGGAACGGCCCGCCCGAGGCGGTCAGCACCAGCCGGTCCACCTCCTCGGCCCGGC
Source organism: Nocardia amikacinitolerans (assembly GCF_900215415.1). Lineage (NCBI taxonomy): Bacteria > Bacillati > Actinomycetota > Actinomycetes > Mycobacteriales > Nocardiaceae > Nocardia > Nocardia amikacinitolerans. The sequence goes on along the minus strand of NZ_OBEG01000006.1, from coordinate 406,820 downwards.
CGCCGCGCAGGCACTGCGCCAGCGCCGAATGTTCCGAGTCCACCGGCACGATCTGGCCCGGGGCGGCGGCGCGGGTCACCAGCGAACCGCCCGCGACGAGCGACTCCTTGTTGGCCAGCGCGAGGCGGGTGCCCGATTCCAGGGTGGCCAGGGTCGGTTCCAGGCCGAGCGAGCCGACCAGCGCGTTGAGCACCACGTCGGCCTCGGTGCGGCGCACCAGGTCGGTGACCGCCGCGGGGCCGGAGAACGGAATGTCCAGTGCCGCGGCGGCGGCCGGATCGGCGACGGCGACATTGCGGGTCCCGGTGGCCGCCATCTGCGCGGCGAACAGCTCGGTATTGCCGCCGCGCGCGGCCAATCCGACCACCTCGAACTTGTCGGGGTTGGCGGCGATCACCTCGAGCGCCTGGGTACCAATGGATCCGGTGCTGCCGAGCAGCAGGACTCTCACGATGTCGGACACCCAGTCATTGTGTCCTACCGCGCGGGCCGTCTCGTCGTGCGCGGCCCGACTACCAACGACGCGGCGTCGTATGTCACGATATCGACCAGTAGCCCAAGAGTGTGTACCGGAAGTTCGGTACCCGAACCACCTGAGGAGCGATCGTGGCCGCCACGGACATCGAACCCGCCAACAACGAGCGCGCCGTCGTCACTCACGTGGACACCGCCGAGGTTCCCTCCGCGGAGTGGGGCTGGAGCGGTGAGTCGCGCCGCACCTTCCGCATCGCGGGCTGGTTCGTCGCTTTCGCCCTGCTGGCCATGATCATCGGCAACCACAAGGGGCTGATCGAGGACATCTACCTCGTCGGCTTCGCCGCGCTGATCGTGGTCATCCTGGTGCGCGACTCGATCCTGCGGCGCAAGCCCAGGTAGCCCTGATACTTTCGCGGCCGCGCCGCTCGGTGCACACCGGGAGCGCGGCCGTTGTCCTGCCTGCCGAGCGGTCGTCGCTTGTCGACGTGGAAGAGCGCCGCGGGTGACAGTGGGTGATGCCGCGATCGCGGAGATCCGCGCGCGCCTGCGGGACGAGATCCTGCCGCGCGTCCACGAGGCGGACTAGCGCGAATCAGCGACCGCGCCGCTTGCTCGGCTTCTTCGCGCCGGAGGAGCGCGCACCGCGAGCCGGAGTAGCGCTCTTCCCTGCTGCGGACTTCTTCTGTGCCACAGGCTTTTTCGTCGCCGTCTTCGGTTGCCGCGCGGTGCTGGTCGACGGCGAGCGCGAGCTGCGTTCGGAGCGGCCGCGCACCACACCGACGAATTCCTCTACCAGTTCGGTGGTCTCGGCCGTGGGCCAGGCCAGGGCGATCTCGGTGTCGGGATGATCGGTGACGGTGCGGTAGACCAGGTCGCGGCGGGCGTGCAGGCGCGCGATGGAATGCGGGACGATGGCGAGTCCGACTCCGGCGGCGACCATTTCGAAGGTGACCGCCGCCGCGTCGATGTCCGAGGCGTCCTGCATGCGCTCGTCGGCCAGCTCCGCGGCGGTGACCTCAGTGAAGAGCGAGATCGGATGTTCCTTGGGCACCACGACGACCGGCACCTCCCGGTACAGCGGAATCGCGCTGAGCCCTTCGCGGTCGATGGGCAGGCGCACGAAGCACATGTCGACCCGGCCGTCCCGCAGGGCGGTCAGCTGGTCGGCGGCGGCGAGCGGAATCGTCCGCAAGGGGACCTCGGGAAACCGCTCGGCCCAGATCCGCTCCCACTTCGACACCGTGACGCCGGGCACGAAACCCACCCGCAGCTCGGCCGTGACCTCGGGCTCCGGCTCGGCCACTTCCCTGCGCGCGATGACCGCGCGGGCGGCGGCGAGCAGCTCGCGTCCCTCGTCGGTGAGCTGCGTCGGCTGGGCGCCGGGGACGAAAAGCTTCGTGCCGAGTTCGGTCTCCAGGTCGATGACCGCCCGGCTGAGCCGCTGACGCGCGATGCCGAGACTCTTCGCCGCCCGCGCGAAATGCAGCTCTTCGGCCACCGCGACGAACCAGCGCAACCGCTCGACGTCGATCGACTCCACCTGACTCATTCGGTAAAGGGTATTGCACGACATACACGCGCCAGGACGGTCGCCGCGACGACAGGGGCACTCCGGCCGTCGACTAGGCTGTCCCGGTGAGCCCGGACAAGAACCCGCAGATGATGAAGCCGCTGACCGCGGCGGACAAGCTCGGCATCTACCTCCCCGCCGCGCCGGAGGACTTCCGGAACTCGCCGATCTCCCGCGCCGACCTCGACCGGCTGCGCACCGATCCCCCTGCCTGGCTCACCGAACTGCGCCGCACCGGCCCCTTCCCCCGCGACATCACCGCCCGCAAGCTCGGCATCTCCAACAGCGGCCTGGCCCGCTCCGGCGTCTCCGACGCCCTCACCGCCGACGAGATCACCGCCCTCCTCGCCGACCCCCCGGAATGGCTGACCCGCGAACGCGAGAACTACCAGGCCGTCCTCCGCGAGAACGAGCGCGTCAAGGCAAAAGAAGCCGAACGCCGCGCAACCACCAACCGCCCGGCCAAGAACCGCTTCGGATAGGGGCGATCAGTCCAAGCCGAGATCCAGCTGATTCCAGCTGATTGTGACGTCGAGCGGATCGGCGGCATCGACCGCCAGCGTGTCGCCCCTGGCCCGCAGCGACACTCACCGCCGACGGCACCTACGTCGGAATTCCGTCCCGGCCCGCGGACGACCGCAGCGGAAGGTGCAGTCTGCCTCAGAGCGGGGCGTTGCGGACCTTCGTCGCCAGTTCGTCGTCCCGGCGCGTGGGGCCGTGGAAGGTCAGTACCCAGCGGTCGCGTGACGGGTCGGAGAAGGTCGACAGGATGAGCGCGGACTCGCCGTAGTTGTCGTTGTAGAGGAAGCGTTCGTCGGTCCTGGTGCCTTCCGTGCTGGAACCTTCGGACCTCGCCCGCGACTTGAACGTGCTGACCGCCCGCCGCGCAGCCTCCGCGCTCGGGAAGGCGTAGAAGCGATACGCGAGCTTGGCGCCGCCCTCCAGCAGACATTCCCAGCGGGCCTGCCAGTGGTCGAAGGCGGATTGATCGCCCTTTTCGGCCTGCCAGTCCTTCCATTCGGATGCCGGGCGGCAGGATGCGCCGTTGTAGCCCCTACCGGTGTCGCGGTTGCCGCTCGGCAGCATCCCGGGAAACGCCGCCGACATCGCCGACAGATCCTTGTGTCCTTTGGAGCGTCCGGTCAGCTGCGACACCCAGGTCGAATCGTCGGTGAACACGAAGGTCCCGCACCCGGCGAGCAGCACGAAGACGAGGCCGAGAATCACCGCGAGCACCTTCGCGCCGGAGCCGCCCCGCCGCGGCGCGACGGGCGGACGATACCCCGGTGGTACGGCGCCGTAACCGGGCGGATAGCCCTGCGGCACACCGGCGTTCGCATAGTGCGGCGTGGGTTGGGCGTAGCGCGGCGGATGCGCCACCGGCATCGGGTTCGGCGCCGAGCCCTGCGGACCCGGGTGCGGCCTCGGCTGCGCCACGGCGTGCGGCGCGCTGACCGGTCCCCGCAACGCCTGCTGCACGGCCGCGGCGAACTCCGCGCAGGAGTCGAACCGATCCGCGGGCCGTTTGGCGAGCGCGCGATCGAGCACCGCGTCCACTGCGGGCGGCAGACCGGGACGCACCGAACTCAGCGGCGGAGGCGGCTGCTTCAGGTGCCCCTGGATCACCGCGACGGCCTGCGGCGAGTCGAACGGCACGGTGCCGGACAACAACCAGTACAGCGTGCAGGCCAGCGAGTACTGGTCGGTCCGGTGATCGAGCGGCGCGCCCGTCAGCTGTTCCGGCGCGGCATACGCGAGCGTCGCGGTGAAGGTGCCGGTCTGGGTGAGCTGCCTGGTGTCCTCGCGCGGGCGGGCGATGCCGAAATCGGTGAGCAGCACCCGCTCCTGTCCGGCCGAGCGGGAGAGCAGGATGTTCGCGGGTTTCACGTCGCGGTGCAGCACGCCCATGCGGTGCGCGTAGTCCAGCGCCAGCGCGGTCTCGCCGACGATCTGGGCGGCGCGCTGCGGCGGCAGGGTGCTCGGCTCCACCGAGGACGCGTCGACGCCGTCGATGAACTGCATGGAGATCCACAGCTGCTCGTTCTCGATGCCGCGGTCGTAGACGGTCACGATGTTGGGATGGTCCAGCTGCGCGACCAGATCGGCCTCGCGCTCGAACCGCGCGCGAATCTCCGCGTCGGAGAACAGCTCCCGATTCAGCAGCTTGAGCGCGGTACGGCGGGGCAGCCGCGGGTGCGCGGCCAGATACACCGCGCCCATGCCACCCTGCCCAAGCAGTCGTTCGATGGCATATCCGGCGAATACGTCACCTGGCTGCAGCAACGGCCCCCCTCGGGATTCAGTTCTCGGCGGCCAGCTGCCCGCAGGCGGCGGCGATCTCCTGGCCGCGGGTGTCACGGACGGTGCATGGCACGCCCTGGGCATTGACCCTTCGGACGAATTCCTGCTCGACCGGTTTCGGGCTGGCGTCCCACTTGCTGCCCGGGGTCGGGTTGAGCGGGATGACGTTGACGTGCACGCGCGAGCCGAGCGCCTTGTGCAGTTTGGCGCCGAGCATGTCGGCGCGCCACGGCTGATCGTTGATGTCGCGGATGAGCGCGTACTCGACCGAGACGCGACGGCCGGTCGTGTCGGCGTAGTAGCGCGCCGCGTCCAGCACCTCGGCCACCGGCCAGCGGTTGTTCACCGGCACCAGGGTGTCGCGCAGTTCGTCGTCGGGGGTGTGCAGCGAGACGGCCAGTGTCACCGAGAGACCTTCGTCGGCAAGCTTACGGATGGCGGGCGCCAAGCCGACGGTCGAGACCACGACGTTGCGCTGCGAGATGCCGAGGCCGTCCGGCGCGGGCGAGGTGATGCGGCGCACCGCGGCGACCACCCGCTTGTAGTTGGCCAGCGGCTCGCCCATGCCCATGAAGACGATGTTCGACAGCCTGCCCTCGCCGCCCGCCACCTCGCCGTCGCGCAGGGCGGCCGCGGCGGCGCGCACCTGGTCGACGATCTCGGCGGTGGACAGGTTGCGGTTCAGCCCGCCCTGCCCGGTCGCGCAGAACGGGCAGGCCATGCCGCAACCCGCCTGGCTGGAGATGCACAGGGTGTTGCGGTCGGCGTAGCGCATGAGCACGCTCTCCAGCAGGGTGCCGTCACCGGCCCGCCACAGCGTCTTGCGGGTCTGGCCGTCGTCACAGGCGACGTGCTTGACCACCGAGAGCAGCGGCGGGAACAGCGCCGAGCCGATCTTCTCCCGCACCGCGGCGGGCAGATCGGTCATCAGCTCGGGATCGGCCTGCAACCGCCCGAAGTACTGCCGCGCGATCTGGTCGGCGCGGAACTTGGGCAAGCCCAGCTCCTCGACCGCCGCGCGCCGCCCCTCGGCATCGAGATCGGCGAGATGGCGCGGCGGCATGCCGCGGCGCGGAGCGTCGAAAACCAAGGGCAGGGAGGCGGTCATAGTTCGTCCAGTCTCTCATCCGCCCCACGCGCTCGAATGCTCAGGCCGAAACAGTGCGCGACGACACAACCGGTCGAGCATTCCTGGGTGCTGTTCGGACCTTCGGACCGGAACGGCGCGCTCGGCAGCCGGAGTTTCCCGACTCCGAGGGTTCAGTGCTTGGCCGCCCGCCGCAACTGCAAGATGCGCATGCCGCCGACCAGTGCCATCACCAGCGCTCCGCTGATCACCGAGAGCAGGACGGCGACACCGAGGGGAAGGTGGAAGTTCCAGAAGAACATGCTGACTTCGACGGTCTGCAGATTCTGCAGGATGAAGATGAGCAGCAGGATCATGATCAGCGTGCCCACCACGAGACCCACCCAGGCGTAGCCGGTGCGCGAGGAGATCGAGGGTTTGGCGCCCGTCATGGGTGGCCTGGTCGCGGGCGGCGCGGGAGGCGGCGTGGTCGGTGGGACGGTCGGCTTGTCGCGCCGGCTCGCCTCTGGCTCGTGCTCGGCATTCGTGGACATGCCTCGATCATGGACGATCGCCATCGCGGTCGCCGGGATTTGGCGGCATGTCGCCAAAGGGACCGGTCAGAGCAGCGTGCTCAGCACCAGCCAGGAGACGAACGCGGACGGCAGCATCGAGTCGAGCCGGTCCATGATGCCGCCGTGCCCGGGCAGCAGCGTGCCCATGTCCTTGATGCCGAGTTCCCGCTTGATCTGCGATTCGATCAGATCACCGACGGTCGCGACGAGCACCAGCCCGACACCGAGCACCACGCCGATCATCGAATTGGCGTCCAGCAGCAGGGTGACCGTCAGCAGACCGCCGATCACGCTGAACACCAGCGAGCCGCCGAAACCCTCCCAGGATTTCTTCGGGCTTATCGACGGCACCATCGGATGCTTGCCGAACAGCACGCCCGCCACATAGCCGCCCACGTCGGAGCAGACCACCAGGATCATGAAGGTGAGCACCCGCAGGTTGCCGTCGGGCTCGAGCAGCAGCAGCGTCGCGAAGGACGCGAGCAGCGGGACCCAGGCGAGGGTGAAGACCGCGATCGCCGTGTCGCGCAGGAAGTTCCGCGGCGCGGTCCGCAGACCGTGGTCGAACAGTCGCCACACCATGCAGGTCAGCGCGGTGGCCGCGAACGCGCCCGCGACACCGCTCGCGCCCCACGGCCAGCCGAGCCAGAACACCGCCTGCCCGCCGACGATCAGCGGAATCCGCGGGACGAGTACATCGGCCTCGCGCAGCCGCTTGGCCACCTCCCAGGTGGCCACGCCGACGCCGGCCGCCGCGACCGGGATGAACACCAGCGGCGCGAACAGCAGGATCGCGATGAGCGAGAGGCCGAGCCCGAAGCCGACCGCGAGCGCGGCGGGCAGGTTGCGGCCCGCTCGCGACGTCGTGGCAGCGGGCGCCGGGACGACCGGCTCGGGGGGAACGGAATGCTCGTGGAACGGTCCGGCCGTGAAGTCACCCGCATGGCCCGGGGTCTCTGCGGAGGTGCCGCTCCCCGGCATCGGCTCCTCGGCCGCACCCGTTGCGGCGGCATTGTCGGCCACGATTGTCCCGTCGCTCACTCGTTGTTCCTCGTCCCCCGCCCGTGCGGGCCCTCGGATCTGCCCTCAGACCTCGAGAAGTTCGGCTTCCTTGTGCTTGACCAGCTCGTCGATGCTGTGCACATATTTGGCGGTGGTCTTGTCGAGCTCCTTCTCGGCGCGCCCGACCTCGTCCTCACCCGCCTCGCCATCCTTCTGGATGCGCGAGAGTTCGTCCATGGCCTTGCGGCGCACGTTGCGAATCGCGACCTTGGCGTCCTCGCCCTTGCTCTTGGCCTGCTTGACCAGCTCGCGGCGGCGTTCCTCGGTGAGCTGCGGGATCGAGATTCGCAGGATGTCACCGTTGTTGGTGGGGTTGACACCGAGATCCGAGTTGCGGATCGCGGTCTCGATCGCACCTAGCTGCCCGGCCTCGTAGGGCTTGATCACCACCATCCGCGGCTCGGGCACCGTGATGCTGGACATCTGGGTGACCGGGGTGGGCGATCCGTAGTAGTCCACGACGACTCGGGAGAACATGCCCGGATTCGCGCGTCCCGTCCGGATGGTCCCGAGATCGTCCTTCGCCACCGAGACGGCCTTCTCCATCTTCTCCTCGGCGTCGAAGAGCGCTTCTTCAATCACGACCGTTTCCTCCACAGCGTCGTCATCGTCATGATCCGCGGTTCGCGGGTGTCAGGACCGAACCAATGTGCCGATCTTCTCACCGGCGACCGCTCGGGCGATATTGCCCTTCGTCAACAGATTGAACACCAGGATGGGCATCTGGTTGTCCATACACAGGCTGAAGGCCGTGGCGTCCGCGACCTTCAGGTCGCGCTCGATGACCTCTTTGTGCGTGATTTCGGTGTACATCGTCGCGGTCTCGTCGACCCGCGGATCCGCGGTGAAGACGCCGTCGACCGCCTTGGCCATCAGCACCACGTCGGCGCCGATCTCCAGGGCCCGCTGGGCCGCGGTGGTGTCGGTGGAGAAGTACGGCATGCCCATGCCCGCGCCGAAGATGACGACTCGGCCCTTCTCCAGGTGGCGCTTGGCGCGCAGCGGCAGGTACGGCTCCGCGACCTGGCCCATCGTGATCGCGGTCTGCACCCGGGTGTCGATCCCCTGCTTCTGCAGAAAGTCTTGCAGCGCAAGGCTGTTCATCACGGTGCCGAGCATGCCCATGTAGTCCGAGCGGGCCCGCTCCATGCCACGCTCTTCGAGCTCGGCGCCGCGGAAGAAGTTGCCGCCGCCGATGACAACGGCCACCTGCACGCCGGTCGCGACGACCTCGGCGATCTGCTCGGCGACGGTCTGTACGACGTCCGGGTCGAGGCCGACCTTGCCGCCGCCGAACATCTCGCCGCCCAGTTTGAGAAGCACCCGGCGATATCCTGGGCGTTCGGTCCCCGGGTCCGTCATCGGTGCTCTTCTCCTTCGGCGATGGTGGTGTCCTCAGCATGCTGAGACATCAGGGGTAAAGCGGATAGGTTTGCGATCCCGCAACACAAGGCGGTCACTATCCTGCCCTACTCGGTTTCGGCGACCGCAGAAGACCCCCTCCGACACCGCGCGGGCGCCAAGAATCGGGCCGGTCGCTGCCGCCGCGTCGCGGCCGGACGCGGACAGCAGAAGGCCCCTCCCCCGTCGCTGGACGGAGGAGGGGCCTTCGCAGGCTGTCAGGCCTGGCCGACCTCGAACCGCGCGAAGCGGCTAACAGTGACACCGGCCTCGTCCAGCAGGGCCTTGACGGTCTTCTTCGAGTCGGTGACCGACGCCTGCTCGAGCAGGACGACGTCCTTGAAGAAGCCGTTGACGCGGCCCTCGGTGATCTTCGGCAGCGCGGCCTCGGGCTTGCCCTCCTCGCGAGCGGTCTGCTCGGCGATGCGGCGCTCGTTCTCCACGACCTCGGCCGGAACCTCGTCGCGGGTCACGTACTTGGCCTTCAGCGCGGCGATCTGCATGGCGGCGGCGCGAGCGGCCTCGGCCGCGGCCTCGCCCTCACCCTGGTACTCGACCAGCACGCCGACGGCGGGCGGCAGGTCCGAGGAGCGCTTGTGCAGGTAGGTCGCGACAGGGCCCTCGAAGGACACGGCGCGGCGCAGCTCCAGCTTCTCGCCGATCTTCGCGGCGAGTTCCTGCACGGCCTGGTCGGCAGTCTTGCCGCCCAAGTCGACGGCCTTGAGCGCGTCCAGGTCGGCGGGGCGAGCCTTGGCGGCCGCCGCGACGATCTGGTTGGCCAGACCCTGGAACTCGTCGTTCTTGGCGACGAAGTCGGTCTCGGAGTTGATCTCGATCAGCACGCCGTCCTGCGCGGCGACCAGGCCCTCGGCGGTGGCGCGCTCAGCGCGCTTGCCGACGTCCTTGGCACCCTTGATGCGCAGGACCTCGACGGCCTTCTCGAAGTCACCGTCGGTCTCTTCGAGGGCCTTCTTGCAGTCCATCATCCCGGAGCCGGTCAGCTCCCGGAGCCGCTTCACATCGGCAGCGGTGTAGTTCGCCATCGGTGGCGAGCCTCCTTTGGAGAAGTTCAGTTACTGGGCAGCGGTGATCACCATGGCATTCCTCGGTGATCACCGCTGGAACAGCGGGTTACGAGCCTCAGGCCTCGGCCGGGGTCTCGGCGGACGCGTCGGCGCCCGGCGCGGCCTGCGCGAGCAGTTCCTGCTCCCACTCGGCGAGCGGCTCGCCCGCGCCCGCTTCCGGCTTGTCGTCGCCGGAGGCCAGACCGGCCCGCGCCTGCACGCCCTCGGCCACCGCGGAGGCGACGACCTTGGTCAGCAGCGCGGCGGAACGGATCGCGTCGTCGTTGCCCGGGATCGGGTAATCGACCAGGTCGGGGTCGCAGTTGGTGTCCAGGATCGCGATGACCGGGATGTTCAGCTTGCGCGCCTCGCCGACGGCGATGTGCTCCTTGTTGGTGTCGACGACCCAGATGGCCGAGGGCACCTTCTGCATGTCGCGGATACCGCCGAGGGTCCGCTCCAGCTTGTTCATCTCACGCGTGAGCATGAGGATTTCCTTCTTGGTGCGACCCTCGAAGCCACCGGTCTGCTCCATGGCCTCGAGCTCCTTGAGGCGCTGCAGGCGCTTGTGCACGGTGGAGAAGTTGGTGAGCATGCCGCCCAGCCAACGCTGGTTCACGTAGGGCATCCCGACGCGAGTCGCCTCGGCCGCGATCGACTCCTGGGCCTGCTTCTTGGTGCCGACGAAGAGAACGGTGCCACCGTGGGCGACGGTCTCCTTGACGAACTCGTAGGCCTTGTCGATGTAGGTCAGCGTCTGCTGCAGGTCGATGATGTAGATGCCGTTGCGGTCGGTGAAGATGAACCGCTTCATCTTCGGGTTCCAGCGCCGGGTCTGGTGTCCGAAGTGCGCGCCGCTGTCGAGCAGCTGCTTCATGGTTACGACAGCCATAGCTCCCGTATCTCTCTTTCGTTGCCGGTTGACGCAGTGGGTCGGCGACCCGCTGCCCTGGCGCCTCCGAATCGTCGGACCCGGTCGGTTTCACCGATCGGGACCAGCCGGCGATTCCCTGTTCCCAACTGGCACTGCCGCGAACGAGCACTCTCGGAATTCGGGAGCTGAGGTTCGAACGGCGCCGTTACGAACAAGCACGGGTGGCGCGCGAAGTCGGTCCGTGCCGGGCACAGACCGCTCGATCAGTCTACGACCAGGTTCGTCCCTGACCTAAATCGCCTGGTCGCGAGGCTGTTACCAGGAGAAACGGGCGGTTTCCACAGGTAGGGAAGTTGTCCACACTCGCCGAATCGGGGATGTCGCGCCGGCTCCGGCCGAGCGAGGGTCGAACGCATGTACCGACTTTCCCTCTCGATCACCGTGATCCTGCCGTTGATGTTCGTGCTCGCGCTGGCCGTTGGACAGCCCGCTGCCGCGAATGCTCGACCGCCGTCGAGCGCCGAGGGCGGGTGCCGGAGCGCCGGGTGCCTGGCGAATCCGCTGCGGAACGCGGAGATGGCCTCCGGAACGTGCTCTGTATCGACGTGTTTGGCGACCGCGACGGATATCTTGCCGGGGCATGCGCCGAATTCGGGGCCGCCCGACGGCTCCGCGCTGGTTTGCGCGGTGTTGGTGTGCGCGCTGAACCCGGCGCGAACAGCGCCGCCGCGCGTGCCGAACGCGACGCCCGATTCGGCCTGCTCGAGTTCGGTTTGCCTGCCGCCGCGGGCTCGGAATCTGCCGTTTCTCCGGCTAGCACCACTTCCGCTGCGCATGACAGGTGTGCGACCGTCCGCTGCCGAGGAGGCGTGTGTCGGGTCGGTCTGCGTTTCGATCCGAGTGCAGGGGTTGCCGCTGCCGCCCGCGCCGTACTCATCTCGCACGGCGACGGGCTCGGCTGAGGCCCGCACGGCGACAGGCTCGGCCTCATCTCGCACGGCGACAGGCTCGGCTGAGAACCGCAGCGATTCGGTTCCCTCGGCGCTGTGGCGGTGAAGGTGCCGTTTTGCGGGTCACCCCTGCGGCGCCGAGCCGCTGGAACGGATTTGGAGATACCGACGGCCTACACGGTCGAGGCTCGATGGTCACCGCTGGTCTCGCTCGCGGGCGCCCCGCAGAACTCGGCGGATATTTCGGATGGCCGCGAGCGGCACTGCTCCCGAAGGACTGCAGGCGAACCGAGCACCGTGCGCGGCGCGGCACTGCTGTCACGTCGGTACTGCGGCGGATTCGCGCGGCTGCATGTTCGGCAACCAATGCCCCGCTACCGCACCGGGCGTGGGCATGCCCCGCCGCACCGTGCGCCCCGGTGGTCGGCTCTCGTGGCACTAGCCGTTCTTCTCGCGGCCTGCGAAGCGGCAACGGCTACGGCCGCACCCGGCGGGGAGTTCGGCTGGCCGCTGCGGCCGCGACCCACCGTGGAGCGGCGGTTCGACCGACCCGCCCAGGACTGGCTGCCCGGCCATCGGGGTGTCGATCTGGCAGGGACGCCCGGCCAGACAGTGGTCGCAGCGGGAGCGGGCATCGTCGTCTCCGCCGGGGAAGTAGCGGGCAAACCGGTCGTGTCGCTCGACCACCCCGGCGGGCTGCGCACAACCTACGAGCCCGTTCGAGCACGGGTCTCGGTCGGAGCGCGGGTGTCACGTGGCACGCCGATCGGAACCCTCGAGGAAGGCCACGCGGACTGCGCGGCCCCCGCCTGCCTGCACTGGGGCCTGCGCCGCGAAGCGGGACGACGCGGCCGCCCGGAATACCTCGACCCGCTCGGCCTGCTGCACTTCGCGCCGCTGCGCCTCGAGCCGGTCGAACCGGGGTGGGATACGGCCGGCCGGAAGCGCGCCGCGTTGATGCCCGGTCGAACCGGGGTGGGATTCGGCCGGCCGGAAGCGCGCCGCGTTGATGCCGTCGGCGACCCCGCGCGTACCGCCTCTGGCCTCCAGCCCGTCGTGGGGCTACGAGGCGGCGGTGTACGCACAGTACTGAGACTGAGTCTCGGAGCGATAGCACTGGCAAAGGGCACGGAGCCACAGCGCGAGCACGGGCACAGCGGGAACGGACACCAAGCCACAGCGCGGGACGGCACGTGAACTGGCGCGGGCACAAAGCCACAGCACGGGCAGGGCACAGTGCGGGTCCGCGCGGCGCGGGCGCGAGGCACGGGCACCGGGCACAGGCACGGGCACGGGCACGGGCAGGGGCAGGGGCAGGGGCATCAAGCCACGCCGGCGCGGGCACCAAGCCACAGCACGGGCACGGCAAAGGGCGCAGCGCGGGTCTGCACGGGCACGGCAAAGGGCACGGCGCGGGTCTGCACGGGCACGGGCACCTAACCCACACCGCGGGCAAAGGCACTGCGCTGGCGCGGCACCGCACGGAACGGCACACGAGCAGGAGCACCAAGCCGCAGCACGGGCGCGGGCATTTGACCGCAGCGCGGGCAAAGGACAGCGCGAGCGCGGCGCCGCGTGGCACACGAGCAGGAGCACCAAGCCACGGCACGAGCACGAGAACCAAGCCACAGCGCGGGCATGGGCACAGCGGGCACAGCGGGCACAGCGGGCACAGACGCCAAGCCACAGCGCGGGACGCGAACTGCCGCGGGCACCAAGCCGTAGCACGGGCACGGCAAGGGCACAGCGCGGGTCCGCACGGCACGGGCACAGCGCGGGCGCGGCGTCGCATGGCACACGGGCAGGAGCACCAGCTTCGGTACGACCACGGGCACGGGCACGGGCACGGGCACCATGCCACAGCGCGGGCACGGCGCGGGCAGGGGCATCAAGCCATACCGAGGCGGGCACGAAGCCACAGCGCTGGCACGGCGCCCGGCAGGGTTACCAAGCCACGGTGCCGGGCGCGGGCACGGCATTGCGATGCACGGCACGGCACGGCACGGCACGGGCGCAGGCCGCAGCACGAGCAGGTGCTGGCCAGGGCGTCGAGCGGCGGTGAGGGAGCGCACCCCGCGCGTCGCTTCCTTACCGTCGGGATGCGGACCATGATCGAGGGATGGAGAACGAGCTCGGCGGTCCCTGGTTCACCTATCGGGAGATCGGCGCCACCCGGGGCGACCTTCCCGAGGGCTACCACCGCTTCCGGTTGCGGCGGCGACTCGGCACCGGCCGGGAGCTGTTCGAGCGGGCGGGGGCGGAGATCCTCGCCTATCGAATGCAGAAGGGCGTCGGCATCTTCGGGCACGCGAGCACACCGACGGCCGAACCCGGCACGGCGCTCACCGTGCGACTCGGAATCGGTCCGATCGCCCTCGTGGCGCCCTGCCGCGTGGTGTACGTGCTCGACGACGAGAACCGGCGCGGTTTCGCCTACGGCACGCTCCCCGGCCACCCCGAGATCGGCGAGGAGCTGTTCGCGGTGGAGTACGACCCCACCGACGATTCGGTCCACGGCCTGATCACGGCCTTCTCCCGCCCAGCATCCTGGTACACCAGACTCGGCGGCCCAGCCGCCCGCCTCATGCAGCGCGTCATGGCGGGCCGCTACCTCGCCACCCTCCCGAAGAGGCCCTAGGTCGCCGCGGACTCCCGCCTACCCAGGCGCGGGTGAATACCGCACGCGGCGGGCGGAAACGACCGCGATCGTCGCGGCGATCAGGTCGACCGCGGCGGCGGGATCGCGCGACGCTCCCACCGCCGAGGCGCTTTCACACCGCGGCCGAGAGGGCGAGGGCCAGTTGGGCGAGTCCTGCGCGGATGCGGGATTTGACGGCGGGCAGGCCGACGCCCAAGTGCTCGGCGACCTGGGGGTAGGTGAGGTCGTGGTAGTAGGCGAGGAGGACCGATTCGCGTTGCAGGGGTGTCAGGGCGGCCAGTCCTGTTCGGACACAGCGGTATTCGTGGCGGCGCAGCACCTCTTCGGCGACGTGGTCGGCCGGTGGTCCGTAATCGCCTGCGGCCCAGGCTTGGTCGCGGTCGGACGCGGCGCGTTCGCGGCGGACGCGGTCCACAGCCTTCCGGTGCGCGAGCGTCCGCAGCCAGGTGACCACCGAGCCGCGATGCTCGTCGAAACCCGCTGCGCTGCACCACACTTGAAGGTAGACGTCGTGACAGGTCTCCTCGGCGTAGTCGTGGTCGCGCACGATCGCGAGCACCCGGCGGAAGACGAGCGGATGGGTGCGGCGATAGAGCAGTGCGTAGGCGTCGCGATCGCCGACGCCGATCCGGCGCACCAGTTCGGCGTCGGTGCTGGATTCCGGAATTCGGTGGTGGGTGGACGTGCGAGAAGACAGAGCTGGCGAAACCATGATGCCCCCGATGGCAGCGGACGCTGACGAATGGACCACCCGTCGAAGACAGGGACGGTGGTGTCGACGGCGGATTCCGATCCGGGGGCATGGGTTTCGGAAGAACCGCCAACGGACAGACTACCGGCCGGGTCGAACCCCCGCCGCCGCTTCGGCCTCGGTTCGACAGCTCGACGCGGGCGAAAAGCCCACTCAGATCCGAAGTCCCAGCTCGATGATTCCACCCGCCACGGCGTGCACGCTCACCCGATGCCGCCGGGCGTGCGCCCGAATCAGCTCGTAGGCCGCCTGCGGTGTCGTGCTGCGCGCGTTGGCGATCACGCCTTTCGCCTGCTCCACCAGCACCCGTGAGTCCAGCGCGTGCTGGAGTTGCTCGGTGAGCCGCTGCTGGGCGCGCAACCGCTCGGCGGTGAGGATGTGCCCGGCGGCGATGCCCGCGAGCAGCGCCCCCACCGACAGTTCGGGTTCGGTCCACTCGCGCGGGTCGTAGGCGTACATGCCCAGCGCGCCCACCGTCGTCGTGCCGGATCGCATCGGGATCTCGGCGACGGCCCGGACACCGTGGCGGGCGGCGACGCTCGTGTACTCGGGCCACGAGGAATGGCGCTCGCGGACGTCGGCGACGGCGACCGGTTCGCCGTGCCGCAGCGCGTCCAGCGCGGGCCCGCGTGCGCTGCTGCGCTGGCTGAGCGCGACGTCCGCCAGTGCGGCGGGCGTCGCGGTGACGACGCCGGAGGACCCGTCGGCGACGAGCAACACCGCGCAGCCCGCCAGATCGAGCGCGTCGGTGGCGCTGTCGATCAGACGGTGCAGCGGTTCGGTGAGATCGCCCGGCTCCGGCAGCAGCCCGACGAGGCCGGACAAGGCCGTGACCAGCAGCTCGCTGTCAGACATACCGAACCACCCCTGTACCGGCGAACCCCGCGCGTCCGCCTCGGAGATACCGCACCGCATCTGCCAACTCTCCATGGTATGGACCTTCGGCGACACGCCGAAACAGTCGGCCGCCATGGCGATTCGACGCGTGATGCCGAAGCTCGGTCGACACGAACGCTATTCGGGTGCAAACATGAAAGATGAGGCTCCACTTCCGCTCGACTCATTGCGATCACTCAGGGAGATCCCCATGGGAGCGCACGCGCCGCTGCTGGACGTGCTTGTGCGGTCGGTCGGCACACTGACGAGCGATTTCGATGTCGTGGAGCTATCGCAGCAACTTGTCGACGCGTGTACCGAACTGACGGGCGCCGCCGAGGCCGGTTTGTTCCTCGGCGACCATCGGGGCGAGCTGCGGGTGCTCGCAGCCACCGACGAGCGAGCGCGGTGGCTCGTCGAAACGGTCGACGGACCAACCGGGCAGGCCTACCGCACCAGCAGCCCGGCCATCGTGGACGACCTCGCCGCCGCGACCCTGGTCTGGCCCGAATTCGCCAGGCACGCACTGGAACACGGCTACCGTTCGACCTACGCCCTGCCGCTGCGGCTGCGCACCGACAACATCGGCGCCCTGACCATCTTCGGCGCGGCCCCCGGAGCGCTGGACCGGGCCGCCGTGCGGTCGGGACAGATCCTCGCCGACCTCGCGGCCATCGGCATCGCGCAGCACGTGCTGCGACCGAGGGTCGAGCCGATGCAGGCCAGACTGCCGGTGGCGTTACAGGATCGGGTGGTCATCGAGCAGGCCAAGGGGGTGCTCGCCGAACGCGGCGACCTCGATATGACCGAGGCGTTCGACCGCCTGCGCGCGCACGCGCGACGGTGCGGGCTGCGGATGGCCGAACTGGCGGGCGCCATCGTGGTGGGCCGCGTCGACGCGGCGGTCGTGCTTGCCACACCGGCCGAGCGGTAGCGGTTCAACGCGCTTCCCTGTCGAAACGGATGCGCCGCCGCAGCACTCGCTCGGCCGCCTCCGCAAGCGAAATACCTTGGCGCACAGCATAACTCCGCATCGTGGCGTAAGCGTCCGCTGGGCCGACGCCGCGCTGGGCGATCATCATGCCCGCTGCCTGGTGGATCGACGCGCTCGTCAGCGGCCCGCGCAGCCACTCCCCCGCGTGCTCGGCGGAGCCGGGCCTGGCCGAGACAAGGTGGGCGGTGATGATGTCGGCGACGTGCAGTCCGGCCGCCATCATCGACCCGTTCGGGTGCCCCGGGCTGGTCCGATACAGGTCGAGCGCGCCGAATCGCACCGCACCCAAGCGCAGAGGCATGGCGGTCATCGCGCCGGAAACCGGTTCGCGGGCCAGCGCGGCGGCGAAGTCCGGCCAGTGCCCGCAGTTCGCGGCCAGATCGACGACCGAGACCGGCACGCCGGTGGCCACCGCGTCGACCGCGGGCCCCTCGCCGACCGTCGCCTGCACCGTCTCGACCCGAGCCGCGACCTCGTCGCTGCTGCACCAGGGCTGCACGCCCACATCGCGTTCATCGATCGTGATGGCGGCCCGCTGCACCGGAAGTACCTGCACGGCAGCGTGGCACGCGGCCGAGATGTCGCCCCCGCCTCGGCGCAGCGCCGAGAGGAATGTCTCGGTGAGTAACTCGAACTCCGCCACGCCCATCCTATGAACCGCCTGGAATCGACCGGCAGCAGCCAGAATAGCGAACTTCGCTTGCGGGATGGCGACTACAGCAGGGCGGTCAATGCCTCGGCCTCCGCGCGGAGCACCGCACCGCGGTCGGCGCGCCCGAGGTCGGCGTAGGATGCGGCGGAGGTCAGCCGCTCGGCGATCTCGGCGCGGACGATCCCCTCGATGTCGGCCTCGCTCAACTGCCGTCGTTCGACCTCCGCGCCGCCGAGCCCGACCACGCTTGCCTCGATCGCGCCCGCTCGCGCGTCACCGATCTCGACTGCCTCGGCATTATCGATGGCGGCGAGGGCCGAGCGCAGCGCCGCGGCCGCGTGGCGGTCGCGCGCCTTCATGGCGGCGGGCAGCGCGGCACGCAGTCGCCCACGGCGGCTCATGGTGTCACGATGGCGAAGTCCGGGTCCGGTTCGTCGAACACACCGACCAGGGCGGCGAGCTTGGTCGGATCGCCCTCGATGCCGATGTCACCCGCGGCGGCGGCGACACCGAAGTCCTCGCCTTGCAACAGGACTCGGATCATGGTCGCCCTGGTGAGGGTGAACTCGGCGTCGGCGTCCGGCAGCGCGACACCCTCCGGCCGGTCGTAGTGGGTCAGCCTGCCGTTGCGCAGTTCCAGCCGGTGCACGCGGCCCTCGTCGGTGAGGTTCCAGTCGGTGATCACGTGCATGTCCCATGCCTTCGGACCGTCCACGCGTAGCGCCATGGCGTCGAAGATCTGCTCGATGGTGAGGGCGGCGAGCATGGAATGCGAATTCGTCTTGGTCGGCGTGCCGAACGAGCCGTAGCGCAATTCGTACGCGCCGCTGAGGTAGAAGTTGCGCCACGTCGCGTTCTCGGCGCCGTAGCCGAGTTGCTCGTAGGCCGCGGCGAGCAGGTCTTTCGCCGCCTCGTTGCCGGGTTCGGCGAAGACCACGTAGTCGACCACCTGCGCGACCCAGCGGTAGTCGCCCGCGGCGTAGGACTCGCGCGCCTTGCGCAGCACCTCCTCGGCACCGCCCATGAATTCCACGTGGCGACGGGCGGATTCCACCGGCGGGTGCTGCCACAGGTGGGCCGGATTGCCGTCGAACCAACCGAGGTAGCGCTGGTAGATCGCCTTGACGTTGTGGCTGACCGAGCCGTAGTAACCCCGCGCGTGCCAGGCGTTCTCGATCGCGGGCGGCAGCGTCAGCTGCTCGGCGATCTCGGCGCCGACATAGCCCTGGTTCAGCATGCGCAGCGTCTGGTCGTGCAGGTAGCCGTACAGATCACGTTGCAGGCCAAGGTATTCCACCAGGCGTTCGGTGCCCCAGGTCGGCCAGTGGTGCGAGGCGAACACGACGTCGGACTCGCGCGCGAACAGATTGATCGCCTCGGTGAGGTACTTGGCCCACACGTGCGGATCGCGCACCAGCGCGCCGCGCAGCGTCACGAGGTTGTGCAGGGTGTGGGTGGCGTTCTCCGCCATGCACAGGGCCCGGCGCTCGGGGAAATAGAAGTTCATCTCGGCGGGCGCCTCGGTGCCCGGCGTGACCTGGAAGACGATCCGCACGCCGTCGACGGTCAGTTCCTGGCCGGTCTCGGCGATGTCCACGGTCGGCGCGATCAGGGTGACCGTGCCGATCGAAGTGGTCTGTCCGAGACCCGCGCCTACTTGGCCGAGCGGGCCCCTCGGCAGCACGGCGCCGTACATGTAGGCCGCGCGGCGCGCCATCGCGGTGCCCGCGTAGATGTTCTCCGACACCGCGTGCTCCAGGAATCCGGCGGGCGCGATGACCGGAATCCGGCCCGCCGCGGCGTCTTCCGGAGTGGCGACACCACAGGCGCCGCCGAAATGGTCGACGTGCGAATGGGTGTAGACGAGACCGGTGACCGGACGATCGCCGCGATGCTCGCGATACAGCCGCAGACCGGCGGCCGCGGTCTCTGCCGAGATCAGCGGATCGATCACGATGACGCCCTTGTCGCCCTCGACCAGCGTCATGTTCGACAGGTCCAAGCCCCGGATCTGATAGATGCCGTCGGTCACCTCGAACAGGCCTTGCTCGGCGACCAGTCCGGACTGCCGCCACAGACTGGGGTGGACGGAAGCGGGGCACGGCTCACGCAGGAAGCCGTAGGAATCGTTGTCCCACACCACGGATCCGTCGTCCTGGGTGACCACGCCGGGCTCGAGCGCGGCGAGAAAACCGCGGCGGGCGTCGGCCAGGTCGGCATCGTCGGCGAACGGCAGCATCGTCTCGGCGCGCTGCCGCGCGGCGACGATCACCTCGGTCGGCTCGGTCACGTCGGGCATCGTCCTCCTCCTTCTTCTCTGCCGAATTCGTCTGTCCTGGAATGGATCACCTCGGTGGGTCCGTGAAACCCAACGCGACCCCGACGCCACCGGCGAACAAGATCGCCAGCGCCGTCGCGGCGATGACCCCGTCGGCCCTGCTGCGGCGGCCATGGCGTAACCACCGGCTGCGCAGATAGCCCGTTACCGCCACCGCGAACATCGTCAGCGCTGCGGCGGCGGGGGCGATCGCGGCGTCGCGCCAGCCGGAACTCAGCGCGTGGTCGACGCACAGCGCGGCAACGACCATCGCGCTGATGGCCGTGCGCCGCCAGGCGAGCGCGGTGCGCTCGGCCGCAAGTCCCACGTCCCTTGCCGTCATCGCAGCAGCACCGCGATACAGGCCATGATCGACACGGCTCCGATGCCCGCCGACAGGATCGGCACCAATATCGTCTCCGGCAGCGGTTCGGCGCGGCGCATCGCGTGGCCGACCCGACGCCAGTGCAGGTAGCCGCCGATCGCGACGACAACCGCGAGCACGATGCAGCTGACCGCGAGCGTCCGGCGCAGGCCTGCCATGTGGAACGGCTGGACCAGGGTGTGCACCGCGACACCGCCGGCGAGCAGGCCGAGGGAGGTGCGCATCCAGGCCAGGAAGGTTCGTTCGTTGGCGAGCGTGAAGCGGTAGTCGACGCCTTCCTCGCCGTCCTCCGATTCCGAGCCGACTTCCGGGAGTGTCACACCGCCCCCTCGCGGGCGGGGCAGGCAAAGGGCACGACAACGATCGAATCGGCCGGGCGCTCAGGGACGTCCGAGGTCACGCTTCCGCCGCCAGGGTGCACGGGCACCACTCCGTCTCTGGTCAGTTTCGTGCCGCAAGCAAACGTTCCGCAACGTCAGCGTAGTGGCAGACCGGGCGGTCGTCCACGAGCCTCGCGGGCAGCGGACCCCATGCCGCGCGTCGAGCTGGAAGCACATCGGGGCGGCATCGTGGAAGGCCGTCGCGAGCCGGTCACGGTCGAGGTCAGCGATGCGTTGGTGGGCGACACCAGCGCCCCCATTGCGGGCGCGGCGCCGACCGGTGGCTCACGCGCGAGGGTGGGCCTGGTCGTGCACCTTCTTCAGCCGTTCGATGGAGACGTGCGTGTACAGCTGGGTGGTGGCCATGCTGGCGTGGCCGAGCACCTCCTGCACCACGCGCAGATCCGCGCCGCCCTCCAGCAGGTGGGTCGCCGCGCTGTGGCGGAGGCCGTGCGGCCCGATGTCTGGCGCGCCGGGGATCGCCGAAACGACCTCGTGCACCACGGTCCTTGCCTGCCGCTGGTCGAGCCGCCTGCCGCGCCTGCCGAGCAGGAGCGCGCGCCCCGATTCGGCGGTCGCGAACGCGGGGCGGCCGTAGCGCAGCCACTCCGCGACGGCGCGGTCGGCCGGTGCGCCGAAAGGCACGGAGCGCTCCCTGTTCCCCTTGCCGAGCACCCGGACCAGGTGCCGCTCCCGGTCCACGTCGTCGACGTCCAAGCCGCAGAGTTCGCTCACCCGGATCCCGGTCGAATACAGCAGCTCGACGATCAGCCGGTCCCGCAATGCCATCGGATCGTGCTGCGCCGCACCGGATTCCGCGGCGTCCATGGCCTCCACCGCCTGCTGCCTGCCGAGCACCGCTGGCAGCGTCCGGTGCGCCTTGGGCGAGCCGAGCCGTAGGCCGGGATCCACTTCCAGCCTGCCGGTCTTCGTCAGCCAGCCGGTGAACGTGCGCGCCGAGGACGCGCGCCGCGCCATCGTGGTGCGGGCCGCGCCGTTCGCCGACTGCGCGGCGAGCCACGACCGCAACAGCGTCAGGTCCAACTCTCGGACCGCCGAATCCGGGGACCGGGCGTACAGGTGGGCCAGCAGCGACCGCGCGTCGCCGAGGTAGGCGCGCACGGTGTGCGCCGAGCGGTTGCGACCGAGCCGCAAGTGTCGCCCGTACTCCGTCAACAGCGCTTCCAGATCCTCCGGCAACTCGTCCACCCCACCACCGTCGCGGTCGGCGCGGCGGTTGGCAAGATCCCGCGCCGGGCAGTGAGTCTCGGGGTGTCGTACGTCGCAACCCGTGGTTTCGTAAGTCGCGAACCACTTTCGCGAAGCCCGCGAAGAGTCGACGTGATCGCAACCAGCGCCGCAGGGCTCCCGCGATCACGCGCCGTATACGGACGGACCGTGTGCAGATCATCACGAGCGTCCTCCCGACTTCCTGGGCGCCTTTCGGTGCCAACCGGTTTCGTCGAGGGCGACCAACCCCGCGATCTCGAGGGCGACCAACGCGGCGCGGATCGCGGGCAGGGAGAGTGGGCAATGGGCGGTCAGTTCGTGGGGTAGGCGGGAGCCGATGGCCGGGAGGGCGGCGAAGACGGTGGCCTCGTCGCCGGTGAGGTGCTCGGGGGTGTCCGGCACGGCGCCCGCGCTGCCGGGCAGCGACAAACGCAGCGGTCCGGCCTCATCGATCACTTCCTCCGTGCGGGTGACGAGCAGCGCCTCGCCGTCGCGGATCATCCGATGGCAGCCCGTCGAGGCCGCCGAGGTGACCGGCCCGGGGATCGCCAGCGCCGGGCGTCCCAGTCGACGCGCCCATTTCACGGTGTTTCGCGCGCCGCTGCGCAGTCCCGCCTCGGTGACCAGCACACCATCGGCAAACGCCGCGATCAGGCGGTTGCGGGCCAAGAAGTGGTGCTTCCTGGCGACCGTGCCGGGCGGATACTCGCTGACCACCAGGCCGACGTCCGCGATCTCGGCGAGCAGCCGCTCGTGCTGGGCGGGATACGGACGGTCCACGCCGCACGCGAGCACCGCGATGGTCGGCCCGTCGACCGCCAGCGCCGCGCGGTGCGCCATGGCGTCGACGCCGAACGCCGCGCCGGACACGATGGTCCAGCCTTGGGCGGCCAGATCCCTGGCGATCTCGGCGGTGACCTGATTGCCGTATCCCGTGCTGCACCGCGATCCGACCACCGCCAACGCCCGTTCGCTCGACTCCAGCAGTGAGCGCGGTCCGCGCACCCAGAGCACCAGCGGGACCGCGCCGTCCGGATCCCGCCCCACCTCGAGTTGGCTCAGCCCCAGCAACCGCCACGCGGGCCATTCCGGGTCGTCGGGCGTCACCACCCGGCCACCGATCCGCTCGATGAGCTCCAGATCGTCCGCCGCCGAGTCGATCTCGCGCCGCCGCATGGTCGGTCCGCGCAGCGACTCCGGCAACTCGCACTCGCGCACCGCCCGTGCGGCCTCCACCACCCCGACCGATTCGATCAACGCGGACAACGCCGCACAGGGCCCTTCGACGACTCGCGAAAGGTACACCCAAGCCAACCTCCGCTCGTCCGCCGTTCCCGCACCACCCACTACCCGCGAATTCGCACCGGGCGCTTGCCGCCGACCACTTGGGTCCGCGCCGCAACCCGCAACATCGAGCCCCGCCCCACGCTCGTCGAGGCCGTCTGCCCATACCGCTCGCCGCGGACCAGAACCATCCCCGCCGGAACCGCGAATGCCGGACTCGACACCGCCCTCGCCCTCCTCGTCCATCGAAACCCTTCGACCCGCAATAGCCGCGCCCCGGTCTACGCCGCCCCGATCGAGCTCGACCGAGCAGTCCGGACCGTCAAGACATGCTGCCGGCCGCGAAACCCCTGGCTGCCCATCGAAACCGTGGCCATCCCCTACGCGGGGAACCGCCTCGTACCCGACGGCATCCCGCCCCGCTCGGCTCGCGCCGGTCATCGCGCACCCCCGTCGCGACTGTCCGCCGACAAGGACATCGCCACACGACCGCGGCACGGCGCCCACCGTTGAGTCGACGCCACAGCGCGGTCACCGCACCGCACCATCGATGGTTGCGGCGGCACCTCGGCACCAAAACCCCTGCCACGCCGCGTGTTCACTGCGCACCCCGCTGGCGGAAGTTCAGCGCCAACATGACGTCCTGCGCGCTGGGGACATCGGCACCGCGCAGATCGCAGATCGTCCAGGCGACGCGGATGGCGCGGTCGGCGCCCCTGGCGGACATGCGTCCCATGCGCAAGGCGGCCTCGACCGGGGCGACGGATTCGCGGGGCAATCGGAACCGTTGGCGCAGTGCGTGTCCCGGGACCTCCGCGTTGGTGAGCCAGCCGTGCTCGCGCCAGCGGTGCAGCGCGGCCTTTCTGGCCGCCGCGACGCGCTCGCGCACCACCGCGCTGCTCTCGGCGGCGTCGGAGCTGAACGTCGCGCCCGACTGACCGTGCATCTGCACCCAGATGTCGATGCGGTCCATCAGCGGCCCGGACAGCTTGCCGAGGTAGCGGCGGCGGGCCAGAGGTGCGCAGATGCAGTCCACGTCGCGGGCGGGCGCGCACGGGCAGGGGTTCGCGGCCAGGACTAGTTGGAAGCGGGCCGGGTAGCGCGCGACCCCGTCGCGGCGGGCGATGCGAACTTCGCCTTCCTCCAAAGGCGTTCGCATCGCTTCGAGGACCTTGACGCCGATCTCGGCGCACTCGTCGAGGAAGAGCACGCCACGGTGGGCGCGACTTACCGCGCCGGGACGGGCCGAGCCCGAGCCGCCGCCGATCATCGCCGTGACCGAGGTGGAGTGGTGCGGCGCGACGAACGGCGGCACGGTGATGAGCGGATGATCGCCGGACAGCGCGCCCGCCACCGAGTGGATCGCCGTCACCTCCAACGCCTCCGCTTCCGACAGCGGCGGCAGCAGACCGGGAAGACGTTGCGCGAGCATGGTTTTGCCGATGCCCGGCGGCCCGGTTAGCAACAGGTGGTGGCCACCCGCCGCGGCCACCTCGAGCGCCCAGCGTGCCTCGTCCTGACCGACCACCTCGCTGAGGTCACCGTAGGAGCGCGTCGTGTCGGGCAGTTCGCCACTCGGCTCCGGCAGCGCCGCCTCGCCGCGTAGCCAGGCGACCACGGCGCGCAGACTCGCCGCGCCGAACACCTCGACGTCTTCCACCAGACCCGCTTCCGCCATGGCGCATTCGGGTACCACCACCGTCGAACAGCCCGCGTTGCGCGCGGTGATCACCGCGGGCAGGATGCCGCGCACCCGGCGCACCCGCCCGTCCAACGCGAGCTCGCCGAGCAGCACCGTCTTCGCCAGCCGTTCCGAGGGCACCGCGCCCGCCGCGTCCAGTACCGATACCGCGAGTGCGAGGTCGTAGACGCTGCCGATCTTGGGCAGGGTCGCGGGCGACAGTGCCAGGATCACGCGGCCGTCCGGCCACTTCTCCCCCGAATTGGCCACCGCCGAGCGGACCCGGTCGCGCGATTCGGAGAGCGCGGTGTCGGGCAGGCCGACCAGGTGCACCGACGGCAGCCCCTGACCGATGTCGGCCTCGATCTCCACCAACTGCCCGTCCACGCCCGCCACCGCGACGGAATGGGCGCGCCCGAGCGCCATCAGAAGACCGCCTCGAGGTGGTCGATCACCGGGTTGTGGCCGGGCTGGATCAGTACCGAGATCACGTCGAAGCGGATCCGCCGCCACGGACCGTCCTGTTCGGCCAGCCAGAGCAGCGCGAGCCGCCGGATGCGCTGCCGCTTGGCGAAGGTGACGGCCTCGGCCGGCGTGCCGAACCCGAGACCGCTGCGGGTCTTCACCTCGACGAACGCGGTGGTCCCGGAATCACGCGCGATCAGATCGAGCTCGCCGTACCGGCAACGCCAGTTGCGCACGACGATCTCCATGCCAGCGTCCTGCAGGAACCGTGCCGCCAGCTCTTCCCCGTATGCGCCGAGCGCCTGTTTGTCTGCCACCCGACGATCGTGACCGCACCGCACCGCGGTCCGGTCGCGGTGACCTGGGCCGATGCCCGCCCTGTGGACTACGCCGCCGCTGTGGACAACACGCCGCCGCGTGGTCCGCAGCCGGGTCGCGCTGTCGGAGCGCAGTGGTATGGCGCCGCCGACGGCGTGATCGTCGACCTACGCACGGCCGCGACCTGGGCGAGGCAAGCTCGGTCGACGCGAACGCTGTTGTCGGCTCGCGGATGGCCGGAGAGTCCGAGGTCTACTAAGCGGCGCTGCCGGACGTAGTCCAGCGCCGTCCAGAAGCGCTTCCGCCGACCGGACTACTCCGGAAGCCGCAGGTCCGGCTTCTCCAACTCCTCGATGTTGACGTCCTTGAAGGTGATCACCCGGACGTGCTTGACGAAGCGGGCGGGCCGGTACATGTCCCACACCCACGCGTCGCTCATGCGCACCTCGAAGTACACCTCACCGTCGGCGTTCTGCGGACGCAGTTCCACGGAGTTGGCCAGGTAGAAGCGGCGCTCGGTCTCCACCACGTACGAGAACTGACCGACGATGTCTTTGTACTCGCGATACAGCGAGAGCTCCATCTCGGTTTCGTACTTCTCGAGGTCCTCGGCACTCATCGGGTGGGACGTCCTCCTTCTCGCCGCACTGCATCGTATCGGCGGCGTTCGCGTGGCCCGCGTGGTTACCCCGCGCTATCGCCTCCTGGCCTGACGCTCACACCGCCTGGTCGTCTCTTCACATCATCTCGCATGGGCGGCATCGGTAGCCACTCGGCTGTCCTCGAGGCCGTCGGCGAGCACCGCGTCGGCGTACTCGACGGCCGGATCGAGCGGACGCAATCCCGCCGTCTCACGCACATTGCGCCACGATCGCCGGTGCTCGCTGCACGGACCGAGCTGCTCGAGCGCGGCGGTGTGTTCGGGCGTGTTGTAACCTTTGTGCGCCGCGAAACCGTAGCCGGGGAATCGCTGGTCCATCTCGACCATGATGCGGTCGCGGGTCACCTTGGCCAGGATGCTGGCCGCCGCGATGCAGGCCGCCGCGGCGTCACCGCCGATCACGGGCAGTGACGGCACCGGAATGCCCGGGACACGGAAACCGTCGGTCAGCACGTAGCCGGGAGTCTGCCCGAGGCCCGCGACCGCGCGGCGCATGCCCTCGATATTGGCCACGTGAATGCCGATCGAGTCGATCTCCCACGCCGGGATCACGACGACCTTCCAGGCCAGCGCCAGCCGCGTGATGACCGGATACAGCTGCTCGCGGGTGGCTTCGGTGAGCCTCTTGGAGTCGTCGAGGCCCGCGAGTCTGTCGTAGGCCTTGGGTGCGAGCAGGCAGGCCGCCACGACCAGCGGCCCGGCGCACGGGCCGCGACCGGCCTCGTCCACACCCGCCACCGGGCCGAGCCCGCTGCGGATCAGCGCCGCCTCCAGCGTCCGCAAGCCGCCCGCTTTGCGCATCACCACGCGCGGCGGCCACCCATTGCTTGCCGTCATTCGGTTACCCACTGCTCCGGCCTGCCCCACCGTCCAATTATCCTGCGGCCGCGCCGATCAGTTGGTCTGCGGGTCCTGGGAACGGATGAGCCCGATCCGATTCGGCGGCCAGATCTTCACGACGGCCTTGCCTCGGACGTTGTCGATGGGTACGGTGCCCTGCCATTCGTCGCCGACGTGGGCGCGGGAGTCCGCGGACTGGTTGCGGTTGTCGCCCATCACCCACAGGTGCCCGTCCGGAACCTTCACCGGACCGAACACGCGGCCCGCGGGATAGGTGGGGTTCTGCTGGCCGGGCAGCCAGCGGTAGTCGTTCTCGACGTAGGGCTCGTCGAGTGGTTTGCCGTCCACCATGACCCTGCCCTGCGCGTCGCAGCACTGCACGGTCTGGCCGCCGACCGCGATGACCCGCTTGACCAGGTCGTTCTCGTCGGGCGGCACGAGGCCGAAGAAGGAGAAGAAGTTCTGCACGCCGCGCACGATCGCGTTGTCCGAGCGGATCGACTGGTAGCGGGTGTTCCAGGAGGGCGGTCCGACGAAGACCACCACGTCACCGGGTTGCGGGTCGCTGCCGTAGTAGCTGACCTTCTGCACGTAGATGCGGTCGCCGATCTGGAGGGTCTCCTCCATCGACTGGGAGGGGATCACGTACGGCCGCCCGACGAAGCTGACCATCAGCGCGGCGATGACGGCCGCGATCACGATGAGGACCGGCAGCTCCTGCCAGAACGGGCGCTGCTTCTTCGGCTTCTTCGCCTGCCGCCTGCCGCGGCGTCCCCCCTCGTCGTCCGATCCGGACACCGACACCGACCCACTTTCGTCTGCCACGCGGAACAGACTAGCCCGGCACCATGACTCGCGTCCGGTGCCGGGCCAGTGAAGATCACTCGTGCCGGGTCAGGGCGAAGCGCTCAGCGCTTTTCCTTGATCTTGGCCGCCTTACCGCGCAGGTCGCGCAGGTAGTACAGCTTCGCCCGGCGGACGTCACCGCGGGTCACGACGTCGATGTGGTCGATGTTGGGGCTGTGCACCGGGAAGGTGCGCTCCACGCCGACACCGAACGACACCTTGCGCACGGTGAAGGTCTCGCGGATGCCACCGCCCTGGCGACGGATCACGACGCCCTTGAAGACCTGGATGCGCTCCTTCGAGCCTTCGATGACCTTCACGTGCACATTGAGGGTGTCGCCCGGACGGAAGTCGGGGACATCGCTGCGCAGCGACTTTTCGTCGACGAAGTCAAGGGTGTTCATTTCCATCCTTCTGGAGTTCGCGCGAACAGAGGACCCTGGCGGCACAGCGCGTGCTCGACCGGTTCATGCTCCGAATTAAGGGATGCTCCCGGGGTCGACATGCACCCAGGGCAACCTGTGCATTGTGCCAGACCGAGAGGGTCCGCCGAAAATCGGGGCCGAGGGAGTCCGCCTCAGCTCATCCGAGCACCGGGTAGTTCGCGCGGAAGACACCTCGCGGATCACGGGCCCGTTTGATGTCGGCCAACCTGCTCACCGTCGACGCGTCGAAGGCTGCCGACGCATGCTCCCCCGGCGTCAGGAAGGTGTACGGCTTGCCAGCGCCGAGATGGCCGTCCAGCGCGCCGACGATCCGCCGCTGTTCGGCGGTCACCGCTTCGGCGAGGTGCGGAAGACCGAGGCCGAGCAGGTAGAGCAGGTACGGCTCGCGCACCGCCGCGCGGGCGCCCGGCTCCGGTCCGGTCGCGGCGAGCGCGCCGCCGAGGTGGCGGATCTGCAAATTCACCAGCGGCGCGAGCGGGTCGTCGAGCAGGATCTTCGCCACCGCGTCGTCGAGATCGGTCAGCAGCTCGGCGCGGGACAGTGCCGGGCTCGGATCGGTGGGTTCGGCGGTGATGTCGCCGAGGTTCGCTACCGACAGCTCGCCGCGCTTGTCGGCGATCGCGCCGCCGATGGCGTCCACCCCGGCGAGCAGTTCCCCGGCCGCCTCGGCATCGCCGAGATAGGCGACGTCGAGCGCGACCATCGGTGGGGCGTCGGGGAATTGGAAGCGGTGGAACCACAGCGACAACTCGTCGGGAGCCCGCTCGGTGAGTTCGGTGAACGCCTCGAAGACGGCGCGGGTCGCGGTGCCCGGCCACATCAGGCGGCCGCCGTAGAGCGCGGGCGCGGGGTGCAAGTCGAGTTCGAGCGCGGTCACCAGCGCGTAGTCACCGCCGCCTCCGCGCAACGCCCAGAACAGTTCCGGATCGGACGCGGCGGTGACGCGCGCGGGACGGCCATCGGCGTCGATGATCTCGAACGCGCGCACGCCGTCGCTGGCCCAGCCGAACTTCCTGCTGAACCAGCTCAGCCCGCCGCCGAGGGTGTAGCCGGTGACGCCGACGACCGGGTTGCTGCCCGCAAGCCCGGTCAGTCCGTGCGCGCCGACCGCGGCTTGCAGCTGCCCCCAGGTGGCACCCGCGCCGACGCGGGCCCACCGCTGGTCGGCGTGCACCGCGATGCCGTCGAGGCGCGCCGTGCGCACGAGGGTCACGCCGTCCCCGTTTCCGGACGCGCCGTGCCCGGTGGGCTGGGTGACGACCGTCAGTCCCGCGCTGTTCGCGTGGCTCACCAAGGCCGCGGCGTCCTCGGCGTCGGCGATCTCGACCACCGCGGCCACCGATTGGCGCACGGTGAGATTCCACGCCTGCGCGACTTTGTCGAATTCCTCGTCACCGGGTAGCAGGACCCGGCCGCGGACAATGCCGCGGAGATTCTCGAGTGTCATTTCTCTTGTCCTGTCTGCTGTTTCGATCGAGAATTGCTAGCTGCGGACAAAACGGCGCAACGAAGCCCACGCTGCGGGCAGCGGTTTCGGATCGCGCCGAGCGGGCGAACGCAGCGCCCAGGACGCGACGGTGAGCCCGAGGAATACCAGCGGGGAAATCCACGCGGGCGGTGCGTCGCCGACGGCCATGTGCGAAAGGGCCGCGCCGCCGTAGACGAAAGCCAGTCCGGCGTAAGCCCATTCCTTCAACCGCGGCGTGCCGGGCGCCAGGACCGCGCACACCGCGGCGACCTTCGCGGCGCCGATGATCGTCGCGAAGTAGAGCGGGTATTCGAGACGTTCGAAAGTGTCCTGAACATAGGGGATGCGCGCGAGATCCCAGTACGCGCCGACCACCGATTCCGTCATGAGAATCGCGGTGGTGCCGCCGAAGGCGATCATCCTGGCACGGGATCCGCGGTGCGACGCACCGCCTTCGATCTCGCTCGTGGCGAATTCCGTGGGAGTTGTCGTTGCAGTATTCATCTTCGGCTTTCCTTCGTCCGGCCCGCGCTCGCCGCGCACCGCCTCATCACGTTTCGAACTGGATGACGGACCGGAGCGCGGAAAGGTAACAAAGGGCGCGAAATGTCGTTGTGACATAGCGCACATCGACCAACGTTGCTGTTAGGTCCGGCTCCTACGGTTCGTCAGTAGAGCGACAGAGAGGACACGCCGTGAACGACCACGAATTTCTGGCAGGGCGCTTCGAAGGCCACCGGCCGCATCTGACCGCGGTGGCCTACCGCATGCTGGGCTCGATCGCCGAAGCCGACGACGCGGTTCAGGAGGCGTGGCTGCGCCTGGCAAAGACGGACGCCGCCGAAATCGACAACCTCGCGGGCTGGCTGACCACCGTGGTCGGCCGGGTCTGCCTCGACATGCTGCGCGTGCGCACCTCACGCCGGGAGGAACCGATGGCGGAGCGCCTGCCTGATCCGGTGGTCCGCCCCGACGACGGAACCGATCCGGAAGGCCAAGCGCTGCTCGCCGATTCGGTCGGCATGGCGCTGCTGGTTGTACTGGAGTCGCTGAATCCGGCCGAGCGGCTCGCGTTCGTGCTGCACGACATGTTCGCGATGCCGTTCGATCAGATCGCGCCGATCGTCGGCAAGTCGCCCGCCGCGGCCAAGATGCTGGCCAGCCGCGCGCGCAACCGTGTTCGCGGCCGGGCGCCGGTGCCCGATCCCGATCTGCCCCGCCAGCGCCGCGTCGTCGACGCGTTCCTGAGCGCGGCGCGCGGCGGCGATTTCGACGCGCTGCTGGCGATCCTCGATCCGGACGCGGTGCTGCACGCCGATGGCGGCGCGACGGTGCCCGGCGGCCTGCGCGTGGTGCGCGGCGCGGAGCGGGTGGCGGCGATGCTCGACACGTTCCACCGGATGGCCAACCTCTACGACACCCACCCGGCCCTGGTCAACGGCGTTGCGGGACTGCTCAATACGGCCGAGGGCAAGCCGATGTCGGTGATGAGCCTCACCGTGACGGACGGCCGGATCGCGCAGATCGACATCCTGTCCGATCCCGAACGGCTCGCGCGACTCGATCTGGTCCGGGCCGACGACCGTCGATGAACGCGGGTCAGCGCTCCTCGTCGTGATCGGCCGACCACAGTAGGTGGTGGTGCCGGTGCGGGGCGGGCGGCGCGGGCACGACCGTCCTGGTCAGCTCCGCCTCCGCCGCCGTGCGCACGTGCTCGACATCGGGCTTGCCCGCGACGAGGTCCTGTACGAAGATCTTGGCCCGAATGACCGGCCTGCGATACCGGCGTTCCCGCACGATCGCCCGGTACATCAACCGACGCCGGTCACCGTAGCGCCACCGTGCCCACGGCGCGCCCGGCCTGCTCAACCGCAGCGCGCCGACCACGAGCAGCGGCGGGAAGAACATGCCGAACAGGCCGGTCCAGATCTTGCCTTTGGCGATGACGATCGCGGCGAGCATCAGGTTCACGAGCGCGAACACGGTCGCCACGATCCGCGCGCCGGTGCCGATGGACGCGCGGAAGTCGTTGATCTCCAACAGCGACAGCGGATGGAAGCCGAGCAGCAGCAGCCCGGTCACCGCGAGCGCGACGAACACGGCGTCCACCGAGGTGCGGCCCTGTTCCTCCCAGTACACGTCGCGCAGGTAGTAGATCAGCGCGAACTCGTCGAGGACCAGCGCGGCGCCGACGCCGAAGGCCGCCGACAATGCGCCCGCGGTGGCGCTGCTGCCGTTCTCGAAGACGGCGACCAGCCCGAGCCCGGAGCCGAGCACCAGGATCACGCCGAACACCATGTGGTGGATGTGCACGGTGCCCGCCCGCAGATTGCCCGGCCACCAGCGCACCTTGGCCCTGATCATCCGGACGCTGAGCCGGATGAACAGGAACCCGACGATGAAGCCGAAGAGGAAGCACAGCAGGGGTAGGCGGCCTTGCGCGATCACATCGTCTTCGAGCCACCGTCGCATGGCCGCCTACATCCCTCCGCCCCGCGCTGGCGCCTACTGTCCGAAACCGGCCCGGCGCAGCGCGTCGGCCATGGAACCGCTCGGCGCGGGGGCGTTGCGCCGCTGGTTGCCCTGGCCGCGGCCCTGCTGCTGCCGCCCTTGACCATTCTGCCGCTGCTTGCCGTCGCCGCCCTGACGTCCGCCGCCCTGGCCGCGGTTGCCGCCGCGCTCGTTCTTCGCGGGCGCGCCCGGCTCGTCGTCCAGGCGCAGGGAGAGCCCGATGCGCTGACGGGCGACGTCGACCTCGAGCACCTTCACCTTCACCACGTCGCCGGACTTCACCACCTCGCGCGGATCCTTGACGAAGCTGTGCGACATGGCCGAGACGTGCACAAGACCGTCCTGGTGCACGCCGACGTCGACGAACGCGCCGAACGCCGCGACGTTGGTGACCACACCCTCGAGCACCATGCCGGGCTTCAGGTCGGCGACCTTCTCCACACCCGCGGCGAACTCGGCGGTCTTGAACTCAGGACGCGGGTCGCGGCCCGGCTTCTCCAGCTCGCTGATGATGTCGGTGACGGTCGGGACACCGAACTTCTCGTCGGTGAACTCCGCGGGCCGCAGCGCGCGCAACACGGTGGTGTTGCCGATCAGCTCGGACATCCCGCGGCCGGTGGATTCCAGGATGCGTCGGACCACCGGGTAGGCCTCGGGGTGCACCGCGGAGGTGTCGAGCGGGTCGTCGCCGCCGCGGATGCGCAGGAAGCCCGCGCACTGTTCGAACGCCTTGGGGCCGAGCCGAGGCACGTCCAGCAGTGCGGTGCGGCTGCGGAACGGACCGTGCTGGTCACGATGCGCCACAATGCTTTCCGCCACCGAGGAGGCGATGCCCGAGACACGGGAGAGCAGCGGCACCGAGGCGGTGTTGACGTCGACGCCGACCGCGTTCACCGCGTCCTCGACCACCGCGCCGAGCGAGCGGGCAAGCAGCGTCTCGGAGACGTCGTGCTGGTACTGGCCGACGCCGATCGACTTCGGGTCGATCTTCACCAGCTCGGCGAGCGGATCCTGGAGGCGGCGCGCGATGGACACCGCGCCGCGCAGCGAGACGTCCATGTCCGGCAGTTCCTGGGAGGCGTAGGCCGAGGCCGAGTACACCGACGCGCCAGCCTCCGAGACCACGATCTTGGTCGGCTTGTTCTCGGGGATCCGCGAGATCAGCTCGGCGGCAAGGGCGTCGGTCTCGCGCGAGGCGGTGCCGTTGCCGATCGCGATGAGCTCCACGCCGAACCGCGCGACCAGCGCGCCCAGCACCGCGAGCGACTTCTCCGTCTGGCCCTGCGGCTTGTGCGGGTAGATGACCTCGGTGGCGACGACCTTGCCGGTCGCGTCGACGACCGCGACCTTCACGCCGGTGCGGTAGCCCGGGTCGAGGCCCATCGTGGTGCGGGTGCCCGCGGGCGCGGCGAGCAGCAGATCGCGCAGGTTGGCGGCGAACACGTCGACCGCGTCCTTCTCCGCGGCCTGACGCAACCGCATGCGGGTGTCGATGCCGAGGCTGACCTGGAGCTTCGTGCGCCACGCCCAGCGCACCGTGTCCAGCAGCCAGGAATCGGCGGGGCGGCCCTTGTCGGCGATGCCGAACCGCACCGCGATGCGGCCTTCGTAGATGCTGCGCTCACCGGGCTCGGGCTCTTCGGTGTCCGGCTCGAGGTGCAGGGTGAGCACGTCCTCCTTCTCCCCGCGCAACAGCGCGAGCACGCGATGCGAAGGCAGCTTGTGGAACGGCTCGCTGAACTCGAAATAGTCGGCGAACTTCGCGCCCGCCTCCTCCTTGCCCGGCCGCACCGTCGAGGTGATCTGGCCGCGGTTCCACATCAGCTCGCGCAGTTCGCCGACCAGATCGGCGTCCTCGGCGAACCGCTCGACCAGGATCGCGCGGGCGCCGTCGAGCTGCTCGGCGGTGTACTGCGCGGGATCGGTGGTCGGATCATTGATCAGCGCGTCGGCCACCGGCTCGTGACCGGCCTCCCGCGCGATCTGCGCCTTGGTGCGCCGCTTCGGCTTGTACGGCAGGTAGATGTCCTCGAGGCGGGCCTTGGTCTCGGCGAGCATCAACTGCTGGAGCAGCGCGTCGTCGAGTTTGCCCTGGCCACGGATGGATTCGATGATCGCGCCGCGGCGCTCGTCGAGTTCACGCAGGTAGGAAAGCCGCTCGTCGAGCTGGCGCAGCTGGGCGTCGTCCAGCCCGCCGGTCACCTCCTTGCGGTAACGCGCGATGAACGGCACGGTCGAACCCGCGTCCAGCAGTTCGACGGCGGCGCGGACCTGGCTCTCGCGCACACCGAGTTCCTCGGCGATACGCCTGCCCACGCTGGCCAGCGGGGCGCCTGTGGGTGCGGCGGCGGTCGTGTCGGTGCTGTTCGGCTCTGAACTGGCGATCTCGGGCGCTGTCGTCACGACCCGCAACACTAGCTGGCCGATCCGCCTCCCCGAGCCTCAGGCCGGTCGTGAGTGCCGGGAGAGTTTCGCGCCGGGCCGGCGGTTGGGGGACGCTCGGGTTTTGGGCGTACCCGGTGAGTTACCCGGATCTTGCGAGATCAGTTGTCGCGTTGGTAATCCTCGGGTTGGCTTGATGGGGTCGTCTGCCAGTGATTTACCCCGGCCTCGCCCATCTATTGTCGCGAGATCCTCAGGTCGGCTCGATGGGTTGGTGTGCCCGTGAGTTACCCCGGCCTCGCGCAAATCAGTTGGCGCCTTGGTAGGGCCCCGTGGTCAGGGCTCGTGCGGGTTTCGGGCTGCGTGGATCGCCCGGGGCTCGCGAAATCAGTTGGCGCTGCGGTAGGCGTACCTCCGCATTCGCTCGGGCCGTGCGCGGGCTGACGACGGACTGTGTCCGCCTAGCCCATTGGGCCCCGACGAAAGCTCGCGCGGATTCCACGTACCAGGTGAATTGTTTGGCCTCGGAGATCAATTGGCGCCGCGGTGCCTCGGGTGGGGCCAGCTGGTTTGTGCCCGGCTGACCCCAGTCCTCGGAGAACGGCTGGCGGGGCGGGGTCAGCCGAGGAGTTCCTTTGCCATCTCGCGCATTTCGGCCTTGCGGATCTTGCCGGTGACGGTCATCGGGAATTCGTCGACCAGGTGGACGTAGCGCGGGATCTTGAAGTGGGCGAGTTTGCCGGTGCAGAAGGCGCGCACGGCCTCGGCGTCCAGCGGGGTGGCGCCCTCGCGCATGCGGATCCAGGCCATGAGTTCCTCGCCGTACTTCGCGTCGGGCACGCCGATCACCTGGGCGTCCAGGATGTCGGGGTGGGTGTAGAGGAACTCCTCGATTTCTCGGGGGTAGATGTTCTCGCCGCCGCGGATGACCATGTCCTTGATCCGGCCGGTCACGGCGATGTAGCCGTCGGCGTCCATCACGCCGATGTCGCCGGTGTGCATCCAGCGGGCCGCGTCGATGGCTTCGGCGGTCTTGTCGGGCTGATCCCAATAGCCGAGCATCACCGAGTAGCCGCGGGTGCACAGTTCACCGGGCTCGCCGCGCGGGACGGTCAATCCCGTTGCGGGATCGACGATCTTGACCTCGAGATGCGGGCCGACGCGGCCGACGGTCGCGGTCCGGCGATCGAGGTCGTCGTCGCGGCGGGTCTGGGTGGAGACCGGAGACGTTTCCGTCATGCCGTAGCAGATGCACACCTCGTGCATGCCGAGCCGGTCGATGACCCGCTTCATCACCTCGACCGGACACGGTGAACCCGCCATGATGCCGGTGCGCAAGGTCGACAGATCCGGTGTCGCTCCGGTCTTTTCGAGGACGGCGTCCAGCTCGGCGAGCACGGCGATGAACATCGTCGGCACGCCGTAGAGGGAGGTGCAGCGCTCCCGAGCGACCGCCTCCAAGGTGGCGGCCGGGTCGAAGGACGGTGCCGGAATCACCACCGCCGCACCGTGACTGGTGGCGGCCAGGTTTCCCATCACCATGCCGAAGCAGTGATAGAAGGGCACCGGAACGCAGATCCGGTCCTGTTCGGTGTACCCGCACAGCTCACCGACGAAGTAGCCGTTGTTCAGGATGTTGTGATGGCTCAGCGTGGCTCCCTTCGGGAAACCCGTTGTGCCCGAGGTGTACTGGATGTTGATCGGATCGTCCGCCGACAGCGTCGCCGCGACGGCGGCCAGCCGTTCGGCGTCGACCGGCGCGTCGGCCACCTCGGCCCAGTCCGCGCCGCCGAGGATCAGAACCTGGTCCAGGCCGGGACATTCCGGCCGGACCTCCTCGATCATGGCGACGTAGTCCGAGGTCTTGAACTCCGGCGCGGCGATCAGCATCCGAACCCCGGCTTGGCGCAGCACGTAGCCGAGTTCGCTGGTGCGGTAGGCCGGGTTGATGTTGACCAGGATCGCGCCGAGCTTGGCGGTGGCGTACTGCACGAGGAACCACTCCGCGCAGTTGGGCGCCCAGATGCCGACGCGATCGCCCTTGGCGAGACCGCGGGCGGCGAGACCGGACGCGATCGCGTCGACCGCGGCGACGAGCTCGCGGTAGGTCCAGCGGCGTCCGGTCGGCAAGTCCACCAACGCTTCCCGATCCGGATGCGCCGCGGCGGTGCGGTCCAGGTTGGCGCCGATGGTGTCGCCGAGCAGCGGCGCGTCCGAGGTGCCCGAGGCGTAGCTCGGCAGTGCGGGAGTCATCGCGCACCTCCCTGCTGCCGCAGCACGAAACGCTGCACCTTGCCGCTGGGCGTCTTCGGCAGGCTCGTCACGAAATGCACCCGGCGCGGATAGGCGTGCGCCGCGAACTTCTCCTTCACCAGTTGTTGTAGCTCGGCGGCCAATTCGGCGCTGCCCGCGGAACCGTTGCGCAACACCACGAATGCCTCGAGCACTTCGCCGCGCAGCTCGTCCGGCAGACCGACCACCGCGGCCTCCGCCACCTGGTCGTGCAGCACCAGCACGCTCTCCACCTCGAACGGGCCGATCCGGTATCCCGCCATGATGATCACGTCGTCGTCGCGCGCGGAGAAGTGGAAGAACCCGTCGGCGTCACGGGATCCGGCGTCGCCGGTGAGATACCAACGGCCGTCGGCGGTGTAGCGCTGCGCGGTGCGCTCGGGGGCGTCGAGATAGCCGAGGAACCACAGCAACGGGCTGCGCTCGGTATCGATCGCGACCCGGCCGAGTTCGCCGGGCGCGGCCTCGACGTCGGCGTCCTCGGCGAGCACGGCGCAGGTCCAGCCGGGCAGCTGCCTGCCCATCGACCCGAGCGGGGCGGCGGCGCTGAGCTCGTCGTGCCACGCGTTGCAGACGACCATGCCGTGCTCGGTCTGCCCGTAGTGGTCGCGAACGGCGACGCCCAGATTCCGCGCCGACCAGGCGACCACCTCTGGGGTGAGCGGTTCGCCCGCGGAGGAGGCGCGGCGCAGCGCGAAACCCGTTGGCGGCGTGGTGTCGTCGGCGCGCAGGGCGCGGTAGACGGTGGGCGCGGCGGCGAAGTTGGTGACCCCGAAGCGCTCCAGGACCCGCCAAGTCAGCGGTGCGGAGAATCCCGCGTGCAGCAGCAGACTTCGGGTGCCCGACGCGAGTGGGCTCAGGATCGCGTAGTAGAGCCCGTAGGCCCAGCCGGGATCGGCGGCGTTCCAGTAGACGTCGTCGGGGCGGACGTCCAGCGCGAATTCCTGATACGCGTGGAAGGACGCCAGCGCGCGCAGCGGGATCGGCACGCCCTTCGGGGTGCCGGTGGTGCCGCTGGTGAACAGCTGGACGAGCAGTCCGGCACCGCCGACCGCGACCGCCGCGGCGCGCGGGTCGTCGGCGGCGTACGCGTCGAGCAGGTCGGCGAAACGCAACGTGTCCGGTCCGACCTTCTCGGGCGCTCCCGCGACGACCAGCCGCCACGGCGCGTCGGCCGGAATGTCGTCGCCGGGCGCCAGCTTCGCGGCCTGGTCGGCGTCCGCGACGACGAGCGCGGCACGGCTGGCCGTCAGGCGGAAGGCGATGGCGGGCGGCGCGAACGCGGTGAACAGCGGCACGTGTACCGCGCCGCGGCGCCAGATGCCGAGCAGCGCGACGATCAGGTCCGCGGACTTGCCCATCAGGGTGGCGACGCGATCGCCGCGCCCGACCCCGAGTCCGGCCAGCGCCGCGGCGAACCGCGCCGAACGCTCGCGCAGTTCACCGTAGGTGAGGTCGGTGGCGCTCAGGTCGGCGTCCACCACCGTGAACGCGACGCGGTCCGCCGGATGGCGGTCGCACAGCAGCTCCGCCGCACACGCCTCCGGTCCGTCGTAACCCTCCAGCAGCTCGCGCACCCGCGCGTCCAGGTCCGTGCTCATCTCGCCTCTCCTCGTCGGTGATCCACGCCACCCTCGTGTCCCCTAGGATGTGGGTTGCATCACGTTCGTCACTACCCCCGAAAAGGGGTGAGTCGTTTGACCACCACTTCCCTGCTGCGGCCCCGCGACGCGGACGCGCTGCGCGCCGAGATCCGCTGGGTGGCGCACCGGGCGGGCGTTCCTGTCGTATTCGGTGGCGAGGTGCACGAGGATGCGTTGCTGCTCACCGAATTCGTCGGGACGATGACCAACGGGCTGCGCGGCCTCACCGTGCTGCGCAGTTCGGGCCTCGGCGGCCGGGTCATGGATATGCGCAGGCCCGCGTCGGTGGCGGACTACCGCAACGCCGTCTCCATTACCCACCACTACGACGCTCCGGTCTCGGGCGAGGGCATCCGTTCGGTGCTCGCGGTGCCGGTGGTCGTCGACGATCGGTCGCGCGCGGTGCTCTACGCCGCGACGCGCGGTGCGAGCCCGCTCGGCGACCGGACCGCCGATCTGATGATGCAGGCAGGCAAAAGGCTGGCCACCGAGTTCGCGATCCGCGACGAGGTGGATCGGCGGCTGCGCCTGCTGGAGATGACGACGCCGACGCCGGACACCGCGCCCGCCGTCACCGAGGAACTGCGCGACATCGGCGCCGAACTGCGCGGCCTGGCGCGCGCGGCCACCGACGAGCAACTGCGGGCCAGGCTGCACGGTATCTGCGATCGTCTCGGCCGGGCGCTCACCGGCGAACCCGCTCCCGACGCGCCGCGCCTGTCCCGCCGGGAGTTGGACGTGCTCGCCGAGATCGCGCTCGGCTGCACCAATCAGGAAGCGGCCCAACGCCTCTCGCTCGGCGCGGAAACGGTGAAGAGCTACCTGCGCAACGCCATGACCAAACTGGACGCGAGCACTCGCCACGAGGCCGTCGTCACCGCCCGCCGCCTCGGCCTCCTCCCCTGAGTTCAGGCCCTCGCCGGTTCGGTCTCGAATCGCCTTGCGCCTCTTCGGTCGTCGGCGTTTCCGGTGTTCGGGCCAATTCGCCCGGCCGCCAAGGGAATGCGGTGGGCGTTGCGGGGCTCCCGGGTCGGAGTGGTGATGTGGCCCGCCCTACACTCCCTTGCGTGACAGAGCCTTTCCGTATCGCGGGATTGTCCCTGGACTGCGCCGACCCCGATGCGCTCGCGCGGTTCTACCTCGATCTGCTCGGCGGGCACACGCTGTGGAACAAGGAACGCAGCGCGGCGATCCGCATCCCGTCCGGTCTAGCGGTCATCGCGCAGCGGATCCCGGACTACAAGCCGCCGGTGTGGCCCGGCAGCTCGATCGTGCACTTGGATTTGGCGGCCGACGACGACCTGGACGCGTGCGAGCAGCGCGCGCTCGCGTTGGGTGCGGTGCCCGCGCCGACCCAGCCGGGCGACCGGTGGCGGGTCCTGCTGGATCCGGCCGGGCACCCGTTCTGCATCACGACGGCACAGCTGCCCGACTGAGAATCGGGCTCACTCCGGCGGCAGCAGGTCCGGTCGGCGTTCGCGGGTGCGGGCCAGCGACTGTTCGCGGCGCCAGGCGGCGACCTTCGCGTGGTCGCCGGAGAGCAGGATCGGTGGAACGTCGAGGCCGCGCCAGCTGACGGGCCGGGTGTAGCTTGGTCCTTCGAGCAGGCCGTCGGAGAACGAATCCTCTTGGTGGGACTGCTGATTGCCGAGCACGCCGGGCAGCAGCCGCACGACGGCCTCGGTCATCACCAGCACCGCGGCCTCACCGCCGATGAGGACGTAGTCGCCGATGCTGACCTCTTCGACGCGCACCCGTCGCGCGGCGTCGTCGAACACGCGCTGATCTATGCCTTCGTAACGGCCGCAGGCGAAGACCAGGTGCTGCTCGTCGGCCCAGCGCTGGGCGGTGGCCTGGGTGAACGGGACGCCCGCCGGGGTGGGCACAACGAGCAGGGCGTCGTCGGGGCACACCTCGTCCAGCGCGTCGCCCCAGACGGTCGGCTTCATGACCATGCCCGGCCCGCCGCCGTACGGCGAATCGTCGACCGACTTGTGCACGTCGTGCGTCCAGCGCCGCAGGTCGTGCACGTCGACGGAGATCAAGCCCTTGTCGATGGCTTTGCCGAGCAGCGCCGTGCGCAGCGGCTCCAGATACTCCGGAAAGATCGTGATGACGTCGATCCTCATCCCAGCCCCTTCGTCGCACCGGGATTCCCGCGCCCGGTCGCGGCGGCGCGCGTCGTGTCCATCACTCGGGATCGAGCAGGCCCTCGGGCGGATCAATGACCACCAGCCCGTCGGCGAGCGACACCGTGGGCACGATCGCCGTGACGAACGGGATCAGGATCTCCCTGCCGTCGTCGGCGGCGCGCACCGAAAGCAGTTCTCCCGCTGCCGAATGCAGCACCTCGGTCACCGTTCCGACGGCCGTGCCGTCGGTGAGCTGGACGGTCAGCCCCTCGAGCTCGTGGTCGTAGAACTCGTCCGGATCGTCCGAGGGCGGCAGGTCTTCGCTGTCCACGACGAACAGCGTGCCGCGCAGCGCGTCGGCGGCGGTGCGGTCGGCGATCCCGGCGAGAAACACGAGGAGCCGGCCCGAGTGCTCGCGGGCCGACTCCACAGTGAAGTCGCGAACCTCCGACGAGCGCGGCAGGCGACCACGCAGGGTGGTGCCCACCGCGAAACGCTCTTCGGGTTCGTCGGTGCGGACCTCGACGACGAGCTCGCCGCGCACACCGTGCGACTTGGCGACCCGCCCTACGACGAGTTCCATCTACTGATCGGTGTCGACCACGTCGACCCGGATGCCACGGCCGCCGATGCCCGCGACGAGGGTGCGCAGCGCGGTCGCGGTGCGTCCGCCGCGACCGATCACCTTGCCAAGGTCCTCGGGGTGGACGTGCACCTCGACGGTGCGCCCGCGGCGGCCGGTGATCAGCTCGACGCGGACGTCATCCGGATTGGCGACGATGCCGCGCACCAGGTGCTCCACGGCATCGGCCACTACGGCGCTCACGACTCCACCTCGCTAGCGCTCGGCTCCGTCGCGACCGCGATGGCGGCTGCGCCGATGGTTCGCTCGCTGCGCTCGCTCACGACTACTCGGCAGCCTCGGTAGCGGCCTCGCCCTCGGCCTCTTCCTTCTTGGCCTTCTTCTTCGGGGTGACGGCCTCGGCGACCGGCTCGTTCTCGGCGGCGGCCAGCGCGGCGTTGAACAGGTCCAGCTTGGACGGCTTGGCCGGCTTCACCTTCAGCGTGCCCTCGGCGCCGGGCAGGCCCTTGAACTTCT
This sequence comes from Nocardia amikacinitolerans, assembly GCF_900215415.1. Taxonomy (NCBI): domain Bacteria; kingdom Bacillati; phylum Actinomycetota; class Actinomycetes; order Mycobacteriales; family Nocardiaceae; genus Nocardia; species Nocardia amikacinitolerans. Next base: position 365,168 of record NZ_OBEG01000006.1, on the reverse strand, counting down.
GCCAGTCACCGGTGATCTCCAGGAGGCGCTGCACCGGCTCGGTCGGCTGCGCGCCGACACCCAGCCAGTACTGCACGCGCTCCGAGTCGATCTCGATCAGCGACGGCTCTTCCTTCGGGTGGTACTTGCCGATGGACTCGATGGCCCGGCCGTCACGACGGGTGCGGGCGTCCGCGACGACGACGCGGTACTGCGGGTTGCGGATCTTGCCCATGCGGGTGAGCTTGATGCGAACAGCCATGCTGATCTGCCTCTTTCAGGTAGTTGGTCACGGCGCGATTCAGCGACTCGCACGGTCTGCGAGCCCGGTTTCGCGCTTGAAGTGTGTGACCGCCGCGCGGTACGTAACCGGAGACGGGCTGACACTGTCCGGAAGGACGGTGGTCCATTCTGCCAGACCGGTCCGCTCCGCCCGAAATCGCCTCGCGACGTCGGTCACCAGGGCTCGGCGACGTGGCCCGGCCGACGATATCGGCGGGTTTCAACCCCACTGCAACGTTTCGCGCCCTGGCCGCAATAACCGGTCATGGGGATCTTCCGACGCAACACCAGGCGCACCAGTTTCAAGCGCGAGGCCGCGCGTGAGGTGGGCGGCGAGGTCGCGACCGAAGCGGTGATCAATGCCGCGCCGTTGCTGTTCCGTGTGGTCGGTGCGGGGTTGCGCGGCATCGGATCGGCCGTCAACGCAATCCTGAACTGAGCTTCCAGGCTCCGCTTCCTATCGGCCGCGCCTCCAGGCGACTTCGCGCAAATCAGGCGGGGCGGTAGCGCAGCAGCACAACCCCTGAACGGAACGGCTTGCTCTCGACGAGTCGCAGCGCCGGAATCCGCGCGCCCTCGGCGAACAGCCGCGCGCCGCGGCCGAGCACGACCGGGTAGACGAACAAGCGGTACTCGTCGACCAGCTCGGCCTCGATGAGCTGGTGCGCCAGCGCGATGCTTCCGGTGCAGACGATGTCCTTCCCCGGTTGCTCCTTGAGCGCGCGCACGTCGTCCAGCCCACGCAGCACCGTGGAGTTCTGCCATTCCGGATCGTCCATCGAGCGCGACACCACGTACTTCGCCATCTGGTTCAGGTCGTCGGTGATGCCGGTCCGGTCGTCGGTCTGCTTCGGCCAGTAGCCGCGCATGTCCTCGAAGGTGACGCGCCCGAACAGCACCGCGTCGCAGGCGGCTGTGTGGGCCATGAGTTCCGCGAGGATGTCGGATTCGTCGTCGACCGCGTCGTTGCCGACGGTGAACCACCCCTCTGTCGCATCGATCACCCCGTCGAGCGTGATGTTCTCCGTCACGACCAGATCCCGCATCTGCTGACCTCCCTGGTACGAATGCCTTCCTCAATACCGACGACGCGAGTACGCCGAATTCATCGCGCCAGGCTTCACGAGTGCCCCCACACACTTTTCACACGCCTCACATAGCCGGTGCCTATGTGAGGCGTACGAAAGGTGTGTGGCGTCAGATCGATCACCGCGGAGGCAGGTGATGAAGTTGCCGGTGGAGGCCGACCGCGCCCGCAGGTGGTGTGCGTGCGACCGGGCGGGCTCAGCGGTGGCCGGTGACGGGGTCGGCGGAGCAGTAGACGCGGCCGCGTAGGACGACGTATTCCGGAGCGCTGAGGGTCGCCGGTGCGAGGCGCGGATCTTCCCGGTAGACGACGAGATCGGCGGGCGCGCCGTGCTCGATGCCGGGCCGATCGAGCCAGGTGCGCGCGTTCCAGGAGGCGGCGCCGAGCGCGTCGTGCGCGGACAGGCCCGCGCCGGTCAGAGCGATGATCTCGTCGGCGATGCGGCCGTGCCGGATGGAGCCGCCCGCGTCGGTGCCGGTGTAGATGGGCACGCCCGCGTCGTGGGCGGCGGCGACCGTCTGGCGGACGCGGCGGTGCAGGTCGCGCATGTGGGCGGCGTAGACGGGGAATTTGCCCGCGCTGTCGGCGATGGACGGGAAGGTGTCGATGTTGATCATCGTCGGGACCAGTGCGGTGCCGTGCTCGACCATCATCTCGATGGTCTCGTCGGTGAGGCCGGTGCCGTGTTCGATGCAGTCGATGCCCGCGTCGATCAGCCCGGGCAGCGCGTCCTCGCCGAACACGTGGGCGGTGACCCTGGCGCCGTTGGCGTGCGCGGCGTCGATGGCCTCTTTGAGGATGGCGTCGCTCCACAGCGGGCGCAGGTCGCCGACGGAGCGGTCGATCCAGTCGCCGACGATCTTCACCCAGCCGTCCCCGAAGCGCGCCTGCTCGGCCACGATCTCGGGGAGGTCGCGTTCGTCGTCGAGTTCGATGCCGAGCTCTCGGATGTAGCGCTTGGGCCGCGCGATGTGCCTGCCCGCGCGGATGATCTTCGGCAGCTCCTGGTGCTCGTCGACGAAGCGCGTGTCGATCGGCGACCCGGCGTCGCGCAGCAGCAGCGCGCCAGCGTCGCGCTCGGTCACCGCCTGGGCGATCGCGCCCTCGCGGGTCTCGTCACCGCCGCCGTAGCGGATGCCGACGTGGCAGTGCGCGTCCACCAGCCCCGGCACGATCCACCCTGCGGTGCACAGGGTTTCGGCTCCCGACACGGGCTCGAAGGACACCAGCCCCTCGTGCACCCAGAGATCGCGCACCTCGTCGTCCGGCAGAACAACCCCGCGTAGATGCACCGCAACCTCCTCCGACACCCTCGGCCGCACTCAACCTACTCCGGACCCGACCGGCTCGCCCCCGGAGACGAGCGGAGCCGCGCCGCTGCCTGTCACCGCCGCACACGTCTGGACCACGGCGATCTCAGTGGCAAGCAGCACCAGCCAGTCCGACCAGAACACCTGATCCGCGCCGCGCAGCCGATCCGCCCGGCCTGCCGCGACGATCCATCGCCGGACCACCGCGATCCCAGCGGCAACCAGCGCGATGACCGACGGCCCGGCCCCCGTGCCTGTTCTTTGCAATCCCAGCCGTGCGGCTGCGACGGTTCACCTGGCGACCGCACCCGCCGTCATCGCAGATCTGGCCGCGATATCGGTGGCACCCCGCGACAAGCACACGCCGAGTCGTACCGGTGTCCGCACAGGCCGAGCCGCCGAAGAGGTCGCGATCGCACCGTGGCGCGACAAGCGGTGCGGGCGCCTACTTCTTCGGGAACTTGAGCTTGGACAAGTCGAAACCGTCGAGCCCCGGCGGCAATTCGTTGAGACCCGCGGGCATGTTCGACAGGTCGGGCATTCCGGCGGGCATCTGCGGCATGCCCGGCATACCCATGCCGGGCAGACCGCCGCGCACCTTCGGCGGGGTCGGCCCGCGACCGCCCTTCTTGCCTTTCTTGCCCTTCTTGCCGCCGCCGCGGCGCGAACCGGGCAGGCCCATCTGGCGGCCCATCATGGCCATCATCTTCTTGGCCTCGAAGAACCGGTCGACGAGCTGGTTGACCTCGGAGACCGAGACGCCGGAGCCGTTGGCGATGCGCAGGCGGCGGGAGGCGTTGATGATCTTGGGGTTGTCCCGCTCGGCGGGGGTCATGCCGCGGATGATGGCCTGTACCCGGTCCAGCTGCTTGTCGTCGACCTGGGCGAGCACGTCCTTCATCTGGCCCGCGCCGGGCAGCATGCCGAGCAGGTTGCCGATCGGGCCCATCTTGCGGATCGCCAGCATCTGCTCGAGGAAGTCCTCGAGGGTGAGCTCGCCGCTGCCGATCTTGCGCGCGGCCTCCTCGGCCTGCTGCGCGTCGTAGACCTGCTCGGCCTGCTCGATGAGGGTGAGCACATCGCCCATGCCGAGGATGCGGCTGGCCATGCGGTCCGGGTGGAAGACGTCGAAGTCCTCCAGCTTCTCGCCGGTGGAGGCGAACATGATCGGCTCGCCGGTGACGTTGCGCACCGAGAGGGCCGCGCCACCGCGGGCGTCGCCGTCGAGTTTGGTGAGCACGACGCCGGTGAAGCCGACGCCGTCGCGGAAGGCCTCGGCCGTGTTGACGGCGTCCTGACCGATCATGGCGTCGAGCACGAACAGCGTCTCGTCCGGCTGCACCGCGTCGCGGATGCCCGCGGCCTGGCGCATCAGTTCCTCATCGATACCGAGACGACCCGCGGTGTCGACGATGACCACGTCGTACTGCTTGGTTCGCGCCTCGGCGACACCGGCGCGCGCGACCTCGATCGGGTCGGCGGCGGAGATGCCGAGCGGGTTGTCGCCACCGCCGATCGAGGTGCCGGGATGCGGGGCGAACACCGGCGCGCCCGCGCGCTCGCCGACCACCTGGAGCTGGGTGACGGCGCCGGGACGCTGCAGGTCGCAGGCCACGAGCAGCGGCTGGTGGCCCTGACCCTTCAGCCACTTGGCGAGCTTGCCAGCCAGGGTGGTCTTACCGGAGCCCTGCAGACCGGCGAGCATGATCACCGTCGGCGGGGTCTTGGCCAGGTTCAGCCGCCTCGTCTCGCCGCCGAGGATGCCGATCAGTTCCTCGTTGACGATCTTGACGACCTGCTGGGCCGGATTCAGCGCCGCGGAGACCTCCGCGCCCTTGGCGCGCTCCTTGATCCTGGCGATGAAACCGCGCACCACGGGCAGCGCGACGTCGGCCTCGAGCAGGGCCAGACGGATCTCGCGGCACGTGGCGTCGATGTCGGCCGGTGACAGACGCCCCTTACCACGCAGATCCTTGAGGGCACCGGTAAGCCGGTCGGACAGGGATTCGAACACCGATCGCGCTCCTGATCTCGAGTGACGTCAACTTCCTCCCAGCGTAATGGGATCGCCCACGTGTTCGCGCAGGCGGTGCGTCCTTCGAGCGGCGCGCGAGAGTTATTCGAGTGCGCGGCGGCGTGGTTTGGAAGTCTTGCGGTAATCGTGGTTCTCCAGCCGGACCATGTACGCGGCCTCCCGGCCGGTCAGTCCTAGCTCGAGCGCCAGATCGTCGAGCATCGCCCAGTCCGCGCCCTCGGGCGCGTCGGGCGTGGTGGAAACCGTCGAGGCGATCGTCATCGCGGTCACCGCCTGCTGCGCGGTCAACGTACGGCCTGGCAACCAGGAAACGACCCACCGATCTCCGCCGACACACCGCGCCATATGCGTGGTTTCGTCGCTCGTCATCATCGAAGCCGAAACAACCTCAATTGCCACCGACCTGCTCCCCTCGTGCTCGCGATAGCCAGACGCTCTGATAGTAGGGGTCACTTGCCCCCGCGGAGAGAAGTTCCAGCAAATCGCGCGCAACGCCGGGGTTTGCGCCGTGGCGCGGGTCTTTCGGCTCAGGAAACGGACGAATCGGCGTCGTCGGCCTCCTTCGGCGCGGGGCGTGGCACCACGTCCAGCACCGCCTTCTCGATGGCGTCACGGCGTTGCGGGCCGTCCTCGGCGCCGAGCTCGAGGCAGAACGCGTCGACCACGGCGGAACCCATGGTCACCACCTTCGCCCAGCGCACGTCCGCGCCGCAGCGCGCGAACGCGGCGGCCAACCGGCTGAGCAGGCCGACGCGGTCCTCGGCGCGCAGTTCGAGGATCACCTGGCCGGGCGTCGTGGTCGACGACCAGATCAGGCGCGGCTGGGCCTGGGCATACGGACTCGGGCCCGCACCGGTCGCCTCGCGTTCGCGCTTGGCCAGCAGCGCGGTCAGATCGAGATCCCCGGCGATGGCCCTGATCAGCTCCTGACGCAGCAGACCGGCGTCCGGCGGGTCGCCGAACTTCGGCGAGACGACGAAGGTGTTGACGGCCGAGGCGCCCTCGCCGCCGAGCGCGGCGGAGAGCACCCGCAGCGAATGCAGTGCGAGCACGCCCGCGGCGTCCGAGAGCAGGCCGGGCGCGTCCGGCGCGATCACCGTGACCACGTAGGTGAACTTGCCATCGCCCGGCTTCAGGTCGACGTGCACGCCGCCCGCCGCGGCCTTGGCCAGCAGTTCCGGCGCGATGGGCTCGGGCTTCGGCAGTTCGTAGCCCGCCATGACCGTGCGGCAGCGCCGCACCAGATCGCCGATGAGCGAGGCCTTCCAGTCGCCCCAGACGCCGGGGCCGGTGGCCAGCGAATCGGCTTCGGCCAGCGTGTGCAGCAGTTCCAGCAGCTGTGCGTCGCCGTCGAGCGCGTCGACGACGAACCCCACCGTGTCCGGGTCCGCGAGGTCGCGGCGGGTCGCGGTGTCCGGGAGCAGCAGGTGGTGGCGCACCACGGCGCTGAGCGTGCGCACGTCGGAGGGCCACAGCCCGAGCCTGCGACCGATGTGGGTGGCCAGCTCGGCGCCGACCACGCTGTGATCGCCCGCGCGGCCCTTGCCGATGTCGTGCAGCAGTGCGCCGAGCAGGAGCAGGTCCGGGCGGGCGACCCGGGTGCTCAGCGCGCTCGCGTAGGCCACCGTCTCCATCAGATGACGGTCGACGGTCCAGGTGTGCAGGGCGTCGCGCGGCGGCAGGTCACGCACCGCGCCCCACTCCGGGAGCAGCCTGCCCCACAACCCGGTGCGATCGAGCGCCTCGATCGCGTCGAGGGCACCGCGACCGGCGCCGAGCAGCACGAGCAGATCGTTGAGCGCGTCCTTGGGCCACGGCTCGCGCAGTTCGGGCGCGTCCTCGGACAGGCGGTTCAGCGTGGTGGCCGACATCGGCAGCCCGGTCTGCGCCGACGCCGCCGCCACCCGAAGGATCAGCCCGGGATCGCGCTGCGGCCGCGCGTCCCTGGCCAGCACGACCTCACCCGCGTGTTCGACCACCCCCTCATCGAGTGGTCGTCGCACGGGCATCCGGCGCAGCCTGGCCAGACCGCGCCGCGGCAACGCGTTGGCCGCGGTGCGCAGTCCGACGTCGACCGAGTAGCCGACCGTCCGCGCCGAATCGCTGAGCGTGCGTGCGAGATCGAACCGATCGCCGATCCGCAGCGCCGCGCCGATCTCGTCGGCGTCCTGCGCGCGCAACTGATCGCGGGACCGTCCCGCGACCCGATGCAGCTCCGTGCGAACATCCAGCAAACGTCGCTGCGCCTGTTTCACGCCGCCGCCGGGCACGTCGGGACCGAGCCCCGGCATGGCGTCGGTCAGCTGGGCGACGGCCAGCGCGTCGAGCAGTTGGATATCGCGTAGGCCACCGCGCCCGTTCTTCAGGTCGGGCTCGGCGCGGTGCGCGATCTCGCCGCTGCGCTGCCAGCGGGCGTTGGCCTGCGCGATCAAGTCGTCGAACCGGTTGCGGATGCCGGTGCGCCATTCGCGGCGCACGCCGCCGATCAGCAGGTTGCTCAGCTCGACATCGCCGACGATGTGCCGCGCCTCGAGCATGCCGAGTGCCGCGATCAGATCGTCGTTGGCGACCCGCAGCGCTTGGGGGACGGTCCGCACGCTGTGGTCGAGCTTGATGTGGGCGTCCCAGAGCGGGTACCAGAGCTGGTCGGCGACCTCGGCCACCCGCGCCGGATCCACGTCGTCGTGCAGCAGCACCAGATCCAGATCCGAGTACGGCAGCATCTCCCTGCGCCCGAGCCCACCGACGGCCACCACCGCGAGGCCGCTGTCGGCGGTGATGCCGAGTTCGGCGCCCTTGCTGGTGAGCCACAGGTCGAAGAGATCGACCAGCGCGGACCGGAGGCTCTCGGCATCCAACCGCGGGTTGCGCGGCACGCCGCCATCGAGCAGCTGATCACGCGCCGCGACCAGATCGGCGGCCCCGTTGGAGACCCGCTCACCGTTGCCGCGCTTGCCGTTTCCGCTACTGCTACCCACAACCCACCGCCCATTTCGATGCGTGCGGCCCCGCCCCGACCGGGTCTCCGGTGGGAGCGGGGCCGCCGCTCATCTGTCTCCGCTTACAGCGCGTCGGTACCGCGTTCGCCGGTCCGCACGCGGATGATCGACTCCACCGGGGTCACCCAGACCTTGCCGTCACCGATCTTGCCGGTGCGGGCGGCCTCGACGATCACCTCGACGACCTTGTCGACCGACGCGTCGTCCACGACGACCTCGACCCGCACCTTCGGCACGAAGTCGACCGAGTACTCGGCACCGCGGTAGACCTCGGTGTGGCCCTTCTGCCGCCCGTAACCCTGTACCTCGCTGACGGTCATGCCGAGCACGCCCGCCTGCTCCAGCCCGGACTTCACGTCCTCGAGCGTGAACGGTTTGACGATTGCGGTGATCAGTTTCATGTCGTCATGCCTCCTTGACGAGCGAGCGTGCCGTGCCACCCACAGCAGCGAAATCGTATGCGGTTTCCGCGTGCTCGGACTCGTCCAGGCCGACCGACTCGCCCTCGTCCGTAGCGCGCAGACCGATCGTGAACTTCACGATGTAAGCGATCACCGCGGTCGCGACCAGGGAGAACGCAAGCACGGTGAAGGCACCGACAGCCTGCAGCTTCAACTGCTCGATCCCACCACCGTAGAACAAGCCTTCGACAGCCGCCGGAGCTTCGGGCGCGGCGACCAGGCCGACCATCAGCGTGCCGACCAGACCGCCGACCAGGTGCACGCCGACCACGTCGAGCGAGTCGTCGAAGCCGAACTTGAACTTCAGGCCGACCGCGAGGGCGCACAGCGCACCCGCGACGATGCCGATGGCCAGCGCGCCGACGACGTTCACCGAGGAACAGGCCGGGGTGATCGCGACGAGACCGGCGACGATGCCCGAGGCGGCGCCCAGCGAGGTGGGGTGGCCGTCGCGGATCTTCTCCACCAGGAGCCAGGCAAGCATGGCGGCGGCGGTGGCGATGGTGGTGGTCAGGAAGGTGGCGCCCGCGATGCCGTTGGAGCCGACGGCCGAACCGGCGTTGAAGCCGTACCAGCCGAACCACAGCAGACCGGCGCCGAGCATCACGAACGGCAGGTTGTGCGGACGGAACGGCGTCTGCGGCCAGCCCTTGCGCTTGCCGAGGATCAGGGCGAGCACCAGACCGGCGGCGCCCGCGTTGATGTGGACCGCGGTGCCACCGGCGAAGTCGATGGCCTTGAGGTTGTTGGCGATCCAGCCGCCCTCTTCACCGGTGTAGCCGTCGAAGGCGAAGACCCAGTGCGCGACCGGGAAGTACACCACCGTGACCCAGATACCGGCGAACAGCAGCCAGGAGCTGAACTTGAGGCGGTCGGCGACCGCGCCCGAGATGAGTGCGACGGTGATGATCGCGAACATCAACTGGAACGCGACGAACACCGACAGCGGAATGGTTCCGTTCAACGGAATCGCGGCCGGGGCCGCCGGATCGGTGGAGGCAAGGTAGCTACCGCCGAAAACGCTCTTCAGACCGAAATACTGTCCCGGGTCGCCGATGAGGTTCGCCTTGTCCTCACCGAAGGTCATGGAGAAGCCGTACAGCGCCCACAGGACGGTTACCAGTCCCATGGCGCTGATGCTCATCATGATCATGTTCAGCACGTTCTTGCTGCGGACCATGCCGCCGTAGAAGAACGCGAGTCCGGGTGTCATCAAAAGCACGAGTGCTGAACTCGCCAGCATCCATGCGGTGTCACCGGCGTCCGGCGCGCCGATTACGGGAAATGCCACCTTGAAGTCCTCCTCATCTCGGGCCCAGCCGCCTTCGGCAAATGGACCTGCACAGAAGGGTCGCCATTCGGTGTTTCATCCGTTGAGCTGTCGTGTTTCGCCTGCGTGAACGGATGGCGCGGTTGTGTTGCTTCCACGTTTCGTGCTGTGCACCGCGTGTTTCCCCGCAGTTGTGAGCTTTGTTTCGGCGCACCGCGAGGAGAGGTTACCGGTGAGTTCAGCGCCGCAAACTTTCCGTTCACCGCACGGCGCGGCGGAAGTCTCGAGGGCGGGAGCGGAAGTCTCGAGAGAAAGAACGCCGGGGCGGCCGCGGGCCGAGATCGTCCGCTATCGATGCGCAAACGAGGAACGGCCGAGCGGGTGGTCCCGCTCGGCCCTCGCACGATTCCTCAGCTCAGCCGAGCAGGGCGTCCACGAAGGCGCCGGGCTCGAACGGAGCCAGATCGTCCGCGCCTTCGCCGAGACCGACCAGTTTCACCGGGACACCCAGCTCGTGCTGCACCTGGAAGACGATGCCGCCCTTGGCGGTGCCGTCCAGCTTGGTGAGCACCACGCCGCTGATGTCGACGACCTCGGCGAACACCCGCGCCTGCATCAGGCCGTTCTGCCCGACGGTGGCGTCGAGCACCAACAGGACCTCGTCGACCTCGGCCTTCTTCTCCACGACGCGCTTGACCTTGCCCAGTTCGTCCATCAGGCCGGTCTTGGTATGCAGGCGGCCCGCGGTGTCCACGAGCACCGCGTCGACGCCGCGCTCGATGCCCGCGCTGACCGCGTCGAACGCGACCGCGGCGGGGTCGGCGCCCTCCTTGCCGCGCACGGTCTCCGCGCCGACGCGCTCGCCCCACGTTTGCAACTGGTCGGCGGCCGCGGCGCGGAAGGTGTCGGCCGCGCCGAGCAGCACCCGGCGGCCGTCGGCGACGAGGACCCGGGCCAGCTTGCCGGTGGTGGTGGTCTTTCCGGTGCCGTTGACGCCGACGACCAGCAGGATCGACGGATGGTCCGCGTGCGGCAGCGCGCGGATGGAACGGTCCAGTTCGGGGCGCAGCGCCTCGACGAGCACGTCGCGCAGGACGGCCCTGGCCTGATCGGTGGTGCGCACGCTGCGCGCAGCCATTTCCTCGCGCAAGCGGGCGACGACGGCGGTGGTGCTCGCGGTGCCGAGATCGGCGAGGACCAGGGTGTCCTCGATCTCCTCCCAGGAGTCCTCGTCCAGGTCGCCGCCGCCGAGCAGGCCGAGCAGGCTCTTGCCCACTGCGTTCTGCGACCGGGATAGGCGGCCGCGGAGACGGACCAGGCGGCCCGCGGTGGGTTCGATCTCCTCGAGCGCGGGGGCGGTCTCGGCGGCGGCCGCGGTGTCGGGCACCGCGGGTTCCACGGTCGCGGGGGGCTCGGTGAGTGCCGTGTCGGACGCGGGCTGGTCGACCGGGGTCTTCGGCTCGGCGCTCGGGGCGACCGCGGGCTGCTCGACCGGGGCCTGCTCGGTGGGCTGCGCGTCGGCGGGGGCCTGCGTGTCGACAGGTGCCTGTGTGTCGACAGGTGCCTGTGTGTCGATGGGCGTGTCGGTCGGAGCCTGCGTATCGGCTGCCTGCGATTCGGGAGCGAGGTCCGCGGTGGGAGCCTCTGTCGCGTCCGCCTGTTCCGGTTCGACGGGCGCGGTGGCCGACCCCTCCGGCCTGGTGAGAACGTCGCCGTCCGGCAGAGGCACGTTGGTGATGCCGCGCCGCGGCGCGTCGCGCGGGATCGCCGCGTCGTCGCCGACGTGCGGTTGCCCCTCGGTATCGGTTCGTTCCAGGGTCGGTTCCGGGCGTGTCGCGGTGGCCGCGCCGCCCTGGCTGAAGGTGAACCCGCCCGACGCCGTGTAGCCGCCCGACCGGTCGGTCAGCTCCTTCTCCGGCTTCGGCGCCGTGATCGAGACGCGGCGGCGCTTGTACAGGACGAATCCGGCGACGAACGCCACAACGAGCAGGGCGGCGATCGCGGCTATCAGAATCCAGGCTTCGGAACTCACGCCGACCATCCTTGCAGAACTCCGCATCGCCGCTGGACAGGGCCGCTCGGTCGCGGTGCGCGAAAGGCCGTGCACATAGCACGCCGCGCGCGGGCCGCAGACACAGCCCCCGAGATTTCTTGTCCTGCGGAACTTCTCGCGAACTGACAATAGGATCGGCGACGTGACCGATCGAAACGTGCTTGGGGGGCCGCTGGAAGAGTGCGGCACCGATCCTCTGACCGGTTTCTACCGGGACGGCTGCTGCAGCACCGGGCCGGAGGATCTGGGCAGCCACACCGTGTGCACCGTCGTCACGGCCGAGTTCCTCGAACATCAGGCGTCCATCGGCAACGACCTGAGTACGCCGCGCCCGGAGAACAACTTCCCCGGCCTGCAGCCGGGCGACCGGTGGTGCGTGGTCGCGGTGCGCTGGCTGCACGCCCACGAGGACGGTGTCGCCGCGCCCGTCGTGCTCGCGGCCACCCACGAGAACGCCCTCGAAGTGATCTCGATGGACATCCTGCGCAAGTACGCGGTCGACGTTCCCGACGATGTGAGCGACCTGCTGTAGCGGTCACAACCCACCGACGTCATCCGGTGTTCTCGTTCCCGCCCTGGACACCGCCCGAACAGCACTCGAAGCAAAGATCGACTTCCGCCGGACGCGAGACCCCGGCCGTTCAGCCGATGGCGCGCGCGGCGGCGCGGGAACGGTGCGCTTTCTGCCGACAGGCCGCCGAGCAGTAGCGGCGCGGGCGTCCGGCCCCCGGCTCGGCCAGTGTCGCCCCGCAGACCGGGCAGCGCGGACCGGTCCCCGTTTCGTTACGGGCATCGGTTTCGTCACGCATTTCCGGGGCGGTACGTAATTTCGTTACACCCCCGGCGCTCGGCGTGGCGCGCAGCGCGTCGAGCAGGATGACCACCGCGGGCGCCAGTTCGGCGTCGGCGGGCCGATTACGTTGGATGGCAACGCATCCGGTGAAGACGTCGAGCACATCGGCCACCGCGATGTCGGCGCGGACCGAACCATGCCGCTGCGCCGCAAGCAGCAGCGCCTCGAGCGCGCGGTGGAAACGCTCACCCGCACTGCGCATCAGCGTGCGCGGCCAGCCGTCGTCGGACTGCACCATCTCGCAGAGCGCCTGGTTGCGCGGGGTGGACCACACCACGTCCACGCACACCGCGAAGAACGCCGCGCCGGGATCCCGCGCACCCACCTGCTCGGCGGCCAGCCGGGCCAGCCGGTCGACGCGCTGTTGCATGACCGCTTCCAGCAGATCGGTTTTCGTCGGGAAGTGCCGGTAGACCGTCCCCGCGCCGACACCCGCGCGGCGCGCGACCTCGGCCAGCGTCACCGCGGCGCCGCGTTCGGCGAACGCCCGCTGCGCGGCGGCGAGCACGAGCGCGCGGTTGCGTTGCGCGTCGGCACGCGCCACGAGGGTGGAGGGGCCGGGAGAGACCACCATTTCGTTACGCACCTTCCGTCGAGCGCCTGGCGAAGCGGGTCGAACCACCCGTAACGTCCGAAAGCGGGTCGACCGACCCGATTCTATCGAGAGCAGGTAAGGCGAACATGTCCGCTCAGCACGACCCGATTCTCGTCACCGGAAGCACCGGACAGCAGGGCGGCGCCACCGCCCGGCGACTCCTCGCCGACGGAGTTCCGGTACGCGCCCTGGTGCGCGACCCCGACGCACCGGCCGCCAAGGCGCTGGCCGAGCTGGGCGCCGAATTGGCGATCGGCGATTTCGACGCACCCGATACCTTGGTGAGAGCCGCGACCGGCGCACGCGGCGTATTCGCCGTTCCCCCAGCGACTTACCGCGCCGAGGGATGGGACGGCGACCTCGAGGCCGAGCGCGGCATCGCACTGGTCGACGCGGCACGCACCGCCGGAGTCGACCACATCGTCTTCACCGGCGTCGCCTCGATGGGCGACCCCGCCGCGTGGGGTGTGCACGGCAAACAGCGCATCGAGGAGGCCGTGACCACGAGCGGCCTCCGCCACACCGTGCTGCGCCCGGTCCGGTTCATGGAGAACTATCTGCTCCAGGGTTCTCCGGTGGACGGCATCGCCGACGGCGTGCACCGTCACCTGTTCGCCGCCGACCGGCCGCTGCAGATGATCGCGGTCGCCGATGTCGCGGTGTTCGCCGCACTGGCCTTCGCCGATCCGGACCGCTTCCACGGGCACATCCTCGAATTGGCAGGCGAGGCAATCACTCCCGTCGACGCCGCGGCGACGATCTCCCGCGCCATCGGGCACGAGGTGCGGTACGAAGAGGTGAGCGAGGCCGAAGCGGACGCTATCGGACCCGAGATCGGCACCGTGTGGCGGGTGACGCGGAAGACCGGTGGTTGGCACGCCGACATTCCCGCGCTGCGCGAACTGCATCCCGGCCTGCAAACCCTGGACGCCTGGCTCGCGTCCGGCGGAGCCGACCGGATCACGGCGCTGCTCGACACGCAGAAGGACAGCGTCACAAGCTGATTCGCGCGCGTAGGACGGGGCGGCCTTCGCACCGCGACTCTGCGCCCAGCGCCGCCCGGCCGGCACCGGCGAGGCGGCGCTTCGGGCCGTCGGGCGACGGTAATGCCGGTCACCCGGTACACGACCCGACGAGAAACGTTCTACGACAGCGATATTCGATTTCAGTTCGCGGCGACACGGCGCCGAAACATGGATAGAGTCGTAGCACCTCCGCACCGAACGCCAGTGAAAGCCGAGACGCGATGACCACCACCGTCGCCGAGCGTTTGACCCAACCCGCCCCGATCCGCACCGTGCACGTCGGTCCGCTCCGGGTCACCTACCTGCCCGACGGTCTGACCACCATGAACGCGCGCGCGTGGCTGCCGACCGCGCCCGACGGATTCTGGAGCAGGCACAGCGAGTACCTCGACGCCGACGCCTTCGTCGGCAGCGTCGGCGGTCTGCTGATCGAGTACCGCGAGCGGGCGATGCTGATAGACGCCGGTTTCGGTCCGCTCACGTTCCGGACGGGAGTCGGCATCCTGCGCGGCGGCGGGCTGCTGGACAGCCTCGCCCAGGTCGGCCGCGACCCCGCCGAGATCGAGACGGTCGCCCTCACCCACCTGCACGCCGACCATTTCGGCTGGCTGTGGCAGGCCGCCCCCGGCGCGCGCAGGCCGCCGTTCGCGCACGCCCAGGTGCTGGTCTCGGAAGACGAGTGGCACCATCGCGCGCTCGCCGCCGCCGCGGGCACTACCGCCGAGATGCTTGACGTGTTCGCCCCTCAGGTTCGCACCGTCGCCGACGGCGACGAGATCTTTCCTGGCGTGCGGGTGCGGGCGCTGCCCGGCCACACGGTCGGCCACACCGGGTTCGTCATCGGTTTCGTCGGACAGCGGCTCATCGCGTTCGGCGACGCGCTGCACTCGTCGCTGCAGATCGCCCACCCGGAGCTGTCGGCCGTTGTCGATCACGACCCGATGTGTTCGGCGGACGTGCGACACGGCTTGGTCGAAGAACTCGCCGTGCCGGGCACATTGGGCTACGGATGCCACTTCGCCGACGTGCAATTCGGCAACGCGATCGCCGCCGCCGAGGGGCGCATGTGGCAACCGCACCGCTTTCCCGCGCCGACTCGAAGCTGAAGTCCATAGCTATGTGACATATCTCCCGAAGAAATTATCTTCTGGGTTTCGCCTGTTTCAGACTGAGAGGATTGATTCAGGCCGGAAACAACCGCGGCGCTCCGATCGCCGCCGACCCGGAAGGACTACTCGAATTCATGACCGATCGGCAACCCACCGCTGAGGTCTTCGAAAACGCCGTGGCGATGGCGGTCCGCGCACCGTCGGTACACAACACCCAACCGTGGCGATGGCGACTGGAAGAACAGTTCGTCGACCTGTACGCCGACCCCGCCAGGCGGCTTCCCTCGACCGATCCGACCGGCCGCGCGCTGCTGCTCAGCTGCGGCGCGGCGCTGCACCACCTGCGCGTGGCGCTCGCGCTGCACGGCTGGTCCGCCGCGGTGGACTACCTGCCGAATCCGGTCGACCACGATCATTTGGCCCGCATCACGGTGAGCGCCGACAGCCCGTCCCGCGACGACATCGACCTCGGCGCCGCCATCCTGCACCGGCAATCCGACCGCAGGCGCTACTGCGACCGCCGTGTCCCCTACGGCAGGCTGCGCCAGGTCGCCGAGCGCGCGGTGCCGTTCGGTGCGGTCGCGCGGGTGGTTCCACCGCCGATGCGCGCGCCGCTGGCCCGTGTGACGCGCGCCGCGGGAGCCAGGCACGCCCGCGATCACGCCTACCTCGCGGAGCTCGCCGCGTGGAGCGGCAGGCACGGCACCGCCGACGGCGTTCCCGCCGCCAACACCCCGCGTCCGCGTCCCGACGACGACGTCTCGCAGCGGGTCTTCCTCGACCCGGAACTCGCCGACACTCCGTTCGAGAACGACGGCTCCGAATGGCTGGTGGTCGGCACCGCAGCGGACGACCCCCGCTCCGCACTGCGCGCGGGCGAGGCCGCCAGCGCGTTGCTGCTCACCGCGACCAGTCTCGGTATGGCCAGCTGCCTGCAGACCGAACCGCTCGGCATGGCCGAGTTGCGCTCCGCGATCCGCTCCGACGTGCTGCTGGATTGCGCCCACCCGCAGGCGATGGTTCGCCTCGGCTTCATGCCGACCAGCGTCGCGCCGCTCCCGTTGACCCCGCGCCGCTCGGTCGACGAGGTGATCGACGCCGGGATCTCCGTCTAGCCGGGATCGCGAGGTCGGCGTTTCGCCTAGGCAGGCGCGGGCGCGAGGTTCTCGCCGCGAAGTCGCTGCGAAATGACCTGGGTGATGCCGTCGCCGCGCATGCTCACGCCGTAGAGCGCGTCGGCGATCTCCATGGTCGGCTTCTGGTGCGTGATCACGATCAGCTGGCTCTTCTCCCGCAGCTGTTCGAACAGCCCGATCAGCCTGCGCAGGTTGGTGTCGTCCAGTGCGGCCTCGACCTCGTCCATGACGTAGAACGGCGAGGGGCGGGCGCGGAAGATGGCGACCAGCAGCGCGACCGCGGTCAGCGACTTCTCACCGCCGGACAGCAGTGAAAGACGCTTGACCTTCTTGCCCGGCGGGCGGGCCTCCACCTCGATGCCGGTGGTGAGCATGTCCGACGGATCGGTGAGCAGCAGCCTGCCCTCGCCGCCGGGGAAGAGCTTGGCGAACACCTGGACGAACTCGCGCTCGACGTCGGCGTAGGCCTCGGTGAAGACCTGCAGGATCCGCGCGTCCACCTCGGCGACCACGTCGAGCAGATCCTTTCGCGCGTTCTTGACGTCCTCGAGCTGCGTGGACAGGAAGTTGTAGCGCTCCTCGAGCGCCGCGAACTCCTCCAGCGCCAACGGGTTCACCTTGCCGAGCGTGGCCAAGTCCTTCTCGGCGCGTTTGGCGCGGCGCTCCTGGCTCGCCCGGTCGTAGGGCATCGGCTGCGGCGCGCTGACCTGTTCGCCGCGCTCCTTGGCCTGCTCGTACTCCGCCATCTCCAGCGGCGAAGGCGGCAGCGGCACATCGGGCCCGTACTCCGCGATCAGGTCGTTCAGCGCGATGCCGAACTGTTCGGCGATGGTCGCCTCCAGCTGCTCGATCCGCAGCGCCGCCTGCGCCTTGGCCACTTCGTCGCGGTGCACCGCGTCGGTGAGCTGGGCCAGCTGCGTGCTCAGCGCGCGCACCCGCTCCTTGACCTGCTCGACCTGCGCCGCGCATTCGGTGCGGCGGCGAACGAGATCGTCGCGGCGTGCGCCGGCCTCGGCCACCACTTTCTCCAGCTCCCCGGCCACCCGCGCGCCCGACTCCGCGACGGCGGCGGCCACCGCGGCGGCCTGGCGGCGCGCGGCATGGGCGCGTTCGGCGCGGGCCCGCGCCTCGCGTTCGGCGCGGGCCGCGCGGCGCAGCGAATCCGCCTTGCCGCGAACCGATTCCGCCCGTTCCTCGGCGGTGCGCACGGCGAGCCTCGCCTCGACCTCCATCGAGCGGGCCTCGGCCAAGGCTGCCGCGGCTTCCTCGCGGTCGCGGCCCGCGGTGTCGGTCCCCGCGGCGCCGACGCCGTCGGCATCGATCTCGGATTGTTCGAGTTCGGCGTGCCGCAGCCGGTCCTCGAGTTCGGCGAGCGAGGCAAGCGCCTCCTCGCGCGCGGATTCCGCCTCGGTGCGCTGGGCGGCGAGCCGGTCGCTGTCGGCCTGGGCGGCGCGGGCGGCCTGACCGAGCCTGCCGAGGCGGTCGTAGATGGCCATCAGCGCCTGATCGGATTCGTGCAGCGCGAGCAGCGCGTGATCCACGGACTCCTTGCGGTCGGCTTGTTCGGCCAGCGCGCCGGAGAGCGCCGCCTCCAGTTCCTCCGCGTGCCGCTGCGCGGCGACGAGTTCGGTCTTGGCGGCGTCGATGTCGGCCTGGATCTCCAGCTGACTCGGGGCGCGATCGGATCCGCCGAGCAGCCAGCCGGTGCCGGTGAGATCGCCGTCGCGGGTGACCACCCGCAGCTCGGGTCGGGCCGCGACGAGTTCGGTCGCGGCCGCGAGATCGTCGACCACCGCGATGCCAGCGGTCAGCGCGCCGATGGCCGCCCGCACGGAATCCGGGCATTCCACCACGTCGACCAGCCAGCGGGCCGAGCCGGGCAGCACGCCGCCGGTCGCGCGCGCCGCGTCGGTGGCGCCGAAGACCAGTGCGGCCCGGCCGCCGTCAGCTTCCTTGAGCGCGCGCACCGCCGCGTGCGCGGAATCCTCGGTGTCGGCGGCCACCGCGTCGGCGAGCGGGCCGAGCGCCGCGGCGACGGCCGCCTCGAATCCGGTGTGCACCCGCAGCAATCCCGACAGTGCGCCGAGCAGCCCGTCGGTGCGGTTCTCCAGCAGCCAGGCGGCGCCGTCGCGGCGGGCGAGACCCATGCCGAGCGCCTCGATGCGCGCGGAAAGGGAGGCGACCCGCTTGCTCGCGTCCCGATCCTGTTCACGCAGTTCGGTGACGCGCTGATCGGCCAATTCCAGCGCCTGCACGGCGTGCTCGTGCTGGGCGTCCAGGCCCTCTTCGCCCGCGTCGAGCTCACCGAGTTCGTCCTGCACGCTGTCGAATTCGGCCTGCGCGGCCTCGCCGCGGTGCCTGGCCTCGGCGATCGCCACCGAGAGCCGGGCGATCTCCGCGTCTACCGACTGCGCCCTCGTCCGCAACGTGTCGACCTTGCCGGAGAGCCGGGCCAGCCCCTCGCGCCGATCCGCGATGGCGCGCACCGCGGCCAAGTGCGCCTGCTCGGCGGCCTTCGCGGCGTACTCGCGCTCGGCCAGCTGTTCCCTGGCGGCCTCCAACGTCTCCACCGCGATCTCGACGGCCTCGCGCAGCTCGGCCTCCTCGGCTTCGACGCGGTCGGCCTCCGCCTCCAGCTGATCGGGGTCGCGGCCGGTGCCGACGGGCGCCTCGGTGTCGAGATGACGAGCCCGGTCGCCGGCGATGCGGATCGTCGCGTTGACCCGCTCGGCCAGCGCCGAGAGCTGGAACCAGATCTGCGCCGCGGCCTCCGCGCTCGGCGTGAGCTTGGACAGCTGGAATTCCTGCTGCGCCAGCGCGGCGTTCGCGGCGTCCAGCTCGCTCTGCACGGTGATCTGTTGTTCGCGGGCGTAGGCCTCTTTGCTCTGCTGGCTCTCCAGTTCGCCACGGCGAGTGACGAGGTCATCGGCCGCAAGCCGCAGGCGCGCGTCGCGCAGGTCGGCCTGCACGGTCTGCGCGCGCCGCGCCACCTCGGCTTGCCTGCCGAGCGGTTTGAGCTGGCGGCGCAGTTCGGTGGTGAGGTCGGTCAGGCGCGCGAGGTTGGCCTGCATCGCCTCCAGCTTGCGGACCGCCTTCTCCTTGCGCTTGCGGTGTTTGAGCACGCCCGCGGCCTCTTCGACGAAAGCGCGGCGGTCCTCGGGCCGCGATTCCAGGATCGCGGACAGCTGTCCCTGCCCGACGATGACGTGCATCTCGCGACCGATGCCGGAGTCGCTCAGCAGTTCTTGCACGTCCATCAACCGGCAGGAGCTGCCGTTGATCTCGTACTCGCCCGCGCCGTCGCGGAACATGCGCCGGGTGATCGACACCTCCGCGTAGTCGATGGGCAGCGCACCGTCGGAGTTGTCGATGGTCAGCGTGACTTCGGCGCGGCCGAGCGGGGCGCGTCCCGCCGTGCCCGCGAAGATGACGTCCTGCATCTTGCCGCCGCGCAACGCCTTCGCACCCTGCTCGCCCATCACCCAGGTGAGCGCGTCGACGACATTGGACTTGCCGGAACCGTTCGGGCCGACCACACAGGTGATGCCGGGTTCGAAGCGCAGCGTCGTCGCGGACGCGAAGGACTTGAAGCCCTTCAACGTCAAACTCTTCAGGTGCAAATTCGACGACCTTTCCGTGCGCGGTGGTCGGACACATCCCCGCGGGGCGACCAGCCATGGTATCCGCCTGCCGCGGCATCGCTCGTCGGCGGGCGGCGCACCAAGTCGCGGGGTGGGTTCGGCGCGACCGATGGGCTCCACCCTAACGAGTCGCCCCGCGAGCGCGCGCAATTCGATGTGCTCGGGATTTGCCACAGGCCCGGCGACACCCCATCGCCGCTGGTCGCCGAGCCGCGTTCGGCGGACGTCTCGGCCGCACCGCACCGCCTTCAGCTCGGTACGAGGCCGCTCCAAAGGATCGGGCTTTCGCGCGTAGCTGTCGCCCGCGAGTAATCGACCGGCATCCACCGGCCGCTCGATCCGTCGGCCTGCCGAGCGCCTATGGTCTCCCACCGGAGGGCTACTGGCCTTACGATCCTGTCTGATTCGGCAGCGGCAATGTCTTTGTTCGGGAGCAATCAGCGGATGCGCGCACCTACGGTCGACACCGGCACGGCCCTCCGTCTTGCCCGGATCGCCGCGCTCGTCGTGGGCTGTCTGCTCTTCCTGCACGCGTGCGAACGGACGCGGCGGGTCGTCCCGACCGACGTCTGGATCGAGCTGGCGCTCGCCGCCGCGCTCGGCGTCGCCGCCATGGTCGTCGCCTGGTTCGAGATCGCCCGCGCCGAAGAACTCGACGAAGCCGAAGCGCCCGAGCCAGCGGGTGACGCCGGTCCGGCGGACGCGCCGCGCGAGTGCCGCATCGAGTCCGACGGGCGCACGGTGCGCGCCCGCATCGCCAAGTCGGGCAATCTGGTCCTGCACGGACACGACCACGACGGACCCCACCCCGGCCACGAATGGTCCTGGACCTTCCGTCCCGCCGTGTTCCCCGCCATCCGCGCCGCGCTCGGCGGCGACAGCGAGAGCGATCTGATCGAGCTCTTGGAAGACGTCGTTCTCGACTCCCGCCCGGAGATCCGGGACGACCCCGGCGCATGGCTGCGCGCGCACGGCATCGCCGCCGCCTACCGCGAGAAAGGCGACCACCCGAGCCGCGTCACCGCCAAACTGCCGATCTTCCGCGTCGGCATGCGCCGGGTACCGGAGACCGAACGCGCCAGGGCGGTGTCACGCGGCCGCGCCGAAGACGAGCCACGGGAACGGTCCGTGCGGGCGGCGAGCAGTGACGAGCCGCCGGTGCGGTCCGCGCGGTCGAAGAGCAGTCGCGAGCAGGTGGCCGCCAAGGCAAGCGTCACCGGGTCGCGGGAGCGATCATCGCGGGCGGCGTCTGAAACCCGGCGAGCGGCACAGGTTCCCGACTCCCGACGCGCCGCCCCGGTCTCCGAATCGCGTCGCGCCACAAACGGCTCGGCGTCGCACCGCGCCGCAACTGTCTCCGAAACACGCCGCGCCGCAACGACTTCCGAAACTCACCGCACCGCAAACGCCTCCGCGACGCACCGCGCTGCAATCGTCTCCGACCCAGCGCGTGCCGCAACGGCCTCCGAAACGAACGGCGCCGTAGCCATTCCCGAAGCCGTGGACGACCGGCCCGCCCTGCCCCGGCGCGAGCGCACCGGCGCCTCCGAACGCGCGGGCACCCGGCGCTCCAGGCAGTCCTATGAACCGCCGCGACCGCCCGAAGAACCCGTGTCCGACCGACCACCGCGCGATCGCCACCCGTCACCGAAACGTGCACCGGTGACGGCCACTTCGTCGTACACACCGGACCGACCCATACCGCGCATGCCCGCCGCGGCCGCCGCCTACGAGGCGGCCGACCGAGCCGCGCCACCGCAACGCAGGCCCGCCTACGATGCCCCCGACTCCTGGCACTCCGCAGAAGCATCCGAGCGCGACTACCCGCCCCCGGCACCCGAGGGCCGCCGCGCGCACCGGTACCTGTGAAACCAATTGCCCTACTGGTCGTCCGGAAGTTCCGGTAGGTCCTCACAAGTCTTTCGGTAGGGAATATCCGGCGACACCCATTCGTCCCATTGCTCCCTGCTCATGTTGAATGTCAGCTTGGCGCAGAGTTCGCGAGCCCAGGAGTCCGGTCCTGGCCACTCCCAGATGCCGCTGCTCTGGTCGTAGCCGACGAAGACCGTGCGGACGCGGCGATTGTCGGAAGTGATGTAGGCGTTCATGATCCAGCCGTCGGGTCCGGTGAGCGCGTCGCCGATCGGGTCGCCGGTCGCGGCGTCCCAGAAGCGGAGCGTGCTGTCGCTGCCGCCGGAGATGATGTAACGGCTGTCGCTGCTGACGCTGATGGTGCGCACCATCAGCGAACCGTGTCCGGTCATCGGGCCGCCGATCGGCTTGCCGGTGCGCAGATCCCAGCGGTGCAGCACCAGATTCTCGGCGGTGACGTAGAAGTCACCGTTCGGGCTGACCGCCAGTGTGTCGATGAAGTTCGCTTTGTGTGGCTCACGGACCGCCGCACCCGTTCCCGCATCCCACAGATGCACGGAATCCGGACTGTAGGACAACACGGCGGCGCCGTCGGGACTGAACCAGACCGAGGAAACCTCCAAGCTGTGGCCCGTGAGTGCGCCGCCGATCGGCGCTCCGGAATCCATATCCCAGATCCGGACGCTCTTGTCGCCGCCTCCTGCCGCGATGCGCTCTCCGTCGGGACTGATCGCGACCGCATTGACAACGCCGATCCCGGTGAGCGGCTCGCCGATCGGCTGTCCGGTGACCGTATCCCAGAGCCGGATCGATTCGCCGGTGGCGGCGACGAGCAGTCGGTTGTCCTCGCTGAATTCGAGAAGGGTTGCGGGACTGTCGAAACCCGTCAACGTCGGACCCGACGGCTGACCATCGGCATTCAAGATCTCGATCGTCTTCTCCGGCCCGGCCAGCGCGATCTTTTGGCCGTCGGGACTGAACGAAGCGACGACCGGACCTCCGGGATAGTCGGCGATCGGGCCGATGTACCGGCGCGTGTCGAGGTCGAGAATCCAGATGGTGCCATCGGCGTTGTCTCCCTTGACCAGTCGTCGCCCCTCGTCCTGAAATGCCAGGATCGGCCCGTATCCCGGGCCCGGCGCACCCGATTGCCACTTGTGGCCGACGGAACGGCGCGGGTCGGCGTTCCACACGCGCAGGGTTCCATCGTGACTGGTCGAGGCGAGGCGGGTGCCGTCCGGGCTGAAAGCGACGCCCATGATCTGAGCGGTGTGACCGGTCAGTGGGGCGCCGGATTCCTTACCGGTTTCGGCATCCCACAGGCGCAGTGTCGCGTCCGTGGCTGCCGAGACGACGCGGCGGCTGTCCGGGCTGAACGCGACGCTGGTGATCATTCCCTCGTGACCCTGCAACGGGCCGCCGATCGGCGCCAAAGTCTCGGCGTTCCACAGCAGCAGGCCGGAACTGAGATCCTCGGTGACGCCCGCCGCCGGCGGCAGCCCGGTACTTCCGGAGACGATTCGCTGTCCGTCTCTGCTCCAGGCGACCGCTTGCACTGATTGGGCATGACGCTCGAGTTTCGCGACCGGCTGCCCGGAATCCACGTTCCAGACCTGGAGAGTGGTGTCTTTGCCCGCGGACACGAGACGGCGGCCATCTGGACTGAAAGCGAGGCCGTTGACCGTGCCGGTGTGTCCCGTCAGTGGTTCGCCGTGACCGCGACGGGATTCGGTGTCCCACAGCCGAATCGTTCCACTGTCGTCCGCGGAGGCGAGCAGCCGACCGTCGGGACCGAACGCGATGGCGTAGATCGTGCTGGTGTGTCCGGGGAATTCACCGAGGAGACGACCCGAGTCGGCCTCCCAGAGCTGGACCGTGTAGTCCGCGGCGACGGCGGCGATGCGCCGCCCGTCGGGGCTGAACGCGACCCGCAGCGCGCCACGAAAGGATTCGAACGATCGGTCGACCTGCGCACCGGTGTCCGCGTCCCACAGGCGCAGTTCCATCCCGCCGGTCAGGATATGACGGTTGTCCGGGCTGAATGCGACGGCGAAATCCGGACGCGCCGTGCGGTAGTGGTGCCCGACCTCCTCGGCGGTGTCGTAGAGCCGAATCGAGAAGGGAAGACCGGTCTTGACGACCTTCTGCACGCCTGCCGTGTGGGTCAGCGTGCGCAGCAGCACATCTGGTCCATCGGTCGCCGAAAGGTGATGCGCCGCCAGCGTTTCCTGGATCGTGCGAACGTCGTCGGCGGGACGAGCGCCGGACAACGCCGACTGCGCGTTGGTGGCGAGCCGCGCCGCGGTCGCTTCTCGGAAACGCGCTTGGGCCTCCTTCTCCTCCGACCGCGCGCGCACCAGCCCGTACACCGCGACCACCGCGATCACAACCGTCACCGCGAGCACCGCACGCAGAATCCGCGACCGTTTCCGCAACACCGCGGCATGCGCCATGGCGGTCTCGAGTTCCGCGGCTTGCCGCTGCCGTTCGAGCTCGGCGCGATCGTCCGCGCGCTGTCGCGATGCCCGGACGAATTCGGTTGTGCCGGATAGTCGTTGCCGGTATCGCGGATCGGCGATGAGCTGCTCGGCGTCGGTGAGGCGGGTGCCCTCGATGAGCCACGCCTCGTCTCGATCGTTGTCCTGCCAGGCCGCCGCGGCGCGGTCGAGCGCGTCGGCGGATCGCAAGTTGGCGCGTTCCTCGGTGAGCCACCCCGCGAGTGCGCCCCATTCCCGGAACAGGCTTTCCAGTGCGACTTCCACAACGGTTTCGCCGTCGCGTTCGTCTTTGACCAGCAGACGACGAGCGACCAAGTCGTCGATCAGCGCGCGGCTGTCCTCGGGCAGGTCCGACCAGCGCGCCACCCGCCGCAGCGGTTGATCGGTATCGGGGTTGATGGTCGCCAGCCACGGAACGAACGCGTGCCGAAGGCTTTCCAGCTGCCGGGCGCGTTCGGCGGGATCACCGCTGAGCACCGCGGCGATCTCCGACTCCACGACGTGGCGCATGCCGCCCATCGACTCGTAGTCCCGCACGGTCAGCGCACCGCTGCTGCCGTAGTCGGTGAACAGTCGCGACATCGTCAGGGACAGCAGCGGTAGCGGGTCGGCGCTGGACGCGCATTCGTCCACCAGTCGCTCGACGAGCTCGGGCTGTACCCGCAGCGGAGTTCCGCCTTCGGAGGCGCGGGCCGCTGGTCCGCGGATCACGTCGGCGAACTGCGCGGGGCCGAGCGGACGCAGTTCGTCGAACACGACGCGCGACACGCTGTCCAGCGTCGGCGAGGTCTGCAACGGTTCGTAGCGGTCGGCGCGGATGGCCATGACCACGAGCAGGTCCACGGCCGAATCCTCGGTGAGCCGGGCGATGATTCGCAGCAGCTGCTCGGCTTCGCGTCCGGCGTCCGGGTTGAACAGCTCCTCGCCCTGGTCGATCGGCAAGACGATCGTCGGCGGCGCCGCGTCATCGAGCAACCGCCTTTCAGCAGCCTTCCGAAGCTGCACGAACAGCTCGCGAACGTCGTCGATGTTCGACAGGCACGCGGACTTGATCGCCCCCAGCGGCGGGCCGCCGAGCCGCAGCCGGGCTCGGCTCGCGTGCAACGACCGGGCCAGGCCGAGTGGTCCGGTGACCGCCGCCCGTTCCGGTCGAACGGTGTCGAGGACGACGAAGTGCCGGTCGTCGCGGACCAGCCGCGGCACGAGCCCGGCGCGCAGGAACGACGACTTGCCGCAGCCGGAGGGACCGAGGATCACGAACAGGCGCTCGAGGCCGATGGACCGCATACCGCGCATCGCGTCGAGGGCTCGCACGATCTGGCCGTCACGGCCGAAGTACACGGCCGCGTCCACCGCGTCGAAGGGCTCCCATCCTCGATAGGGCGCTCGGTTCGGCTCGCCGGGCGGCGGCCACGGGAAGTGTTCGGCTCCGATTCCTGAGGCGCGCAAGGCGTCCCACAGTCGGCGAAGGCCTTCGGTCAGCAGCTCGACCGGCGGCCCGTCGTCGATGACGATGGCGGTGTGGGGTCCCGCGCCGAACAGGTCCACCTGCTGCCACTCGGCGGCGGGCTCACGGCTGGTCAGTTTCTCCAACCGCAGGCAGTAGATCGGTTTGTGCAGATTCTCGGCCGTGCGGAACTCCGTCTTGCATTCCGCGGAGCGCTCCCAGTTCGTGGAGAGCAGACAGATCACGGCTTCGCACCGTTCGGCCGCGCGGACCAGGGCGTCCTTCCATCGGACACCCGGCCGGATGCCGGTGGTCCGGTCCAGGTCGAGGAAGATCTCCTCCGCCAACGCGCGATCCTGTTCGACCAGCCACTGTTTCAGCGCGATCGCCGCGCGATCGTCTCGGCTGGAATGACTCAGGAATATGCGGGCCATGTGACACCCCCGGGTGCGGGGAACGGGCTGTCCCCACAACCTTCACACTCGACGGGCACCGAGTATCGAGTAGCGCACTACCCGACATGATCTCGGTTCGGTACGCGAAGCGACGCTCACCGTCCATCGGGTTGCGGCTCCGTCCATTTCGCCACCCACGTCTCGTTCTGCTGGGCGATCACCGTTTCGCAGTCGTCGACGAAGGCCGTCCACCGTGGCTCGTCGGTGGGTGAGCCTTCCGCCCGCCACTCGCGCAGCAGCTGCCCGAGCCGACGGGCGGTCGCGGAGTAGCTCATCACCAGGAACTCGTACCGGCGGCCTGCCAGATAACCGGCGACCCCCGCGCCGAGCGTCGTCAGCACGGCGACCCACGGTGTGAGGTTGGCGGCCCAGCTGTTTCGGCCAGAGGCGCCGACGAGGACGGCGCCGAGGGCGGCGACCACCGTCGCGGCCACGCCGAGCAGCAGGGCCGCCCCGCGTAGCCGTCGCGCCCGTACGGCGTATTCGCGCGCCCTGCGTTCGTAGTAGCCGGAGATCTGGCCCTGCACCCGATCCCGCACGTACTCCTCGGGGGTCAGGACCGGCGGTGCGCCGGAGGCGAGCCCGGCGGTGTCGGCACCGTTCGACGTCAGAAATGGCAGCAGATCGTCGGCGGGCTCCTCGATTTCGCCTACGGCCTGGTGTAGCCGGAGCAGCGCGTCGTCGTCGCGAAAGGGCTGTGCCCCTGCCCGAAACCGGTAGATCACCTGTTTGATGTTCTCCGCGACGGCGCGGGCTCGGGTCCAGCGACGGAGCTCGGCGGGGGTCAGGAAATGCGCGGCCAGGAACGTCGCAAGGGCGAGGCAGACCGCGCCGAGGGCGGCGACGACGAGCTGCGGCATGCTCGAGGTGCGCAAGACGGTGGCGGTCGCCGCCGTGGCGATCGCACCCACGCCGCTGAGGCAGAGGACGGCGACCCGAGTGCGGTCGGCACGCCGCTTCGCGGTGTCGGCGGCGCGGGCCCAGCGCATTCGCCGCGCCCACAGCGCCGCGACGGCCTCGTCGTCGCTCATGACGCCCTCCTCGCCTGCACGCCTCGATTGTCACCTGCCGCGCGGGCGCCGTCCGGGAAAAGCGCCTAACCCGCCCGCTTGCAGCCGTGACCGGATTCCCAGCCGGTGAGCATGCGGAAGACCAGCACCGCGCCCCACGGCCCGATGACCCAGATCGGCCAAGGGTAGGTGAACTCGCCGACGCCGATCGAGATGGCGGCCCAGATGACCAGCACCAGGATGCTGACACCGAGCCAGCTGCCGCCCTCGATGCGCTGCCACACCGGAATCCGCGGCCGCGACTTCGGCGGCGCGGCGGCCTCTTTCGTCAGCTTCGGCAGGTCGGAGAGCACGAGTTGCAGGTCGTCGCGGGTGGTGGTGCCGTAGACGCGCGCGACCCGCTGGTCGTATTCGGCCAGGTCGAGGCGACCGTCGGCCATGTGCCTCCCGAGCAGCCGGACGACTTGGTCGCGTTCGGCATCGGAGGCGCGGGTACCGGGCGAGATGTCCATTCCAGTTCCTATCGACGATTCCACCCTCCACAGTGGAATATTGCCCCTAGCGTGCACCCTCCAATGTGGAATGTCAACCCCGGACTTCGCCGGACGCCTCCCCGCGCGGGGTCCGGCACGGCAAGATGGAGCGGGTGCCGACGGCGGCATGCGAGCTTCGAGGAGGATTTCGTGTCCGAAACCGTGCGCGGCGTCATCGCCCGAGCCATCGGCGCTCCGGTCGAACTGGTCGACGTGGTCATCCCCGATCCCGGTCCGCACGACGTGGTGGTGCGCGTCCAGTCCTGCGGCGTCTGCCACACGGATCTGCACTACCGCGAGGGCGGCATCAACGACGAGTTCCCGTTCCTGCTCGGCCACGAGGCGGCGGGTGTGGTGGAAACCGTCGGCGCGGCGGTCACGCACGTGGCGCCCGGCGACTTCGTGGTGCTGAACTGGCGCGCCGTCTGCGGCGAATGTCGCGCGTGCAAACGCGGACGCCCCTGGTACTGCTTCGCCAGCCACAACGCGAGCAAGAAGATGACGCTCACCGACGGCACCGAACTGAGCCCAGCACTGGGCATCGGCGCCTTCGCCGACAAGACGCTGGTGCACGAAGGACAGTGCACCAAGGTCGATCCCGAGGCCGACCCCGCCGTCGCGGGCCTGCTCGGCTGCGGCGTGATGGCGGGCCTCGGCGCCGCGATGAACACCGGCAACGTCTCGCGCGGCGACACCGTCGCGGTGATCGGCTGCGGCGGTGTCGGCGATGCCGCCATCGCGGGCGCCCGGCTGGCAGGCGCCCGCACTATCGTCGCGATCGACCGCGACCCGCGAAAACTGACCTGGGCCAAGGAGTTCGGCGCCACCCACACCGTCGACGCGAGCGCCGAGGACGTGGTGAGCCGGGTCCAGGAGCTCACCGACGGTTTCGGCGCCGACGTGGTGATCGACGCCGTCGGTCGACCGGAGACCTGGAAGCAGGCCTTCTACAGCCGCGATCTCGCGGGCACCGTCGTGCTGGTCGGCGTCCCGACCCCCGACATGACCATCGAGATGCCGCTGATCGATCTGTTCTCCCACGGTGGCGCGCTGAAGTCGTCCTGGTACGGCGATTGCCTGCCGGAGCGCGACTTCCCGATGCTCGTCGAGCTGTACCGGCAGGGCAGATTGCCGCTGGACCGCTTCGTCACCGAGCGGATCGCGCTCGACGAGGTGGAGCGGGCCTTCGCCGCCATGCACGCGGGCGAGGTGCTTCGCTCGGTGGTGGTCTGGTGAGCGCGCGCATCGACCGGGTGGTCACCTCCGGCACCTTCTCACTGGACGGCGGCACCTGGGCGGTCGACAACAATGTCTGGCTCATCGGCGACGACCGCGAGGTGCTCGTGGTGGACGCGGCGCACGACGCCGACGCCATCGGCGCCGCGGTCGGCGGGCGGCACGTCGTCGCGGTGCTCTGCACGCACGGCCACAACGACCACGTCACCGTCGCGCCGGAACTCGCCGAGCGCCTGGACGCGCCCGTCCTGCTGCATCCCGGCGACGACCCGCTGTGGCGGATGACCCACCCGGACGCCGGCTACCGTTCGCTCGCCGACACGGCGCGAATCTCGGTGGCGGACACCGAGATCGAGATCCTGCACACGCCGGGCCACTCGCCCGGCTCGGTCTGCCTCTACCTCCCGGAGCTGCACGCGCTGTGCACCGGCGACACACTCTTCGCCGGAGGACCAGGCGCGACCGGCCGCTCCTACTCCGACTTCGACACCATCATCGATTCCATCCGCGACCGCCTGCTCACCCTCCCCGACGAGACCACAGTCCACACCGGCCATGGCGAGGGCACCACCATCGGCGCCGAGAAGCCATCACTGGCCGACTGGATCGCCCGCGGCCACTAGCCGGCCCGACCGGAGGTCACCTTCGACACTCCGGACACCGTGACGGTCACCTTCGGTCGTCAGAGAATGGCGACCGCGACCACCAGGCCGAGCGCGAAGTGGGCCGCAGCCACCACGAGCACCTCGGTGGTGAACTTCTCCGCGTGCAGCGCGCCCCCGATGTCGATGCCGAGCACGCGCTCGACGACCCGCACCGAGATCACCTGGGCGATGATGCCGACCAGACCGAAGACCAGCGCGGCGATCAGGCCCTCGGCGAGCTTGCCGCCCGCGGCGAAGATCGCGAGCACCACGATGAACGCCATGCTCAGCATGCCCGCCGCCGTGACGATGATCGCGTTGGGCTTGCCCTCGGCGACCAGCGCGCGCAGCTTGCCGGGGGTGGTCAGGTCGATGGCGTAGAAGCCGACGAGCATCAGCGCGAGGCCGACGAGCGCGTAGAGGACGATCGCCCCCACGCCTTCGCCGAGCGCGCTCCAGTACCCCGATTCGAGGGCGACTGCGGTCATCGTGGTCCTTCCGGAGGTGTTCCCGTATGGGTGAGTGGTCTATTCGGTCGGTATGCGGTGCGGCACGAACGCCGCGCCGTCGTCGGTGATCAGGCCCGCGGTCTCCCGGATGCCGAGGCCCGCCGAAGCGTCGCCGACGATCCAGGCGCCGAGCACGGGCCGCATGTCGTCGAATTCCGGTAGCGGGTCGAGCAATTGGTACACGAAGCCCTCGGCGCCGTAGACGCCGCCGGTGGCGGTCTCCAGTCCCGCGCCGACGATGGTCATGTTGGCGCCCTCGCGGCCGAGCTTGGGCTTGCGGATGTACTCGGTGAGCTCGTTGGGCTGATCGAGATAGGCGGGCAACAGATTCGGGTGCCCGGGGTACATCTCCCAGAGGATCGCCAGGATCGCCTTGTTGCTGAGCAACGTCTTCCACAGCGGCTCGACCCACATGGTCTGCGGCAGGCTCTGCACCACGCGCTTGCCGAAATCGTCGTCGAGCACCCACTCCCAGGGGTAGAGCTTGAAGACGGACTCGATCGGCGCCTCGGCCAGATCGACGAAACGCTCGAGCTCCGTGTCGAATCCGACTTCCTCGATGGGCAGCGCGATGGTGTCGAAGCCCGCCTCGGCGGCGGTCTCCTGCATGTAGGCCGTCGTGACGTTGTCCTCGCCGGTGGCGTCGGCGGAGGACCAGGTGAAATGCAGCTGCGGCGAGGGCAATTGGTCGCGCAGCTCGCCCCAGCGTTCGACCAGCTTCTCGTGCAACGAGTTCCACTGGTCGTCGTCGGGGTACTGCGCGGTCAGCCAGTGCCACTGCACGATCGCCGCCTCCAGCAGCGAGGTCGGCGTATCGGCGTTGTACTCCAGCAGTTTCGCCGGGCGGCGCGCGTCGTAGCGCAGGTCGAAGCGGCCGTACACGTGCGGGTCGCCGCGCCGCCATGATTCGGCGATCGGCTCCCAACTCCATTCCGGCAGACCGAAATCCCGGAACCGCTCGGTCAGCACGACGTGCTCGACGGCGTTCAGGCACATCGAGTGCAGCAGTTCGACGTCGGCCTCGAGCGCGAGGATCTCCGGCATGTCGAACTCGTAGTGCACCGACTCGTCCCAGTACGGGCGCGGCTGGCCGCTGGCGTCGCGGCCCGGTGCGCCGTAGACGAGTCCCTGCCCCTCGATGATCCGCTTCCAGTCCTGGCGCGGCGTGCTGCGAACCCGACGCATCAGGAGCCACTCCCGCCGGTGCTCTTGCTGCCGAGGCCGCCGCGCTGGATGGTGGTGCCGGACTTGGTGGTGATCTGCGCTCCCTTGGGTTTCAGGGTGGAGCCGCCGACGGGCGGCATGCCGACGGTGTTGGCGCCGCCGTAGTAGTAGCGGTACTGCGGGCCGCCGCCGTAGATGATGATCGGGCCCGCGTGGCCGTGCGAGCCGCCGCCGCTGTCGTCGACGAAACCCGCCGTGCCCGGCGTGCAGTACTTGTCCTCGACGACGATCTCCTGGCCGTTCTCGGTCTGCACGCAGTAGGCGGTGACCTCGTCCGGCGCGGTGAGCGCCCGATACGCGAGGTAGCCGCCGCCGACGAGTCCCGCGACGCCGACGATCGCGACACCGCCGATCAGTACGCGTTTGCGAGTGCGCTTCTTGGCCTCGGCCGCCGCCTCCGCCGCGCGCTGCGCCTCCGCGGCGCGTTTGCGGGCCTTGTCCCTGGCGCGAGCCTCGGCGACGCTGGGCGGGCGAGGCTGGGTGACGCCGGGCTCCTGGCGCTGGATGCTGCCCGGTTTCGGACCCGGCGGCGGTTCCTGACCCTGCCCCGGCATGTCCGGCGGCTCGGGCACGTTCAGCTCAGGGGTGGTCCACTCCGGTTGCTCGGCGGGCTCCTCGGGACGTCGTCGGTCCCCGTCGCCCGGGTTCTGCGTGCTCACCGATCCCTCCCCATGGCCGTCGGATCCACCACTAGCGCTCCTCGAATCCGGTCGAATCACCCCGCGGAGGCTCCCAGCTTTCCACAACCAAAGTCACCCGGCCAGGCGTATCGCCCGATCGCAGCAGTTCCAGCAAACGCTCGCACGCCGCGCGGGTGCCCTCCGCGATCACGTGCACGCGTCCGTCGCTGGCGTTGCGCGCGGAACCGACCAGGCCGAGTTCCAGCGCGCGCGACCGCGTCCACCAGCGGAAACCGACGCCCTGCACCGTGCCGTGCACCCAGGCGCCGAGCCGGACCCGGTCGGTGGATTCGGCCGCGCCGTGCGGAGTCTCAGTCATTCGCTCAGGATGCCGTACCGGTTGCCGCGCGGGCGCAGGGGGCCGGACATGCCGGGCACCCGGCCGCGAATCGGTGCGGACGGGCGCTCGGGAACGCGTCGGGGCCTCCGCGGCTTCGGACGTCGCCCGACAGTGCTGTCAGGAGTCGACGTCGAAGGCGAGCGTGACCTTGGTGCCCGCCTTCAGCGTGCGGCCCACGGTGCACACCTTGTCGATGGCCCGCTGCACTGTGACGAGCAGCCGCTCGCGCGCCGCCTCGTCCAGCTCGCTCAGATCCAGCTCGAACACCTCGTCCAGCTGCGGGTAGACCTCGTTCTCCCGGTCGGCGTCGCCCGCGACGTGGATGGTCGCGTCGAAGTTGTCGCCCAGCTTGCGCGAGAGCGGGAAGTCCGCGCTCAGGCCGGAGCAGGCGGCCAGCGCGATCTTCAGCAGCTCGCCGGGCGTGAACACTCCGGGCACGCCCTGCGACCCGATCAGCACCTCGGCGCCACGCGAGCTGCGTCCGGTGTACGCGCGGGTGCCGGTGCGCTCGACCCAGAGGGTGGTCGGCTCCACGGTGGTCGACGCCGTGGTGCCGGTCGCAGGGGCAACGGTTGGTTCAGCCATGGGTTCGATCCTGCCATCTTCGTCGGGAACGGCTCACGCCTGCCAACAGCGCGCGGGTGGACGCCATTCCACGGTGCGACCTCGGCCACACCCGCCACTCGACGCCCGTTCTCGACTCGCGCGCGTCCGCGGTGTGCTCAGACCTGGAAGCGATACCCCATGCCCGCCTCGGTCAGCAGGTGCTTCGGCCGCGACGGATCATCCTCCAGTTTGCGGCGCAGTTGCGCGAGATAGACGCGCAGATAATGGGTTTCGGTCGCGTAGGAGGGTCCCCACACCTCGCGCAGCAGTTCCTTGCGGCCGACGAGTTTGCCCTTGTTGCGGACCAGCATCTCGAGCATCCCCCATTCGGTCGGCGTGAGATGGACGGCCGCGCCGTTCTTGGTGACCTGCTTGGCGGACAGGTCGACGGTGAACGAATCGGTCACCACCACCGGATCGGACGTCTCGCCGTCGGTCGCGCCGCGCCGCACGGCCGCGCGCAGCCGGGCGAGCAGTTCGTCCATGCCGAACGGCTTGGTCACGTAGTCGTCGGCGCCCGCGTCGAGCGCCTCCACCTTGTCGGTGGAATCGGTGCGCGCCGAGAGCACGATGACCGGCGCGCCGGTCCAGCCGCGCAGACCGCCGAGCACCTCGATGCCGTCCATATCGGGCAGGCCGAGATCGAGGATGACCACGTCGGGGTGCTTGTCCGCGGCGGCGCGCAGTGCGGCCGCGCCCGTGCCCGCGGTGATCACCTCGTAGCCGCGCACCGACAGGTTGATCCGCAGCGCGCGCACGATCTGCGGCTCGTCGTCGACGACGAGCACCTTGATCGGCGGCGCCTTCGCGGCTTCGGCCTCCGGCCTGATCTCGCTCACCACGAATTCCCGTGCGGCACGATCCGTTTCACCACGTTCCACCACCTTCGTCATCCGGGCGCGCCCCGCCCCGCGCCACCGCCATCCCTGCCATCCTCCCCCGCACCGACGCGCTCCCCCGAAGCCGCGCCGGACGACTCGCGACCGTCCCCGGCCCCGGACCCCCGCCACTCGTTCGCCGCGATCCAGTCACCCCCTGCCGATGGTGGAGCGGGTTCGGATGCGGATCCGTTCCGCTGCACCACCTCGGCCGCACTCGCAGCCTCGCCCCCGCCCTCCGACGCGGACGCAGACGCAGAACCGAGCCGCTCCGGTTCCTCGGGCCGACTCGCCGCCCCGGCATCACCAGCCGCCGACCTGGACGGCTCGGTCGCCGAACCATGCCGCTGGGGCACCTCGACCTCGCTGGCATCCTCGCCACCCGCGGGCGCCGACGCGGATGTGCTTCGCTCCGGCACGTCGGCCTCGCTCGCCTTCGCACCGTCGCCCCCGCCCTCCGACGCCGCGGATCGCGTCACGCCGGTCTCTTCCGTCACCGACACCGCCGCATCGGCGGCGGGCAGGTCGACCAACATCGTCAGCCCGCCGCCCGGTGTCGGCTCGGCGCGCACGACGCCGCCCATCGCCTCGACGAAGCCGCGCACCACCGAGAGGCCGAGGCCTACGCCGGTGGTGTTGTCCCGGTCGCCGAGTCGCTGGAACGGTTCGAAGAGCTGTTCCTCCGCGCCGGGCGGCACCCCCCGTCCGCGGTCGACCACCGCGATCGCGACGTGGTCACCGTCGCGTTCGGCGGTCACCCGGACCGGCGTGTCGGGTGGTGAGTGGCGGATCGCGTTGTCGATCAGATTGGCGAGCACCCGCTCCAACAGACCCGCGTCGGCCAGCGCCGACACCTCGCCGACGGACACCTCCACCCGGTTCATCGCGGCGCGCCGCAGTCCGCGCGCGCCCATCCCGACGCTCACCAGCGCACGATGCACCACCTCGTCCATGTACACCCGGCGCAGCTGCGGGCTCACCACGCCGACGGCCAGTCGCGAGGAGTCGAGCAGGTTGCCCACCAGCGCGGTCAGCTGGTCCACCGATTCCTCGATGGTCTCCAGCAGTTCGGTGGTGTCCTCCGGGGAGAACTCGATGTCGTCGCTGCGCAGACTGGACACCGCGGCCTTGGCGCCCGCCAGCGGCGTCCGCAGGTCGTGGCTCACCGCCGAGAGCAGCGCGCGACGCAGGCGGTCGGCCTCGAGCAGCGCCGCCGCGGCGCTCGCCTCCTCGGCCAGCTTCGCCTGGCGCAGGAGTGCCGCGGCCTGGTTGGTCACCGCGTTGAGTACCGGCAGGTCGGCCGCGTCGAGCGTGTGCCCGGCCAGCAACAGCTGGCTGGCGCCGTCCCCCGCCTCGATGACGGTGTCCGCGGCGCTCGTTCGCTGTGGCGGTTCCGTGCCGACCTGGGCGACGACCGCGCCGCCGCTCATCATGCTCACCGCCCGCAGCCCGAACGTCTCGCGCACCTGCTCGAGCAGATTGGGCAGATCGGCGCCGTGCAGCACCGCACCGGCGAACATGGTCAGCAGCTCGGCCTCGCGAGACGCCTTGCGCGCCTGTCTCGTTCGCTTGGCGGCGACATCCACCAGCGCCGCGACCGCGAGCGCGACGAACAGCATCACCACCACGGTGACGAAGTTGTCCGGTTCGGCGATGGTCAGGCTGTAGCGCGGATCGGTGAAGAACCAGTTCAGCAGCAGTCCCGACAGCAGCGCCGAGAACGAGGCGGGCAGCACGCCGCCGAGCAGCGCGACCGCGACGACCCCGATGAAGAACACCGCGCTGAGCCCGCCCAGCTGGAGGTAGGTGTCGAGCACGGCGCTCAGCGCGCACACCAGCATCGGGACCAGGATCGCCGCGGTCCAGGCGAGAGCAGGCTGACGCGGCACGAGTCCGCGCCAACGCACGCCGCGATGGGCCTCCTCGTGGGTGACCATGTGCACGTCGATCTTCCCGGAGCGCTGCACGACGGACGAGCCGATGCCCTCGTCGAAGATCCGTGCCCAGCGGGAGCGCCGCGAGGTGCCGAGCACCAGCTGGGTCGCGTTCACCTCGCGGGCGAATTCCAGCAGCGTGCCGGGCACGTCGTCACCGGTGACGGTGTGCAGCGAGGCGTCCAGACTGGCGGCGAGCTCGCGCAGCCGGGCCAGCCGTTCGGTCGACACGCCCGCGAGCCCGTCCCCGCGCACCACGTGCACGACGACCAGATCGGCGCTGGATTTCGTCGCGATCCGGCTCGCCCGGCGCACGATCGTCTCCGACTCAGGGCCGCCCGTCACCGCGACGACCACGCGTTCGCGCGCCTCCCACAGCTCGGTGATGTGGTGGTCGGCGCGGTATTTCGCCAGCGCGGCGTCGACCTGGTCGGCCAGCCACAGCAGCG
This sequence comes from Nocardia amikacinitolerans, assembly GCF_900215415.1. NCBI lineage: Bacteria > Bacillati > Actinomycetota > Actinomycetes > Mycobacteriales > Nocardiaceae > Nocardia > Nocardia amikacinitolerans. The sequence continues at coordinate 329,018 of NZ_OBEG01000006.1, read as the reverse complement.
CGAGTTCGCGCAGCGCGGTCAGGTTGCCGGGCCGGAAGTAGTTGCGCAGCGCGGCGTCGACCTTGTCGGCCGCGTAGACGTTGCCGTGGGAGAGCCTGCGCCGCAACGCCTCCGGCGTGATGTCGACCAGCTCGACCTGTTCGGCGCCGCGCACAACGGCGTCCGGGACCGTCTCGCGCTGCTGGATGCCGGTGATCCGCTCGACCACGTCGTTGAGGCTCTCCAGGTGCTGGACATTGACCGTCGAGATGACGTCGATGCCCGCGTCGAGCAGCTGCTCGATGTCCTGCCAGCGCTTCTGGTTGGCGCTGCCCGGCGCGTTGGTGTGCGCGAGCTCGTCCACCAGCACGACCGCGGGCGCGCGGCGCAGCACCGCGGCCACGTCCAGCTCCGGGAATCGCGCGCCGCGGTACTCGATGATCTTCGGCGGAATCCGCTCGATACCGGCCAGCAACTTCTCGGTCTTGGCCCGGCCGTGCGTCTCCACCACCGCGGCCACCACGTCGCGGCCGCGCTCCAGCCGCCGGTGGGCCTCGCCCAACATGGCGTAGGTCTTGCCGACACCGGGCGCCGCACCGAGATAGATCCGTAGTCGACCGCGCTTCACGTGTCCATCATCGCGCGTCCGAGCAGCCACGCCGCGAATCCCTCGGATCAGTCGACCCGCCGCACCGCGCCTCACGCATCGACGGTCCACGCGGCATCCCGCGGCCGGACGCGCCGGCCCCCGACGCTCACCCGCCGCGGCCGGACCGCCTCCCCGCGCAGCGCGAACCCCCGGATGACCAGCGCGCAGCACACGAAGCCGAGCAGCAGCGCGACGGTGACGGTCGACATATCGATCCTCTCCACAAAACGAGCAGGGCACCGGTCGCGCTGGATGTGCCCCGCCTCGCCGGCCCCATCAGGAATACCGCCGCCGCGGCCGCCCACCACGGATCTTTACGTTCTATTGACGCCTTCGACACCGTCCTTGACGCCATCTTTGTGCGCGTCCACGTGGGGTGTGATCAGCGCCGCAACCTGCACGAACCCGCTCGCGCGCGGGCAGCCGCATCGCGACGGCGAGTCCGTCCCGCGCGCCGAGCGACGCGCCCGTCAACGAACCGTCAATGCCGCGGCGCCGAGCGCTAAGAACTCGTCAGGGAATCGGCTTCGGCCCGGATGGGGCGCTTGACTCGCTGTGCGCTCCACATCCGGGAGCCGCAAGGAGGTTCGGAAAGTCATGTCTGTCGTGGTGTTCACCGCGCTCACGATCGCGGTGTTCGCACTGCTCGGTCTGATTCAACGAGGGGTGGAGAAGCTGTGACCGCGAACCTGATCGGTCTCGCGCTCGCCGTCCTGGTCGCCGTCTACATGGTCGCGGCCCTGCTTTTCCCCGAGAGGTTCTAGGTGAACACGACAACCGCGGGGATCGTCTTCGTGGCGTCCCTGGTCCTCGCGCTGGCCTTGGTGCACGTCCCGCTCGGCGACTACATGTACCGGGTCTACAGCAGCGCGAAGCACACCCGCGCGGAGCGGCTGATCTACCGCGCGATCGGCGCGAAGCCGGAGGTCGAGCAGACCTGGGGCGTCTACGCCCGCAGCGTGCTCGCGTTCTCGGCGGTCGGCATCCTGTTCCTGTTCTTCTTCCAGTTGATCCAGGACAAGCTGCCGCTGCACCTGAACGATCCGGCGACCGAGATGACCCCGGCGCTGGCCTGGAACACCGCGGTCAGCTTCGTGACGAACACCAACTGGCAGAACTACTCCGGCGAGTCCACCCAGGGACACCTGGTGCAGATGGCCGGGCTCGCGGTGCAGAACTTCGTCTCGGCCGCGGTGGGCATGGCGGTCGCGATCGCGCTGGTGCGCGGCTTCGCCCGCAGGCACACCGGCGATCTCGGCAACTTCTGGGTCGACCTGGTGCGCGGAACGCTGCGCATCCTGCTGCCGATCGCGTTCGTGTTCGCGATCGTGCTGGTGGCGGGGGGTGTCATCCAGAACTTCCAGCTGCACGACCAGGTCGCGCAGACCATCGCGGGCGCGCAGCAGACGATCACCGGCGGGCCGGTCGCGAGCCAAGAGGTCATCAAGGAACTCGGCACCAACGGCGGCGGCTTCTACAACGCCAACTCGTCGCATCCCTTCGAGAACCCGACGACCTGGACGAACTGGATCGAGATCTTCCTGATCCTGGTCATCGCCTGCTCGCTGCCGCGCACCTTCGGTCGCATGGTCGGCAGCGCCAAGCAGGGCTACGCGATCGTGGCGGTGATGGGCACGATCGCGCTGACCAGCATCGCGCTGACCAATCTGTTCCAGCTCCAGCACCACGGGACCGTGCCGACGGCCATCGGCGCCGCCACCGAGGGCGTGGAAACCCGCTTCGGCGTATCGAATTCGGCCACCTTCGCGGCCTCGACCACGCTCACCTCGACCGGCGCCGTGGACTCGTTCCACGATTCCTACACCAGCCTCGGCGGCCTGATGACGATGTTCAATATGCAGCTCGGCGAGGTCGCGCCCGGCGGCGTCGGCTCCGGCCTGTACGGCATGCTGATCCTCGCGGTGATCACCGTCTTCGTCGCGGGCCTCATGGTCGGACGCACCCCGGAGTATCTTGGCAAGAAGATCACTCCGCGCGAAATCAAGCTGGCCGCTTCGTATTTCCTCATCAGCCCGCTGCTGGTGCTGACCTTCACCGCGCTCGCCATGGCGCTGCCCGGCCAGCGCGCGAGCATGCTCAACGGCGGGCCGCACGGTCTGTCGGAGGTGCTGTACGCCTTCACCTCCGCCGCCAACAACAACGGCTCCGCCTTCGCGGGCCTGTCCGGCAACACCGAGTGGTACAACACCGCGCTCGGCCTTGCCATGGTGCTCGGCCGGTTCCTGCCGATCGTCTTCGTGCTCGCGCTCGCCGGATCACTTGCCAAGCAGGGCACAACGCCCGCGTCGATCGGCACGCTGCCGACCCATCGCCCGCAGTTCGTCGGGCTGGTGGTCGGCGTGACCGTGATCCTGGTCGCGCTCACCTTCCTGCCCGCGCTCGCGCTCGGGCCGCTCGCCGAGGGAATCCACTGACATGATCGGTACCGCAACAGAACCGGCCACCCGGCCCGAGACCACGCCGGAACGCGGCGAGCACAAGGTGGCGCGCGGGGTACTGGATCCCGCCTTGCTGCTGACCTCGCTGCCCGATGCCGTGCGCAAGCTGGATCCGCGCACGCTGTGGCGCAATCCGGTGATGCTGATCGTGGAGATCGGCGCGCTCTGGTCGACCGTGCTCGCGATCGCCGATCCGAGCGTGTTCGCCTGGGCCATCGTGGCGTGGCTCTGGCTCACCGTGCTGTTCGCCAACCTGGCCGAGGCGGTCGCCGAGGGACGCGGCAAGGCGCAGGCCGACACGCTCCGCAAGGCCAAGACCGACACCATCGCGCGCCGCCTCGTCGAATGGTCGCCCGGCGCGCGGGTGGTCGAAGAGCGGGTCGCCGCACCCGAATTGCGCCGCGGTGACCACGTGGTTGTCGAGGCGGGTCAAGTGATCCCCGGCGACGGTGACGTGGTGGAAGGCATTGCCTCCGTGGACGAGTCGGCCATCACCGGCGAATCCGCCCCGGTCATCCGGGAATCCGGCGGCGACCGTTCCGCCGTCACCGGCGGCACCACCGTGCTCTCGGACCGGATCGTCGTCCGGATCACCCAGGAACCGGGACAGAGCTTCATCGACAAGATGATCGCCCTGGTCGAGGGCGCGAGCAGGCAGAAGACGCCGAACGAGATCGCGCTGAACATCCTGCTCGCCGCGCTGACGATCATCTTCGTGTTCGCCGTCGTCACCTTGCAGCCGCTGGCCATCTTCTCGAAGGCGAACAACCCCGGCGTGCCGGACACGGCGGCGCTGAACGCCGACGGCATCACCGGGATCGTCATGGTCGCGCTGCTTGTCTGCCTGATCCCGACCACCATCGGCGCGCTGCTGTCGGCGATCGGCATCGCTGGCATGGACCGCCTCGTGCAGCGCAACGTGCTCGCCATGTCCGGCCGCGCGGTCGAGGCCGCGGGCGATGTGAACACGCTGCTGCTCGACAAGACGGGAACGATCACCCTCGGTAACCGGCAGGCGTCGGAATTCGTTCCGATGCCCGGCATTCCGGATGACGAGCTGGCCGACGCCGCGCAGCTGTCCAGCCTGGCGGACGAAACGCCGGAAGGCCGTTCGATCGTGGTGTACGCCAAGCAGGCCTACAACAAGCGCGAGCGCACGCCCGGCGAGCTGACCGGCGCGACGTGGGTGGAATTCACCGCTCAGACCCGCATGTCGGGCGTCGACCTCGCCGGAGGTCATCGGCTGCGCAAGGGCGCCGCGAGCGCGGTGACCGAATGGGTTCGCGCCAACGGCGGTTCGGTGCCCGACGAGATCGGCGTCATCGTGGACGGTATCTCCGCCTCCGGCGGCACTCCCCTCGTCGTCGGCGAGATCGACGGCGGCGTCGCCCGGCTGCTCGGCGTGATCCACCTGAAAGACGTGGTGAAGCAAGGCATGCGGGAGCGCTTCGACGAGATGCGCAGGATGGGCATCCGCACCGTCATGATCACCGGCGACAATCCGTTGACCGCCAAGGCGATCGCGGACGAGGCGGGCGTCGACGACTTCCTCGCCGAGGCCACCCCCGAGGACAAGCTCGCCCTGATCAAGAAGGAACAGGACGGCGGACGGCTGGTCGCCATGACCGGCGACGGCACCAACGACGCCCCGGCACTGGCCCAGGCCGACGTCGGCGTCGCGATGAACACCGGCACCTCGGCGGCCAAAGAAGCGGGCAACATGGTCGATCTCGACTCCGACCCGACCAAACTCATCGAGATCGTGGAGATCGGCAAGCAGCTGCTCATCACGCGGGGCGCGCTGACCACGTTCTCCATCGCCAACGACATCGCCAAGTACTTCGCCATCATCCCGGCGTTGTTCGTCGGGCTGTTCCCCGGCCTGGACCTGCTGAACATCATGCGCTTGGCCAGTCCGCAGTCGGCGATCCTTTCCGCGGTGATCTTCAACGCGATCGTCATCGTGGCGCTGATCCCGCTGGCGTTGCGCGGCGTGCGCTACCGCCCGTCGCACGCGTCGAAGCTGTTGAGCCGCAACCTGACCGTGTACGGCCTCGGCGGCATCGTCGCGCCGTTCCTCGGCATCAAGCTCATCGATCTCGTCGTCCACCTCCTCCCCGGGATGTCCTGAAATGCGTATGTCCACTTGGATCCGGCAACACCTCGCCGCGCTGCGCGCCCTGCTGGTGCTGACCGCGATCACCGGAATCGTCTATCCGCTGGCGGTTTTCGCCGTCGGCCAGCTGCCGGGGCTGAACGACAAGGCCGACGGCTCACTGCTCACGTCGGAGGGAAACGTGGTGGGCAGCAGCCTGATCGGCCAGTCGTTCACCGACGCCGACGGCAACGCGCTCGTCCAGTACTTCCAGAGTCGCCCGTCGGCGGCCGGTGACGGCTACGACCCGCTGTCCACCGCGGCGAGCAATCTGGGACCCGAGGACATCGTGGACCAGAACGTCTTCGACGCCGAGGGCCGGGCGAGCCTGTTGAGCACCGTGTGCGCGCGCAGCAAGGAGATCGGCGACCGTGAGGGGGTCGACGGTTCCCGGCCGTTCTGCACGAACGACGGTGTCGGCGCGGTACTTTCGGTGATCGGTCCGCGCGACGCGGACGGCGAGATCTCGCGCCCGCTCCAGGTGATCAGCGTGAACCAGGCGTGCCCCGCCGTGCCGTTCGTCGACGCCTACCGCGGCGTTCGGGTCGAGTGCGCCGAGCCGGGAGTCGACTGGTCCGTCGGCCGTCTCGTGCCGATCCGCGGCGACGCGCCCGCCGACCCGGTGGTGCCCGCCGACGCGGTCACCGCGAGCGGCAGCGGCCTCGATCCGCACATCTCCCCCGCCTACGCGGAGCTCCAGGTGCCGCGGATCGCCAAGGAGCGCAACGTGTCCGAGGCCGAGGTGCGCGGGCTCGTCGCGGCGCACACCGAGGGAAGGACCCTCGGGTTCCTCGGTGAGCCGCGGGTCAACGTGGTCGAGTTGAATCTCGACCTGGACCGCACCCACCCGTTCCGAGGCTGAGCCTCGGGCGCACCGAAACGAAGGCAGCCCCGCGCCGAGTGCCGGGGCTGCCTTCGTGCGATGGGACCATCCACCGCCCAGTACGAAATACGCTCGGTTACACAGCGGTTCGGGCGGTCAGGTCGTCCAGCAGGACCATGACCTCCCCTTCCCGCTTGACGACATCGGTGAGCCGGATCTTCAGCGCCAGCAGGTCGGCGTCGGCGATCGCGTCGGCAGGCTCGTGACCGAGGTGCTGCCAGTCCGGGCCCGCGGTGATGTCGCCGAGCACCAACTCTCGCTCACCCTGTTCGCCGCCGAGGCGTGCGGACACCCGGATCGACGCGTGCGGCGAGCGCACCCACAGGTTCACCACCGCCAGCCGGCCGGCGATCGAGAACGACTGTCCGGGCTTGGCGACGAGCTCGACCTCGAGGTCGTTCTCCGCCGACTTGACCAGCAGCACGAGCGCCCGGTGATCCTCGCCCGCGACACCGTCGGCGTAGACGCCGGGCGTCTTGCTCGGCGCGCCCTCGGCGAACGTGGTGAGGTGCGTGCGGCCCGCCCCGTCCCCCGCGAGCTCCCACTTGTCCTTGTTCTCGAAGTCATCGAGCAGCACCTCGACCGATGCGTTCGACATCCCCGCCGTCCCTTCCCTGCGTCGCATCCCACCGGACACCCTCCGGCTCGCCATGAACCCTACAAGTCGGCGAGTCCGCCCGCCGCGCGAGGACACGCACCGGCCGGGTCCGAAGCCCGTGCGATGTCACGTTTCTCGGCGCCGTTCCGTCTTGGTTGGTGTAAGGCGAATTCTCGACGAAAGGACGAGCGCATGTCACGGATGAAGCTGCCGCAGTTCGCGCCCGAGATCTACCAGGCATGGATCGCCGCCGAGGGCGCGATCCAACGCGGCCCGCTGGACCCGGTGGTGCGGGAACTGGTGAAGATCCGGGCCTCCCAGATGAACGGGTGCCTGTTCTGCGTCGACATGCACACCACCGACGCACGGCTGGCGGGCGAGACCGAGAAGCGCATCTACCAGCTCGACGCCTGGCGCGAGTCGGAGCTCTACACCGACGCCGAGCGGGCCGCGCTGGCCTACGCCGAAGCCGTGACCCGCCTGGACGTGCACGGCGTGAGCGACGAGATCTGGGCCGAGGTGGAGAAACACTTCGAGGAGGGCGCGCGGGCGGGCCTGGTCGCCCTCACCGCGATGATCAACATGTGGAACCGGATCGGCGTGCCGCTGCGCATGCGGCCCGAGCCGGTCTGACGGGGCGACGAGCGGGACGGACCGGTCGGATTGTCGGTGCCCTCGGCCAGGATGGGGTCATGACGGAACTATCGCTACGCGAGCTGAACCGGACCCTGCTGCTGCGCCAGAAGCTGGTCGAGCGGGTGGATCTGACGCCGTTCGAGCTCGTCAGGCACCTCGTAGCGGTGCAGGGCCAGGAACCCAACTGGCCTTACATCGGCCTGTGGACGCGCTTGGCCGAGTTCCGGCACGACGATCTCGCCGCGCTGCTGCGTGATCGAGAGCTTGTGCGCTCCACCATGATTCGCCGCACCGTGCACCTGGCCGACAGCGCCGACTTCCGCTGGCTGCGCCCCACCGTGCAGCCGGTGGTCGACGCGGCGCTCAAAGCCGCGTACTACCGCGAGGAGATCGACGGCATCGATCTGGCCGCGCTCGCCGCGGCGGGCCGCGAGCTGCTTGCCGGAAAGCAGTTGAGCCGCAGCGACTTCGGCAAGCTGCTCACCGATCGGTTCCCGGACCGGCACGTCCGCAGGCTCGCCGAGACCGTCGAACTGCTGGTCCCGCTGGCGCACGGCCCGGAAACGGGGACGTGGGGCCGGTGGCGCAACCGCTACGTCACCGTGGGTCTGGCCGAGGAGTGGATCGGCGCGCCGATGGCCGAGCCCGACCCAGCCACGCTCATCCGGCGCTATCTCGCCGCCTTCGGTCCGGCGACCGTCGCGGACATGCAGGCGTGGGCGGGCATCACCCGCCTCGCCGAGGTGGTCGACGAGATGCGCGCGGAGCTGGTGGTCTACACCGACGACCGGCACCGCGTGCTGTTCGATCTGCCGGACGCGCCGCTTGCCGATCCGGATCTCGACGTCCCCGTGCGCTTCCTGCCCGCCTTCGACAACGCGCTGCTCGGCCACAAGGACCGCCGCAGGATGATCAGCGAGGAGGACCGCCAGCGCACCGCGAAGGAAGCCTCGGCGGGCGTGCCCGTGTACCTCGTCGACGGATTCGTGCACGGCCGCTGGGCACTGGAGGACGACACCGTGCGCATCACGCCGTGGCATCCACTCTCGGCCGCGGACGAGGCCGCCCTCCGAGCGGAAGCTGTAAGTTTGCTGGAGTTCGCCACGCCCGACGGGCATGGAAAGATTTTTGTGGAGAGCGCCTAAAGATCCGAAAAAACCGCTGCCGATAAGCACAAATTCGAGACGGAACTATCGGTACGATAACGGATCGAAGAAGATTTCCAGCAACAGCTTGGTTTGAGCCTCGCCAAACGAGGTACAACCCCTTCGGCCTCCCCTGACACGTTCCACTGTGACAGGCCAACCAAGCCCCATGGACGGCGGTGAAGTTCTCGCTCCACCTCCGCCGGCGGCGGCCACCACGTTAGGCACCCGGCGCATCGGTGTGCTGGGTGGATGCGAGTGCAATGGTTGTGTCCCTGGAAGGAGGGTCATGAGCGCAGTGTTCTCGGCGCCGGTTTCGGCGCAGCGTGTGGCTTCGGATCTTCTCTCGATCGATCACCCTGGTACCCGATTCCGCATTGCCATGGTTGTTCCGCCCTATTTCGACGTGCCGCCGAAGGCTTACGGCGGCGTCGAGGCGGTAGTCGCCGATCTGGTCGATTCGTTGGTAGCGCGTGGCCATGATGTGACGCTGTTCGGTGCGGGCGAGCCGGGTACCAAGGCTCGCTTCGTTCCCCTCTGGGATCGGGCACTGCCCGAACGCCTCGGCGATCCGTTCCCCGAGGTCGTGCACGCGCTGAAGGCGCGAAGGGCGATCGAACGCCTGCACGCGACACACGGCGTCGATCTCGTGCACGACCACACCTTCGCCGGTCCGCTCAACGCACCGGCGTACTACGGCCTCGGACTGCCCACCGTGGTGACCGTGCACGGACCCGTGCAGGACGACTGCTACCGGTACTACCAGGCGCTCGGCGACGAGGTGTCGCTCGTCGCGATCAGCGACCGCCAGCGCGCGCTCGCCCCCGACCTGCACTGGGCCGGGCGGGTGCACAACGCGCTGCAGGTGGCGGACTGGCCGTTCCAGACCGAGAAAGAGGACTACGCGCTGTTCCTCGGCCGGTTCAACGAGTGCAAGGCGCCGCACCTGGCGCTGGAGGCCGCGCACGCCGCCGGAATTCCACTCATCCTGGCTGGCAAGTGCAGCGAACCACCTGAGCTGGCGTACTTCGAAGAGAAGGTGCGCCCGCTGCTCACCGACCGCGATCACGTCTTCGGGATGGCCGACGCCAAGGCCAAGCGCAAGCTGCTCGCCGGTGCGCGCTGCTTGCTGTTCCCGATCCGCTGGGAGGAACCCTTCGGCATGGTGATGATCGAATCGATGGTGTGCGGCACACCGGTGGTCGCGCTGCGCGGCGGCGCGGTCGAAGAGGTGGTCGTCGACGGCGTCACCGGACGCATCTGCGACGATCCCGCCGAACTGACCGCGGCGATCGCCGAGGTGCAGACGATGGATCCGGCCGCGTGCCGGGCCCACGTCGAGGCGAACTTCGGCGCCGACGGCGCGGGCCGCGGCTACGAGCAGGTCTACCGCAAGCTGCTGCGGCCGAAGAACCGGGTCGCCACCCGTGTCGCCGAGCCCACCGTGCCCGTCGCGGTCGCGGGCAGGCTCGCGTGACGGGAGCCTCCGCCGCGAGTGGCCCCGCGCCGCTCAACTCGGGTGAACCCGCGGGCTTCGGCGGAGCCGGGTCGGTGACCTTGGTGGAAGGTGGCACCTTCTGCCTGTCCAACCGGCTCGGCGACGTCGAGCCCGGCCGCCCGCACGGGCTGTTCTTCCGAGACGCGCGCGTCCTGTCGCGGTGGGAACTGCTCGTCGACGGCAGACCGGCGGAGCCGCTGTCGGTCCTCAGCCCGGAGGCGTTCATCGCCCGATTCGTCATGCGCAGGCCGCCGCATGCCGGGCTGGCCGACAGCACCCTGCTCGTCGTGCGCGAGCGCATCGTCGCCGACGGCATGCACGAGTTGCTCACGTTGGAGAACATGGGCCGCGAACCCACCGCGGTCACCTTGGAGCTGCACGTCGACGCGGATTTCGTCGACCTGTTCGCGGTCAAGGAGGGACGCGCGGGACATCTGCGCGCCGATGTGACCGTCGCCGAGGGCGAACTGCTGCTGCACGATCGCTCCGACCGGATGCGGGGCATCACGATCTCGGCCACCGTGGAACCCTCGGTGCTGCCCGGCACACTGGTGTGGCGGGTCGTCGTTCCGGTCGGCGGCAAGTGGCAGACCGAGGTCATCGCGCAGCCGACGTTGGGCAACCAGCAGGTGCAGATGCCGCTCACGCCCGGCGAGCACATGGGTTTCAGCGCACCGTGCCGCAAGATCGCGGCGTGGCGCGACACCGCCACCGACATCTCCTCGGCGGACCCGGTGCTCACCCAGGTGCTGCGCCGTACCGAAAGCGATCTGGGCGCGCTGCAGATCCACGACGACACCGGTGAGAGCAGACCGTTCGTCGCGGCGGGCGCGCCGTGGTTCATGACGCTGTTCGGGCGCGACAGCCTGCTCACGGCCTGGATGGCGTTGCCGCTCGCCGTCGACCTGGCTCTCGGCACGCTGCAACAGCTGGCGGAACTGCAAGGGCAGGAACTGAATCCGCTCAACGAAGAAGAGCCGGGCCGGATCATGCACGAGATGCGGCGCGGCCCATCGGGCGGGCAGGTGCTCGGCGGCAACATCTACTACGGAACCGCCGACGCCACACCGCTGTTCGTGATGCTGCTCGCCGAATGCCATCGGTGGGGCGCGGATCCGGCGGCGATCGAGGAACTGCTGCCCGCCGCCGACGCGGCACTGGAGTGGATCACCGAGTACGGCGACCGCGACGGCGACGGTTTCGTCGAGTACCGTCGCGCCACCGATCGCGGTCTGATCAACCAGGGCTGGAAGGACAGCTACGACGGAATCAACGACGCGGGAGGACATCTCGCCGAGGCTCCGATCGCGCTGTGCGAGGTGCAGGGCTACGTGCACGCCGCCCTGCTCGCCAGGGCCGAACTGGCCGAAGCCTTCGACGAGACGCGCCTGGCCGGACGCCTGCGCGAGCGGGCGGCCGAACTGCGCGGCAAGTTCACCGAACAGTTCTGGATGCCGGATCGCGGCTGGTACGCGGTCGCGCTGGACGGCACCAAACGCCACGTCGACGCGCTGACCAGCAATGCGGCGCACTGTCTCTGGGCGGGTATCGCCAGCGACGAGCACGCCGAGGAACTCGTGCGTCAACTGGCCAAGGAGGAGATGGACACCGGATTCGGGCTGCGCACCCTTGCCTCCAACATGGGCGCCTACAACCCGATGAGTTACCACTGCGGCTCGGTCTGGCCGCACGACACCGCCATCGCCGTCGCCGGTCTGCTTCGCTACGAGCACGTGCCAGGCGCGACGAAGCTGGCCACCCGGCTGGCCACCGGATTGCTGGACGCCGCAAAGGCTTTCGACGGGCGCCTGCCCGAGCTGTTCTGCGGATTCCCGCGCTCCCGGTTCGCGGTACCGGTGCCATACCCCACGTCCTGCTCGCCGCAGGCGTGGGCGAGCGCCGCACCGCTGCTGTTGGTGCGTGCCTTCCTCGGCCTGAATCCCGATGTGCCGCATCGCACGCTGACGGTGCGGCCGCGACTGCCCCAGTCCTGGGGCCGGGTGACTCTCACCGCGCTGCGCCTCGGCGACGTCAGCGTCGATCTGGAAGCGGAGGGTCATCAGATTCACGCGGCACGACTGCCGGACGATTGGCAACTGATCACGCTGTGAAACGCTCATGACAACGGCCCGCGCACGGGAATCGGGCATCCCGCAACGCAGTGTCGCGGGCTGGAGGTGCACGATGCAGACATCCCAGGACAAGCGGGATCTGTGGAGCACTCAGCACAGAGACTGCGGAATCGAACCGACCGACCTGGACATGGAACTCGCGCAGTTCCTACGCAGCGTCCACGCGGGGCACGGGCCGGACTGTCGCCAATACCTCGCGGCCGCCGCCTACTGTTTCAGCAACGCCGAAACATCCTGAGCGGCGATCCCGCACCGTGTCGCGACCGGCTCATCGCGCCGGAGTGCAGCGACCTGGTTCGAGCAGATCGCTGGCACACGGCTCGTTGCCGTGCGCGCGAAGCACTTCCGCGCCGACGTCCGCGGTCAGGTAGTGCAGGAAGCTCGCCGCGAGCGAATCACCGGGCAGATCGCCGTTGCTGTACGCGTATTCGACGCCCCAGAAGGGGTAGGAGCGATCGATCGCGGCCTGCCGTCCCGGCGCGACACCGCCGAGCGTGAGCACCCGCATGTCGGCCCTGCGCGCCTCGGACAGCTCCGAATAGCCGATCGCACCGGGAATCTCCCCGACCGCCTTGTGCATGTCCTTGGTGACCGGCACGTCGCAGTAGGTGCCCGCGGTGTCCTTGATGGCAGTGCAGCTGCGGTGCGGGCGGGCCGGTTGCGCGCCACCGAGCAGCGCGTCCTCGAAGATCACCCGGGTGCCCGATCCCGGTGCCCGATCGATCAGCACGACAGGCACGTCCGGACCGCCCACCTCCCGCCAGTTGGTGATTCGCCCCCGATACAGATCCCTGACCTGGGCGACCGTGAGGTCGGTGACTCCGAGGTCTCGGTGCACGACGACGGCGAACATCGAGAGAGCGAGCGGACGAGCTTGCAGCGCGGTGTAACCCGGGCCCTTCGCGCCGTCGCTGATCGTGAGGAGCCCGGAATCCCGTCCGGCTTCGGCCACCCGGTCGAGACCTCGTTCGGTGCCCTCGAAGTCGAAGGCGAATTCCGCTGCCGTGCAGCGCTTCTCGTACTGCGCCGCCGCGTCGCGGATCACCGGGTCGAACGCCGAGGAGCCGACCAGCGTGAGTTTCCCCGCGGCACAGTCGAGCGGCGGCGGCGGAGGCTGGAGCGCGTCGACGACGAACTGCCCGATGATCACCAACACCAGGAACACGGTCAGCAGCAGCATCACCCGGGAAATGCCGGTGCGGCTGCGCGTCTCGACGACGCTGCCGCCGCGAATGTCGCCGCGCAGCACGGGATCCGGAGCCTGATCGTTGCCGTTGCCGTCCCGGTCGCCGTTACCCTCGCCGCGCTGCAGGATGGCCAGGATCTTGTAGTGCGCGTTCCGGATCAGCGGCACTTTCGGCAGATCGATGACGCCCGTGCGCCCGTCGGGCTCCACATTGATGGCGATGCCCGACGCGGGACCGAGTCTCGGGGCCAGGTCGCGATCGCTCAACTCGGTCACGGCCATGCCGATCACCCGGCGCTGCGGGAAGTGCAGATGCAGGCCGACCTGCTGGGAGGGCGACAGATAGTCAGACTCGGAGATCGCGGTGTTGCCGCTGTTCTCGATGCGGACCAGCACCACCGAAAGCTCGCGAAGCTGTTCACGCCGTTCGGCTTCGGTACCGGCGGGGTCGGGATGCAGCCGCTCCAGCACACCGGGGTACACCGACCCGATCTCGCCGGTGACGGGCGTGTCCATCTGCACGCGGTAACCGAGCCGCCTGCGGCCGACGAAGACGAACTCCCACAGGAATGCCGCGAGCGGCACCACGATACCGATGAACGCGAGGATGGTATCGAGCGGAAAATCGTCCAACGCTTGCCCCACCCCCGAGAGTCCTTTCGCCGCTCATTGTGCGGTGCCGCACCGCGATTCGCCCGCGTCGCCGCCGAGTGTTCGCCGGGCGTTCATCGGCCGACCATCCGGCTCAGGCCGACGCCGTCCACGCGAGCAGTTGTTCCACCGGCCAGGTGTTGATCACCCGGTCCGGATCGACGCCGTTGGCGACGGCGCGCTCGCAACCATAACCCTGCCAGTCCAATTGGCCCGGCGCGTGCGCGTCGGTGTCGACGGCGAAGTGGCAGCCGATCTCGACGGCCAGCCGCAGCAGGCGCGACGGCGGGTCCAAACGCTCTGGGCGGCAGTTGATCTCGACGGCGGTGCCGTACTGCTTGCATGCCTCGAAGACGAGTTCGGCGTCGAAGGTGGATTCCGGGCGGGTGCCGCGGCCACCGGTGACCAGTCTGCCGGTGCAGTGGCCGAGCACGTCCACGTTCGGGTTCGCGACCGCGTACACCATGCGCTTGGTCATCGTCTCGCTGTCGGCGCGCAGGTGCGAATGCACGCTGGCCACCACGATGTCCAGCTCGGCGAGCAGGTCGGCCTCCTGATCGAGGGCGCCGTCGTCGAGGATGTCGACCTCGATGCCGGTCAGGATGCGGAACGGCGCGAAGCGCTCGTTCAGCTCGGCCACCAGGTCCCGCTGGCGGCGCAGCCGTTCGGCGGACAGGCCGTTGGCGACCGTCAGGCGCGGCGAATGATCGGTGAGCGCGCAGTATTCGTGCCCGAGCGCCGCGGCGACGCTCATCATCTCCTCGATCGGGCTGCCGCCGTCGGACCAGTCGGAGTGGGTGTGCAGGTCGCCGCGCAGCCGGGTGCGCAGCGGCTTGCCAGGCACGCCGATGGGCTGGGCGGCGCGGCGCAGATCGGCCAGGTAGTCGGGCACCTGACCCGCGCAGGCCTGCGCGATGACGGCGGCGGTCTTCGGTCCGATGCCCGGCAGATCCTGCCAGATCCCCGCCGCCTGATACATGGCGAGCTCATCGGCCGACAGTCCCGCCACCACATCGGCGGCGCCGCGGTAGGCCTTGACCCGGTAGCTCTTGGCGCGTTCCCGTTCGAGCCAGAAGCCGATCTCGCGCAGCGCTTCCACCGGACCGGGCGCGTCGGCCCCGCCCGGTTCGGCGATGTGATCGGCGTCTGTCACGCGGCTAGCGAATCCGGCTGTACTTCACGAATGCCACACCGTCCTCGAAGACCCGGCTGGTGATCACCCGGAACCGGGCCGCGTCCGGCAGCCGCGGCCCGGAGCCGAACAGCGAGCGGCCGCGGCCGAGCACGATCGGATACAGCTTCAGGAAGATCTGATCGATCTCCGGAAGCAGTGCCTGCGCCAGCTCGCCGCCGCCGCACAGCCAGATGCCTAGTCCCTTGTCGCGCTTGAGTTCTCGGACCCGTCCCAGCGGATCGTCCGAGATCAGCTCGACGGCAGGATCCGGGCTCTCCGGCAGCGTCGTGGAGACGACGAACTGCCGCAGGTGCGCGTACGGGCTCGAGGTGCCGGTGCGCACGCCGAAGTCGTGCGTCTTGCGGCCCATCAGCACCGTGTCGAAGTTGGCATTGCGCTTGTCGATGCCGCGAGACTCGCGCACCTTGGTCGGCAGCGTCTCGGGATACTGCGCGGTGATCGCCGGGCCGTGGTCGCCGCCGACCGGGAAGAAGTCGACCGACCCATCCTCGGTGGCGATGAACCCGTCGATCGTCGACGCGACATAGTAGGTGAGCTTGCGCATATGTCCTTCCTCCAGGCGACCGGGCGGGGGTCCCGGACCGCATGAGGAAACGGTAGCTCGCTCGGCTCAGCGACGGCGCGGCTTCGGCTGGCAGCGCGGACAGTAATAGGAAGAACGGTTCATGAAGCGCTCGCGGACGATGGGCGCGCCGCAGCGCAGGCACGGCTCGTCCGCCCTGCCGTAGACGGTGAGCGCGCGTTCGAAGTAGCCGGACTCTCCGTTGACGTTCACGTAGAGCGCGTCGAACGAGGTTCCGCCCGCGACGAGCGCATCGCCCATCACGGCGACGGTCGCGTCGAGCAGCGCGCGGACCGCGGGCCGGGTCAGGCCGGAGGCCAAGCGATTGCCGTTGATGCGGGCGCGCCAGAGGGATTCGTCGGCGTAGATGTTGCCGATGCCGGAGATCACCGACTGGTCAAGCAGCACCCGCTTGATCTCGGACTGTTTGGCGCGAATGGCCGCCACCGCCGCCTCACGATCGAAGCGCGGGTCGAGCGGATCGCGGGCGATGTGCGCGACCGGTTCGGGGACCGGCGTCCCGTCCACCTCGACGAGCGGCGCGAGCGCCCAGCCGCCGAAGGTGCGCTGGTCGACGAAACGCAACTGGGTGCCGTTGTCCAAGGTCGCCTGGATGTGCGCGTGCTTCTCCAGCGGCGCGTCGGCGGGCTGCACCAGCATCTGACCGCTCATGCCGAGATGCACGACCAGCGCGTCGTCGCCGTCGTCGAAGGTGAGCCAGAGGTACTTGCCGCGCCGTTCGGCCGAGGCCACCCGCTGGCCGGCCATGCGGGCCGCGAGATCGGCCGCGCCCTCGAGGTGACGGCGCACCGATCTCGGGTGCGTGACGGTCACCGATTCGATGGTGCGGCCGACGACGAATTCGGCGAGTCCGATACGGACGGTCTCGACCTCGGGGAGTTCGGGCACGTCAGGCTTCGGCGGTCAGCGCCTGGTAGGCGGCGCCCGCGGCCTTCTGCTCCGCTTCCTTCTTGGACCGGCCGATGCCCTGCCCGTAGGCACGGCCGCCGATCACCGTGGTCGCGGTGAACTCCTTGTCGTGATCGGGCCCCGTCGAGGTGATCTCGTAGCTGGGCACGCCGAGACCGCGTTCCGCCGTGAGTTCCTGCAGGCTGGTCTTCCAGTCGAGACCGGCGCCCATCCGGGGACCGCGCTCGAGCAGTTCGGCGAACAGCCGCAGCACCACGCCGCGGGCCACGTCGATGCCGTGCTGCAGGTGCACCGCGCCGAGCAGCGACTCCATGCCGTCGGCGAGGATGCTCGGCTTGTCCCGGCCGCCGGTGAGCTCTTCGCCCTTGCCGAGCAGCAGGTGCACGCCGAGCCCGCCTTCGCCGAGCCCGCGCGCCACCTCGGCGAGCGCGTGCATGTTCACCACGCTCGCCCGCAGCTTGGCCAGTTCGCCCTCGGACTTGTCCGGGTGCTCGTGGTAGAGCCGCTCGGTGATGCTGAGGCCGAGGACGGAGTCGCCCAGGAATTCCAGGCGCTCGTTGGTCGGCAGACCGCCGTTCTCGTAGGCGTACGACCGGTGCGTCAGCGCGAGGCGTAACAGATCCGGTCGTACGTCGACGCCGAGGGCTTCGAGCAAACTGGCGTGTTCACCGGACGAGCCGGCTTCGTCCTTGCTGACGGTCACGTCGATACGACAGATCGAACTGTCAGACGGCGGCGGTGACCTGGCGGCCCTTGTAGGTGCCGCAGGACGGGCACGCGATGTGCGGCAGGGTCTTCTCGCCGCAGGCGCGGTTCGGGCAGGTGATCAGGGTCGGCGCGGTGGCCTTCCACTGGCTGCGCCGCGACCTGGTGTTGGAACGGGACATCCGGCGCTTGGGAACGGCCACGACTAACTCTCCTCTGTCCTAATTGCTCTGCCGGTTCGGCTGACGGTCTTGCGTTTATCGGTCTGGGTCGGCGTCCGCGTCGGGACTGCCGTTGCCGGGCGATTCGGTGGCGAACTTCGCCAGCCCGGCCCAGCGAGGGTCAAGTATCTCATGCCCATGATCGGAACCCGCAATCGCCATCCGCACGCCGCATTCCGGGCACAGCCCGGCGCAGTCCGGCGTGCACAGCGGCTGCAGCGGCAGCTCGAGGCCGATGGCGTCGACGATCACCGGTTCCAGGTCGATGAAGTCGTCGTCCATCCGGTAGACCTCGTCGTCCTCGGTGGTCTGCTCGGTGGTGCTGTCGGGATAGGCGAACAGCTCCGTGAGATGCAGCCGGACCTCGTCGGTGAACGGTTCGAGGCAGCGCGAGCACTCCCCCGCCGTCGGCGCGGTCACCGTCCCGGTGACCAGCACACCCTCGGACACCGCCTGCAGTTGCAGGTCGAGCTCGACCTCCGCCCCTTCCGGGATGTGGATCAGGTCCAACCCGATTCGCGCGGCGGTGGTGACCGTGCGCTGCTGCTCCCGCATGGTGCCGGGGCGACGGCCAAGGCTGCGGGTGTCCAGCACGAAACCCGCGTCCGCCTTGCGGTGCGAGGCCGCACGGTGACGCGATGCGGAACCGGAACGGGCGGGCATCACGAACTCACTCACGATCGAAGGGAAATGGGCAACCACTCAACAATACGCGAGGTGTCGGTCGAACCTCAAAACGCCGACGGCGCTGGGCAGTCGGTTCGGCGCGGTTCCTCCGCGGCGGCTTCGGCGCGGCAGCGGGCCGCGGCTGGGGTCAGCGGCGGAATTCCGCCGCGTAATCGGGCGCGCCCGCGCCGCTGCGCAGCTGGTGGCGTCCGCGGCCGACGACGCGCAAGGTGCTGTTGAGGGTTTCCTCGAACTGCGCGAGCGTCGAGTCCACGTAGTGGTCGCACTCGTCGCGCATCCGGTCGACCTCCTCGTGCGCGCCATCGATGAGTCGCGCGGATTCAGCGTGCGCGGCCCGCACCACCTCGGTCTGGGTCACCAGGCGCTCCTGCTCGGCGAGACCCTCGGCCACCGAGCGCTCGTAGGACGCCTTGCCCGCCTCGATCATGCGCTCCGACTCGACCCGCGCCCGGCCGGTCACCGCCTCGTACTCGGCATTGCCGTCGGCCACGATGCGATCCGCCTCGGCCTGCGCGGTGGTGACCAGGTGATCGGCGTGCGCGCTGGCCTCGGCGACCATGCGGTCGGCGTGCGCCTTGGCGTCGGCGAGGATGCGATCGGCCTCCTCGCGGGCCGAACCGATGGTCTGCTCGGCCTGTTCGTTGGCGGTGGTCACGGTGAACTCGGCGGCCGAGCGGGCGTCCGAGACGATCTTGTCGCGGTGGTCGAGCACGTCCTGGGCGTCGTCGAGTTCGCCGGGCAGCGCGTCGCGCACGTCGTCGAGCAGTTCGAGCACGTCACCGCGCGGCACGATGCAGCTGCGAGTCGGCGGGATGCCGCGCGCCTCTTCGACGATGGCGACCAGCTCGTCGAGTGCCTCGAATACGCGATACATGCTCACTACCCCGCTCTCCTGCTGACTCAGGCGAAACTCTCCGCCGACGCCCAGTGTGCCCCTCATCACGGCGGATGCCGAGTCCTGTTCCGGTGTGTCGTGACAGTGTCTCGCACACCACAAAATCAAGTGGAGGCAGACCCTCCACTTCGTGCTACATTTTTTCAGGAGAGGGTCCCGACAAGATCTTCTTAAGCGGACCGCAGGCCTGAACCCGGACTGTGGGAGCACAGGAGGCCAACGGAAGGAAGCGGCGCCCGCCGCGGTTGTTCCTACCGAAGGCTCAGGTTGGATCGGAAGAACAATGACGGTTCTGGAAGTACCGCGCTCGGCAGGAGTGCCGATCGGCATCTACTCGCCGTGGGCCTTCCCGTACCCCACGGTGCGCACGGTGTCGGTCGCCCGGTTCGGGCAGCTGCTGCAGTACCTGCGCGGTGATCGCGCCTTCGCCCAGCTCGTGCGTTTCGCACTGGTCGGCGGTTCCAGCAATGTCGCCTACGTCCTGCTCTTCTTCGCCATGCACGGCATCGGTCCGATCGTGGCCAATATCGCCGGATCGGTCGTGAGCACGATCATCGCCAACGAGCTGCACCGCCAGCTCACCTTCCACGCCGCGGGCCGGGTCGGCTGGTTCACCGCGCAGTGGGAGGGCGGCGGACTCGCGCTGGTCGGCCTCGGTATCACCACCGCGGCGCTGGCCGGGCTGGAGATCTGGGCGCCCGGTCTCGGCGACACCGCCCAGGCGGCGGCCGTCCTCGCCATCACCGCCGCGGTCGGCGGCATGCGCTTCCTCGCCCTGCGCGGTCTGGTGTTCTGAGCGAGACTTTCCACAGACGAAACCGCCCCGTTTCCTGATTCGGAACCGGGGCTTTTGTTGTCGGGAGGCTCAGCCGCGCTGTTCGGCGAGGCGATCGAGCAGCCGCTTGTGCACCGAGGGCGGGAGCATGTCGCTGACGTCTCCGCCGTAGGTCGCCACCTCCTTGACCAGCGAGCTGGACAGGAAGCTGAAGGTCGGGTTGGTGGCGATGAAGAACGTGTCGACGCCGGAGAGCTTCTTGTTCATCTGGGCCATCTGCAGTTCGTAGCCGAAGTCGGTGGCGTCGCGCAGGCCCTTGACGATGGCGGTGATGCCCTGCTCCTTCGCGAAGTCGACCAGCAGGCCCTGCCAGGAGGTGACCCGCAGGTTCGGCAGGTGCGCGGTCGCCTCGCGCAGCATCTCCATCCGCTCCTCGACGGTGAACATGCCCTGCTTCTTCGGGTTCACCATGACGGTCACCACGACCTCGTCGAATTGCGCCGCCGCGCGGGCGAATACGTCGAGATGCCCGTTGGTGACCGGATCGAACGAACCGGGACACAGTGCTCCAGCCATGAGCCGACGCTACCACCCGGTCACGGCCGGTAGTCGGCCAGTTCCAGGCGGGTTTCGCCGTAGCGGCGCGGCTTGGCGGGGACGAAGGCTGCGGGCCAAGCGATTTCGGGGGAACGGCTGGACCGTTCGACGACGATCAGTGCGTCGGGGTGCAGCCAGCCGCCGTCGGCCAGCGCGGTCAGATCGGCGGTCACCGCCGCCGTGTCCACGTCGTAGGGCGGGTCTGAGAGCACGAGATCGAACTGTCCAGCACCGCCCTGGGCGAGCACCGCGGCGACCGGCCCGACGCGCAGTTCCGCGCCGGGCAGGCCGAGGTCGGCGATGTTGCCGCGCACGACGGCTGCCGCCTTGCGATCCGACTCCACCAGCAGCGCGTAGGACGCGCCGCGGGACAGCGCCTCCAGCCCGAGCGCGCCGGAGCCCGCGTACAGGTCGAGCACCCGGACGCCGTCCAGATCCATCCTGGCGTCGAGCGCGCTGAACAACGCCTCGCGCACCCGGTCGGAGGTCGGCCTGGTGCCCGCGGGCGGCACCCTGAGGCGCCGCCCGCCTGCCGCACCGGCGACGATCCGGGTCATTCCGCGGTGGACTCGCGCACGGCGAGTTCGACCAGCAGGTCACCGCCCTCGACCTGCTGCACCTTGCCGATCGCGACGCGGGCGACGGTGCCCGCGCGCGGCGCGGTGATGGCGGCCTCCATCTTCATGGCCTCGATGGTGCCGATGGTGTCGCCGGTCTCGACGGTGTCGCCCTCCGCGACGACCAGGGTGACGACACCGGCGAACGGCGCGGCGAGATGACCGGGGTTGGTCTTGTCCGCCTTCTCCGCCACCGGGATCTCGCTCGCGACGGACCGGTCGCGCACCGACACCGGCCGCAGCTGGCCGTTGATGATGCACATCACCGTGCGCATGCCGCGCTCGTCGGGCTCGGAGATGGCCTCCAGGCCGATCAGCAGGGTGACACCCTTCTCCAGCTGCACGCGGTGTTCCTCGCCGCGGCGCAGGCCGTAGAAGAACTGGTTGGCGCTCAGACCCGAAGTGTCGCCGTACTTTTCGCGGTGGGCGAGGAACTCCGCCGTCGGGCCGGGGAACAGCAGCCGGTTCAGCGTCGCGCGTCGCTCCAGCGAATCCCCTTCCAGCCCCGCCTGATCCGCGGCCGAAAGCGGGGTCTCCGGCTTGGCCGCGCCGCGCCCGGCGAGCGCCTTGCTGCGGAACGGTTCGGGCCAGCCGCCCGCCGGGGTGCCGAGTTCGCCACGCAGGAAGCCGATCACCGAGTCGGGGATGTCGTAGCGGCCGGGATCGGCGGCGAAGTCCTCGATGTCGACGCCGGTGCCGACCAGCGCGAGCGCGAGATCGCCCACGACCTTCGACGACGGCGTCACCTTCACCAGGCGGCCGAGCAGCCGGTCGGCGGCCGCGTACTTGGCCTCGACCTCCTCGAACCGATCGCCGAGGCCGAGCGCGATGGCCTGCTGGCGCAGGTTCGACAGCTGACCGCCGGGGATCTCGTGGGTGTAGACGCGTCCGGTCGGCGCGGGCAGCCCGGATTCGAAGGGCGCGTACACCTTTCGCAGCGCCTCCCAGTACGGCTCCAGGTCGCACACGTTCTGCAGATCCAGTCCGGTGTCGTGCTCGCTGTTGGCCGCGGCCGCGACGATCGCCGAGAGCGCGGGCTGGCTGGTGGTGCCCGCCATCGCGGCGCTCGCGCCGTCCACCGCGTCGGCGCCCGCCTGCCAGGCCGCCAGGTAGGTGGCCAGCTGACCGCCCGGTGTGTCGTGGGTGTGCACGTGCACCGGCAGGTCGAAGTTGCTGCGCAGCGCGGTGACCAGGGTCGCGGCCGCCGGAGCGCGCAGCAGGCCGGCCATGTCCTTGATGGCGAGCACGTGCGCGCCCGCGTCCACGATCTGCTCGGCCAGCTTGAGGTAGTAGTCGAGGGTGTAGAGGTTCTCGTTCGGGTTCGACAGATCGCCGGTGTAGCTCATCGCGACTTCGGCGATGGCCGTACCGGTTTCGCGCACCGCGTCGATGGCCGGGCGCATCTGGTCGACGTTGTTGAGCGCGTCGAAGATGCGGAAGATATCGATGCCGGTGGCCGTCGCCTCGGAGACGAAGGACCTGGTCACCTGCTCCGGGTACGGGGTGTAGCCGACGGTGTTGCGTCCGCGCAGCAGCATCTGCAAGCAGATGTTGGGGATCGCCTCGCGCAGCGCGGCGAGCCGCTCCCACGGGTCCTCGTAGAGGAAGCGCAGCGCCACGTCGTAGGTCGCGCCACCCCAGCATTCGACCGAGAGCAGCTCGGGGGTCATCCGTGCGACGTGCCCGGCGACCTGCAACAGGCCGTTGGACCGCACGCGCGTCGCGAGCAGCGACTGGTGTGCGTCACGGAAGGTGGTGTCGGTGACGCCGACCGCCTTCTGCTCGCGCAGCGCCTGCGCGAAACCCTCCGGGCCGAGGCGAATCAGCCGCTGGCGCGAGCCGTCCGGCGGCGGCACGCTCAGGTCGATGGCGGGCAGCTTGTCGTGCGGATACACCGTGGTCGGGCGCTCGCCGTGCGGCTTGTTGACGGTGACGTCGGCCAGGTACTCGAGGATCTTGGTGCCGCGGTCGGCGGACTGGCGCAGCGTCAGCAACTGCGGGCGCTCGTCGATGAACGAGGTGGTGACCCGGCCCGCCTTGAAGTCGGGGTCGTCGAGCACCGCCTGCAGGAACGGGATGTTGGTGGTGACGCCGCGGATGCGAAATTCGGCGAGCGCGCGCCGCGCACGGGCCGCCGCCGCGGGCAGGTCCCGGCCGCGGCAGGTCAGCTTCACCAGCATGGAGTCGAAGTAGGCGCCGATCTCCGCGCCGAGGTTGGCGCCGCCGTCCAGGCGGATGCCCGCGCCGCCGGGGGTGCGGTAGGCGGTGATGCGGCCGGTGTCGGGACGGAATCCGTTGGCCGGGTCCTCGGTGGTGATGCGGCACTGCAGCGCCGCGCCCCGAATGGCGACGGAGTCCTGGCTCAGGCCGAGGTCGGCGAGAGTCTCACCCGCCGCGATGCGCAGCTGCGACTGCACGAGGTCGACATCGGTGATCTCCTCGGTCACCGTGTGCTCGACCTGGATGCGCGGATTCATCTCGATGAAGACGTGGTTGCCGCGCTCGTCGAGCAGAAACTCCACGGTGCCCGCGCAGCTGTAGCCGATCTGGCGGGCGAAGGCCACCGCGTCGGCGCAGATGCGTTCGCGCAGCGCCGGATCCAGGTTCGGCGCGGGCGCCAGCTCGATCACCTTCTGGTGGCGACGCTGCACCGAACAGTCGCGCTCGAACAGGTGCATGACGTTGCCGTGCTGGTCGGCCAGGATCTGCACCTCGATGTGGCGCGGGTTCACCACCGCCTGCTCGAGGAACACGGTCGGGTCGCCGAACGCGGATTCGGCCTCACGCGAAGCGGCCTCGATCGATTCGCGCAGCTGCTCGGGCGCGGCGACCCGGCGCATGCCGCGACCGCCACCGCCCGCGACCGCCTTGACGAAGATCGGGTATTCGAGTTCGTTTGCGGCGGAGAGCAATTCGTCCACGTCCGCCGACGGCGCGCTGGACTTCAGCACCGGAAGTCCTGCCGCCCTTGCGGCCTCGATGGCGCGCGCCTTGTTGCCCGCCAGCTCCAGCACTTCGGCCGAGGGGCCGATGAAGGTGATGCCCTCGCGCGCGCAGGCCGCCGCCAGGTCCGGATTCTCGGAGAGGAATCCGTAGCCCGGGTAGATCGCGTCGGCGCCCGCGGACTTGGCCGCGTCGATGATCGCCTCGATGGAGAGGTAGGCGCGGACCGGGTGGCCCTTCTCCCCGATCTGATAGGACTCCGCCGCCTTCAAACGGTGGACCGAGTTGCGGTCCTCGTATGGGAAGACGGCGACGGTCCCGATGCCGAGTTCGTAGGCGGCGCGGAACGCGCGGATGGCGATCTCGCCACGATTGGCAACCAAGACTTTCGAGAACATTGAACCAAGGTACCTGGCCCCGAATACAGCGACGACATGGAAGTCCCCTTCGCAGCAATCTTCACAACGAGACCTAGCAGGCTTGCGAAGTTGCGTTCATCCCTGCGTCACATCTCACCATCCGCCCCGCCGGTCTGTGCGGGCAGGCCGAGGGGTGCGCACGGAATATTCCGCCGTCCGTTTATGCTGGACAACGCAGCTGGTTCTCCAGTGCGCCCGACGAGATGGAGCCCCGACGTCGAGCGCCGGAGTCGAAGTCCGCTCCCGGTTTGCCGGTGGCGGGCGAGAGGGAACCCGGTGGGAATCCGGGACTGTCCCGCAGCGGTGAGCAGGAACGAACACCGTCATCACGCACTGGGCGAAGGCCTGGGAAGCGGCGGTCAGTAGGTCGGCGAGGGGAAATCTCCCCAGCCGGTGCCCGCGAGTCCGAAGACCTGCCAGTTGTGCCGGATACGCCGTATCCGGCGGCCACCGCCTCGTGGATTGGGCGCGCGGACCACCAGTGCTTCCCGGGCTCCGTCTGTCTTCGGTTGCCCGCGACGTTCGCTGGTCGCCGCGCGCTCGCATGGCGATGGCTCACGACCTGAAAAGCACTGGAGCACACCGTGACTGTTTCCGAACACGCACCATTCACCGCGACTGTTCTCGGGCTACCGCGCGTGGGGCCGCGGCGCGAGCTGAAGCGCGCCACCGAGTCGTACTGGGCCGGGCGCCTCGACGCCGAGCAGCTGCACACTGTCGCCCGCGACCTGCGGCGA
This sequence comes from Nocardia amikacinitolerans, assembly GCF_900215415.1. Lineage (NCBI taxonomy): Bacteria > Bacillati > Actinomycetota > Actinomycetes > Mycobacteriales > Nocardiaceae > Nocardia > Nocardia amikacinitolerans. The sequence goes on along the minus strand of NZ_OBEG01000006.1, from coordinate 303,764 downwards.
ACCCAGCTGACCGAGCTGCTGGCTGCCGGGCTGGACTCGATCCCGGTCGGCACCTTCTCCTACTACGACCAGGTGCTCGACACCGCTGTCCTGCTCGGCGCGCTGCCCGAGCGGGTGGCCGGGATCGCCGATCCGCTCGACCGCTACTTCGCCGCCGCCCGCGGCACCGACACCGTGGAACCGCTGGAGATGACCAAGTGGTTCGACACCAACTACCACTACCTCGTCCCCGAGATCGGCCCGGAGACGACGTTCGCGCTGCACCCGGAGAAGCTGCTCGCCGAGCTGAGCGAGGCGATCGAGCTCGGTGTGCCCGCGCGTCCGGTGGTGGTCGGGCCGGTCACCTTCCTGAAGCTGGCCAAGGCCACCGGCGGCGCGGCGCTGGATCGGCTCGGCGAGCTGGTCCCGCTCTACCGCGACCTGCTGCGTCAGCTGGCCGCCGCGGGTGCGGCGTGGGTGCAGATCGATGAGCCGGTGCTGGTCACCGATCTCACAGCGGACGAGATCGAGCTGGTCCGGCGCACCTACGCCGAGCTGGCCGAGGCGAGCGAGCGGCCCGCGATCCTGGTCGCCACCTACTTCGGCACGCCGGGCGACGCTCTTCCCGCGCTCGCGAGCACCGCCGTCGAGGGCATCGCGCTCGACTTCACCGCGGCGCTGGACCTGTCCGCGGTGGCCTCGCTGCCATCGCTGGCGGACAAGCTGCTGGTGGCGGGCGTGGTCGACGGACGCAATGTGTGGCGCACCGACCTCGACCGCGCGCTGTCCACCCTCGGGACGCTGCTCGGCAGCGCGTCGTCGGTGACGGTGTCGAGCTCATGCTCGCTGCTGCACGTGCCGTACTCGCTGGAACCCGAGACCGGGCTGGACGAGAAGCTGCGCTCCTGGCTGGCCTTCGGCGCCGAGAAGGTGACCGAAGTGCGGCTGCTGGCAACGGCTTTGGCGCAGGGTACCGAGGCCATCGCGGACGATCTCGCGGCCGCGCGTGCGGCAGCGGAGTCCCGCACCGCCGACCCGCGACTCTCCGACGCGCAGGTTCGGGCGCGGCTCGATTCGCTCGGCCCGGACGCCACCCGCCGCGCGCCCGCCGAGGAACGCCGTGCCCTCCAGGCCCAGCGGCTCGATCTGCCCGCGCTGCCGACCACCACGATCGGCTCCTACCCGCAGACCTCGGCGATCCGGCTGGCCAGGGCGGCGCTGCGCAAGGGCGAGATCGACCAGGCCGAGTACGTGCGCCGGATGCGCGCCGAGATCGCCGACGTCGTCGCGTTGCAGGAGAAGCTCGACCTGGACGTGCTCGTGCACGGCGAGCCGGAGCGCAACGACATGGTGCAGTACTTCGCCGAACAGCTCGACGGTTTCGCGGCCACCGAGAACGGCTGGGTGCAGTCCTACGGCACCCGCTGCGTGCGGCCGCCGATCCTGTTCGGCGACGTCACCCGGCGCACGCCGATGACCGTCGACTGGATCACCTACGCCCAGTCGCTGACCGACAAGCCGGTCAAGGGCATGCTGACCGGCCCGGTCACCATCCTCGCCTGGTCGTTCGTGCGCGACGACCAGCCGCTGGCCGACTCGGCGCGCCAGGTGGCGCTGGCGATCCGGGACGAGACCGTGGATCTGCAGTCCGCGGGCATCCGCATCATCCAGGTCGACGAACCCGCCCTGCGCGAACTGCTCCCGCTGCGCGCCGCCGACCAGCCCGCCTACCTGGACTGGTCGGTGGGCGCGTTCCGCCTGGCGACCTCCGGCGTCTCCGACGCCACCCAGATCCACACCCACCTGTGCTACTCGGAGTTCGGTGAGGTCATCGACGCGATCGCGGGCCTGGACGCCGACGTGACCTCCATCGAGGCGGCCCGCTCCCGCATGGAGGTGCTCGACGACCTCAACGCCGCGGGCTTCGACCTCGGCGTCGGCCCGGGTGTCTACGACATCCACTCCCCGCGCGTCCCCAGCGTCGAGGAGATCACCACCTCGCTCCGCGCCGCCCTGAAAGCCGTTCCCGCCGAACGGCTCTGGGTCAACCCGGACTGCGGCCTGAAGACCCGCGGCCCGGTCGAGGTGGAAGCCTCGCTGCGCAACATGGTCGCGGCGGCCAAGGCCGTGCGCTAGAACTCCGGCCGGGCCGCGCTTCCCCGCGCGGCCCGGCCGCTGCGCTCCTCGGGGACACCGATCGCAGCCCTTGGCGGAATCCGAACCGCCCTCCACCGGAGACGATCTCACTCGACCTCAGGCGGACGCCCTTGCTGCCGCCGCCTTCTCGGCGGGTAACTCTCGCAAGCCTCCCCCGCCTGCCGCACCCGACGCTCCCGCGCCTTGGGACTCACCCCCTGCCGCCACGACGGCACACACCTCGACCGTTCCATGCGCCACCCCTCCTCACACGTCGATCAACAGTTCTCCCCTGCTGTCTTTGTTCGACGCGCGCGGTGACCATTCGGTTCCCTCTCCGGCAAACATCGATTTCGACCGGATAGGCCGAGGGCACAGCCGATGGCCGACCCGGCTCGCTCACAACGCCACCGAGTCCGCTCAGCCTGGATCGAGTCGAGGCCGGAGATGGCGCGGCTCCCGGCGGTGTAAGGTGGCGGCTCCGCTCAGGTGGGCAGGCCGAAGGCGCGGTTGATGGCGGCCATGTCGAAGTAGTCGCGCCAGGCGGTGATGGCGCCGTTGTCGACCTCGAAGACGCCCATTACGGGGAGTGGGGTGTCGCGGCCGTTGCCGCGCAAGGTGTCGGTGCGTTCGTTCATGACGACGTTGCCCGAGGTCACCTGGTGGTGGATGTCGAAATCGATGGCGTCGAAGGTGGTGAGGAAGCCTGCGATGAAGTCTCGGATGGCGGTACGGCCGACGATCGGCTCCATCGGAATGTTGTGGTACACCGCGTCTTCGGCGAAATACGAAGCGATCCGATCGGGGTCGGGATCCGACCAGCTCCGACACATCGCGCGGACGAGTTCGTCGGGATCGGTCATAGCAACGCTCGCTTCCTTGGCACCGGGGTCATCGGCTCGATCAACCGATTCAACCAAACAATTGCTTGGTTGAACAGCGGTTACCCAAGCCCGCCCGGCCATGCCGCACCCGTCGCACCACCGCTCTGGCCACCCGCAAGACCGCCGGTGCCGCCTCCCGGCCCACCGGCCGCACCGAGGCGATCCCACACACGTTCTGCACGCGCCACATAGCCGGTGCCTATGTGACGCGTACGAAACCTTTGTGGCAGGCGCCTCCGCCTCGGCCTAGCGGCGCGCTGACCCCGCGGCGAGCAGCTCGCGTTGGGGCACCCCGGTGTACTCCGACAGCGGTCGGATGAGCGCGTTGGCCGCCGACCGTTCGGCGATGTGGGCGGTCCAGCCGGTGATGCGGCTGAGCACGAAGATGGGGGTGAACATTTCGATGTCGAAACCCATCAGGTAGTACGCGGGTCCGGCCGGGAAGTCGAGGTTCGGGCGAATGCCGGTGGCCTCGAGCATGGTTCGTTCCAGCTCGTCGTACATTCGCAGCCAGCGCTCGCCGCCGGTCACCGCGGCCACCTCGTCCAGCGCCGCCTTCATGGTGGGGACGCGGGAGTCGCCGTTCTTGTAGACGCGGTGGCCGAAGCCCATCACCTTGTGTTTGGCGGCGAGCTTGGCGCGCAACCAGTCCGCCGCGCGCTCCGGCTCGCCGATCTCCAACATCATGTGCATCACGGCCTCGTTGGCTCCGCCGTGCAGCGGCCCCTTGAGTGCGCCGATGGCGGCGGTGACCGCGCTGTAGAGGTCGGAGCGGGTGGAGGTGACGACGCGGGCGGCGAAGGTGGAGGCGTTGAAGCTGTGCTCGGCGTAGAGGATCAGCGACGCCTCGAAGGCGCGGACGATCCGCTGGTCCGGCACCTCGCCGAAGCACATGTTCAGGAAGTTCTCCGCTAAACCCAGGTGCGAGTGCGGCGCAATGGGATCGAGGCCGCGGCGGCGGCGCTTGTCGGCGGCGACCACGGTCGGCAGCACGGCGGTCAACCGTAATGCCCTGGCCAGCAAGTCTTTTGGCGCGGCGACGCCGTCCGGGTCGATGCCCGCGTCCTCCGCGCCGAGGTAGCTCACCACCGTGCGGACGACGTCCATCGGGTGGCAGCTGTCGGGCATCTTCTCGATCAGCGACAGGATCGACCGGTCGATCCGCCGCTGCGCGCGCTCCCGCTGGCACAGCAGTTCGAGCTGGGCGACGTCGGGAAGCTCGCCGTACCACAGCAGGTAGGCGACCTCTTCGAAACTACAGTGCGCGGCCAGATCCTGGACCGCGTAACCGCGGTAGGTCAGCGAATTGGTCTCGGGCACGACCTTGGAGATGGCGGTGGTATCGACCACCACTCCGCCAGGCCCTTTCTGATCTCGGTCATGGTTCACTCGCTCAGCGTGAAGGTGAATATTCCGGAGTCGAAGTCGTTGTAGCGCTGGTATTCCAGCAACTCGTAGAGCCGGGCACGGTGCTGCATGCGGTCGAGCAGCCCGGATTGCGTTCCGGTCGAGGCGATCTCGGCCAGTCCTTCTTCCACCGCGTGCATCGCCAGCCGCAATGTGGTCACCGGGTAGATCACCGCGTTGAAGCCGAGATCCTCCAGCGTCCCCGCCGAGAGCAGTTCGGACTTGCCGAACTCGGTCATGTTGGCCAGCAGCGGAACATCAACGGCGGCACGGAACTTCGCAAACTCGGCCGCGTCGGCGAGCGCTTCGGTGAAGATCAGGTCCGCCCCCGCGTCGGCATAGGCCTTGGCGCGATCGATGGCCGCGTCCAAACCCTCGGTGCCGCGCGCGTCGGTCCTTGCGCAGATCACGAAGCCGGGATCGCGCCGCGCCGAGACAGCGGCGCGCAGTCTGCGCACCATATCGTCCACCGGCACAACGGCTTTGCCGTCGAGGTGACCGCAGCGTTTGGGATTCACCTGATCCTCGATGTGGCAGCCCGCGAGGCCCGCGTCCTCGAGCATGGTCACCGTGCGCGCGGCGTTCATCGGCTCGCCGAAACCGGTGTCGGCGTCGATGAGCACGGGCAGGTCGGTCATTCTGGCGATCTGGCGACCGCGCTCGACCACCTCGGTCAGCGTGGTCAAACCGATGTCGGGCAGCGCCAATTCGGCCGACACCACCGCACCGGAGACGTACACGCCCTCGAAGCCCAGTTGCTGGATCAGCGTGGCCACCAGCGGATTGAACGCCCCGGGCAAGCGCTGGATGCGACCGGAGTTCAGTCCGGCACGAAAGGCCGCCCGCTTGTCGGCGGCGGTGGTGGCGGCGGCCATCAGGCCGGAACGGAGTTGGTCGGGCATCAGAAGATCCCCTCACGAACCTCCGGTGCCCGGCCGAGGACCTCGGGCGCCACGGTGAACGTCAGCTGATCGAGTTCGCCCGCACCGAGTTTCGCGGTGCGCTGCGCCGCGTCGAGAAGACGGTCCTGCTCCGCAGGATCTACTACCCCGTCGGCCAGCGTCCGAAACTTCTCGATGTACTGGGCGCGGGCGAACGGACGCGCGCCGAGCGGGTGCGCGTCGGCCACGGCCAGTTCGTCGACGATGATCTCGCCGCTCTTCAACGTCACCACCGCACGCGCGCCGAACGCCTTCTCGTTCGGGTCGGTCGAGTGGTAGCGGCGGGTCCACTCGGGGTCCTCGACCGTGGAGATCTTGTGCCACAGCTCGACGGTGTCCGGCCGCTGCGCGCGCTCGGGCGTGTAGGAGCGCTCGTGGTGCCAGCCGCCGTCCTGCAGCGCCACCGCGAAGATATAAGGAACGGAGTGGTCTGGGCCTGGCTCTGGTACTCGGCCGAGTGCTCCTTGGTGTAGCTGTCCAGAATGGCTCGCTTCGCCTCGCCGGGCGCGGGCAGCGGCACCTGGTATTCGACGTCCGTTCCGCCCAGCAGCCACGCGATGACGCCGTCGGCGCCCTCCCAGATCGGCGCGGGCGCGCCTTCGCCGCGCATCGCCCTGTCCACCGCTTCGACCGCCATCTTGCCCGCGAACGCCGGTGCGTAGGCCTTCCAGCTGGAGATCTCGCCCTTGCGCGACTGCCTGGTCGCGGTGGTGGTGTGCAGCGCCTGGCCGATGGCCTGGTAGATGGTCTCGGTGTCCAAGCCGAGCAGCGTGCCGATGCCCGCGGCGGCCGAAGGGCCGAGGTGGGCGACGTGGTCGATCTTGTGCTCGTGCAGGCAGATTCCGCGCACCAGGTCGATCTGGATCTCGTAGCCGGTGGCCAGGCCGCGGATCAGCTCGGCTCCGGTGCGGCCGGTGTGCTGGGCGACGGCGAGGATCGGCGGGATGTTGTCGCCGGGGTGTGAGTACTCCGCGGCGAGGAACGTGTCGTGGAAGTCCAGCTCGCGCACCGCGACCCCGTTGGCCCACGCGGCCCACTCCGGCGAGACCCTGGTCTGCGTCGACAGGCCGAACACCGTGCCGCCCGACCGCCCCTCACGCGGCCGGTACGGCTGGGCCGTCGCCTGGGTGCGGGCGCTGGTCACCGGACGACGCAGCACCGACGCCGCGGCGATGGCCGCGTTGTCGATGATCCGGTTCACGATCATCTCGGCGACCTCGTCGGTCACCTCGACCGGATCGGCGGCGACCTCAGCGATTTCGCGGCGAGATGTTCGCCGCGCGGAAAAGCCTCGTCGGCGGCGCGAGCGCGTACTATATGGGTCTTCATGCATCCTCCTGGTTCTGGACGGCTACCGACCCAAGGGCCTCTCTTCGCACGCTACGCAGCGAATGTCGAAGCAAAAACCCCTTGCATATGCCGATTTTTGTGGGCGAGAAGTACCGATTCTGCGATGTTTGCGAAGGCGAAGCCGCTAGGATTCGCCCGTGCGCAAGATGTATGCGGGCGCCCGGCTGCGGCGATTGCGCGAGGAACGGCGGATGACGCAGGCTGCACTGGCGAAATCCCTCGATCTCTCGCCCAGTTATCTCAACCAGCTGGAACGCGACCAGCGACCGCTCACCATTCCGGTGCTGTTGAAGCTCAACTCCACCTTCGACCTGGACGTGCAGTTCTTCGCCGCCGACTCCGACGCGCGTCTGGTCTCCGACCTACACGAGGTGCTCGTCGACGCCGCGGGCGGCGACAGCGCCCCGCTGACCGAGGTCGAGGAGCTGGCCACCCGCCAGCCGGAGGTGGCTCGCATCCTGGTCGCCATGCACCGGCGGTTGCGCGCCGCCACCGACCAACTCGATCTCCTGTCCTCCCGGGTGGCCGCGCCCACCGGCGGACCCGGCGTCCCGATGCCCTACGAGGACGTCCGCGACTTCTTCTACGACCACCACAACCACATCCCGCACCTGGACCACCTCGCCGAACAGCTCTTCGAGGAGTGCGGCCTGACGATCGGTTCGCTGGACCGCCAGCTCGCCAGGATCGCCGAGGAGCGCGCTGGCGTGACCGTTCTGGTGCGCGGCGACGGCGCAGACCCCTCGATCCCGAAGCGCCACTACGACCCCGAGAGCCGAACCCTGACCCTGGCCCGCAGACTGCGTCCCGGCCAGCGCGCCTTCCAGATCGCGACGACCCTCGGCTTCCTGCTCTTCGGCGCCGAGCTCGACGCGGTGCTCAGCGAAACCCCCTCGCTGACCGGTGAATCCCGCGCGCTGGCCCGAATAGGTCTGGCCAACTACTTCGCGGGCGCGCTGATCCTGCCCTACGGCCGGTTCCTGCGCTCGGCCGAGGAACTGCGCTACGACATCGACCTGCTGAGCCTGCGTTTCGAGGTCGGCTTCGAGACCATCTGCCACCGCCTGAGCACGCTGCAACGGCAGGGCCAGCGCGGGGTTCCGTTCTTCCTCGTCCGCACCGACCGCGCGGGCAACATCTCGAAACGCCAGTCCGCCACGGCTTTTCACTTCTCCCGCGTCGGCGGCAGCTGCCCGCTGTGGGTGGTGCACGAGGCGTTCGCCCATCCGGGCCGCATCCTCACCCAGATCTCGTCCATGCCCGACGGCAGGCGCTACCTGTGGATCGCCCGGACGGCCTTCATCGCACCGCACGGATTCGGCACGGCGACAAAGAATTTCGCCATCGGACTCGGCTGCGACATCGAATACGCCGACCGCCTGGTGTATTCGACCGGCTTGCACCTGGACGACCCCGGCGCCGCGGTGCCGATCGGCGCGGGATGCAAAGTGTGCGAGCGGCCCGCCTGCCCGCAGCGGGCGTTCCCGCAGATCGGCAGTCCGCTGGCGGTGTCGGAGAACACCAGCACCGACCTGCCGTATCCGCGGATGCTGCGCTGAGCATCACCCGCGCAGGTGGGCCAGCTTCTCCGGATTGCGAATCGCGTAGACCGTGCGCACCTTTCCGGTGTCCGGGTCGACATCCAGCAGCAGGACGGCGGCCAACGCACCGCCGGAATAGACGACCGCGGACGGCTCGCCGTTGGTCCACCCGTACCGAATCGTCATGTCGGGGACGGAGGTCAACACCATGCGGCTGGTGAGCAGGCGCGCGACCTTGTCCGGTCCGTGCACCGGCCGCAGCGCCGCCCGACGCAGCCCGCCGCTGTCGGACAGGAATGTGACGTCCGGGGAGAGCAATTCGAGCAGACCCGTCACGTCCCCGCTCAGCTGAGCGGCGAGGAAGCGCTCGGTCACCGCCCGCTGAGTCCGCGCGTCGGCCTGGTAGCGCGGGCGCCTGGCCTGCACGTGATTCCTTGCCCGGTGCGCCAGCTGGCGGATCGCCGGGGTCTCCTTGCCGAGCAGCGCGCCGATCTCGGCGTGCGGATAGCCGAACACCTCGTGCAGCACGAACACCGCCCGCTCCAGCGGAGTGAGGGTCTCCAGGACGACGAGCATCGCCAGCGACACGGACTCGCCGCGCAACGCGATCTCGGCGGCGTCCGCGCTGTCCCTCACCTCCGGGGTGTCGGCCACCAGCGGCTCGGGCAACCACGGCCCGACGTAGGTCTCGCGCCGACGGGCCAGCGTCTCCCTGCGCGAGAGCGCGTTGTTCACCGCGATCCGCACCAGGTACGCCCGCGGGCTGGTGATCTTGCCGAGGTCGGAACGGTGGCGCGACACCCAGGCCAGCCAGGTGTCCTGCAGGACGTCCTCGGTGTCGGTGACGGTACCGAGCATGTTGTACACGATCGAGAAGAGCAGTTCGCGATGCTCGGCGAAGACTTCCGTCGCCTGTTCGTCCATGGTCTCGATCATCGTTCCTCCTGTGCCGGAAAGCTCGCGCGGCTGTCGTATCCCGAGAGTGTTTCGACGCGCGGAACGTGACATCGGGGCCGCGAAGTGTGATCTGACTCTCCCGGCGTCACCTCCCCTCGGCGCCGTCGCTCTTGGTTGGCGACAGGACGAAAACCGTCCGGAATCGCAGAGAAGGACCCGACACGTGCGATCACCGACCGAATCACCCTCGTATCTGGCGACCCGCCGCGGCAAACTCACGCTGGCGCTGCTGTGCACGGTCGCGTTCCTCGACTTCGTCGACGGCTCGATCGTCAACGTCGCGCTGCCGACCATTCAGCGCGAGCTCGGCATGGACGTGGCGACCCTGCAATGGGTCACCAGCGGCTACCTACTGACCTACGGCGGCTTGATGCTGCTCGGCGGCCGCCTCGCCGACCTGCTCGGCCGTCGCCGCGTGCTCGTGGCGGGCACGCTGCTCATCGCCGTCGCCTCGGCGGTCGGCGGACTCGCCGACGACAGCGGGTTGCTGATCGGCGCGCGGCTGGCCCAGGGCGTCGGCGCGGCGCTGATGCTGCCCGCCGCGCTGTCCATCCTCACCACTACCTTCCGCGAAGGCTCCGACCGCACCACAGCGCTGAGCGTGTGGGGCGGGGCGGCGGGGCTGGCGTCGGCGGCGGGCGTCTTCCTCGGCGGCGTGCTGGCCGAGGGACCCGGCTGGCGCTGGGTGTTCTACGTCAACACCCCGGTCTGCCTGCTGGTGCTCGCGGCCATCCCGGCGCTCGTCCCCAACGATCGGCGCAACGAGATCCGCGGCGGCTTCGACCTTTTCGGCACCGCGCTGGGCACCGGCGGCCTGATGCTGCTGGTGTACGGCCTGGTGAAGGCGCCGGAGCACGGCTGGGGCGACGCGACGACGCTGGCCCTGCTCGGCGGCGCGGCCGCGCTGCTCATCGCCTTCGTGGTCAACGAGCACCGCTCTGCCGATCCGCTGGTGCCGCTGTCGATCTTCCGCATCCGCGGTCTGGCCGCGGCGAACCTCACCCACCTGATCGTCGCGGCGGGCATGCTGGCGATGTTCTTCTTCGTGACGCTGTACATGCAGTCGGTGCTCGGCTATGGCGAATTCACGGCGGGCGTGGCGTATTTGCCGGTGAGCCTGACCATCGGTGTGGCGGCGGGACTTTCGGCGAAGCTGTTCGCCAGGGTGGGCACCAGGCCGGTCATCGTGGGCGGCGCGGCGATCACCGGGCTCGGCATCGTGTGGCTGTCGTTCATCCCGACCGACGGGTCCTACCTGGCGCACCTGCTGCCCGGCATGCTGGTCATGTCGATCGGTGCGGGCGCGGTGTTCGTCGCGAACACCACCGCCGCCAACGCAGGCGTGCCCGCCGAACAGGCTGGACTTGCCGCGGCCCTGCTCAACACCGCCCAGCAGATCGGCGGCGCGCTCGGTATCGCCGTGCTGACCGCGATCGCCACCTCCCGCACCACCGCGCAACTGGCGGCGGGCGAACCGCATCTGGACGCGATGACCGACGGCTTCCAGCGCGCGCTGCTGGTCGGCGGCCTGATCGCGATCGCCGGGGCGATCATCGGGCTGTGGACCGCGGACTCGCGCGGCGAGAACGACGCCGACGCGGCCGATGACCAGCCGAAAGTCTTCGCGGCATAACCATCCGAGCGAGGGACGGACCAACGCGGTCCGTCCCTCGTTCGCGTCACGACTTGGCCAGGTACTCCAGTCGCTCGCCGTCGACGGCGGCGTGCATCATGCCCGCCAAACCGGGGTGCTCGCGCAGCCCGGGATCAGCCTCGACCAATTGCCTGGCCAAATCCTGTGCCGCAGTGATGACTTCGAGGTCGTCGAGCAGGGAGAGCAGCTTGAGCGAGCTGGCTGTGCCGGACTGGGCCGCGCCGAGCACGTCGCCCTCGCGGCGCTGGCGCAGATCGAGTACGGCGAGCTCGAAACCGTCGGTCGTTGCGGCCACCGCCTCCAGCCGGGTCATGGCAGAACCGCCGGGCGCGGCGTCGGTGATCAGCAGGCACAGGCCGGGGTGCTTGCCGCGACCGATCCGCCCGCGCAGCTGGTGCAGCTGGCTGACGCCGAACCGGTCGGCGTCCACGATCACCATCACCGTCGCGTTCGGCACGTCGACGCCGACCTCGACGACCGTGGTGCAGACGAGCACATCGATCTCCGCGTCGTTGAAGGCACGCATGACCTGGTCCTTCTCGTCCGAGGGCAGCCTGCCGTGCAGCAGGCCGACCCGGACGCCCGCCATCGGTCCTGCGCGCAGCATCTCGAAGACGTCGACGACAGCCTGTGTGGTCGGCGCTTCCTTCTCCTCGGCCGCCTTCCCGCGACCCCGGCCCTTACCGGAGCCGCCGTTCTCCTCGTCGTCGCCGATGCGCGAGCACACCACGTACGCTTGGCGGCCCTCTTTGACCTCTTCGAGAATGCGTTCCCAAGCACGGTCGACCCAGTTCGGATGCAGTTTGCGCGGAACGACTTTCGAGGTGATGGGCGAACGGCCGCGGGGCAGCTCGGTGAGGGTGGAGGTCTCCAGATCGCCGAGGGTGGTCATCGCGATGGTGCGCGGAATCGGGGTCGCGGTCATCACGAGCAGGTGCGGGCTCGAGCCAGCTTTCGCCTTGGCGCGCAACGCGTCACGCTGTTCGACGCCGAAGCGGTGCTGTTCGTCGACCACCACCATGCCGAGGTCGAAGAATTCGACGTTGTCCTGGATCAGCGCGTGCGTGCCGATGACGATGCCCGCCTCGCCGGTGACGGCCTCGAGCAGCGCGGCCTTCTTCGCCGCGGCCGACATGGAGCCGGTCACCAGCACCACCCGGGTCGACTGCTCCGCCGCGCCGAGCTCGCCCGCCGTGCCGAGTTCGCCGAGCATCGCGCGCAGCGACCGATAGTGCTGGGCGGCAAGTACTTCCGTGGGCGCGAGCAGCGCGCACTGCTGACCGGCGTCGACCACCTGGAGCATGGCGTGCAGCGCGACGATCGTCTTGCCGGAGCCGACCTCGCCCTGCAGCAGCCGGTGCATCGGCTGGGTGCGCCCGAGATCGGCGGAGATCTCCGAGATCACCTGTCGCTGACCGGCGGTGAGCTCGAAGGGCAGCTGCCGGTCGAAGGCCGCGGCGATGCCGTCGGTGCGCGGCGGGCACGGGCGCGCGACCCGGCCCGCGACCTCGTGGCGCCGCTCGGCGAGCACCAGTTGCAGCGCAAGCGCCTCGTCGAAGCGCAGCCGGTCCTTGGCGCGGTCGATATCGGATTTGCGCTCCGGCAGATGGATCAGCCGCAGCGCGTCGGAGACCGGCATGAGGGCGCGGTCCTCGCGAATGTCCTCCGGCAGCGGATCATCGATCGGGTCGAGCTGTTCGAGCACCTGGCGCACGCAGGCGAGCAGGTCCCAGCTCTGCACTTTCGCGGTGGCCGGGTACACCGGGATGAACTCGCGCTCCATGAACGAGACATCCACTCCCCCTGCGCCTTTCGCGCTCTGCGCCAGACCGCGCAGGTCGCCGCCACCGCGCACCTTGGTGAAGGTGCCCACCGAATCGTCCTCGGTCTCGGGCAGGATCAGGTAGCCGGGATGGCTGAGGTTCCAGCTGCCGGGACGCCAGTAGCTCACCGTGCCCGACATCATCGCCCGAAGTCCTTCTTTGACAACGTATTTCACCTTGTCGCCGTTGAAGAACGTGACGTCGACCGGGCGACCGGACCCGGTGTCGAGCAAGACCTTGAGCAGCGATCCGCGCCGGTTGCGCATCGGCTTGAGCTCGGTCTTGGTGATCCGGCCGATGACGGTGATGTGCGAACCGTCCTCGGGCGCTTCCTCGGTGAGCGGCTGCCCCTGGGTCGCGTAGCGCAACGGGTAGTGCCGCAGCAGGTCCTCGACGGTGTGCATGTCGAAGGCGTCGGACAGCGAATCCGCGGCCTTCGCACCCAGGATGTGGTCCAGCCGATCGCTCAGTGTCGCCATGTCTCCACCCTCACTCCACCCCGATCTGCGCCAGATCCCCTTGCTGGCCACCGGAATACACCGTGACCTCGACGCCGGGAAAGCCTTGTGCGATGTGCGCGCTCAACTCCTCGGCCAGCCCGGCGGGGGCGTCCGCGCCCATCAGCAGGGTGACCAATTCGCCGCCGAGGCCGAGCATCCGGTCCAGCAGCGTCAGCGCCGCGCCGCGCACGTCGCGGTCGATCACCACCACGTCGTGGCCGACCAACCCGAGTCCGTCGCCAGGTTCGCAGGTGCCGACCATGGTCAGCGCGCGCTCGGTGGCCGCGCGCAGCGAACCCCACCGCGTGGCCGCGGCCGCCTCCGACATCGCGAACGCGTCGTCCACGGCGATCCGGCCACGATCGTGCACGGCCAATGCCGCCAGGCCTTGGACCATGGAACCGCTCGGCAAAAGCAGCACGTCGCGGTGCACGTCGCGCGCGGCGACACCGACGGCCACCAGTTCGTGCGCGGGCAGCGCGCCGTTCGGAAGCACGAGCACCTCGCGGTGCGGCATCCTGCGAATCGCGGTGAGCAGCGCGGCCGAGGTCACCGGGTGCGCATCGAGCACCCGCGCGCCCGCCGCCTCGAACAGCGCCGCGGCGTCCGACCCTGCCGCGACGGCGAGCACACCGCGATCGGCGGGGCCGCGGTCGGCGTAGCTCTCGCCGCCCCGGGACCGATCAGCGCCTGCCCGATCGAGATGACTCTCGCCGGTCCAGGCCCGGTCGGCACGCGTCCGATCGGCGTGGTTCTCATCGGACCGGGACCGATCGGCGCAGGCTCGATCGGCGTCGTTCTCGTGGGACCTATCGGCATGACCTCGATCGGCGCGATTCCCATCGGAGCGCGGCGGTTCGAGGTGATCGCGGCCGATCGGTGCCGTGATGGCGAAGCTCTCGATGCGAATGTCGCGCACGACGCCCGCCGCGAGCCCCGCCTCCACCGCCGCGCCCGCGTCGGCGCAGTGCACGTGGGCGGACCAATTTCCGCTGCCGTCGCCCACCACCACGACGGAATCGCCGAGTTCGGCAAGGCGCTCGCGCAGCCGGGTGACGCGCGGCAGATCGGTATCGGCGAGTAGGTACATGACCTCGAAGTGCGCGCCGTCGAACTCCACGACGTCGTCGGAAGCGTCTGCCACCGCGGCGAATTCACCCGGCAAGTAGTCGGGTCTGGTCGGAGTCTCGCCGAGAGTGACGGCCACCAGCGCGTCGAGCAACACAACCAACCCGCGCGCGCCCGCGTCCACCACACCGGCCGCCCGCAGCACCCCGAGCTGGGACGGGGTGTCGCCGAGCGCCTTGGCCGCGCCGTCGGCGGCAGCGACGGCCACCTCGGCGAGCGTGTCCTCGGGGCAGTTCGCCGCGCACTCGGCCGCGCACTCCAGCACGGTGAGCAGGGTGCCTTCCACCGGATCGCTCAGCGATTCGCGGACCAGCTCGGCGGCGCGGCGCAGGGCTGAACGCAAGGTCTCGGCGGTGAGCGGCCCGTCCGTCGTCGCTTCGGCGATGCCGCGCAGCACCTGCGAGAGGAGAATGCCGCTGTTCCCGCGCGCGCCCGCGGTGGCGCCGCGCGCCAACGCGGCGGCGACCCGATTCGCGCTCGTGTCGTCCGGCGCGGCGTCGGCCGCTCGGACCGCCGCGCGCATGGTGGCGAGCAGGTTGGTGCCGGTGTCGGCGTCGGCGATCGGGAAGACATTGAGCGCGTTGATCTCCGCGCGCCGCTCTTCGAGACCGTCCAGACAGAGGCGGCTCCAGTCCCGCAGCGCCGCGCCGTCGATCTCCTCCCGCTGCCCCGGCACCGTCACCTCGCTCCCTTCGCACCGCCCGCACATCACCGCCGTCCGCCAGGTTAGCTGGCGATACCGACAGCGGCCGCGTGACACCGAATCGGTATGCTGTGGGGGTGTTCGACGGTCGGGACGGCCCGTCCGACCGGGTCCCGGTTTGGCGGATCGGCACGGCATTGGCTACCCTTGCTGGGTTGCTCGTGCGGCCTGAAGCTGGCCTGCGCTGGTCGACGTCAGTCGGCAGGGCACATCACGACATTGTTTCCGGACATGCCGCATCATTGTGCGGCGGTCCCCACATGACATGAAGGAGTTCGCGACTATGGCTGCCGTCTGCGACGTCTGCGCCAAGGGCCCCGGCTTCGGGAAGTCGGTCTCGCACTCGCACCGGCGCACCAACCGTCGCTGGAACCCGAACATCCAGACCGTGCGCGCGCAGGTTGCCCCGGGCAACACCCGCCGCATGAACGTGTGCACCTCCTGCCTGAAGGCGGGCAAGGTGGCTCGCGGCTGATTCGGCCGCCGGTCGATCAGCACCAAGACATACGCCCCGGCGCCCGACAAGGGTGTTCCGGGGCGTCGTCGTCGGTAGGTGTTCCACTCCAGCGATCCGGAGGCCTCGCATGGCCGAGGTGAACAGCCGAGCGTGGCGGATCACGCCGCTCGCCGCCGAACACGTCCGCGGCCTGGCCGAATGCCATATCGCCTGCTGGCGTGAGGCCTACCGCGGCCTGGTCCCGGATCACGTCCTCGACGCCTTCGACGTGGACCGACGGGCCGAGGCCTTCGAGCGCGTCCGCATCGCGCATCCCGACCGCACGCACGTGGCCGTCGTCGAGAGCCTCGTCGTCGGTTTCGCCCATGCGGGCCCGCCCCGCGACCGGGCGCCCGTCGCGCCGCTCGAACTGAACGCCCTGTACGTGCGCGCCGGCTGGTACGGGACCGGGCTGGCGAGCGAGTTGCTCGACACCGCCGTCACCCCCGGCCTGCCGTGCTCGCTGTGGGTGTTCGAGGAGAACCCGCGCGCGCAGGCCTTCTACCGCAAGCACGGTTTCGTGCTGGAAGGGGCGCAAGGTCGAGGACTTCACCATCGCCATGCAGGTGCGGATGGTGCGCGCCGCCGGAACCAGCGGGTAGCGGAAGCGAGAATCGAAGCCGGGCCCGAGCGAACGATAGGGTTCCCTCATGACCTCCACCGCGCAAACCGAGTACGTCACGACCACCGACGGCGTCCTCCAGATCACGATCGCCACCGCCGCCAACGGCACCTCGATGGATTTCGCCGGGATCAACGCGGGCACCGCGGCGCTGACCGACCTCGCCCCGGAAATCGGCGCGGTCGTCCTCACCGGATCGGGCGCGAACTTCTGCGCGGGCGGCAACGTGCGCGGCTTCGCCGCCGCCGAGGACCGCGGCGCCCACATCCACGGCCTCGCGACGGATCTGCACGCGTTCGTGCGCGCGCTGGACGAAACCCGCGTTCCGGTGCTCGCCGCCGTGCAGGGCTGGGCGGCAGGCGCGGGCATGAGCCTGGTCTGCGCCGCCGACATCGCGTTCGGCGGCCCGTCCACCAAGCTGCGTCCCGCCTATCCCGGCATCGGCCTGAGCCCCGACGGCGGCATGTCCTGGACGCTGCCGCGCATCGTCGGCGCGGGGCGCGCCGCCGAGATCCTGCTCACCGACGCCGTCCTGGACGCCGACGAGGCCGTGCGGCTCGGCATCCTCAGCCGCCTGGTGGCCGACGACGACGTGCGCGCCGAGACGCTCGCGCTCGCACAGGAACTGGCGCGCGGGCCGCGCTCCACCTATGCCGCCATCAAATCGCTGATGGCACAGTCGGATTCGACGTCACTGAGCGAACAGCTGGATCTGGAGCGCGATTTCATCGCCGCGGCGGCGAACAGCCGCACGGGACGCGAAGGCGTCGACGCGTTCGTCGCCAAGCGCAAGCCCGACTACCGCGACCAGGCCTGACCTACTTCAGGTTCTCCACCACGAACTTCGCGACCGCGTCGGTGAACGAGTCGTTGTCGTCACCGGCCGCGGTGTGCGCGGCACCGCCGATCTCGACGATCTCGGCGTGCGGCACCAGCGCTTGGAACGCCGCGGCACCCTCGGCGCTCACCACGTCGGACTGCATGCCGCGCACCAGCAGCACCGGAATCCGCAGGGCTCTGGCCGCCGCCTCCATCGGCTCGATCATCGCGCTCGGATCCTCGACGCGGTCGCGCAGCATGTCCGGATCCCAGTGCCAGTACCAGCGGCCGTCACGCTGACGCAGATTGCGCCGCAGACCATCGGTGTTCTCCGGCCGCGGCCGGTGCGGCAGGTACTCGGCGACCGCGTCGGCGACCTGGTCGAGGGTGTCGAAGCCGTCGCGGTGCTTGCTGAGGAAGTCGATGACCCTTGCGACGCCCTCGGGCTCGGGCCGGGTGACGATGTCGACGAGGACCAGGGCGCGGATCGACGCACCGCCCGGCGACGCCGTGGTCAGCAGGCCGGTGATGCCGCCCATGCTGGCGCCGACCACGACCGCACCCCCGCCAGGTGCGCTCGCGGCGTCGAGCTGTTCCAGCACGAGGGTCAGGTCCGCGACCATCGTCTCGCGCCTGTAGTCGCGGTCCGGCGACCACTCGCTGTCGCCGTGGCCGCGCGCGTCCAGGGTGATCACTCGCATCCCGGCCGCGGCCAGCTTGGCGCCGGTCTGCTTCCACGAGTGCCTGGTCTGTCCGCCGCCGTGCAGAAAGACGACGAGCGGGCCGTCGACCGGGCCGAATTGGTCGGCAGCCAGCTCGAGCCCACCCGAACCGCGCAACCGCAGCCGAGTGGGCTCGAGGAGATTGTTCGCATTACTCACGATCTGAGCATCGCACAGGACGCGTACGCCTCGTCGTGAGCCTCTGGTAACGCGGCGCTCAGCAGTCCAGGCGCATGGCGCTGAAGGTGCGCTGGAACAGGCACGCGACCTTCGCGTTCACCGAGGCGGAGATGGTGGAGGAGCCGGTCGAGGTGAACTCCTCGGCCACCGGTGCGGTCTCGCTGGTCGCCGTGGCGGGCTCCAGCGGAAGCGGCGCGGCGGTCGCCGCCGACGTCGCGCCCGCGATGGCGGCGGCCATGGCCAGCGTGGCGGTGGTGCCGCGCAAGGCGCCGCGAACGGTGTTGTGCTGCATTGCAGTGCTCCTCATCTGGTGTTCGTGCGGTGGTGCTGGTGGTGCTGGTTCCCGGCGGGCCGGGCGGAGAAGGGGATCAGGGCAGGCGCCAGTCGACGGGTTCGGCGCCCAGTTCGTCGAGCAGCTCGTTGACCCGCGAGAACGGACGCGAGCCGAAGAAGCCGCGGGACGCGGACAGTGGGGAGGGGTGCGCGGACTCGATGTAGGGCACCTCGGCCTCGCCCAGCAGCGGCTTCAGCGTCGAGGCGTCGCGGCCCCAGAGGATAGCCACCAGCGGCTCGTCCCGCGCGACGAGCGCGCGAATGGCCTGCTCGGTGACCGCCTCCCAGCCTTTGCCGCGGTGCGAGGCCGGCTTGCCCGGCGAGACGGTGAGCACGCGGTTGAGCAGCAGCACGCCCTGATCCGACCACGGGCTCAGATCGCCGCAGGAAGGCGTCGGGTGGCCGAGGTCCTTGTGCAGCTCGGCGAAGATGTTGGCGAGGCTGCGCGGAATCGGCGAAACGTCCGGCGCCACAGAGAAACTCAGGCCCATGGGATGACCGGGCGTCGGATACGGATCCTGGCCCACGATCAGCACGCGGACCTTGTCGAACGGTCGCTGGAAGGCGCGTAGCACGTTCTCACCCGCGGGGAGGTAGCCGCGGCCCTCGGCGTTCTCGACCCGCAGGAACTCGCCCATCTCCCTGATCCGGTCCGCGACCGGTTCCAAGGCCTGTGCCCAGCCCGGATCCATGATTTCCGACAATGGTTTCGCGCCCATGACCGCACAACCTATCGTGGGTCGGGGCCGGACGCAGAGTCCGCCCCACGGAACGATTCCCAACCGTTGCCGCCCTCGTGCCGCGCGCCGTCCACGGTGACCCCCGACCCGGCCGTCACCCGGCCGATCGCGCGCCAGCCTTCCGGCAGCTCAGCGCCACTCGGCCAGGTTCCCGCGAAGGCGTGATCCTCGCCCCCGGCCAGAATCCATTGCGCCGCATCGGCATCCAGTCGGCGGGCCAGCGCGTCGAGAGCGGGGTCACGCAGCGCGGCCGCGTCGAGATCGATCCCGACGCCGGAGGCCTCGGCGATGTGGCCGAGATCGGCGAGCAGTCCGTCGGAGACGTCGGTGAGCGAGTGCCCCGCCCGCCAGGACGATCCGAGCACCGCCTCGTACGGTGGTTGCGGGACCCGATGGGCCGCAAGGGCTTCGGCGAACTCCTCGGCGTCGGCGGACGCGGTGAGCGCGGCCAGCCCCGCGGCCGACCAACCCAGCCGACCGGCCACCGCCACCGTGTCGCCCACTCGCGCACCGGCTCTGGTGACCGGCGCCTTGCCACGCAGGTCACCGAACGCGGTGACCGAGACGACTAGTTCGGGGCTGCGCACCAGGTCGCCGCCCGCGATCGAGCCGCCCGCGCGCGCCGCCTCCGCCCACATGCCGTCGGCCAGTTCGTCGACTACCTCGACGGGCGTTTCCGCGGGGCAGCCGAGCGCCACCACGAAAGCCGTCGGCGCCGCGCCCATGGCGACCACGTCGGCGGCGTTCTGCGCGATCGCCTTGCGGCCGATCTCGCGCGGGCTCGACCAGTCGCGCCGGAAGTGTCGACCCTCGACCAGCATGTCGGTGGTCACCACGAAGCGGCCGTCGGGCGCGGCGACCAGCGCAGCGTCGTCGCCGGGACCGAGCAGCACGGCGGGCGCCTGCACCCTGCGGGCGTTGATGCGCTCGATCAGCGCGAACTCGCCCAGCTCACGCACCGTCCGCGGCGCCGAACTCTCGCTGATGACCGGTCCCTTCCCGAGGTAGTGCCAGCTGGAATCGGCTCGACGGTACCCTGTGCAGGGCAATCGAGACCACCGAGCCGGTGCGCGGCGCCCGCCGCGACGCAGCCCGCGCGACCCGCGCCGACCGGCTCCAGCGAGCGCGAAGAGGAAGGACCGGTACGCATGGCGGCGGACTCGTCGGACAGCGACTCGGCGCAGGGGCAAGAACCCGCCGAGGGTCGGAAGCCGACCGACCTCGGCAAGGGCGATGCCGGGAAGGCAGCGCCGGGGCCCGCCGAGAAGACCGTCGCCAGCGAGCAGCCCGGCGCGACCGACGAGGCCCGGGCCGCCGGGGAATCGCGCGCCGACCACGAGCCAGAGGTCACCGGCAGGTCCAAGACGCCCGGCGCGGGCGAGTCCCAAGCCGCCGCGCGGCCCCGCGCCACCAACCAGCGCGAGACCACCGAGACACCCGACGCCGACGAGTCCACGGCCACCGAGCAGGCCCGCCCCGACAGCAAGTCCGAGATCATCGAGCGGTCCCGCACCACCGAGACACCCGACGCCGACGAAAAGCCAAGCGCCACCTCGGAGTCCGAGACCGAAAGCGACGAATCCCGCCCGTATCCCCCGGCATTGATCGCGACCGCCGTCGCCCTGCCGGTCGTCCTTGTCGTCGCCGTCTTGGTCGCCGCCGTACTCGCCCGCCGCATGCCCGTGGAACGCGAACCGCTGGTGCTCGGACCGGTGCCCGCGCCCGCCGCTACCGGTGAGGCCTGCACCAAGCTGCTGCCCGCGTTGCCAGCCGACCTCGGCGAGTTCACCAAGTCGACCCTGGTCGAACCCGCTCCCCCCGCCACCCGCGCCTGGCAGCGCCCGGACGGCGGGGACGCCATCGTGCTGCGCTGCGGCTTGGACCGGCCGCTCGAATTCCACCGCGCCTCACCGCTCCAGATCGTCAACGACGTCCAGTGGTTCGAAGCGCGCGACGACGCCGCTAAGGCCAGCACCTGGTTCGCCGTCGACCGCGAGACCTACATCGCGCTGACGGTGCCGGACGGTTCGGGACCCACCCCGCTGCAAGAGGTCTCCGACACCATCACCGCCAACCTGCCCCCCAAGCCGCTCGACCCGGGCCCGCTGCCGAACTGACCACAACCGCCGGTCCACGAATTCCTACTGTCACCAGCAGGTTTCGCCCTGGACATGTGCGTCCCGAGCCCGGCCGGTCAGGAGACAACTGTCGACTGAAGGTGACCATCACCCGCCAGAATCGACCAAAGGCCACCTTCGGTCGAGCCGCTCAGCGCAGGCCGGTCCCCCGAGCCAGCGCGGTTTCGATCAACGTCGAGACCAGCGCGCCGTACTCCACGCCGGTCGCCTCCCACATGCGGGGATACATGGAGATGGCCGTGAAGCCCGGCATGGTGTTGATCTCGTTGATCACCGGCCCCTGCTCGGTGACGAAGAAGTCCACCCGCGCGAGACCCTGGCAGTCGAGCGCGCGGAAGGCGCGGACCGCCAGTTCCCTGATCTGCTCGGCCACCTCGTCGTCCAGCTTCGCAGGAACGTCGAACTCGCAGACGTCGTCGAGGTATTTGGTGTCGAAGTCGTAGAACTCCGGCGCGTCGTCGTCGGGCATCCGGATCTCGGCGATCACGCTGGCCTCGATCCGGCCGTCCGGGAATTCCAGCACGCCGCATTCGACCTCGCGCCCGACGATGCCCGACTCCACGATCACCTTCGGATCGTGCTCGCGCGCCGTCGCGATGGCGGTGTCCAGCTCGCTCCAGTCGTCCACCTTCGTGATGCCGAGCGAGGAACCCGCGCGCGCGGGCTTGACGAACACCGGAAGGCCGAGCCGCTCCCGCTCGTCGGCGGACAACGTCGCGACGCCGGGGCGCAGCACCACCTGCGTGCCGATCGGCAGACCGTCGGCCGCGAGCAGCTTCTTGGTGAACTCCTTGTCCATGCCCGCCGCGCTGGCCAGCACGCCGGGGCCCACGTACGGGATGCCCGCGAGCTCGAGCATGCCCTGCAGGGTGCCGTCCTCGCCGAACGGGCCGTGCAGGATCGGGAAGACCACGTCGACCGAGCCGAGGGCGGCGGCGGGATCGTCGAGGGCGACCAGCGACCCCGCGCGCTGCGGGTCCGCGGTCAGCGTCAGGGCGGTGCCGGAGGCGTCGACGGAAGGCAGTTCGTCGTCCGTGCGGCGCAGCGCGGCCACCTCGGCCCCGCCGAGCACCCAGGCGCCCTCGGTGGTGATGCCGATCGGGACGGCCTCGTACTTCTCCGGATCCAGGTTGCGCAGCACGCTGCCGGCCGACAGACACGAGACGGCGTGCTCATTGCTGCGCCCGCCGAACACCACAGCCACCCTGATCCGGTTCGTCATGCACCGAACCGTACCCGCACCGGGCACCGCCGCGAGCGCGGACCGGGCCGCCGCGCGGTGGTGATAGCGACCGCTACCCTGCGACGATCACTCCGGCTTGACCCGCCGCCCGAGCAGATTGCCGACGGCTTCGCGCACCGAGAGGCCCTCGTGGCACACCTGGTGCACCGCGTTGGTGAGCGGCATTTCCACGTTGTGCGCGGCGGCGAGCGCGCGCACCGATGTGCACGATTTCACACCCTCGGCGACCTGCCCCTGGGTGGCCTCCTGTGCCGCCTCCATCGAGCCGCCCGCGCCGAGCACGTGCCCGAAGGACCGGTTGCGCGACAGCGGCGAGGTGCAGGTGGCCACCAGATCGCCGACACCGGCCAATCCCGCGAGCGTCACCGGCTCGGCGCCGAGCGCGACGCCGAGCCGGATGATCTCGGCGAGGCCGCGGGTGATCAGGCTGGCGATGGAGTTGTCGCCGAGACCCATGCCGGAGGCGATGCCGCAGGCCAGCGCGATGACGTTCTTGCAGGCGCCGCCGATCTCGCAGCCGATCACGTCGGTGTTGGTGTACGGCCGGAAGTAGCCGGTGTAGCTGGCCTGCTGGACGGCCTCGGCGCGCGCGGCGTCGGAGCAGGCGATCACGGTGGCTGCGGGCTGTCCCGCGGCGATCTCCTTGGCCAGGTTCGGTCCGGACAGCACCGCGATGCGGCTCGGCTCGGTGCCGGTCACCTCGGCGATGACCTGGCTCATCCGCAGCAGCGTTCCGGTCTCGATGCCCTTGGCCAGGCTCAGCAGCGTCGCGTCGTGTTCGGTGATCGCGGTGTGCAGCGCGGGTTTCCACGTCTCGAGATTCGCGCGCAGGGATTGAGAAGGCACCGCGAGCACCACGAGCTCCGCGCCCTCGAGCGCCCGTTCCGGATCGTTGGTTGCGGCAACGGCGGGCAGCTGCACGTCGGGCAGATAGAAGGGGTTGCGGTGCTCGGTGGCGAGCGCCTCGGCCACCTCGGCGCGCCGCGCCCAGATCGTGACCTCGGTTCCGGCGTCCGCCAACACCTTCGCGAACGCCGTCCCCCACGATCCCGCACCAAGTACTGCCGCCCTCGTCATCTGCCCAATATGCCATGGAAGGATTGGGGCCATGCGCCCGCACGCCGTGCACGCCGTGATCGCGGTCAAGAGCCTCGATCTGGCCAAGAGCCGACTGGCCGAGCGGCTGCGCCCGGAGCACCGGGCGCGGCTCGTGCTCGCCATGCTCGCCGACACCGTGTCGGCCGCCGCGGCGGTCCCGCAGGTTCGTTCGGTCACCGTCGTCACCCCGGATCCCGCGGTCGCCGAGCTGGCGGACGGGCTCGGCGCGCACGTCCATCCGGAGCCGCGCATCACCGACTCCGACGGTTTGAACACCGCGCTGTCGGACGCCGCCGCCGCTTTGCGCCGTCGCTACGGTGCGGTCGAACTGCTGGCGCTGCAAGCCGATCTGCCCGCGCTGCGCACCGAGGAACTCGCCGACATGCTGACGGTCGCGCCCGTCGGACGGCGCGCGGTGGTCGTCGATCACGCGGGGACCGGCACGGCCGCCCTCGTCGTCCGCGACGGCGCCGCGCCGCTTGATCCTCGGTTCGGCGCCGACTCCGCGCGGCGGCACATCGCGGCGGGTGCAGCCGATCTCACCGGCCACTGGCCAGGGCTGCGTCTCGATGTCGACACCGCCGCGGATCTCGACTTGGCCGTCGAACTCGGCGCGGGCGCCGCCACCCGCGCTGTCCTGCGCGACATCGGCTGGTCCTGCCGTGTTCACGAACCTGTTCGCCGCGTGTGCTAGCTGGTCGCCGATAAGGCGTGATCCGCCCGGCAATCCCGATGTCGACCTGCACACCGCGCGGTTCGTAGGGGATGATCGGTGACGTGAGCGATACGGAAACCGTCAAGCAACAGCAGCTGCTTCCCACGCCTCCGCCCGCCGTGACTCCGCTGCGGGCCGAGCAGGCGACGCAGCAGTTGCCACGCGATCGCTACTTGAACAGGGAGCTGAGCTGGCTCGACTTCAACGCCAGGGTGCTCGCGCTCGCCGAGGACGCTTCGCTGCCGTTGCTCGAACGCGCGAAATTCCTGGCGATCTTCGCCTCCAACCTCGACGAGTTCTACATGGTCCGGGTCGCCGGGCTGAAGCGTCGCGCCGAGACCGGGTTGTCGGTGCGCTCGGCCGACGGTCGCTCGCCGAGCGAGCAATTGGAACTGATCGCGGTCCGCACGCAGGAGATCGCGGACCGGCACGCGCGGGCCTTCCTGGATTCGGTGCTGCCCGCGCTCACCGCGGAGGGCATCGCCATCATCGAGTGGCGTGACCTCAACGACGATGAGCGCCAGCGTCTTTCGGCCTACTTCCAGGATCAGGTCTTTCCGGTGCTCACCCCGCTCGCGGTGGATCCTGCGCATCCGTTCCCCTACATCAGCGGGCTGAGCCTCAACCTCGCCGTGACGGTGAAGGACTCCGCCACCGGCGGCGAACACTTCGCCAGGGTCAAGGTCCCCGACAACGTGGACCGCTTCGTGCGAGTCCGGCGCAACTCGTCGGGCAACCCGGTGGCCGCCTTCCTTCCGATGGAATCGCTCATCGCCGCGCACCTGGATCTACTCTTCCCCGGCATGGACGTGGTGGAGCACCATTCCTTCCGCATCACCCGCAACGCCGATTTCGAGGTCGACGAGGACCGTGACGAGGACCTGCTGCAGGCGCTCGAGCGCGAACTGGCCCGCCGCCGCTTCGGTTCACCGGTGCGGCTGGAGGTCTCCGACGACATGACCGAGCACATGCTCGATCTGCTGTTGCGCGAGCTCGACGTCGATCCCGGCGACGTGATCCAGGTGCCCGGCCTGCTCGATCTGTCCTGCCTGTGGCAGGTGTACGGCGTGGACCGGCCGAACCTGAAGGACGCGCCGTACGTTCCGGCCACCCCGCCCGCGTTCGGCGAGCGCGAAACTCCGCGCAACGTATTCCAGGCGCTGCGCGAGGGCGACGTGCTGGTGCACCACCCGTACGACTCGTTCTCCACCAGCGTGCAGCGCTTCATCGAGCAGGCCGCGGCCGACCCGCAGGTGCTCGCGATCAAGCAGACCCTCTACCGCACCTCCGGCGACTCCCCCATCGTCAACGCGCTCATCGACGCGGCCGAGGCGGGCAAGCAGGTGGTCGCGCTGGTGGAGATCAAGGCCCGCTTCGACGAGCAGGCCAACATCAAATGGGCACGGGCGCTGGAGCAGGCGGGCGTGCACGTGGTCTACGGCCTCATCGGTCTGAAGACGCACTGCAAGACGTGTCTGGTGGTGCGGCGCGAGGGTTCGACCATCCGCCGCTACTGCCACATCGGCACCGGCAACTACAACCCGAAGACGGCCCGACTATACGAGGACGTCGGATTACTAACGGCGGCACCGGAAATCGGTGCCGACCTGACAGATCTGTTCAACTCGCTGACCGGCTACTCCCGAAAAGCCAACTACCGCAACCTGCTTGTCGCACCGCAGGGCGTGCGCGCGGGCATCATCGATCGCATCCAGCGCGAGACCGAGCTGGCGCTGCAGGGCACCGAGGCGCGAATCCGGTTGAAGGCCAACGCGATCGTGGACGAGCAGGTGATCGACGCGCTGTACCGCGCCTCGCAAGCCGGCGTACCGGTGCAGATCGTGGTGCGCGGCATCTGCGGGCTGCGCCCCGGCGTGCCTGGCATGAGCGACAACATCGAGGTGCGCTCCATCCTCGGCCGCTTCCTCGAGCATTCGCGGATCATGCACTTCCAGGCCCAGGACGAGTACTGGATCGGCAGCGCCGACATGATGCACCGCAATCTGGACCGCCGGGTCGAGGTGATGGCCCAGGTGAAGGATCCGAAGCTGTGCGAGCAGTTGGGCGGTGTCTTCGACTCGGCCCTGTATCCGACCACCCGCTGCTGGGTACTCCAAGCGGATGGCAGCTGGCATGCCGCACCGGCCCGCACCGGCGAGGACGGTGAGCAGGTCCGCGACCACCAAGAATTCCTGATGCGACTGCGGAGACCGGAACAGCAGTGAAAGCGACGACGGGATACGAGATGGACGGGGGACCGTTCTGGGATCCCCGAGTGACGGCCAATATTCACGCCGCGGGCGCCGTGCTCTGGCGCCGCGCCCCCGATGCGCCCGGCGGCGTGGAGATCGCGGTCGTGCACCGGCCCAAGTACCAGGACTGGTCCCTGCCCAAAGGCAAGATCGATCCGGGTGAGACACCGGTGCTCGCCGCCGTACGCGAGGTGCGCGAGGAGACCGGCCTGGATTCCCGCCTCGGCCGGTACCTCGGGTACGTCACCTACCCCATTCCCGGGCACCGCAAGCTCAAACGCGTCGATTATTGGGCCGCGGAAGTGGCGGGCGGCGAATTCACCGCCAATACCGAAGTGGATGTGCTGACCTGGCATCCGCTGGATCGGGTGATGGACGAGCTGTCCTATCCGATGGATCGGCAGGTCGTACGGGCCTTCAGCCGACTGCCTGCCACCACCGAGACCCTGTTGCTCGTGCGGCACGCGAAGGCAGGCCACCGTGACCGTTTCGACGGTCCGGACGACGAACGGCCGCTGGAGCGGGCAGGGCGCGACCAAGCGCAGGCGTTGGTGCCGCATCTGCTGGCTTTCGGCGCGAGCGAGATCTATTCGGCCGATCCGCTGCGCTGCGTGCAGACGGTGCAGCCGCTGGCGGAGAAACTCGGCGTGGAGATCCATCTGGAGCCGCTGCTGTCCGAAACCGGTTATACGGCAGCGCGGGACGCGGCTCGCGAACGCGCCGTCGAGCTGGAGCCGCGCGGCGCGGTGCGAGTTGTGTGCAGCCAGGGCAAGGTGATTCCCGATCTGCTGAGCTGGTGGGCGGGCCGGTCCGGGCTCACCCTCCCACCGGCGCGGAATCGCAAGGGCAGCGTCTGGGTGCTGTCCTTCGCGGACGGCCGGATGGTGGCCGCCGACCACCTCGACCGGTCGCTGTCGACAGGCTTGGTGAAGCCGTAGGGCGGGGTTTCCGGCCCCGAAAACCGGACGCGGACAGACCGAAACGGCCCCGGGATCAACACCGGGGCCGTTTCCGGTCCGTATGGGTGGGGTAGTCGGCCGGGCCGCCGACTACGCCTCAGCGCGCGCGGCGGGCCGGAGCCTTCTTGGCCGCGGTCTTCTTGGCCGGAGCCTTCTTGGCCGCCGTGGTCTTCTTCGCGGCGGTGGCCTTGGTGGCCGTCTTCTTGGCCGCGGTCTTCTTGGCCGCGGTGGCCTTGGTGGCCGTCTTCTTGGCGGCGGGCGCCTTCTTCGCGGCGGTCTTCCTGGCGGTGGTCTTCGCCGGAGCCTTGGCCGCGGCCTTCTTGGCCGTCGTCTTGGCGGGCGCCTTGGTGGCGGTCGCCTTCTTGGCGGCGGCCTTCTTCGCCGCCGTCTTCTTGGCGGCGGCCTTCTTCGCCGCCACAGGGGCATTCACGCCACGCTTGACCGCAGGACCGGTCGCCGCGAGCTTCTGCTTGCCCGCGATGACCGCCTTGAATTGGGCGCCGGGACGGAACGCGGGCACCGAAGTCGGCTTCACCTTGACGGTTTCGCCGGTGCGCGGGTTCCGAGCCACACGGGCGGCACGCTTACGCTGTTCGAACACACCGAATCCGGTGATCGTGACGCTCTGGCCTTTGTGCACCGCGCGCACGATGGTGTCCACAACATGCTCGACTGCCGCGGTAGCCGTGCGCCTGTCCGTACCCAACTTTTCGGTCAGAACGTCGATCAGTTCCGCCTTGTTCATTGAATCCTCCGCAGACTAATGGCCCGTCGTCGGACCGACTAGGTACCACGGTAAACCCACTTTGGGCAAGAGTCTATGTGCCACGCCAAAATTCATGGTGGTTTAGCACACGTCTAGCTACCCGTCCGCCATGACGTCCAGCTATCGCACCTGATTGATTACGCCTGCGAAATATGCGCGGGCAGGGTGGTGGGCTTCCAAGTCGGCCTTGCCTTTTCGAACTCGGCGATGACGTCGCTACGCCGCAGTGTCAGACCGATGTCGTCCAAACCCTCGAGCAGGCGCCACCGGGTGTAGTCATCAATATCGAACGGCAACACGACGGTTCCCGCCGTCACGGTGCGCGCCTGGAGATCCACTACCAATTCGAGACCGGGCTGTTCCTCGATCATCTTCCAGAGCAATTCGACATCGTTCTGTGACATCTGGGCCGCCAACAGGCCGCCCTTGCCCGCATTGCCACGGAAGATGTCGGCGAATCGCGGCGAGATGACCACCCGAAAGCCGTAGTCCGACAGCGCCCATACGGCATGCTCGCGTGAGGAACCGGTACCGAAATCCGGACCCGCAACCAGCACACTACCCCGCTTGTAGGGCTCGGTGTTCAAAATGAAGTCGGGGTCCGTTCGCCAGGCCGCGAACAGGCCGTCCTCGAATCCGGTTCGAGTGACCCGCTTCAGATAGACCGCCGGGATGATCTGGTCGGTGTCGACGTTGGAGCGGCGCAGCGGCACGCCGATCCCCTTGTGCACGGTGAAGGCTTCCATCAGATTCTCCTGGATACGTAGGGGGTGTCGCGCGGCGTCAGTTCAGATCCGCGGGCGAGGACAGAGTTCCGCGGACCGCCGTCGCGGCGGCCACCAGCGGGGAAACCAGGTGGGTACGCCCGCCTTTGCCCTGCCTGCCTTCGAAGTTGCGGTTCGAGGTGGAGGCGCAGCGCTGGCCCGGCGAAAGCTGATCCGGGTTCATTCCCAGGCACATCGAACAACCGGCCTGCCGCCATTCGGCGCCCGCCGCGGTGAAAATCTCGCCCAATCCTTCTTTTTCCGCCTGCGCGCGAACCCGCATCGAGCCCGGTACAACCAGCATTCGCACGCCGTCCGCGACGCGCCGTCCCTTCAAAATCCCGGCCACAGCGCGCAAATCCTCGATGCGTCCGTTGGTGCACGATCCGACGAATACGGTGTCGATCGGGATCTGCCGAAGCGGAGTTCCCGGCTCCAAATCCATGTACCGCAGCGCTTTCTCCGCGGCCTCGCGCGCCGTCTCGTCGGCAATCTCGGCGGGGTCGGGCACGGTCTCGCCCAGCGGCAAGCCCTGACCCGGGTTGGTGCCCCAGGTGACGAACGGACTCAGTTTGCTCGCGTCGATGTGCACCTCGGCGTCGAAAACGGCGCCCTCGTCCGTCTTCAGCGCGTCCCAGGCCGCCACCGCGGCATCCCAGTCGGCGCCCTGCGGCGCGTGCGGACGGCCCTTCAGGAACTCGTAGGTGACCTCGTCCGGCGCGATCATGCCCGCGCGGGCGCCCGCCTCGATGGACATGTTGCACATCGTCATCCGCGCCTCCATGGACATGGCGCGCACGGCCTCGCCGCGGTACTCCAAGACGTAGCCCTGGCCGCCGCCGGTGCCGATCTGGGCGATGACGGCGAGGATCACGTCCTTGCTCGTGACCCCGTGCGGCAGCTGACCGTCGATGTTGATGGCCATCGTCTTGAACGGGCGCAGCGACAAAGTCTGTGTCGCCAGCACGTGTTCGACCTCGCTGGTGCCGATGCCCATCGCCAGCGCGCCGAACGCGCCGTGCGTCGAGGTGTGGCTGTCGCCGCACACCACCGTCGTGCCGGGCTGGGTCAGGCCGAGCTGCGGACCGACCACGTGCACGATTCCCTGATCCAGATCACCCATCGGGTGCAGCCGGACACCGAATTCCGCGCAGTTGCGCCGCAGCGTCTCGACCTGGGTGCGGGAAATGGGGTCGGCGATCGGCTTATCGATATCGATGGTGGGGACGTTGTGGTCCTCGGTCGCGATGGTCAGGTCGGGGCGGCGCACCTTCCTGCCCGCGGCCCGCAGTCCGTCGAAGGCCTGCGGACTCGTCACTTCGTGCACCAGGTGCAGATCGATGTAGATCAGATCGGGCTCGCGCGAGGCGCCTTCGCCCTCGCCGCGGGCTACGACGTGCTGATCCCACACCTTTTCGGCCAGGGTGCGTGGGCGGTCGGCCATTCTCGATCACCTTTCGGACGAGCAGCGGGTCCGCGCGATTCGGGCTGAGCGCGCGGCGCCTGCTGCACAGAGTTGTGGATTGGGTCGACGGACATCTCGACCGTGCCGCCCCGCCCTGGCCGCTAGTCGGCGGCGACTTTCTCGGCGGAGTTTGACTATCTCAATATCCGAGACGCTAATATCGTTCTATGAGACAGCATAGCGGTATCGGCGTCCTCGACAAAGCAGTGGCGGTCCTCTACGCCGTCGCCGAGCATCCCTGCGGTCTCAACGAGCTGTGCACCCGCACCGGCCTGCCGAGGGCCACCGCGCACCGGCTGGCCGTCGGGCTCGAGGTACACCGTCTGCTCGCTCGCGACAACAACGGAACGTGGCGGCCAGGTCCGGCCCTCGCCGAGCTCGCCGCGGGCGCCACCGATCCGCTCCAGGAGGCCGCGGCGGCCATTCTGCCCCGGCTGCGCGAGATCACCGGCGAGAGCGTCCAACTGTATTGCCGCGACGGCGGCGCCAGGGTCTGTATCGCCGCGATGGAACCGCCCGTCGGCCTGCGCGACACCGTCCCGATCGGCGCCCGGCTACCGCTGACCGCAGGCTCGGCCGCGAAGGTGTTGCTCGCCTGGGCGGATCCGGAGTTGCAGCGCACCATTCTCGCCGACGCGGTGTTCGGCGAGCGCGCGCTCGCCGAGGTGCGCAAGCGCGGCTGGGCGCAGAGCGCGGCCGAGCGGGCGGCAGGCGTGGCCAGCGTTTCGGCGCCGGTGCGCGACACCGCGGGCAACGTCATCGCCGCGGTCTCGGTCTCCGGCCCGATCGACCGGATGGGTCGCAGACCCGGCGCGCGCTGGGCGGCCGACTTGGTCGCCGCCGCGGACGCACTGCACAAGCGCCTGTAACACGTTTCAGATTTCGTTCTCTAGAGTTGGCCCATGGGAGTCAACCAACGGGCGCAGATCGTCATGACGGACGCCGAGATCGCCGAGTTCCTGGAGCGCAGCCGCATCGCGACGCTGGCCACCCTCGGTCCGCAGGGCAGGCCGCACCTGACCGCCATGTGGTACGCGCTGATCGACGGCGAGATCTGGTTCGAGACCAAGGCCAAATCGCAGAAGGCGGTGAACCTGCGCCGCGATCCGCGCGTCACCTGCATGATCGAGGCCGGGCAGACCTACGACCAGCTGCGCGGAGTGTCCATCGAGGGCCACGCCGAGATCATCGATGACCCGGAGAAGCTCTTCGCGGTCGGCGTGAGCGTCTGGGAGCGCTACACCGGCCCGTACAGCGAAGAGGTCCGGCCGCTGGTGGAGAACATGCTCAACAAGCGGGTCGCGGTGCGCGTGGTGCCCGAGCGGGTACGCAGCTGGGACCATCGCAAACTCGGGCTGCCCGCGCTGCCGCTCGGCGGTACCACCGCCAACGCGTTGGACTGAACGTTCTCCGCGTTCGCTCCGGCAGTGTCCGCTGTGCGTACCTCCGCAGCGTTCACTCCGGCGGTGCGTCTTTGCGCACCTCCGCGGCATTCGTTCCGGCAGCTCGCTCTTGGCGTACCTCTGCGTTCGCTTCGGCCCTGCACTCTCTGGGTGCCCACGCGGCGTTCGCTCCCGACCGTGCGCGCTGGGCGCACCTCCGCGTCAGCTCCGGCCGTGCGCTCCTTGCGTACCTCCGCGTTCCTTCGGCCCTGCGCTCACTGCGTGCCTCCGCGGCGTCACTGCGTGCCTCCGCGGCGTTCGCTCCCGACCGTGCGCGCTGGGCGCACCTCCGCATTCCCTCCGGCCAAGCGGCGGGCTACCGGCGGCATTCGTCCGGCTGTGTCGACTGGATCGCGCGCGGCGCATCGGAAATCGAGCTGACATCGGCGCTGTCGCGCGTTAGCGTCGAGTCGTTCGACACGATTCGGCCGGGCAGCGCCGCCCAGCGGGTGGCGCTGCGCCGCGGCCGCGACGACGAGGAGCAGGCGATGACGGAATCGGGTAGTTCCAACGGCAGTGCCGAAGAAGTGAAGCGCAAGTTCCGCGAGGCGCTGGAGAAGAAGAACGCCCAGCACGCCAAGTCGACGGACCACCTGGACGGCCACTCGAAGGCGACCGCCGCGCACGGCAACGCCAGCCACAAGCGGGAGTTCCGCCGCAAGAGCGGATAACCACCCATCCGGAACGGGGCGCCAGGGATCACGAGCGGCCGCACACGCGCCGCCCTCCCATCGAAGGCGCCCCGTCCTCATTTCCCCGCCCCGAAACGTCTTCGAGCACACCGCACAGTGCGCTACGCCGATGAGTTGCGGCGTCCACCTCCGTCGACCCACTCGTCGACATCATCGTGCACGGCCAAGACATCCTCCGCCCCTTGGGTCGCCCTAGGCACACCCCCACCGACCGCGTGACCACCGCCTTGGACCACGTTCCTCACCAGCCGCTTCTACGGCGCCCACAAACGCCCCCATAGCATCCGCCTGACCGCGACCGACACCGATTGGACCCACGGCCGAGGCCGACGAAATCCAGGCCCCAGCGATCGACCTCTTACTCCTCACCACAGGCCCACAAGCTCCCGCGCATAGCGTTCCGCCAACCTGGGAGGACACCGCTGACGGCCTCGAGCACACACCCCCGCGACTCTGCGGCACGCCCACCCCGCGACCCTGCGGCACGCAGTGGGCATAGCGAAAGTGACGCCACCAGCCTCAACGACAGCACCGGTCCGACAACTGCGTCCAAGAACCGAAACAGCTGAGGCAACAAACCCGCGACGCAACCAAAGCCTCGAGGTGACAACCCGCCCCAAACGCAACCACGCACCAGGGGGGTCCGGGGGGCAACGCCCCTCCGGGCGGGGCGTGGGGGCTGCGCCCCCACAAAACACTTGCGAAGCAAGAAAGGCCCATGCTCTCCATGAGCATGGGCCTTCCACTTGCGTAGCCCCGACGGGATTCGAACCCGCGCTACCGCCTTGAGAGGGCGGCGTCCTAGGCCGCTAGACGACGGGGCCAGGACTGATCATTCGCTTTCGCGATGATCTCCGGTTGATCTTTCGATCGTTGGAAGCTCGGTTAGTTTAGCTGACCGAAGCTCGGCGACCAAATCGCCGGATGCTGAACAACTTTCGGTCGCGAACCGAGAGCAGAACAACTTCTCCGCTGGGGTACCAGGACTCGAACCTAGAATGGCTGAACCAGAATCAGCTGTGTTGCCAATTACACCATACCCCAGTGACCAGTCTCTCGACCCCGCCGTCTGGCTGACTTCGGGGCCGCGTTCCGGCCGAGAAAGAGATTACCAAACCCCTACCGGTAAACTACAAATCGCCTGGTCAAAGGCAGGTTTTCGGCCGAAAATGCGGTTGCCGAGGCCGGCCCGCGCACGTCGAGCGAACCGGCACCGGCGGCCCGCACGGACCCGAGCGCACCGCCGGACGGGATCCGTCCACGGCACACGCGGGTCCGGCGAGCGTGAGGTAAATCTCAGTCCGCGGGGGCTGTCCACTCCCGCGCCGCGGCCAGCCGCGCCATCGTCGTCTCGCGACCGAGCAGTTCCAGCGACTCGTACAGCGGCGGGCTGATGTGCGAGCCGGTCACCGCGACCCGCACCGGCGCGAAAGCCTTGCGCGGTTTGAGCCCCAAATCATCGATCAGCGCGGTTTTCAGCGCCTCTTCGATGGCCGCGGTGGTCCAGGACGCCAAAGGCTCCAGCGCGGCGATCGCGGCGTCGAGTACCGGAACGGCGTCCGCGCCCAGATTCTTGGCGCCCGCCGTGGGATCGATGGCGAACTCTTCGGCGGGCGCGAAGAGGAATCGCAAGAGATCCCAGGCGTCGGCCAGAACCACGATTCTGGTCTGCACCAATTCCGCCGCCGCGGCGAACACCTTCTCGTCCACCTCGGCGCCGATGTGGTTGTGTTCGGTTAGGAACTCGCGCAGTCTGCTCGCGAAATCGCCGGGCTCCAGCAATCGGATGTGCTCGGCGTTCAGCGCGTCGGCCTTCTTCTGATCGAAACGCGCCGGATTCGAATTCACTTTCGATATGTCGAAGGCCGCAACCATCTCGGCCATCGAGAACACATCGTGATCGTCGGAGATGCCCCAACCGAGTAACGCCAGGTAATTCAGCAAACCCTCGGGGATGAATCCGCGGTCGCGGTGGGCGAACAGATTCGACTCCGGATCACGCTTGGACAACTTCTTGTTGCCCTGCCCCATGACGAACGGCAGGTGGCCGAACTCCGGGGTGAACTCCGCCACCCCGATCCGGCGCAGCGCGGCGTACAGCGCCAGCTGGCGCGGCGTCGAGGAGAGCAGATCCTCGCCGCGCAGCACGTGGGTGATCTTCATCAGGGCGTCGTCGACCGGGTTGACCAGCGTGTAGAGCGGGTCGCCGTTGCCGCGGGTGAGCGCGAAGTCGGGCACAGTGCCCGCCTTGAAGGTGGTCTCGCCGCGCACCAGGTCGTGCCAGGTGAGGTCCTCGTCGGGCATGCGCAGCCGGATCACCGGGGCCCTGCCGTCGGCCCGGTAGGCGGCGACGGCCTCGGCGCTCAGGTCGCGGTCGAAGTTGTCGTAGCCGAGCTTGGGGTCCCGGCCCGCTGCGCGATGGCGCGCCTCGACTTCGTCTGGCGTGGAGTAGGATTCGTAGGCCTCGCCGGCCTCGAGCAGTTTGCGTACCACGTCGAGGTGCAGCTCGCGGCGCTGCGACTGGCGGTAGGGGCCGTAGGGGCCGCCGACCTCGGGACCCTCGTCCCAGTTCAGGCCGAGCCAGCGCAACGCGTCGAGGATCGCGTTGTAGGACTCCTCGGAATCGCGCGCGGCGTCGGTGTCCTCGATGCGGAAGACGAAGGTGCCGCCGGTGTGGCGGGCGTACGCCCAGTTGAACAGCGCCGTCCGGATCAGGCCGACGTGCGGTGTGCCGGTGGGTGACGGGCAGAATCGGACCCGTACTTCAGTCATGGCTCTCTTTCGATCAGCGTTTGGCGGCAACGGGATTGGTGAGGGTTCCGACGCCCTCGACGGTGACGGACACCTGCTGCCCGCTCTGGACGGGGCCGACGCCCTCCGGTGTTCCGGTCAGGATCACGTCGCCGGGAAGCAGCGTCATGACCGTGCTCACCCATTCGACCAGCTTCGGAATGTCGTGCAGCAGTAGCGAAGTGCGGCTGCGCTGGCGGACCTCGCCGTCGAGTTCGGTGACGATCTCCAGATCCGAAGGGTCCAGCGAGGTTTCGATCCACGGGCCGAGCGGGCAGAAGGTGTCGTAGCCTTTGGCACGCGTCCACTGGCCGTCTTGGCGCTGCTGATCGCGGGCGGTGACGTCGTTGGCGACGGTGTAGCCAAGGATCACGTCCTTGGCACGGGCGGCGGGCACGTCCTTGCACGGGCGGCCGATGACGACGGCGAGCTCGCCCTCGTAGTCGACCTGAGAGGAGCTGGGCGGCAAGATGATCGGGGCGTTGGGCCCGACGATCGCGGTGCTCGGCTTCATGAAGATCACCGGCTCCTCCGGCGCGGGACCACCCATCTCCGCGGCGTGCGCGGTGTAGTTCTTGCCTACGCACACCACCTTGCTGGCCAGGATCGGCGCGAGCAGGCGCACGTCGGCAAGCGGCCAGCTCCGTCCGGTGAACGTCGGCGTACCGAACGGGTGTTCCGCGATCTCTTTGGCGATGCTGTCGCTTTCCTCCCCCTCGATGCTGACGAACGCGACCCCATCGGGACTGGCAACTCGACCTAGACGCATGCCCCGAAGTCTATCGACCGGCATCGACCTGCCCGAACGCACCCGACCGAGCGGTCCGATCGGCGTGCGCGGCCGACCGCTTCGGCACGCGACAGCGGCAACCTCACCGGCGGCGAGCTCGGGAGGTCGAGTGTGAGTTCCGACTCGCGGGCGCCGCGTTCGCGCCGGTCGCGCAGCGGCCGAAGCGTGCGCACCGAGGCTCAGGGGGAGAAATCGGCCTCCCGTCCGGTGTACCGTAGTTTCGATGTTCAATCAGTGAGACTTGAGTTCCATATTTTGAGATCGAGGTGTGGCCCATGGCGACCGTGACAGAGATTCGCGCGGCACGACGGTGGTCCATGCTCGCCCTCGGCGTCTTCGCGCAGGCATCGAGCGCCGTGTTCATCCATGGGACGCCCTTCCTGCTGCCCGCACTGACGGCGCGCGGAATGTCCTTGCCCACAGCGGGTCTGCTGGTGGCGATGCCGACCGTCGGGTTGGTCTGCACACTGATCGCGTGGGGGTACGTGGTGGACCGCATCGGTGAGCGGAAGGTGTTGGTCGGCGGGCCGCTGGTCATGTTCGTCGCGGGCGCCGCGGCAGCGGTCACCACCAACGACATAACGCTCGGTGCGCTGCTGTTCCTCGGCGGCGCGGGTGCGGCAAGCACCAACGGCGCGAGCGGTCGCGTCATCGTCGGCTGGTTCCCACCGGAGCGGCGCGGGCTGGCGATGGGCATCCGGCAGACCGCGCAGCCCCTCGGTGTCGGCGTCGGCGCGCTCGCCGTTCCCGCAGTCGCTGCGGCGCACGGCATTTCGACCGCGATTCTGGTGCCTGCGATCATGGCGGGCGTCGCTGCGGCCGCCTGCTACCTGGGCATCATCGATCCCCCGCGCCCGGAGGGCAAGGGCGTCGACCGGGCCAATCCGTATCGCGGCGACGCCACGCTGTGGCGTATCCACGCCGTGTCTGTGCTGCTGTGCGTGCCGCAGGGCGTGGTGTGGACCTTCGCGCTGCTGTGGCTGCACCGCGACATCGGCTGGTCGCTGCCCGCCGCGGGCGCGCTGGTGACCGTGACCCAAATCCTCGGTGCGTTCGGTCGAATCGGCGCGGGCGCGTGGTCCGACCGGGTCGGCAGCAGGCTCGGTCCGCTGCGGACGGTGGCCGTGGCGGCCGTGTTGTCCATGGCCGCACTGGGTCTCACCGCGTGGACGCAGTGGTGGTGGGCCGCCATCCCGCTGCTGATCGTCGCCTCGGTGATCACGGTGTCCGACAACGGTCTCGCCTTCACGGCCGTCGCCGAGATCGCGGGCCCGTACTGGAGCGGACGCGGACTCGGCATCCAGAACACCGGCCAGAACCTCGCGATCGCCGCCATCCCACCGGTTTTCGGCGCACTGATCACCGTCGGAGGTTTCCCCGCCGCTTACTTGGCCGCCGCAGCGCTTGCCACGGCCGCAATCCCGTTGGTTCCCACCGACAGCCGAAATCCGCGCTGATCGCGCCGTTTCCAGAGGGGAGCCCCGGTCGGCAGCGACCGGGGCTCCCCTCCGCACCGCGCCTTCGCCCTCGACCGGCATTCGGGTCGCGCGTACCGAATCCTGCTACGGCGCACCGACCTCGCGCGCACCGCGTCGGACGCGTTGGACGCGTTGGACGCGTTGGACGATCATCGACGGCGCCAACCATGTCCATCTCCGTAATATCGGGCACCGAAGTCCGCCGCGCCCAAGCACACCGGACGCACCCGAGAACCCGCCCCTCGACGGAATGCGCACCGGGGCAGCCCGAACCAGGGCTGGAGCGTGAAACCGCTGGTGGGCGAAGCCTACTCACACTTCGAGCAACGCCGCCGGATCCACCTCGACGCGAAAGTGGTTGTGGTGGCCGATGTTCGCACGGAGTGTCGAACCGGGGCCGACCGGCGGTTCTGCGCGATAGATGTCACCGTCGAGGACCAGCGGGTGGATTCGTACGTTCGGGTGGTGTTCGACGATCCAGTACTGCGGGATACCAACGGCCGCGTACTCGTGGACCTTTCGCACCCGGTCGGTGCGTTCGCTGCCGGTCCCCGGCGCGATCACCTCCACGGCCAGCTGCACCTCGGAGCCGGGCAGCAGCCGCGGCGGGTCGGCGACGAGGGCGGAGCGCACCACTTCCCGCGGCACCACGACGATGTCGGGTTTGCGGATTCCGCCCGGCGTGCTCACTTCCCAGCCGCCGCCGAGGCAGACGTGCACCTCGACGTCGGCGGCGACGTCGAGGAACCGTGCCAGCCGCTGCGCCACGTGATTGTGCCGCGCGCCGCGGTCGACCTCGACGAGCCAGCCGTCCTCCAGCTCGAAGCTCTTGCCCCGCGCGGGCAGCGCGTGCAGGTCCCGAATCGTGTAGGGACCCGGCTCCGGCTTACGGCTGGTCCGTCGCTTGGCCACCTGATCTCCCTGTTCCGCACTCGACCCGAGGGTAACCGGTTCGAGCACGACGAATCCCCGCGCCGCGGGCGGACGCGGGGATTCGCGGACGATCGCTCAGACCGAAGCGGCGATCCGGTCGCCGACCTCGACGGTGGACGACGCGCCGGACCGCGAGGACAGGTCCTTGGCGACGGCGGCCTCGATGCGGGCGGCGCCCTCGGTGTTGCCGAGGTGGTTGAGCAGCAAGGAGACCGACAGGATCGCGGCGGTCGGGTCGGCCTTCGACTGGCCCGCGATGTCGGGGGCGCTGCCGTGCACCGGCTCGAACATGCTCGGGTTGGCGCCGGACGCGTCGATATTGCCGCTGGCCGCCAGGCCGATGCCGCCGCTGACCGCGGCCGCGAGGTCGGTGATGATGTCGCCGAACAGGTTGTCGGTGACGATCACGTCGAAGCGGCCGGGATCGTTGACCATGTGGATGGTCGCCGCGTCGATGTGCTGGTACGCGGTGGTGACCTCGGGGAACTCCGCGGCGACCTCGTCGACGGTGCGCTGCCACAGCGATCCGGCGAAGGTCAGGACGTTGTTCTTGTGCACCAGGGTGAGGTGCTTGCGGCGGGCCTGCGCCTTGGCGAAGGCGTAGCGGACGACGCGCTCGATGCCGAAGCGGGTGTTGGTGCTCACCTCGGTGGCGACCTCGTGCGGGGTCTCGACGCGGATCGCGCCGCCGGTGCCGGTGTACGGGCCCTCGGTGCCTTCGCGCACCACGACGAAGTCGATGTCGGGGTTGCCCGCTAGCGGGCTGGTGACGCCGGGGAACAGCTTCGACGGGCGCAGGTTCACGTGGTGGTCCAGCGCGAACCGGATGCGCAGCAGCAGACCGCGCTCGAGCACGCCGCTGGGCACCGACGGATCGCCGATGGCGCCGAGCAGAATGGCGTCGTGCTGCTTCAGCTCGGGCAGCACCGAGTCCGGCAGGATCTCGCCGGTCGCGTGGTAGCGCTTCGCGCCGAGGTCGTACTCGGTCTTCTCGACGCCGGGCACGACGACGTCCAGCACCTTGAGCGCCTCGGCGATGACCTCGGGCCCGATACCGTCACCGGGGATGACAGCAAGCTTCATGACAACTCCGTTCATTTTCGACCGGATCTGGCCGGACGCTCGGCGAGCACCGACACGGTACTAGGCGCCCCGCCGCGTCCGGCCGGCCGGGCGGGACAACGCTGATCCACACAGCCGGACACAGTTCGTCCATTGCGCGCACGGCCGGAGCGAAGGCGGAGGTACGCCCTCCCGGCCGACCCGCCGGGAACGTGCGGCGCGCCGCCACCCTGCGGTGACGGCGCGCGGCACTTGTTT
This sequence comes from Nocardia amikacinitolerans, assembly GCF_900215415.1. Lineage (NCBI taxonomy): Bacteria > Bacillati > Actinomycetota > Actinomycetes > Mycobacteriales > Nocardiaceae > Nocardia > Nocardia amikacinitolerans. The sequence goes on along the minus strand of NZ_OBEG01000006.1, from coordinate 264,004 downwards.
CCCTCGGCGCTGGACGCGCCGATCGGATCAGAACAGGTCGACCAGCGCGATCTTGGCGGCGCCGACCGACTCGGCGATGGCGGCCTGCACGTCGGCGGGCACTTCCTTGTTCACGCGGAGGACGACGGTGGCGCCTTCCTTGTCCACGTCCTGGCTCAGCTGCGCGGCCAGGATGTCGATGTCGGCCTCGCCGAGCTTGGTGCCGATTTTGCCCAGCGCGCCAGGACGGTCCTCGTAGTTCAGGATCGCCAGGTTCAGGCCCTCGGCGCGCATGTCGTAGTTGCGGCCGTTGATGTTGACGATCTTCTGCACCTGCTGCGGCTCGGTGAGCGTGCCCGCGACGTTCAGGGTGCGGCCGTCGCCGAACACGGCGCGCAGGTCGACGACGCTGCGGTGGCTCGGGCTCTCCGACGCGGTGGTGACCTGCGCGGTGATGCCGCGCTCCTTGGCCAGCGCGGGCGCGTTGACGAAGGTGACCTGGTCCTCGACCAGCGCCGAGAAGATGCCGCGCAGCGCCGAGAGCTCCAGCACCGCGACGTCCTCGGAGGCGAGCTCGCCGCGCACCTGCACCTCGATGCTGACGGGCAGCTCGTCGGACAGCGCGCCGACCAGCGCGCCCTGCTTGCGCACGATCTCCAGCCACGGGGCGACCTCTTCGCCGACCGCGCCGCCGGTGACGTTCACCGCGCCGGGAACGAACTCGCCCGCCAGGGCAAGCAGCACCGACTTCGCGACATCGGTGCCCGCGCGGTCCTGCGCCTCGGAGGTGGACGCGCCCAGGTGCGGGGTGACGACGACCTGCGGCAGCTCGAACAGCGGGCTGTCGGTGCACGGCTCGGTGTCGAACACGTCCAGACCGGCGGCGCGCACGTGGCCGGACTTGATGGCCTCGGCCAGCGCGGCCTCGTCGATCAGGCCGCCGCGCGCGGCGTTGACGATGATGACGCCCGGCTTGGTGAGGGCGAGCTTCTCCTTGCTCAGCAGACCCTTGGTCTCCGGGGTCTTGGGCAGGTGCACCGAGATCAGGTCGGCGCGCTGCAGCAGCTCGTCCAGCGTGACCAGCTCGATGCCGAGCTGGGCGGCGCGGGCCGGGGAGACGTAGGGGTCGTACGCGATGAGCTTGGTCTCGAACGCGGCGAGGCGCGCGGCGAACAGCTGGCCGATGCGGCCGAGGCCGACGACGCCGACGGTCTTGCCGAAGATCTCGACGCCGTTGAACTTGCTGCGCTGCCAGGTGCGCTCGCGCAGGGTCGCGTCGGCGGCGGGGACCTGGCGGGCGGCGGCGAGCAGCAGGGTGACCGCGTGCTCGGCGGCGGTGTGGATGTTGGAGGTCGGCGCGTTGACGACCATGACGCCGCGCTCGGTGGCCGCGGGCACGTCGACATTGTCGAGGCCGACGCCGGCGCGGGCGACGATCTTCAGGTTCTTGCCTGCCTCGAGCACCTCGGCGTCGACGGTGGTGGCGGAACGCACGAGCAGCGCGTCGGCCTCCGGAACCGCGGCGAGCAGGGCCGGGCGGTCGGGGCCGTCGACCCAGCGAACCTCGACACCGTCACCGAGCGCGTCGACGGTCGACTGGGCGAGCTTGTCGGCGATCAGAACAACAGGACGGCCTGCTTGGCTCACTGTGGGGTACTCCTGGGGAAATGGGGGTCGGCAGTTACCGCCGACAAGCTTAGTGGTCGGCATTTCATCCGGCTGTACCACCCGGTAGGCGGCTGCCGTCAGTGTGCGGGCGGCGCGGCGGGGCGGCGGGCGGACGAAAGCGAATGGCGTTCTGCCGTAAGGCCACCGGGTCCATCTGGACGTCGGGGGTCAGGCGCACGCCCCGGACGAGCGCGTTCTCCGAGACCAGCGTTGGGTCCGAAACACGCGGAAAAGACGGGAAGACCCCGCACCGAGGGGATGCGGGGTCTTCCATGGTCGTGCCGAGCGGACGGCACGGACACGATCGAGTCGCTCGATCGCGGAGTCGTATCAGCGGCCGCCGAAGGAACCCGTCCACAGGGTGTTCAGCACACCGTGCAGCGCGGCACCGAGAGTGTTGAACAGACCGTCGATGGCGGCACTACCGGTGTCGATGATAACGGGGATCATAAGAATTCCTCTTCCTCGAAATTATCCAGTCGAACTGGCTGACACACGGCACATCGGCGGTGTCGCGAACGCGGTTACGAAATTCTGGAAAATTGTGACGCACACTACATTCGAATATTCGATGCGGCGCCGATCACTACACATCCCATGAATCTGCCTCCAAAAACAGGCATCTACCTGCATGTTTGCAGCTGCCAGAGGATGGTCAGCCGTCCAGATCATACGCGCGTGCAGCTTATGTCAATTTCTGAGAGAACTCTGAGGAATCGCCGGAGAAACTCTGAGAATGGCGACTTCCGAGGCGGTCGCGGAATTGGCTCACGGGCCCACTGCGGGCACGAACCCGCCCGGAAACGGGGGTCGTGGTAATGCCGATATTTTTCGGCTCGCATCCACTCGGGTTATTGGTCGGCAATTCGCTGCATATTCGACAATGGCAGCCGAAAACGCCGATTCCACGGGGGACACGGATGCCGACCGCGCGCCACAGCAACCGGCTGCGCGACCCGCGACGTCGGTCGAGCCGAACCGCGCGGCGCGGTGCGGACGGCGGGCTGGACACTCCCCCGAGCCTCCTTCCGTACACCGCCGCCCTGAGCTTGCGAGAACGCACGAACCCGCCCGTTCTCCGTCACGCGACGCCGCAGGATCCCGGCGGGGTTTCGTGGACCGCGCACCGGCGACGAACGCCGCCGAGGACCGACCTGGATACGCCGCGGTCACGACACGCAACACCATCGCACCGCGTCCGGCGGCGTCCCAGCAGGCCCGAAAATGAGCTGAAGCGAACACACCCTCGCGCATACGATCGGCCCATGTCGTTGCGCGCTGTTCCGGAGTCGATGGATCCGACCGTGGTCGGGTCCGTCGACGCCGAGCTGGACCGGATCGAGCGCGAGCAGCGCGTCCAGGTGCGCTTGGCCATCGAAAGTGGCAGCCGGGCTTGGGGTTTCCCCTCGCCGGACTCCGACTACGATTGCCGCTTCGTGTACGTGGCGCCGCTGGACACCTATCTGTCGCCGTGGCGGACGCGCGATGTGATCGAGACGCCGCTCGTCGGGCTGCTCGACGTCAACGGCTGGGATCTGGGTAAAGCGTTGCGGCTGTTGGCCAAAGGCAACGCGGTGCTGATCGAGTGGTTGATGTCGCCGATCGTGTACCGCGGCGACGCGAGCTTTCGCGCCGACTTGCGGGCGCTGGCCGAGCAGGTCGCCGCCCGCGATCAGGTGGCGCGGCACTACCTGCACCTCGGCGCTCGGCAGTGGGAACTGTTCGACCGCAACCGATCACTGAAGAAGGTCTTCTACGCGCTGCGTCCCGCGATGGCGCTGCGGTGGCTGCGCGAGCATCCCGAAGCCGCGGTGGCGCCGATGCATCTGCCGACGCTGCTCGCGCAGTGCGCATTGCCCGCCGACCTGGTCGCGGCCGTGGCCGAGCTGACCGAACTCAAATCGCGGACAAGGGAAATGGGCAGCGGCGCCGTGCCCACGCCGATCGCCAGGTTCATCGCGAGCGAATTCGACGGCGCGGCAGATGCTTTCCCGCGGCCCGGCGAGCGGGACCTGGGACGCGCACGGGCGCTGACCGCTGAGTTCTTCCGCGCGCAAGCACTGTCGACTCGGTAGACGCCGTTGGAAGGTGGCGGTCACGCGCCGGGGTACGCCTATTCGATGACCCGCACGGCGATCGCCTCCGGCCCCGACTTGCTTTGGCGCAGCTCGAACTCCACCCGCTGCCCGGCCGTCAAGGATCGGAACCCGGAACCCTGGAGATCCAGGTAGTCCACGAACACGTCCTTGCCACCACCGTCTTGGGCGATGAAACCGAATCCCTTTTCGGTGTCGAACCACATCACTGTGCCCAGAGCCATACGCCGCACCTTCTCCGAACGCGCAGAACCGGGGAAGGGTACAACGGCCGGTGCCGCTCGGTCCATCGTGTGCCGGTTCCGGCGAGTCCCACCGAGCCGAGAAAGACGAGAGGCCCCGCACCGTACTGGTGCGGAGCCTCGAAGTGCGTGTCGAATCAGGCGACGACGCGGACGTCCTGGGCCTGCGGACCCTTCTGTCCCTGGCCGATCTCGAACTCCACGCGCTGCCCCTCATCGAGGGACCGGAAACCCGAGCCGCTCACAGCCGAGTAGTGCACGAAGACGTCGGGACCGCCGCCGTCCTGGGCAATGAAGCCGAAGCCCTTCTCGCTGTTGAACCACTTAACGATGCCTTGAGCCATTTCATACTTTCTGTTGACGAGCCAGGGACTTGCATTGACACCCCGGTCTCGTAGATCCACAATGCCATCATCCGACGAATTTCTCCACATTCGGCCCCATCCACTGTGAGCTATTCAACGCTCATCGGGGTCTGTGTCTGTCACCTCGCATCCGGACCGGGTGTCGACCGCCCAGCGAACAGGTCTGTACACCGACGTACACGGCCGAGCATGCGAACGGGTCATCGCCCCCGCACATAGCGCAGCTGCGCGGGCTTGTTCGCATCGTAGTCGCCGCGGCCGGAAAGGTATTGCGGCACACCGACTTCCCACCACGCACCGGCCTCGGTCCAGTCGGCGGCCCGCGTCCGCACGACGACGACCGCCGGACGCGACGCCGCGACCGCGGCCGCCCGCGCTCGGTGGTAGGCGATTCGAAACTGGTCGGTACTAGTTGCAGCGAATACCGAGCAACCGAGCGCGGTGGCGTGCGCCGCGAAATCGACGCGCGGCGGGTCGGCGAGGGTGGTCCGACAGTCGGCGTACTGATTGTTGAACGCCGCGCCGCCCTGTCCCTCCTGGAGGCGCGCGATCACCGCGTAGCCGTCGTTGTCGCACACCACGGCGACGAACGGGTGCCCGGCGAAGGCCGCCGAGAACAGTTCCGAATTCAGCATCAGGTAGGAGCCGTCGCCGAGCAACGTGGTGACCAGACCGCCCCCGTGCGCCATGGCGGCGCCCCACGCTCCCGCGAGTTCGTAACCCATACAAGAGAATCCGTACTCCACGTCCATGCTCGGTGTCCCGCCCGCGCCGCGCCAGCCGCCGATCAGCTCGCCCGGCAGCCCGCCGGAAGCCGTCATGACGTAGTCCTCGGGCGTCGAGAGCTCGTTGACGATGCCGACGACCTGGGCATAGCTGGGCGTGCCCGGCGTCGGCGCGCGCAGCTTGTCGATCTGGGCGTCCCAGGTTTCCCGCAGCGGTGCGGCGCGCCGAGTCCAGTCGCCAGGCGCGGTCCATCCGGGCAGGTGTTCGCCCAGCTCGGTGAGGGTGGCGGCCGCGTCGCCGACGACCGGCAACGCGCCGTGCTTGACCGCGTCGAAGCGGGCCGCGTTGATCGTGACCACGCGGACGTCGGGCGCGAAGACCGTCCACGAGGCCGTCGTGAAGTCCTGCAACCGGGTGCCGACGGCGAGCACCAGGTCCGCGTCCGCGGCGAGCGTGTTCGCCGACGCGGAGCCGGTGATGCCGAGTGGGCCCGCGTGCAACGGATGGTCGTGCGGCACCAGTGTGCGGCCTGCGGTGGTCTCGGTGATCGGAATGCCGTGCCGCTCCGCGAATTCCACCGCGATCGCGCCCGCGCCCGCGTACCGCACGCCGCCGCCGAGCACCAGCAGCGGTCGCCGCGCGGCGCGTATGGCCGCGGCGGCCTCGGTCAGCGCGCGCACATCGGGGCGGGGACGCGGTACGCGGTGCTGCACGGGGGTGAACAGCGCGTCAGGGAAGTCGAAGGTCTCCGCCTGCACGTCCTGTGGCAGCGCAAGGGTGACCGGTCCGGCGTCGGCGGGATCGGTCAGCACCCGCGCCACCTGCGGCAGCGTCGCGATGAGCTGTTCGGGTCTGGTGATCCGGTCGAAGTAGCGGCTCACCGCGCGGAACGCGTCGTTCACCGTCGCGGTCGCGTCCCCGAAGTGTTCGACCTGTTGCAGCACCGGGTCGGGGGCGCGTCCGGTGAACGTGTCGCCGGGAAGCAGCAGCAGCGGCAGCCGGTTCGCGTGCGCGACGCCGGCGGCGGTCACCATGTTCAGCGCACCCGGCCCGATGGAGGACGTGGCGACGCCGACTTGGCGTCGATGCGTGGCCTTGGCGTAGCCGACGGCCGCCAGCGCCATCCCCTGCTCGGTGTGTCCGCGCCAGACGGGCAGCTCGTCGCGGCGTTCGTGCAGCGCGGTGCCGAGGCCGAGCACGTTGCCGTGTCCGAAGATCGCGAAGACGGCAGGGAACAGCGGCACGTCCGCGCCGTCCAGCGTCTCCGAGCGCTGCGCGATCAGCCAGGACACCAGGGCCTGCGCGGTGGTCAGTTCCACGACGACCGCCCCTCCGGGCCGGTGACCGGGCAGCGCGGGTCGGGCTGCTCCCCCGCCCAGCCGTCCCGGATCCAGGCGTGCGCCGGATCGTCGCAGAAGGCCATCGACCGCTCGGGCGCCGGACCGGCCAGCACGTTGAGGTAGTACATCGGGTAGCCGGGCGCCGCCACGCACGGACCGTGGTAGCCGCGCGGCACCAGGAACACGTCGCCGTCGCGCACCGCCACGTTCTCGTCCACCTCGGCGTCGGCGGTGTAGACGCGGTGCAGGCCGAAGCCCTCGCGGGATGGGGTGACGCCGTCGCGGCCTGCGATGCGGAAGTAGTAGATCTCCTCGTTGACCACCTCGCACGCGCTCGCCTCGTCGTGCTTGTGCGGCGGGTACGACGACCAGTTGCCGTCCGGCGTGATCAGCTCGCAGGCGTTGAGCTTGTCCGCGTGTGCCCACACACCGGGCACGCCGAAGTTGTTGACCTGCCGCGTCGCCCGGCCCGCGCCCCGCACCTCGACCGGAACTTCTTCGGCCGGGCCGTATTTCGGCGACAGCCGCCGCCCGCATTTGGCCATGGGCATGGCAAGGACCGCGCCACCGGCGCTGGACAACGTCACCTCGGCATCGCGCGGTACGTACGCGAAGTCGGTGACGCGGGTGAAAACCGAGTCGCGCCCGCGCAATTCGAGGACGAGCGTGTCCGCCCGGACGACGCAGGAGCCGGACAGCGGCAGCACGAACGCCTCGTACTCGCCGGTGGACAGGGTTCTGGTCTCGCCGGGTGCGAGCTCGAGCACCCGCAGCCCTGTGTAGCGCCATCCGGCGTCCTCGGCGGTGAGCAGGACCGGATCTCGGCCGTCGGCCAATGTCCCGGCCGGACGATGCAGTGTCATCGGGACTCCTTCAGCATTCGTGCCGCCGCGTCGACGGCGGCGGCGACATCGCCGTCCGGCGGATAGAGCAAGGTGCGCCCGACCACAAGGCCGCGCACGACGTCGTGGTGCAGCGCGCCGCCCCAGGCGGCCAGGTCCGCCGCCGGATCACCGGAGGGCACGCCGCCGAGCACGACGACCGGCAGCGTGGTGGCGTCCAACACCGAACTGTCCTCGGGGGCCGGAATTTTCAGCCAGGTGTAGGCCGAGGTGACCCCGAGGCCCGAGGCGACCGTGATGGCCCGCGTGAGCGAGGGCGCGTCCTTGCTCATCACCAGCGCGCCGGACGCGTCGCGGTGGTACGGCAGCGGTTCCACCATCGCCATCAGCCCGTGCGCGGCGAGTTCGGACACCGCCTGCGCGCAGGCGTGCAGGGTGGGCACCGTGCCGGGATCCGAATCGACAAGGCGCAGCAGCATTTTGCCGCCGTCGAGGCGGTAGCGGACCAGGGCGTCGGCGTCGTAACCGGTGAACCTGTCGTCGATCTCCCATTCGGCGCCCGCGAGGCCGCCGCGGTTCATCGAACCGATCACCACCTTGTCGTCCAGCGCGTCGAGCAACAGCAGCTCCTCGACCACGTCCGGCGATCCGAGCACGCCGTCCACCGCCGGGTCGGCCAGCGCGATCAGCAGCCGTTCCAGCAGGGTGCGCCGATCGGCCATCGCGGTGCGGTCCGAACCGACGCCGAGCGCGCCGCGCGCGGGATGGTCGGCGGCGACGAGGAACAGCGTCTCGCGTTCCGAGAGCAGGGCGGACCGCCGCATTCGCTTGGCGTAGGCCCGTTCGACGGCGGCGGGGTCCGTCGCGCGCACGCGCAGCAGCTCGGCCCAGCGCTCGTCGGTCAGGTGCGGAACGGGGTTCATCGGCACAGCAGCTCCTCGATCTCCGCCGCCGTCGGCATGGCGTCCGCGCAGGCCAGCCGGGACGCGACCAGCGCACCCGCCGCATTGGCGTAGACGCCGATGCGGTGCGGGTCCCAGTCGGCGAGCAGCCCGTGGATCAGCGCGCCGCCGAAGCCGTCGCCCGCGCCGAGCCCGCAGACCACCGCCACCGGGCACGGCGGTACGGTCCAGCGCCCGTCTGCGGTGGCCACGAGCACGCCCTCGGCGCCGCGCTTGATCACCGCCAGCCGGACCCCGCGCGCCAGCAGCCGATCGGCCGCCGCGTCGGGATCGGTCGTGCCGACCGCGATGCCGACCTCGGCGCGGTTACCGACGACGACGTTCACGTGGTCGAGCATCCAGCCGATCTCGGCGCGCGCGGTCGCCTCGTCCGGCCAGAACATCGGCCGATAGTCCAGGTCGAGGACCGTGTAGCCGCGCCGGGCGCGGCGCTCCAGGATCGCGCGCTGGGTGCCGCGCGCGGGTTCGGCACTGACGCCGGTGCCGGTCACCCACAGCAGCGGCACGGCGTCGACGAGATCCCACGGCACGTCCTCGGGTGTGAGGGTGAGGTCGGGCGCGATCGGGGCGCGGTAGAAGAGCAGCGGCGGATCGGCTGGCGGGTTCAGCTCGCAGAAGACCACGGGTGTCAGCAGATTCGGCGCGGTGCCGACATAGTCCGCCGCGACCCCGAACTCGGTGAGCGCCGCGCGCACGTACGCGCCGAAGCCGTCCGGGCCGACTTTGGTGAGGACCGCCGAGCGACGGCCGAGGCGCGCGGCGGCGACCGCGACGTTGGTCGCCGTGCCGCCCAACGATTTCGCGAACGACCGCACCTCGGCGAGCGGGACGCCGCTCTGCTCCGGATACAGATCGACCCCGACGCGGCCGATGGTCAGCGCCTCGATCGTGCCCGCCCCTGCGGACCCGGTCACGAGCCGATCACCCGCGCCAATTCGTGTTGCAGCGCGTCCAATTCGGCTCCGCCCGCCATCTGCCTGGTCAGCTCGGGCAGGTCGATCTCGGACTTCTCGTAGGCGCCGAGCACCGTGCCGCGCTCGAGCAACAGGAAGCGATCGCCGACGGGGTAGGCGTGGTGCGGATTGTGCGTGATCAGGACGACGCCGAGGCCTCGTTCGCGCGCCTGCACCACGTATTTCAGCACCACCCCGGCCTGTTTCACGCCCAGCGCGGCGGTCGGCTCGTCGAGGATGAGCACCTTGGCGCCGCGATGTACGGCCCTGGCGATCGCGACGCACTGCCGCTGTCCGCCGGAGAGGGTGCCGACCGGCTGTTCCATGTCCTCGATCTCGATGCCCATGTCGGCCAGCGCCTTTCGCGCGATCTCGCGCCCGGCGTTGCGATCGAGCAGCCGGAAAGGCCCGTATCCGATCGTGGGCTCGAAACCGAGCACGAAGTTGCGCCAGACGCTCATCAACGGCACCACCGCGAGATCCTGGTACACGGTCGCGATGCCGCGATCCAATGCCGCACGCGGCGAATCGAATCGGACCCGCTCGCCCTCGACGCGCAATTCGCCCCTGTCGTGCCGGTGCACACCGGCGAGGATCTTGATGAGTGTGGATTTGCCCGCGCCGTTGTCGCCGAGCACACAGGTGACTTCGCCCGCCCGCACTACGGTCGACACGTCGCGCAGCGCGACGACGCCGCCGTAGCTCTTGCCGATGTCGATCGTCTCGATCAGGGGGGCGGTCATCGGCGCACCCTTTCCGCTCGCTTCTGGAATCTGTTGTTCACCAGCACCGCGGCCAGCAGCAGCACGCCGAGGAACAGCATGAACCAGTCGCTGTCCCAGCGCGCGAACACGATGCCCTGGCGCGCCATGCCGAAGATGAGCGCGCCGATGGCCGCGCCGATCGCCGAGCCGAAGCCGCCGGTCAGCAGGCAGCCGCCGACCACGGCCGCGATGATGTAGTGCAGCTCGAGTCCGACGCCCTGGTTGGCCTGCACGCTGGCGAAACGCAAGATGTTGCAGGAGCCGACCACCCAGCCCGCGAACGCGGTCCCCATGAACAGCAGGATCTTCGTCCGGTCCGCCGGGACACCCACCGCCCGCGCGCTGGTCAGCGAGCCGCCGACCGCGAAGATCCAATTGCCGAACTTGGTGCGCACCAGGATGATCGAGGCGATCGCGGTGAGCACGATCCACCACACCACCGAGGCCTGGATGCGCGCGTCGCCGATGTTCAGCGTGGCAGCGAACACCCAGCCCGCCGACTCGTAGCCGTCCGCGGCCCGCACGCCGGACACCTGGACCGTGTCGGTGACCAACCGGGTGACGCCGAGGTTGAGCCCTTGCAGCGCAAGGAAAGTGCCGAGCGTGACGATGAAACTCGGTAGCCCCGTGCGCATCACGACCCAGCCGTTGAACGCGCCGACGGTCAGCGCGAACACCAGCGAGGCCAGCAGCGCGAACCAGACGTTCCACCCCGCGTGCACCGCGAGCAGCGCCGTGACGAGCGCGGTCGAGGCGGTCATCACGCCCGCCGAGAGGTCGAATTCGCCGCCGATCATCAGCAGCGCCACCGCGACCGCCATGATGCCGAGCGTGGACGCGTCGTCCAGCCAGGTCGCGATCCCGAGCGGGCTGAGGAAGCGGTCGGTGACGAGCGAGAAGAAGACGAACACCAGCAGCGCGCCGAGGGCGGCTCCGATCTCCGGTCGCACCGCCAAGCGCTGTAGGAGGCTCGGTCCTTCGGCGCGGCCGGTCGGCGTGACCTCGGTGGGCTCGGTCGTCGTGGTCATGTTCGTGCTCCTCACCGGGTGCCCTGGGCGACGAGCGTGGCGACGGCCTCGACGTTGTCGGCGTCCACGAAGCCGGGGCCCGTCTGCACCGGCGCGCCGCCGCCGACCGTGTTCAGATTCGTGCGATACAGCTGGAGCAGCACGATCGGCAGGTAGCCCTGTTCGTACTGTTGCTGATCGACCGCGAACAGCAGCGCACCCGCCCGGATGGCCTCGACCACGTCGGTGTTCAGGTCGAACGTCGCCACCGTGGCGGCGGATCTCGATTCGCGCACCGCGTCCACCGCGCGGGCCGCGACCTGGGAGTTCAGCGTCAGCACGGCATCGATCGAGCGATCGGCCTCCAGCGCCCCCTTGATTCGGGATTGGGCGTCGGTGGGGTTGTTGATGTCGACCTGGAGCGTCGCGCCGTTGCCGAACGCGCGGGTCGCGCCGTCACAGCGCTGATTGGCACCGATATTGCCCGCCTCGTGGATGACGCACAGCAGCTTCGTGCGTCCGGCGTCGGCGAGCCGCCTGCCCGCCGCCTGGCCCGCCAAGCCCTCGCTTTGTCCGACGTGCGCGAACGCGCCGTACTTCGCGCTCTCGCTCTCGCCCGAGTTGATGGTGACCACCGGGATTCCGGCCGCCACCGCGCGCTCCACCGAGGGCCGCAGCGCCTCCGGGTTGGCCATCGAGACCACCAGACCGTCCACGCCCTGCGCCACCGCGTTGTCGATCAGCTTCGCCTGCTGGCCGGGATCGCCGGAAGAGTTGTATTGCACGGCGACGCCGAGTTCCTTGCCCGCGGCCTCCGCACCGTTCTTGACCACGTTCCAGAAGGCGTCGCCCGCGCTGCCGTGGGTCACCACCGCGACGGACTCCAATTCGCCTGCGGCGACAGGTGATTGGGTGGTGCCGACTACGTCCGCGCCCGGGCCGCTGCATGCGGCCAGTGCCGCGACGGCCGCCAGCGACAGGGCCGCGCGCAACGAGAATCTCTGGGTGGCAGCGACTTTTCGTCCGAACATCCGGCACGCCTCCTACCGTGACGCCGATGCGACGCCCAGCTCGGCGAGGTAGCGCAGACTGTGTTGCGCGTCGCGGCTTGCCGAGGTCACGGGGTCGGTCGGTCGCAGCGCGGTGTCCTGCTCGATGACGTACCAGCCGCGATAGCCCGCCTCGCGGACCGCGCGCACGAGTGCCGCGATATCGATGTCGCCCCGGCCGAGCGGTGCGTAGAGCCCGCGTCGCACCGCCTCGCTGTATTCGATTGCGCCACTGTGCACTTCGTTGGCCAGTTCGGCGCGCACGTCCTTGAGGTGGACGTGTCCGATGCGGCGCGGGTGCCTGCGGGCCAGGTCGACGGGGTCGGTTCCGCCGATCAGCAGATGGCCGGTGTCGAGGCAGAGATCGAGGTCGGAGTCCGCGAGGAACCGTTCGACCTCGGCCTCGGTCTCCACGTGCGTGCCGACGTGCGGGTGCAGCACGGTGCGCAGGCCGTGCGCCGCAGCGAGGTCGCGGACGGCCGCGGCGGTGTCCAGCAGGGTTCGCCACTCGGCGACGTCGAGTTCGGGGCGCGCGTCGTAACCGTCCAGGCCGGTGGCAGCGGCCAGCACCAGGACCTCCGCTCCGGTGGCGGCGAACAGCGCGGCCGCTCGTTGCGCTGCGGCCAGCGCGTCCTCCGGCGCACGGTGCAGCGGCAGCGCGAGGAACCCGCCGACGGCGCGGATGCCGAAGCGGTCCAGCAAAGCGCGCAGCACCGCCGGGTCATCCGGGAGGTAGCCGGGTGGGCCCAGTTCGGTCGCGGTGATGCCCAACCGCGCCATCTCGGCCAGCACGGTTCCCGCCTCGAGCACATGGCCCCAGCCGGGGACTTCGCACACGCCCCAGGAGATCGGTGCGGCCGCGATGCGTAGCGGGTAGAGAGGTTCGGTCATCGTCTCTCCGACCTTCGAGGTGAACAGGTGCCCTCGCTTTGGAGCGCTCCAACTATGTAACGCAGGCCACATCGTGTCAAGGGGTGCGACTCCCGCGCGTTTCCGCGCCTCCACCTCGTATTTCTTTGCCCGGCATGGCAAGAGGACGCGGGGCGATCGTCTGGCAATGTCCGATTAGAGCGCTCCATTGATGCCGCGCCGCGCCCCGTGTAACGTCCGATCCGGCAGCCGGCGCGGCTTCGGCGAGCCGGGGTTCGGAATGGCGGACGGAGGCGAGATGGCGCGACCGACGATGGAGGACGTCGCCGCACGCGCGGGCGTCTCCCGCGCGCTGGTCTCCCTTGTCATGCGGGATTCGCCCAAGGTCAGCGCGCACCGGCGCCGTGCCGTGCTCGAGGCCGCGCGTGAGCTCGGCTATCAGCCGCACATCATGGCGAGATCGCTGGCCAGCCGGACCTCCAATATCGTCGGCGTCCTCGTCTCGGATCTGCGCAACGCCTTCTTCGCCGACGTGGTGGAGGGGATGGACGCCGCCGCGCAGCGGTCGGGGCTCGAACTGATCCTGAACACCGGCCGCCGCAGTGCCGCTCGCGAGCGCACCGCGCTGGAGAGCCTGCTGTCGTTCCGGCCCGGCGGGATCATCCTGCTCTCCCCCGTGTTGCCCGCTGCGGCGATTCGTCAAGCGGCGCAGCAGGTTCCGCTCGTGTTGGTCTCACGCGGCTCCACGATCGCGGGCGTCGACACCGTCAACGACGACGGCGAACTCGGCGCGGCACTGGCCGTCGACCATCTGGTCTCGTTGGGCCACAGTCGAATCGTGCACCTCGACGGCGGAGCCGCGTTCACCGCCGCCGCGCGCCGCCGCGGCTACCGCATCGCGATGGCGCGACACGGTCTGGAACCGATGGTGATCTCCAGCGAACACACCGACTCGGCAGGCATGGCCGGGGTGCGCAAACTGCTGAAGATCTTCTCGCCCGGCAACTTTCCCACCGCGCTGGTGTGCGGCAACGACTTCAACGCGGTCGGCGCCATGTCCGCGCTCGAGGAAGCCGGACTGCGTGTGCCGGAGGACGTCTCGGTCGTCGGTTACGACAACACCTCGCTCGCCGCGCTGCGCCACATCGCGCTCACCACCATCGACCAGCCGCGCGTCCGGATGGGCGAGCTGGCCGTGGAAGCGCTCGCCGAACGTCTGCGCGACAACCGCACCGACCCCGTCCGTCGCAGGCTCGAACCCGAGCTCGTCGTCCGCGGCACCACCGCCGCGCCCGGCTGAAACCTTCAGGCACGCAATCGCATTCCCACCGAGGAGGATCGATGAGCAGCACCGTCACATTAGGCCTCGCGGGCGTCGGCCGCATCGGCACGGCGCACGCCGAAACACTGCACGGACTCCCCGGCGTCGATCGCGTCGTCGTCGCCGACCTCGACGCCACCCGCGCGCGCACCACCGCGGCCAAACTCGGCGTCGAGGCTGTTGGGGACATCGAGACGCTCCTCGCCGCCGACCTCACCGGGCTCGTCATCGCCACCGCGACCGATTCCCATCCCGCGCTGATCGCGGCGGCCATCGACCGCGGTATCCCGGTCTTCTGCGAGAAGCCGGTCGCCCGCGACATCGACGGCACGCTGGCCGTGCTCGACCGTGTGCGCGACAGCGCCGTTCCCGTGCAGATCGGCTTCCAACGCCGCTTCGACGCCGGCTACCGCGCCGCCCGCGCGGCCGTCGCCGGCGGCGAACTCGGCTGGCTGCACACCCTGCGAGCCACCACACTGGACCCCGCCCCGCCACCCGCCGACTACATCCCCCGCTCCGGTGGCCTTTTCCGCGATTGCGGCGTCCACGACTTCGACATCATCCGCTGGGTCACCGGCCGCGAAGTCACCGAGGTCTACGCTCGCGGCGCCAACCGCGGCGACGAATTCTTCACCGCCGCAGGCGATATCGACACCGCCGCGGTCCTGCTCACCCTCGACGACGGCACCCTCGCGACCGTCAACCTCGGCCGCTACAACGGCGCGGGATACGACGTCCGCCTCGAAGTGCTCGGCTCCCGAGGCAACGCCATCGTCGGCCTCGACGACCGCGCCCCGCTCCACTCCGTCGAACCCGACCACCCCACCTCCCCCGACCCCGCCTACCCCGGCTTCATGGAACGATTCCGCCGCGCCTACACCGAGGAACTCACCACCTTCGTCGCCGTCGCCACCGGAACCGCACCCAGCCCCTGCACCATCGCCGACGCCCTCGAAGCCTTCTACATCGCCGAGGCTTGCGAACTCTCCCGCGCCGAGCGCCGGCCGGTCGCCCTCACCGAAGTGCGCCGCTGAGCCCGCCGCCTGCCCTTTCCCGAAAGGAGCCCCTCGCCCACCCCGCCGCAACGATCCCAGATGTCAGCCGAACATGTCGGACCCCACCGCCAAACTAGTGCCACCAGGACAACTGCCCGCCGCACACCGGCGGGCCCGGCTCACCGGGGGTCCCATGCTCAACGTCGCGCTCACCACCGTCTCCATCACCTGCATCGCCACCGCCCTCCTCACCCTCACCGCAGGCGGCATCACCGACTCCCTCGCCGCCCGCGCCATCAAATCCTCCGAATCCTGCTTCATCGGCGACATCGTCCCTACCGACAAGTTCTTCGAGAACCGCCAGCGGCATGAGCGGCTGCACCGGATTACGGTGCGGTTGATGATGAGTGGGTTGGTGACGTTAGTTGTCGGGATCGCAGTGCTGGGATTGGCGGCCTGGCAGTTCATACACACCGCGCGTTGACCGGTCTCACGCCCCCGCCGGAGGAAGCCAAGCTCGGTCATCCGGCGGGAGAGTGCCGCTCCTGATACCGAGATCGGCGCGGGCGCACTCGTAGAATTCGTTGCGCCTCCGCCCGATCGAATCGAACAGCTCAACGTACACCGCGTGATCGACATCCTGCAGCCTCGCGACCAGGCTCAGCTTCCACATCCCTTCGTGCCAATGGCGTGCAGCGGAGGCGGAGATCGCCGCGGGAGAACCGAGCAGCAGCACGCTCTCCCACTTCACTGTTCTGTCCGCATCCGCCGACGCCAAGGCCATCAGCCCGTCGATCGGCTGATCGTTCGCGGGATACCCCCTCGTCGCCGTCACCCGATAAGCCAGCTGCGCACAGGTTTTGACGGAGTTCGCGTACTCCGAATGCGCGGCCAACCGCTTGTCGTCCCACCGCCCATCTTGATTTCTCCGCCACTTCGCCCGCTCTATCAACGTCGTCGCGGCGAACGTCCCCACGCCGTCGAGGCCGAGCCTCACGCGGCGGGTGCGCACCCATGCGATCGCCGATGCGGCAAGTGTGGGTCATGGGGTGCAACGTCGATGCCGCGTTGCACGGCGCTGCAAAGTCAGCCGGTGAGGCGTAGCAGCACGGACTCCGGGATGGTTGCCACTATGGCTGGCTCTCGAGGGCCGCGGTGGGCAAAGCAGAGATCTTCGCGAGCGCGACTGCATAGCACGAAAAATCGAAGGCGCGCCTCTACACTCGTCGGATCCTCCGTGTACGCGTCCAGGTCCGGGACGAAGACGCTGTCGAACTCCAGGCCCTTCATACTGGCCGTGCTGAGGATCCGTATTGGGCGCATCGAGAAATCGACAGTATTGCGATACTGATCGCCGTTCACATAGGCCTGGGTGTATTTCGATAGGCCAAGCTGCGTGAGTTCGCCCTGAACCTCTCGTAGCAGATAAGTTGACCGACATATGATCCCCACACTTTGCTCGGGATGTTTGTCGAAGCGTTGGCGGACTTCGCCGAGGAATTGTTTCAGAGAGGACACTCTCAGTACCCTCGGGGAACAGCCGCCGCGTCGCGGCAAGGACATCTCGCGGCGGGTGTCCATAGCGAATTTTGATGCCAGCAAGGCAATTTCACGAGTGCTCCGGCGGTTCTCATGCAGCACGATCGGATCAGCACCAACGGCCAGTATACGGCACATCTCAGCCACAGTAGTTTGATCATCACCGATTGGCTCATTCTGGTCCGCAATAATTGTGATGTCGATACCAATGATGCGACAAAATTGATACAAGCCGACGGGCAGGTTCTGCCCCTCGTCGATCACCAAATGCGCGGCAGATCTGACCTTCTTACGGATGCAATTCCGCTGCATCTCAACCCAGTCGTAGTTCCAGCCATCATCGTCTATCTTTGGGAGATCGGTTTCGAAATGTTCGCACCAGAATTTTCTGATCCACCGATGATAGGTGGTGACATCGAGGGCTTCCGTGAGATCAGGGGCCAGTTGTCCGAGATATTGATGCAGGAGATTGGAGTGCGTCAACAAGGTGACTGCGCGCCCAGCAGTTGCCAGCATCCACGCGCGGTAAATTGCCATTACGCTCTTTCCTGCCCCAGTGGCTCCAGTGATGATGTAACATCCATCGAACGGAAGATCAATGACTTTCCGCTGCTCACCGTCGAGGTCGAGGAGGGAAGGGACATTCATTGTCGATCGACAGCTTCGGCCGATTCCTCGAGTGCGGCCTGAACGACTTCCTGGAAGAACCCGGGAACTTCGCCGTTTCCGATCAGCAATATTCTGTCCAAAAGGGTGTTTCCGATCTCGCAGCATGTTTCGGGGAGAAGCGTACAAGCGTGGCACGCAGCTCGGTTGAGGTTTGCCAGAGACCTTCCGGTGGAGTCGGCGCATAGCGGGTCCTGGGAGCACCACTGCGCCGATTCGAGCAAACGGATAAGAGTCTCCGAGAGGTTCGGTGGTTGCCCCTGGCGAACGAGTCCGCCCAATGTCCCTTCAGCGTCCCCAGCCGCCGTGTAGATGAAAACCCCTGATTGTGGCGGAAGTTTACTAGCCGTGGGATGACTTCGAGCATAAACACGTTCTCGCAGCGCCGCGGCATTATACCCGCTGTCGTAGGAGAGCTGGCGGATGAAGTGATGAGCAAGGGTGTGCAGCATCACAAATCGCGGGAGAAGTTCCGGACCGGACTTACTTCTCAGACGATCGGCTTGAAAGGAGGCGTCCAAGTTGCGCTCGATCCGTCGCGTCCATCCGCGGACCGGTTCAAGACGCTCCCAGGCACTCAACCTTTTCTCGTCAACGGCAATGAAGATACCTTCGCCATACGTTTCGATGGCGGGCAGCCACCGCGCCCGGCTCGCTGTGTTGACCGACACCACGATCCCGCCCCTATCCTCCTCGTCGCCCGCGCTGGGCTCGTAACGTGAGAATCCTTCGAGCGCACGAACCTCACGGACACGATCCGCCACAACGACCGCAGAGATCGCCGCGGCCAATATTCGCATGGATCCGGGATCACCTGGCCTGATACCGAGATCAGTTCGGCGGACCGAGAACGTCTGCGATTCAGCGACGGATTCAGGCGCGGAGAAAGCCGCCCATTCAGCAATGCTGAGATCCTCGTCCGGGTCAACCGCCTTCACGCTCGACCTAGCCCTGGAAACATGATGGTTTCGCAAATTCTCGACGAATTCCTCCGACACTCCACACTGAATAGCAATAACCTTTTTGTAGGCGTCGGCGGCCGGGCTGCTATCCGAACTGACGAAATCTGGCCACAGCGCGTTGTTGATGACTTTCTGTGTCAACTCGTCATCTTCGGGCAAACCACTGGGCGCCGGAATGTCGAGCGCCGAGTGCGTGATTGGGAAGTACACGTTGGATGCACCACGCTGTACCGCTTGGGGCACTTCCTCGCATGAAACGGCCTCATCGGTCCCGTACTGCCAGGGATGGGTTCCGCGGCACTTCACGCGTGACTGCTTGAGGATGTCCTTTTGGCTGAGCCCCGCCAGACTGCGTTCGGCCCGGCAGACGAGGCAGACGACTCGGAGGGCCTCCAACCCGGAGGATTCGGGAGTAGCGACGAATCGTAGCCTGTCAACAACCTGGCATTGGCGCTGAGCATGTCCTTCGTGCTTGGAGTGAGCCCACCAGTGCCAATCGATGTCAGACATGTGACCTGCCCTGCATACCTGGATGAAACGCATCGGAGCCAGGTGCGCCTTTGCTGGACACCGACGGCAGGTCGGTGGCTTGTCCCGCTGCTCGAGATCCTGGCGCCAGTACTGCATGCCTCTGCACTGAGGGCAGAACAGCCACTTCGGAAATCGTACGTATGTAGGCCCGATACGGGTCGTGTAAGCAGCCTTGCCGGAGGGGATGACGGGGGCTGATCGGAAGCCCTCAACCCCCAGCTTCATTGCGAGCCGCGGCGATTCCACGCGCTCGCCATTGGCTGCCCAACTCCGGATATCGGCACCTACGAATGATTCGCCGCGGAGGTCGATAATCCCGCCGACGCCGAAGGGAACAATGGTCTGTGCTCTGCGCACCTTGCGGCGAATATCCTTCACGGCGTTCCTCTCACGGCAACAAGACACTCGCGATCGACGTTGCGCATCGACTGTGGCGTCTCCCACAGGCCACCTTGCTTGCCGAAATCGGTGAGGAGCGATGTGTACAAGCGACCCTGCGGTTGGTAGTAGAGTCGGCCGCCGTCACCGCGCAAGATCTCAGCCTCCTGCTGCCAAGCCGCTATCAGCGCGTCGAGTTGTTCGGCCGCGGCATCGGCCTCCTCTGGATCGGCCCGCCGTACGTGATTCACGACAATGTCGCGGACGCGCACCACTTCGTCTGTGTGATCGAGTATTTCCCCCGCCTTGTTCTCCGCGTTCAAGCCGATTCCGTGACGAACGAGGATCGTGAGCACCGCGTGTAGGGCGCGGTTGCGGGAGGGCATGGACCACGGTGTGACACTGGTGGGCTCGACGTGCCGGTACAGCGAGCGATGGTAGGCGCCGAACGACTCGTAGTGAGAACGGTCGCGGGGCTTGGTCGAGCGAAAGAGCGTGACGATCAATCCGGGCACTTTTTTTCGACCCACCCGGCTAGTGGCCTGGATGTACTCCGACGTCGTCTTGGGTTGCCCGTTCATGAGCATGAGGCCGAGCCGTGGCACGTCGACGCCCACAGCAAGCATGTTGGTAGTGGCGAGAAACGAGATGCTGTCATGTTCTTCCAAGCTTTTGCCCAGACGGTCGAGAAGCTCCGGTTGATCAGTGCGCGGAATATTGCTCGTGAGCTCGGCTACCGAATCGTCGCTCAAACTCCTGCGCAGAGTGTGGTCCTTGGTCAGATGCTCGAGACGTGCAGGGATGTCGTCGCGCGCGATCGTGACCGTTCGACCAAGTTCCCGAAGGCTGTTGTGGTACGCAACCACCGTCCAGTAGGCATCGCGAAGGGCGTCGTCGGCGCAGATCTCCATCGGTGCCTGTAGCGCGGCGGCCCCCACGTGAATTGTCGCGGTGGAGGCGGTGTGCCCCTGAGCCATGACACCCACGTACAGACGTCCGGGCTTTTCTTCGTCTGGCGAGGCGAAGTAGGAGCGCCCAGCGTTGATCCCCGCCGGTGGAAAGAGTTGCGCCGGGCGCCCATAAAGGTGGCGAATCTGATCCTGCGAACGTCGGATGGTAGCGGTCGAGGCGACAATCTTCGGCACGGTGCCGCCCCAGGCACACAGTTCGAGGATCGCCGACTCGTACAGACCGACCGTTGTTCCCAAAGGTCCAGCCAGCAGGTGCAACTCGTCCTGAATCACCAGGGAAGGCGCGCGCTTCCCCTCGCTACCGAATAGGTTCCCCGCGTCTGGCTCCCACGCCAGGCGCGCGAACTTGTCCACGGTCCCGAGCACGAAGGTCGGAGGTTCCTTGTAGATCTGTTCGTCTACAACGGAAACCGGAAGCCAGTCGTGGAAGACACACGAGTTGCGGGGACAGAAGAACGAGGTGGTGACTCCGTCAGCACGAATACCGAAGTCCTTGTCCTTCCCGCCTCGTTTCGGAACGATTTCGGTGCCGCACCAGGGGCAGCGCTCCAGCAGAAAGCGATCATCAGGTTTGGGCATCCCCTTCAACACATGAAGCTCGTCTTGAGCGGCGGAGATCCTGTTGGGCGTCGTTTCCCGACCGACCCAGAGCCCGATGGAGATGGGCTCGTCTCCCAGGTCGTGAAGTAGGGGGCCGTCGTGTCCTCTCCTGATGTATTCCAGTGCACAGACAGCCGTCGCCGTGCGCTGGAACTGCTGGGTGGTGAGCAGACTCAGTGTGTATCGGCTCAGAACTGCTGTACCGCCTCCCTCTGGTCCGTATCGAAGTCGGCGCCAAAGGATCTCGAAGCAGGCAGTGAGAAGGTACGCCTCTGTCTTGCCGCCACCGGTGGGAAACCAGATGAGGTCGACTGTCTTGCGGTGTTCGCTACCTGGATACATCAGGCTCTCGACCACTAGAAGAAAGTAGGCGAGTTGGAACGGGTGCCACGCATAGTCTCCGTCAGGCTCTGTCTGTTCGAGCACTTCACTTCCCCTGCGCCGACGGCTGCCCGCCAGTTCCCGACGGCTGTGGAGCATCTGAAGCGCCATAGCCCGGTTGGCAAGACGGAATGCCTCGCGCGCCTTGGCTCCTGCCAGTGTCGATGCAGTAAGTGCCTCCACACCTGACGTCATGCGTTCGAGCACGGTATCGATGCGTTCGAGGATGCGCTTGGCGGGGTTGGCCGCCCATTCCTTCAGGGATTCCGCTTCCGACTGCTGGGTTTCGAACCACTTTCGATAGCCCAGGATAAAAGAGTGCAGACCGGTCCGGAGGTCGTCTTCCGCAAGCTCAGGTTGGGACAAGTGCGCGAGATTGAGTACCGGGAGATCCTTGGGCCCATCAGGTTTGATGTGCTCAACCACCTGCTCAGGCATGACCTGCGCTCGCACTGTGGTGACTTGGTCGGACTTTTCGTTCCACACGACGGCACAGCCGTGACCCACCGCTCTGGTAACGATGTGCCGGTATTGAACGCGAAGCTCCTGCTCTTCTTCGTCTCGACTGTTGAGACGGGTGCTCGGATACTCGAGGATCTTTCCTCCGAGTGTTGTTGCCTCCAACTCAGCCTGGAAAAGCATCAGATCCCGGTCCCGGTGAGCACTCTCCTCTTCGTTGTGCGCATTCGCCAGCACACAAGTTACGAGATGTCCCAGTCCATAAGGGCGCCAACGTATATGGAGACGACCGTGCCCATCGAGAACATCGATCGCTGTTGTCTGCTGTTCCGCAACGACGGGCACCGTTGCGGAAAGTCGAGGTTGTCGTTGCCAGCTGCGGCGCCCTCCCTCGCGCAGTGTCAAGTAGCGAGAAGCCTTGCAGGACACCTCGATCTGTCGGGCATCGGTGAAAAAGGAGAATCCGAGCGATGAGGGAAGCCACGCATTTGCTTCGGCCACAGGATCGTCGGCGAACCTGTCCTCCTCACCGTTGCCGGCCGCCGTCTCGCTGAAAGTCTGCTCGGCATCCTCCTGCGAGTGCTCCAGTAAGGAAGCTCCACGCGGATATAACGTGCCCATCAAGTACCGTCGGTCAGGGGGGTCGACGAGAGTCTCGTCGTCGGCGCCTGCCGGGCCGACCAATTGCCGGCGGAGATATCTCACGAACTGGCGCCGGTGCTCAGAAAGTGCCGATTCCGAGTCGTTCATACCAGACGCCCCTCCTCCACCAGTACGGCGATGCTCAACTCTTTCAATCTCTCGCGAACGCCAGGCTGGCAAGCGACCCAGAGCTGGGCACGAGCCCTGGTCCAAGCTACATATAGCGCGTCGAGGCGATCCTCGAGGTGCTCCGGTCCGAAGTCGATCAGGCAGACGACGTGATTCTCATGCCCCTTGAAGTCCGAGACGGAGGACCAGGTTAGACGGGGCTTCCTACGGTCAGCCCCGACTACGTCCGTGAATCGCTCGATCCTGGAGGATCGCTGCGACAGGCGAGCCGAACTCGATTCCCACTCCCCGGAAGCGGACAACAGCGTGACGTCACGCGGCGAAACGTCCTCCGCCACGAGTTCGTTCACGTAGTCGTCGAGAGCAGTGGCCTCCTCCTGAGCATTCTGTACGTCGATGAAGCGGACCGGCTCTCCCTCGCCTGCAGACGCGACGCCGAGGTCCGCTCCGGTGTAGGCGCGAACCTGGGTGACGATCTGCACAGTATTGCGGCAATTCCGTTTCATTGGCCCGTATGTGGAGCCCATAGACTGCAGGAGGTTCCACGCGTCGGCCTCGTAGGTGTCCGGAGCCAATACCTGGTTGTTCTGATCGAGCATGAAGATCCATCGGCCGCCGGTGAGGCCGTCGGAGACGAGTTCCTCCAAGATGCCAAGACTCTCGAAGGTCATCAGGTCTTGTGCCTCGTCTACGATGAGCTGGTCGAAGGTACGGCCGCGGAGTTCGTCCAGGCGGTCGAACGGCAGGACGGTGATCGGGTGGTCGGCGAGGATTCGACGCAGGTGGGTAGCCAGTGTAGGACTCGCACAGGTGAATAGGACGCTGCCGTGGGCGGACTTTCGTCGAGCTGCCTCGGCGGCGAGGAACGTCTTGCCGGTGCCTGCGCCGCCGGTCCATATGAGGCGCGGGTTGGACTCCAGCTCGTCGAGTCTGTCGATTTGTTCATTGGTGAGGCGTTCGAAGGCGACCTCGAGACTCGTCAACCGGGACTGCAGATTGGGTACACGGTCGAACTCAGGCCGTACGGCATCGAGCATCTTCGCACGCAGCGAGGCGGAGATGGGAGTACGGGCCCACCTGTTTCGCGCCAGCCAGAAACGAGTGGCGCGCTTAATGCCTTGCTCCAGGCCTCGTCCTCCTGCGTACGCAGTTGCGCCGATGTACTGCTCCGGCTCGAACTCGGTCGTGCGTTGGATGTCGACATCCGTAGTGATCACGAGATATCCGCTGGGGACACCGTGGTCTCGCAGGTGGCCGATCCGCTCGCCGATCTCGCGTTCGAACTCGTGCATACCTCCACTAGCCTGTGCGAAAGGGCTCTCCTTCGGGCCTTCTTCACGGCCAGGTGGCCCGTAGTACCAGCGCCCGTCTCGGACACAGACGCGGCCACCTTTGACTTCGATGAAGAGCAACATGTGCGGCATGATGACGACGAAGTCGATCTCGCCGACGCGCTTCTTGTGGTGTTGGGGCAGATGAACGGCGTGCAGTGCGACGCTCTGATCATCAGGGATCTTCTTGAGCGCTGCGAACACACTGCGCTCGGCGTGACTCTTGGTGCTTCTCGAGATCTCACTCGGAACGACCCGCATATACCCTCCCAACGGTCTCGTAAACGTATCATCAAGCTATCGGGCCAGATTCGCTCAGGGAGCGAATCTGACGAGGTGATTAGGACAGCGGCAGCACACCGAGTGACGACTACTGCCGAGCGGTGACAGAGTGGGGGCGGGGCGAGTGACCATGGCGCCGAACAGTGAATCCGATAGACGGATGAACGAGTTCGACCGGGGTCGTCTCATCGATCTCGTCCGCCGCTTCATCGCCGAGGGGATCGAGCTCGACACAGCTTTGGATCAGGTTGTGCGGGCTGCACGTCTGGACACGCGCGGAGCTCGAGTCTTGCATTCAGCCGTGACTGCTACGGCGAACGGATATGCCGAAGCAGGGCAGGGCTGCACGCAAAGTGAATCCGACGACGCGAGCGGTGGCATCGATGAGCTTCCCCACGACTTCAGGCACCCAGAGGAGGAGGAAGAGGAAGATGAGGTCCCGGACCTCGAGTCCCTCCGGGGGACGGTCCGTGTCGAAGACCTGGAAGCGGCTCGGCACGCCGCTCGCGACCTGCTCACGGCCGATCGTTGGCGAGCGCACCCTGAAAAGTACATACTGAGCGCCGAGGAAGAAGTGGGGCTCTGCCTCTTGTTCCGAGGGGATGCGAATCCCTCGGATCCGTTGCCCGATGACTATGTGAAGCGACTTTCGCGGGACAGCGAGGAGTACAGATCATTTGCCGCGATGGTCCTGCACAACCAAAAGCTCGTTCATAAAGCCCTGAGCAGCTTGGGGCGGTTTAGAGATAACCCTATGTACGAGGATCTTGCGCAGCATGGCGCAATAGGCCTGATGCGCGCCGTGGAGAAGTTCGACATATCCCTCGGATGCAAATTTTCAACCTATGCCAACTGGTGGATTCGCCAGAGAATAACTCGCGCTGTTGCCGACGAAGAGGCGCCCATCAGGATTCCGGTTCATGTATGGAGTGCTGTTGAAAAGTTACGGAAAGTCGAGCGAAATTTTTTCGAACAGGGCCGGACTCCAAATCTAGATGATTTTTCCCTGGCTTGCGAGATCAGCACCACAAAGATTCAACAACTCCTGCACTTGAGTCGCCAGCGGGATATTCTGTCTCTCGACATGCCAGTCGGCAATAATATCGCCCTCGGGGAACTTGTCGCCGACGAGTCCCTGACTGCCCCCTCTCCTGAGCAGGCACTCTGGCAGACATTTACTCGCCAGGCGCTCTTCCAACTCTTCGACGCATGCAAGTTCCAGGAGAGGGAACGGAATATTCTTTTACTGCGATTCGGATTCATCAATGACACAGAATGGACGTTGGATGATATCGGAAAAGAATTCGGCGTCACACGCGAACGCATTCGACAGATCGAGAAGAGTGCCCTGGAGGGCTTGAGGATTAAGCTTGGATTGGCACCTGGGGATCCCGCCCCGAAACGACGTCGCGCGAAGGCTGCTCGAAAACTTTCCCGAGACTACAACAAACAAGCCCGAATAAATAGCAGGCCGGGCGGGTGGAAGAAATCAAAAGATGTCGAGCCGCGGCCACGCGACACCGTCGACATACCCGAGACAGAAAGTAGTTCTGACATCAGAGAGGGAACGGTGGTTCCAAAGGACATGGGCTTCGGTCGATGGTTGACCGAGCGGATGCAAGGAAATGGCATGGACGAACGCGACCTAGCGTACCGGTTGGGCGTGACACGGGCGCTAGTCGGCGCCTGGCTCGATAACCGTTCTGAGCCCCACCCGGACCTTTTGGTCAAGGTGAAGGAGATTTTTGGCCCTGCGGACGAAACCCGACAAGAGGCCGCAATCGGTTCGGAGTGCCAGGACGAACCCGCGATCGTGTGGTACCACCGACCTGGACATGACGACGGTGGTCGCGATTTCGGCAACGCAGCGGCTTTCGCCTTCGAGGCCGATTTGGAGGTTCTGGCTCGCGAAGCCACGCAGAACAGCCTGGACGAGCGCGACAAGCACAACGACCGACCGGTTCGAGTCCGTTACATCCTGAACGAGCTGACCGGTGAGGCTTTGGCTCGATTCCGCACGGCGATCCGCTGGAACGACCTTCGCCCGCATTACGAAGCGGCCGCAGCACAGGATCAGAAGGTCGGCCGCGTAATCAGCGCTGGACTGAAAGAGATGTATGAGCGAGATCGGTTGATACTTCTTCGCGTCGATGACTACAACGCAAACGGGCTGACGGGTGACGACTACGAAGACGGCCGATTCGCCGCCGTTGTGCGCCGCCAACTCGAAAGCCGTAAAGAGGATGCGGTGGCGGGCGGGTCGTACGGACTCGGAAAGGCCACTCTCTGGGCGACCAGCCGGCTGGGTCTCGTCCTCATCAATTCCACGCTCTCTGAGCCACACGAGGGACAAACCCAGCGACGTCTGATCGGACGACTCGATCTGCCGTGGCGGGAAGTTGACGGCAGGAGATTCGCAGGTCCCGCTTGGTTGGGTCGGCCGGATACTGCAGCGGAGAACGCTGAGGTCGCCCGTTCGTGGTGGGCAGACGAAGAAATCGTGGAGAAACTGCATCTCACCCGCGAAGACGATGATCCCGGTACATCTTTCTTGATTGTCGGAGCACACGACGTGGCCAGCCTTGCTGAGGTTGACCACGATCGAGATGGCGATATGACTGACGATGAGGACAGCCTGGAGCGTATGCATCAGAGGTTGGTTCGTGCTCTTGGACGCAACTTCTGGGCCGCGATGACAGCGGGAGGCAACCGCCCACCGTTGTTGGAGGCATCCGTACGGACACTGCGCAATGGCGTCGAGTACCTCGAAGAGGAGCGGGTCGAACCACAGATTCATCAACCCGCCCGCACACGTGCGCTCCAGGCCTTCCTGAACGGCACCACGGTGGACCGTCTCATTGAGGCGGGCCAAGTAGCGCTCACAACCGTGCCGTTGAATGTGCCCGATCGGGATCGCCGTACCGGAACGGCCGGTGAGCACCGGGCGGTGCTCCTCGTCACCGAAGCTACGGACGACGACGGCAAAATCAATCAGGTTACCGCGATGCGGGCCAATCGCATGACCGTCAAAACCAGCTGGGTGCCTGGCCTTCCAGTTGGAACTAACCCCTTCCAGGCTGTTCTCCTCGCAGGCATGGCGGCTGGTGAGAACGCGCCGTTCGCAGCCGAAGCAGAGGAGTTTTTACGTTCGGCCGAGCCACCAGAGCACAACAAGTGGGGCCAGACCGAGGAGTTGAGGATGCGCTACTCCCCATCGGCCCATCGGCGGATCGCAGCCTTGACGGCGGCGACCAACAGGGCCGTGCACGAGCTCGTGGCGATTCCCAAGGAGAAGAAGCCCGGTGGCACGACCAAAGTGAGCAAGCGACTCAAGATCTCAGACAAGCGAAGTGCCAAGTCCAAAGGAGCGCCGACGCCTCCAAGGCTGGACAGTCTGGAGGCCGTCGTCGACTCCTCCGGCGCGTGGCAGATCACCGCAGAGATCAAGTTGCCGCCCGGAGAAAACTCCTGGCGCATGTGCCCCATCGCCAAGCTCGAGGTTCGCTCCGGTCCGCGTCCAGTGGTGAAATGGGCCAGCCTCATCGCTGTCAGCAACTGCGACCTGACCGACGGAGTACTCCAGTTCACGCCGGGCGCCCGCCGCGCCGTATTTCGGGGCACTACCGACGTTTCCGCGCATCCAGTGCGGGCCACGTTGACCGGTCTCGTCGTCGAACTCCAGGAGAGCCATGGAGGTGCTGCGTGAGGGCATATCCTTACCCGCGACTGACCGGGGCGGTGACGATGCGGGTTACGGCCGTACGACTCCGCGGACCTGGTGAAAGCAGCGAACAGCTGGACTCAAAGGGATACTCGGTTGTCGAGCAGGTCGTAGCACTCGGTAGGGCCGAACGCGAAAACTGGCAAACTGCAAGACTTTCCCTGACTGCGAACGTGCCCATCCGTGAGATCGAGACGAAGGGCCACTGGTCCGACATCGTGGTTGTCGCCGTTTTGACGGAGGGAGCCACAAACGCACGTACAGTTGCCCGCTTGGAGCCTGGTTCGGTGGCCGGCAGGGAATGGACCGGAAATATCGATCTCAACCGAGACGACTATCTGGACCGTGCGTCTCTGGCGGTCCACATGGTGGCCACGGTCGGGGGTACAGAGGGTCGGGTCATAGCTTCCACCGACGAGGATTGGATAATCGATATGACGGCCGACGCGCCACTCCGAGACCGTCAACTCGAGGTGAGCACAGTCAGTTTCGCTCGTAGCGCCGAGCGACTGGGGAGTTTTCGTGACATGCCCTGGATTGTCGACACCGCGGGCCGGATGCCCGCCGTCCGCCTGAACTCGGATTTCGAGGGCCTCACTGCACTCGTAGACGGCCGGGGCTCGAAGGCAGAGAGCGTCATGGGCGAGATGCTGCTAGCCCATATTTGTGCAGACGTGTGGACTGCTGTATTCCATACCGCTATAGGCGATCTGGAGATCGAGGACGATGGAACCCCGCTCTTCCCACCTGACTGGCGAGGAGCGGTACTCAGAGAAATGCTACCGGATATTGTGCCGGGGCGATCGCCCGAGGACGCTCTGCGAGAGGTACACATCCGACGCACCGGTGAGGGAAGCTGGACGGATTTGCAACCGCGTATCCAGTATGCAGCCGCACGTCGTGCCGATGTCCCTAAGGTATTGGCCGACGCGATCCGTGACATCGAGCGACTCAATCAGGAGACCCACGCATGACATCCCGTCCTGAGTACCTACCGGAACGGCTTGCTTTGATCTCCGATTCGCAGGCCGCCGAGTACATCTCGACAGGGTTGCTCGAGGGCCGCGAGGATGTTCCTTCCATCGCGCTGAACAAGATTGCCAACACGCTGCCGGGCAACGAAGCACGCTGGGGCGTGCACCGCGTACGAGATCTAATCGATGACACCATGGCGAGATTCCGGGACCAGCGCACCACGGCAGCGGATGCGTGGCTGGCACCCCGTCTTCATCAGACCCTTCGACTGACTCGTCGAGAAGCGGCCGAGAAAGGGCTTTGGACGTACCTGGCCCTCGGTGTGGCGCCGGATTACGTCGTGTGGCGGCATCTGCCTGAGCCCAAAGCAGATTCGCCACGCACTCGCGTAGCCCGCGACAGATTCGTCGGTGCGCACTACAAGCAGGTGTTCGCCCGGCTCTGGTGGGCAGCCGAACTCTTCCGCGACGGCTCGGACTACCAACCCGTTGTGGTGGCCTGTGGGAATCAAGACATGCTCAACTCTGCACTTCGACTCGATGTCATCGACCACCGCCCTACCGCTCTAGCTCTCGTCAGGCTGATGGAACGCGGGACTGTGCGCACCGGTCGAGAAGTAAACGCCCTGACGACCGCGATCAACGCGGCGGCCGCGACCTTGATGTACGACGTGATCGCTCCGGATGTGGAGCGGGACGGTGAGCCGTTGCGCGACTGGATTGCAGGTGCCGAATCATCGCTTCCATATCCCAGGAATAGCCTGCCCGAAGGCCCGGAAGAAGATCCGGCCCCGAAAGAGGCTGTCGAGAGACTAGTCCGACACTTCGAGGAGCTGTTCATAGATGCACAGGTCAGAGGGCGGAAGTCCGATCGGAGCGAGTGACCTTGTGTGACTTGGGAGGACATTTGCCCTGGTCACCACAGCCGAGTTGACGCAGCTCATCCGAGGTTGACCTTGACGCGGTCGGCCATGTAATTGCGGCCGCCAATTCGTCTTCCGAAGGGGCGTATCCGCGTACTGCCGCGCTGAGTACATGCATGCCCAGCCGCGGAGGCACAGCATTGCCGACCTGCTGGGCCTGGTCCTTTCCGGACCAGGGAAAATTGTGCGGGAAGGTCTGGAGAACTCCGGCCTCTGGAATGGTGAAACGGTCGGACCGGCCTGCCTCATAGTCCGCGATGCTCTTGTAAATCTTGTTTCGAGAGACCTTTCCGGTGACCGTGAATGCGGGCTCGGAGGACAGGCGCCTGCCTCGATTCTTCGGGTCCCCTCCGGAGCCGTAGTTCGAGACGACGAAGAAGTTCAACTGGTCTGTTGTGCGAAGTCGAGACACATCCACGGGAGAGTCTTGCAGTTGGCCCGCGGCATCAAGGGCGTCTGCCATGGGAACACAGGGCTGCATGGTTCCGGGTATCGCAGAGTCGGTCAGCAGCGTATCCGTTTGGGCAGAGATACGTTTGCCCCGACGCACGTCGAATGCCAGGTGGGTCGTCTTGATCGGTTCGATGGCTCCACGCCCCGGGCGGCGCGCGACGAGTAGGGCGCGCGTCCGGGTCTGCGGCACCCCGAATTGCTCTGTCTTCAACTCCCAGCATTCGGCTTCGTACTTGACGCCTTGCAGCCTTCCTTCGCCACCGCGCAGAATTTCCGCATAAACCTCCCAGAGAGGCAGAACCGCAGGTACCTGCTCAAGGACGATCACCTCGTACGGATCGCGGCCCTCTGTTTCAATCGCTTTGAGGAGCCAACGAAGTGGTTCCAGGACCAGGGCTGTGCGTGAGTCGTCGAGGGCGCGTAGATCCTCATCGATCTTGGCTTCGTCCTCCCCGCTCACGAGACGGTGGATGAACTGCTCTACCAGGTCCAGCGCCCGCCGTCCCGCACCGTTCCCCGCAACGGAGTAAGACTGGCAGGGAGGCCCCCCAGCAAGTACGTCAACCGATTTCGGGATCTCATCGAAGCGGGTCTCGCGCATGACGCTCACATCGGCATGAATAGTCGGCAGGCCTGCCGCATAACGCGTTTCGCACGCATTCTGATCCAATTCTATCCCAATGCTTTTGAAACCCAGAAAGTGCGCCGCCGCGTCGAGTCCACCAGGGCCGGCGAAGAGGTCTAGAATGCGCACTCCGTCGAGGTGACGGGCCAGTGCTTCCGGGTTGTTCATGGGGTTGAAGTGTAGCCGGCGACAGGGGTTCCGGGCTTCGCCAATGCGCTTCGGATGGCCAGCCCAAGTGCGTTGCTCACCGGCGGTGGGGAGGCGTGCCCGATCTGTCGATAGCGGGCCGTCTTCTTTCCGACGAACTTCCACTCGGACGGGAAACCCTGCAGGAGCGCGGCCTGGTCCGTCGTGATCCTCACCATCCCTTGCCGTCCCGTCTCCGGTGCCCAGACGAAGTCCGGGCGGGGCACATCGTCAGCGACGGTGCCTCCGTCGACACCCATGCGGGCCCACGCCTTCCTCGTTCCTGTCGGTCCGAGGTCTGCACCACCCCGTCTGTCTGACCCGCCCACTAGGGTTGGGGCCACGCTGACCGCCTGGGCTGCCCAACGATCGACGTCCTGCCAACCACCCATGGCCATGGACTGACGCAAAGCTTGTCCGACGGACTGATGTTCGCGCACTTTTCGCTCCGGTGGGCGGAATGCATCGAAGTAGGGCTCTTTGAGCGCGACGAGCACCCCTTGCTTACGGTCCTGCGGTACCCCGTAGTGGGCTGCGTTCAAAACGAACCAGCGGAAGCGGTAGCCGAGGTGATCGAGCTCCTTGCGAATGAAGTCACGTATTGGCTCGTAGCTCGGCGCACTCGCCAGCTCCGGCACGTTCTCTATGAGCAGCGCCCTCGGCTGGACAGCGTGGGCAAGATACACCGTTGCCTCCAGCAAACGCAGCTCCTCCTCCGTTTCGGTCCGGGCGACAGTCGCGCTGGATTTGACGCGGGGCAGCCCGGCCGACAGGAGATCGACGTCGTATACCTCCTGGTGCAGCGCAGGGGCAAAGTCCAGCAAATCCGTCTCTATTACCTGCCAAGCTGGACGATTCAATCGCAACGTGCCGCAGGCCACGGCTTTCTTGTCCAAAAGCAGTACGGGTTCGAAGCCAGCTTGCTCGAGTCCCAACGCCAACCCACCCGCTCCCGCGCACACATCGACGAATCGTAGTTCGGTCATCGGACCCCCTTCGTGGGATGCTCGCATTCTCCCACTCGACAGCCGCAGCCACCTGGCGCATGACGAGTTCCGGTAAGTCGTGTTCCCAATCATCTAGTGAGAGAACATAATTCGGAGGCACATGCTATAGGGCGATTCACTCGCGCCTCATATAGGAAGTAGCCGACTGATTACTTCCGTCAGCTGGCGCACGTTGCGGCATTCGTGCATGGTGACGTGCTCCGCGTAGGTCAACGCGGCGGAGTCGCCGGTGGACCAAGACCGGGCGGGTTCGGGGTTGAGCCAGTGGGCGTGTTTGGCTCGATCGGTCATCGATTGCAGGGCGGGGAGGTTGGGGTCGGTGCGGTTGGTGCGGGCGTCGCCGAGGATGAGGAGGGAGGTGCGGGGGCCGAGGGCATCGAGGTGGGTGTCGGCGAAGGTGCGGAGGGCTTCGCCGTAGTTGCTGCTGCCGAAGCGAGAGACGTTGGCCTCGCGGATGATTCGGGCGGAGAGGCCGGGTTGGGGTGGTTCGCCGGGGGTGAAGAAGCCGGTGATCTCGTCGCAGGTATCGATGAAACCGAAGCTGCGGACCTTGCTGAATTGGTCCTGCAGCGCCTGGACGAGTTGGAGGGTGAATTCGGCGAAGCCGGTGACGGAGCCGGAGAGGTCGGCGAGGACGACGAGGTCGGGGCGGCCGTGTTTGCGGGCGCGCAGTACCGGGTCGACGGGGACGCCGCCGGTGGCCATGGAGCGGCGCAGGGTGCGGCGCATGTCGATCTGGCCGCGGACCGCCTTGCGGCGGCGGGCGGCGAGGCGGGTGGCGAGTTTGCGGGCCAGCGGGTTGACGAGGCGGCGCATCTCGGCGAGGTCCTGTTCGCGGGCGCCGAGAAAATCTATTCGGTCCGTTGCCATTTCGACGCCGCGCCGGGCGATGTAGTCGGTGCCGCGCAGGTCGGCCGAGCGGAGACGGGCCTGGGTTTGGACGGCGGTGCGGAAGGAGCGCAGCCTGCGTTGGGCCTCGATGGTTTGGACGGCGGAGTCGAGTTCGCCCGCGCCGCCCATACTCGCGACGATACGATCCAGAAGTTCTTCCGGGCGAAGGGCTTTCATGGTCTGGTACGAGGACCAGCCCGCGCCGGACGCGGTGGTGACCGGGCGGGACGATTGGCCCGCCCCACCCGCACCTCCGTAACCGCCCAGTTCGGTGAGGGATTGGCTGGCGAGTTCGGCGAGCGCGGCCTGGTCGTCGGCGGCCAGCGCGGCGGCGAGACGTTCGCGCAGCGTCTCGACGGACTCGGGAACCGTTGCGAGAGTAGGCCGTTCGGCGGTCAAGAAATAGAGGTCGAAGAGCTGGTCGAAGACGGCGCGTTGGCCGTTGCGGCGCAGCAGGCAGGCGGCGAGACCGGAGCGCAGGCGTTCGCGGTTCTCGACGCCGAGGGCGACGATCGCGGATGCGGCGTCGACGGTTTCGCTGGGGCCCGCGTGGATTCCGTGCTCGCCCAGGAGGCCGACGAAATCGACGAGACGGTCGGTGAGCGTTTCGCTCGACCCGGAAGGCAAGTCACGGCCGCCATACCCGTTCATCGCCGGTCGCTCTCCGCATCCGACAACGCCAGCCGCTCGACCGCGATCCGATGGTCCGCTTGGTATTTCAGCAACACACCCAGCGTCGAGCGCACCACACCGTTGGTCAGATTCCGCGCCCCCAGCGCCACGAGGGTCTTCGCCCAATCGACGGTCTCGGCGATCGACGGCGCCTTGCGCAGCGGCAGTTCGCGCAGCGCGCCGACCACCCGCACCACCGGCTCGCCGAGCGCCTCGTCCAGCTCGGGCACCTTCATCCGGACGATCGCGCGCTCGAGCTCGGCCGTCGGGTAGTCGATGTGCAGGTACAGGCAGCGCCGCTTCAGCGCCTCGGACAGGTCCCGGTTGGCGTTGGAGGTGACGATGACGAACGGCTTGCGGGTCGCGGTGACAGTGCCGAGTTCGGGGATGCTGACCTGGAAGTCGCCGAGCACCTCGAGCAGCAGACCCTCCAGCTCGACGTCGGCCTTGTCGAGTTCGTCGATGAGCAGCACGGTGGGGTCGGGGTTGCGGATGGCGGCCAGCAGCGGGCGGTCGAGCAGGAACTCCTCGGTGAAGACGTGATCGCGGGTCCGGTTCCAGTCCGCGCTGTCGGCGGCGGTGATGCGCAGCAGTTGCTTGGCGTGGTTCCACTCGTAGAGGGCGCGCGCCTCGTCGATGCCCTCGTAGCACTGCAGGCGGATCAGCTCCGCCTCGGTCGCCGCGGCGACGGCCTTGGCCAGCTCGGTCTTCCCGACGCCCGCCGGACCCTCGATCAGCAGCGGCTTGCCGAGGTGCCCGGCGAGGAACACGGCCGTCGCGATATCCAGCGACGGCAGGTAGCCCGCGTCGGTCAATCGCCGGCTCACCGCATCGACCGACTCAAAGAACTTACTCATCGGTAGCAAGTTTACGTGGTGACCCTGAGCCGGTCGGCACCCGTGTGCGGGAGCCGCAGTAACCACTCGACGTGATGGATCAGCTGATCAACGAGCCGCGATGAGCGAATCGAGACCGGCTTCTAGATCTCGATCTCGATGGAATCCGCGTTCGGTGATCAGACGCGCGGCTCCGAGAGGCTGCGCAACGCCAGCGACAGCGCGGCGTAGCCGTCGCGGACATCCCGCAACGGCGGCAGCGGCACAGTGATCGGTACCAGCGAATCGAGGCCTCGAGCAGCTCGCACCGATCGAAGTCGAGGTCAAGCCAGTGGCGGCATGGCTACTCGACGACGTGCAACGCATCCGAAGCGGCCTGCGAGCCGACCAGCGCGCAGTGGCGAACAGCGAAACCACGGCGAAGCCTCAGCAAAATGAACTTGCCCCGCTGGCGCAGGACCGTAACGCCACATCACAGAAGCCACTGCAGCGAAGCGAACAGTTGCGCGGCCCAGTGGCCAGGGCGATGGTCCGATCGACGCACTACCGCAACCTGAGTTGCGACCGAACCACTACCGTGAAGCCTGGCGATGGTGTCAGCACCGTCACGAGTGGGCCCACATCTGCGTCGCTGCCGTGAAGTGATCGGCCAGCGCTGTCCTCCATGGACCGGACTTGACCTTCGTTCCTCGAAGATCCCAGTAGAGCGGATACTCCGCGAGTTCGGGTGAGACGACAACCCGCATGGTTTTCGGATCGATAGCGAGCAGGCCGGTGTCGAAGAGTCCGTGAAGGTCGGTGCGCAGCATCAATCCCTCGTCGGGGTCGTGGGTTTCATGCTTCGAGAAGGCCCGCAGGTGGGCTGCGTG
This sequence comes from Nocardia amikacinitolerans, assembly GCF_900215415.1. NCBI lineage: Bacteria > Bacillati > Actinomycetota > Actinomycetes > Mycobacteriales > Nocardiaceae > Nocardia > Nocardia amikacinitolerans. The sequence goes on along the minus strand of NZ_OBEG01000006.1, from coordinate 228,797 downwards.
CAGCGCACTTGCAGGTGCGGGTCCGGTGATGGCGCAGACCAAGCCGTCTCGTCGGATCAGCGCGCGGCGGAACATACCTTGGTTTTTGCGGACGGTCACCATGAATCGGCGTCGACCACCGGCTATCGACTTCTCAGGCACGGTGTCATCGGGCGCCTCGTCGGAAAGTTCAGGGTCGACGGCTACTTCGTTGAGCAGGTCTGCGAGTTTGACCGGGTCGACTCGGCGGATCGAGCTCTGCCGGTCTGAGACCATCAGCACCGACTTGAGCGCTTCAACTGATACCGGCTCATCCAGGGCGCGCCACTCGGTCCCGAAGATCGCAGTGTAGACAGTGCGCGTTTCGTGCGTGATGAACGGGTCGTCGAACTCGTGACGACACTTCTTGCACAGGTATACCCGCTCCCTCGTTGTGCGACGTGAGGGTCCGGATTTATGGCACCTCGGACACAGCATGACTCGGACTTCGACATCGGGCTCGATCTTGAGGTCTTCGATTCGGGAGGTGCCGTGGACTCGGTCGCGATCGTGGACCACCACGATGTCGCCGCGAGCGACGTTCTGAGAGTTGCCGACCTTGTTGCTGTAGACGTACTGGGAACCGTCGACATCGGGATAGCCGTCGTTGCTGTGCCAATCACGGTTGTCGCCCACCGATTTGAACGCCCACGCCAGCATCGCCTTCTCCTCTGCACCTGTATTCACGGCCGGTCGCATAGACTCGACCAGACAGGCTACGACCTCCCACCGACATCAACCTGCATCAGCGACGTTCACACGGCCCGGCGGCGCGACGTGTCCACCCCACGGTACTGCTCCTTCGCAAGCTCGGTGGACAGTTCGGCGTCGGTTTTGCGTCGGCTGATCGTGGTGGGGTCGTAGCGGTATTCGTCCACCGCGTAGAGGACGCCGACGCCCAGGAGTGCCATGTGGGTGGGTGGGGTCGGTGGTGCCGTAGTCGATCCTCCCGCGATCGGCTCCGGCATCAACAGCAGTGTGGCCCAGTCGATTATGTGATCGTCGTCCCAGGAGTCGAACAAGCTGCGTCGGCGGCCACCCAGTGCCCGAGGATGAAGCGGCGGTATTACAGCCCCCAGTACTCCCGCTTGTACTGATGGTTCCGCTTGGCCAGACAGCACGGGGTTGTCATCGAGCTTGAAATGCCATGTCCGCCAGTCCGGCAGCGACGGCTCGCCCTCGGCGTCGAGTTTGCCGATGCGGTCGATGAATTCGCATTCGAGCCAGTGCACCAGGATGTCGGGGTTCGTGGAGCGAACAGGCGTGCGTCGTCGAGAGAATGCGGCCTCAGTCGGCCATTGTCGTGTTCGACCGAGCCGTCATGACGTAGCCGCCTTCGAAGGTGCCGCACCAAGGATTCCGCCGTATTGTCGTCCGCATCGCGACGGCGATGTCGCGCGTGAACCGAGGAGTCGGGCGCGCGGAAACCCGAAGCCGCCGACGAGTGCCCAGCGGTAGCCGAACTTGTCGATATCAGTTGCCGCGCGACGCAGTGCCGCCTCGAGCGGATTCACGCGAAGCGGGTGGACGAGTGACCAAGCGCGTCACCAAGGGGGGCACCCGGGCGGGACAGGAGCCACGGGTGAACCTTCTTCTCGAGTTCGCTCTCCGAAGCGTCCGGAAAGGTGCGTCGCATGCGCGCGCGGTATATCTCGAGGCCGAATTGGGACATCTCCAACGCACGACGCAGGCGCTGAGCTGGCGTTCCGTCGGTCATTGATCCAATCTATCGGTTTGTCCGCGCCCCGGTGGACCTCGGACGCGCGGCGCCGTTTCACGCCCCCGGCGCGGCGGCCTGCACCCGTCCGCTCTCGATCGCCGCGAGCAACGCCCTGTGGTCGTCGAGGGTCTGGTCCGCGTAGGCGAGGGCGAAATCCGCCATCGCGCGGTCGAAGGCGTCGCCGGTGCCGAGGTAGGCGGCGATGGCGACGCGGTCGCCGGAGCGGGCGTGGGCGCGGGCCAGAGTTTGCCCGCACAGCCTGGCGTAGTCGGTCAGCACCGGGCGGGACATGTTCTCGATCACCGCGGAGCCCTTCATGTCTCGCAGCTGGCGCCAGTAGTAGTGGCGCCCCTCGGGGCCGGTGGCCCAGCCGAGGAAGATGTCGCTGGCTGCTTGCGTGAGTCGTTGGCCGTGCACGACCCGGTGGCCTTGGTGCCGGAACCGGCTCGGCGCGAGATGCGGGCTCAGCACGGACTCTTCGGCCTCCTTGACCTGAAGGAACAGCGGGCCGGCTGTGTCGCGGTCGGCGAGCAGGACGATGAAGCATCGAGTCCCGACACTGCCGACGCCCACCACCTTTCGTGCGACGTCGACGAACCGGTGCCGGTCCAGCAGCACCCGGCGCTCCTCCGGCAGGCTGCGGCGATAGTCGGCGAACACCGCGGAGACGGCGTCCCCCTCCGCCTCCCGCAGCGGCGTCACCAGCGGCGGATGGTGCCTGATGCGCGGGATGCCGTCGGCGTCGGGCTCGGTGAGCTTGGCCAGCGCCTGCAAGCTGGTGCGGGCCCTGGCGGCATCGAGGGTTCGTTCGACCCTCTTGCGCCGCTTGGGTTTGCGAATCAACGCCGCGACTTCGTCGGCGTCGATCCGCTCGTACCAGACCGTCATCCCGTCGAGCCGGGCCAACCTGCGCATCGACTCGCGATAACCGCGGGCCGCGGCGAGTACGGCCTGCTCGACGTCGGTGTCGGGGCGGCCGTTCTCACGCGCTGCGACCGCGACGCTGGCGGCCAGGCGTTTCACATCCCACTCGAACGGACCCGGCAGTGTTTCGTCGAAATCGTTGAGATCGAACACCAGCGCGCGTTCCGGTGACGCGAACAGGCCGAAGTTCGACAGGTGCGCGTCGCCGCACAGCTGCACGGTCAGCTCGGTGCTCTCCGACGCGGCGAGGTCGGCGGCCATGATGGCGGGAGCGCCGCGCAGAAACGGGAACGGCCCCGCGGCCATTCGCGCGTAGCGGATGGGAACCAGCTCGGGGACGCGGGTGGCGGCCTGGCGTTCCAGGATGGTAACCGGATCGATGCGGTCGGCCGGAGCCCGCCAGACGCCGAGCGCGGAGCGCGAGACCCGTTTGCGCGCCGCGCGGCCGAGCGAGGCGGCGGTCGACTCGGGGGCAGCGGCGGGCGAGGTCGTCATTTGCCCAGTGTGATGGGCCACGAAGGGGGTGGCAAGGTTCTCCGGACCCGGCGGCGCGTCCGGAGACCGAACCAGGGACCGACCTCACGCGGTCCCGGTTGCTCGAAATTCGCCCTTGGCGACAGAGGGCTTCGACGGTCGCACGGCCATGGAACGCCGGGCACGCCGCTGCCCGGCAACGATGGATGAGGTTGCGCCCCAACGCCCGCGCCCTTCCAATCGCCGGGGCGCGGCATCGAAGCCGACCGCCCGACGCGGAACTGTCGCGGCACGTCCGGGCGCGACCCCAGCCGCACCCTCAGGGTATTCCCCTATCGGCGTAGTACTTCAGACTGAAACTTTTCTGGAATGCCGCTCGCCCAGTGACCTTTCGGCTCGAGTGGGGCAGAGTGAAGGCGTGCGGTCGCCGGAACGGCGGTATGTCCAGGGGGTCGCGTCCCGCGACGACGACGGCACGTCATATCCCGACCCGTTCGCCCAGCTCAGTCGGACGGATCTCCGCGAGGGGATGGCGAACGAGCGGTTCGCCGCAGAGTGAAAGGATTCACGTTGTCCACCACACGCAAGTCCGCGACCGGACGCATGCTGGCCCGAGTGGCCGTCGCAGGCGCGGCCGCCGCAATACCGTTGGCCGCCTTGGCCGTACCCGCGTCGGCCGAGCCGGGAACCCCCACCATCACCGAGGTCCGCCACCATCACCCGAAGGATTGCCACGGGAACTGGGGCTGGGACTTCTGGGACAACGACTGGAACCGTTGGAACCAGTGGGATCGCTGCGACGGCTGGAACAACAACGGCTGGCACGGCAACGGTCACTGGGGCTGGCCGCGCGGCTGGTTCGGCAGCAGCTAGTAGCGAAAACAGAACGGCCCGGCACCAACCAGGTGCCGGGCCGTTGTGTACTACAACGCTTTACGCGGTCTCGGTGATCGGCCGGTCGACCCAGCTCATCAGGCCGCGCAGCTTGGCGCCGGTGACCTCGATCGGGTGCTCGGCGTTCTTCTTGCGCAGACCCTCGAGCTCCTTGTTACCGCCCTCGACGTTCGCGACGAGGCGCTTGACGAAGGTGCCGTCCTGGATGTCCTTCAGGATCGCCTTCATCCGCTCCTTGGTGTCGGCGTCGATGACCCGCGGACCCGACAGGTAGCCACCGAACTCGGCGGTGTCGGACACCGAGTAGTTCATCCGCGCGATGCCGCCCTCGTACATCAGGTCGACGATCAGCTTCAGCTCGTGCAGCACCTCGAAGTAGGCCATCTCCGGCGCGTAACCGGCCTCGACCATGACCTCGAAACCGGTCTTCACCAGTTCCTCGGTGCCACCGCACAGCACGGCCTGCTCACCGAACAGGTCGGTCTCGGTCTCTTCCTTGAAGGTGGTCTTGATGACGCCCGCGCGGGTGCCGCCGATGCCCTTGGCGTAGGACAGCGCCAGCGCCTGGCCCTCGCCCTTCGGGTCCTGGTCGATGGCGATCAGCGCGGGAACGCCCTTGCCGTCGACGAACTGGCGGCGCACCAGGTGGCCGGGGCCCTTCGGCGCGACCATGCCGATGGTGACGTTCGCCGGGGGCTTGATCAGGCCGAAGTGGATGTTCAGGCCGTGGCCGAAGAACAGCGCGTCGCCGTCCTTCAGGTTCGGCTCGATGTCGTTGGTGAAGATGGACGCCTGCGCGGTGTCGGGCGCCAGCACCATGATCACGTCGGCCCACTCCGAAACCTCGGCGGGGGTGCCGACGGTCAGGCCGGCCTCTTCGGCCTTGGCGCGCGACTTCGAACCCTCAGCGAGACCGACGCGGACGTCCACGCCGGAGTCGCGCAGGCTCAGCGAGTGCGCGTGGCCCTGGCTGCCGTAGCCGATGACAGCGACCTTGCGGCCCTGGATGATCGACAGGTCGGCGTCGTCGTCGTAGAACATCTCGACTGCCACTTTGGTTCCCTTCTGGAGGATCATCCCCGCCGCGGCGGGGAGCACCGTGCTCGCGCAGGTGCTGGATGTGAAATTTCAGATCAACTCGGTTCCCCGCCAGGCGGGGACGGGGTGGTCCGCCGACCGTCGATCGCAGCAAGGTTAGCCGGGTCGTCGCGGTCGGGCCGATCGGACCCCTAGCGCGTCGCCGTAATCGATTTCGGCCCGCGCCCGACAGCCACCACACCCGACTGCACGATCTCGCGGATACCGTACGGCTCGAGCATGCGCAGCAACGCGTCCAGCTTGGACCGGGTTCCGGTCGCCTCGATCGTCAGCGCGTCCGGCGAGACGTCGATCACCTTGGCGCGGAACAACTGCACCGCCTCGATCACCTGAGTGCGCACGCTGGCGTCGGCGCGCACCTTGACCAGGATCAGCTCGCGCGCCACCGACGCGTCGGCGTCCTGCTCGACGATCTTGATGACGTTCACCAGCTTGTTGAGCTGCTTGGTGACCTGCTCGAGGGGCAGGTCCTCGACCGTCACGACGATGGTCATGCGCGAGATCTCGGGGATCTCGGTGCCGCCGACCGCGAGCGACTCGATGTTGAACCCGCGGCGCGAGAACAGACTCGCCACCCGCGCCAACACGCCCGGCTTGTCCTCCACGAGGACGCTCAGGGTGTGGGTGCTACTCATGCCTCGGTCCCCTTGTTCTTCTCGTGCGACATCGCCTCGTGGATCACCGCGGGCTCGGCGGCCTGCTCGTCCTCGTCGAACAGCGGGCGGATGCCGCGGGCGGCCATGATCTCGTCGTTGCTGGTGCCCGCGGCGACCATCGGCCACACCTGGGCGTCCTTGCCGACGATGAAGTCGATCACCACCGGGCGGTCGTTGATGGACTGCGCCTCGCGGATCGCGGCCTCGACGTCCTCTTCCTTCTCCACCCGGATGCCGTGGCAGCCGAGCGCCTCGGCGAGCTTGACGAAGTCGGGGATGCGCAGGGTGTGCGTGCCCAGGTCGGTATTGGAGTAGCGCTCCTCGTAGAAGAGGGTCTGCCACTGCCGGACCATGCCCAGGTTGCCGTTGTTGATCAGCGCGACCTTGATCGGCACGCCCTCGACGGCGCAGGTGGCCAGCTCCTGGTTGGTCATCTGGAAGCAGCCGTCACCGTCGACCGCCCACACTTCCTTCTCCGGCGCGCCCATCTTGGCGCCCATGGCGGCCGGGACGGCGTAGCCCATGGTGCCGAGACCACCGGAATTCAGCCAGGTGCGCGGCTTCTCGTACTTGATGAACTGGGCGGCCCACATCTGGTGCTGGCCGACGCCCGCGCAGTAGATCGCGTCCGGTCCGGCAAGGCGGCCGAGCGCGTCGATGACGAACTCCGGCGACAGCGAGCCGTCCTTCGGCGGGGTCCAGCCGAGCGGGTACTGATTGCGGATGCCGTCCAGGTAGGACCACCACTCCGAGATGTCGAGCAGCGGAGCCTCGCCTGCGGCAGGGTCTGCCTTGAGGGTCTCGATCAGCTCGGTGATGACCTCGCGGCAGTCGCCCACGATCGGGACGTCGGCGTGCCGGTTCTTGCCGATCTCGGCCGGGTCGATGTCGGCGTGGATCACCTTGGCGCCGGGCGCGAAGGAGTCCAGCTGACCGGTGACGCGGTCGTCGAAGCGGGCGCCGAGGGTGATCAGCAGGTCGGACTTCTGCAGGGCCGCAACCGCGCCGACGGTGCCGTGCATGCCGGGCATGCCCATGTTCAGCTGGTGGCTGTCGGGGAACGCGCCGCGCGCCATCAGGGTGGTGACCACCGGGATGCCGGTCAGCTCGGCCAGTTCCAGCAGCTCGGCCGAGGCGTCGGCCTTGATCACGCCGCCGCCCACGTACAGCACGGGGGCCTTGGCCTCCATGATCATCCGCGCGGCCTCGCGCACCTGCTTGCCGTGCGGCTTGGTGACCGGACGGTAGCCCGGCAGCCGCATCTCCGGCGGCCAGCTGAAGGTGGTCTGCGCCTGCAGCACGTCCTTCGGGATGTCGACGAGCACGGCGCCGGGACGGCCGGAGGCGGCCAGGTAGAACGCCTCGGCGATCATGCGCGGGATGTCGGCGCCGTCGGTGATCAGGAAGTTGTGCTTGGTGATCGGCATGGTGATGCCGGAGATGTCGGCTTCCTGGAAGGCGTCGGTGCCGATCAGGCCGCGGCCGACCTGGCCGGTGATCGCGACGATCGGCACCGAGTCCATCTGGGCGTCGGCGATCGGCGTCACCAGGTTGGTCGCGCCCGGGCCTGATGTGGCCATACACACACCGACCTTGCCGGTCGCCTGCGCGTAACCGGTGGCCGCGTGACCGGCGCCCTGCTCGTGGCGCACCAGCACGTGGCGGACCTTGGTGGAGTCGAAGAGCGGGTCGTACACCGGGAGAATCGCGCCGCCGGGAATGCCGAATACGGTGTCGACGCCGAGCTCCTCGAGCGACCGGACGACGGACTGCGCGCCGGTGACCCGCTCGGGCGGGACCTGGCGGCGGTTCGCCGTGGTCGTCGGGTTGCCAGCGGGCGATGCCTGCTGAGTAGCCGAAGGCGCTGACCTGCGGGCCGAGGGCCCGGGCCGTGCGGTTGGTGCGCTCACCGTCTTCGTTTCCTAACTTGTCGTTCTTGACCCCGGACAAACTGCTGTGCTCGACGCGGCCGGTCTTCGCGACCCGCCGCGCCGGAAACTGCCCGAACACAAAAAAGCCCCCGATCAGCGCATGGCTGTTCGAGGGTGGCGCGTCGCAACGCGAGCTGACGTATTCGACCTAGGTAGTCAGGCTCAACGCTGGACGCGCCGGCCGATTACGAGCAACTCGTTTCGATTCACGCGCACGACGTTAAGCGGGCGTGAAGCGATGAGTCAAACAGATGACCCAGTACGTCCCATTATGTGGGACTCCAGTGGTTGCTTGTGTCCGATTACCAGGATGCGAGGATGGTGGTGTGTCATCACCGCATCAGTCCGTGCCACCGGCTAAATCGTCCCATACCTCCGACTCGGGATCGGATACGGGTCGGCCGGAGGCCAAGGTCATCCGCATTCAGCCGCTCGCCTACCTCGGCGTTGTCGTGCTCGCGCTGTGCGTGTTCCTGTTCTTCGTCGGCTGGCCCGCCGGTCTGTGGTGGCTGCTTGTGCTGCCCGTGGTGGTGGCCGCGTGGGTGGCGCGCACTCGGACCGTCGTCTCCGACGCCGGGCTCGACCTGCGCACCCTCTTCGGTTCCCGGCACATCGACTGGGACCGGATCAAGGGCGTGAGCATTCCCAAGCGCGGGTTCGTGCGGGCGCACCTGACCGACGAGTCGTCGGTGCGGCTGCCCGCGGTGAGCTACGACCAGCTGCGCACGCTGATCACGGCGTCGAAGGGACGGCTGCCCGATCTGTTCGGCGCGGCCGCGGCGGCCGAGGTCGAGCGGGACGCCGAGGAGCGGGCGAGCGCGGAGTCGGAGGCGCAGGAGACGCCCGAGGCGGAGCGCAAGTCCGGCGACGACTAGGGGCGCTTGCCACCGCGGATGGCCGGAGGCTCGAGCAGCCGAACCGCGCGCGGTCGGCGCGAAGGCGGACGCCCGACACAGGCGCGAAGGCGGACGCCCGACACATCGGCCTTCACAGCCCGCGGACGCGCCACGATCGCCGACTCCGGTTCGCACCGCGACGGAATATCGGTTGGACACGCGACGCTAGTCTTGGCGTAGCCGCGCCGCTGACGGAAACCGCCCGCGCGGCTGGACGGTTCGAGTACCGACACACACTCGACGACACCGTCCGCGCCGACGACCACCACCCGCGGCGACACGACGCACGCGACGCGCGACGCATCGACTACCTCGACCGGCGACATCGGCCCGGCACCCCCGGGAGTACCGTGGAACAGCCGCCGAGCGAGTTCCGGGTACGCCGAACGAACTCCGCGCAGTCGCACCACAGCCCCCGCGACCCCTTCGAGGACCATCCATGCCACCGCTTCGTTCACGCACCACCACCGCCGGACGCAACGCCGCAGGCGCACGCGCGCTGTGGCGGGCCACCGGCCTCACCGACTCCGATTTCGGCAAGCCGATCGTCGCCATCGCGAACTCCTACACCCAGTTCGTGCCTGGCCACGTGCATTTGAAGGACGTCGGCGAGATCGTGGCGGAAGCGGTCCGCGCCGCGGGCGGCGTGCCGCGCGAATTCCACACCATCGCCGTGGACGACGGCATCGCGATGGGCCACGGCGGCATGCTCTACTCGCTGCCCTCCCGCGAAATCATCGCCGACTCGGTCGAATACATGGCCAACGCGCACACCGCCGACGCGCTGGTGTGTATCTCCAACTGCGACAAGATCACTCCGGGCATGCTGAACGCCGCCATGCGGCTGAACATCCCGGCCGTGTTCGTCTCCGGCGGGCCGATGGAAGCCGGAAAGGCCGTGGTGGTCGGCGGTGTCGCTCAGGCGCCGACGGATCTCGTCACCGCGATCTCGGCAAGCGCCAACAGCGCCGTCAGCGACGAGGGACTGGACGAGGTCGAGCGCAGCGCCTGCCCGACCTGCGGTTCCTGCTCCGGCATGTTCACCGCCAACTCGATGAACTGCCTCACCGAGGCGCTTGGTCTCGCGTTGCCCGGCAACGGATCCACGCTGGCAACGCACGCCGCCCGCCGCGCGCTGTTCGAGAAGGCGGGCCGGGTGATCGTCGACATCGCCAACCGCTGGTACCGCGAGGACGACGCCTCGGTGCTGCCGCGAAACGTGGCCAACCAGAAGGCGTTCCGCAACGCGATGGCGCTGGACGTGGCGATGGGCGGTTCGACCAACACGGTGCTGCACACCCTCGCCGCCGCGCAGGAGGGCGAGATCGATTTCGATCTGAGCACCATCGACGAGATCAGCCGCACGGTGCCTTGTCTGTCCAAGGTCTCGCCGAACTCGGACTACCACATGGAGGACGTGCACCGGGCGGGCGGCATCCCCGCCATCCTCGGCGAGCTGCGCCGCGCCGGACTGCTCGAAACCGACGTGACCACCGTGCACACCGCGAGCTTCGACGAGTGGCTCGACACCTGGGACATCCGCTCCGGCAAGGCATCCGACGAGGCCGTCGAGCTGTTCCACGCCGCGCCGGGCGGGGTTCGCACCACCGAGCCGTTCTCCACGAACAACCGGTGGTCCTCGCTGGACACCGACGCCGTGGGTGGCTGTATCCGCGACAAGGAGCACGCCTACACCGTCGAGGGTGGTCTGGTCGTGCTGCGCGGCAACATCGCGCCGGACGGCGCGATCCTCAAGACCGCGGGCATCGACGAGGATCTGTTCTCCTTCCAGGGTCCGGCCGTCGTCGTGGAATCGCAGGAGGAGGCCGTGTCGGTCATCCTCGGCAAGCAGATCAAGCCGGGCGACGTCATCGTCGTGCGGTACGAGGGCCCCGCAGGCGGGCCGGGCATGCAGGAAATGCTGCATCCCACCGCGTTTTTGAAGGGCTCCGGGCTCGGCAAGCAGTGCGCACTGATCACCGACGGCCGCTTCTCCGGTGGTACCTCGGGCCTTTCGATCGGCCACATCTCCCCCGAGGCGGCCAGCGGCGGCGTGATCGCGCTCATCGAGAACGGCGACCAGATCCGCATCGACGTCGCCACCCGCACCCTCGAGGTGCTCGTCGACGACGCCGTGCTCGCCGAGCGCCGCGCCAAGATGGAAGCCTCCGAGCGCCCCTGGCAGCCCGCCAACCGCGAGCGCCCCGTCACCACGGCCCTGCGCGCCTACGCCGCCCTCGCCACCTCCGCCGACAAGGGCGCCGTCCGCCGCGTCCCCTGACCACCGGACGCGCGGCCCCCGAGTTCCGGCTCGGGGGCCCGCGCGGGCTCGGAACCAGCCCGGCCGCCACAACCTGGAGGAAGCTGATGTCGTTGGATCTGTCGTTCTTCCGCTCCGAGAGCTCCCAGCGTCTGCGTGCCGAAGGGCACGTCGAAGGGGTGTCCGGGAGCATTCTGCGGGTGCTCGAGCGCCGCGGTGTCAACGTTTCCGAAGAGGCGCACGACGCATCGTGGGATGCACCGATCGGGACACGCTGCACACCTGGCTCGATCGGGCGCTGGTGGTCACCGATGTGCGAGACCTGTTCCTGGACTGATCGCGGGGAGTCGCCCTGGACACGCCGCTATAGGGTCGAGCGTCGACGAAACGCCGAACACACATTCGATCGCTGCCGATCGCTGCCCTACGGTCTCCGCCATGGTCGGTTCACAGCACGAGGCGATGCACCGGATCTTTCAGCACGACCCAGGCGTCTTCGCGCGCGCCGTCCGCGCGCTCGGCCTACCCTTCCTAGACCCCGTCGAGGTCGCGCTACTACCCACCGATCTGACCGAGAACCGACCGGTGGAACGCCGAGTCGACACTCTGCTGCGGATCACCACGGTCGACGGAGCCTTCCTGTTGCTTGTCGAGGCACAGGGAAAGATCGACCACGCCAAGCCCGGCGCTTGGGCCTACTATCTGTCGCACCTGCACGCCAAGTACAAGCTCCCGCCGGTACTGCTGATCGTGTGTCAGGACCAGCAGACGGCACGCTGGGCGCGTAGACCACCGGCGATCGGTACGCCGTTCCGGCGCAGTCTCATCCTTGCCCCCATCGTCCTCGGTCCGCACAACGTCCCCGCCGTGACCGACGTCGCCGATGCGGCGGCCGACATCCCGCTGGCCACGTTGTCCGCGGTCACCCACGCCAACGAGCCGGATATCAATGCCATACTGAAGGCGTTGGCTACCGCTCTGCACGGGTTCGACGAGGATCGGTCCATCTTCGCCGAACTCACCGAAATGGGGCTCGGAACCAGCCCGGCCGCCACAACCTGGAGGAAGCTGATGTCGTTGGATCTGTCGTTCTTCCGCTCCGAGAGCTCCCAGCGCCTTCGGGCCGAAGGACACGCCGAAGGGCACGTCGAAGGCGTGTGCGGGAGCATTCTGCGGGTGCTCGAGCGCCGCGGTGTCGACGTTTCCGAAGAGGCGCACGATCGCATCGTGGGATGCACCGATCGGGACACGCTGCACACCTGGCTCGATCGGGCGCTGGTGGTCACCGATGCACAGGACCTGTTCCACGACTGATCCGAAGAACCCGACGCCGAGTCGGCCGAGCGATCGAGTCGCGTTGACTCCGCAGACCGCGGTACGGTCCGATAGCTGAGTCGGCGTCTCGGGCGTAGACCGAATATGGAAGGCCCCGGTGCTGATGAACCGGGGCCTTCGTATGTCCAGAAGTGTTGTCGGCGTGGGGGTCAGTTGAAGGGGCCGATGCCGGTGAGGGGGTTGCCGCCGTGGAGGTACCAGTAGGTGCCTGCGGCGGCGAGGAGGGCGGCGAGGAGGGCGGCGAAGGAGCCCCAGGCGGGGCGGGTGGCCCAGCCGCGGTTGCGATCGAGGGACCAGCGGCCGGGGCCGACGAGGATGACGGCGGCGGCGGTGCCCGCGAGGATGGTCTCGAGTTCGACGCCGGAGGGGACCGAGCCCTTGTACTGGAAGCCGGGGATCATGCCCTGCTTCCACGCCCACGCGGTGAGGATCACGGCGAGCACCGCGCCCGCGGCGAGCGGGGTGGCGAGGCCGAGGATCAGCAAGATGCCGCCGCCGAGCTCGCCGGCGACGAGGAGGATGGTGGCGACGCTCGGGTGGTCCCAGCCGCCGTCGGCCATCATGTCGCGGGTGCCGTCAAGGCCGGGGCCGTGGAACCAGCCGGTGAGCTTCTGCAAGCCGTGATAGATGAAGGTGCCGCCGACCACCAGTCGCAGCAGGAACAGGCCGAAATACAGGGTGCCGCGTCGATTTTCGGCGGTGCGGCGGCGGGCCGCCTTGCTCGGCTCGTTCGGCGGGTTGGCGGCGGGCGGGATGCTGGCGTAGGAGTACGCGGGCGTGCCCGCCTTGGTCTGCTCGACGGTGGGCACGTCGGGATCCAGGCCGAGCTCGTCGTCGGTGCGCGGCACGTCGGCGGGACGCGGCTTGGACATGTCCACCACGGGGAGCTGCTGGGTCGGCGAATCGAACGGGCTGGTCACCGGTTGGCGGCTGGTGGTGTGCTGCTCGTCCGTGATCGGGCCGGTGGGAAGCTGAGTCGGCTTGTCGGTCACGGCCGCGCCTCGCTGCCGATACGTCGTTCGCTCATGGATGTACACCCTATGTCGCCCCGCGCGACCACGGGAGTCGAAGCCCGGCGGCGTGTCAACACGCCCCCGGGAGCGGCGCGGGCGACGGTATTTCCGTAACGTCTGGGGCATGAGGTTGGTTGTCGTGGGACGTCTCGCCATGAGTGTGGCGCTCGGATCAGCTCTGCTCGCCGGGTGCGCCAGGTTCGACGATTCCGCGTCGAGCCCGTTCACCCCCGAGCCGACGTTCGAACCCGCGGATCCCAAGTCCCCCAAGCAGGCGCCGCCGTCGACGACGCGCCCGAGCGGGCCGTGCATCGACCCCGATCCGGCCGTGGTGGCGACCTGCCTGGACACCACAGCGGGCATGGTCGGCGTGGCCGAGGGCGCGCTGGTCGCCGAGCGCCGCACCGGGCGCATCCTCAAGGTGATCGACCCGGACCAGCCGCCGATCGAGATCGCGCGCCTGGACGTGGACGGCTCGGCCGACGGCGGGCTCAGCGACATCGCCCTCTCCCCGACCTACCGCGAGGACGGGCTGCTCTACGCGTACATCACCACGGCCAGCGACAACCGGGTCGTCCGGATCGCCGAAGGCGGGCCGCCCAAGGACATCCTCACCGGAATCCCCAAGGGCGCCACGGGAAATCACGGCGCGATCGAATGGGCGAGTCCCGACCAGTTGCTGGTCCTGACCGGCGACGCGGGCAACCCCGGCCTGGCCTCCACCCCCTCGTCGCTGGCCGGGAAGCTGCTGCGGGTGAACTCGCCCGCGCCGGGCGGTGCCGCGGCGCCGGAGGTCGCGGCCTCTGGCATCGGTGTGGCGGGCGATCTGTGCCGCGACGGCAAGGACAACGTCTGGTTCACCGACCGCACACCGGTCGAGGACCGGCTGCAACGCCTGGGTGCCGACGGCTCGATCAGCGTCGCCTGGACCTGGCCGGACCGGCCCGGTGTCGCGGGATGCGCGGCCGCGGCCGACGGTGTGGCGGTCTCGCTGACCTACGCCAAGGCGCTGGCCATCGCCGCCGCCGACGAGAACACCCACGCGGTGACCGCGGCCCCCAGCCTGCTCGCCCAGGACCGCTACGGCCAGCTCGGCGGCGCGACGGTGGGACCGGACGGCAACATCTGGGTCGGCACCGTCAACAAGACCGACGGCCAACCCGGCCCCAACGACGACCGCGTCGTCCGCATCCCGCCGCAGAGCGCAAGCGGCACCGGACCGGACTAGCCGGAATACGGCGCGGCCGTGAGCGCAAGCGTGCGCCGGCCGCGCCGCGGTGCTCGAAACCGTTCGCGCCGCTACGCCGTACGACCAGGAGTACCGAGCGCGGCGCGACCGCGATGCCGCTCGTCCGACGCCTCAACCGGGACCGTAAACGACCGCGCCGCCCGCTACCGATGGTTGCGGGCGGCGCGAGGTCTTCGATCAGGAGCAGGCGGCGATAACGAGTTCCCGGACGCGCGCGGCGTCGGCCTGGCCTCTGGTCGCCTTCATGACGTCGCCGACGATCTTGCCCGCGGCCTGCACCTTGCCGGAGCGGATCTTCTCGGCGATGTCGGGGTTGGCGGCGAGCGCCTTCTCGACCTCGGCCTGCAGGGCGCTGTCGTCGCTGACCATGCCGAGCCCCTTGGCCTCGACGATCGCTGCGGGCTCGCCTTCACCGGCGAGGACGAAGTCGACGACCTGCTTGGCGACCTTGCTGTTGACGGTCTTGGCCTCGACCAGCTTGGTCACCTCGGCCACCTGCGCCGGGGTGATCGGCAGGTCCTCGATGCCGACCTCGCGCTCCTTGGCCTTCTCGGTGAGGTAGTTGACCCACCAGGAGCGCGCCTCGTTCGCCGGCGCGCCCGCCTCGACGGTGGCGATGATGGCGTCCAGCGCGCCCGCGTTCACCACGTCGCGCATGACCTCGTCCGACCAGCCCCAGTCGGCCTGGATCCGCGCGCGGCGCAGCCACGGGTACTCGGGGATGGTGGCGCGCAGCTTCTCGACCCACTCCGCGTCCGGCGCGATGGGCTCGAGGTCCGGCTCGGGGAAGTAGCGGTAGTCCTCGGCGGTCTCCTTGCGGCGGCCGGGCGAGGTGGTGCCGTCGGTCTCGTGGAAGTGCCTGGTCTCCTGCACGATGCTGCCGCCGTCGGCGAGAATCGCTGCCTGGCGGCGCATCTCGAAGCGCACCGCGACCTCGACGCTCTTGAGCGAGTTGACGTTCTTGGTCTCGGTGCGGGTGCCGAATTCGGTGGCGCCGATGGGCATCAGCGAGACGTTGGCGTCGCAGCGCAGCGAGCCCTGCTCCATCTTGACGTCCGAGACGTCGAGGGCCTTGAGCAGATCGCGCAGCGCGGTCACGTATGCCCGCGCCACCTCGGGCGCGCGCTCCCCCGCGCCGGTGATCGGCTTGGTGACGATCTCGATGAGCGGCACGCCCGCGCGGTTGTAGTCGAGCAGCGAGTGGCTCGCGCCGTGGATTCGGCCGGTGGCGCCGCCGACGTGCACCGACTTGCCGGTGTCCTCTTCCATGTGGGCGCGCTCGATATCGACACGGAAGGTGCTGCCGTCGTCGAGCAACACGTCCAGGTGGCCGTTGGTGGCGATCGGCTCGTCGTACTGGCTGATCTGGTAGTTCTTCGGCTGGTCGGGGTAGAAGTAGTTCTTCCGCGCGAACCGGCCCCACGGGGTGATCGAGCAGTTCAGCGCCAGGCCGATGCGGATCGCCGACTCCACCGCCTGCTGGTTCACCACCGGCAGCGATCCGGGCAGCCCGAGGCACACCGGGCACACCTGGGTGTTGGGCTGCGCGCCGAATTCGGTGGCGCAGCCGCAGAACATCTTTGTCGCCGTGGACAGCTCGACGTGGACCTCCATGCCGAGCACCGGCTCGTACCGGGCGATGACGTCGCTGTAGTCCATCAGCTCGACGGTGGTTGTGCTCATGCCGATCAGTTTAGGGAAGAGGTCGGTGGACACCGCGCCGACCTCCGCGGTTCGGTTCCGGCGAATTACTTCGGCGGGAACCGCTGGGTCAGCCAGTTCGTCACGTAGGTGAGGACCTGCGGATCGATGGTCGTCGGGATGGCGGTGTACTCGCTGGGCAGGCCGGTCTGGGTGGGCTGCATCAGGTGGTTGAGCCCGGGGAAGACGTGCACGGTGGCGTCCGGGCCCGCGGCGAGCAAGGTGCGGGCGGGCGGCTCGTTCTGGGTGACGAGCACCTGGAGATCCTTCTCGCCGAAGAAGGCGAGCACCGGGATGCGCAGCGCGGACAGCGCCGGCGCGGGATCGTAGCCGATCAGCGCGGCGAAGTACGGGGTGATCTCGGCGCCGGCCTGGTCGTCCGGCACGCGCTCGCCCTCCGGCAGCGCCGCGTTGTTGCGCTTGGCCAAGGCCTTGGCCCCTTCCAGATCACCGGCCTTCAGCAGCGCCACCATCTCGGTGGTGTCGCGGACCTGCTTGTCGATCTCCTCGGGCGGCACACCGTTGGCGGCCAGGATCGCCCTGGTCTGTTCGATGAGGACATCGCCGCCGGGCACCGTCGGCCCCGCCATCAGGATCGCGAAGGCGACGCCGCTGTCGGGTCGCGCGGCGACCATCGGCGCCAGGTAGCCGCCCTCGCTGTGGCCGAGCAGGCCGACCCGCGCCGGGTCGATGTCGGGGCGGCCACGCAAGTAGCTCACGCCCGCGGCGACGTCGTTGGCCAGGTCGGTGTAGTTCGACTCCTCGAGCTTGCCGCCGGTGCCGCCGACGCCTCGGTCGTCGGTGCGCAGCACGGCGTAGCCCGCGCGGGTGAGGGTGTCGGCGAGCAGCAGGAAGGGCTTGTGGCCCATCAGTTCTTCGTTGCGGTCCTGCGGTCCGCTGCCGGTGATCAGCAGCACCGCCGGAAACGGTCCGGCGCCTTCGGGTTTGGTGAGAGTGCCCGCGACGGTGATGTCGCCGCTCGGGTAGCTCACGTCCTCGGAGCGGTACGGGAACGGCGGTTTCGGCTCCTGCGGCCGGTCGAGCTGGGCGACGGCGCCGCGCTCGAGCGTCAACGGGTACGACTGGCCGAACTGGGTGAAATCCCCGGGGATCCGGTCGGAGCCTTCGTCGTAGCTGCCCTTGAACGCGGGGTCGCCGGGGACGTTCGGAATGACGAAGGCGACGCCGGTCCGATCGGACTTCACGTCTTTCAGCGGTTCGTCCCGCACGCCTTGCACCGGGATGTCGATGGTGGCGGTGCCGTCGCCGGCGAAGGTCACCCCGATCTCCAGCGGCTGGCCGGGGATCTGGATCCCACCGTGCCAGTCACCGGTGGTGGGTTCCGGCGGATTGGATTCCTCCGTACAGCTCGCCACCAGCGCGGCGACCACGAACAGGACCACGGCGAGCACTCGACCGGTACGCATGCAGCGACAGTACCCACGACGTGGCCGAATCGGGATCAACCGCGAGTCGCACGCACCGTACGTCCTGGGAATGATCTGCGCTCCAGGCAATCCCGGACGACGATCACTCCCCGCGCGCGTACCGCACCGCCGCGGCGACCGCCGCCATGTCCAGCCCGGGGTCCGCGACCTCGCCGAACTCGAGCATCGCGTCCTCGAGGGTGGCGCGCCGGGCCGAGGCGATCAGCTCGCGCCGCGCGTAGTCGCCGAGCGGATACCCGGCGGCGCGGGCCCGCCTACCGAGCACCGTCAGCGTCTCGGCGGGCAGGTCGTAGACCGTGACGAGCGCCGAAGCGTCCGCGTCGATCTCGGGCGCGGTGTCGCGCCCTTCCGATTCGAGGAACTCGGCGACGGCATCCTCCGGTGCGCGTGCCCCGGCCCGCGCGACGAGCTCCGCGCGCAGGTAGTCGGCGACGGGAAGTTCGGCGGCGCGGGCCCGGCGGCGCAGCACAGCGGCGGTGTCGGCGGGCAGATCATCGATCGCAAGACCCATGGCGGCCAGGGTAATTGCCGCGCGGACGGGTGTCAGCCGAAGAACGCCTCGGCCTCGCGGTAGCGGTCGGCCGGGACCCGCTTGAGCTGCTTGGTCGCCTCCGCGAGGGGGACGAGGCCGATCGTGGTGCCGTGCAGGGCGACCATCTGGCCGAACTGCCCGGCGTGCACCGCCTCGGCGGCGTGCAGACCGAATCGGGTGGCGAGCACGCGGTCGTAGGGGGTCGGGCTGCCGCCGCGTTGGACGTGGCCGAGCACGGTGGTGCGCACCTCCTTGCCGATGCGGCGTTCGATCTCGGCGCCGAGCTGCTGGGCGACGCCGGTGAACCGCTCGTGCCCGAATTCGTCGATGCCGCCCTCGCGCAACGCGAAGCCGGAGTCCGGCGCCGGATGCGAGCCCTCGGCCACCACGCAGATGAAGTGTTTGTCCCCGCGCTGGAAACGGCGCTTGATCATGGCGCAGACCTCGTCCACGTCGAACGGGACCTCGGGCACCAGGGTCAGGTGCGCGCCCGCGGCCATGCCGGAGTTGATCGCGATCCAGCCCGCGTGCCTGCCCATCACCTCGACCAACATCACGCGCTGGTGCGACTCGGCGGTGGTGTGCAGCCGGTCGATCGCCTCGGTGGCGATGCTCAGCGCGGTGTCGTGGCCGAAGGTGACGTCGGTGCAGTCGATGTCGTTGTCGATGGTCTTGGGCACGCCGACCACGGGGACGCCCTCGTCGGCCAGCCAGCTGGCGGCGGTGAGGGTGCCCTCGCCGCCGATGGGGATGAGTGCTTCGATGCCGTTGTCGTCGAGGGTCTGTTTGATCTGGCCGAGCCCGGCGCGCAGTGTGTCGGGATTGGTGCGTGCGGTGCCGAGCATGGTGCCGCCCTTGGTGAGCAGCCGGTCGGTGCGGTCGTCGTTGAGGATGTTGATCTTGCGGTCTTCCAATAGGCCGCGCCAGCCGTCCTGGAAGCCCACGATCGCGTCTCCGTACCGTCCGTTCGCGGTGCGAACGACGGCGCGGATGACCGCGTTCAGTCCTGGACAGTCCCCGCCTCCGGTCAAGACTCCGATGCGCATGGCCGCTATCTTGCCCCGCTTCGCGAGGCCTGGCAGCCCCACCCCCGTGAAGCCTTGGTTACGTCCCGCTCAGCGCCGCATTCGCCGCTCGGGTCAGGACGGACACTTTCCGCCGGTCAGTTCGTCGAGGTGTTCGGAGACGAGCGTGGCCATCTTGTCGAGCACGCTCATGCCGTCCGAGAACGCGCCCGAATCGGGCTGGGCGGCAAAGGCGATCGCGATCTTTCCGGTCGGTCCGTCGATGATGCCGAACTGCCGGACCAGATAGTCGCCGGAGGCGTCCGGTCCCCAGCCGCCCTTGAACTCCGCGCCGCGGAAGGCGCCGAGGCCCCAGCGGTGGTTCGGCACGATCTCGGCCATCAGTTCCAGCACCGTCTCCGATTCCGGCAGGCATGGCAGCCGGGAGGCGAACCGCGCCTGCTCGGTCAGCGACCATTCCGCCTGGCCGAACGCCGAGTGCTCGGCGCGGCTGCGCGTTGCGGGCACCGCGGTCTGGCTGTCGCCGCCCTCGCGCAGCACCGCCTCGACGGCCTTCGCCGCCTCCTGCGGGCTGCCGAGACCCTGCCAGAGCGTGTCGGCGGCGGTGTTGTCGGAGGAGGTGATCGCGGCCGTCATCGCGTAGGTCGAGGTGGACGGATTGCGGCGCTGCGCGGCGATGACCAGCGGCACCTTCATGGTCGACCAGGCGGGCCCTGTGGTCCAGTCACCGAAGGTCAGCATGCGTTCTTTGCCGCCCACCGGCATGATCGCCATGCCGAAACGGCCGCGCACACCGGCGCGCAACTCCTGGAAGCCGGCCGCGAGCGTGCCGGGCAGCGTGAATTCCAGATTCATCTGATCGCTGCGCGATGCCGCCTCGGTGATGGTCGTCGCCTCGGCGGCGTCGCCACTGGAGTCGGCGCCGCACGAGGTCAGCAACACCACTGCGAGCGTGCAGGCACCCAGCGCCTTTCCGAGGCGCCCGATTCGATCAGTAAACATAAACCACCGCGTTCTCACCGCCGGTACAGACCACGAGCTGGCCTTCGGCTGCGCAATTCATCGTGTATGTCCGGCCGGTGACCGGGCTCGTGGCCACCACCGACCGGGATCCGCCCGCGCTTCCCGCCGCGGAGTAGGCCCTCCGCACTTCCTCGGCGAAGGGGCAACTGGTGACCGTGTTGCCGATCGCGGCCCTGGCGAAGGCTCCGGACGATTGCGTGGCGCCGCAGGGCGTCGCACCGTCGGGTAGCCGGACCGGGGTCGCGGACGTCGAGGTCGGGGCGGTCTTGGGCGCGGCGGGAGTCGCCGCCGCGCTCGGCGCGCGCGCCGAGGTCAGCGACACACCGGTCCTGCCTTCGGCGGCGTTGTCGATGCCGGAATCGCGCGAGCCGGTCGCCTGCCAGGCGACCGCGCCCGAGACGGTGACCACCACGATCACCACCACCGCGAACAGCAGGGGCAGCACGACCGACCCGCGCCGCTCCCGAGGCGCGTAGGGATCGGCTCCGGCGTAGCGCGCGTCGTAGGCGTCGGCGCCGTACCCGTGCGGCGGATACGATTCGCCGCCCGGCCCCTGCGCGACGTGGTCGGCGTAGGTCGGCTGCGGGACCGGTTGCGCGCCGTGCCGCGGCTGCGGCGGCGGGGCGAACGGCGCTTCGGGGTAGCGCTGGGTTTCCGGCGCGGCTTGCTGCGCTTCGGGTGTCGGAGGGAACGGGTAGCGCCGGGTTTCGGGTGCGGCTTGCTGCGGCTCCGGATAGCGCTGAGTCTCGGGCGCGAACGGCCGCTCGTCCGGCACCGGATAGCGCTGTGTCTCCGGCGCTGGATACTGCTGCTCCGCGTATTGCGGCTGGTTGAACTGGGTTTCGGCGTACTGGCTCTCGCCGAATCGCGGCTCGGCATAGCGCTGGGATTCCGGGTAGAGATGCGCGTCGGGAAACGGCCGCACCTGCGGCAACGGTCCGGTAGCCGGCGGAGCCTGCGCCTGCTGCGGCGGGAGGGGGGTGAACTGGAAATCCGCGGGACGGATCTCGGTCGGCGCCGTGGGGTGGATGACGGCCGGAACCGATAGCTCCCCGGTAGATTCCGGCGGAACCGCCCCGCGCACGGTCGGATCCGACTTCCCGAACCTCGCGGGATCGGGCGCGCGCACGACGAACGTGGGCGCGGTCGCGGCGGGCGACGCCGAGCCGACCACGGCGCGGGCCGCGCGGGCCAACTCGGTCGCGGTCGCGAAACGGTCGGCGGGGTCCTTCGCCATGCCGCGGGCGATGACGTCGTCGAGGGCGGGCGCGATACCGGGGCGCTCGGCGCTCGGGCGCGGCGGCGGATCGGAAAGATGGGACTTGATCAGCACACTCATGCTCGCCGCCGGGAAGGGCGTTGCCCCGGTGAGGCATTCGTGCAGCACACAGGCCAGCGAGTAGATGTCGGCGCGCCCGGTCACCGGGCCGACGTCGAAACGCTCCGGCGCCATGTAGATGTAGGAACCGACCGCCATGCCCACCTGGGTCACGGCCGAATCGCCCTCGGTGTGGGCGATGCCGAAATCGACGAGGTAGGCGAAATCGGCGTCGGTGACCAGGATGTTGGCGGGCTTGACGTCGCGGTGCACCAGCCCGTCCGCGTGCGCGGCGTCCAGCGCGGCGGCGATCTGTTCGATGAGGAAGACGGCGCGTTCCTGGCTCATCGGCCCCTGCCCGCGCAGGATGGTGCGCAGGTCGACGCCGTTGACCAGCCGCATGTCGATGAACAGGACGCCGTCGATCACGCCCCAGTCGTGAATCGGGATGACGTGCGGCTCGGCGAGCCGGGCGGCGGCCTGCGATTCCCGGCGGAAACGCACCTGGTACACCGGGTCTTTGGCGAGTTCCTCGGACAGCAGCTTGACCGCGACGACTCGGTCTTTCACCGTGTCATAGGCCTCGTAGACCTCGCCCATTCCCCCTTTGCCCAGCAGCGAGCGCAACTCGTACGGCCCGAACCGACTGCCGACCCGCCATCCAGGTCCGTCCACCCCGTGCAACCTCCACATCCCGGGCGGCGACCCACTGCTCCGGGTTGCCCGTTAGAGAGTGGATTCTCCGGGTGAGACCACCCCGTGGTCAAACGCAAAGACGATCGCGGCGGCCCGATCTCGCAGGTCCAGCTTGCCGAATATGTGTCCGACATGGCTTTTCACGGTGACTTCCGAGATGCCCAGCTGCCTGGCGATTTCCGCGTTCGCGCGACCGCGGCCGATGAGTTCGAGCACTTCGTACTCGCGCGCGGTCAAATCCGCTAGTCTGCTGTCGGCTCGCGCGGATACCGGACGGACGGTTCGGTAGGCCGACAGGACCCGACCCGTCACCGAGGGGTCCAGCCACGCGCCGCCCGCGGCGACCATCCGCACCGCGCGGATCAGGTCCTCGGCGGGCGAATCCTTGAGGATGAAACCGGCGGCGCCCGCGCGCAGCGCGCCGGACAGCAGCTGGTCGTCGTCGAACGTGGTGAGCACCAGCACCGGTGGCGCGCCCTCGGTCGCGCGCAGCAGGCGGGTGGCGTCGATGCCGTCGACGCGTTTCATGCGCAGATCCATCAGCACCACGTCGGGCTTGTCGGCGGCCACCGCGGCGGGCACCTCGTCACCGTCGGCGCATTCGGTCACCAGGAAACCGTCGCGGCGGCGCAGGATCCGGCGCAGGCCGCCGCGCACCAGTTCCTGGTCGTCGACGACGAGGACGGCGATGGCGTCCGTGTCGGGGGCGGCGGCCGTCACGCGCCCTCCCGCAGGGTGCGCCATGCCGCAGCGCCGAGGGAGGGCGACTGCTCGCGCCGTGTCGCGCCCTCGCGCACAGCGGTCGTGGCGTCGAGGAACAGACCGGGCAGCGGACAGTGCAGCCACGCCTTGGACGCGACGAGCGGGAACTCGGCTCGCACCGACCAGCCGTCCTCGGCGGGTCCCGCGGTCAGCCGTCCACCGAGCAGTTCGGCGCGCTGCCACATGCCGGTCAGGCCCATGCCGTGGCCGCGCTGCGCGGGCAGCCCATCGGGCAGCGTGTTGACCACCGTCAGCGCCGCCGCGGCGTCGTCCACCGTGAGCAGGACGGTCGCCGTCGCGCCCGGCGCGTGCTTGACCACGTTGGCCAGCGACTCCTGACCGATCCGGTAGAGCGCGAGGCCCACCGCCGCCGTCACCGGGGACAGGTCGTCGGTGCACCGGTAGCGCACGTCGAGTCCGGCGCGCACGAAATCGCCGACCAAGTCCTCGATATCGCGGACGCTCGGTTCCGGGGCCAGCCTGGAGGGGCGTTTGTCCAGCAGGCCGACGGTGCGCCGGATGTCGGCCATCGCCTGGCGGCCGAGTCGTTCGGCGTCGACCAGGGCCTCCACCGCCTCGTCGACGTCTCGATCGGTCTCTAGCGCGTGTCGCGCCGCGGTGAGGTGCAGCAGCGTGATGCTCAGCGAGTGCGCGATCACGTCGTGCACCTCGCGGGCGATCCTGCGCCGTTCTTCCTCGGCCGCCTGTGCCGCGCGCATTTCCTGGTAGTGCCGTTCCCGGTAGAGGAACCGGCGTTGGTACTGGAGCATCAGCCCGCACATGAAGCCGAGCACGATGCCCATGCCGTACATCGGCAACCCGTCGAAGCGCTCGGTGTCGGCGCTCCACCACACATTGCCCGCGATGTCGAAGGCCACCAACTCGGCGATCGCGCCTACGGCCACCGCGGCGCCGACCCGCACCGACGCGATCGCCGCGACCTCGCCGACGACGATGACCAGAACGAACGGCGCGAAATCCGCCGCGACCGGTTGCAGCAGAAAGAGCGCCGCCGCGCCCATCCCGCACAGCCCGAGCGTGCCCGGATTCGGCACCACGCCGAACAGGCAGAACGCCGGGACCGAGATGAACAGCAACAGCATGGCGAGCAGCGGCACCGCGGTCGGGAAATAGGCGTGCCGCTGCACGGTGGCGGCGACGCCGATGACGAAGGTGGCGATGTCGGCGATGACGATCACCTTCGGCGGATAGTCGAACGGCAGCTCCGTCAGACTTCGCCGGAAGGTGCCGATCGGATCGCGCGCGAACGCGGCGAGCCGATCCCGCACCCGCCCACGCTCTCGGAACGGAACCGCCTTCCTGGCGCCCGCGGGCGGAGGGATGGCCTGCGTCACATCCATCTTGTCAGGCTAGTCGGCGGACCTGGGCCGACGCATCGTTCCGGGAACGGTCCGCGCCTCCTACCACGGTAGGAGATCGATTCGCGTCCTCGGCACGACGACACCGGCCCGTCCCGGCCGTAGCGTTGGCTGCAATCTCGTCGCGCGGCCCGACCGGCGGTGCGGCGGACGCCTCACGAAAGGCCGATGACATGTCCTGGGAAGAACAACACGCTCGGACCGAAATCGTGCACACCGTGCTCGCCCGCGCCGCGGTCGATCCGGAAAGTCCCGACCTGTTCACGGGGATCCCGGGGCTGGATCGGCTGTTCGGCGGCCCGGAGGGAGTACTTCTCGCCTTGAATTACCGGTGGCAGCTGCATTTGGACGTCAAAATGGAGCAAGCCTTGACGCAGGGACAGTCCGCCGTAGAGGCCTACCTCGAGCTCGCCGCGGAGCAGCCCGCGCTGCGCGCAGTGCTCGATTGCCAGTATCGTCGCCGCCACCTGGCCGTCGAAGCGCTGGCGAGATAGCACCTGAGAAACGAAAGCGATTGGGGGAAGCACTATGTCGGACCCGGCCATGCTGGAACTGTCGGACATCGTCAAGCAGTACCGGGTCGGCGAACAGACCGTCCGCGCGCTGGACGGCGTCAGTTTGCGTATCGAGGGGGGCGAATTCACCTCCATCATCGGTCCGTCCGGCTCCGGCAAGAGCACGCTGCTGCATCTGCTCGGCGCGCTCGACAGCCCGGACGCGGGGTCGATCCGCTTCCAGGGCGAGGAGATCGGCGCGCTGAACGAGGACCAGCAGTCCGAATTCCGCCGCCACCGCGTCGGTTTCGTCTTCCAGTTCTTCAACCTGCTGCCCACGCTGACCGCATGGGAGAACGTCGCGATCCCGAAGTTGTTGGACGGCACGGGGTTACGCAAGGCCAAGCCGAAGGCGCTGGAACTGCTCGATCGGGTCGGGCTCGGCAACCGGGCCGACCATCGCCCTGCCGAGCTGTCCGGCGGCCAGATGCAGCGGGTGGCGGTGGCCAGGGCATTGACCATGGATCCGCCGCTGATCCTCGCCGACGAGCCGACCGGCAATCTGGATTCCAAGACCGGCGCGTCGATCCTCGAACTGCTCGGTGACATCGCGGGCAACGGCAATTCCGTGGTCATGGTGACACACGACATGGGCGCGGTGGAGTACTGCGACCGGGTGATCACGTTGCGCGACGGCAAGATCGGCTCCAACGATCGGGTCGAGCGCCGCAGCGCCGCCTCGGACAAGGGCGCGGCGCTGGACGAGGGTTCGGTGCGCGCATGATCCGGGCGGCGTGGGATCGGTTGCGGCTGTTCAACTTCGGCGAACTGCTCGCACACCGCGGCCGGACCGTCATGTCGATGACCGTGATGGCGGTGTCCGCCTCGCTGCTCGTCGCGGTGCTGAGCATCTCCGGTTCGGTCACCGGATCGGTGGATCGGCTCACCAAAGCGCTCGGCGGCAAAGCGGCACTGGAGATCACCGGCATCACCGACGCGGGCTTCGATCAGCAACTGCTGCAGCGCATCACCGCGACGCCGGGCGTCGACCAGGCGGTGCCGATGCTGCGCGCCCAGTTGGGGTCGGGCGAGGATCGGGCGCTGCTGCTCGGCGCCGAGGCGAACATCACCGCGCTCGACAGCGAGCTGGCGGGGCCGATGGGCGCGCACACGACGAAGCTGATCACCACGCCGCGCGGCGTTCTCGTCGGCGCCGCGATGGGTTACGCCGAGGGCGAGGAGTTTCCGCTCGGCATCGGCACCGTCACCGTGGCGGGCGTGCTCGACACCGAGACCTCGGACAAGCTCAACGGCGGTCACATCGTCGCCGCGCCACTGGGTTTGGCGCAGTTCCTGACCGACCGCGTCGGCAAGCTGGACTCGGTGCAGATCATCGCCGACGACGGCGCCGATCTCGGCGAACTACGCGCCGCGCTGACCGCGGCGGTGGACGGACGCGCCGTCGTCGCCGATCCGGACCTGCGCACCGCGCAGGCGGGCGGGGCGATCCAGATCGTCCGCTACTCGACGCTGATGTCCTCGGCCGCGGCGCTGATCGTCTCGGCGTTCCTGATCTACAACGCGATGAGCATGGCGGTCGCCCAGCGCAGGCCGACGCTGTCGCTGCTGCGCGCGATCGGCGGCAAGCGCGGACCCATGGTGCGCGACCTGCTCGCCGAGGCCGCGCTGCTCGGCCTGCTCGGCAGCGCGATCGGCGCGGTCCTCGGAATCTTCATGGGCCGCACCGCGATCGACCGGCTACCGGCCGCCATGGTGCAGTCGGTGGAGGCGCGCACCGAGTACATGGTGCCCGGCTACGCCGTTCCGGCCGCGGTGGCGGCCTGCGTACTGGCCAGCGTCACGGCCGCGACACTCGCCGCACGGCAGGTCTACAAGGTGCAGCCGATCGAGGCGCTTGCCCCGGTCGGCGTCGGACAAGCCGACACGGCGCGTCCCTTATTGCGTTGGTCTGCAGCAGTATTCGGTATCGGACTCGCAGTGGGCGCCGTCCTGGTCGCAAGGGCCGATCTCGGCAGGCTCTCGCTCGCCTCCATCTCGCTGGCGTTCACGGCGACGCTGCTCGTCTGTTTCGCGGCCACCGGACCGATCGTGCGCACCGCCGCCGCGATCGCCCGCCGCTTCGGCGCGCCAGGGGCGCTCGGCTCCACCACGCTGGAACGCGCGCCGCGCCGGGTGTGGGCGACGGCGATGACGGTGATGATCGGCGTGTCCGCCACCGTGGCGATGGGCGGCGCATCGGCGAACATGGTCGACTCGGCCACCGCGACCTTCGAGGATCTGGGCACGGCCGACGTCTACGTCAGTCCGACCGCGATGGAGCAGTTCCCGACCGGGCCGCTGCTACCCGACGAGCTGAAGGACATCGTCGCGAAGGTCCCGGGTGTCGAGCAGGTCAGCCCGGCGCAGATGGCCTTCGCCACCCTGGGAACCGGGCGGGTCATGCTGCAGGGCTATCCGACCGCGCAGGGCGATATCCGGTCGAACGCCGTCGATCGAAGTCTGTTGCCGCGCATGACCTCCGGCGAGGGCGTGGTGATCTCCCGCGATGTGGCCCGATCGCTCGATGTGAACGCGGGCGCGGAGCTGACGCTGCAAACGCCGACCGGGCCGCACCGGGTGGAGGTGCTGCAGGTGATCCCGTACGTGTCGGCGATCTCTGGCATCGTGATGATGGACTTGGAGCACCTGCGCCAGTGGTACCAACGCCCCGGCGAGACCATCCTGTCCGTCCAGATGGCGCCCGGTGCGGACCCGGCCGCGGTGCAGGCCGCCATCCGCGCCGCCGTGCCGGAACAGTTCCACGTCAGCTCGGGGCAGGACGCCGTCACCGCGATCTCGTCGAGCATGCGACAGGGTTCGGTGATGAGCAGGGCGATCCTGTGGATCGTGGTGCTCGTCGCCACCATCGCGCTGCTGAACACCCTAATGCTCTCGGTGCTCGAACGTCGCCGTGA
Source organism: Nocardia amikacinitolerans (assembly GCF_900215415.1). NCBI lineage: Bacteria > Bacillati > Actinomycetota > Actinomycetes > Mycobacteriales > Nocardiaceae > Nocardia > Nocardia amikacinitolerans. Next base: position 200,976 of record NZ_OBEG01000006.1, on the reverse strand, counting down.
ACTCGGCGTGCTGCGCGCCATGGGCACCAGCCGCAAGTTCCTGCTGCGTTCGGTGCTCGCCGAAGCGGCGGGCATCGGATTCATCGGCGCCGCAATCGGCCTCGTCGTCGGCGCGGCGATCCAGTATCTGGCGACCGTCGCCATCGGTCACGCCATGACCATCGACATCGTCTACGAGCCGAGCCCGATGCTGCTTGTCTACGGCGCCGCCGCACTGACGCTGGCGCTGCTCGGGTCGATTCCGCCCGCGTTGCGCGCGGCGCGGATGCCGATCGTGGAGGCGCTGGCGGTCGACTGAGTGGGCGGGGCGACCTTCACAGCGGCGCTGTCACTTACAACGGCGCCGTCACTTACGAGCGGCGCTGTCACCTAGAACGGCGCGGTGACTCACAACGGCGCGGTCGTCCACCAGTCCGCGAGCTCGTCCTCGGCGGGCGGCACGGGAGCCCGCTCGTCGCGGGCGGGGCCTCGGTGGCTCGCGTACACGAGGTAGTTCGCGTGGGCGGTCTCGCCGGAGAAGCTCACGACGAGTTTCGCCGTGTAGTAGTGCGACGGCACCGGGCCAGGTGGATCCGCGCGGATCCAAAGATGTTGGGTGAACGGCACACCCGACTTGCGCCCGGGCGTCGCGGCATTGATCGGCAACGCGTCCACCACCGACCGCGCCGCCGCGGCGGACTGGTATTCGAGGACGGTGTAGCTCATGCCGAACGGGTTGTCGACATCGCGGCGACACTCCCAGGCGAGGATCCACGGGCTCGACGTGAGCACTTCCTCATCGATGTTCAAACGGTCACCCCGCTTTTCGGCATAGCAGGTCGCGTCCTCGTACCCCTCACCGATGGTGCCGGTCTCCTGCGGCAGCAGCGTCGGGAACGCCCGCCTGCTCGCCGCCAGCGGATCGGGGGCGGGAGCCGGGGACGCCGCTCTCGGCGGCACGGTCGCCGGGGACGCCGCGGTGCCGCCTCCCGAATCCGACCGCGACGCCACCACGACGACAATGCCGACCACCAACGCGACGACCACCACCAGGCCCAGCGCCAGCGCACCGAACAATCCGGCGAGACCGCGGCGCGGCGGTACCGGCTGAGGTCCACCAGGATTCGGGCCGTGCGGCGGATAGCCGGGTGGCGGACCGGACGGGCCGTTACCCGGGCCCGACATCGGCGGCGCGACCGGGGGTGGACCGGCGAGCGGCGGCACAGCTGCCTGGCCTTGCCGCCCAGCGTCCTCCGCGCGCCGACCCGAGGGTGCGCCTGCGGGGCCCGGCATGGCACCTCGCACGGCAGACGACTTCACATCGTCTGCAACGACTTCCGATTCGCGGACCGAACTTTCGGCCGCAGCCCCAGTGTCGGCCTTGGTCGCACCCCCAGCGTCGGCCTTGGTCGCACTATCTCGGAGCGGTGCAGCCCCGGCGCCGGGCTGAGCAGCTGCCGCGCGAAGCGATGACTCGGCGCCCGCAATGTCTTTCGACGGCGAATCGCCAGATGAATTCGGCACAGGCGGCTTATCGCCCGGCCCCGATGCGATTGCACCCTGGTCCGAAGCACCCTGTCCGGGCGGTGGTAGCGGCTGTTCCTCTTCGGCGGCCGCGCTCTTCGTATCGGAATTTCGTTCGCTGATCGACGGCGACGCGGTGCCGGCGTCTCTTGTCGACGGCGACACTCCGGTGGGCTTTGTGGCTGTTGCCGAATTGCCCTCGCACGCAGCAGCTTCCGTACCCGGATTCACGATTGGACCAATTGAAGCCGAATGTGCAGACGCGATTGGAGGTTCGACCTGCTGCCCCGCAGCGGGCGCGGTCGGCTCCGAAAATGACGAAGGAGGCTGGGGCGCAACCATTTCGGATGGAGTTGGCGGCACCTCGGACCCGGCCTCGGCGGGCAGCGGCGGCACCGGCCCAGCCAAGTGCTGCGGTGCGCCCGGTTGGGCAGCTCCAGGCGCGTTCGACGGCACCGGCGCAGCGGCATCTTGCCGAGACACTGGAGCGCCGGACGGAGACGCGTAAGGCGGCAGCGTTGTTGGCGCGGATTGCGACGGAGCCGGTGCGCTCGGGGCGGGATGCGGCACCCCCGGAGGATGCGGCATCGGATGAGGACCGCCGGATGGGGACATGCCCGGCGGCGACACTGGGACGGCTTGCGGCGGCGGCGCGACGGGCGGAATTGCTGACTGCGGCGCATTCGGTGGCACCGAGACCGCTTGCGGTGCGGCGGGCAGGGCAGCCGACTGCGGCGCATTCGCGGGCACCGAGACCGCTTGCGGTGCGGCGGGCGGGGCTGCCGACTGCGACGCACTCGGGGGCAACGGGACCACTTGCTGCGGCGACCCGCCGGACGAAGCTGCCGACTGCGACGCACTCGGGGGCACCGAGACCGCTTGCTGCGGCGACCCGCCGGACGAAGCTGCCGACTGCGACGCATTCGCGGGCACCGAGACCGCTTGCTGCGGCGACGCGACGGGCGGGGCTGCCGACTGCGGCGCATTCGCGGGCAACGGAACCGCTTGCGGTGGCGGAGCTACCGGCTGCGGCGGATTCGGGGACGAGACCGCTTGCCGTGGCAACGCGGCGGGCGGGGCTGCCGAGTGCGGCGAATTCGACGGCAGCGGGGCCGCCCCGGGCGGAGGCACCGAGGGCTGGGCCATGTGCTGCGGCGCAGGCGGCGCAGGCGGCGCAGGCGGCGCAGGCGGAGGCGGGGTAAGCCCGTGTGGCGCCTGCATCGGAATCGGCTGCGGCGGAACGGGTTGCGGCGGCATCGGTCGTACCGGTGCGGACGGCACCGGTTGGGGGTAGCCGGGCGGTGCGGGATACGGCTGAGGCGCGTAGGTGAGTGGGGGGAGGACGGGCAGCGGGGGCGGGCCCACCGCGGTCAGTGCCTTGCGGGCGGCGGCGGCGAACTCGGTGCAGGACCGGTAGCGGTGTTCCGGGCGTTTCGCCATGCCCGCGGCGAGCACGGCGTCCAGCGCGGGGTTGAGGTTCGGTCGGCGCAGGCGGATCGAGGGCAGCGGTAGCTGGAGGTGGCCGTTGATGATGTCGGCGGGGTTGGCGGAGTCGAACGGCCCGACCCCGGCCAGCAACCAGTACAGCGCGCAGGCCAGCGAGTACTGGTCGGAGCGGTTGCCCAGCGGCGCGCCGGTCATCTGTTCCGGCGAGGCGTAGGCAAGGGTGGCCGTGAACATGCCGGTCTGGGTCAGGTGGGTGGAGTCCTCGCGCAGGCGGGCGATGCCGAAGTCGGTCAGGAAGACCCGCTCCCCCTGGCCGCCGCTCGACCTGGCCAGCATGATGTTGGCGGGCTTGACATCACGGTGCAGCACACCCATGCCGTGCGCGTAATCCAGTGCGTCCGCGACGCCTTCGACGATCTGCACGGCACGCTCCGGCGGCAACGTCATCGGGTTCACCGCGGCCGCGTCGACGCCGTCGACGTACTGCATGGAGATCCACAGCTGACCGTCCTCGGAGCCGCGATCGTAGACCGCCACGATGCTCGGGTGATCCAGCTGCGCGGCCAGGTCGGCCTCGCGCTCGAAGCGGGCCCGCACCTCGTTGTCCAGGAACAGATCGCGGTTGAGCAGCTTGAGCGCGGTGAGCCGGGACAACCTCGGATGGCGGGCCAGGTAGACCGAGCCCATACCGCCCTGCCCGAGCAGCCGTTCCACGGTGAATCCCGCGAACACCTCACCGCTGGTGAGCAAAGGCGACCCCCTTCCGGTCCAGGACAGCAAGCGTAATCGACACGGTTCGCCCGAAGCCCGCCGCGGACAGCAGCGAATGCGCAGCTACATCCCCGAGATCTCCGCGGTTTCGCGTTCCGCGCCGGGATCGGCAAACTATGTACAGCACATCATCATCGCGTCACTTCCCACGAGCGAGCACGGTGGTGGGTTCTCGGCCGGTGAATCACCCGGACGGGTTGGACGGGTAGATGGCACCGCCGAGGGCCGCGACATGCGCGGGGCGGTGGGGAGGTTGACGGTGGTGAAGTCGGCTCGAATCGCTTCCGCGTGTCGTCCGGTGCTGCGCGGGGCCGTCGCGGCGACGATGCTTGCCATGGTTTCGTGCGGTCTGATTCCCGAGCGGGCGGAGCGGCCCGCCGCGGCGACGGTGACGGCGCAGACGGTGGGTACCTGGAAGGCGGGGCGCACGGTAAGCCTGCCTGATTCGCTCGCCGCCGATTTCACCCAGTTGCAGCCCGGCCTGCACGGCCAGGTCGGCCTGGCGATCATGCCGGTCGGCGGCAACCGGATCACCGTCTTCGGGGACTGGACCACCGGCATCGCGTGGTCCACGATCAAGGTTCCGCTGGCCATCGCCGCGCTGCGCCACGACCCCGAGGGCGCCATGCACGACGCGGAGGCGGCCATCACGTGGTCCGACAACGACGCCGCCGACGCGTTGTGGAATTCGCTGGGCGACGGGCTGGAGGCGGCGCAGGCCGTGCAGCAGGTGCTCGACGAGGCGGGCGACGCGGTCACCGGCGTGGCGGGCCCGCGTACCCGGCTGGACTACAAGGCGTTCGGCGCGACCGAGTGGTCGCTGACCGATCAGGTCCGCTTCGCCTCGCGCCTGCCGTGCCTGCCGCAGACCGAGACGGTGACCCGGCTGATGGGTGAGATCACCCCCGACCAGGGTTGGGGACTCGGCACGCTGGAGGGCGCCGAGTTCAAGGGCGGCTGGGGCCCGGACGACGAGACCGGCATCTACACGGTGCGCCAATTCGGTCTGCTGCCGTCCCGCTCCGGTCTGGTCGCGGTCGCCCTTGCGGCACAGGCGGATTCGGGAACCTTCACGGACGCGACCGCGCTGCTTGACAGTTTGGCCGCGCTGCTCGGCCGCCACGTCGACGAGCTGCGCGGCGGCAAGTGCCCGGCCTGATCAGCCGGGCGTGACAAGCCCGGATTCGTAGGCGAGCACGACGGCCTGCGCGCGGTCGCGCAGGTTCAGCTTCGAGAAGACCTTGGAGACGTGGGTTTTCACGGTCTGCTCGGCCACGAACAGCGCCTCGGCGATCTCGGTGTTGGACATGCCCTTCGCGATCAGCTCCAGCACTTCCCGTTCCCGTGGGGTCAAGGCGGCCAGTTGCGGCGCGGGTTTGGCGCGGGCGGTGGCGCGGCGGCTGGTGACGTCGGCGATGAGCCTGCGGGTGACGGTCGGCGCGAGCAGCGCCTGCCCCTCGGCGACCACCCGCACCGCACGCACCAACTCCTCGGCGGGCGCGTCCTTGAGCAGGAACCCGCTGGCGCCGAGGCTGAGCGCCTCGTACACGTAGTCGTCGATGTCGAAGGTGGTCAGCATCAGCACCCGCACCGGCGGGTCGAAGCCCGCAGCGAGGATGGCGCGCGCCGCGTCGAGCCCGTTCATCTCGGGCATGCGCACGTCCATCAGCACGACATCCGGGCGCAGCCGCTTGGCCTCGGCCACCGCGACCTTGCCGTCGGGGGCGTCGCCGACGACGCTGATGTCCGGTTGGGCGGCGAGCAGCGCGCCGAAACCCTGGCGCACCATCGCCTGGTCGTCGGCGATCAAAACCGTTATTGCCACGCGCCCACCCTAATTGCCGCGCCCCGCACCGGTTCGACCGCGGAGGTATGCCCTACTGCGCTGTGGGCGTCGCGAGCACGGCGCCCAGCGGGAGCCGGGCCTGCACCTCGAATCCGCCGTCGTCGCTCGGACCCGCCGTCACCTCGCCGCCCGCGGCCAACGCCCTTGCCCGCATCCCCGCGATGCCGTGCCCGCCGTTGCCGACCGGCCGCGCGGGCGTCGCGCCCGGACCGTTGACCACCCGCAGGTGCAGCTCCAACCCGCAGACGATCTCCACCCGCACCGGCGCACCCGGCGCGTGCCGCGAGGCGTTCGACAGCGACTCCTGCGCGATCCGGTACAGCGCGAGCCCGGTGGTCTCGGGCACCGAGCCCAGGTCGCCCTCGACGGCCCAGTCGATCGTGACGCCTGCGCGCCGGGCGCCGTCGAACAGCGCGAGCACGTCCTCGGCCTTCGGCTGGGGCGCGTGTTCGGGCAGCTGGCCGTCGCTGCGCAGGACGCCGAGCATGCCGCGGATCTCGTTGAGCGCCTCGCGGGCGGTGGCGCCGATCGATTCGAACTCGGCGCGGGCGGCCGGGGTCACGCCCTCGACCCGGTAGGGCGCGGTCTGCGCCTGCACCACCACCAGGGACATGTGGTGTGCGACCACGTCGTGCAGGTCTCGGGCGATGCGCGCCTTCTCCTCGAGGATCGCGCGGCGGGCCCGTTCGAGCTCGTTCTCCTCCTCCTGGCGCACCAGTGCCCGGCGCGAGAGCACCAGCCACCGGACCAGCAGGGCGAACAGCACCACCGCCGCCAGCGCGATGGGCCAGCCCCACGCCGCGTTGGCGAACGCCTCGCCCTCGCCCGGCATGGTGGTGCCGAACAGCAACGAGGTCGCGCCCCATGCGACGGCGACGATCTGCACCGGCGCCCGCAATCCCACGGCGAACAGCAGCGCGATCAGCGCGATCACCTGCACCACCTGGAACGGCAGATCGTTGTTCGGCTGATGCGGGATGGCCAGCGCGATGAGCAGCGCCGAGCCGGCGGAGATGGACCAGCCCAGCGCCGGGTTGACCCGCACGAGCAGGATCGGGAACGCGGCGAACGCGGCGATGAACGGCTGTGCCCCCGGCGACACGGCGTGCGTCAGGTGCAGCGTCGGCCACGCGACCGCGTAGAGGATCAGCGAGGTCAGCACGACGGACACGTCGAACCAGCCGCGCGCGTCCAGCCGCTTCGCCAGGTCACGGGTCTTCTCCTTCATGGTTACGACCCTAGAAACCCGGGCCCGGCGCGTGCCTCATACCCACGGGTGAATTCCGACCCCGTACTCCGGGGTGAGCCGACCCGCCCGATCCCCCGGCAGCACGGCGGCGCAAACCCCACCTCGGCGGGAGGCCGGTGAGTGTGCGCCGTTCCTAGCGTCGAGGCCCATGAGGACCGAGACCACCGCCGCCACCGACCGTCACCCGACCGCACCGCTCGGGCTGCGCCGGGTCGCCGCACTGACGGCCGCGGCGCTGACCACGATGTCGGCCACCGTCGCCATGGCTCCCGCCGCGCAGGCGGCCACCGTCGCACCGCCCGTCATCGAGAATGTCGCGGCCGCCACTGCGGTCGCCGCGCTGATCGTGAACGAAACTGCCTCGGCCGCAGCGCTTCCCGACGACTTCGCCGCGGTGCTCGGCTATCGTCCGGTCCCGGTACGCGGCCTGCTGACCAACCCGGACGGCGACTGTTCCTCCCCCGTCCCGCTGCCCACGGAGTTCGAGACCGCATGCAAGGCACATGATCTCGGCTACGACCTGCTGCGCTACGCGGATCGGCGCGGCGAACCGCTCGGCCCGTGGGCTCGCCAGGCCGTGGACGCGGCCCTGGACCGCCGGATGCGGGAGGCGTGCGACGCACGCACCGAGCCGTGGGGTCGGGCCAGGTGCTACGCGATGGCCGATATCGCCGACACCGTGGTGGATCTGAACTCGCGCCGCCAGCACTACGGCGCTCCCGTCGTCGAGACGATGCTTGGCGCGGGCGGCGCGGCGACCGGATGGAGTGGCTGGCAGGTTGGTCCCGCCGGACTCGGCGCGCTCGGGCTCGGTACGCTGCTCGCTCTCCTTCTCGGCGCGCTGCGTCGAGCGTCCGGCGGTCGATCCGAGGATGCCGCGCCCAGCGGCATCACCGACGCGTCAGCGACCCGAAGTCCTCGCACGCCGAGAACTTCGAGCCGCAGCGTGACGACGTTGGCCGGGTCGGCGCCCATCCGGTACAACTCCGTCGCCGCAGGGGTTTCGGCATGACCACGACGACGCGGCGATTCCCCGAAAGCCCTCGCACGGACCCGGAAACACCGCTCCCGGACCACCGGAGCTGGGCCGCCATCGCCGCCTCGCGGACCGCACCGCGCATCGGGACGACGGCGGCGGTCGGTGCGGGAACACTCCTCTCGCTCGCGCCGGGTCTACTACCCCGCACGCCCGGTGCCCAAGCCGTGCTCACCGCACTGCTGATCTGCTGTGCACTCGGGTTCGCGGGCGTATTGCGTTTCTTGTTCGGCCGGTGGGACTTCGACGTCGATCGGCGCTTCGCTCGCTACCGCCGACCGCTGTTGGTGGTGGTGGCCCTGGCCGTGACGGTCGCCGCTTGGCGCGCCGGGCACTGGCAGAACGATCTGCGTGCCGCCATGGGAACCCCGGCGATCGGCCCCGGCTACTGGCTGCACTGCGCGCTCGCCACCGCACTGCTCACCGGCATCGTCATCGGGATCACTAAGGCGCTCGGCTGGGCGCTGCGCAAACTCGGCCTGCTCCGCGGACTCGTCCTGGGTCTGGTCACCGCGGCGGTGGGCTACCTCGTGCTGACGCCCGCGGTGGTGGGGTGGCGGCAGCAGGTGTACGCGGCGGCCAACGTCGCGATGGATCCCGCTCTGACACAGCCCGTTTCACACACCAGATCGGGCAGCGCCGGGTCGACGGTCAGCTGGCCGTCGCTCGGCGCTCAGGGCCGCAAGTTCGTCAGCGGAACGCCAGAGGGACCGGTCCGGGTGTACGTCGGGGTGGATTCCGCGCCGGATCTGGATTCCCGTGTGGCACTGGCCATCCGGGAGCTGGAGCACTCGGGCGGGCTGTACCGGTCCAATCTCGTGGTCGCCCTGCCGACGGGCTCCGGCTGGATCGACGCCAACGCGGTGACCGGGTTCGCCGAACGCTTCGGCGGTGACGTCGCGGTGGTCGGTCTCCAGTACTCCTACGCGCCGAGCTGGGTGACGTTCGTCTTCGGCCGCGCCGACGCGGTGCGGGCCGCCCGCGCCCTCTTCGACGCCGTGGAGCGTCGCCTGAGCGCCATGGACCGACCGCCCCGGCTGTTCGTCTACGGCCAGAGCCTCGGCGCCCTCGGCGGCAGCGCGATCTTCACCGACGACGCCGAGCAGGACCGCCGCACCTGCGCCGCGCTCTGGGCCGGTCCGCCCGCGGGCGACGTGCACCGCGCGGGCGCGACCGTGCTGGCCAACAGCTCCGATCCGGTCGTGCACTGGTCGCCCGCCCTGCTGTGGCGCGCGCCCGACCTGACCGGCGTGCGAGTCGACGCCCCGATTCCGCGCTGGCTTCCGGTGGTCAGCTTCCTGCAAACCACCGCGGACCTGCTCGCCGCCCTCGACGCGCCCCCAGGCCACGGCCACCGCTACGGCACCGACCAGGGCACAGCCCTCGGCTCCTGCTGACCCCCACCCCGACACCGGTGACCTCGCAGAGGCCTCGCACGCTTCACAGGGCTTACAACCTCTGCGAAGCGTAGAGAAGGCCTGCGAGGCCCCCGGTACCGCAGGGTTCCCGGCCGGGGTTTCCGTTGACGCGGCAGTAGAACTTGTTCTAGTTTGCTCGCATGGGCTTTGTCATCGACGTGGCCGTGTACATCGACGCACCGGCCGACCTGGTGTGGCAAGTGATCACGGACCTCCCCCGCTACGGCGAGTGGAACCCCTTCGTCACCGAATGCGAGAGCACGCTCACGCCCGGCGACCCGATCGACATGCTCGTGCAGGTCTACGGCTCAACCCCGCGGCGGCAGCGCGAATGGATTCGCAGCCACACCCCGGGCCGTGAGCTGAGCTACTCGATGAAGCCGGTGCCGCTCGGCGCGCTGCACAGCCTGCGCTCGCACACCGTCACCGCGGTGAGTCCCGAACGCACCCGCTACGAATCGCATTTCGAACTCGGCGGCTGGTTCCACCCCGTGGTCGCCGCGGCGCTCGGCGCGAATCTGCGCCGCGGTTTCGAGGGCATGACCGCGGGCGTTCAGCGCCGCGCCGAGATGTTGCGCACCGGCTGATTTCGCGCCGGGAATCGTCGCGCGGCTTTCGTGGTTGTGCCGTCCTGTTCGGCGCTTCGCCGAGTTCGACCACGAGAGAACGGATTCCGTCGTGCGCATCCTCCGCGCCCTGCTGGCGCTGCTGCTGATCCTGCTACCGTTCACCGCCGCGGGCGCGGCGGCCCGTCCAGCGGATCCGCCAGGGTGGACCGCGGCGTGGGCGACGTCTCCGCACCAACCGAGCCGCGCCTTCGTATCCAACTGGGCGCTGGAAGGGTTCGCGAATCAGACACTGCGCCAAGAGATTCGGGTCAGCGAAGGCGGACTCTCCACCCGTGTCCGGCTGACCAACCGCTACGGCGCGACACCGCTGAAGATCGCGGGCGCGACCATCGCCCGCACCGAGGGAGCGGGCGGCATCCAGCCGGAGAGCCTGTCGCACTTGACCGTCGGCCTGTCGCCGGCATTCGTCATCGCGCCGGGCGCCGACCTCGTCACCGATCCGGTCGCCTTGCCGCTCAACGCCTTCGACACCATCAGCATCACGCTGTACTTCGCCGAACCGACTGGCCCCGCGACGCAGCACGCGCAGTCCATCGCCACCACCTACCGCGCCGCGGGCGATCACCGCGCCGACCCGACCGCCGCCGCGTTCACCGAGACCACCCCGACCTGGTACTACCTGGCGGGCGTCGAGGTGGCCGATCTCCTGCCGAACCCGCCCGCCATCGTGGCCTTCGGCGACTCCATCACCGACGGCGTCGGATCGACCACCGACGCGGACAACCGCTTCCCCGACGAACTCGCCGAACGCCTCGCCGCGGCGGGCGCCCCGCGCGCGGTGCTGAACCAGGGCATCGGCGGCAACCGGGTGACCGTCGACTCCGACTGGCTCGGTGAGAGCGCGCTGCACCGCTTCCAGCGCGACGTCCTCGACCAGCCCGGCGTCGGCACGGTGATCATCCTGGAGGGCGCCAACGACATCGGTCTCAGCGCCGGCGCTGCCAACCTGGGCGAGCCGCCGGTGCCGGTCTCCGCGGAGCAGCTGATCGCCGCGCACCGCGAGCTGATCGGCCGGGCCAGGGCCGCCGGACTGCGCGTCATCGGCGCGACCATCCTGCCGTTCGGCGGTTCGCCGTACGACACGCCGGAAGGCGAGGCCAAGCGCACGGCCGTCAACGAGTGGATCCGCACCTCCGGCGAATACGACGCTGTCGTCGATACCGCCGCCGTGCTCGCCGATCCGGCGAACCCGAGCCGGTTGAACCCGGCCTTCGACAGCGGAGATCGCTTGCACCCCAACGACGCGGGCTTCCGCGCGATGGCGCAGGCCGTGAATCTCGCCGATCTGCGCTGAGAACTCACGCACCGAAACGGCGAGCGGGCCGGGGAATCGCGCCCGGCCCGCTCGCCGTTGTCCGGTCCGTCAGGCGACGGGTCCGCGGGCGGCCTCGTAGGCCGCGCCGACCCGGTACAGGCGGTCGTCGGCCAGCGCGGGCGCCATGATCTGCAAGCCGACCGGCATGCCGTCGTCCTTGCTCAGCCCGGACGGCACCGACATGGCCGGGTGGCCCGCCAGGTTGGTCGGCAGCGTGCACAGGTCCGACAGGTACATGGCCAGCGGGTCGTCGACCTTCTCGCCCAGCTTCCACGGGGTGAACGGGCTGGTCGGCGAGACGAGCACGTCGACCTTCTCGTAGGCGGCGTCGAAATCGCGCGCGATCAGGGTGCGGACCTTGAGCGCCTGACCGTAGTACTCGTCGTAGTAGCCCGCCGAGAGCGCGTAGGTGCCGATCATGATGCGGCGCTTGACCTCCGGGCCGAAGCCCGCGGCGCGGGTCAGCGCCATGACCTGTTCGGCGCTGTGCGTGCCGTCGTCGCCGACGCGCAGGCCGTAGCGCATGGCGTCGAAGCGCGCCAGGTTCGACGACACCTCCGACGGCATCACCAGGTAGTAGGACGGCAGGCCGTACTCGAAGTGCGGGCACGACACCTCGACGACCTCCGCGCCCAGCTCCTTCAGCACGCCGACCGCGGCGTCGAACGAGGCGAGCACGCCCGGCTGGTAGCTGTCGGAGTGCAGTTCCTTGACCACGCCGATCTTCACGCCGCGCAGATCGCCCTCGGCGCCCGCGCGCGCGGCGGCCACCACCGGCGGCACCGGCACGTCGCGGGAGGTGGAGTCGCGCGGGTCGTACCCGGCGATCACCTCGTGCAGCAGCGCGGTGTCGAGCACCGTGCGACCGCAGGGGCCGCCCTGGTCCAGCGAGGACGCGCAGGCGACGAGGCCGAAACGGGAGACCGTGCCGTAGGTCGGCTTGGTGCCGACGGTCGCCGTCACCGCGGCGGGCTGCCGGATCGAGCCGCCGGTGTCGGTGCCGATGGCCAGCGGCGCCTGGTACGACGCCAGCGCGGCCGCCGAGCCGCCGCCGGAACCGCCCGGGATCCGGCTGGTGTCCCACGGGTTGCGGGTCGGGCCGTAGGCGGAGTTCTCGGTGGACGAGCCCATGGCGAACTCGTCCATGTTGGTCTTGCCGAGGATCGGGATGCCCGCCGCGCGCAGCTTGGTGGTCAGCGTCGCGTCGTACGGCGACATCCAGCCCTCGAGAATCTTCGAGGCGCAGGTCGTCGGCATGTCCGTGGTGGTGAACACGTCCTTGAGCGCCAACGGAACTCCGGCAAGCGGCGAGGCGGGCGCCTGGCCGTCGGCCAGCGCCGCGTCCACCGCGTTCGCCGCCGCGAGCGCCTGCTCGCCCGCGACGTGCAGGAACGCGTTGAGCTCGCCGTCCACCTCGGCGATCCGATCCAGATGCGCCTGGGTGACCTCGGCCGAGGACACCTCGCGGGCGTGGATCTTCGCGGCCAGCTCGGCCGCGCTGAGGCTGGTCAGCTCAGTCATTCGCCCTCTCCAAGAATCTGCGGCACCATGAACCGCTGCTCCTCGACCGCCGGTGCGGCCGCCAGCGCCTCGTGCGGCGTCAGGCCGGGCACGAGCTCGTCGGGGCGCGTCACATTGGTCGCCGGATTCGGCGAGGCCGTAGCCGGGACGTCGGCGGCGGCGACCTCGGAGATGGTCCGCACGTGGCTCAGGATCGAATCCAGCTGACCGGCGAACTGATCCAGTTCGGCGTCGGTCAGCGCGAGCCGGGACAGCCGGGCGAGGTGTGCGACCTCGTCGCGGGAGATGGCGGGCACCGCGGGACCCCTTTCGGCATGGTTGTGCATGGGTGGCCGTGCACGACGACCGCGCTGGCGCTCGGCTCACATCGTGCACGGCAGATGTTAGTCCGCGACCGGGATCGCTCCGCCCACCCGGTCGCTGCCGGGGCTGCGGTGGACAGATAGACACTACGCCGCGCGACTCACCGCCCTTCCGACAGCAAGAACTCCGACGACACACCACCGAATCTAGGGCGACACGCCGGAGTGGCGCGAAATTGCCGTGTGGCGTTCGTCACTGGCCGCGCTTCGAGTCGATAACGGGCCGCAAGGGGTGTAAGTATTGCCAGACCCGGGTATCCGACCACCAGGCTCGGCCGGCCAGAGGAAAGGAACGCGCGTGTCTTACCTGCTCCGCGTGCAACTTCCGGATCGCCCGGGAAGCCTCGGCGCACTCGCGCTCGCATTGGGTTCCGTCGGCGCCGACATCCTCTCGCTGGATGTGGTGGAACGAGGGGCAGGCTTCGCCGTGGACGATCTCGTCGTGGAAGTTCCACCCAACGCACTCCCCGACACGCTGATCACCGCGGCGGAGTCGATCGGCGACGTGCACGTGGACTCGATCCGCCCCTATTCGGGCGTGCTGGACACACACCGCGAGCTCGAGCTCATCGACCAGGTGGCCAGCGCCCGCGACGACCGGCTGCAAGTGCTCGTCGACGGCGTCCCCCGGGTGCTGCGCGTCGGCTGGAGCACCGTGATCGATCTCGGTCCGCACGGCGCCTACCGGCTCGTCGGCAGCCAGAGCGCGCCGCAGACCCAGGCCGGTTCGGCGCCGTGGATGCCGCTGGAGAAGCCCGCGGTGCTCGACCCGGAGGCCGAGTGGGTGCCGCAGATCTGGCGCGACATGGACACCAAGCTGGCGGCGGCGCCGCTGGGCAACACCGGCAAGGTGCTGCTGCTCGGCAGGCCGGGCGGGCCGGACTTCCGGCCGTCGGAGGTGGCGCGGCTCGGGTATCTGGCGGGCATCGTCGCCACCGTGCTCGGCTGAAGCTCGCCGAGGGTTTCCCGGCACAGCGACGCTTTCCGGCATGGCGGAGGCGAGCTCCGGCCCTATTCTCCGCGTCCCTTGCCGCGTACGCGAACGGCGTCAGTGCGCAATCAGCGGTAAGCGCAGGACGGTGAGCAGCTCCCCCGCCTGCGTCGTCCAATCCCGTTCCGGCACAGCGACGAAACCGAAGCGGTCGTAGATGCGGCGGGCGTCGGCCATCGCGGACATGGTGGTCAGCGCGACCGCCTCGCACGACTCCGCAATCGCCATCTCGATCACGGTGCGCACCAACGCCGTTCCCGCGCCGAGGCCCCTGGCCCGCTTGGCGACCGCGAGCATGCGGAACTCCAGTTCGCCGGGCCGCGCGATCTCCGCGTAGGGCGTGCCGTAGCGGGCGACGGTGAGCGAGCCGATCACGCGGTCGTCGTGCACCGCGACCAAGACCTGCGCCGCGGCGGCCCTGCGCTCGGTGCCTGCCAGCTCGGCGACGTACGGACTGTCCGGATGGACATAACCCTCGCCCACGTATACGTCGACGGTCAGCTCACCGACCGCGGCGTATTCCTCCGGGGTCGCCGTCCGGATGATCAGCTCGCTCGCGCCCATACCGGCATCCTGCCACCGCCGAGAGCGACCTTGACATTTGACCAGTTCAGGAACCCAGCCCCGGACGGCTCCCCGGGTTCGCGATCTGCCACCGCTCGGGCTTCCCCGGCGGGTAGACCACGGGGATGTAGTCGCCGATCGCGGGCCACCGGTTCACGTCCCAGGCGAAGCGGCCGTAGACCACGGTGCCCGGCACCGAAGGGCCGGTCACATTGCCGGTGATCGTGACGTACTGCTCGCCCTCGGCGTCCGGGCGCGGGCTCACACCGGTCACGTACAGCGTGCCGGACTCCGGTTCGGCCAGCTGGAACCCCCGCCGCCCCCGGCGATAGGACACCAGCAGCGCCACAAGCAGGGTGACCATGATCACCAGCATCGCGATTTCCAGCATGAGCCCATCGTATGGCCCACACGAGCACACCTTCCGCCCCGCACCCGCGCCCCGCCGACTCCGTCCTCGCAGACCGTCCACACGCTTCGCAAAGGTTGCTTGGCCTGCGAAGCGTACGAACGACCTGCGAGGACGGGGTTGGCGGTAGGTGCTCGCGGGGGCGTCAGAGCGCGGCTAGTTCGCTTGTTCCACGGTCTGTGCGGCGGACCTGCCAGACCGCCGTGCGGGTGCGTTGCGATCGCCCGTTGCCCCGATCGATCAGCGAGCGGTTGTCGGTGGTGAAAACCAGTTGGGCGCCATGGGCATTGGTCTCCGGGTTCTGGAACAGCTGGATCAGCCGGTCGGCCTGTTCGGCGGGCAGTTGCGCGCCGATGTCGTCGACCGCGAGCACCCTGCCATTGTCGAGCGCGTCGAGCATGGTGGGCAGCAGGCGAAGCAGCGAGAGGGTCGCGGCGGATTCGTCGGTGATGTCGAACGGGGCGTCGATGCCCGCGTGCACGAGGCTCAGACCCACCCCGCGCCGGGCAACCATGCGGGTGTAGAGCGCGTCACGGGCGGCGCGCAGGTTGCTCAGCTCGCGTTCCAGCAGCAGCGGTGTGAGGCCGGTGTCCTGTAGTAGTCGGTCGGCGTGCGCTGACGAGGTGGCGCACAACTCGACCTGCTTGGCGGCGCCCTCGATGTCGGCGTCGAGTTCGCGCAGGTAGTCGGCGTAGAGCGGGTCGTTCTCGGCGATCAGCAGATCCGAGATGCCCAGTTCCGCGGCGCGCAGCAACAGCAGCAACCGGGCCGCGTTGTCCGGGGAGCGGGAGATGTGGCCGCCGAGCCGGTGCGCGATCTCGTTCGGCTCGGCAGCACCGCGCTGTACCTCCAGCATCGAGGAGAACCAGCGGTACGCGGGCACCAGCGCCTCGGCATACATCTGCCCGGCGAGGCTGAGCAGCAACGCATTCGGGCGCACCAGCGGCACCAGCGCGGCGATGCCGTAGCGTGCGGCCTCGAACATGGGCCCGATCTTGATCTGTTCGCCGTTGCGCTCGAACACGATTCGCTTGCGCGAGCGCGGATGGCTGTACAGCCATTCGGCCGTCACCTCGGCGTTGTCCAACCGGAAGCCGTAGGTGAACGGGCAGCCCTCCGCGACGAACCCCGCGACGAACTCCGACGGCCGATCCGGAAAACCCAAGTGCGGCGCGCGAACCGGACCCGCGTACGGATCCCACCCCGTGACCGAATGCAGCACCGCCTCGCGCATGTGCCCGAGCGCGTCGATCAGGCTCGTCTTCCCTGCCGCCGTTCCCCCGTGCACCGCGGTCACCGGCACCGCCACCGGCCCGCTCCCCTTGGTCAGCCGCAACTCCTGCCGTTCGGCCAGCGATCTGTGGTTCGTCACCTGAAAACTCCGCAGCATGCCGCCATACTTCCGTCCCGCCCGCCCCTGCGCGACACCAACCCGCACCGTGACCCGACGTGCCGTCCTCGGGGACGACAGCGCCAATACGCGCCAGCAGCCTGTGGATAACCCCACGAAAGGCATTGCCACCTGTGGAAATACCACTGATCGCGGATACCGCGACCGCGATGACAAGGTAGCCTGTCGCTATGACCGAGGCTTCGATCGCCGAGCGATGGACCCGCGACGAATTCCTGCGCGCGTGGGCCGCCGGCGCGTTCGATCGCCGAGTCGAACTCGTGGAGGGGGAGGTCTGGCCGGTGGTCATCGGGAACTGGCACGGTGAGACAGTGGGCCAGATAGTGCGCCTGCTGCCACGCGACGGTTTCAGGATCTCCACGGCCACGTTACCGACCGGTGAGTCCCTGCCCGATCCCGACTGTTGGGCGCGGCGAGCAGATGCCCAGCCGATCGCCGAGGTCGGCGCCAAGCTGTTCATATGGGATCCCGAGGACGTCGCCCTGATCGTCGAGGTCTCCGACGAGACGGTCATGCATGACCTGCGCATCAAGGCCAAGCTGTACGGGAGCGCCGGATATCCGGTCTATTGGGTGGTCACCGGGGACGCGATCTACGAGCACACCGATCCGACTCCGGGCGGTTACGAAACCAAACGAGAGTTTCGCCCGGGCGAGCTCATCCCAGTCCACTACGCCGATACGGCCTTGGCTGTGGACGATCTGCTGTACCCGGACTAGCCATCGGTGCCGGGACCGCACCAACGAACGCGCGGACAGCGGGGACGATCAGGGTTAGCATGCTGGCGCTAGGCCCTGTGGGGGCATGGCTTTTCGGAACGTCTCCCAGGGATGAGGTGCAGCGATGACACGGATGCTTCGTCGGCTCGCGATCCGCGGTGCGGTGATCGGGGCGATCGCCGCGGGAGCGGTGGTCGCGGTGCCGCAGACGGCGATCGCCGAGGCGCCGTGCCAGGACGGTACCGCGCGGGTGTTCTTGAACAACGCCACCAACCTGTGCCAGAGCGGCACCGCGACGTACAACGCGCGCCCCGCGATCTCGAAGGTGTGCTCGACGAGCGGCACCAAGGTCGTCGTAGACACCACCGGTCCGCGCCGCGTCAACCGGCGGCACGTCGAACTCGAGCCGGGCGGGCACTGCGCGCGCTTCGAGATCGAGGGCCAGGAGAGCGCGACCGTCACGGCCACCCCCGCCTGACCCGCGCTGCCGCTGGGCTAGGTTCGCGTTCGACGGTTTCGCATAGTCCGACTCCTCCCGCCCAGTGGGCGCAGTCGGACGGAGATCCCTCCGTGGGACCGCCCATGGCTGGCGTCGGAGGTACGCCAGATAGGCACAGCCCGGACGGAGATCCCTCCATAAGCCGCGCACGGGCGCCGGAGCGAAGGTACGCCTAGACGCAGCCGGACGGAGTCCCGCCGAAGACTGCGCACGGCCGACGCGAAGGTACATAAACGCCGCCGGACGAAGTCCCTCCGAAGACTGCGCCCGGCCGGAGTGAAGGCGGAGGTACGTCTAGTGGCGGCCGTCGTCGCGGAAAAGCAGTGCGCTGTCGCCGAATTCGTGCCATAGATATCCGGTGTCGAGCGCCTCGGCGTAGGCGCGGCGCACGGTGGTCTCCCCCGCGACCGCGACGAGCAGATCGAGGTGGGAGGCGCCGGGGGCGTGCCAGCCGGTGATCAGTCCGTCGACCACGCGCGCCGGACGGTTCGCGCCGAGGACCAGGTCGGTCCACCCGCCGGCGGGACGTACCCGGCCGTCCTCGTCTGCGGCGGATTCCAGCGCCCGAGTGACCGTGGTGCCGACCGCGACGACCCGCCCTCCCGCGTTTTTGGTGTCGATCACCAGCCGGGCCGTCGCGGCGGGCACCGCGAAACGCTCCGGGCTCGGCGGCTCCCCGGCTTCCGGTGACGAAACGCCGGTGTGCAGCGTGATCGGCGCGAGGGACACGCCCGAGGTCACCAGATCCAGCACCACGTCCTGCGTGAACGGTCGTGCGGCACTGGCCATTTCCGCGCTGCCCGGAATCCGTCCGAACACCGTCGTGTAGTACGACGGCGACCATCGCCGTGGCACGTAGGAGTAGGTGATGGGCCGTCCGTGCTCACTCATCAGAACGCGCGGATCCACGGTGACGTCGGCGATCCACAACCGGCGCGCGGCCGGCAGCCACGGCTCGCGCAGCGTCGCGCGCGCTCCGCCCGCCAGCTCGAACACGGTGCCGCCGCGCAGTTCGCGGTCGGGCAGCGGCGTGCGGTCGCGGGTGCGCGCCTCGACCACCCAACCGCCGTCGTCCAACCAGGTGGCGAAGTGCAGGGTGATCGGCAGGTCGGCGAGGGTGGCGTCGACGGCCGCGGAGGTCGTCGCCGAATTGTTCACCACCACGAGATCGCCCGGCCGTAGGTACCGTGGCAGCTCCCGAAACCGCGCGTGTGTCAACTGGTCTCCGGCAACCAACAGCCGGACTTCGTCTCGCGCCAACCCGCGCGCCTCCGGCGGCGAATCGGCGTTGTGTCGATCCGGAAGCTCGAAGGATCGCGCCCAGCCGGCGGATTCCGTTGCCGCCCTGACATTCCCGTGCTTCGACAACGAGCGATGCCGCGACCCGTCGAGGAACGGCACCGCGCTTCCCGAGGATCTGTCTTTCGCGGATCTGCGCGACGCCCCGCCACTCACGCCCGCACCTCGCTAGCGCTCGACGCCCCGGTACTCATCGCGCCACCGCGAAATCCGCCGCGGTGTAGCGGCCGCTCTTCGGACGTTCGTCGAGCATCCGCAGCAGCGCGGGCACCACGCTCTCCGGCTCCGGCCGATCGGAGATGTCCTCGCCGGGGAACGCGGCCTGGTGCATCTCGGTGCGCATATCGCCCGGATCGAAGGAGTAGACGGCCAGCTCCGGATGCTCGGCAGCGAGGATCGCGGTGAGCTGGTCCAGCGCCGCCTTGGCCGGACCGTATCCACCCCACCCCGGATACGGCTCCACGGCGGCGTCGGAACTGATGTCGACGATCACCCCGTCGGGGCCGAGCAGGGGCAGCGCCGCTTGCAGGACAGCCAGCGGCGCCACCACATTGGTGCGATACACGGCCTCGAGCTCGTCGAGCGGGAAGTCGGCCAGCCGGGGCATCGGGCTCGGCCCGAGCGTGCTGGCGTTGTTCACGACGAGGTCGAGAGGTCCTGCGCCCTCGGCGATTTCGGCCAGCCGCGCGCGGTGCGCCGGATCGGTGACATCGCCGGCGACGGCGACGAACGCGGCGCCCAGCTCGGCGCGGACTTCCTCGAGCCGGTCGGCGCGGCGGGCGGTACCGATCACCCGCCAGCCGCGCTCGACCAACGCGCGTGCCAGCGCGCGGCCGAGCCCGGCCGAAGCGCCGGTGATGAGGGCGGTGGGACGGTGGGTCATGACGGCCTCCTGCTAGTTGCCCAGTAGGCGCTGTCGGACTCGGTCCGTCCGCATACCGCGCACGGCCGCAGCGAATGCGGAGGTACGCCGCGCATGGCCGGAGCGAATGCGGAGGTACGCCTACCCACCGATCGTCATACCTGAAGCAAGGTTCAGGTCAAGTGCCGTTCACCCTCGCGAGAAAATCACCGCCGTCGGTTCTACTCCTCGGCATCGGACGCCGCCGGAGTCACCGCCTCCGGCCCACCCGCCAACAGCAATCGGAATCCGTCCTCGTCCAGAATCGGCACACCGAGCTCCTCGGCCTTGGCCGCCTTGGAACCGGGCGACTCTCCGATCACGACGAACGCCGTCTTCTTGGAGACCGAGCCCGCCGCCTTGCCGCCGCGCATCAGGATGGCCTCTTTGGCGCCGTCGCGCGAAAAGCCTTGCAGCGAACCGGTGACGACGATCGACAAGCCCTCGAGCGTGCGCTCGATCGACTCGTCGCGCTCGTCCTCCATCCGCACACCGGCCGCCCGCCATTTGTCGACGATCGCGCGGTGCCAGTCGACGGTGAACCACTCGGCCGCCGCGGCGGCGATGGTCGGGCCGACGCCGTCGGCGGCGCCGAGTTCCTCGGCGGTGGCCGACTCGATCCGCTCCATGCTGCCGAACTCGGCGGCCAGCGCCCTGGCCGCGGTCGGGCCGACGTGCCGGATCGACAGGCCGACCAGCACCCGCCACAGCGGACGGTCCTTGGCGGAGTCGAGGTTGTCGAGCAGCCGTTTGCCGTTCGCCGAGAGGGTGCCGTTCTTGTTGGCGAACAACGAGGTGGTGAGCAGGCGCGGCTCGTCGAGGTCGAACAGATCGCCCTCGTCGGCGATGGCGCCGGACTTGAGCAGGTCGATGGCGGCCTCGTAGCCGAGCGCCTCGATGTCGAAGGCGTTGCGGCTGGCGACGTGATACACCCGCTCCCGCAGCTGCGCGGGGCAGGAACGCTGGTTCGGGCAGCGGATGTCGGCGTCGCCCTCCTTCTCGGGCGCCAGCTCGGTGCCGCACTCCGGACAGTGCGTCGGCATGACGAACTCGCGTTCCTCGCCGGTGCGCGCGTCCACCACCGGGCCGAGTACCTCGGGAATCACGTCGCCCGCCTTGCGGATGGTGACGGTGTCGCCGATGAGCACGCCCTTGCGCTTGACCTCCGAGGCGTTGTGCAGCGTCGCCATCGCGACGGTCGAGCCCGCGACGGACACCGGCTCCATCACCGCGAACGGCGTGACGCGCCCGGTGCGGCCCACGTTGACCTGGATGTCGCGCAGCTTGGTCGTGGCCTCCTCGGGCGGGTACTTGTAGGCGATAGCCCAGCGCGGCGCGCGCGAGGTGGAACCGAGGCGACGCTGCAGCGACATCTCATCGATCTTGATGACCTGGCCGTCGATCTCGTGCTCGATGTCGTGGCGGTGCTCGCCCCAGTAGGCCACCCGCTCGATCACCGCGTCGATGCCCTGCACCCGCCTGGTGTGCTCGGAGACCGGCAGCCCCCAGGCCGCCAGTGCGAGGTAGGCGTCGTGTTGCGAGGTCGGCGTATAGCCCTCGATGCGGCCGAAGCCGTGACAGATCATCCGAAGCCGCCTGCGCGCGGTGACCGACGGGTCCTTCTGCCGCAGCGAACCGGCCGAGGTGTTGCGCGGGTTGGCGTAGGGCGGCTTGCCCTCGGCGACGATGGACGCGTTGAGGGTCTCGAAGTCCTCCAGCCGCATGTACACCTCGCCGCGCACCTCGAGCAGGTCGGGGATGGGGAACTCGTCGGTGGCGGTCAGCACGGCCGGAACGTCGTCGATGGTGCGCGCGTTGAGCGTGACGTCCTCACCGGTGCGACCGTCGCCGCGGGTCGCGGCGCGCACCAGCCTGCCCTTCTCGTAGACCAGGTTGAGCGCGACGCCGTCGATCTTCACCTCGCACAGGTAGTGCAGGTTCGGGCCGGTCTCGGCCTCCACCCGCGCGGCCCAGGCGCGCAACTCGTCGTAGCTGAACACGTTGTCCAGCGAGAGCATCCGCTCCAGGTGGTCGACCGCGGTGAAGTCGGTCGCGAAGCCGCCGCCGACCAGCTGGGTCGGGGAATCGGGCGTCCGCAGATCCGGGTGCTCCTCTTCCATGGCTTCGAGCCGCCGCAGCAGCACGTCGAACTCACCGTCGGAGATGATCGGCGCGTCGCGCACGTAGTAGCGGAACTGGTGTTCGCGAACCTCGTCCGCGAGCCGCTGCCACTCCACCCGCTGCTCTGCCGTCGCCGGAACCGCCACACTCTCGCTCTCACTCACGAAAGGCACGATAGTCGAGGACACCGACACATTCCCGCACGTCGACGCCCTGTCGCCGGGCCGGGACCGGTCAGGAGAAGGTCAGCGACTCCGGGTCCTCGGCGAAGGCGCGGGCCACCTCGTTCGCCAGCTTCAGTGCGCGCCGGGCCCAGGACAACGGAGCACCGCCGAGCCCGCACGCCGGTGCGACGAGCACGCGGTCGGCGAGCGCGGCGCGCGGGAAGCCGAGGCGGTCGACGAGCCGCACGCCCGGTTCCGCGATCTCGCGCCAGGTGACCGGCGGCTGCGGCGCGGTCGCCGACGCGGCGGTTCCGTTCGCCGGGTCGGTGGTCGGCACCAGCCCGAGCACCAAACGCTTCCCGGCGTCGAGCGTCTCGCCGATGCTGTCGAGATCGCGGGTGCGGATCGTCGCGACGTCGAAGCCGACCGCGGCGGCCGCGCTGCGGCGCAGAAAGGCGAGCGCGGGCGGCTCGGCGCAACTGTGCACCAGGACCGGCACGCCTTGCGCCTCGATGACGGCGTCGAGCACCGCGAGCGCTTCGGGAGCCGGTATCGAGCGCACGGTGTCCAGCACGCTGACCCCGCGCAGCGAACCGTTCAGCACATCGGTCAGCGACGGCTCGTCGAGTTGCAACACGACCCGCGCGCCGAGCCGTTTGCCCACCTCGGACACGTGCTGGGCCAAGCCCTCCGCCAGGGATTCCGAAAGATCGCGCAGCGCACCGGAATCGGTGAGCGCGCGGTGCCCGCCGGGCAGCTCGACCTCGGCGGCCAGCGTGAGCGGGCCGGCGGCCTGCACCTTGACGACCCGACCGGTGCCCGCCGAACCCGATGTCTCCCAAGCCTCTTCGAGCGCGTCCAAGTCGGCGCGCAGTAGATCGCGGGCGCGGCGGGAGACCGCGCCGGGACGCGCGGCGAGCCGGTAGCCGCGGGTGCTCGTGTCGAAGCGCATGTCCACCAGCAGGGCCGACATGCGGCCGATCATGTCGGCGCCGAGGCCGCGGCCCGGTAGCTCGGGCAGGTGGGCCAGCTCGGCAAGCTCGCCGAGCACGGTGTTCGCCGCTTCGCGCGGATCGGTGCCCGGCCAGGAGCCAACGGCCGTCGCGATACCACCGGGAAGCGGGTCGACCGCACCGCCATCGACGGAAGCCGCAGCGTCACTACCGGTTTCGCTCACCACGTCCTACCCATGTCGATGTGTGATGGATGCCGCCGCGCGCACCGGCGGCTCGACGACTGATGCCGAGATCCGTCCTGATCCCGCCCGGCCGCGGCATCGTGACATTACCCCGCACCGAAGCCGGGGCGATCACCGCGTATGCCTGCCAGGCCGCGGCCTGCGCCTCGGTGCGGCAGCGGCTACCCCGGCCAACCGGAACGGGCGGCCCGCTCCGCTACCGCGCCTCGACGTGCGCCGCGTCGGCCGAATGCGGCTCGCGCGACGTGTCGCTGATGGTGCCGCTGCCGATCACCTCGTCGCCCTGCGCGTCGGGCCGGTACAGCACGACGGCCTGTCCGCGGGCGACGCCGGTGAGCGGTTCACGCAACCGCACCTCGAGGCCGTCGCCCACCGCCTCGGCGACCGCGGGCGCGGTGCCGCCGTGCGCGCGCACCTGCGCGACGCACTCGATCGGCCCCTCTGGCATCGTGCCCGAGGTCCAGATCGCGCGCTCGGCGCGCACCGTCCAGACCCGCAGGTCCTCGGCCGAGCCGACGCGCACGGTGCCGGAGTCGGGATCGATGTCGGTGACGTAGCGCGGCTTGCCGTCGGCACCGGGGCCCGCGAGTCCGAGGCCCTTGCGCTGGCCGATGGTGAAGCCGTGCACGCCCTCGTGCTGCGCGAGCACCTGGCCGTCGGCGTCGACGACCGCACCCGGCCGGACGCCGATCTTCGCGCCGAGAAAGGCGCGGGTGTCGCCGGAGGGGATGAAGCAGATGTCGTGGCTGTCGGGCTTGTTGGCCACCGCGAGCCCGCGCTCGGCGGCCTCGGCCCTGATCTGCGGCTTCGGGGTGTCGCCCACCGGGAACATGGCGCGGGACAGCTGCTCGGCGGTGAGCACGGCGAGGACGTAGGACTGGTCCTTGTCCGCGTCCACCGCACGGCGCAGCACGCCGTCCTCGAGCCGGGCGTAGTGGCCGGTGACGACGGCGTCGAAGCCGAGCGCCACCGCGCGGTCGGCCAGCGCCGAGAACTTGATCTTCTCGTTGCAGCGCAGGCACGGGTTGGGCGTCTCGCCCGCCGCGTAGGCCGCGACGAAGTCGTCGATCACGTCTTCCTTGAAGCGGTCCGCGAAATCCCAGACGTAGAAGGGGATTCCGAGCACGTCGGCGGCGCGGCGGGCGTCACCCGCGTCTTCCTTCGAGCAGCAGCCGCGCGAACCCGTGCGCAGCGTGCCGGGGGTGGCCGAAAGCGCGAGGTGCACGCCGACCACTTCGTGCCCGGCGTCGACGGCGCGCGCCGCCGCTACGGCGGAGTCGACACCACCGCTCATCGCCGCGAGTACCCGCATCACACACCACCTTTCGCACCGGCAAGACCAGCAGCCCTGGCCCGCTCCACCACCTGGGGCAAGACATCGAGGAGGGCGTCCACGTCGGCGCGGGTCGACGTGTGCCCCAAGGAGAATCGCAGCGAACCGCGCGCCACCCATGGTTCGACGCCCATGGCGATCAGCACGTGGCTCGGCGTTGCCACGCCCGCGTTGCAGGCGGAGCCGGTCGAGCATTCGATCCCCGCCGCGTCCAGCAGCATCAGCAGCGAATCGCCTTCGCAGCCGGGGAAAGTGAAGTGCGCGTTGCCGGGCAAGCGCTGGGCGCCGACCGGGCCGTTCAGCACGGCCTCCGGCACCGCCGCCGTCACGCCCGCGATGAGCGCGTCCCGCAGCGCGACCAATTCGGCCGTGCGCGTGGGCAATTCGGCCACCGTCGCGTCGAGCGCGGTGGCAAGGCCGACCGCGGCCGCGGTGTCCGAGGTGCCGGAGCGCAGGTCGCGCTCGTGCCCGCCGCCGTGCAGCAGCGGCACGCACCCGACCTGCCTGCCGAGCAGCAGCACGCCGACACCGTGCGGTCCGCCGACCTTGTGACCGGCGAAACTCGCCGCGGACAGACCGCTCACGGCGAAATCGATCGGAAGCTGGGCCGCCGCCTGGATCGCGTCGCTGTGCATTGGCACGCCGAATTCCTGTGCCACCGCGGCTAATTCGGCGATCGGCTGGATCGCGCCGACCTCGTTGTTCGCCCACATGACGGTGACGAGGGCGACCTCGTCGGGGTGCTCGGCCAGCGCCGCCCGCAGCGAGCGCGGCGACACCACGCCGTCGGCGTCCACCGGCAGCCAGGTGGCCTGCGCGCCCTCGTGCTGCTCGAGCCATTCCACCGTGTCGATGACCGCGTGGTGCTCGATCGAACTGGCGATGATCCTGGTGCGGCGCGGCTCGGCGTCCCTGCGCGCCCAGTAGATGCCCTTGACAGCGAGATTGTCGCTCTCGGTTCCGCCGGAGGTGAAGATCACCTCGGACGGCCGGGCGCCCAGATTCGCGGCGATCGACTCCCGCGCCTCCTCCAGCAACCGGCGCGCGGCCCGCCCCGAGCCGTGCACCGACGAGGCGTTCCCCGGCCGCGCCATGGCAGCCGTCATCGCCTCGATCGCCGCGGGCAGCATCGGTGTGGTCGCCGCGTGATCGAGGTAGACCGTCTGGGGCGCAGCACCGGTGACCGGACCCGAAAAAGCCGACTTCATGACCGACAAAGCCTATACCACCGCTGACCTGGGCATTTTTCGGGTCCACCCCTGCTTTCTACGATTTTTCTACGATTTACCCAGGATCCTCAACACCTACATCGCTAATCGGTATTCCCGGATCGACGGTGCAGGGACCGTCGATCCGCTCGAGACGACCGGCCGCAGCGGGGACTGATAGGGGACACTCACGATGCCCCCTAGCGGCGACAAACACCGCCACCCGGAGAACTTCTAGGCGCAACCCCACTCGGAACCATTGCCGCACTCGCGCAGGCGTAGGAGCGGTGGTGGGTGCGCAGGTGGCAGGGAATGGCGCTGACGATCACCTGGCTGGGGCCGAGCGGGTGACCGGCGGGGCAGGCCGTCCGGCGCGGGATGACCCCAGCCGCGGCGGGTGCGATAAAGCCGGTCCGGGTCAGCGACGCGGCCGTCGAACGTTCACACCGGCTGACGAGTATCGCTCATACGTTCGATTGAACTCGCGAGCGTGCTACAGGTGGGTGATCGGGTCCGAATCGGCACGACCGGCAAGTTGGTGTTCGCGGTCGTCGAGATGCCAGACCCTGAGCACGCCGTGACCGCTGATGGTCTGCACCCGAACCGACTCGGCCCCACTCGGTCTGCCCGGCCGCCGCCACGGCGGTGCGGCGCTTGGCGGTTTCGCGTTCGAAGTCCACCCCAACCTCCAACGTTGCCCGATAACCGGAAATCGAACGGTTCGCGCCGGACGGCGTCCGGCCAGCTCGCTGGAAAATCGATTCCAGGCGATGTTGCCCGATAACCGTAGTTATCAGGCAACTAGGTGTCGGCCATAGTCGGGCGCATCACCGAAGGTGTTCGGCTTCGGCGACGGTGGCTGACCGCTACGGAGACCTGTTCTCGGCGAGAAGGGACACTCCGACGCCGATTATCGCGATCCCTCCGCCGATTACCGCGACCCCTGGTAAGTGGATCCCGGCGAGGATCATTGCGCCGCCGACACTGACCGACGCGATCCCGCCGCCGATCACCGTGACCCCGGGCAGGGTGGTCCCGCCGAGGATCACCGCGACCCCGACGCCGGCCATCGCGGTGCCGAGGCCGATCATGGCCATCCCGGCACAGATCACCGTGACCCCGCGCAGGGTGGTCCCGCTGAGGATCACCGCGACCCCGACGCCGATCATTGCGATCCCGCCGCCGATCAGCGCGACTCCGTACATGGTGTTCCGGTCGAGGATCACCGCGGCGCCAAGACCGATCACCGCGATCCCGAGGCCGATCGCCGCGACCCCGTACAGAGTGGTTCCGCCGAGGAGTATCTCGGTGCCGCGGCCAGCCAGCGCGAGACCGCCGCCGATCGGCCCGAGTCCGTACAGGATCTTCCGGTCGAGGATCACCGCGGCACCAAGACCGATCACCGCGACGCCGACACCGATCGCCGCAATCCCGTACAGGCTGCTTCCATCTCCGATCACCGCGACCCCGAAGCCAATTGACGCCACCCCGACGCCGATTTCTGCAATTCCCATGTATTGCTGTGCGACACGAGGTCTGTGTTCGGATTCGATGAGTCGCAGGGTGATGACCGCCGCCGCGACCCACAAGATCGCGGGAACCGCGATCTGCAGCGGTGTGGGGATATCCGGGATGGCCGTCGAGATGGTGAGGCTGGTGGTGTAGGCGACGGCGATGACCGGCATTGCGATGCGTTGGATCAACCGAAGGTAGGTGTCGCGGGCGGCCGACCACGCCATCCATGCGACAGTGGCCACCGACACAGCGATCCTGCCGGGCAACCCCAGTTGCTGGCCGAAGGTCAACAGCAGCAGAACCGACAGCAGGAACGGCGCCAGATACTTGACGAGTTCCGCGCGGGCCTGTGCGGAGGGCTGGTTGACGATGACATGGGCGTCGCGTCCGGCGACAACGGTGGTGTTCTCATTCCCGTCGACGGTGACCGTCTGATCGACCACTTCGGGATGTTCATCGTCGGGTTGCCGCGCGCGGGCGCGGTCTTGGCTCACGGCGAGGGGGTGGCGGTGGCGTCGCGTCCGGCTTGCATCGTGGTGTTGTTCTTGCCCTTGACGTTCGCGGTCTGGGTGATGGCGGCGACGGTGCTCTGGTCCCCGGCGCTCAGCAGCGGTGTCAGGTCGTTGCGCAGCAGTCGTTCCAGTTCTGCACGCAGGGAGGGGTTTTCGGTGACCAATCGGTGTAGGCGCAGCCGCCACACCCCGGCCAACGCATCCTCGGTCGCGGTATCACCGCAGCCGCGGGCAGCTACGGCATCCGCGCGCAGCTGTTCGAGTTCGACGCTGACCTGCTCGGCGTGGTCCGGGCGGACCCGCCGCCACCAGCCCACCACAACGTCCTTGGCCCTGGCCCAGGCGTCGGTGGCCATCACGCTCACCAACGCGGTTCCGGCGGCCATCACGATCGGGTCCATTACCCACCTCGAATACCCCGTGGCGGCCAACTCGCCGCCGAGTCAGGCCATCGTAGAACCACCCCCCGGATCAGCACCGCAAATCACGATCCCTCCTCGAGCTCAGCCAACCCGCCATTGCCTGCCTACCGCCGGGCCAGACCACGCCACCGGCCGCGACACCGGAGGGCCCCACCCTGGCTGTCGAGGAATCGATCGTTTTCCGACACGGCATCGGTTCACCGTCGCCCGTGAACCGAGTGCAGCATCACGTCATTCGGTGATAATCGATCCGGGCTCGGGTCCATCTGAGGAGTCACCAAGTTTTCCCAGCTGAAACGTATGCTGTGTGCTTGGCTTTTCGTGCTCGGCGCGACTACTGCTCTCACCATCGCCGGGACCGTTCCCGCCCCGGCTGTACCACCCAGCTCAGTGGAGCTGCAGACCGAATGGGATGTGTATCAGCGCCCGGCGGGTACGACCGATGACCCGCTCGGATTCCACGTCAAGGTCACCCATCGCGAGACCAACGCGGCTAACACGATTCTGACCTTCCACGGCGACGTCAACACCCTGACCAATTCCGGAAGTTTCAAGAACGGTCAGATCCAGGGGCGGTTGATCAGATTCACTATCAAGTGGTCTGATGGGAAAACCGGTGTCTACCAGGGATCCTGGTTCGATGATGGCCGCCTGCGCGGTAGCACCCGCGAGGAGGGTACGGGCCTGACCGCTGAATGGTGGAGCCGATATAACAACTGGAGACTGACGGCAGCGGGATAGACATAGTTATCGGGCAACGCGCCGTGGCCCCTGGTGACAGGGCCTGGAGTTCAGTCGTGTGCGCTGCGGTGTCCCTTTCGGCGGCGCCGGTACGCGCGTTGCCGACAGGCACTACTGCAGTAGACGCGGGGGCGACCAGCGTCCCGCGTCCGCGAGGATTGGTATTCGGACATCTGACAAGGGCACTCGGCGCACTTTCCCCACAGGAATGGCTCCTGCCAGCCGTGTGAGGCGCACCAGAGCAGGCCCTTCTTGTCCTTCGTGCGCTGGACGATCTTGGCCATCGTACGAGCGAGATCTTCAGAGTCGGGCCTGTCCACCGAGTCGAGCCACAGCTCGTCGGCGACGACCCGGAGATAGCCGGCGGCGCCAATGCTTCCGTCGGGGTTGAGAGCTATCCGCTCCAGATCCGTGCACATCCGTTCAACTTGCTCGGAGGCCGTCGCGGGCGAACCGTACCGGCGGGTGGCGACTGCGTAGAGGTCGGCGATGTCGACGTTGGCGGTGGCGTCCTTCTCGACAGCGCGCCGACGGATGGGACGGCGGGGCGTCATGCTGCCTCGCCAGGCTGGTCGGTCTCTTCGGCAGGACCCATCTGCTCAGTATCGAGCTTCTCCTCGCGCTCGGCGACGTTGGCGTGAAAGCCGAAAGCCCGAGCGAACGCCCCGAACACCACCGGGATGTCACACCTCTCGGCTCGAACCAGAGCAACGATGGTCACGGTGACCACCGCGAGGACCAAGATCAGCAGCGGCCATAAGCCCGCCGCAAGGACGGATGCGACGACAGCGGGAACGGGGGAATGCACAGGCGCCTCCGGGCACAAAAAAGCCCCCAGCAACTGCTGAGGGCTTGAACAGTATGGACGTAGAAACAGCGAAAGCCTCAGTCGCAGTGCGTCTGAGGCTTTGGGCACACCCGTGCCCGTGTACGGCGATAGTAGCGTTCTACACGCCCGGGAGTCCAGTCGCCCCACCCTAAATAAGCGCAGGCCATCGCCACAATCCGCGATATGTGTCCGCCGTCACACATTTCGTAACGCATCCGTGCGGGACATCCGAAAGGAAGAGTTTGCTCTACACCGGTCACCCGCCCCACCCCAAGCGATCTGGGGTCAACGGTCTCGTTCGATGCCGCGTCGCCGGTCGTGACCGATCCGGGCAAAGGCGTTGACCGGTGTTTGGCGTTCGGGCGGGGGACTCGGGTTTGCCTCGTCGCTCGGCGCCTGCGCGGCTTCGGTTCTCGGTCGAACTATCGTCGGTGCCGAACGTCGATTCGCCGCTGGCCGCGGGCCGGGCTCTACTCAAGGAGTCCGCGATGCCGTGGTACCGATGCCGAAGCTACGTGCTTCCTTCTGCGCGTCGCGGTCGACTATCTTCATGTGAAATGCTGCTGGCTCCGGGCCGGGCGTCGTCATCGACACCGGAGGCCGCGCGATGAGCACCTCGTCCATCGAATCTTCAGAACAGTTTCCTGAGCCGCCGCGCTCGCGCTGGCAACACATCCGTGAGGGCATTTACGCCGCGGCCGCGATCGCCGCTGTGGTTGATCTCGTCGCGAAAGGGGTCCCGTGGCTAATGCAGTTCGTCTCCTGACTGAGCGGCCGACGCCTCCAGGTCGGGTGCCACCTAGGTGTTCTTGGCGAGGTCTACCTCGCGCGGAAGCCTTGGAAGCTGCCGACGATGAACGCGCTGTGGGCCCGGCGGCCCGTCGACGAACGTTTCGCTCTGAGGACTCGGCCCAGGCCGATCCCCTACACCCGCTACGCGGTTGGACGACCCGACATCTGGCCACCCACGCGACTACTGCACAGTCGGGCTACCTCTCCAAGTACACATTCCTGCGAAGACTTGCCGAGCATCAGACGCTGACCTGAGCACCGAGACCCGATCACATCCCCAACATGCCGTCGGCAAGCGGGACGCTTAGAAGGCCGCTGCAGCGGCCCGCACTCAGCTGCGCTCGATAGCAGTCGCTGCGGGCACTGCCGAACTCACCGATTGTGGTACCTGGGTCGACGACGACCCGGCACGGTGATCAACCGCAGTTCACGCGCCCAGCAACCACCGGTTGAAAGCTGCACCGGAGCGTAGTCTGGCCATCGACTCGCACAGGGCGAGTTTGTGCTGTGCCACTGCGGCCGATTACCCAAAGCACATCGCCGGTCCGGCCCTCCTACCTGGGGCCGGACCGGGGTGCGGCGTTGTTCGCGAACTAAAACCTTCCCTGGCCCTCACGGGTGCGGCCGTCGCAGGTTCTCCTTGACCGACAGCAGCCCGAGAACCGCGAGTTCCTGGTGGTACAACTTCCAACGCTCCGCCAATGCCCGGTCGGTGAACAGAGCCAGTCCCCGAGCCGTGCTGGTAGTCAGATCGACGGCATCGAAGCCGCCGTATTCCTGGACGAACTGCGTCGCGATTTCGTGAAAGCCTGGCCCACGGAAGTAGGAGACGTGCACGTCACCGGAGGCCAGCGGCTGACCGCTCTCGTCGGACTCCAGAGTGTGGGAGGCCCTCCGGGACACGTAGTAGTTGTTGATCTGTGGCTCGATTTCGGTGCGCATGGCCGCCAGTACCCGCTGCTGATGTGTGGGCGCGTCGAGGCACTTCTGGTAGGAGAAAGGCACCTTCCGTCCATCGACCAGAACCGCCTGGGGGCCTTTATGGTTGCCGCGTGGGGTGGCAATGATGCGGAAGTGGTCCACCCCTGGGCCGACCTTCTCGCCCGCGTCGGGGTGCATGTCCAGCAGATCCCGAAGGAACATGTCGTCGTCTGCTTGGTCCACCACCTGCCCGCGCTGGTAGCGGCCCAGAACCGCCTGTACAGCCTCCTGGGAGGCTTTCTTTGTCGCGAAGCGACGCGGGCCGATCCACACTTCAGGCAATCTTCGACTCCTCCGATTTGCAGGTGACAGTGGCGCTTCTCTCTCAGCGTCTCTTCTCGATGCTCGCGAGTGCCGGATGCCGCACCATGACCTCGCCCCTTATGAAGACGCCGCAGTCACAGCCGACTCCGGCACGCGCTGACGTGGAGCCCACCGGTCTGTAGCTGCGGCAACCGGGTCCATGCGCAGAGTATGGAGGAGACTCGGCTATCTGGGCATGGGGCTGGCCGCCGGACGGCGATACCGATACACCAGCGTCTGGTCTGCTGGCGCGTCTGGATCCGCGATGAATCCGGCAGCCATCGCTACGATCTGACTGCCCATGTTCTTTCGCGCAATGCCTGCGGAGAACGTCTCAACACTGGCGAGGCCGGGATACGCCAGCACTGCCGGTATCAGGGCGGTGCCGATACGTTGCTTCTGACGGTCAGGGCGCACCGCGTACAGCAAGACGGCATGGAAGGGCGCGGTGTCCTCGGTGGTGCCGGTTTCATGATCGGACCGCTCCACTCCGTACACCGCTGCGGACACATAGGCCACCGGCGCATTCCCGGAGTGCGGATTATCGCGAACCACCAGTCGTTCCACGCGCGCCAGGTACAACCTTCGGAGATCGTCGGGGTGCCTGGTCATCCTGGCGAGGTCCGTCCTGGTCGTGTAACTGCCCAGCCATTGGAGAATCCCTGGGTGCTGGAGCCATCGGTCGACGGCGTCAAGTTCCTCGGCGGCGGCCGGAGCCAGGGTGACGGTGTGCACATCTCAGATTGTCGGGGTTCGGAGTCGAACTCCGACAACAGCCCCCTCCGCTCAATAGCAAACGCACCACAACTTGCCTAGTACGGCGGTGCGTCCGCCGCCCGGCCGTTGCCGCCTGAGAAGCGAAGACGAGCGGCCGGATCACCGAATGGACGAGACGTGCCGGTTCCGGCAACTCACCCGCCCGGCGCAACTGAGCAATGCGCACGGCGTTGAAGGCACCAGGCGCACCAGCTGCATCAATCAAGGGCAAATTCGGCGTCGATCACGAGTTGCCCAGAGAGAAATCCCAGGTCGCCTGCGTTACCATCTTCGATGTGCCCCGCCGAGGGGACAAACCTGCGACCACGATCTCCGCGCTTATCAGGGGGGACAGACGATGTCAGTCCATCTCGAGGGTGACAGCCAGACTGTTCGAGGTCACAGCCAGGCTCCTACCCGCGGTCTCAGGAGCCAGCCAGTGCGACAGCGCGGCGCCGATGAAGGCGATGACTGCCGCCACTAGCAAGGTGGCGGACATGCCGAGGTGCGCAATGGACCACGGGAGCAAGAAGGTGCCCATTCCCGCACCGATTCGGCTGAACGCGGCAGCGAAGCCGGTCCCGATGCCGCGAACCTCGGTCGGGAATACCTCACCCGGATATACCTGGGTCAGCGAGGTGAAGCTGGCGCTGACGAACGAGTAGATCAGGAACATCGTCAGTACGGCCCACGCCGGCATGCCGCTCCACAACGCGATGACCGCCAGCAAGGCGGTGCACAGCCACTGTGTCGGTACCGTCAGCACCCTGCGGCCGACCTTGTCCAGCAGCAGCGCCGTGACGAGGCCGCCGAGGCAGGCCAATGCGGAAAGCCCGACGCCACTGGCCAGGCCGGAACCCATGCCGTACTGATCGAGCACGGCGTCGGCGAACGTGGCGATGGCGTAGAAGGGAGTCACGGCACAGAACCAGAATCCCGCGGTGAACACCGTCGCTCGCCAGTTGTGCTTGTTGAACAGCATGGCGAATGTGCCGTTCTCGACAGGCTTTCCGGCACCTCCTTCACTTTCGCGGGCCAGTGACGCCGCCTCCTCCAGATCCATGTATTCGTTCGCGATGGCGAAAGCTTCCTCGTGCCGTCCCTGCTGAATCAGCCAGCGCGGCGACTCGGGCAAACCGAACCGGGCCAGAAACACCAGGACCGCGATCACCGTGCTGCTGCCGATGATGATGCGCCAGTCGACCGCGGCATCCATCAGGACGTGGGCCACGATGAACGCGACCATGAAACCGACCCACCAGCCGACCAAAGTCAGCCCGAGTAGCCTCCCGCGGAGGCGGGCGGGTGCAAATTCGGTCATCAGCGGGAAGCCGATCGAGTACTCGCCGCCGATCGCGATACCCATCAGCAGCCGGATGATGAACAATTGAACAGCGCCGACGGTAGCAGTGAAGGGTCCGACGGCGACAAAGAATTGCAGGGACGAGGCAACCACGAACAGTCCCATGTCAGCGAGGAACATCGGCTTGCGGCCGTACCTGTCGGTCAACCATCCGCCGAGCGGCGCACCGATAAAGATGCCGAACAGGGTGCCGGCCGCGATCAACCCTATCCACAGGTCATTGACGTTCAGGTAATCCTGAATCGGCGAGGTGGCGGGTCCGATGATGCCGAGGATGTAGCCGTCGAGGAATGCGCCGCCGATCAGCACCGAAGTTAGCCGGATAAGGAAATTGCGACGGAACTTCGTTGTACCAGTAGAAGATATGGGGGTATTCCCCGTCGAGCTCTCGACCGATGACATCATCACTCCCTATATGCGCTGAAACGATATAAACCCAACAACTGTCAATGCGATTACGACTGCCTCGATGGGGCCTTCTCCGATGAAATCTCCGAATCGAATCGCACAATGCGGGCGAGTGCGAGGTAAAGGACGATCGCTACCACGAGTCCGACAACACAGCTTATGTCAACACCGAGGAAGGCACCGACCGGCCCCTGATAGACATTCATCCTCATGAACGGCACCTGGGCGAGAATGCTCAACACGAATACGGCGATTGTCGGAGTATTGAACCGGCCATAGATTCCGTCGGGATCGAACACGTCGCTGATCCGGTAGTTCCCCTTCCGCACGACGTAGAAGTCCATCAGGTTGATCGCCGTCCATGGCACCAGGACATACACCTGTGCGATCAAGATGTCGCCGAAGAAGGAGTAGAAATCATCCTGAGCTGAGATCGCGACAGAGGTGCCCACCGCGGCGATCACCGACATGATCGCGAGCTTGGTTCCGGGCTTGATCGATGTCGATCCGCGCATGCTGCTGAAAATCGCCACTGTGGACATGTATCCGCTGTAGAGGCACAGCACGTTGAAGACCAGTACGCCGAGGAGGATGACGATCAGCGCGACGGAACCGAACGGCCCGAACAGGTCTGCCAGGCTGATCGCGGGGCTCGCCTGGACATCGATCGCCGCGGTGGTCACCACAGCGCCGACTACCATCACGATGGACGCGCCGAGTACCTGGCCCGCGTAGCTGTAGCCGAAGGTCGCTCGTGAGGAAACGCTCGAAGGCAGGTACCGCGAGTAGTCCGCTACGAACGGGCCGAATCCAAGGGACCACGACATCGCCTGTGTGAACACCAGAACGAAGATCGAGAGCGAGAAGGAGGTGGCCGGAACGGCTTCGATGACCGCGGTTCCCTCGCTTCCGCCGTAGACCACCACGACCAGTACCGCCGCGAAGAACACGGCGGAGGCCCATGTCATGAGGGTGCCGAGGCGATGGATCAGTTCGTAGCCGAAGTAGGCGATGACGAGAGTCACAGCGCCGAACAGGATCAGCGCGGTGTCGTCCGCGACAGGAAACACCCGCTTCACCGCGTCGCGCATCATGACAGCGTTCGCCGCGAAGAACAACACGTACGCCACAACCACGGCGATCAAGGGAATACCGGCGCCGAACACACCGAACTGCGCCCTGCTCTGGATCATCTGCGGAATGCCGAGGTGCGGCCCCTGCGCCGAGTGTCCGGCCATGAAGATCCCGCCGACCAGGTTGCCCAGGATCAACGCCAGGATGACCCAGCCCAGCCCGAGTCCGGCGACGACGCCCAACGCACCGACGACCATCGCCGTCACCTGCATGTTAGAACTGAACCAGATACTGAACAATCGGCGCGGATGCCCGTAGCGTTCGGATTCCGGTATGAATTCTATGCCGTGACTCTCGACCTTCATCGCGAACTCCCTCATCGATCTCTTTTATTTCTTTGCCGGCGTCTCCGGCATTCATCGCGGATCCCAGTCGCCACCGCGCCGCGCCATCGAGCAGCGTTCACGGCGAGCGCACTCGATCACATGATTTCCTCTGTCCGCGAAAACTGGATGCCGTTCCTCAGCGGTGCACGTCATTCCGATGGCGATGCCGACGTGCGGACCGAAGACCGGACGCACGTGCCGATGGACATCGCGATAAATGCCGGGCGACCGTGACCGGGTTTCGTCGTCACCGTGCGGCCGTGATTACCGGCCGTCGGACCATCTCGGCGAGGACAGCTCCGATCAGAATGCGTTGACGTACGACAGAATCCCGTTCGCACCACCTCGATGTGACGCACACCATGTTGCGCTATTTGTCATGTGCTCATCCAGACAAAACTGCTACATATTCGCGGGCCAGCCGGTGCATCGTGCACCGTGACCGAGCAGGTACCGGCAGGCTAGCCTCAATCCCTTACGCGCATCACGCCCGATGCCTGCCGAGAGTCGGCGCCGCGGCCGGACCGCTGGCGCGTGATCGGTGAGTCCTGCTGTCGAATTCGACGACCGCGTGCAGCATCTCGCTCTGACGGCCGCCAGGTAGAGCGGCGTCGCGTGGTGCAGCGCCCCCGCATACCAACAACGAATCGAGGAAGCAGTGGGAAACGCGACTGAGTACATCGACTTCCGGATCCGGCCCGCCGGCGACTGGAAGAGCGTCGACCTCGACGGCACCGACAGCGAGGGATACACCCGCATCTACGGCGACGAGTTCACCGCTGGCCGTTCCCTGACGCACCTGGTCGCCGAGATGGAATCGCTGAACGTCTTCGGCGTCATGCAGGCCGAGTGGGAAGACGGTGACCCCGTCGAAATCAATCAGCAGGTACACGACGCCGTGACCGCCCACCCCAACCGGTTCCTCGGCGGCATCGCCACCACCGATCCGCGCCGACCCGATGCGCTCGAAGTGCTGAAGGCCGCCCACGACGACCTGGGCCTGAAAGGCTGGAACTTCCAGCCCGGCTTCCTCAAGGTCGCCGCCGACGACCCGAGTGCCGCACCGATTCTGGCCTACTGCCAGGACAACGGCCATCCGGTGACAGTCCACACCGGCATCAACTTCAGTGAGACCGGGCCGATTTCGTTCGGCAACCCCGCCGCGATCGACAACATCGCCTGCGCCTATCCCGAACTCACCATCGTGTGCAGCCATGGCGGATGGCCGTGGGTGACCGAAACCCTCGCCGTGTTGTGGAAGCACCGCAACGTGTACGCCGACTTCGGCGCGATCGCTCCCAAGCGGATGGTCGGGAGCAAGGGCGGCTGGGAGCCGGTGGCGCACTGGATGAACACCATGGTCGCCGACCAGGTGCTCATGGCGACCGACTGGCCGATGATGCGCCACGACCGGCTGATCCCGGAGCTCGACTACCTCGAGCTGAGCCCGGAATCCTACCGCAAATACACCTGGGGCAACGCGGCGAGCCTGATCGACAAGGTGTGGGGAACCGACCTCGTCGAACGCCGAAGCGCCGCTGCCCGTACCGAATCCGTCTGAGAGAGCGAACGGGTGGACCAGCTCGAGATCGAGATGTTGGAGTTCGCCGCCGAGTGGGCTCCCTATGGTGGCAACGACGCCGAGGCCTTCGTGCGCTTCGGCCTGACCTCCACACAGTTCCACGCTCGCCTGCGGCTTTTGCTCCGTCGACGTGCCGCATCCTCCGCATTGGCCAATACCACCCGCCTCGCCCTGTTCGAGCAGTGCCGAGACCGGCTTCGACGACGAAGTACACAGTGCACCACGCGATTCCATAACCTGCGGCGTGCAGGCGTGGACGGACATCCGCGGCGGACCCTACCTTGAGATACAGTCCGAAACTGGTCGCGACCCACTTTCAGGACAATACGTTGGGGTCTTGCCCGAGATCACCGCGACGCCTTCGCATGTCACATCCTCAGCTTTCGCGAGCAAGGTCCGCTGAATGGCCACCGGGTTCTCCACGTTCGACCCGGTCTCGCTGAAGATCGTGCGCGACTCGTATTTCGTAGACGAGGCCGCGATCGAACAGAGGATCAGCGCGCTGCCCGCACACCCCTGATCGAACAGCCCGCTGCCCCGGTCCGATGCGCCGGACCGGGGCAGCGGGACTTCCCTCCGACAGTGCTCAGCCGAGGCTGAACGGCTGACCCCACAGCGTCACCCAGCTGGTTACCCGATCGGTCACGATCTCGACACTGACGAACGCCCGCGCCTGCGCGTAGCCACCACAGCCCGACAGCCCGATCGTCTGGTCGGACCAGGTCACCGACCCACTGCCACCGGAGAACACGTTGTAGGCCTTGTGCGACTCGTTGCCGAAGTCGTCGGCCTTCTCCCGGTCGAGGATGTAGAACGACTGCGTCTGGCCTGGACCGAGCGACAGCTCGCCGCTCGTACTGGCACCGGCACTGCCGTTGCCCTCCCAGTCAGAGGCCCCTTCCACTCCCCCGCCGACACCGCCACCGGCGATGTTCACCTGACAACCGACCACGTACCCCGGCGAGATGATGCCACCGACCTCGGCGCCGGTACCGGCGAGTTCGACTTGGGCCGAACCCGAGACCCAGGCGTTTCGATGCACGGGGGTCGAGCCGAGCGAGGGACTGATATTCGCCGATTCGCCGGTGAGCCGGACGGTCACAACGGTGCCGTCGGACAGGGTTTCCACGAGCTCACCCCCGGGCAGTGGAACGAAGGTGTCGGCGGTCGACGTGGATGTGGTGGCCAGGCCGAGCGCGAGGGACGCGACGGCGCCGAAGCCGAGTCGCGCGAGATACTTACGGTTGAACATCGAATTCACCTTGGTGGGATTGAGTTTCGCGATGCGAAGTGGCGGATGCTGGTTCGAGCGAGAGCGATCGCCGGTCAGCCGATGCTGAAGGGCGCACCGTAGAGCGTGGTCTTGGAGTAGTGGTCCCCGATAATCTCGACCACGGTGTAGGCACGGGCCTGGGCATAGCCCGCGCAGCCCTGAATCTCGATCTCGGCGTCGCGGTATTCCACCGAGTACACCCCCGGCTCGAGGATGTCCTTGTAGTCGATCTGCACGAACTTCACCTCGCCGGGACCGAGGTTGACCCCGATCGATCCGCCGGCACTCACCCCTCCGGTCGAGATACCGCCGGAGATCCCGGCGCCGATCGCGTCATCAGCGATGCTCACCTGACAGCCGACGATGTAACCGGTATTCAGCTGCGAAGCACCGTGTGTGGAGGAATTGTTGCTCCCGGGCACACCGGCGGGGCCGTTGGTCGGGCCGACCTCACCTTCGGGGGTGACCGCGACATCCGCACTCGCCCGACCGGATACCCACACCACCCGACCTGCCCCATTGGACGCCATCGACGGCGAGACGACGGCGCGTTCACCGGTACGTGACACCGTGACACCGCTCCCCGACTTGGCGCCGTCGGGGAGCGGGACGACCACATCGGCACCCGCTGATACCGAGGTCGCAATACAGAATGACATCGCGACGATGCCGGAAACACCCAGCATTCCGGCCGCGCGAGCCGTTGCCCAACGAGAACTCATGTTGATCAGAATCTCCTCTTGATTTCAGAACGCCGACATCCATTTATCAGAATTCCGGAGTGTGGTCCGTTCGAAGGATTTCCGGTGGCGTCGCAGATGGGGCCGACGGTGGGAATTATCGATCTCGATTGGTAGATCGTCCCGACGTGGCCCACATCACTTTAGCGATCCGAGAAGACTTCCACAACAATTGTTTTGATCAATTTTTCCTGGTCAGGCAATGTATTCAGACATCACAACTACCGGGCGACCCACCAGTCGCTCGTTCATCTTTT
Source organism: Nocardia amikacinitolerans (assembly GCF_900215415.1). Classification (NCBI taxonomy): domain Bacteria; kingdom Bacillati; phylum Actinomycetota; class Actinomycetes; order Mycobacteriales; family Nocardiaceae; genus Nocardia; species Nocardia amikacinitolerans. The sequence goes on along the minus strand of NZ_OBEG01000006.1, from coordinate 161,129 downwards.
CCAAACCATTGCCGAAATAGAGATCCCTTATTTGATACGTAGTCGACTAAATTTGCAGCGCGGCATGGCGTCCCTCATAGATGCTCTGCTCGATTCCCCGCGGTGCGTAGGCGTCGCCGACGAGGTCTAGTACGAAACCGCTGTCCCGCAGTTGGTGGTACAGGGAATCTTCCGCGACCGGCGGTCCGACCCAGACCAGTGCGTCGAGATCGCCGATATCCGATTCCCGTTTGGCGAAGCCGACCTTGACCTTCAGCGCCGTGGGAGCGACACCGGTCACCTGCGTGATCGGATGGAATTCCACACCCGCTTCGGCGAGCAGTTCGTATTCGATACGCCAGTTGGTCATCTCGAGCGCACTGCCTGGGTACGGCGTGGGCGAGACGTACACGACCTCGGCACCCTTCTGCGCCAGGGCGTGGGACAGGCTGATGCCCTGCCAATCACCGAAACTGTCGTAGACCGCGATGCGACCGGCGAACGACCGGGTCGACAGGATGTGTGCCGGATCGATGGTCGGCAGGGGGCCGTCGGCGAACGGGTTCGCCGGTAGGTGTGAGCCGGTCGCGATGGCGACGAGGTCCGGCGCGAAGGCCTGAATGTTGGCCACCGATGCCGTTGTGTCGGTATGGAACTCGACGTCGGCATCGAGGCACTCTTGATGCAGCCAGTCGGTGATCGAGGACAGCTCCGAGCGGGTAGGCGCCTTCGACGCGGCGAAGGCCTGGCCCCCGATCTTCGATTGCTCGAACACCGTGACCTGGTTCCCGCGACGGGCCGCGACACGGGCGTACTCCAGACCCGCGGGTCCGGCGCCGACTACGAGAATCCTTCGTGGTTCGGTGGATACACCGACGTCCTCGGAGAGATCGCCTTCGTGGCCGACCGCTGGGTTGTGGATGCACCGGATGCCGCGGCCTTGATCCAGCCGGTGCAGACAGTTCATCGCACCGACGCACGGCCGGATGTGGTCCACCCGCCCGGTCCGCGATTTCTCCGGTAGATAGGGATCGGCGATCAGCGCACGGACCATCGCCACGGCGTCACAGCTGCCCGCCTCGAGCATCTCCTCCGCGGTACGTGGATGGTTGACCCGCCCGACCAGAAAGGTGGGTACCTCCAGAACGCTCTTGATGGTGCGTCCGTAGCGCTGCCACAGCCCCGGTGGGAAAGTCATGTTCGGGATGTTGCGAGCGGTATTGAGCGCGTCGGAGTAGCGGCCCATCGTAAGCGAGACGTAATCGAGCAGGTCCCACGAACCGACGGTGCCGATGATCTCGGCGGAATCCATCACGCCGGGATCGTCCGCGTCCAGGCCGGTGGCGGTCATCCTCGCGCCGACGGCTACATCGGGGCCTACCGCCGCGCGGACCGCGCGCAGAATCAGTTCGGCGAAGCGGAGTCTGTTGTCGAGCGACCCACCCCAGTCGTCGGTCCGGTGATTGGTCCTCGTCGAGATGAACTGCTCGATGAGGTTGCCGTGTCCGAGGTGGACTTCGACCGACGAGACGCCTCCGGCGGCGCATCGCCCGGCCGCGGCGGCGAAAGCGTCCACAATGGACAGGATTTCGCTTTCGGTCAGTGCGTGCGGCACCCGCCAGCCCGCGTGGAAATAGTCCGCAGCCACCGCTGACGGACCGACGAAGACGTCCGTTCCCTGTCCTTCGTAGCTGCCCTGGCTGCCCGGATGATAGAGCTCCACGCCGTAATGGGCACCGAATTCGCCGACCGCTTTCGTGACATCGACGTATTGCCCGACGATGTCGTCGGAGACGTTGTGCATGTCCAGGTAGCCCGGCACAACCGAGGTCGCTTGCGACATGATCAGCGCCGAGCCGCCACGTGCTCGTTCCCGGTGATACTCGACAAGCTGCGGCGAGTAGCCCTTGTCGCGAGCGAAGCCGGTCTGATGCGGCGCGTTGACGATTCGGTTCCGCAAGGTCATGGGTCCGACCTGCAGCGGCGAGAACAACAGTGGGAAATCATCGGTCGGGTTCGTCATCAGGAATTCCTCGTTATCAGGGACAGAGCGGCCGGTATCGGACCGCAGCTAACGCGCCGCGGGGGCGATTTGTGATTGAGGTGAAAGACTTGTCGGGATGCTCAGTCCTTCCGTCCAGACAATGACAGGGCGTTCGATACGGATGTGGGCGGCGAGTCAGGGCACTGTCAACGCGACGAGGTCGACCACATGGCCGCGACTGCGGCCACACCGAGGTTCTCGAAGGTGCTCATGCCGTCGGACCACCAGCGACGTAGAGCACCTGCCCGGAAACGAATCCAGCGCCCGCACTGGCGAAGAACGACACCGCGTGCGCGACATCAGCGGGCACACCGGTGCGTGCCACCGGAATCTGCGCCGCCGCAGCATATTTGAACTCCTCGAACGGAATCCCCATGCGTTCTGCGGTGGCGACGGTCATCTCGGTCTCGATGAATCCGGGCGCGATGGCATTGACTGTGACGCCGAACTTGCCGAGTTCGAACGCGAGCGTTTTGGTGAACCCCTGCAGACCCGCCTTCGCCGCGGCGTAATTCGCCTGCCCGCGATTGCCGAGCGCCGAGGTGCTCGACAGATTTACGATTCGGCCGAAACCCGCTGCGGTCATGTGTTTCTGGGCGGCGCGGCTCATGAGGAACGAACCTCGCAGATGCACGTTCATCACGGTGTCCCAGTCGGTAGCGGTCATCCGGAAGAGGAGGTTGTCGCGCAGAACGCCGGCATTGTTCACCAGCACGGTAGGCGGGCCCAGTTCTGCGCCGACCCGCTCGACCGCGGCCTCGACGGCGGACTCGTCGGCGACATCCGCCCCGACCGCTATGGCGCGGCCGCCGTTGTTCTCGATCTCCTCGACAACTGACGCGCATGCCGCCTCATCGAGGTCGAGCACGGCCACGGCCAGCCCGTCTGCGGCCAGCCTTCGGGCGACACCCGCGCCGATGCCACGAGCGGCGCCGGTCACGATCGCAGTGTTGGAGGTACTCATACGATCACTTTCTGTTCGACGTCAAGCACCGGAACTTTGCAGTCCGGCCGGGCTCTGCACCGATCCGGATGCGTGCTCGCGCAACTTGAATTTCTGGATCTTCCCGGTGGGGGTGGTCGGGAACGTCGCGACGAAATGGACGCGGTCAGGGACCATGAACTTCGGGGCGCGAGAGGCGACGAATTCTTTGATCTCGGTCGCTGTCGTCGCGGCGCCGGGACGCAGTTGGACGTACGCGTACACCTCTTGTTCGGTATCCCCGGAGGCGACGCCGACGACCGCACACTCGATGACCTGCGGATGCGCTCGAACCTCGGATTCCACCTCGAACGAGGAGATGTTCTCGCCTCGTTTGCGAAGTGCGTCCTTGAGCCGGTCGACGAAATGGTAATTGCCGTGCTCGTCTACCTTGAAAGTGTCTCCGCTGTGATGCCATTCGCCGACGATGAGGTCGGCCGTGGCGTCCGGATCATCGTGATAGCGCAGCAGCAGCACGCCTGCATCGTGGTGCCGCACCCACAGCTCACCGGGCTCGCCGACGGCCGCGTCTGTGCCGTCTTCGCGAACCACGCGGACACTGAATCCCTCGTTCGGCCGCCCGACACCGCCGGCCGTGGACACCGATGCACCGATCGGCGCCGCGAGGGGCACATTGACCTCGGTGGAGGCGTAGCAGGTCGTCACCTCGACATCGAACCGGCGTCGAAAGCCGTCGAGATCGTCGATCAGGGGCACGATGATCATCCGCCGCAGGTTGTTTCCCTGGGCCGCGGGGTCATCGGGGGCACGGTGCAGAAACTGTGCCATCGCCCCGAGCAGGAAGGTCTTTGTCGCGGACACCTCGCGACAATCAGACCAGAAGCGCGAGACCGAGAATCGCGGCACGAGCACACACGTCGCTCCCCGCTGCAGGCACGCGTACAGAGCCGCCCAGAGACCGGCGATGTGGAACAGCGGTAGCGGTGCGTAATACACATCGTCACTATCGAGTTCGAGGATCTCCGCGACTCTGTGCGCGTATTCGAACGCATGCCGCTCGGAGACAACCCCGCCTTTCGCGCGGCCGGTAGTGCCCGAGGTGTACATGATCGCCAGCTCGTCGAGTTCGGTGCGCTGGACGGGGTGGCCCAGGGCGCCGAGACTCAGTGGGCGGACGCCCTTTTCCGCTGGGGCAGCGACGTCGGCGTCGACCAGAATGATGGTGTCCACGGTGTCTGGCCGCACCTCCAGGATCCGGTGCAGGAACCGACGCGAGGTGACGATCGCCGCGCCGCCGGAATGGGCGAGGATGTGCCGCAGCGTCTCCCCTCGGTACTCGGTGTTGATCGGCACGGTGACGATGCCACCGAGTGCCGCGCCGATCGACACCGCGGGAACGGTCGCATCGTTGTCGAGCATGATCAGCACCGAATCTCCAGGCTCGAGCGCGAGTGTCTGGAGTTGGTGCAGGTATTGCAACGCTGTGTGATGCAACTGCTCGAAGGTGATCCCCTCACCGTTGGACCGGACGGCGATCCGGTCCGGCCAGGTGGTGGCGGCGCGCGTGATCGTCGCGCCGAGGGTGCGGTGCAGGGTGGATGCTGTCATCGCTGTCTCTCGATGGTCGGTCCCGATGGGTGGCTCCACTGTCCGCGCGGAACCGGTGTCCGGCGGAATGGATTATTCGGCGGATGCGTCCATGGGAAGCATCACGTGCTTGGTGCGGGTGTAGTCGTCGAGGGCGTAGATCGAGTTGTCTCGCCCATAGCCGGACTTTCCGAATCCCACCCACGGCATCTCGGTGGTGAAGGCCAGATGCGTATTGGCCCAGACGGATCCGAACTCGAGTTGCTCGACCACGCGCAGCGCCCGGCGCTGATCTGCGGTCCATACCGAAGCCGCGAGGCCGTATTCGACATCGTTGGCCTTTGCGATCGCCTCGGCCTCGGTACCGAAGGTCTCCACCGAAATGACCGGCCCGAACACTTCCTCGCGCGCCATCTCCGTGCCAGGGGCCACATCAGTGATCACGGTCGGCGGATAGAAGTAGCCGGCGCGGTCGGGAACAGCGCCGCCGGTCACGACCTTCGCGCCGTCCTTGCGGGCCTGGTCGACCATAGCGGCGATGCGATCGCGCTGGGCAGCGCCGATTACCGGACCCAACTGCACCCCTTCCTCCGCGCAGGGATCGCCCATCACCAGGTTCTCGGCCGCCGTGACCAGCTTGTCGACCAGGAGGTCGTGCACGTCGTGGTGACACACCACTCGGGTAGCGGCGCCGCAGTCTTGACCCGCGTTGGTGTAGCCGGTTGCGACCAGGGTCTGGGCGACGTCGTCGATGTCGGCGTCGGGGAACACGACCACCGGCGCCTTTCCACCGAGTTCTAGGTGGACACGCTTGACACCGGCGGCGCTGTCACGCGCGACGGCCTGACCGGAGGCGAGACTGCCGGTGACCGCCATCATGTCGATGCCTGGATGCTCACTCAGCGCCTTGCCGATGTCGGATCCGCGCCCGAGAACCACATTGAGAACGCCCGGAGGCAGGACATCGCCTGCCAACTCCATCAGCACCAGGATCGAGAACGGCGTGAGCTGGGAAGGCTTGAGGACCAGGGTGTTACCCGCGGCCAGAATTGGCGCGATCTTCCACCCGGCCATCATCAGCGGGAAGTTCCACGGTGCCACCGCGCCGACGACGCCGACCGGTTCACGCCGGATGTAGGACAGCATGCCCGGCACATACTGGGCGGCAGCTGGTGCCTGGGCCGTGCGCGCGGCACCGGCCATGAACCGCAGACCGTCGGAGACCACCGGAATCTCCTCGAGTGCCGCGGCGAAGGGCTTGCCCCCGTTGATCGATTCGACCGCGGCGAGCAGATCGAGGTTGGCATCGACCACATCGGCCAGCGCGAACAGCATTTCGGCCCGGGCTGCGGGAGTTCGCCTGCTCCAGTCGGGCAGCGCGGACCTGGCCGCCGCCACCGCCGCGTCGATGTCGTCGCGCGTGCCGTTGGGAATCGCGCCCAGCGATTCCTCGGTGGCGGGGTTGGTCACCGAGATCGTCTCGGTGCTGTCGGTGGGGCGGAACTGCCCGCCGATGAAGTGGGTGCGCGAGACTTCGCGAATGCGATCCTCCGCGGCCGCGATGACGTCGGGGGTGATCATGTGGTTCTCCTAAATCGAGGGTGGACTGGCCATCCGGGCGGGGTCCCATTTCGATCCCGGCCCGGCCAGGCTCGGGCGCACCCCGTCGAGGTACTCGCGGACGGTGCGACCGATCGCCGGTGCGAGCTGAATTCCGTTGCCACCGGCACCGAGCGCACAGATGACCTGTGGGTTGTCTGGGTGGGGCCCGACGACGGGCTGGGCGTCGAACGACATCGGGAACAGGCCCGCCCATCCTTGGCCGAGCTGGGCGGTTTCCAGTCCGGCGAGGCGCGTGTCCAGCGCTTCCGCGATCTGCTCGATGAAGTCGGCGTCGGTGGTGTTCGAGTAGTCGTCCGGGTCCGCCGTGTCGTGGAAGGACTCTTCGGAGTGCAGGCCGGCGAACAGCCTGCGGTCGCCTTCGGGCCGCAGGTACAGTCCGGTCCGGCCGCTGCCGGGCACATAGTCCATCACCGACGGCATCCGCCGCTGGAACGGTTCGTCGAGGATGACTGTGACGGCCTGGTGCCGCTGCGGGTGCACAGCGACGGGTGCTCCCAGGGTGTCAGCCACCTGACCGGCCCAGGCGCCTGCCGCGTTGACGACATAGTCTGCGGTGAAATCGCCCTGGTCAGTGGACAATTCGACGGCGCCGTGACCGGTCGACGATGCGCCGAGGAGCTTTGTGCGCTGTCTGATCCTGACCCCGCAGTGCCTGGCGAGATCGGCCATGACATGGGCGAACAGGTGCCCGTCGACATAGCTGTCGCTGGGTCCGAGCAGTCCGCCCACACGATCGGCCATGTCCAGGAAGGGGATCAGGTCGGTGATCTCGGCGCGGGAGAGCAACCGAGCGTCAGCGATCCCTTGCCGGTGTTGCCGTTCGACGCTGAGGGCGAACGCCGCCATCGTCTGATCTGATTCCGCCAGCCGGAGGTAGCCGTTGGCAGTCAGGTGCAGTCCCGCTCGCTGCGCGAGGTCTCGGGCGAAGCGAAGGCCGAAAGCTCGGACCCTGATATCGAATTCGTCGATGTACTGGGTTTCGATGATCCCGACCGATCGGCTCAACGAGCCCTCCGCGATGTGCTCGCGGTCGAGAACTGTCACGTCGTAGCGATCCGATGTCGACAGCTCCAGCGCTGTAGCCAGGCCGACCGCACCGGCACCGATGACGACGATGCGCGCTTTGTCCACTGATAGCTCCTACTTCGTCCGTGATGGACGCTCAGGAGATGTGGGCACTGAGCGACCCCATCGGATCAGTACGTGATGATCGTGCGGCCTGACTGCCGACTGCCCATCGCGGCGAAAGCCTCGTTGATCTCGTTGATCGACGAGCGGCGCGAGATCAGCTGGTCCAGATCGAGCTTGCCCTGCATGTACAGGTCGACCAGGCGCGGGAAATCGACGGCCGGGTGGCAGGATCCGTAGTTGCTGCCGATCAGCGACTTCTCGCGATCGGACATCATCATGGGGCTGACCTCGACGGTGACACCGTCGGCCGACTGTCCGACCACGACGGTCGTGCCGCCGGGCTTGGTCAGTTCGTAGGCCTGTTCCAGCGTCGGCTTCAGGCCGATGGCTTCGAACGCCCAGTCGACACCATCTTCACCGACGATCGAGCGGACCACCTCGGGAACTGAGTCCCGACCGGGATTGACAGTCGCGGTAGCGCCCAAAGCCTTTGCGCGTTCGAGTGATTCGTCACTGAGGTCCACGGCGATGATCTCACCGGCGGAGACCAGTGCGGCACCCATCACCGCGGAGAGGCCGACTCCACCGCAGCCGATGATCAGCACAGTGTCGCCGGGCCGCACGTTCGCGGTCTTGGTGACCGCACCGACACCGGTGGCGACAGCGCATCCGATGAGAGCGACCCGGTCGAGCGGAGCGTCCTTGCGAATCGGGACCGCACCGGAGGCGGGCACGACCACGACATCGGCGAAAGCTCCGGTGGTGAGGTAGGAATACACCGGTTCGCCCGCACGTGACAGGCGGGTCGTTCCGTCCGCCATCAGGTTCGCGTACGCGGTCTCCAGTACTCGTGGGCACAGCGCGGGGCGGCCCTTGATGCAATAGGAGCAGTGCCCGCAGTAAGGCAACCAGGACAGCACGACGTGGTCGCCGACCTGCACGTTCTCTACGCCGGGGCCCACTTTCTCGACCACCCCGGCGCCCTCGTGTCCGAGCACGAGCGGACCGCTGGCCTCCCACTCGCCCTTGACGACGTGGTAGTCGCTGTGGCATACGCCGGCGGCCGCCAAGCGGACCTGGACCTCACCTGCCTTGGGGTCCTCGAGTTCGAGCTCCTGAATGGACAGATCCTTGCCGACGCCTTCGAAGACTGCCGCTGTCACCTTCATGGTCATATCCTCTGTTTCAGATTTCCGCGTCGGGCAGGCCGTGCGGGTAGGTCTTGTGCCAGTCGGCGGGCGTCAGAGCGAAGAAGCCCTGGGTACCCGGCGCGCCTTCGTAGACGACCTTGGCGCCCTTGCCGATGGTCACGACCTCGCCCGCGGGTACGGAGATCGTTTCGCCACCATCGATGTGCAGGGTCAGCTCGCCGGCGATCACATAGATGATCTCTTCGTAGGGCAGCCGCCACGGATCCGTGCTGCCGCCGCTGTCGAATCGGATGATTCCGCCACCGAGTTCAGACAACCCCTTACCGGGTGTCCGCAAGTCGACGACCATCGGTCCGTTGTCGAAGCTGAACTTGGGGTTCGACGGTGCCAGCGTCACTTTCGGTTCGGACATGTTCGCTCCTGAGTTCTGAGGTCTCTACTGGGTGGTGTAGCCGCCGTCGACGAGCAAGGCCTGCCCGGTCATGAAGTCCGATGCCCGTGACGACAGGAACACGACACTGCCGACAAAATCGGTGGTCTGGCCCCAGCGGCCCATCGGAGTCTGCTTGACGACCCACCGGTTGCCCGCCTCGTCGGCGTGCATATGTGTGGTCATTTCGGTGACAACAAAGCCCGGGCAGAGCGCGTTGACCTGTACGCCCTTGCGCGCCCATTCGAGTGCAAGCGCCTTGGTCAGGCCGATGACCGCGTGCTTGGACATGACGTAAGCGGTGTTGTCGCGAACACCGACGATGCCGAGAACCGAGGCGACGTTGATGACCTTGCCGTAACCGCCGGAGGCACGAAGGTGCGGTCCGGCAGCCTTGGACAGCAACCAGACCGATCGGGAGTTGAGGTCGATCACGCGCTGCCAGGTCTCCAGCGAAGTGTCTTCGATCGGGGAGTCGTGGTCGTCGGCCGCGTTGTTCACAAGCACGTCCAGCCCACCCAATTCGGCGACGACGGACTCGACGGTCTCTTCGATGTTGTCCGGGTCGCGCAGGTCCACCGCGCGCACGATGGGAGTGGCACCGCCCGCTTCTTCGATCAGGGCGGCGGTCTCGGTGAGGCCGTCCTTGCTGCGGGCGACGAGGGCGATCGTCGCGCCGAAACGCGCGAGTCCGATGGCGATCTCGCGGCCGAGGCCCTTCGACGCTCCGGTCACCAGGATGCGTCGTCCATTCAGGGAGAAGATCTCGCGGCTGATTTCGGATTCGGTCAAGGCGTTGCTGACAGGCATGGGGTGTCGTTCTCCGTTCGGTGAGGATGAGCTATTTATCGGCGAATTCCGAGGCGCCCTTGACGGCATCGGGACCGAGCTCCGCCTCGATGGCGGCCCCGATCTCGAAGTCGAGGGAGGACTCGAAGCTCGCCTGCAGGCCACGGTTCACCAGAGTCTTGGCGGCACCGAGTGCCCAGCCCGACTTCTCTCGCAGCTCGGCGATGACGTGCTCGACTGCCGCGTCGAGGTTGTCGAGAGGGTGGACCTCGGTCAGCAGTCCCCATTGGAATGCTTCGTCGGCCAGCATCGGCCGACCGAGCAGGAACAGCTGTTTGGCCCGCACCGGGCCGACAGTGCGGGGCAGGAGGTTGGTGAAGCCGTTGGTGACCACACGCCCGACGGCGGCCTCGGTGAACTGGAAGGTGGTGTCGTCGGCGGCGATGACGATGTCGCCACTCAACGCGATCTCCGCCCCGCCGCCGATGGCATAGCGGTGCACCTGGGTGATGATCGGCACGCGGCACTCCCGCATCGCGACCGCGACGCGCTGCATGCGTTCGGCCACCGCGCGCGCGGTGACGGTGTTGAGCGGGCCTGCGTCGGCCGCGTCTTTCAGATCGTGGCCACTGCAGAATGCTTTGCCCGCACCGCGGATGACGATCGCGATCGCATCGTCGGGAACCGCGTTGATTTCGTCATGCAGTGCGTCGAGCATCGCGTCGCTGAGTGCGTTGAGCCGATGCGGGCGGTTGAGCTCGAGGCGGTATACGCCATCGATGAATTCGACGGTGAGGTCGGTCATTGCGAAACTTTCTGTAGGAGAGAGGAACCCGGCGAGTTCCAGGAACGGAGGGCTCAGTTGAACGCGTCGGCCACGGCATCGACGACGCGGTCGACGGCAGCCCGGCTCGCGGGGCTGAACTTGGTCATGGAGATGTATCCATGGACGAGGCCGCCTTCGCGTAGCAGCCGCGTCGGAACACCGCTCGCGCGCAGCCGAGTGGCGTAGGCGATCGCCTCATCGCGCAGCGGGTCGAACCCCGCGACGGTGACGACGGTCGGCGGAAGACCTGAGAGGTCCTCGTCCCGCAGCGGTGACACGCGCGGATCGGTCCGGTCCCGATGATCGGGGACGTATTGCTCGGTGAACCATCGGATCTGTTTACTCGTCAGCGCTGGGTTGTCACTGAACTCAGTGCGCGAGCCCAGCTCCGAACCGACATCGGTGACCGGATACATCAGCACCTGCAATGCGGGTTGCACTGCGGCCCCGCGTAGCTGGTGTGCCAACACCGCGCAGAGGTTCGCACCGGCGCTGTCACCGAGCAACACGATCCGATCGGCCCGGTGGCCCCACTCGGCCGCCTTGTCCACCGTGAATCGCCACGCCGCAAGCGCATCCTCGACAGCCGCGGGGAATGGCGCTTCCGGGGCGAGCCGGTACTCGACGGACACCACATCGACTCCGGCCAGCTCGGCAATGAGCCGAGCGGGACCGTCATAGCTGGCGCGGCTGCCGAGGACGAACCCACCGCCGTGGAAAAACAGCACGATTCCGCGCGACTCGGCGGTGGCTCGGTATCTAGTGGCACGCAGGCCACCGGGTAGCTCGAGATCTTCGTCGATGACAAAGGGTGGGAAGTGTTCGGCGTAGATACGTCCCTCGTCTTCGACGAGTTCGCGGGCCTCGGCGACACTGCCGTCGCTGAAGTCGCCCGCCGCCTCAGCCAGCTTCATGACCGCGGCAATTTCCGGGGCCATCCGGTCGCCGTCGGCGTTGGTGGGTGCGGGGGCGAGGCTGTTCAGGAGTCTGGGTGGAAGATGGCCCAGCGCGATGAAGGCGGCTCGCTGAACCCGCTCGGACAGCGTCAACGCTTTCGGATGGCGTGCGCTGGTTACCCGAGAGGTTGTCGACACCATGATCAGCCCTTCGATGGCGCGGCGGTGGCCCGCCGACGAGTAGGTGGCGCCACGGCTGGCTCCTGGGTGATGTCGGCAGCTTGTTTCGTCGCGGTCTTCTCGCGGTAGAGCTTCGATTCACGATCGAGTGCCGAGCTGAATCGCAGGTTCTCGTCGATGAGCGGGCCGCGCATCATCTTTCGGTCTTCGAGGAACACCTGCTTCATCTGCCACGGTGCCGCTTCGCCCTGCTTGGGCAGCGAGGACTCGGCACGCTTCATATAGCCGGAGCCGAGATCGAGGATCGAGCGCGTGCGGGCGCCGGGCTCGGCGACAGGGACGACGGTGTCGTAACCGTGGGTGTCCATGTGGCGCAGGAGCTCGCAGAAGTTGCGGCCGAGCAGACCGATCTTCAGCGTCCACGACGACTTCGTGTAGCCGATGGCCATGAGCCAGTTGGGCAGACCCGACAGCAACATGCCGCGGTATACGAGCGAGGACGACAGATCGGCCGGGCGTCCGTCGACCGTCTGCTCGATCCCGCCGAAGAACCGCATGTTCAGCCCGGTGGCGGTGACGATCACGTCCGCTTCGAGTTCTTCGCCGGACTCCAGCGCGATGCCGCGTTCGGTGAATCGCACGATCTTGTCGGTGGCTACCGAGGCCCGCCCCTCCCGGATCGATGCGAAGAAGTCGCCGTCCGGGGCCAAGCACAGCCGCTGATCCCATGGGTCGTAGGGCGGATTGAAGTGCCGATCGACATCGAATCCCTCGGGGAGTTCCTTGGTGTTCAGGTAGCGGATCAGCTTGCGTCCGGTACGTGGGAACCGCGAGAGGAACTTCACAATCGCCCAGTCGGTCCACACGTTCTTGGACCGGGTGAGCAGATAGCCGCGTCGTTCGCCGAACAGCTTCGTCAGTGCCAGTGCCACGGAATCGATGCGGGGCATCGAGAGCAGGTAGGTGGGGGTGCGCTGCAGCATCGTCACGTGATGGGCTGCACCGGGTCCCGACAACATAGCCGGCACCATCGTGATCGCCGTGGCGCCACTGCCGATCACCACGACCTTCTTACCCGAGTAGTCGTAGCCCTCCGGCCAGTGCTGGGGATGGATGATGTCACCGGCGAAGTCGGCCCGGCCCTCGAACTCCGGGGTGTAGCCCTCGTCGTATCGGTAGTACCCGGTAGCGCCGAAAACCCAGCCTGCTTTGATCACTTGGCGCTCGACCGAATCGCCCACAGCGGCATCTACGGTCAATGTCCATTCGGCGTCATCGCTCACCCAATCCGCGGCGACCACGGTGTGGCGATACCGGATCAACCGGCCGAGGTCGTACTCGTCGACCGTCTCACGCAGATAGTCGCGGATCAGCTCGCCGTCGGCGATCGCGGTCTGGTGGCGCCAGCTCTTGAACTCGTAGGCGAAGGTGTGCAGATCCGAATCGGATCGAATGCCTGGATATCGAAACAGGTCCCAGGTCCCTCCGATGTTGTCGCGAGCTTCCAGAAGGACGACCGACTTGGTGGGGAACGCCTCCGTAATGTACCGGGCAGCGCCGATACCAGAGATTCCGCCGCCGATGATCACAATGTCGTATCGCTCTGTCGCGATTGCCGGAGTGTTCATCCTCAATGCTCCTTGGCGTGGATTCGGCGAAATGTTGATGCTCATCACAATGGCCGCGCTTGTGTAGGGCACGCCATAACGGGTTGCAACCTCTTTGCCGCAGGGAAGGTGCACTTTGAACCGCTGGGCAGCCGCGCCGCTGGTCAACTCATCCCCGCAGGGAGAACCGAACCGCACGAGGTGCAATCTGCACCGCATCGCCTCGGATCGTGTTGAGGGTTGCCGTTGAGTCCGCGCACACAACGGGCGCACAGTGAGACCTACGACACAATGGCGGCTCGCTCGGATCCATCCCTGAGCCGCCCGGTAGAGAGAAGGACAGGTCAATTCCGATGAACGCCACCCCTGCGCCCGGTCTGCGGCGAGTTCCGAGCACGGCTCCGATCAATGACATTCTGACCGTCGTCAACGAAGACGGCGGAGTGATCCTCGAAGGCCTGCTCACGGCCGATCAGGTCGCCCGGTTCAACACCGACATCGATGCCGACCTGGCCCAGCTCGCCCCGGGCAGTACCCACGCCGACGAGATCGCCAAAGAATTCCACGGCGCCAACACCAAGCGGCTGACCAACGTGATCAGCCGCAGCAAGGTCTACCGCGAAGAGATCATCGATCACGATCTGGTGCACTCACTGTGCGATGCGGTCTTCCTCGAGGAATCGGGAACCTACTGGATGACAACATCCCAGGTCATCGAGATCGGTCCTGGCAACAAGGCCCAGATGCTGCACCGTGACCTGGAGAACTGGTTTCCGTTCGTCGGCATGGGGCCGGCCGGGCCGGAGGTCATCGTCAACTTCCTCATCGCCTTGACCGACTTCACCGAAGAGAACGGCGCCACCCGGGTCATCCCGGGCAGCAATCACTGGCCCGACTTCGAAGATCGTGGGACTCCTGAGCAGACGGTGGCCGCGGAGATGAAGGCTGGTGACGCACTGTTCTTCAGCGGCAAGACCGTCCACGGTGGCGGCGCGAACCAGACCTCGAGTGAATACCGCCGCGCGCTCGGCTTCGCTCTCAACCCCGGATTCCTCGTCGGCGAAGAGGCCTACCCATTCCTCGTCGACCGCGACCTCGCCGCCACGTTGTCCCCCCGGGTCCAGCAGCTCATCGGATTCCGTTCCCAGTACCCGAAGGGTTCACCCGGTCTCTGGATGGTCGACTACCTCGAACTCGCCGACTACCTGGCGTCCCACTGACAGCCTCGCCCGTCCAGATACCCGCACAAAGAAACTAGGTCCACCTATGTCCGGTTGTTGCCGAGGCATCCAGCTGACGTCGGCCTTCTTCGACTCGAGTAGAAGCAGGCGCCAGCCATGAGCAACGATGCCTTCGAACCGCCCGCACGTGCGCTGCCCGCCGAGGACGGCGCCGGAGACGAGACCGCAGGGCGCTTGAGCCGCTCGGCCTTGATCTCTCTCTCGCTGGCGACCTACATCCCCGCTGTCTCCTTCGCCATGGTCCCTTTTCTGGTGTTCACCACCAGCGGTACCTCCGCATGGCAGGCCTCGCTCCTATCCTCTGTCGCAGTGATCTGCATCGGCCGCGCCGTCATCGAGTTCGCCCGCCGCTACGTCGCATCGGGGTCGCTGTACTCCTACGTCGGAACGGTGTTCGGACCGTGGGCGCGCTATGTGACCGCCGCGTCGCTGCTGGCGGGTTTCATCGTCGGCGTCGCCGCACTGGCCGCGGTGGTCGGAGTCTTCGTCGGCAGCTTCCTGTACGCACAGGGAGTTCATTCCGCCCTGAACCTCGGCACTCAGATATTCGTGTTCGGCGCGGCGTTGCTACTGGCGGCCGCGGTCGCGTTTCGGGGATTGGACACCTCGGTGATCGTCGCGGTCGTCCTCGCCGCACTCGCGCTGCCGCTGGTGCTCGTCATCACGTTCAGCAGCGCGTCCCACACGGGAATCGACCTGAGCAACCAGTTGAGCTTCGCGGGATTCAGCATGGCTGACACCCTGCGGGGAATCGCGGTCGGCGCGGCCTTCCTCGTCGGTTTCGAGAGCTGCGCGGCGCTGGCCACCGAGACCCGCGACCCGCGTCGCAACGTCCCGATCGCCATCATGGCCGTGCCCGTGGTGATCGGTGGCCTGTTCCCGGTGATGACGATCCTGCAGGTTCCCGGACTTACCGCGGCGGCCGACCAGCTCGCCGCGGGCGTTTCCGCCCCCGCGGCGCTGGCCATCCAATCCGGACTCGGCCATACCGTCGCCTCGGCGACCGATATCGTCCTGGCCGTCGCCTCGTTCGCGTCGTTGGTCGGTTTCGTCAACTATGGCGCCCGATTCATCGCGGCCCTTGCCGAGGACGGGCTGCTCCCCGCCCCCGCAGCCAAGATCCATCCGCGGTATCGGAGCCCCTATGTCGCGGTGGGGGTCATCTCGCTGGCGGGCTTTGCCACCATCACCGCGTTGATGGTCTGGACCGGCGACATCGTGTCGGCATACACACCGAACGCCACACTGCTGGTCTACCTGTGGGTGATTCCCTACATCATCATCTGTGTGGGCGCGATCGTACTCGCCGTCCGGCGCCAGGAGTTCAGGCCGGGATTGTGGATCGCCGCCGCCGTCGGAGCCGCGACGATGATCTGGGCCTATGCCAACGGGATCATCAATCCGCCCGCACCACCCGCAGATGCCATGATCTGGGTCGCGGGGCTCGCCATCATCTTCGTGATCGGCCTGATCTTGGTCAACGTACGTCGCGGCGACAGGCCTCCTGCATCAGACGACGACATCGACGAACCACAGCGGGCCAGACCGTAACGATTCACACCCCAGACCCGGCCGATCCCAGGCCGCCGTCGGGCAACGGCAGTACAGTCACCTGCGTGGATGTCCCAGTTCATCGCGATTGGGACTTTCACGGGGTCGATACCGCACTCCCTGAACAACAACGCAACGGAAGTCATGACCCGATTTGGTGGAACAACTCTGGCCTATCCCCTCACGGCGTGTCCGTGAGCTGATCAGCGCGATCGCCGAGGACCTCGTCAGCCGATACCAGGAGGTTCTCGAGCAGCTATGGGCAGCGTCGCTGCGTGGCCCGGAGTTCCGGGTGATCGCCGACGATCCGGTCTTGGCCGAAGCCGACCGACGTCTCAACAGCGCCAATCTCAAGCAGTGGCTCGCCTCGAACATTCAGCACCCCGGAATGCGGGTTCCCACGCACTCGAGTCCGGAGACCCTGGTCTACGCGCGCGATGTCGTCCTGCGTGGCCTGACGACCAATGACCTGCATTCCTGGCGCGCCGCCTCACGCGAGGCATTGCACTGGTGGCTCGACGCCTGCTTCGAGGCTACCGAGGACCGCGATGAACTGCGTGAACTCGTCGAAGTGTCGGCGAACTCGATGACGGTGTTCGTCGATGACTCCATCGCCGAGATGGCCGGGAACATCGAGAAGGTCCGCGACGAGTTGGCCGGCGGCGCCCAACTACAGCGCTACGCCACTGTCGAACTGCTCCTGCAGGGCGCCAGCATCGAACGTGCAAGGGCCGAAGCACAACTGGGCTATGCCTTGACCGGAAAACATGTCGCGGTGATCGTCTGGGTCGATTCCGAAGACGATGTCACACACCTCGAAACGGCAGCCGAGCAGGTCATGCGGGTCTGCGGTGCCGGGCAACGACTGACCGTGGTGGCAGGTACCGCCGGATTATGGCTGTGGCTGCCGATCCCCGCTGTCCCCCCGGTCGCGGACATCGTTGCGCGGCTAAAGGGGCTCGACGGCGCCCGCGTCGCCTTCGGCCGACCGGCCGCAGACATCGCGGGCTTCCGTCGAACCCATATGGATGCCGCAGCGGCGCAACGGTTGCTGGCGCGACTGGGATCACACCTTCGAGTCGTCAGGTACGAAGACGTCCAGCTCGCCGATCTGCTGTCAACCAATATCGCCCTCGCCGACCAGTTCATCGCCGATACGCTCGGCGACCTGGTTGCGGCCGATCCGGTCCTGCACCAGACAACGCTTGCCTTCGTCGGCGAGAGTTTCAATCGATCCGGCACCGCTGAAAAGCTCTTCACCCATCGAAACACTATCGATCGGCGGCTGGCGCGCGTCGATGAGCTGCTGCCGAGACCACTCTCGCAGGACCCTGCCAGCGTGGTCGCCGCGCTCACCCTGTTGAACATCAAGCACGGGGCTTGATCGCCGACCACGAGCGCACCGGTGCACAGTGCACCCCAATCGGCCGGGATCGTGTTCACGACTGCCCTGGAAGCGCCCGCGGTACCGGAGCACAGTGATTTGCAACTCGTGATCACTGCGTCTGAGGATCTCGATGTGGCGGCGGGAACGCCCGGGTCCCACTCCCCAGAAAGGAAGCACGATCTTGAACAGCACCGTGTCAGTACTCGGATTGGGCAACATGGGCGCCGCACTCGCCACCCTTTTCCTGCGATCCGACGCCGATGTCACCGTATGGAACCGGACATCGTCCAAGGCGTGGCCATTCGCTGACGGCGGCGCCCACGTCGCCGTCGACACCACCGAAGCGTTGCAACGCTCGGAGGTCGTTGTCATCTGTCTGGAACGCTACGCCCAGGTCCGCGATGTTCTCGGCACCGCGGCCGAATCCGCCGGTGGGCTCCTCGGCCGCACCATCGTCAACCTCACCTGGGGCACGATCGAGGAAGCAACCGAAGCCAGGGACTGGGTGGAGACTAACGGCGGACGCTACCTCGACGGCGCGATTCTCGACTATCCGGCCAACATGGGGCCGGACGCCCTGATCCTGTACTCGGGGGACGAAGCCGCGTTCGACGACCACGCCACTCTGCTCTCGATCTTGGCACGCGCCCGATTCGAAGGCACCAACCCAGCAGCGGCAAACGCACTCGGCATGGCCGGCGCGTTATTTCACAATATTGCGGTGCTCGGATTCTATGAAGCGGCCGCATACGCTGCCCACCATGGGATCGACGCCCGTAACCTGTACCACCTGACCGCAGACATCGGTTTCGACGTTTGCGCGCGTGCGTTCAGCGACGGAATAGACCACATCGAATCCGGCGACTACCGAACTGACCAGTCCACCATCGGCGTTCACTACGACACAGTCCTGATTCAGAAATCCGGCTTCGCCGAAATCGGTCAGACCGGCACACTCACTGATGCCGCGTCGAACATCCTGGGATCGGCAATCACAGCTGGACATCGGGACCTCGCCATGTCAGCGATTTACCGTCACCTCCGCCGAGAATCACGCACCTAGCGCCGGTTCGGACACCACATCATCGAGGAGTTGCATGTCCACGCTGGGCCGTTCAGCATCAGGAGCGCAGGGAATGTCCCGGGCAGAACGCGAACGACAGATCCTCGACGCCGCCACCGTCGAGTTCGGGCGGCGTGGATATGCTTACGCTTCACTCACCGACATCGCATCGGCCGCCGGCGTGTCCAGGCCATTGCTATACGCCTATTTCGGATCCCGCGACGGTTTACACAGCGCATGTGTCCGGCAGGCGGGCTCGATCCTCATCGACTCGCTGTCCCGCGTCCGGTCCGATTCCGGCGCTCAGGGCGATTACCCTTCGCCGCTGGCAACGATATTCATTGCGCTGGAGAGGCGCACACAGTATTGGTCGACCATCTACGACCACACCCTCCCCCGGTCGAGCCCCGGCTACGCCGCGGCACAGGAGTTCCAACACGTGCTCACCACCATGAGCGCGCTGTGCCTGCCCGATACCATCGCTGACGCCGACAGTGACGACCGCTCACTACTTCACGCACTGTGGTTCAGCACGATCTCGACCACCATCTCCTGGTGGAGTGAGCGTCCAGACAAGGCACCCCAAGAGATGGTTGAACGGTGGCTGCGCCTTCTCGCCCCGCTGTCCCACGCCGCGACCGCCTCCGGCCCACGACAGCTCGACTATGCACTACCCACCCGGGCTCGTCGTCAAGGATGCGGGTCGCGGCACGAACCCCGATAAATGGCAGGTCCGCTTCGTCGCCGGGGTGACAACCCGCGAACCGTGGGTATGGCTTCCAGTACGCTCCAGACGAGCAAATGAGGAGAACGAGTTGGCCCATATGCCAACAGAAGAACGCTCTGTGCAGATCATCGAGGCGACAGTCCGTGTCATTGCCGAGCACGGAGTCGCGAATGCGACCACACGCCGGATCACCGACGCGGCCGGCGCTCCGCTGGCATCTCTGCACTACTGCTTCCGAGACAAGGATGGCCTCTATCTCGCGGTCTTCGAACATCTTGCCTTAGAAGCCACTAGGATTTTCGACGCCATCGAACCAGCCGAGCTCGACATCACCGCAGCACACCTCGTCCGTCAATCGGTGCAATGGGTAACCGACCATTCGGACTACGCGTTGGCTCAGTTCGATCTATACCTGTGGATGTTGCGACACCGGCCAGATCTGGCAGCCAAGTCGTACGCAGTATCACTGAGGGCTACAACAGAAGTGCTTCGGCGCGCGGCGAAGCCGTCCGTGTCAGCAGCGGCCATCGAGAATCTCGCATCTGTTATCCTCAGTGTCTTCGATGGTCTTGTCTTGCAATGGACCTCGCATCAGGACCGAGCACGTGTAGCTGCCTCCGCAGATTCCTTCTGCGCGGGAATCCCGGCGATGTGCCACCACACCCAAAGGTAGATCTGTGTCGCTTCCGGCTGAATACTGACCCTCTGATTCCGGGTGAATGTTGACCCACCCTGTGAACGATCATGAGGTGCTGAACGTGGAGGACTGGGCGGAGATCCGCCGGTTGCATCGCGCTGAGGGCATGGCGATCCGGGCCATAGCTCGGCGGATGAACGTTTCGAAGAACACGGTGAAGAAGGCGCTGGCCTCGCATGCGCCGCCGCAGTATCAGCGCGAGCCGCGGGGGTCCGCGGTGGATGAGTTCGAGCCGCAGATCCGGGCGTTGCTGAGCGAGTTTCCGGATATGCCGACGACGGTGATCATGGAGCGGGTCGGCTGGCAGCGCGGCCGGACGGTGTTCTTCGAGCGGGTGCAGCAGTTGCGGCCGTTGTTCAAGCCGGTGGATCCGGCCTCGCGCACTGAGTATCAGCCTGGCGAGCTCGCTCAGTGCGATCTGTGGTTCCCGCCGGTAGATATTCCCCTGGGATTCGGGCATGCGGGTCGACCGCCGGTGTTGGTGATGGTGTCAGGGTATTCGCGGATGATCGCCGCGACGATGATCCCGACCCGCCAAAGCCCAGATCTGCTGGCCGGGCATTGGGCGTTGATCGACAGGTGGGGCCGTGTTCCTCGAACACTGGTGTGGGACAACGAGTCCGCGGTCGGGCATTGGCGCGGTGGCAAACCGCAGCTGACCGAGACGATGAACGCGTTCCGCGGGTCGCTGGGCATCAGGGTCCTCCAGTGCCGCCCTCGCGATCCCGAAGCCAAGGGCTTGGTGGAACGGGCGAACGGCTATCTGGAGACGTCGTTTCTGCCCGGCAGGTTGTTCACCAGCCCGACCGATTTCAACGCGCAGCTCGGCGAGTGGTTGGTGAAGGCCAACCAGCGTCACCATCGCCGCTTGGGGTGTCGTCCGGTCGATCGGTGGGAGGCCGACCGGTGCTCGATGCTCGAGCTGCCGCCGGTCGATCCGGTGGTCGGGTGGCGGTTCACCACCCGGCTGCCTCGTGATCATTACGTCCGCTTGGATTCCAACGACTACTCGGTGCATCCGGCCGCGATCGGTCGTCGCGTCGAAGTCCGTGCTGATCTCGACCAGGTGGTGATCACTCTGGCCAGCGCCGAACTCGCTCGGCATCAACGGTGTTGGGCCGATCACCAGTCGATCACTGGCCCCGACCATGCGGCTGCGGCCGCTGACCTGCGCAACGCTCGGCGCCTGAGTGCGGTCCCCGCGATCGACACCGATGTCGAGCACCGAAGCCTCTCCGACTACGACCGCATGTTCGACCTCGACGAGGCGAGCAGCAGCGAGGAAATCGCCTGATGGCCACCAAGACCTCAGCCAATGGTTCACGCAATCTCGCCTCCGAAATCGCCTATCTGGCAAGAGCTCTCAAGGCACCGACGCTCGGCAGCGCGGTCGAGCGACTGGCTGAACGCGCCCGCTCCGAAAACTGGAGTCACGAAGAGTTCCTCGCCGCCTGCCTGCAACGCGAGGTTGCCGCCCGCGAATCCCACGGCGGCGAAGGACGCATCCGCGGTGCTCGATTCCCCTCCCGAAAGTCATTGGAGGAGTTCGATTTCGACCATCAACGTTCCCTCAAACGCGACACGATCACCCACCTCGGAACCCTGGACTTCATCACCGCCAAGGAGAACGTGGTGTTCCTCGGACCGCCAGGAACCGGCAAAACGCATCTGTCGATCGGGCTCGGACTCCGCGCCTGCCAGGCCGGACACCGCGTCGCGTTCGCCACCGCCGCCGAATGGGTCTCGCGCCTGGCCGAGTCTCACCACGCCGGAAAACTGCAGGCAGAGCTGATAAAGCTCGGCCGGATTCCGCTGATCATCGTTGATGAAGTGGGCTACATCCCCTTCGAATCCGAAGCCGCCAACCTGTTCTTCCAGCTGGTGTCGTCCCGCTACGAACGGGCGAGTCTGATCGTGACCAGCAACAAACCTTTCGGCCGGTGGGGAGAGGTGTTCGGCGACGATGTTGTCGCCGCCGCGATGATCGACCGCCTCGTCCACCACGCCGAAGTCATCTCAATGAAGGGAGACAGCTACCGACTCAAGGACCGAGACCTTGGCCGCGTTCCCGCGGCCAAGACCAACGACTAACCAAACCAAGGGTGGGTCAGCCTTCAACCGGATTAGCTGGGTCACGATTCAACCGACGTTGACAAGCGTGCCCGCAGCTAAGAACTCAGGGATTGCTCGCAGGCTGAGCCATGTGCCGGTGGGCATCCACCGCAGCCTTCTTACCTGACTCGAGCGCACCTTCCATCCAGGTCATAAATGTCGTCGCGATATCGGCGGTGGCGAAGAAGACGCGCTCCTGTGGCGCGGCCAGCTCGGTGTGAGATTTACTCAGCCGACCCGGCTTGTATGCGACGAACCCCCGTGCCCAAGGGTCGGTTGCCCATTCATGACACTGGAAGTCCACCAATTCTGCTTCCGGGCACAGAGTCTTCAAGAACCGTTCAACTCCGGCGAAGTCGGTGCCGAAACTGTCTTCGCGCTCCAGATGGTTGACATAGAAGCCGGTCATCATCTGGCCGCCTTGGTCGAGTTCCTGTTCGGCAACGAGAAGAATCGCCCCGCCGGCGTTATCCGGATCCGCCAGCAGGTACGGAAAACGTGGTGCGTTGTTGACCTGCATCAGCACCTTGACCGGATAGGCCATGTGCCGCTCCCGCGATGCGGAACTCTTTGCCTCGCTTAGCGGCGGGTCGAAATCAATGTCCGCCCATGTTGCCAGCGGTGTGGCGACAACCGCCGTGCGGGCAGTGAAAACGTTGCCCGCGGCGGTGGTGACCGTGACTCCGTCGGCATTCTGAGTGACATTGGCCACTGGGGTCTCGAACCGGATATCGGCGTGTGAATCAGAAGCCATCGCACCGATCAGCGCACCGGTGCCCTCAACGAGGTATTCGTCGAGAATTCCCCAGGCACGGATGAGACTGTGTTCCATTTGCGCGATGAAGGTGAGGGGGCCGAGCGCCGAGATTTCCTCGGGGTACCGGGCAGTGAAGACGCTGCCGAAGAACGTGAACCATCCTCGAGTCGCCGGGCTGACTCCCAGTGCGTCCAAGTACTGGCCGTACGGAATGTCGAGGTCACCGACATTCTGCTGGTCCAGCGGAATGCCTGGCGAGATCCGGTGCGCGTCGGTCAGGAGCGCGAACGCCGCGCGCTCGAAATCGTAGATGTCCTCGAGCGGCACCGGCAGCGGCCCAGGATTGTGCACGCCGGCCACATAGGAAGGGTACGACTCGGGTGTCGCGCTGCGCGTCAGTGTGAGTCCGTATCTCTTGATCTCCGCCATCATGTTGACCTGCCGATCCGGCCACACCCACTGACCACCCAACTCGACCGTGCCTTCGAAGACGCCGACCTTGGAATGCTTGGACCAGGTTCGCCCACCCAGCCTGTCACGCGCCTCGAGCAAGAGCACCGAATAGCCTTGCTCAGACAGGTCCCGGCATGCCCTGACGCCGGCGAATCCGCCGCCGATGACTACCGTGTCATAGTCGTAATTCGAGTTCTGCACCTATTTCTCCAATTTAGTATGTCGGTTCGATTGCCGATGAGTACCGGATCACCCGAATCAGTCGAGTACGAATCCCTGAGCGTGCGCGACTTTCTCTTCGATCATCGCTTCGTCGACGTAGTACGAATCTCGAATGATCTTCAATGAAAGTGGATCGAAGGTGGAGAACGCCGCCACCATCCACTGTGCCTTGCGGGCCGATACCCCACCCTCGGAGCCCGCAGGCGTTGCGGAAATCTCGAACAAGACACCCAAAGTGTTCTCTTGAAGATAGGTCGCGACCGGCCTCGGCGTGTAGTCCGGGAAGGCCGACCATGTTTCAGCAAGGAAGGTGACGAGATCGGGCTTCGCCGACGTTTCGCCCGTGACACCATTGACGAAGACACAATCGTCATCGAAATAGGAGAGCACTGCGTCGATGTCGCGCGCACCCACGGCAGCGGACATGGTGGTTATCAGCTCGATACAGGTCGAGACATCGACCTGGTTCCTCATTTTTGACATAAGAGTTCCTCGAGGTGAGAGTTCGAATTCTTCCAACAACGGATCACCCCCCGGCAAGGACGTAAGCCGGTGGCGCACGCTGTCCGCCTTGTGGACGCATCCTCCAATGTGGCGTAGCTCTCACGATAGGACCCCGGCGCAAGCCGGTATAGGGCAGCTAGCTGCTATTTAATTCTGCGTGTGGTGCAACCTGCACATCCAGCGGGGGGAGCGAGACAACCCGCGAGGCTGTGCCGTTGTCTTGGCACACGACCGTCGCGCGGGAAGGGGCACAATGACCCAGCACTTGCACACCGACCTCGTCGACTTGATCTCTGCCTCCGGCGACGCCGCGCCGATCAACGCACCCTGACCCCCACTCAGCAGTTCGGGCATCTCACGCTCACCACTGGGCCCGCCTACAGCCCGTAGTTGGCTTCGATCCTTAACTGACCGCGCGAATACCGCACGTCCTCCGCGTTCCCATCTTCGTTGCCCCCGAGGACTCGGACCTGCGAACCACTGCGCGGGAGGCGTTCATCGCGCGGCACGCCCACTACTTCGCGCCGGTCCCACAGACGTGGGTGGCAGCGCAGATACAAAGTGCCAGGGATCTGGAGTAGCTGCTCGCAATTCGCGAGGTGTGCCGGATCAAGGTCAGCCACCCCGTGCCCGACGCGCCGCAGGCGGTAGCGATCCGTGCCCCGGCCTCCCGCAGCGCGGCGGTGCCTTGGCCAATCAGCGCCAACCCGATGCCGCGCTGCACTCCCAGAACCCCGGGGTGTACCAGTAGCCGAAGGCTGGCAATGGCACGCCCTCGGCAGCGTGGTCGGCCTTGGCCAGCGCCTTCCCCGGCCTGGCGATGCTCGCCGCGGACGGCGAGCAGTTCAGCGCACTGGTAGGAGGCGTAGATGCCCAGGATCGGGTGTGCTCTCTACCGCGAACGCGGCATCGGTGAGCTCGACCGCCCGGCTAGTGTTGCCCTGATGACATGATCGGGATTTCATTGGCCGTGCCCGTCGCTACCGCCCGGCCTCACCAGTGAACGCTGATCCCAAATTGCCTGGTGCACGGCCAACGTTCGTGGCTTGCCGTTGATACATGGGGAGTTGGATTGAGGGCCAGCCGGTTTGGGTCGGGCTGCTGGCAGTAATCGTGGTGCTGTACGGCGGGATCTGGCTGCCTATCATGATCGTCCTCTACACCGTGCGCGCGGTGGTGCGACGAATCACCCGACACGGGGAGACGGAAACAGCCGGCGCCGCGCAGCAGCAACAGAACAACACACCAAGCGGCGGAGGTGGGTCCGGATCTTCATACCCGAGCGTACGGAGTTTCCCGTCGCCTGGCGGTGGCAGCTATTGCGGAGGGACCGGGGGAATCGGCGGCCCGCTCTAACCGTTGCCGACCAGGATGAACAGCAGATCCAGCAATCACGACACAATCGCCCGCGACCCCGCCGTCGGATCGGCCAGCTCGGCGGTGAGTAGACCGGCACCGGGCGGCAGCCAGTCGAACTCCGTATCGGCCGCGCGAATCACACTGGCTGACGGCAACACCGCCAGCAGCGGCGCGGCAGCGTTCTCCTCCACCAGAAACCGGCCACTCCAAGCGCGCCGATCGCCACGGCCGCCCAACAAAGGCCCCGTCATCACCGGGCCGCACCAGGTGCGCGGTGGCCAGCAACACCAGATCACCGCGCTCGAGCCGCAACCGGTCCACACCGATCACCTCCAGCTCGACCGGCTCCCGGCCGCTTAGCCGACCCCGGCGATATCGACGCCACGCGCCACGGCCAGCTGCTCACCACGCAGCCGGATCGTGTCCAGCACATCCGAGAGCGAATCGACCGGTGCGTCGAACGGAACCGCGACACTTCCCGACGAACCGCGCACCATCCCCGCCTTCCACATACCGCTCGAACCAGATGATTTCAGCGACAACCGGCCACGGTTCGACCACGAACGATCCAACCAATTCAGGCCACGTGGCCCCTCGAAGTGTGTTCGGTGAACACGACTCGACCGCCGTGCCACATCCACCGCGTCAGGCGCGGGCCACCAGCCGCACCAACAGCTCTCGGGAGGACCAACACAAACGGGATTGCTACACCGGCCACACACGACGCACAACAAATCGGGGATAAACGGGGGGACAGACACAAAAACAGGTCATGCCCGGTCCTAGACCGGGCATGACCTGCTACGTCTGTGGAGCTAAGGGGACTCCAGCCCCGCCCCCACGCAGCCAGTCCCCCAGTCACCCAATCAGCAGCAGGTTCGCGATTTCAAGTAGCCACCGACGATGATCACCCGCTCCTCCCCAACCCAGGGTGAAATCCGCTTCGACTACCAGTCGACTCGAACGCATTCGAAGCTCGCACGCGTTCCGATCTTCTTCGATGTGGCGCCGCGGGGTATGACAACAGAAGGGTATCGCTGCTGGGTCGCCGATCAGGCACCGGACCTACCACCACGGGCAGCAGCTCTACCCCGCCGCCTGTCTCCATCGCAGACGTATTTCTACGATTTTCCTACGATTTGCGCGCGGGTTTGCACGGGGCTTTTCGGGAAGGGTCCAGCAGCCTCAGGACTTCCAAATAGCCATCTACCTGCATAAACAGGGAAATATCGGGAACATTCGAGCAATTTGGGGAACCTGCGAAAATGCTGTGCCTAATTCATGACCGACAAAGCCTATCCCACCGTTGACCTGCACATCTTCGGGGCGTCCCCCCTGCTTTCCACGATTTGTCTACGATTCACCCACAATCCGCAAACCACTGGCGGCGATCCGATATTCCCGCAGCCCGAGCCTCGGGGCCCTACGCGTCTCCGGAAACCTCGCCGGTACCTGCGCCGAGGAGGGGGAACCGGTCCCGCCCAGCAGGTGCTCGTCTAGCAGGTTTCGGTGTCCACGATCACGGCACGGTCGACGTCGGCCGCGAGGCTGGTCCAGTCGAGCGTGCGGAACTCGGGCCACTTGGCAGCACGAGCACGGGACGGTCGATCGCGAAAGCGTTGCGGCCGCAGGTGCCGAGGCCGAGTCCTGGCGGATGGCGCCGTTGGTCGACCGTGTTCGGTGGGGCACCCGGCGGCGCGGCCGTCGACGAATTGATGGCGAGCGTTCGCTCGGCCGCCGGACGTGGAACGCCGAGCCGGGACAACTCGAACTCGCCGCCGCGCGGACCTGACCGAGGTCGCAGCGGCGGTCGACCGCGTCAGGCGCGGGCGCTGTCGGACGCCGCCTCGGTGCGCGGCGCGTGCTCCGGTGCACGCCCCCGACCGCGGAAGACCGCGACCGCGCGGCTGCGCAGTCCGCGCCGATCCACGCCGCTGTGCGTGACCGCGGGCGCCGTCGGTTCGGCGGGCGCCGGGTCCTCCACCCGGGTCGCGGTGGCCTCGATCCACCGGGTGTCGTTCATTCCGTGGCGGGACATTTCGTCGCCGCGCACGGCCAGCTCGCAGCGGCGGGCCAGATCCTTGCGGTCAAGGCCCGGGTACTCCGGCGGCTCGAGGACGATCTCGGCGATCATGCCGCGGGAACGCAAGACGCGCAGGGCCGAGTTGCCGAAGGAATCCTCGCCGACGAAGCCGGGGACGGTGCAGCGGTCGCCGTGCCCGTCGAGGTAGCGCAGGCGTACGGGCTGCACGAAGGTACCGGTGTCGATCGCGGCCTGGAACAGGGCGGGCCGCATGGTGCCGTAGGCGCGGCCGCACCAGGTGGTGCCCTCCGGGAAGACGGCGACGCGCTCGCCCGCGGCGAGGCGTTCGCCGAGCTGGGCGACGATGCCGGGCAGCTGGCGCAGCCGCTCGCGTTCGATCGGGATGACGCGCATCAGCTTCGCCAACCCGCCGAGCAGCGGCCAGTCGATCAGATCGGCGCGCGCGACGAACCCGAGCGGCTGTACGGCGGCCAGCGCGACGACGTCGGTCCAGCCGATGTGCCCGGTCACCACGAGCACGCCGGTGCCGCGATCGGCGTAGCGGACATCGGCGGTGGCGGCCGCGGACGCGGCGCGTTCGGCGCCGACGCGGGAGGCGATGGCGCGCTCGGCGGGCACCGGATCGGTGGGAATTCGCTTGTCCACCACCCGCAGTCGCATCCCGAGACAGCGCAGCAGCAGCCGAGCGTATTCGCGCTGGAGGTTGTCGCGCCGTCCGGCGGGCGTCGCGAGGTGGCACATCGGATAGGTCAGCAGCAGCCCGGCGACGCCGAGCGCGCGGGCGACCACCCGCGCCGTACCGATCTCACCGATCGGCTCGATGCAGCCGGGCCCGCAGGGGCTCGACGGCATCCACGCGTGCACGGCCTGTGCGGGCGGCGCCTCGAAGACCACGGTCCTCACCGCCCCCCGTCGAGGGCCGCGGCAGCGCCCTGTAGTCGCTCGAGGTATCGCGTGTTGATGGTGTCCAGGCCGAGCAGCGCGACGAAGTCGGCGACCGCGAAGTCGGGATCGTGCGCGGGCTCGCCGCAGATCTCGGCGCCGAGGCGCAGGTAGCCGCGCAGCAGTGGCGGGAGCTTGGGCCGGGAGGGCGGGGTCAGCTCGTCGAGCGTCTTGCCGTCGACGACCACCGGACGGTGCGGGTGCACCCGTCGCTCCGGGTCGGAGGCGTGCCGTCCGAGCAGCATGTCCCGCACGCCGCGCACGTTGACGCCCGCCGGATCCGCCGGGGAGTCCTGCATCGGCACCGACACGCAGCCCATCACCCACTCGTATCCGGTGAGCTGGATGTAGTGCAGGATGCCCGCCCACATGAGGGTGAGCACCGAGCCGTTGCGGTGGTCGGGCACCACGCACGCCCGGCCCATCTCGACGATCCGCTGACCCTCGGGATCCAGCTGGGCGAGGTCGAATTCGGTGGCCGTGTAGTACCCGCCCGCCGCGGCGACCTTGTCCGGCGGCAGCATCCGGTAGCAGCCGACGAACTGCTCGGTGACGTCGTCGCGAACCAGCAGGTGGTCGCAGTGCTCGTCGAAGCGGTCGGCGTCAAGCCCGGTGCCGTTGTCGGGGATGCGGAAGCCCGGCTCGTTGGCGAACACGCCGTAGCGCAGCCGCTGCGCCGCCTCCCTGTGCTCGGCGTCGGACGAGACGACCAGCGAATAGCGCGACCGTTCCACCCCCGAGTCCGTCGGAGCCGGGGCTGTCAGCACGGACGAAATAGTCATATCCGTGATGAAGCCAGTCCGACACTGCGCCGGGGCAACCTCGAAGTTGCGCGCCGATGCAGGCTAGGTTAACGAGACGCCGGTCACACCCAAGGTTCACCGACCCGACGCACAGCGTTAGCATCGACGCGTCGTGGAGTCGCCTTTCCCCTGCTTACGCAACCTTTCAGCGCCCGGAAACGGCAACCGCACCGATGCGCGCGCATCGGTGCGATCGGTTCGGGCGCGCTCAGGCTGCGGCGCGTTCCGGTGCGCGGGCCTGCGTCGGGCTCGATTCCACCTCGTCGAAACCGGGGCGGCCGCTGCCGATGAAGGCGACCAGCCACGAGGCCACCGCCGCGAAGCGGTTGCGGAAGCCGACCAGGTAGAGCAGGTGCACCGCGAGCCACATGACCCAGGCGATCACGCCGCGGAAGGTGATCTTCTCGTTGAGCTTCACCACCGCGCTGAACCGGCTGATCACCGCCATGCTGCCCTTATCCCAGTACTTGAACGGGGTGCCGGGCTGCTTCTTGCGACGGATGATGTCGGCGGCGTGCCTGCCCTCCTGCATGGCCACCGGCGACTGGCCGGGGTAGCCGTTGAGCGAGGTCATGTCGCCGATGGCGTAGATGTCGGCGTAGCCCGCGACGGTGAGGTCGGGGTTGACCAGCAGCCGTCCGGCGCGGTCAGTCTCGACGCCGGTGGCCTCGGCCAGGATCTTCGCGAACCCGCCCGCCTGCACACCCGCCGACCAGACGACGGTCTCGGCGCCGATCTTCCGCTCCACGCCCGCCTTGTCCTTGACGGTGACCTTGCCCGGTTCGATGTCGGTGACGAACGTGTCGACGAGCACCTCGACGCCGCTTCCGGTCAACGACTTCTTCGCGTACTCCGAGAGCCCACCACCGAAGGGCGGCAACACCTCTCCGGCGCCCTCCACCAGGGTGACCGAAACCTCCTGGTGGTAGTACCTTTTCGCGAGCTCCTTCAGCTGGCCCGCGACCTCGACACCGGTCGCGCCCGCGCCCACCACCACGAAGCTGAGCAGCCTGTTCTTGGTCTCGGGGTCCGCGGTCGCGGCCTCTGCGAAGACGCGTTCGATCTGGGCGCGAAGCAGTTTCGCGTCGTCGATGGTCTTGAGGGCGAAGGTCTTCTCGGCGAAATCGTCACGGCCGAAATAGGACTGCGAGGCGCCGGTGGCCGCGATCAGCGAGCCGTACCGAATCTCGTGGCGCACACCATCGTTCTCGTAGGTGATGATCGCCTGGTCCGGATCGATGGCGACGACCTTGCCGAGGCGCACATCGGCTTCCTTGTGCCTGCGCAGCACCGACTTGATCGGCGGCGCGATCTCGTGCGATGCCAGCACACCCGTCGCGACCTGGTAGAGCAACGGCTGGAACAGGTGCTCCGGCGTGCTCGAAATGAGTACGAAGTCGATTCCCGACTTGGCGAGTTGCTTGGCGGCGGCCAGCCCCCCGAATCCCGATCCGACGACGACCACATCTGCGTGTTCCATGACAGCCTCCTTCTCTCATTACCAACCGTCATCGGGAACGCAGATATTTCAGCCGTTACGGCGCATAATGGAGATGACTCTTATCTGGATTGCTCATGAATAGGAGCTAGTCGTGGAGCTTCGGCAGCTGGCGTACTTCGTCGCGGTCTGCGAAGAACTGAGCTTCAGCAGGGCCGCGGCCCGATGTTTCATCTCGCAGTCGGCGATCAGTCATCAGATCGCCCGGCTCGAACGCGACCTCGGCGTGCCGCTGTTCGAGCGCTCTACCAGGGCCGTAGTCCCCACCGACGCGACCACCCGGCTACTTCCCCTGGCCAAGCAGATGCTGAGCCTGGAATCCGCCATCCGCGCGGCGGTTCGGGCCTCCGGGCCGCGAATCCGGCTGGCGGCCAACATGTCCTTCGCGAGCCGCTCGCTGTCCGCCATCGCGGCCGCGCGCGCCGCGCACCCGGACGCGGAGATCGAGTTCGTGATCAAGCCCTTCCGCCAACGCATCACGGCCGTCGCGGACGGTGACTGCGATCTCGCGCTGATCCGCGGGCGCGTCGACCAGCCGGGGCTGATGGTGGAACAGCTCTGGGTCGAGGACCTCGTGATCGCCACCTCGAGCAATCATCCGCTGGCCACCCGCGACACCGTCACCCTCAACGACCTCAGCTCCTACCCGCTGCTGCTGCCGCCCGAACAGGAACAGGTGCTGCTGCACAACATCATTCGCAGTGCGTTCGCCGACCTGCCCGTCGGCCCCACCTTCGGCCCGCCGATCCCGCCCGACCACACCGCGACCATGGAACTGATCAACCGCCCGGAAGCATGGACCGTCCTCTACGCCCAGAGCCCCACCGAAGGACTCGTCGTCCTCCAACTCGCCGAACACCGCCTCCGCATCCCCGTCTGCGCCGTCCTCCGCGACGACACCCGCCGCTCCCCCATCCTCACCACCTTGCTCACCACGTTGCATAGCAGCTGACCGAATGCGGTGAGGTGTCAGCTGGAACGCTCCGAAAGCCTGCGGTCCACAGTGATATCGCCGGTCAGACGCCAAGCTCCCCGTTCGAACGACAAATTGCCGGAAACCACGAGCGGCCTCTTGGACTGGTGTGCGGCGATCGCCCATTCGTAGTCGGTACCGGCCAGCGGAACATGGACCTTCCGCGAGCGTCCGTCTACGTGTGTGGACAGGACAATGCTGGTGGCCCCCTCGCCCCCGTCCCCTAGGTCGTCACGGTTCAACGTTCGGACGATACCGAGTAGTGATTCGTACCGCGGCGGTTCCTCGCTGCGAACCAAGCGCTCACGCACCCGCGGCAATCCGGCCATCGCGTCACGATCGATGACGATCCGTGAACTTTCCAGCGTCGGCGCCGGCTCGCCCGCTGCCCAGTCGAACGACAGGTCCAACGCCCGTAAGTCCGGCGACTGAGTGAGATCCCAGACCGACTCCACCAAGTTGGCGCTCAATCCCAACTCGCCGGAGCGCTCCAGAGCGCGATCGTCCCACTGCAACGCCAGCGTGCGCGTCGATTGCAGGCCCTTGGCGAGCGTCGCCATCGCCGCGCGGGGGAACGACACCTGCGGCATTCCATCTGTCTCCGTGGACATCACATCACCGAGGCGGGATACGACCGTGAACACGAAGCTGCCCCGCTTGGTATGCCCAAGACGGATGTTTTCCTCGAGGAATTCCGTCACGGTGGCCGATCGACGACCTCGGTGCGAATGGGTCGGGTCGTCCGCGGTGGTCGCGGCCGCCTTCATCATCCGGAACAAGGCTTCCAAGGTCGTTTCCGCCTGCCGGAAGGGAATCGTGCCGTCGATCATTTCCTGGTCGAGTCGCACGAAGAACAGGTCGGCACGTGCGGCGGCGATGCGTTCGACCAGTTGCGCCGGGTCCCAGTCGTAGATGGTCGCGAGCGTTTGCATCGTTTCTCGGAAGCGCCGGGGAAAGTCCACGTAATCGGTGGCCAGCGGCAACATAATTCGACCCACTGGACCGTCTTCGCCCGGCAGCCGCCAGATCTCTTTCACGTCCTGAACGCGAGCCTCGAGTTCCCAATCGTGCGCGGCAAGGTATTGCGATACCGCTGGCGGCGACAAGGCAAGCGCGATGTCGCGAAGGTCGCCGACAGGAATCTCCTTCACCACTGGCCTCCTTCGCCGATTCTGTGCATGATCTCTTGGAGCCCGGCTACATCGAACAGGTTACTTCTGGGTAGGTGGACTGTCGTGCTGGACTTGCCGTCCGCTATTCCGCCCAGCTTCGCCGCGTACTCCCAATACATGCGGCTCGAGCTGGTCAAGCCAGCCTCGGACAGATCGAGCAGTTCGTCAGGCTCCTCCGGTATGAGCAGGACGCCGAGCAGGGCCGGAACGAATCGCTTCGGGCTCACCAGTTTCAGGAACGGACCTTTTTCCAGAGGCCAAGCCAAATGATCTGCCTTGAGCCGGCTGTGTTGCGTAGTGCACTTCAGCTGCAGCTCGAACTCAGGGCAATAGAATCTCTCATACTCCCGCGAGGCCACGATCGTGATATCGACACCGTCGTAGTCGGTTTCGTGGCTTTTGATCGAACAACCTGCGGCAGCGGCGATCATACGCACGAATGCGAGACTGAACTGTTCCTGCCGGGCGTTGACCGGAAGCCCGCCGTCGTCGGGCATTTCAGTCATGAACGCGGTCGGCAGACCACCATTGTCATCGATTGCCATGCACCCCCTGCACCCGCCGAACCGGACCGGCACACGGTAACGCATCGCGGAGCCCGCACACCAGCACCGCAGTGAAACGCGAACGACCCCGGCTGTTTCCAGCCGGGGTCGTTCGTAACAGCTACTCGCCGAAAGGGTTTCA
Source organism: Nocardia amikacinitolerans (assembly GCF_900215415.1). NCBI lineage: Bacteria > Bacillati > Actinomycetota > Actinomycetes > Mycobacteriales > Nocardiaceae > Nocardia > Nocardia amikacinitolerans. The sequence goes on along the minus strand of NZ_OBEG01000006.1, from coordinate 127,751 downwards.
GCCCTTGTGGGCCTTGACCGCCTCGGTGAGCTGCGGGGCGACGTTGAAGAGGTCGCCGACGATGCCGTAGTCCGCGATCTCGAAGATCGGGGCCTCTTCGTCCTTGTTGACCGCGACGATGGTCTTCGAGGTCTGCATGCCGGCGCGGTGCTGGATGGCGCCGGAGATGCCGAGGGCGATGTACAGCTGGGGGGAGACCGTCTTACCGGTCTGACCGACCTGGAACTGGCCCGGGTAGTAGCCCGAGTCGACGGCGGCGCGCGAGGCGCCGACTGCGGCGCCGAGCGAGTCGGCCAGCGCCTCGACGACCGCGAAGTTGTCGGCCGAGCCGACACCGCGACCACCGGAGACGACGATGTTCGCCTCGGTGAGCTCCGGACGGTCACCGGCGACGACCGGCTCGCGCGAGGTCACCTTGACGACGCCCTCTTCCTGCGCGGGAACCTCGACGGTCACCTTCTCGCCGGCACCGGCCTGCGCCACGGCCTCGACCGCACCCGGGCGAACCGAGATGACCGGCACGTCGCCGGTGGCCTTGGCGTCGACGGTGAAGGCGCCACCGAAGATGGAGTGCACGACGGAGCCGTCCTCGTTGACGCCGATGACGTCGACCAGCAGGCCGGAGCCGATGCGGGCGGCGAGGCGACCCGACACCTCCTTGCCTTCGGCGGAGGCGGCGACGATCACGGCGGCCGGGGACACCGACTCGACCAGACCCGCGAGCACGTCGACCTTCGGGGTCACCAGGAAGTTCTCCACATCGTCGGACTCGGCGATGTAGATCTTCTCGGCGCCCGCGGCGGCCAGCGCGTCGGCCAGCTTCTCGCCGGTGCCCGCGGCGCCGAGCACGACGGCGGCCGGGGTGCCCAGGGTGCGGGCGGCGGTGAGCAGTTCGGTGCTGACCTTCTTGATCGCACCGTCGGCGTGCTCGACGAGCACAAGTACTTCAGCCATTTGTGTTCTCTCCTAGGAAGTCTCGTCAGCCGGGCGGATCAGATGATCTTCTGACCGATGAGGTACTGGGCGATCTTGGTGCCGCCGTCGCCCTCGTCCGCGATCTTCTCGCCCGCGGTGCGCGGGGGCTTCGGGGTGGACGCGGTGACGGTGGTGCCCGCGTTGGCGACACCCACGGTCGACGGGTCGACGCCCAGGTCGGCCAGCGTGAAGACCTGAACTTCCTTCTTCTTGGCCGCCATGATGCCCTTGAAGGACGGGAACCGCGGCTCGTTGATCTTCTCGGTCACCGAGACGATGGCGGGGAGGGTGGCCTCCAGCTTGAAGACGCCTTCGTCGGTCTCGCGCTCGCCGGTGATCTTGTCGCCGTCGACGGTCAGCTTGCGCAGGTGGGTCAGCTGCGGCAGACCCAGGTACTCCGCGATGATCGCGGGCACCGCACCGGCGCGGCCGTCGGTCGCCTCGTTGCCCGCGATGACCAGCTCGACACCCTCGACCTGGCCGAGCGCGCTGGCCAGCACCCACGCGGTCTGCACGGCGTCGGAGCCGTGGATCGCCGGGTCGTTGATGTGGATGGCCTTGTCGGCGCCCATCGAGAGCGCCTTGCGGATGGCCTCGGTGGCGCGGTCCGGACCGGCGGCCAGCACGGTGACCTCACCGCCCTGGGCTTCCTTGATCAGCAGCGCCTCTTCGACGGCGCGCTCGTTGATCTCGTCGAGGACGGCGTCCGCGGCCTCACGGTCCAGGGTGTAGTCACCATCGGACAGCTTGCGCTCGGACCAGGTGTCAGGGACCTGCTTGATGAGTACGACGATGTTCGGCATCGGTCTTCGTCGACCTCCTGTTCTGGGGGCGTTATCTGGTGGTCGCACGAGCTGGGCCGTACGTCCTTTGAGGTAGCTCAGGGCGTGACACTACCCTACGTTAAGTTACTCGTGGGTAACTTAGTGGCTTCTCTCTCAATACACCGGTCCGGGCGATATCGTGCGCGACCCTTACCAGTAACGTCGGTGTGATGAGCGAGGCTGTGATCCCTGCCGCAGTGGGCGACCCGAGGGTCATAACTGCGGAAAACGCCGGTGCCGTCGAACCATTGCCGCTGACCGGCGAGCGCACCGTCCCCGGCATCGCCGAGGAGAACTACTGGTTCCGCAGGCACGAGATCGTCTACGCCCGGCTGCTCGACCGGTGCGCCGGAAAGACCGTGCTGGAGGCGGGTTCCGGCGAAGGCTACGGCGCCAATATGATCGCCGGGGTGGCCACCAAGGTGATCGGCCTCGACTACGACGCGAGCGCGGTCGCGCACGTGCGGGCGCGCTACCCGCGCGTGGAGATGATCCAGGGCAACCTCGCCGCCCTGCCGCTCGATGACGCCTCGGTCGATGTCGTGGTGAATTTCCAAGTCATCGAACATCTTTGGGACCAGAGCCAGTTCCTGCGGGAATGCCTTCGGGTGCTGCGGCCCGGCGGCGAGCTGCTGATCAGCACACCCAATCGGATCACCTTCTCGCCCGGCCGCGACACCCCGCTCAACCCGTTCCACACCCGCGAGTTGAACGCGGACGAGCTGACCGAACTGCTCGTCGAGGCCGGTTTCGAGGTCGCGCTGATGACCGGCGTGCACCACGGCGCGACGCTGAAAGCGTTGGACGCCAAGCACGGTGGCTCGTTCATCGACGCGCAGATCCAGCGCGCGCTCGCAGGCGAGCCGTGGCCCGCCGAGCTGACCGCCGACGTCGCCGCGGTGACCATCGACGACTTCGACCTGATCACCGAGGACATCGACGCCAGCCTCGACCTCGTGGCCATCGCGGTGAAGCGTTGACCGACAACGCGGTACCCGGCCAGTTCACCCTGGTCCTGCACTCCCATCTGCCGTGGCTGGCCAACCACGGCCGCTGGCCGGTCGGCGAGGAATGGCTCTACCAGTCCTGGGCCGCGTCCTACCTCCCGGTCGTCGAGGTACTGAGAACCCTTGCGGCGGAAGGTCGTTCGCATCTGCTGAGCCTCGGCATCACACCGGTGCTCGCGGCCCAGCTGGACGACCCGCACTGCCTGGCGGGCATGCACCACTGGCTCGGCAACTGGCAGCTGCGCGCCGACGAGGCCGCCATGGCGGGCAATGTCGCGCTGGGCAGGCACGAGCACCGGCTCGCCGCCGCGGCGCTGACCGAGTTCGAGCTGCGCTGGCGGCACGGCGCCGCGCCGGTCTGGCGCGAACTCGTCGACGCGCAGACGATCGAGCTGCTCGGCGGCCCGCTGGCGCACCCGTTCCAGCCGCTGCTCGACCCGCGGCTGCGCGAGTTCCAGCTGCGCGAGGGCTTGGCCGACGCCCGCCAGCGCTGGGGCCACACCCCGACCGGCATCTGGGCGCCGGAGTGCGGATACACGCCGGGCATGGAGGTCGGCTACGCCGCCGCAGGTGTGACGCATTTCATGGTCGACGGACCCGCGCTGCGCGGCGACAGCAGCCTCGGCCGCCCGGTGCGCGACACCGACGTCGTGGCGTTCGGGCGCGATCTTCAGGTGAGCTACCGGGTTTGGTCGCCGAAGTCCGGCTATCCCGGCCAGGCGCAGTACCGTGACTTTCATCACTACGACCACGCGACGGGTCTCAAACCCGCCCGCGTCACCGGCAAGACGGTCGCCGGGCCCGACAAGGCCCCGTACGACCCGGAGCTGGCGGCCGCGGCGGTGGTCCGCGACGTCGACGACTTCGTGCGCACCGTGCGCGATCGACTCGTCGCCGAGTCCGAACGCATCGGCCGTCCCGCGCTCGTCGTCGCCGCCTTCGACACCGAGCTGTTCGGGCACTGGTGGCACGAGGGTCCGCAGTGGCTGGCCCAGGTCCTGCGCGCGCTGCCGGAGGCGGGCGTCACCGTCGGCACCCTGGCCGACGCGCGCGAACGCGGATTCGTCGGTGAGCCCGTGCAGCTGACCGATTCGTCATGGGGGTCCGGCAAGGACTGGCGGGTGTGGGCCGGTGATCAGGTGCGGGATCTGGTCGAACTCAACGACGAGGTCGTGCGACTGGCGCTGGACACCCTGGACAAGATGCGCGCGGGAGCCACCTCCGCGCTGCGCGATCCGGTCGCGGATCAGTTGCTGCGCGAGGCGATCCTGACGGTGTCCAGCGACTGGGCGTTCATGGTCAGCAAGGACTCCGCGGCGGGCTACGCGCGGGAGCGGGCCCACCAGCACGCGCATGCCGTGCGGGAGATCGCGGCGGCGGTCGGCGCGGGTCAAGTCGCCAAAGCGCGGCAGTTGGCGGCAGGATGGTACGCGGCCGACGGATTCTTCCCCGGATTGGATGCGCGACGGCTCCCCAGTGCCGACCCCACCGGGACCCTGGACCGGGGCCCGCAAGGCCCGGCCGCGGACGGCCCTGCCTATGAAGGACATGCATGAAGATCTTGATGGTGTCGTGGGAATACCCGCCGGTTGTGGTCGGTGGGTTGGGTCGGCACGTGCATCACCTCGCCACCGAGCTCGCCGCGGCGGGCCACGAAGTGGTCGTCCTGTCCCGCCGCCCGTCCGGCACCGATTCCGCCACCCACCCGACGCATTCGTTCATCGAGGACGGCGTCCTGGTGGTCGCGGTCGCCGAGGATCCGCCCTGCTTCGACTTCGGCGAGGACATGCTGGCCTGGACCCTGGCCATGGGCCACGCGATGGTGCGCGCGGGCGTCGCGCTCGGTAAGCCGGGCATCGGCGACGGCTGGACGCCCGACGTCGTGCACGCGCACGACTGGCTGGTCGCCCATCCCGGCATCGCGCTCGCCGAGTACTACGACGTGCCGCTGGTCTCGACCATTCACGCCACCGAGGCGGGCCGCCACAGCGGCTGGGTCGCCGGCAAGGTCAACAAGCAGGTGCACTCGGTCGAATGGTGGCTCGCCAACGAATCCGACGCGCTGATCACCTGCTCGACCTCGATGCAGGACGAGGTGCAGCGCCTCTACGGTCCCGAGCGCATCCCGATGACCGTCATCCGCAACGGCATCGACGTCGGCGCGTGGACCTTCCGCCCCCGCGCACCGCGTTCCGGCCCACCGCGGCTGCTGTACGTCGGCAGGCTGGAATACGAGAAGGGCGTGCAGGACGCCATCGCCGCGCTGCCCCGCATCCGCCGCGCCCACCCGGGCACCACGCTGACCGTCGCGGGCGTCGGCACCCAGTTCGAATGGCTGCGAGAACGGGCTCGGGTGCACCGCGTCGCGCGCGCGGTGACCTTCGCCGGTCAGCTCGACCATCAGGAACTGCTCGGCTGGCTGCACGGCGCCGACGCCATCGTGCTGCCGAGCCGCTACGAGCCGTTCGGCATCGTCGCGCTGGAAGCGGCCGCCGCGGGCACCCCGCTGATCACCTCCACCGCGGGCGGGCTCGGCGAAGCGGTCATCGACGGCGTCACCGGCGCCTCCTTCGAACCCGCCGACGTGGACGGTCTGGTGGATGCGGTGCGCGCGACGCTGGACGATCCCGCCGCCGCACAGGACCGCGCCTACGCCGCACGCGAGCGCCTGACCGCGGACTTCGCCTGGGACGTCGTCGCGGCGGAGACCGCACAGGTGTACTCGGAAGCCAAACGGCGGGTGCGCAATCCGCTCGGCAGGCCGGTCATCGTGGAACGTCCACTGCCGGAACGGGATCCGAACAACCCGATCTGATCGGCGTCGCCGAGAGCGGACCGTTGCGGCGAAGACGGAGGTACGCCTACTCCGGCTTGAAGACGAAGACCTCGCCGATCCGGGTGGCCAGCACCACCTCGCCCTCGGCGCTTACCGAGGTGCCGGTGGTGCTGCCCTGCGCGCCGGGCAGCACATCGGCATCGATGGTCGCGCCGCTGGCGGTGTCGAACGTGATCAGGCTCAGGCCCTCGCCGATCGCCGCCGCGGTGTAGCCGGTGCCGCCATCGGTCTGCACCGGCACGCCGCGCAGCACCAGATCCTTGCGCTCCCAGACGGTTTCGGCGGTCTCACCGGTGTCGCGCAAGGCGAGCAGGTAACCCTCGTCGCCCGCGGGGATGATCAGACCGTCGGCGGAGACCGAGATCCCGCCGCTCGGTGTGAATCCCAGCGGCCGCACCCACTTGGTGCGCCCGTCGGCGGTGTCGACGGCGATCAGTCGCTTGGTGTTGTCGCCGACGTAGACGGTGCCGCCGTCCGCGGACAGCGCGGGACCGGTTGCGCTGCCCTCGGTCAGGATCTCCGCGCGCCACTCCTGCTGAATCTTGTTGTCGGCGTAGCGCAGAGCGACCAACGCGGCGTTCGGCGAACCGGGCTGCCACACGGTGACGTAGAAGCGACCGGTGGACTTCTCGATCGCCGAGATGTTCGCGACCGGGCACTGCGGGCCGCCGGTGCCACAGTCGTCGAGACCCTGGCCCGAGGCAGGCCTGGTCAGGTTGGGGTGCTCCAAAAGGTCGGGCTCGCCGAGCAGCTGGACGGTCGGCACGGTCCGCAGGCCGGTCTGCCGGTCGAGCACGTCCACCTGGCCGGACTGGGTGATGGTGAGCAGCCTGCTGTCACCGGTGAACTGCACCGAAACCGGAACGCCCGCAACGGGTGTGCGCCAGCGCGGCTGACCGAGGTAGTTGTAGGAGTTCATCGCGCCGTCGTCGCCGACGTAGACGTTGCTCGCGCCGTCCACCGCGGTGGGCGAGGAAATCGTGTTGGGGCCGAGCACATCACAGAAACGCTTGCGGCCGGTCGGCATCTGCAACGACAGGATGGCGCAACCGTTGGGGGTGCGGGTGGTCAAGAACAGCTGACCCTCGGCGCCGATGGTGACCGGCTGCTCGATGGGACCGGCGGCGGGCCTTGACCAGCTCAGCGTCAGCGAGCGCGCGCCGGTCACGGGGCTGACGCCGCTGTTGCGACCGTCGTGGTGCGCGGCGGGCCAACCTTTCCCGGGGCCGACGGTGATGTCGTCGACGTCGGTGCCGCAGGCGGTCAGCGCGAGCGCGCCCATGGCGGCAAGCGCGGCCACCGCACGCACCCGGGATCGCGGCTGTGTGGCGACAGCCCGCACGCTACCGGTTCGCACCTGCTGTTCTCCCCTCTGGTCGGTGGGCGCTCGCAAGACTAGCCTGTGTTCAATTTGCCGCGCCTGCGGCACGGCGGGTTCGCGGCCCCCTGGTGTCTCGCATGGCGGACCTTCCGCAGCGTGAACGTGAGGGTAGGGCCGGGGGTGGTAGAGCGCGAAAGTACGCTGTGTAGCCAAAGACATCCCCCGGGTCGCCGGTCCCGGGAACACGACGGGAGAACGGTTCGTGACGAGCATGTGGGGCGCACCGTTGCGCTCGCGGTGGCGGGGTTCGCGCCGCCGGGATCCGCAGCAGGCGCGATTTCTGACCGTGGCGTCGCTGCGCTGGGTGCTCGCCAACCGCGCCTACACGCCCTGGTATCTGGTCCGCTACTACCGGCTGTTCAAGTTCAAGCTGGCGAACCCGCACATCGTGCTGCGCGGCATGGTGTTCCTCGGCCGCCGGGTCGAGATCCACGCGACCCCGGAGCTGAGCCGGATGGAGATCGGTCGCTGGGTGCACATCGGCGACGGCAACGCCATCCGCTGCCACGAGGGCTCGCTGCGCATCGGCGACAAGGTGGTGTTCGGCAAGGACAATGTCGTCAACACCTATCTCGACATCGAGATCGGCGAATCGACGCTGGTCGCCGACTGGTGCTACATCTGCGACTTCGACCACAAGATGGACGACATCACGCTGCCCATCAAGGACCAGGGCATCGTGAAGAGCCCCGTCCGGATCGGCCCCGACACGTGGATCGCCGCCAAGGTGACCGTGCTGCGCGAGACCCGGGTCGGCCGCGGCTGCGTGCTCGGTGCGCACGCGGTGGTCAAGGGCGAGATCCCGGACTACAGCATCGCCGTCGGCGCACCGGCGAAGGTGGTCAAGAACCGCAAGGCCACCTGGGAGGCTGGCGCCGAGGAGCGGGCGAAGTACATCGCCGCGCTGGAGGACATCGAGCGCAAGAAGAACGGCGTCACCCAGCAGGCGTAGTTCGCCGCGTTCGACGGAAAGTCGTCGGTCCGCTCGAGTACGGTCGTCGGCATGAACAGGTACGCGGCGCTGCTGCGCGGGATCATGCCGTCCAACCCGAACATGCGCAACGAGAAGTTGCGCGCGGTGTTCGAGGGACTCGGGTTCGAGAAGGTCGCGACGATCCTGTCCAGCGGCAACGTGGTGTTCCGCTGCGCCGATACCGACGCGGCGGCGCTGGAGGATCGGATCCAGGAGGCGCTGAACCGGGAGCTCGGGATTCCGGGCGGGACCATCGTGCGCAGCTACGAGGAACTGCGCGAGCTGCTCGATCGCGACCCGTTCGAGGGCCTCACCCACGAACGGGGCTCGTACCTCACGGTCACCTTCTTCAAGGACCAGAACCCGACCGTGGAGCATCCCGACACCGGCGACGAGCTGACCAGGATCATCGGTTACGACGCCGAGGCTCGCGCCTTTCTCACCGTCATCGACAACAGCACGCCGAAGACCCCCGACTTCATGGCGTGGCTGGACAAGACCTACGGCAAGGACATCACCACCCGCACCTGGTTGACGGTGCAGCGGATCGTGAAGAAGCTGGAGTCTTAGGTGTGCGCGGTGCAGACGAATACCGTGGCGGCGCGGCCGATTCGAGTGATCACGAGCGTATAGGCAACGCTGCCTTTGAGTTTCAACCGTTTGCGCAGCGCGTCCGGGTCGACGTCCACGCCGCGCACCAGAATCTCCAGCGTCCCGCAGTCGCGGCGAGCCAGCTCTTGGCGCAACGTCTTCTCCCGTAGCTCGAGCCGGTCCTCGATGCGGAAACCGCGGACATTCGAGGGGACGGAGTCGCCGGTGAGGTAGGCGATGTGCGGATCCAGTTGCCACAGGCCGTGTTTCGCCGCGTAGTGCCGGACCAGCCCGGCGCGGACGATCGCGCCGTCGGGATCGATGATCCACTCGCCGGGCGGTCGGCCGGGAAGTTCGTCCGGCTCCGCGTCGGTGAGGACCTGCGGCGCGCCGCGCGAGCTCAGCACGGTGGCGCGACGGGTGACGCCGGATTCGGCGAGGCCGGCCGACCACAGGCACGCCTCGCGCACCGCGCCGTCCAGCGAGACCACCTCGATCTCGCCGGACCAGTCGAGCCGGTCGAAATCCAGTCCGGGCGCGCACTTCACGGCGATGTCGCGACCCGCGTAGGCGTCGAGCAGGTCGGGCAACGGAGGTTGCAACTTGGCCGGGTCGTGGGTGCGACGACCATCCGAGCGGCGTGCCGGATCGGCGATGATCACCGTGCCGCTGCTGCTCGGCACTAGGGCATCGGCCTTGGCCAGCAACACATTTCCGGGGCCGGAGAGCGGCGACCACCGCGAACCGAGATTGTGCGCGGCGATCGCCAGCCGCACCTCGTCCAGGTCGCTGCCGACGACGGCCGGGCACACCTCGGCCAGCTCGACGAGTTCGGCGCCGATGGAGCAGGTGACGTCGTGCACGGCCCGCCCCGCCAACCGGGCCGCCCGGTGCCGGGCGACCGTGGTCGGCGTCGCCTGCTGTAGCGCGTCGTCGGTGAAGAGCCACTCCCCCGCGCCGTGCAGTTTGGCGGCGGCCTTTCGGCGCAGCCGCACGGTCTCCACGAGGGCGGCGGCGTGCTCCCCGTTGTCGCGACGCACCCGCGCCAAATCGCGCAGGTGCGTCGCGGGGGACAGTTCCAGCCGGTCCACCTCAGCCAGCGCGGCACGCCCTGCCGCGGAGGCGAGGAAGGCGATGTCCGCGCGACCGAAGCGGTAGCCCACCTACTTGGCGGACGCGCCCGGCTTCACGCCGGTGATCATGGCGTTGTAGAAGAACTGGCGCGGCACCACGCGGCGCATGATGTTCTCGTCCACCCAGCTCAATCCGAGCCAGGCGCGGTACATCGCCATCCGGTAGCCCATGCCGAGCTTCTCGGCGGGCACGGCCGCCTCGAAGGTGCGCACCGGCCAGCCCCACAGCGCGGCGGCGAATTCCTCGGTGCTCGCCTTGACCTCGACCGCGCCAGCGGACCGTGCCATCGACTCGAGGTCGCGGGGATCGAAGGTGTGGAGGTCGACGACCGCCTCCAGCGCCGCGGCACGCGAGGACTCGTCGAGCTCCTCCTGCGGACGACGCCAGCCGGCCAGCGCGGGCAGCTTGGTGACCGAGGTGGTGGCCTTCCAGGTGATGCGGCCGAGCCAGCGGGCGTAGAAGTTGCCAACGGTGGTCGGCTCGCCGGCGAAGACGAAGCGACCGCCGGGCTTGAGCACCCGCAGGCACTCCTTCAGCGCCAGCTCCACATCCGGGATGTGGTGCAACACAGCGTGACCGACGACCAGATCGAAGGTGTCGTCGTCGTAGGGGATGGTCTCGGCGTCGGCGACTCGACCGTCCACGTCCAGACCCAGGTTCTCCGCGTTGCGCAGCGCCACCTTCACCATGCCCGGCGAGAGGTCGGTGACCGAGCCGGACTTGGCGACGCCGCCCTGCATCAGGTTCAGCAGGAAGAAACCGGTGCCGCAGCCGAGCTCGAGCGCCTTCTCGTAGGGCAGCGGCGCGGGGCCCACCGCGGCGTCGAAGCGGCCACGGGCGTATTCGATGCAGCGCTCGTCATAGGAGATGGACCATTTGTCGTCGTAGGTCTCCGCTTCCCAGTCGTGGTAGAGCACCTGGGCGAGCTTCGTATCCTTCAGCGCTGCTTCGACCTCGGCCTCGGTGGCATGCGGGTTCGGCGCGGGGTCGTCGGGACGTACCGTCATGGTCGCCTAGCCTACATAAATCCCCAGATGAAGCCCGCTGTCGGCCCGTGCTTCTCGCGGGGTACCGGACCGGTGGCCGAATGAGAACGTGTTCCTATCAGGGCAATCTCCTGGCACACCCGTTTCAGACCGATCGACATTCGTGCAGGCGGGCGCCTTCAACTCCGTGCTACGACCCGTTCGGGGCGTGCCACGACGCACTCGGCACAGGCATCGCGACGGGCCCGGAGCGCAGTCGACGCGGGCGGCACGGCACCCTCGGCACGACGTCGCGACGAACTCGACGGATGCATCGCGACGGGCTCGGCGCGGACCCGGAGCACAGTCGACGCTGGCCGCACGGCGCTATCGGCACGGCGTCGCGACGGACTCGACGGATGCGTCGCGACGAACTTCGGTGCGGCGGCGGTGACTCGATTCCGGGCCGACGCCGCCCGTTCAGCGACCGACGAAGACCGCGGAACCCGGACCGTCGGCGACGTAGGATTCCGTGCCGATCCGGCGGTCCTCGGTGGCGAACAGCCCGGCCCACTCGCCGCGGGCGCGGTCGAGACCGTGCGGGCCGGCCTCGAAGACCGCCTTGGCCGCGGCCAGCGCGCGGCCGGGGCCGTCGGTGAAGCGTTCGGCCCAGCGCAGCGCGGCGGCGAAGACGTCGTCGGGCGCGACGACCTCGTCGACAAGACCGAGCGCGCGCGCCTCGTCCGGCTCCACGAAACGCCCGGTGTAGACGAGGTCCTTGGCCGGGCCCGGCCCGATCAGCAGCGAGAGCCGCCGGATGCCCGCGAGCGGGATCAGTCCCGCGTGGATCTGCGGCAGGCCTAGCTTGACGTTGTCGCCGATGACGCGACGGTCGGCGCCGAGGGCCAGCTCCAGCCCGGCGCCGAGGCAGTACCCGCTGATCGCGGCGACGGTCGGCTGCGGAACCTTGGCGAGGCACCCCAGCGCGGACTGCACGTCGGCGGCCATGGCCTCGGCCTGATCGGCGTCCAGGGCGGCCAGCTCGGCCACGTCGTCACCTGCGGAGAACACCCGCTCGTCCCCGTACACCACCAGTGCCGCGACCCGCGGATGCGCCGCCACCGCCGCCGCGGCCTCGGCCACCTCCCGCACCACCTGAACGTTGAGCAGGTTCATCGGCGGACGAGCGATCCGCAGAACGGCGACGCCCCGCGCGCCATCCCCTTCCGGCAGCTCCAAGGTCACGAATTCGGCCATGGCACGCACGCTACCTCGCACCCCCGCCGCGTCCCGCATCCCCGCCCGGCCATACGCCCGCAGACCCGCGGCCCTCGCAGAAGTTGTGTACGCCTCGCAGCGCTCGCACCCTTTGTGAAGCGTGCACAAGGCCTGCGAGGAACTGCTACCGCCTGGCCGAGCCCTTGAGCTTGGTGGGTTCGGGGAGGTCGGCGAAGTAGCGGTCGTTGTCGGGGAAGCTCAGCATCTTGGTGCCGTGGGCATCGATGAACTCCGGCATGATCGCGTCGATGACCGGTTCGGCCGCGAAGATCTCCGCCGTGGAGGCGAAGCGACCCAGCGCGTCCAGCTGGGACCAGGTCGGCGGGAGCAGGATGTCGGTGCCCGCGCGCCAGCGGTCGAGCGCCTCGGCCGGGGTGCGCCACTGCACCTCGGCGGCCTCGGACGTCGCGCCATCGGCCAGCTGACCCTGCGGCAGGACGGCGACGAAGAAGTGGGTGTCGTAGCGGCGCGGCTCGATGACCGGAGTGATCCAATTCGCCCACGGCCGCAGCAAATCCGCGCGCAGCACCAGCTTCTCCTCGGCCAGGAAGGTGGCGAGGGAGAGTTCGCGGCGCTCCAGCTTGCCGCGCGCCGCGCGGTACGGGACGGTGTCCTCGACGACGGTGTCGGCCGTCGGGCCCGCGAGCAGCACACCGCATTCCTCGAAGGTCTCCCGCACCGCCGCGCACACCAGCGCCTTCGCGCGCGGCTCGGTGGTCGCGAACCGCTCGGCCCACCAGGCCGGATCCGGACCCGCCCAGTCGATCTCGACGGTGCTGTCGGCGGGATCGACGCCGCCGCCCGGGAACACCGTCATGCCCGCGGCGAAGGCCATCGCCCCGACTCGTCGCTGCAGGAACACTTCGGGACCGTTCGCCCCGTCGCGCACCAACATCACCGTGGACGCGTCCTTCGGGGCCGAGGGTTCCTGCGGCTGCGCGCCAGCCGACGTCGTTGTCTCACTCACACTTGCACCCTAACGCGCGCTTGGTATCGCCACCCCAGCCCGTATGGGCGAGCGCAGGCGGAGCTACACCGCGCTTGATTCGCGGCCGCCCTAGCGGGAGCGGTGCTTTCCCGCGCGGCGGGCGCGGCGGGCGAAGTAGCGGCCGTCGACGCGGTCGAGGGCGATGGCCTGGCGGAAGGCGTCGCTGAGGTTTTCCGAGGTGAGCACGTCGGTGAGCAGGCCCTGGGCGACCACCTCGCCCTCGTTGAGCAGCAGGCCGTGGGTGAAGCCGGGCGGGATCTCCTCCACGTGGTGGGTGACCAGCACCATGGCGGGCGCCTCGGGGTCCGCGGCGAGATCGCCGAGGCGCTCGACCAGTTCCTCGCGACCGCCCAGGTCGAGACCGGCCGCCGGCTCGTCGAGCAGCAGCAGTTCCGGGTCGGGCATCAGCGCGCGGGCGATGAGCACCCGCTTGCGCTCACCCTCGGACAGGGTGCCGTAGGTGCGGTCGGAAAGGTGTTCGGCGCCTAGGCTTTCCAGCATGTCGATGGCGCGGTCGGTGTCGACGTCGTCGTAGCGTTCGCGCCAGCGGCCGAGCACGGCGTACCCCGCGGACACCACGAGGTCGCTGACCTTCTCGTCCAGCGGCACGCGATTGGCCAGCGCCGCGGAGGAGAGGCCGATGCGCGGCTTCAGCTCGTTGACGTCGACCTTGCCGATCACCTCACCGAGCAGGTGGGCGACGCCCGAGGTCGGGTGCATTTCGGCGGCGGCCATGCGCAGCAGGGAGGTCTTGCCCGCGCCGTTCGGGCCGAGCACGACCCAGCGTTCGTCGAGCTCGACCTGCCAGGTGACCGGACCGACGAGGGTGTGCCCCGAGCGTCGGACGGTCACGTCGGTGAAATCGATGAGCAGATCGGGATCCGGTTGCGGCACGCGCTCCATCTTGGCCCACATGCGCCGGGTTTGTCCGACCGACCCACATCGCTCGCACGGAACCCGGGCATCCGGAAGGCCACGCGGGCCACGAAGGCGCACCACCTGGCTCGTGCAGGGCATGGTCGATCCAACGGCGGCCTACCGGTCGGCCGGAACGTCCTAGCGACGATCAGGGCGCGGCACTGTCCCGTCTCCGACACTCGAATACCCTATCGCCCACACCGGAATGGTCGGCTTCGGCGAGCCGATCACCAGGCCTCGGGCGGCACCGCGATCACCGTCAGCGAACCCGGAGCGATCTCGGTGAAACCCGCGTCCCGCACGGCCACCGCGCCGCCCGCCCGCACCCGGTCGCTCAGCGCCTGCCACTGTGCGGGGTCGGCTTCGCGCACCGCGCAATGGAATTCGCGGAGCGACCACCGATAGGCGTCCTCGGGGCTCAGCGCCGCCGCGAGCAGCATGCTGGCGTGGCCGACCTGCGCCGCGCTCTTTCCCAGCGTCATGCCGAGCGCCGAGTTCACCCACAGCACAGGAAGATTCGGGTCCGCGGGCCCTGGGTCGTCGTGGTCGAGGTCGGTGCCGCCGATCTGGAGCTTCCTGATCCGCGGGTCAACCGCGCCGACCGCGCTCGGCACGAAAGCCCGCGCCTGCGCGCCGTCGATCTGCACGGTGACGCCGTCGACCTCGTTCGCCGCCAGCCACTGCGCACCGCGGGCGCGCCGCGCCACCTTGCGGATTCGGGAGCGCTTCCACGCGAGATACCGCCGCGCCCATGGGCCATCCGGTCCGACACGTTCGTCCAGGCACAGCGCGACCGCCGAGGCCGCGGCGGCGGCGAGCAACGCGCTGCGCGCGGGCGGCTCGGCCTTGGGCAGGTGCAGCACCATCTGCATCGCCTGCACCTGATCGGGGTCGTCGGGATCGCCCGCGCCGCCGTAGCCGAGGGCGAGTTCCGCGTGCCGGATGCGGAATCCCTCTTCCCCCGTGGACAATTCGTCCACGATGCCGCTCTCCGGACTGCTCATTCACTCCACCTCGACCCTCAACGTGAACTTCTGCGCGGGTTCGACGCCGTGCTCCCACGGGCGCGCGTACTCCAGTGCAAGCTCGGTGACGCCCGCGGCATTCCCGACGAACGTCCACACCGCGCTGCCGCCGGAGCCGGGCGCGATCGGCCGGTCGGCATCCGGCCGGTAATCCGGCTCGCCCTCGGGCCGGAGCACGTTCTGGTCCAGCGCGGCGAGCCGCCAGCCGTACCCGGTCGACGGGTTGGCGGGCAAGGTCACGATCAGCTGTTGCCCGGTGCGCAGCTCGCGATTCTGCCCGCTGTCGGCCTCGGTCACGTCCATGGCGTCTCCCGAACGCTGGGTGGTGGTCGTCGCGGGCGTGTGTCCTTCGTGATCGTCGGTGCCGCACGCGGCGAGCGCGATTCCGAGCAGCAGCACAACCAGGGACTTACGCACCGCGTTCTCCGATCGCCGAATGATCACTGTCCGCGACCAGCGTAGTCGGCGCTGCCGAGGAGCCCCTGGACACAGCGGCTCGGCCCGGTCGCACCGGCACCCCTCGCACCAAGGCACGCCCATCGACGACAAGGCCGCGCGGCCTACCGAACCAGCGGCACCCGGCGCATCAACCCGTCGCGGGCGTCGGCGGCCTCCACCTCGTGCCGGGTGACGCCGAGGATGAACAGCACCGCGTCCAGGTACGGGTGCGACAGCGCGGTGTCGGCGACCTCGCGCAGCGCGGGCTTGGCGTTGAACGCGACACCGAGCCCGGCGGCGTTGAGCATGTCGATGTCGTTGGCGCCGTCGCCGACCGCGACGGTCTGTTCCATGGGCACCCCGGCCTCGGCGGCGAACTTGCGCAGCGCGGTCGCCTTGGCGGCGCGGTCGACGATGTCGCCGACGACCCGGCCGGTCAGCTTGCCGTCCTTGATCTCCAGCGTGTTCGCCTGCACGAAGTCGAGCTCGAGTTCGTGCGCGAGCGGCTCGATGACCTGGCGGAAACCGCCGGACACCACGCCGCAGCGGAAGCCGATGCGGCGCAGGGTGCGGATGGTGGTGCGCGCGCCGGGGGTCAGCTCGATCCGGTCGGCGACCTCCTCGATGACCGATTCGTCCAGACCCTCCAGGGTCGCGACGCGCTGGCGCAGCGATTCGGCGAAGTCGATCTCGCCGCGCATGGCGGCCTCGGTGACCTGGCGGACCTGCTCCTCGACACCCGCGTGCGCGGCGAGCATCTCGATGACCTCGCCCTGGATCAGCGTCGAGTCGACGTCGAACACGATGAGCCGCTTGGCCCGCCGAGCCAGCCCGGCCCGCTCCACCGCGACGTCGACCTGTTCGGCGACCGCGACCTCGGCCAGCGCCGTGCGCAGCCTGGAGTCGGTGTCCGCGCCGGTGTCGGTCGCGGTGACCAGCAGCTCCATCCCGGTGACGGGGTAGTCGGCGATGCCTCGGATGGTGTCGATGTTCGCGCCGAGCGCGGCGAGCTGCCGCGACACCGCGCTGAACGCCCGTGCGGTGACCGGCGCGCCGAGGACGACCACCGCGTGCGTGGACATCGGCGCCCGCCCGATGGCGGCGCCCACCTCCACGTCGACGGTCATGCCGACGGTGTTCATCGCCTCTTCGAGCTCGTCCTGAAGTTCTTCCGGATCGTTCGGGCAGGTGACCAGCACACCGAGGGTGAGCCTGCCGCGGATGACGACCTGCTCCACATCCAGCAGGCTCACCTGGTGCCGCGACATCGCCGCGAGCAGCACGGACGTCACACCGGGCCGGTCGGGTCCGGTGACGGTGACGAGAACGGTGGTGTCGGCCAAGTCTGTGTGCTCCATGTCTGTGTTCGATTGGCGGCGCCGCTGAGCTCTACCGTATTGGACGCCGAGGTCCCGCGGCAGCGGCAGCGTGCACAACGGGGCATCAGCCGGGAGCCGTCGACGCCGGGTAAACGCGCATGCACCCGCTGAAACCAGCGGGTGCATGCGTGTTGCGTTGCGGACTAGTGCTTCGCCAGCTCGCCCTCGTGGACGGCGGTGGCGTGCTTGCCGGAGCCCCAGCCCACGTGCGCCTCGGCCCGCATGCGCTCCACCATGTGCGGGTAGTGCAGCTCGAACGCGGGACGCTCGGAGCGGATGCGCGGCAGCTCGTAGAAGTTGTGCCGCGGCGGCGGGCAGGTGGTGGCCCACTCCAGCGAGTTGCCGTAGCCCCACGGGTCGTCCACCGTCACGACCTCGCCGTAGCGGTAGCTCTTGAAGACGTTCCAGATGAACGGCAGCATCGAGGCGCCGAGGACGAACGCGCCGATGGTCGAGATGGTGTTCAGCGTGGTGAAACCGTCCGTCGGCAGGTAGTCGGCGTAGCGACGCGGCATACCCTCGTTACCGAGCCAGTGCTGCACGAGGAAGGTGGTGTGGAAGCCGACGAAGGTCGCCCAGAAGTGCCACTTGGCCAGGCGCTCGTCCACCATGCGGCCGGTCATCTTCGGGAACCAGAAGTAGATGCCAGCGAAGGTGGCGAACACGATGGTGCCGAAGAGCACGTAGTGGAAGTGCGCGACCACGAAGTAGGTGTCGGACACGTGGAAGTCCATGGGCGGCGAGGCAAGGATGACGCCCGAGAGACCACCGAAGAGGAAGGTCACGAGGAAGCCGAGCGACCACAGCATCGGCGACTCGAAGGTCAGCTGGCCGCGCCACATGGTGCCGATCCAGTTGAAGAACTTCACGCCGGTGGGCACCGCGATGAGGAAGGTCATGAACGAGAAGTACGGCAGCAGCACGGCTCCGGTCGCGTACATGTGGTGCGCCCACACCGCGATGGACAGCGCGGCGATGCCGAGGGTCGCGTACACCAGGGTCGTGTAACCGAAGATCGGCTTGCGGCTGAAGACCGGGAAGATCTCCGAGACGATGCCGAAGAACGGCAGCGCGATGATGTACACCTCGGGGTGGCCGAAGAACCAGAACAGGTGCTGGTAGAGCAGGATGCCGCCGGTGGCCGGGTCGTAGATGTGGCCACCGAGGTGGCGGTCGTAGGCAAGGCCGAACAGCGCCGCGGTGAGCAGCGGGAAGGCGAGCAGGACCAGGACGCTGGTGACGGCGATGTTCCAGGTGAAGATCGGCATCCGGAACATGGTCATACCGGGCGCGCGCAGGCAGACCACGGTGGTCAGCATGTTCACGCCGCCGAGGATGGTGCCGAGACCCGAGACGGCGAGGCCGAGGATCCACAGGTCGGTGCCGACGCCGGGCGAGTGCAGGATGTCGGTCAGCGGGACGTACGCGGTCCAGCCGAAGTCGGCGGCGCCGCCCGGGGTGACGAAGCCCGCGGTCGCCATCGAGCCGCCGAACAGGTACAGCCAGTAGCTGAACGCGTTCAGACGCGGGAAGGCGACGTCAGGGGCGCCGATCTGCAGCGGAAGGATGATGTTGGCGAAGCCGAACACGATCGCGGTCGCGTAGAACAGCAGCATGATCGTGCCGTGCATGGTGAACAGCTGGTTGAACTGTTCCGGCGAGAGGAACTGCAGGCCGGGGCGCGCCAGCTCGGCACGCATCAGCAGGGCCATCAGACCGCCGACCATGAAGAAGCTGATCGCCGTCACCAGGTACATGGTGCCGAGCACCTTGGGGTCCGTGGTGGTGACCATCTTGTAGAGGAAAGAACCCTTGGGTCCGGTCCGAGCCGGATACGGTCGAGTCGCTTCCAACTGAGGGACTGGTCTGGGCTCTACCGCAGTCACTGATCCTCCTGAAGATGCCTTTAGGTCGCTCCGCGAGCTCCGCTGCTCGCCTTCATCCCGTTCCCGAGACAGCGGACAGTTCGCTTGCGCTCCTGAGATCGTAAACGGTGCCGTCACGGCCGACAGAGCGGGTCCTACTCTGCGTCGTATTTCGTTGGTCACCGGTCAGCCGCGGGATGTCCCACGGCCTACGCCGATGAGTTCACGAGGCCGCGGTCGTCTCTATCCATGACAACCCTTCGTCACCTGCGAGGAGACCGATCATGACCACCCCGAAGCCGGGCGACCCCGTCTGGGTCGACCTCTACACCGCCGATCCCGAGCGCAGCATCGCCTTCTATGGCGACCTGTTCGGCTGGACCGTCGACCGCGCGGGCGCGGAATTCGGCGGCTACCTGACCTTCCGCAAGGACGGCAAGGCCGTCGCGGGCGGGATGGGCAGGATGGACGACGACGGCGACACCGGACCGGATCGGTGGACCGTCTATCTGTCGGCGCCGGACGCCAGGGCCGCCGCCGCGGCCGCGACCGCGCACGGCGGATCCGTGATCGTCGAGCCGATGGATGTCGGCGATCTCGGCGTGATGGCGGTGCTCGCCGATCCGGGCGGTGCGGGCGTCGGCGTCTGGCAGGCGGGCTCGTTCGGCGGGCTCGAGACCGCGGCCCTCGTCGAGGGCGGCAAGTGGCGCGATCACGCGGGCGCGCCGTCCTGGTTCGAGCTGCACACCCGCTCGTACGAGGGCTCGCTGGCGTTCTACCGCGAGGTGTTCGGCTGGTCCGACACCTTCGAGATGCCAGGCGCGCCGGAGTTCCGCTACACCACCATCCATTCGACAAGTCCGATGCTGGGCGGCGTGATGGACGCCTCGGACTTCCTGCCGCCCGGTGCGCCCGCGGGCTGGACCGTGTACTTCGGCGCCGACGACGTCGACAAGGCGGTCGCCCAGGTCGTCGCGCTCGGCGGCAAGGTCGTCTCTGCCGCGCAGGACTCCCCGTACGGGCGGATGGCCACCGTCGCGGATCCGACCGGCGCGATCTTCAATCTCGGCGGCGACGTCGCCGGATAGCTCGCTCGCCGAGGCGCGGCCCGGCCCCGCGCCTCGGCCGCGCCGCCGGACGCCTGTACCCTCTCCGGCATGCCGGTGAGCGCACTCGTACGCACCCGAAATCGCGTTGTCGCCACCCGTTACGGCGCTGTCGTCGTCCGTAGCGGCGCTGTCGCGGTCGCGGCCGTCTGCGCCGCGGCGCTGGTCGGGTGCGGTAGCCAGACCGACGACACGAGTTCGATCATCCGCACCACCACCAATATCGCGGGTGCGGGCGTCATCGGGCTGGAGCGGGACACGACGAAGGCCTGCGCCCTGCCGAGCGCGCCCGATCAGGCGTCGGGCACTCGCAGCGTCACGCACGCCGCCGGTGTCTCCGAGGTGCCCGCCGATCCGCAGCGCATCGTCGTGCTGACCACCTCCGCGCTGGACGCCACTTGTGCACTGGGCCTGTGGGAGCGCGTGGTCGGTGCGGTGACCGTGGACGGGGAACGTCCGCAGCCCACCTTCCTCGGCACCGGCGTGCTGAAGATCCCGAGCGTCGGCACCGCCGCCGAGCCGGACCTGGCCAAGATCGCGGAACTGCGTCCCGACGTCATCATCGGCGAACAGCCCTCGGGCGCGGCCACTTTCGACGCGCTGCGGGCCATCGCGCCGACCGTGCTCGTCGGGGCGTCGAACAGCTGGCAGGCCGAATTCAGCGCCTTCGCAGCGGGTTTGGACCGCAGCGGCGCGGCCGGCACGGCGCTGGCGAACTACCGCACCGAGGCCGCCGACATCGGAAACGCCATCGCAGCCAACCAGAGTCAGGCTTCGGTCGTCCGGTTCACCGGCGACGCCATCCAGGTTCAGGGCAGCGAGAGTTTCGCGGGCCGGGTCTTGGCCGACGTGGGTGTCCAGCGCCCCACCGCCCAGCGCGGCGCGTCCTTCGACGTCGCCGCGGGCGATTTCGACACCAAGGTCGAAGGCGACGTCGTCTATGTCGTCCTGGCCGGTGAATCCGGTAAGGAACAGGGCGAGAAGGTCATGCGCGGCGACGAATGGAAGGAACTCGGCGCCGCAGGCGACCGCCGCGTCTTCGCGGTCGAGGACAGCGTCTGGCACGGCGACGGACTCACCGCCGCCCGCGCCCTGCTCAGCGATGTGCAGAAGACGTTGAACGGGTACGTCACCGACTGAGCGCTCGCTTCTGCTGGTGCGCCTGCAAGATCCTGACCGAATGTCTCCCCGACCCTGTCCGACGGGGTGGAGGTGACATTCAGTCGGTTGATCCGAAGTCGGCAGAACCGCTCACAGCGGACTCCCAGCGTTGTCCCAGTTCGGTCCGAGTACGGCTCCCTACCGTCGCTTCCGACGCGAAACGAGCAGAGGAGGAACGCGGTGGACGGGAATGGTGGGGCGCATGAGCACGATCTCGGGTTGGCGCACGATCTGCGGGTGATGTCGCGGCGGCGAGCGGTGAGTTTTCTCGGGATCGTCGGAGTGGCGACGGCCGTGACCGCCTGCGCGACGACGACGCGAACAGGCGCGTCGAGCACAACCAGCACTGCGACGAGCGCGGCGGCGAGCGACGCGAGCGCGGTGGGCGCGGCGCCGCAGGAGACGGCGGGACCGTACCCGGGCGACGGCTCCAACGGGCCCAATGTGCTCATCGAATCCGGCGTGGTCCGCTCCGACATCACCACCAGCTTCGGCTCGTATTCCGGTGTGGCCGAAGGTGTTCCGATGACGCTGAAACTCTCGCTACGTGATCTCGCCGGGAACGGCGCCGCGGGCGCTGGCATGGCCGTCTACGTCTGGCACTGCGACCGATCCGGCGCGTATTCGCTCTACAGCCCGGGCGTCACCGAACAGAACTACCTGCGCGGCGTGCAGGTCGCCGACGCGGCAGGCGCGGTGACGTTCACCTCGATCTTCCCGGCCTGCTATTCGGGCCGCTGGCCGCACATCCACTTCGAGGTCTACGACTCGCTGGAGACCGCGGTCGCGGGCAGCAACGCCCGGCTCACCTCGCAGATCGCACTCCCCCAGGACGTGTGCGAGGCCGTCTTCGCGCACGACTCCGGTTACGCGCAGAGCATCCGCAACATGTCCGGCGTCTCGCTCGCCTCGGACACGGTGTTCGGTGACGGCTGGGACGCCGAGCTGGCCACCGTCACCGGTACACCCGCCTCCGGTCTCACGGTCGCACTCACCATCGGCGTCGCCGCGAAATCCGAGAACTCTTCTCCCGGAAGCGGTTTCGGCCCGCCGCCCGGTGGCCGCCCCGGAGGTCCGCCGCCAGGCCGCTGAGCCGCGGGCACCGGTGAAACGGCTGAGCCGCGAAAACTCGGAAAGCCCCGCTACGCCGTGAAAGCCCGCTGAGCCGTGAACCCAGGGACCCTGAGCTGTGCGAACCCGGAAGCCCGCTGCGAACCCGGAAAGCGGCTGAGCCACGTGCACCCGGTAAACGACGCGGGGCCCCGCAGCGGCGGAGCCCCGGCTCGGGAACGGTGGATCAGAACTCCCAGTCCTCGTCCTCGGTGTTGACCGCCTTGCCGATCACGTACGACGATCCGGAACCGGAGAAGAAGTCGTGGTTCTCGTCGGCGTTCGGCGAAAGCGCCGAGAGGATGGCCGGATTCACGTCGGTCTCGTCCTTCGGGAACAGGCCCTCGTAGCCGAGGTTCATCAGCGCCTTGTTGGCGTTGTAGCGCAGGAACTTCTTGACGTCCTCGGTGAGGCCGACCTCGTCGTACAGGTCCTGGGTGTATTCGACCTCGTTGTCGTAGAGCTCGAAGAGCAGCTCGAAGGTGTAGTTCTTCAGCTCGTCGCGCTCGGCCTGGGAGACCAGTTCGAGGCCCTTTTGGTACTTGTAGCCGATGTAGTACCCGTGCACGGCCTCGTCGCGGATGATCAGGCGGATCATGTCGGCGGTGTTGGTCAGCTTGGCCCGGGAGGACCAGTGCATCGGCAGGTAGAAGCCGGAGTAGAACAGGAAGCTCTCCAGCAGCGTGGAGGCCACCTTGCGCTTGAGCGGATCCTCGCCGTTGTAGTAGGCCAGGACGATCTCGGCCTTGCGCTGCAGGTTCCGGTTCTCCTCGGACCAGCGGAACGCCTCGTCGATCTCCTTGGTGGAGCACAGCGTGGAGAAGATGGAGCTGTAGCTCTTCGCGTGCACCGACTCCATGAACGCGATGTTGGTGAGCACCGCTTCCTCGTGCGGGGTCAGCGCGTCCGGGATCAGGCTCACCGCGCCGACGGTGCCCTGGATGGTGTCGAGCAGGGTCAGGCCGGTGAAGACCCGCATGGTCAGCTGCTTCTCGTCGGCGGTCAGCGTGTTCCACGAGGGGATGTCGTTGGACACCGGAACCTTCTCCGGCAGCCAGAAGTTGCCGGTCAGCCGGTCCCAGACCTCGGCATCCTTCTCGTCGGGCACCCGATTCCAGTTGATGGCCGACACCCGATCGATCAGTTTCATCCTGCCTCCACACCTTTCCCGAGCACGCTGCCGTCACGGAGTTCCTACCACCGAACACTACTCCTAGTGGCTCAGAACTCCATGCAGCACAACACCTTGTGTCGCTGCGGCGCACGTCACGGACAACCATTTCGCCGTGAGACCACCGCGCGCGGCACCCATTGTGCGGCACCCGCCCGCGCGCGACCGCAGCGGTCCTCGGTGCGACGCGATCGATCGCCAGCAGTTAGCCATCGCCAGTAGTTAGCCGTCGACGCCGAAGCGACGAGCGCCCGTGGTCGACCCCACGTCGCCGGTTTGCCGGTACCGAATCCGCGCCGCGACCCGCCGAGCCGAACCGAAGGAGCCCGCCGGATTCGGCGACGCATAGCGGCCGGTTGCGACGCGCGCCGGGGAGCGGGCAGACTGCTGGGCCAGAAGCGCGCAGTCGGCGCGCCGCACAAGGGGGGTTACTGTGCTACGCAGGTTCGGGATGGTCGCGGCAGCCGCTGTTGTTCTGCTCAGTGTCACCGCCTGTCAGGAGGATCTGCCGCCCGCGCCCGCCGGTTCCGAGGGCTATTGGGTCACCGCACCGGAGACCGACGAGCAGCGTTGGGAAGTGCTCCGCAAGGTTCAGGCGATCGATCCGTGCGCGCTCGTCCCGCGCACCGAACTGGCCCGGATCGGCACGGTGAATTGGGTGGATGTCCGCATGCCGAGCTGGTGCGAAGCGCGGATGGGCCCGACCGAACACGGCAAGGGAACCGCGCTGAGCTGGACGCTGTCCGTAGCGCCGAATGGCATCCAACGGTCGGAGCGCGGGCGCACAACGAAGATCGGCGCCGTCACGGTCGGCACGGTCAGCGATCTCGACTCCAACCCGGACCTCCAGGGCAAGCTGGTCGAGCGCAATTGCACCGCGAGCGCGAGCTTCCCGTCGACCGCGGCCGTGATGATCTTCGTCACGACACCACTGGGCACCGAACCGTGCCCGGTCGCCGACGCGGTACTGCCGACCATTCTCGCTCAGCTCGACAAGGAACCCCGGCACAGCACTTCGCCCGACACCCCGCGGACCGTCCTGCTCGGCCGCGATCCCTGCGCGGTCGCGAACGAACTCGGCGTCACTCCGGCGGTAGCGGACCAGCGCGACTGGAAGTGCTCCTTTCCGTATCGCGGCGACACCATCGAAGTCCGGTACACCTATGACAAAGAGCGACTGATCGCCCAGGGCGAACCGATTTTCACCATCAACGGGCATCCGGGGTACGGCGATCCGAGCTCCGACGAATTCCATTCGTACAACGCGGTAGTGGGCCCACCGTTGCCCTCGTCCAAACCCGCGTCCT
Organism: Nocardia amikacinitolerans; assembly: GCF_900215415.1. Lineage (NCBI taxonomy): Bacteria > Bacillati > Actinomycetota > Actinomycetes > Mycobacteriales > Nocardiaceae > Nocardia > Nocardia amikacinitolerans. The sequence continues at coordinate 103,319 of NZ_OBEG01000006.1, read as the reverse complement.
CGATGGGACCGAAGCTCCCGGTCGTCAGCGTGTTCGGCCGAGACGAGGCCGCGGTGGAAGAGGTCCTGCGCCGGGCGACCGCGCTGTTCCCCGCCGCCTGACGCGGGGCCGAATCCACCCGCACGCGCTGGGACGGCGGTGCCGCCTCGGGCGTTGTGGCTGCGGCGGTCCGTAAGGGCGCTGCGCCGCAATGAATTTCCCGCAAGCCTGATCGCCTTGGCCGCAGGCGTGCATGGATCTCGCTCCGGAACAACGCAATCCTCGTTTTGCGAGACGGCGGATCTACGGGCACACTCGGCGGCGATGGTTCGCGGGAGTCGGGCCACAATCCCGACTGGGATCCGTTGCGATGAAGGGGGACTCGATGCTGCGTCGACTACTGCTGGTGGGTGCGATCGCCCTGACCGCCGCCGGATGCCAGTCCGAACCGGCGACGAACTCGGCGGCTGTCACGGAACCTGTTGTGGCAGCGAGCTTCTGGTCCAAGGTCCCGCAGGACGATCAGCAGCGCGGCGAAGTGCTGCGACACACCCGCAGGATCGATGTGTGCGCGCTGCTTCCGCGCGAGACCCTCGGCCAACTCACCGCGTTCGGCGCGTTGCGCGCGGTCGAGAACGATCAGCCGACCGCGTGCAACGCCGCGCTCGGACCCGCAGGCTATGGCGAGGGCACCGCGCTGAAGTGGTCCACCAACGCACTGCCGGACCCGTTCCCGCAGGACCGAGGCACCGTTCGACAGCTCGGCGATGTGACGACCTGGACCGTCGCCTCGGAACAGCACTGCAGTGTGACCGCAAAGTTCCCAGCCGGAGTCGGCGTCTACCTCGACATCGAGACGAAGACGCCGACCGATCTGTGCGCGGCGATCGAAGGCCTGGTTCCCGGCATCCTCGACCGATGGCGTTCGGCGCCGCCGCAGGGAACGTCGCCCGATACCGTGCGCACCGCGCTGCACGGGGCCGACCCGTGCGCGGTGCGCGGCAAGCTGGCGGACACCGTCGAGTTCGGCATCAAGCGCACGCTGAACGGCTGTGCCTTCACCTACCGGGGCGAGGAGGTGATCCTGAGCTACGAGAACAGGAACCGGGGCGTGCTCACCGCCGCCGCCACCACCCTCACGCTCGACGGTCACAACGTCTACCGGTCCAATCCGTCCGGCGACAACGACCCGATCCGCAGCTACAACGCGCCGGTCGGCCCCGAACTGCCGCAGGCCGAACCCGCGGGGGTGTTCGGCCCGCCGGTGCCAATCGTCAGCGTCCACGCCGAATCCGACGATGTGGCGAAAGAAGTCATGCGGCAAGCGCTTTCGCTGTTCGACTGATCCGGCCGCGACAGATCCCGGCGCCGCGTCCGCGCGGGAACCGACGAGGGTCGCCCAAAGACGACGAGTCAGGTGCCCGCCTCGTTCCGTTGACGACGGCGATGTTTGCGCGAGGGTTGCTCCGGCGGCAGACTCGATAGGCGAGCACTCGATCGGGCACGGCCATCGCGGACGGAGGATCCGATGCACCGCATACTCGCCCTGACCGCCGCCATGCTGCTCGCCGCGGGCTGCGGCGGCGATTCGAGCGAGGAAGCCGTTTCCGGCCCGCCCGCGCATCCTCCGGAATTCTGGTCGCAGCCCGCACACACCGAACAGCAGAAGCAGGAGGTCGCCAGGGGCGCCCGGCAGATCGACGTGTGCGCTCTGCTCCCCCGCGACGTCCTCGCCGCCCTGGGCGAAGTGCGCGAGGTGACGACCGACCTGTACTCCTGCACCGCCGAGGTCGAGCGCGAGGGGGGTGCCGTCAAGGCGTACTGGTCGCCGACACTGCTGGCCGAGGTGACCGGCGCGACCGAGCAGATCGGTGACGTGACCGCGCGCGTCGTCCCCGATACCGAGACCGGACCGGCGCGAGCGTGCGGCATCACCTCTCGATTCCCGGCGGGCGCCGCCCTCTACTTCGGCGTCACGGCCAACGATCCCTGCGCACTGGCCGAGCAACTCACCCCCGGAATGCTGGACCGCTGGCGTGCGGGGCCGGTCCAGGGCACGTCACCCGACACCGTGCGCACCGTCCTGCTCGGCGCCGACCCCTGCGAAGTGCGTACGCGGCTGTCCGGCACCACCGATGTCGGCGAACCGCGCCTGACCGCGTGCCGGTTCCGCTACCGGGACGAGGTCGTCACCGTCGGCTACGAGTACCGGATTCCCGACTACCTGGCCCGGCTCGGCACCGAGGTGCGCATCGATGGCCGCCCCGTCCGTCGCTCGGTCTCGCTCTACGACAACACCATTCCGATCTTCACCGCCCAAGTCGGCCCGGCGCTACCCGCGGGAAGCACCGCCCACGGTCCTCGGGTCCCCGTCATCGAGGTCACCTCGGCCTCGGACGGGGTGGCCGCCGAGGTCGCGGCCCAGGTGCTCGCCCTGTTCCCCGAACGATGACGGGTCAGATTCCGAGGACCAGCTTGGCCGTCGTGAAGTAGATGATCAGTCCGGTGGCGTCCACCAGCGTCGTCACCATCGGCGCCGACACCACCGCGGGGTCGATCCGCAGCTTCTTGGCCAGCAGCGGCATGGTGCCGCCTATCGTGGCGGCCCACGCGCAGATCAGCACAAGGGTGATCGCAACCACGACCGCGATGCGCGGACCGACGAACAGCCCGCCGATCACCAAACCCGCACTGGCCAAAAGGGATCCGAGGACAAGACCGACCCGGCATTCGCGCCAGATCACCTTGAACAGGTCCGAGACTCGCACCTCGCCGACGGCGAGTGCGCGGACACACGCGGTGGCCGCCTGGGCGCCCGCGTTGCCGCCCGCGCCGATCAGCAGCGGAATGAACAGCGCGAGGTGCGCGGCCTGCTCCAGGGTGCCCTCGAAGAAATCGGTGACGCTCACCGTGAGCGTCGCCGCGAAGAGCAGCAGCATCAGCCACAGCGCGCGGTATCGGGCCAGCTGGAAGACACCCGCCGCCATGTAGTGGCCCTCCCACGGCGCCGAACCGGCCTGGCGGGCGACGTCCTCGCTGTCGGCGGCCTCGATGACCTCCACGGCGTCGTCGATGGTGAGCAGGCCGACCAGGCGGTCCTCGCTGTCCACGACCGGCAGGTTGATGTCGTTGGTCTCGCGCATCAGGCGGGCGGCCTTCTCGGCGGAGTCGGTCGCGCGGGCGAACGCGGGCTCGGTGACGACCAGCTCGGACACCATGGTTTCGGGTCCGGCCAGCACCAGTTCGCGCAGTTCGACGATGCCGGTGAGCCGACGTCCCGCGTCGACGACGGGCAGCGTGTACACCGTTTCCGCACCCGCGCCCTTGGCGCGCACCATGGCCAGCGCCTCCGCGACGGTCAGGTTGCGCGGCAACGCGACCACCTCGGGCGTCATGTACTGGCCTGCGGAACCCTCGGGGTAACCGAGCAGGGCCGCGGTCATCCGCCGCTCGCGCGGACTCAGACCGGCGAGCACCTTCTTGGCGACCTTGGCGGGCGCCTCGCGCAGCATGCGCGCACGGTCGTCCGGGGCCATGCCCTCGACCAGCTCGCGGAAGCTCTGATCGCGCAGGCCCTGCAGGATCTGCTGCTGGTCGACCGGCTCGAGCTCCTCGAAGACGGCCAGCGCCAGATCCTTGTCCAGCAGGCGGAACGCCATGCCCGCCTGGACGGCGTCCATCCTGGCCAGCTGGTCGGCGATGAAGTGCGGTGGGTGGTTGTCGAGCCAGTCGAGGGCGGCGTCGACACGGTGCTCGGCGACGAAGTCCAGCAGGGACTCGGCCGGAACCGGGCGTGCTTCGATGAGATCGGTCTGCGACATGGGAGGTCCTCAGCACAGCGTGGGGGTGAAAAGTGCACGAAGTTTCACACCGCGAGGCGCCCACCCGGGCGACGCAGACCTACCAGGTATGCGAAGGGGCGGCGCCGCGCGGCCTTCGACTGGGAGGTTCACTGCGCATGGCAACCCACCTCCTGATCGTTCCCGCCGCGACCGACCGGTCGCGCGCCGTCTACCTGGTCGACAGAATTCGAACGCGATTGCGTCCTCGTGAAGGATACATGTTTCAACCCAATGTTTCACGGCGAGCGGCGTGTCGTCACCCTTCCGCGGGTCGCGGCGTGATCGTGGCCACCACAGCGGGTTCGGTTTCCGCCCAGGTCGGGACGTGTTGGACCCACTCGGGGATCGGTCCGGTTTGCACGCCGAAAAGGTACAAATGCGGCACCAGACCGCGCAGCGCCCGGTGCACGTCGAGACGGTCGTCGATCATGTGCGTGATGCCGAGTTCGGCGCAGTGAATCGCCTTGTCGGCGCGTTCCCGGCAGAAGCGGAGGTTGCCGCGCGGAATTCCGGTCCGCTCGTAGAAATCGTGGTGGTCGAGCCACCGCTGGGTGCGCTGTTCCACGCGCGGACCGCATTTCGAGATGATCCAGGCGCGCCCATCGAACAGCGCGACCAATCGCGCGAGCACCTCGAAAGCGTTGGGGCTCGGCGGAGTTCGCATGGCGTCCGCGTCGCCGCCGCCGAGGAAGACGGTGTCGGCGTCGCCGGAGGGCAGCGCGGCGCCCTGGATGACCCGGCCGAAATCCACGCCGAGTCGATACTGTCGTTCGTTGTTCATCGCACCAAGCATGACCTCGGCCGAGCTGCCCGGCCACCGAATTTCGTTCCAGCGCTGGGCATTCGCGCGTTCCGGGCTACCAGGAGGCGGTCTTGCGCCACGGGTCGGGCGACTGGTCGACCTTCTCACGGGAACGGACCATCATCCGCTCCAGCATCGCCAGCCGCTTGCGTTGCGCGATCACCTCGTGCAGTGCCGCGTTCACCGTGTCCTCGGTGTTCGTCGTGCCGAGCAGCACGCCTACCACCGCAAGGGCGGCATCATCCACATCGATCGATGTCTGCGACATGCGCACCTCCCACAAATCGGCCCCTCTTCGAATCGTAGGCCGAATTTCCGCGCCGTGGACAGGGGTATTCGCCGTCGTCCGGGTTGTGAGTGATGCGCGGACACCATATAGTCGGGCGCGGTTCTGGCGAAAAATGTTGTGCTCGTTCGGGATACGTCACAAGGGGGAGCTGTGAACGAGACGATCGATGCTGTCGCGGGGCTGCTGTGGCCGTTGCTCGCGGCAGCTGCGCTGTGTATGTTTCGCGGCCCGTTGGCGCGGGTGATCAGTTCGGCGGCGCGCAGGCAGTTCACCTTGCGCATCGGCGGGCAGGAGCTGGACATGAAACAGGTCAGCGAGCAGCAGGAAAGCATGATCGAGGATCTGCAGACGCAGGTTCGCAGGCTGCGCGAACAGGTCGATCAGCTCACCGCCGAACGTGCGCTCGGCACCGGCTCGGCCCGAGTTGGTGCACCTGGTGGCGACACCCGATCCAGCGCCGCTACGGACGTCGGCAACTCCTTGGACCTCGGCCCGGCCTTCGGCGCGACCCCGCCGCCCCACCCCCTTCCGGAATCACCTGCGGCAAGCGCGATCCTGTGGGTCGACGACCACCCTTCGAACAACGCCTTCCTCATCGACCGCTTGGAACGCAACGGAATTCGCGTCGACACCGCCCTCACCACCGCGGCCGCCACCGACCTGCTGTCCACCCGCCGCTACGCCGTGATCCTCACCGACATGAACCGCACCGAAAACGGCACCGCAGTCCCCGACGCGGGCCTGCGCCTCACCGAAACCGTCCGCGCCCGCGGCCTCACCACCCCCATCCTCGTCTTCACCAGCGCCCACACCGCCTGCGGCGACAACAGCGACCGGGCCCTCGCCGCAGGCGCCCGCACCGTCACCTCCTCCCCCACCGACCTCACCGGCGAACTGGCCACCCTCGGCCTCCTCCCCCGATAGCCGCACTTGCGCAGACTTCTGAAAAAATTCAGAATAGTTTCATGGTTACCGAAGTGCAGTGGAGCGAGCTACAACGTGACCCCAAGCAGGTCGCGCAGCTCGCCGATCAGGGAGCCGTTCGCGTCCGCCGCCGCGACGGCGCTCCGCTGCTGCTGATCAGGGAGGATCGCGCCCAGTCGGAGTCGGAGGGGTCGATCACCGCCGCTCGCGCGCTGCGCAACGTGCTGGTCCACCTCCCCCACGATGTCGCCGCCCGCGCCCTGATCGACGAGTTCCCCTGGGTGGACGTGCTTCCCGAAGAGGCACAGGTCCGTTTCGTCGCCGATTTCGCGCGCGCTTTCCAGGCTTCGGCCGAACTCGGCGAATGGTCGGTACTGGAGCGAACCGTGCACGAATGGCGTAGCACGGCGGCGATTTACGCCGACCCCACGCTCGCCCGCGAACTCTCCGGCCCGCTCGACGACGATTTCGGGCCGGTATCCGAACCGGTGGGGGAATGAATGGGCGCGAAACGGGGTGACCTGCAGACCGACTGAACCGATAGGAAGCGCCGCTGGGCGGAGCGCCTCCGGCATTCGGCGGCGAAACGGACTTCGGCGCGGGCTGCGGGGAATGGTTGAGGTCGGGGGCGGGAGTCGGCAGAGTGGGGCGGGTTCGGGGCAGGATGGCCGGTATAGGGGTCGCTCGGAGATACGAAGGAGAAGTCTGTGCGCTTCGGATTGTTCGTCCCGCAGGGCTGGCGGTTGGATCTGGTGGGGATCGAGCCCGCCGCGCAGTGGGAGGTGATGCGCGGGCTGGCGCAGCGGGCCGACGCGAACGACGCGTGGGAGTCGATTTGGGTGTACGACCACTTCCACACGGTTCCGATCCCCACCGAGGAGGCGACGCACGAGGCGTGGACGCTGATGTCGGCGTTCGCGGCGACCACATCCCGGGTGCGGCTCGGCCAGATGTGTACCGCGATCAGCTACCGCAATCCGGCCTACCTGGCGAAGGTCGCCGCGACGGTGGACGTGATCTCGGGCGGCCGGGTCGATATGGGCATCGGCGGCGGTTGGTACGAGCACGAGTGGCGCGCCTACGGCTACGGCTTCCCCTCCGCGGGCGTGCGCCTCGGCCGCCTCGACGAAGGCGTGCGGATCTTCCGGCAGGCGTGGACCGAGGGCAAGGCCACCCTGGACGGCAAGCACTACCAGGTCGACGGCGCGATCGTCCGTCCGCTTCCGTTGCAGGAAGGCGGGATTCCGCTGTGGATCGCGGGCGGCGGCGAACAGAAGACACTACGCATCGCGGCGAAATACGCGAACTACACCAACTTCGGCGGCAACCCCGACGAGTTCGCGCGCAAATCGGAAATCCTGCGCGGACACTGCGCCGAGGTCGGCACCGATTTCGACGCCATTGTCCGCTCCTCGAACTTCAACGTCGCCATCGGCGCCACCGAGGCCGAGGTGGAAGACCGCCTCGCCGCCCTGCGTGATCGGCTGGCGCCGTTCGTCGGCGCCGAGCAGGCCGCCGAGCAAATCGACGACCTGTTCCGCGGCACCGCCGCCGTCGGCACCCCGGAGCAGATCGTCGACAACCTCACGAAGGTCCGCGATCTCGGCCTCGGCTACGCGATCCTGAACTTCCCCGAAGCCGCCTACGACACCTCGGGCATCGAACTCTTCGAGCGCGAGGTCATCCCGGCCCTTTCCTGATCGACACGCCAAAAGGGCTGCCGCCCAATGGAAGCCGCCCCTGGCGCTGGAAACACCTGAACCGAACAGCAACGCGGGCTCCCACTCCCCCACCACGGAGCGAGCCCGACGAGCGACCGTTCGCGGCCGTCTCGCGGACGAGCGCTCGAAGCGCATGCGCCGAAGGCGCGAGTCTCGATCGCTCGGCCGCGAGACATAGAGGCCGCGAACACGCGGCGCCGCAGGTACCGCCAAATGTCACAGCATGCAGCTCACGCAGCCCTCGACTTCGGTACCTTCCAGCGCCATCTGCCGCAGCCGGATGTAGTACAGCGTCTTGATTCCCTTGCGCCAGGCGTAGATCTGCGCCTTGTTCAGATCACGGGTGGTTGCCGTGTCCTTGAAGAAGAGGGTCAGCGACAGGCCCTGGTCCACGTGCTGGGTGGCCGCGGCGTAGGTGTCGATGATCTTCTCGTAGCCGATCTCGTAGGCGTCCTCGTAGTACTCGAGGTTGTCGTTGTCCATGTAGGGCGCCGGGTAGTAGACGCGCCCGATCTTGCCTTCCTTGCGGATCTCGATCTTCGACGCCACCGGGTGGATCGAGCTGGTGGAGTGGTTGATGTAGGAGATCGAGCCGGTCGGCGGCACCGCCTGCAGGTTCTGGTTGTAGATGCCGTGCTCCATGACCGAGGCCTTCAGCTCGCGCCAGTCGTCCTGGGTCGGGATGTGCACGCCTGCGTCCTCGAACAGCTGACGCACCCGGTCGGTCTTCGGCTCCCACGCCTGGTCGGTGTACTTGTCGAAGTACTCGCCGCTGGCGTACTTGGACTCCGGGAAGCCGCCGAAGTACGCGCCGCGCTCGATGGCGATCCGGTTCGACGCCCGGATCGCGTGGTAGACCACGGTGTAGAAGTAGATGTTGGTGAAGTCGATGCCCTCTTCGGATCCGTAGTGGATCCGCTCGCGGGCCAGGAACCCGTGCAGGTTCATCTGCCCGAGCCCGATCGCGTGGGACTCGTTGTTGCCCTGCTCGATCGACGGCACCGAGTAGATGTGCGTCTGGTCCGACACCGCGGTCAGCGCGCGGATGGCCACCTCGATGGTCTGCGCGAAGTCCGGCGAGTCCATCGTCTTGGCGATGTTCAGCGAACCGAGGTTGCAGGAGATGTCCTTGCCGACCTTCTTGTAGGACAGGTCGTCGTTGAACTCCGACGCGGTGGAGACCTGCAGGATCTCCGAGCACAGGTTGGAGTGGGTGATCTTGCCCGCGATCGGGTTGGCCCTGTTCACCGTGTCCTCGAACATGATGTACGGGTAGCCCGATTCGAACTGCAGCTCGGCGATGGTCTGGAAGAACTCGCGCGCCTTGATCTTCGACTTGCGGATGCGCTTGTCGTCGACCATCTCGTAGTACTTCTCGGTGACGTCGATGTCGGCGAACGGCTTGCCGTAGATCCGCTCCACGTCGTACGGCGAGAAGAGGTACATGTCCTCGTTCTTCTTCGCCAGTTCGAAGGTGATGTCCGGGATCACCACGCCGAGCGAGAGCGTCTTGATGCGGATCTTCTCGTCCGCGTTCTCCCGCTTGGTGTCCAGGAAGCGGTAGATGTCCGGGTGGTGCGCGTGCAGGTACACCGCGCCCGCGCCCTGCCGCGCGCCGAGCTGGTTGGCGTAGGAGAACGAGTCCTCGAGCAGCTTCATGATCGGGATGACGCCCGAGCTCTGGTTCTCGATCTTCTTGATCGGCGCGCCGTGCTCGCGAATGTTGCTGAGCAGCAAGGCGACTCCGCCGCCGCGCTTGGACAGCTGCAGCGCCGAGTTGATGGAGCGCCCGATGGACTCCATGTTGTCCTCGATGCGCAGCAGGAAGCAGGACACCGGCTCGCCGCGCTGCTTCTTGCCCGAGTTCAGGAAGGTCGGGGTGGCCGGCTGGAAGCGGCCGTCGATGATCTCGTCGACCAGCTGACGCGCCAGGGTCTCGTCACCGGCGGCCAGGGTCAGCGCCACCATGCACACGCGGTCCTCGAAGCGCTCCAGGTAGCGCTTGCCGTCGAAGGTCTTGAGCGTGTACGAGGTGTAGTACTTGAACGCGCCGAGGAAGGTCGGGAACCGGAACTTGTGCGCGTAGGCCTGCTTGAACAGGCTCTTGATGAACGCCCTGCTGTACTGCTCGAGAACCTCTGCCTCGTAGTAGTTCTCGTCGACCAGGTAGTCCAGCTTCTCGTCCAGGTTGTGGAAGAAGACGGTGTTCTGGTTGACGTGCTGCAGGAAGTACTGGTGGGCGGCCTCGCGGTCCTTGTCGAACTGGATCTCGCCATTCGGTCCGTACAAGTTCAGCATCGCGTTGAGGGCGTGGTAGTCGAGTACCTCGCCCGTGGCGTCGGCGCCGCGCACCGGGGGCTGCTCTAAGCGAGCTGTCTTTCCAGCAGGCGCTGTCGTTGCTGTTGCCAAAACAATCCCAATCCCTCTCGGACGCGGTCGACGTCCTCAGCGGTTCCCATGAGTTCGAAGCGATACAGGTACGGCACCCCGCACTTGCGCGAGATCACCTCTCCCGCAAAGCAATAGGTATCGCCGAAGTTCGTGTTTCCCGCCGCGATGACGCCGCGAAGCAGCGCGCGGTTGTGCGGATCGTTGAGGAACTTGGCGACCTGCCGCGGCACGAAGTCCTTGTCGGACCGGTTACCCCCCAGAACGTGCCGACCGCCACCGTAGGTGGGGACGATCAGCACGTAGGGTTCGTCGACGCGCAGCGAATCGGCGGTGTGCAGTGGTATGCGAGTGGCCGGGAGTCCCAGCTTCTCGACGAAACGATGTGTGTTCTCCGAGGCGCTGGAGAAGTAGACCAGCGCGGTCCCCGCGGACATCGCTTCTCCTCTCCCATCGGACGAACAGGAAAAATGTGGCGCCGATCAGGCCGCCGCGACGGCTAGGGCCTTGATGCGGTCGGGCCGGAAGCCGGACCAGTGGTCCTCGCCCGCGACGACGACCGGAGCCTGGAGGTAACCGAGGGCCATGACGTAGTCACGCGCCTCGTCGTTCTCGGAGATGTCGATGACCTCGTAGTCCACCCCGGCCTTGTCGAGGGCCTTGTAGGTGGCATTGCACTGGACGCAAGCGGGCTTGGTGTACACGGTGATGGTCATTGATGTCCCTCTCTCCTGTGCCTAATCCGCGATGTTCGCGGCCTGGTTACGCAGGCTTCCGCCTCCGGGCCCGAGCTCACATCGCGAGCCTGATCCACAGCCGGTGATCCGTATGCAGTGCGTGATCCGACGTACGCTGCGCAAACTCCTGGATCCGGTCTCGAAACCCCTGCTAGCGCCGCTGCGGACGATAGCTCCTCGCGGTGGGTTCCGCGCCGCCTTCCAGCACCGAAGACACTACACCTAGTGGCCGACAGAAAGAAACGACACGACATGTTGCGAGTCGCATAGGTGTAATTCCACCGAGAGAAGTACCAGGACGCTCGATTCGCAACCCGACACGGCCGTGGTGCAGATCACAATTCCGTACCGTAGCGCTCTCTCAGCAAACCCTTGTGTCACACCTGTCACCACCGCATCGTCTACCCCTCCTGCAGCACCGCGACACATCGGAAACACGAGTCCGCCCCCGCCTCGAAAGAGAGCGGGGGCGGCATCGGGGACTGGCGCTGCGTCGGACGCCGGACGACTCAGGCGGACACCAGCTGACCGCGCGCGGCGTCCACGAGCTCGTGCAGCGTCGCGCCGAGCTGGGTCAGCGCCTCGGCGTCCTCGCGCGGATGCGCCGCGCCGAAGCGCTCGCCGATCACACCGAAGTGGGCGTGCGCCGCCTCGACGACTTTGCCGCCCGCGACGCCGACGGCCTTGACCGCGTCGCCGTGCGCCCAGCGCGCCGCGTTCGAACTGATCGAGGCGCTGATGACGGCGACGGACTTGTCCTTCAGCGCGCCCGCGCCGTAGGGACGGGAGGTCCAGTCGATGGCGTTCTTCAGCACCGCGGACAGCGTGCCGTTGTATTCCGGGGTCACCAGGAGAACGCCGTCGGCGGCGGCGACCGCGTCGCGCAAACGCTGCGCGGCGGCGGGCACGGCGCCGGGGACGTCGATGTCCTCGTTGTAGAACGGGATGTCGGCGAGGCCGTCGTAGATGGTCACCTCGACATCGTCCGGAGCGGTCTGCACGACGGTCTCGGCGAGCTGTCGGTTGATCGAGGCGGCGCGCAGGCTTCCGACGAGAGTGAGGATCCGGGTCTTGCTCATGACAACTCCTGGTGTACTGAATGTGGTGTCCGACTGACATCTGACACTAACCGGACTGCGGTCCGATTACTTCCCACAAGACCGTGAGAGGGCTGTGAACTACCCCACTCCACCGGCAGGCGAACCGCCGCGCGAGCGACCGCTGCTTCGCCTCGGCGCCTCCCTGCCGGGCATCGCCGAGCCCACCGAGCGCGCCGACGCGGCGCGCAACAGGCAGCTGCTGCTGGACGCGGCGCAGGATCTGGTCCGCGAACACGGCGTCGACGGCCTGACGATGGACGAACTCGCCAAGCGAGCAGGCGTCGGCAAAGGCACCGTGTTCCGCCGCTTCGGCAACCGCTCCGGCCTGATGCACGCGCTGCTCGACCACTCCGAGCGAAAGTACCAGGCCGCCTTCATGTTCGGACCGCCGCCGCTCGGCCCCGGCGCGCCTCCCGTCGACCGGCTCGTCGCGTTCGGGCGCGCCCGGTTGGTCGACATCGAGGTCGAGGGCGAGCTGTATCGGGCGGCCGAGATCAGCGAAGCCGAGAATCGCTACACGGGCAGGCCGTACAACCTGCTCAAGACGCACGTCTCGGTGCTGCTGCGGCAGGCGGGCGCGGCGGGGGACATTCCGCTGCTCGCCGACAGCCTGCTCGCCACGCTCGCCGCTCCCTTGGTGATGTACCAGTTGAACGTGCTCGAATACGACGCGAAGCGGATAGGGGACAACTGGGAAGCCTTCGTTCGCCGGGTGGTCCCGGCCGCCGCGCCAGTAGAGTGAGGAGCCATGGCTAGTCTGCGCGAACAGATCATCAGCGAATTGGGTGTCCAGCCGACGATCGAGCCGAAGCTCGAGGTGCGCCGCCGGGTCGATTTCCTCAAGGAGTATCTGCGCGCAACGCCCGCAAAGGGTTTCGTGCTCGGCATCAGCGGCGGCCAGGACAGCGCGCTGGCCGGGCGGTTGTGCCAGCTCGCCGCCGAGGAGCTGCGGGCGGAAGGCTTCGACGCGACCTTCGTCGCGGTGCGTCTGCCCTACGGCGTGCAGTCCGACGAGGCCGATGCCAGGATCGCAATGACCTTCGTCGCGCCGGACCGTTCCGTCGTGGTCAACGTCCGCCCCGGCGCCAACGCGGTGGCCGCCGAGACCGCGTCCGGCCTGAAGGTGAGCAAGCTGAGCGATTTCGTCCGCGGCAACATCAAGGCCCGCGAGCGGATGGTGATCCAGTACGCCATCGCCGGTCAGGAGAACCTGCTCGTGGTCGGCACCGACCACGCCGCCGAGGCGGTCACCGGGTTCTTCACCAAGTACGGCGACGGCGGCGTCGACATGACCCCGCTGACCGGTCTCACCAAGCGCCAAGGCGCGGCGCTGCTCCAGGAACTCGGCGCGCCCGCCAGCGTCTGGTCGAAGGTGCCCACCGCGGATCTCGAGGACGACCGGCCCGCGCTGCCCGACGAGGAAGCGCTCGGCCTGCGCTACAGCGAGATCGACGACTACCTCGAGGGCAAGGACGTCACGCCCGAGGTGGCCCAGCGGGTGGAGACCATCTTCCACAACACCAGGCACAAGCGCACGGTTCCGGTGACGCCGCTCGACACCTGGTGGCGCTGAACCTATCCCTCGACTTCGGCAAGCCGCCGCGCCAGAAATCGCCTGACCTGGTCGTTGGCCGCGAGATCCAATGCGGCGCGATAGCTCTCGGCCGCCTCGCGCCGCCGCCCGGCTCGGCGCAGCAGGTCGGCGCGGGTGGCCGGGACCAGGTGGGTTCCGGCCAGGCGCGGATCGTCGGCCACTTCGTCCAGTGCGGCGAGCCCGGCCTCGAATCCGCGTGAAAAGCCCACGGCGACCGCGCGATTCACCCGGACAGCGGGTGAGGCGGAGTAGCGCAGCAGCTGGTCGTAGCCGGCGACGATGGCGTCCCAATCCGTCTCGGCCCAACTGGGGGCCGTCGCGTGCGCCGCGGCGATGCGGGCCTGCGCCAGATACGGTCCGGCACCGTCGGCCGCCGCGGATTCGAGGCACGCCAGACCGGCCCGGATGGCCGCGTGATTCCAGGCCGACCGGTCCTGCTCCTCCAACGGAACGAGCTCGGACCGGTCCCCCGCATCGCCAGACTTCCCTTCGGCGTCGAGCATCTCCCCCGCACCGCGTTCCGCGGCCGAACTCGCACCCGCGCCGCGCCGTTGCCCACGCCGACTGTCCTGCAACAGCATCAACGCCAGCAGCGCCCGCGCCTCCGGCTCCTGCGGCAGTAACCCGCACAGCAGCCGACCGAGCCGAATCGCCTCGTCGCACAACTCGTCCCGCACTGCCGAGGGTCCGGAGGTCGCGAAATACCCCTCGGTGAACACCAGATACACGCACGCCAGCACGACGGGCAGCCGCTCGGGCAGCAGGTGCGCCGGGGGCACCCGCAACGGGATGCCGGCCTGCCGGATCTTCGCCTTGGCGCGGGAGAGGCGCTGCGCCACAGTGTGTTCCGGTTGCAGGAAGGCCCTGGCGATCTCCGCGGTTCGCATTCCGCACACCAGCCGCAGCGTCAACGCGACCTGCGACGGCGGCGACAGCGCGGGATGACAGCAGGTGAAGATCATCCGCAGCTGGTCGTCGGCCACCGGCGACACCTCGACCTCCTCGATCGGCGCCCGCGCCGCGACGGCGTCGTATTCCTTGACCGCCCTTGCCGATTCGCGCCGCAACCGGTCCAGGGCCCGATGCCGGGCCGCGGTGGTGATCCAGGCGCCCGGATTCGCGGGCGCGCCGCGCTCGGGCCAGGTGCGCAGCGCGTCGGCGAACGCCTCCTGCACCGCGTCCTCGGCGAGGGCGATGTCGCCGACCATCCCGGCCACGGTGGCGACGGCCCGGCCGAACTCGGCGCGATAGACGGCGTCGATTCCCGCGGCCGGGCCGGTACTCACCGTCAGTCGCCCAGGTCGACGACCTGACGCACCTCGGTGCGCCCGCGCTCGCCGAGCGGAATCGCGGCCGCGATCTCCGCCGCCTCCGCCCGGCTCGCCGCCGCGAACAGGTAGAGGCCGTCGACCACCTCCGCGAATTCCGGGAACGGTCCGTCGGTGAGCAGCAGTTCGCCGTCGCGGACCCGCAGCGTGGTCGCCGACGACGGCGGTTGCAGCGCCCCGCCGCCCCGGATCGCGGCCGCGTACTTCGCGCCGAACCGCTCGTGCTCGGCCACCGCCGCGTCCCACTCGGGCGTGCCAGGCGCGATCACCGCGTCCGGCGACTCCCACAGCAGCGCGAGCCACCAGTCCGCGCGTGGCGTCTCGTGCGGCGACCACATGACCATCGGCCGCAGCTCGATCGTGCCTTGCTCGGCGGCGGGCAGCTGGCGCGCGAGCTCGATCGCCGCGTCCAGATCGGGCGCGTCGAACACGTAGAACCCGCCGACGACCTCCGCCTGCTCGGCGAACGGGCCGTCGGTGACCAGAGTCTTTCCGCCATCGCGCCGGACGTGCATCGCCTCGGCGGAGGGGAAGAGCGCGGCTCCGCCCGCCACCGCGTCGGCCGCGCGCTCCTCGAACGCCGCGTACTTCGCCACCTCGGCGTCGAACTCCGGTGTTCCGGGGTCGACGCCCGATTCCTCGCGTCCCACCAATGTCGCCAAGTAATGCATCGCGTCATCCTTCCTCGTCTCGAGGGGCCCGATACCCCTTCTACTCGGACGACGAACGGCGCGCCGGTTCCTCTACATCGCGGCGGCGAATTCTTTCGGCGCGCTCAGCAGACGGGCCCGCCCCGGGTGGCCGCCGTCGCCCGCATCAGGTCGCGGACCAGGTCGAAATCGATCAGTTCCGGCTTGCGGAAACGCAGGCAGCCCTTGCCCATGTCGTGGCGCGCCAACCGCTCGGCGAACGCCTCGCGCAAGTCGGTGCGCAGCAGATAGACGGAGATGTACTGCTTCTGGTTCGCGAACGCGACCTCACCCACGCCGTCGCGTTCGTAGCAGGGCATGCCGTGGGCCATGACCTCGGTGAAGCCGGGCAGTTCCGCACGGCACAGCTCGCGCAGCCTGGTCACCGCGGCGCGCCGGGCCTCCGGCACCTCGGCCAGGTAGCCGTCCACATCGCTCGCCTCGCTCTGCACCACGGCTCGACTGTAGCCGGACGCGGGCTCGATCGGCGCCGTAAGCCATCCTCGGACTGCGCACAGCCGGAGCGAAGGCGGAGGTACGCCTAGTCAACGCAGCCGGACGAAGTCCGTCGAAAGCCGCGCACGGCCGGAGCGAAGGCGGAGGTACGCCTAGTCAACGCAGCCGGACGAAGTCCGTCGGAAGCCGCGCACGGCCGGAGCGAAGGCGGAGGTACGCCTTATCCGCCCGCGAACGGCGGAAGCACGTCGACGCGACCGCTGAGCGCCGCGGACGGGTCGCGGGTGAGCTCGTCGCCGATGAGGTAGGCGCAGACCGCGAGCATCTTGTCCAGGTCGGGTCCGTACGCGGCGGCCAAGGTGGTGCGCAGATCCGCGACCGTGGCGCTCGCGGGCAGATCGAGGCGTTCGGAGTCCTTGCCGACGGCGTCCGCGATGGCGGCGAAATAGCGGACCTCAACCACCGATGGCTCCCATCGTGCGTTCCGGCGGGACGAAGTCCTCGGCGTCGATGCCGTGGCCCGCCCATTTGTTCCACATCGCGCCGCGCCAGATGGTGGCCAGTTCGGCGTCGTCGGCGCCGGACCGGATGGCCTGGCGCAGGTCGAACTCCTGATCGCTGAACAGGCAGGAGCGCAGCATGCCGTCGGCGGTCAGCCGGGTGCGGTCGCAGGTGTCGCAGAACTTGCGCGTCACCGTGGCGATGATGCCGACCGTGGCGGGGCCACCGTCGACGAGCCACTTCTCGGCGGGCGCGGACGGGTCCGAGCGACCGGCCTCGGTGAGGGTGAACCGAGCGCCGAGCACGTCGAGCAGTTGGGCGGCGGTCACCATGTTGGCGCGTGCCCACTCGTGGTCGGCGTCCAGCGGCATCTCCTCGATGAACCGCAGCTCGCATTCCTCGGCGAGGCACCACTGGAGCAGATCGGCCGCGCCGGAAAGGGTTTCGCGCATCAGCACCGCGTTCACCTTGAGCGGCGCCAGGCCCGCGGCGCGAGCGGCGCGGATACCGGCGAGCACCGAGTCGAGGCGGTCACGGCGGGTGAGCTTGGCGAAACCGTCGCGGTCCACGGTGTCCAGCGAGACGTTCACCCGGCTCAGCCCGGCGGCGGCGAGCGCGTGGGCGCGGTGCTCGAGACCGACGCCGTTGGTGGTCATGGCCATCGGAATGCCGGGCAGACGGTCGTGGCAGCCCGCGATGATCTGTTCCAGGTCTCGGCGCATCAGCGGTTCGCCGCCGGTGAACCGGACCTCGCGCACACCGAGCTGTTCGACGGCGAGCACCACCAACCGCACGATCTCGTCGACGGTCAGCAGCTCGTCCTTCGGGATCGGCGGCAGCCCCTCCTCCGGCATGCAGTACGTGCAGCGCAGCGAACACTTCTCGGTGATCGAGACCCGTAGGTCGCGAGCGACCCGCCCGAAGCGGTCGATCAGCAGAGGCGTGTCGGGGCGTCCGTCGAGCGAGGGGCGCCCTGATCGCACGGCGGGTATGCCCATCTCGACCAACGTCACCCTTCCAGTATGACGCGTCGCCCACCCCGCATCACGGGCAGCGCCCGGTTCGGTGGATCTCACAAACACCCATGTCAGGGCGTGAGATCAGGCGTGACCACTATGCTTTCCGCTATGAATTCTCGGCCAGCCAGCGCTGCGGCCCGGACCGTCGACGACTATCGCGACGGCATCGAACAGCTGCTGCGCCCCCTCGCGGCACGCCCGGTCGAGTCCGTCGCGGTGCCCGCCGCGCTGGGCCGCAAACTGGCCGCCGACGTCCGCTCGCCGATCGATCTGCCGGTGTTCCGCAATTCGGCGATGGACGGTTACGCGGTGCGCGCCGACGATGTGGCGGTCGCCCCGGTGACGCTGCCGCTGGCCGGTGTGGTCGCCGCGGGCCAGCCGGGCCGGGCCCCGTTGCCCGTCGGGGCGGCGCTGAAGGTGATGACCGGCGCGCCGATCCCGCCGGGCGCGGACTGCGTCGTCCCGGTGGAGGACGCGCGCGTCGACGGCGGCGGCGCGGTCACCGTCGAACGCGGCCGTTCCGCAGGCGAATTCGTGCGCGAGCCGGGCACCGACGTGCGCGCGGGCGCGCTGCTGGTGCCCGCGGGCGTCGCGCTGACGCCGCGGCACATCGCCGCGCTCGCGGCCGTCGGTGTCCCGTCGGTGCCGGTCTTCCAGCCGGTGCGGGCGGCGGTGATCACCACGGGCGACGAGCTTGTCCCCGCGGGCCGACCGCTGCGCCCCGGACAGATCTACAACTCCAACGGCATCGCCCTCGCGGCCGCGCTGGCCGCCAACGGCGCGACGGTCGTCTCGGTCGAGCACAGCACCGACGATCCCGCGGTGTTCCGCCGATTGCTGTCCTCCGCAACGCGTTCGGCCGATCTGGTGTTCACCTCCGGCGGCGTGTCCAAGGGCGATTTCGAGGTGGTCAAGGACGTGCTCGCGGCGCACGGCGGCCTGTTCGGCTCGGTCGCGGTGCAGCCGGGCGGACCGCAGGGGCTGACGGTGCTGGACGGAGTCCCGGTGCTCAGCTTTCCTGGCAATCCGGTGAGCACCATGGTGTCGTTCGAGGTGTTCGCCAGGCCGATCTTGCGCCACCTGTCCGGGTTGCCGCCGGTGCGCACCAGCCAGGTGACGCTGTGCGAGGCGGTGCGTTCCCCCGCGGGGCGGCGGCAGTTCCTGCGCGGACGGCTCACCGCGGACGGCGTCGAACCGTTCTCCGGTGCGGGCTCGCACCTGATCGCGGGTATGGCGTGGGCCGACGTGCTGATCGACATTCCCGCCGAGACGACCGAGCTGGCCGCGGGGGCACCGGTGCTCGTCCACGAACTGTGAGCGGATGCGCGCCGCACCGCGGCACTGTGCCAGGCTGGTTCTCATGACCGAGTTGTCCCATGTCGACCAGGAAGGTCGCGCCCGCATGGTCGATGTGAGCGCGAAGGCCGACACCACCCGCGTCGCCGTGGCGGCCGGTGCGCTGCACACCACCGCGGAGGTCGTCGCGCTGGTCCGCGCCGACGACCTGCCCAAGGCCGACGTGCTGTCCACCGCGCGGATCGCCGGGATCGCGGGCGCCAAGAAGACCTCCGAGCTCATTCCGCTGTGCCATCAGCTGGCGCTGTCCTCGGTGAAGGTCGAATTCGGCTTCACCGAGACCGCCATCACCATCGAGGCGACCGCGAAGACCAAGGGACCGACGGGTGTGGAGATGGAGGCGCTGACCGCGGTCGCCGTCGCCGGACTGACCCTGCACGACATGGTCAAGGCGGTCGACCCGGCGGCAACGCTCGACGGTGTCCGGCTGCTCACCAAGGAGGGCGGTAAACGCGGTCACTGGCAGCGGCCAGGCGAATCGGAGCAGGACGCCGAGACGACCGCGGTGGAACAGAACGAAAGCCCCGACGACACGGACCGATCCGCGGTCGTGCTCGTCGCCTCGACGGGCGCGGCCGCGGGCACCAGGGTGGACACCACCGGTCCCGTGCTCGTCGAATGGCTGACCGGACTCGGCTTCTCGGTGCGCGGCCCGCTCGTCTACGCCGACGCCGAGGTCGGTGTCGGCCTGGCCGACGCCCTGCGGTTCGCGCCCGCGCTGGTGATCAGCACCGGCGGCACCGGCGCGTCCCCCACCGACGCCACGCCCGAGGCGACGCTGGCCGTGTTGGACCGCGAGCTGCCCGGTGTGGCCGAGGCGATCCGGCAGCGCGGCACCGCGAAGTTCCCGCTCGCCGCGCTCAGCCGCGGGGTCGCGGGACTCGCCGGTCGGTCGGTCATCGTGAACCTGCCCGGGTCGCCGGGCGGGGTGAAGGACGGTATGGCGGTGCTCGAACCGCTCCTCGATCATCTGCTCGCACAAGTAGCCGGAGGCGGCGCTCATGACAACACCTGAGACCACGGTGCGGGTGGCCCGCATCAGCGACCAGCCGCTCGACCCCGCCGAGGTGGAGGCCGCGGTCACCGGCCCCGAGTACGGCGCGGTGGTGGTGTTCACCGGCAAGGTCCGCAATCACGACGGCGGTCAGGCGGTTTCCGCGCTGGAGTACTCGGCCCATCCGGAGGCCGAACGCTTCCTGCGCGAGTGCTGCGCGGCCGCCACCGCGTCAACCGGTCTTCCGGTCGCTGCGGTGCACCGGATCGGCGCGCTGACCGTCGGCGATCTCGCCATCGTGGTCGCGGTGGCCGCCCCGCACCGGGCCGAAGCCTTCACTGCCTGCGCGGAATTGGTGGACCGCATCAAACACGAGGTGCCGATCTGGAAGCGGCAGCTGTTCGCCGACGGCATGTCCGAGTGGGTCAACGCCTGCGGGTAGACCATCTCGTGATGTGAATCGGATGACGAATCAATCACCGCGCCGTTAGCGTTCTCGCCCAGAGTCTTCAACCGGATGTGGGGCAGGGAGGACGCGTGGGTACCGACCAGGTTTTGCTGCACCGTTTCGTCATCTCGCAGCTCACCGCTGCGGGAGCCGATCGGGACAAGCTGATACGGGAGACCGGATTACCGGAGTGGACGATGGCGGGCGACGACATGCACCTGCCGAGCCACACCTTCTCCCGGCTCTGGGAAATCGGCGCGCACACGCTCGGCGATCCCGCCGTCGCATTGCAGGTGGCCAGCCGCTACGAGCTGACGAGTCTCGGCCTCTACGACTATCTGTTCTCGACGGCGCCCACCCTCGGCGCCGGTTTGGCGACCTGCGGACCCTACGTCGCCGCGGTCACCACCAACCATCGCTTCGACCTGATCGCCGATGAGCGGGAGGCAACGCTCTACCTCGAGATCATCGACGGCGAGGGCGTGGGACGTGATCTGACCCAGCTCTGGGGATTGAGCGCGGTACTGAGCCGGGCTCGGCGCGTGGTCAGCGAACCGCTGGTGCCGCTCCGGGTCACGCTGCGCCAGCAGGCGCCCGCCGATCACCGCGCCTATATCGAGGTGTTCGGCACGGCCGCCATCGAATTCGACGCGCAGGCCGACTCGATCACCTTCCGCGCCGCCGACATGGATATCCCGCTGACCACCGCCGACCCCGTGCTGGCGAAGATCCTGCGTCCCTTGGCCGACGCGTTGCCGCCACCACCGCCGCTGCCCTCGGCGTGGCCGCAGCGCGTGGCCGAGGCGCTGGCCGAGGCGCTCGCCACGGGCGACGCCTCGCTGGATCGCGTCGCCCGCCGGTTGGCGACCAGTCCGCGCACCTTGCAGCGCAGGCTGATGGAGGCGGGTACGACGTGGCGCAAGGAACTGGACCGGGCGCGCGATGCCCGATTGCGGCAGGCTGCCTCGACGGGTTCGCTGAGCCGGTCGCGGCAGGCGCAGCTGCTCGGCTACGCCGACGCCGCTTCGATGCGCCGTGCGGCGCGACGCTGGAGCATCGCCGAACACGCGCACCGATGTGAGCGGTTCGACTGACACCTCATACCCGCAGGAAGCTGGCCGCGATGCGCCAGAAGGCGGCGTCCTCGATGGCACGGAAATCCCAGCCGTCGGCGAGGTCTCTTGTCGCGGCGACGATCGCGGGTACGTCGAAATCGTCGCGGGTGGCGGTCCCCTTGGCCTCCAGCGCGGCGATCACGTAAGCGGTGGCGCTCTCCCACGTCTCGGACACCGAACTCTCCCTCGGTCGCACATCATCGATACGGTCGATCACGGTTCACTGACCGACGCCGCGCTCGGCGCAGAGTGCCGACCCCGACACGGCGGGCGTGGAGACAGTCTCATGACAACTCGGCCGTCTGGGAAGCGCCGAACGCGCCAGGTCGCGGTAAAACGCGCCAATCCGCGGCGACGTTCAGTGCGGTGTGTACCGCCACACGCCGAGCATCGCTCGCTCGTCCAGGAAATCGTCGGCGTTGTGCACGGTTTCGCGCAAGCGGGAGAGCGTGGGCTCGGACGGCATGCCCGCGCCGATCAGCACCAACTGGCTGGTGCGCGGTTCGCCGCGCCGCCACGCGCCGGGCTCGAAGACGATGTGCCTGCCGACCATGTGCAGCAGGAACTTCCGGCGCTCGGCCGCGACGCCGAAGGCCGCGAAGCCCTTGGCGCGGAACAGACCGGGCGGCGGGTCCTCCAGGAAGTCGATCAGCCTGCGCGGATCCAGTTCCCGCTCGCTGGTGAAGGAGACGCTGGTGTAGTCGTCGTGCAGGTGGCGGTGCTCGTCGTCGTGCTCGTGGTCGTGCTCGGCCAGCAGTTCGTCGAAGCTCAGCTGCTCGGCGCCGCGCCGGGTCGCGCGCAGCGGCTCGTCGAACAGCAGGCCGGGATCGATGCGTCCTCGGGTGGTCGCGTAGACCGGGACCGTGCCGACCAGGTCGGTGATCTCGCCGCGCAGCGTCTCCAGTTCGGCGGCGCCGACCCGATCGGCCTTGTTGACCACGACCAGATCGGCCAGCCGCAGGTGCGTAAGCAGTTCGGGGTGCCGCTCGCGGCTTGCCGGGAATTGTTCGGCGTCGACCACTTCCACCAGACCGCCGTAGCGGATGCGCGGGTTGTCGCTGCCGACCACCATGCGGATCAGGTTGCGCGGCTCGGCGAGACCGCTGGCCTCCACCACGATCACATCGATGTTCGCCCTCGGCTGCGCCAGCCGGGTGAACAGCTCGTCCAGCTCGGTGACGTCGACCGCGCAGCAGACGCAACCGTTGCCGAGCGAGACCATCGCGTCCACCTGCCCGGCGACCAGCATGGAATCGATGTTGATCGCGCCGAAGTCGTTGACGACGACGCCGATTCGGGTCCCCCGATTGTTGCGTAGCAGGTGGTTGAGCAGGGTGGTCTTCCCCGAGCCGAGAAAGCCGGCGACGATCAGCACAGGAATCCGGTCAGCCACCCGGACCACCATAGTCGGCCCGCGAAGGGCGTCGGAACGGCCGAACGCCACCCGACGGATCGGGTGGCGTTCGGTGGCGGATGCGATTACTTCGCGGGGCCGAACAGGGTGCTGGCCAAGGTGTAGGCCAGGTTGATCAGCTCCGCGGTGATCATCGTGTCGTCCATGCCGAGCGTCCGTGCCAGCGGCATGAGCATCTCGAGCACGGTGTTCGCGAGGACGCCGAGCGTGCGGGTCTCCGAGTTGGACCGGTAGTCCGGAGTCGACTGGGTGCCGGGTGTCGACGGGCCGTCGGGCAGTGTGTAGGTGCCGGGCAATGCGTAGGTTCCCGGCGTCGACGGGCTGTTCGGCGTCAACCGGCTGCCGGGGCTCGCCTGAGTGCCCTGGTCGAAACCCAGGTTCGACTGACCGCCCGGTGTCGACGGATCCACGGTGCCCGGCAGGGCCTGCGCCTGCGGGACCGAACCGTTGGGGCTCGGCATCGAACCGTTGGGAACGTCTTCCAGCGTGCCGTTCTCCGGCGAGCCGTTGTCCTCGGGGGAGCCGTACGGCGCGGACCGCGCGGGCGCGGACTGCTGCGCGGGAACGGATTGCTGTCCGGGGACGGATTGCGCCGGAACGGTTTCCGCGGGTGCGGACTGCGCGGGTGCAGAGGCGGGTCGGTCGGTGGCCGATCCGTTCGTCGCTGGCGAAGTGCCGAGCAGGTAGCTCACCACTCCGGTGGTGACCGCGATGGCGTGTTTCAGCTGACCGTCGGGGCTCTCCAGCAGCGCGGCGTCTTCCGCGTTGGCGCCGTTGCCCATTTCGAGGAACACGTTCGGCACCGCGGTCAGCGCCGGTCCCGCGATATCGGAGCGCGTCTGCAATCCGTCCTGAACCCCGGCGTAGGTGGCCGCCGGGAATCCGGCCTGCAGGTAGGCGTCACGCACTGCCTTCGTCACGGCCAGACCCGGCCCGGACTGGACCTGATCGACCTTGGGGTCGGGCACCGGGAGCGCGGGCACGATCAGGTGGAAGCCGCGGAGATTGGGCGGCGCGCTGTCGGCGTGGATGCTCACCGCCACGTCGGCGCCGGATTGGTTGGCCGCGCGGGCCCGTTCGTCGACGCAGCCGCCCCAGCCGCTGTCGTCCTGGCGGCTGAGCACGACCTGCGCGCCGATGCTCTCCAGCGAGGTCTTGACCAGCTGGGCGACGTTCCAGGTGATGGTGTGTTCGGGTACGCCGTTGACGGAGGTCATGCCGGTGGTCTGGCAGTCCTTGGTGCCGCCGCGGCCGTTGTTCACCTGTCTGCCCAGGTCCTCGGAGTGATTCGACCCCTGGTGGCCGGGGTCGAGGAAAACCGTTTTGCCTGCGAGCTTGCCCGCCATCCCCGGCGCGGCCGGTGCGGCCGTCGCGGCGACCGGGAACAGCCCGGCGAGAGTGGCGGTCACCGCGGCCGTGACGGTGGTGGAGATACCGGCCTTGATGATGCTTGGCTTCATGTTCGGTCGGCGCCCCGGGACGGAGCACCCCTCCCTTCCCACTAGTAACACCAAACCCAGTGGTTCACTCTTGCAACGCGGCGCGCGGCGAGGCAAGTCCAGTTACCGAACTGTTACCTGGGTTGCTGGCAATATCTAGGCTGGTCAGAGGCACCGAAACCGCCACAAAAAGGGCCGCCGAGCGGCAATCGGCTTACATCAGGCAGACCACTGGGCAAGTCCCGATCGAAGGTGACATTCGGTCTCGCCGACCGACTCGCGGACGCCTTCGGTCGAACCGATCGCCCGTCAGGCGGTCACGATGCGGTCGCCGTCGACCCGGACGGCGCGCGGCGCGAGCGGTCGTTCGGCGGGTCCGGTGGCGACCGTGCCGTCGAATCGGAACGCGCTGCCGTGGCAGCGGCAGACGACGGTCTCGCGCTGAATCTTCGAGACAGTGCACCCGAGGTGCGTGCATGCGGCCGAAAAGCCTTGGAAGACACCGGCTCGCGGCTGGGTGACCACGGTGCCGCCGGCGATCACGGCGCCGCCGACCGGCACGTCGGCCACCTTCGCGACCTCGGTGCCCGGCGCGACCTCGCGCGCGGACGGTTCGGCGGACGCGCAGGCGCCCACCGTCACGGCGGCGGCCACACCGGCACCCGCCAGTGCGGTTCGTCGGTCGATTCGCAGGTCACCGCGGTCTTCGGTCGGCATCGGTCAACTCCCCGCCTGGTTCGGACACTGCCGACCACGGTAAGGGGACCGAGTGTTCGAACGTGAACCGGATCGCCGGGATCAGGCGCCGCGCGGGAGTTGCCGCAGCGATCGCAGCGCGTAGTGCACGCGGGTCTTCACGGTGCCGACCGGGACGCCGAAGTCCGCGGCCACCTCCCGGTAGGCGCGGTCGCGCAGGATCACCTCGACGACGGCCTCGCGCTGGGCCGAGGGCAGCCTGGACAGCAGTTCGGCGACGAGCAGGCCGTCGATCAGCCCGTCGGCGAAATCCGGGTCCGCGATCGGCGGCCCGCCGGTGTCGCCGATCTCGTCCCACGCGATGTCGAACGGCCGCGCCGCGCGGGCGCGCGCGATATCGATGATGACGTTGCGCTCGATGGCCAGCAGCCAGGTGCGCACGCTGCCGCGGCGCGCGTCGAAGAGGGAACACGAGCGCCAAGCCCGTAGCAGCGTCTCCTGCACCGCGTGCTCCGCCAAGCCCGCATCCCCCAGACCGCGCCGCGCGCGCCAGTGCAGCAACCCCCAATCGGCGGCGAGTACTCGAGCCAAACCCTCGTCGGTGCACAAGCCCGCACAATGGGCGCCACACGTACGCCTCCGCTCCGTGAGCGCACCCAATGATCGAATACCTCTCACACCATCGATATCGCGGCGGTTCGAGCCGATGACACACCGATCCGCGATAACGGCGAATTCGTGCGAACGCGGTGTGTATGTGACAGAAATCTCTCGAACACCCACGCTCTCGCGACGGACTCTGGTAGATCTGGCCACGAAGATGCGGGGATCTTCGCAGGTCAGCCGTCCAGTTGGGCGCGAATATCGAGGAGACACAGCGCATGCGCATGCTCGTGATCGCGGGGGCGATGGCCTCCGCCGCGACTTTGTTCGGAGCCGGAACCGCGGCCGCCGAGCCCGCGAATTACATGGCGGGCGACGGCCTCTACATGGTCGGCGTCGACATCCTCCCCGGCATATGGGAAGCGCCGGGAACCCCCGACCCCGCGTACGGCTGCGATTGGCGCAGGCTGTGGAAAGTGGAGGGCGACAACACGAACATGCAAAACATCATCGCCAACAACTTCACCCGACTGAGCCCGGTCCGCGTGGAGATCAAGCCGACAGATGTCGCCTTCAAGACCGTGAACTGCGGCGCGTGGCGGATGGTGCAGTCCCCGCCGCCCACCGGTTCGTTCGGCTTCTGATCCCGCCTGTTTCGGCGTCCCCGTCGGACGCGCGGATTCGCGCCAACCGCGCGTGGATCGACGCCGATTACCTCCGGGGTAATCGACCGGCGCGCTCCCGGACGGCAGCATGATCGGCATGATCGACGAGACCGGCACCAAGCTCTTCCACCAGTCCATGCCCTTCACCGAGCGGCTCGGCGTCGAGGTGCTCGAGCACGGCCCCGAACTGGTGCGCAGCAGGATCGCCTGGGACGAGTCGCTGTGCACGCTCGGCGGCATGCTGCACGGCGGCGTGCTGATGTCGCTCGCCGACGCGACCGGCGCGGTGTGCGCCTTCCTGAATCTGCCCGAGGGCAAGCAGGGCACCACGACGGTGGAGTCGAAGTCCAACTTCCTGCGCGCCGTGCGCTCCGGCCACGCCGTCGCCAGCGCGCGGCCGTTGCACGCGGGACGCTCGTTCATCGTCGTCGAGACCGAGATTCGCGACGACGCGGACAAGCTCGTCGCGAAGGTGACGCAGACGCAGGCCGTGCTCTGAGAGTCGCTTCACTGGTCGTGCGCCGGATGAGCCCGGCGTGCTCGCCCCTGGACCGCGCCGCGCGGTCGGGTGGGTACCGGGGTAACGGCGGCGGGAATATTGTTCCGACGCGGGTCGTTGAGGGAGGCGGACGATCGTCCGCGAGAGCATTCCGACCGCGTTGGCAAAGATTGGGTAGGACCCCGCGTGCTGCGCTGAGCGTCAGCTCGCCTCTTTGGTGGTTCGCCCCCTGCGCGCGGCGGGGCGACGCCGCTGCGCTGAATGCGGAAGCTGTTGCGCAGCAACGATAGCGACTGAGATCGGCTGTGCCACGAGACCGGCCGAGCAAGTCGAGTGCCCAATTTCGGCCGCTTACCACGACATCAGCCCTAGGCCCTCGACTCGAAGCAGGTCCGGCGATGCCAGCCGGGGTTACCAAGCGCCGGAGAGACCTCGGCACCACCCACCGCGAGCCCATGCGGCGGCGCCCGAATTACGTCTGCGCTGCCGACCGTGGTCGCCGCTCTGCTGCGCCCCGACCCGGTGCACGCCGCTGATCTGCTGCGCGCCGACTTCGATGCGTGCCGCTGATCTGCCGCGCAGGCGGATCGCCGAAGCAGCAGGTCGGCGAGGGTCGAGTAGCCAGTCCGAACTGAGACGTGACGCGCACTCGACGGATTCATCCTTGCGCGAATCGAATCGCGGCGGGTAGCCTCGGCGCTGTCGGTGGTTGTAGACGATGTCTCCTACGGACGAACTCGGATCTCCCCTTTTCCGCGATATCGGATTCGCGATGAACGGGACCCACTCAACCGCACCGGCGACGCAGAGCGCCGATTCCGCGTCGCGGTCGAGCGATTTCTACCGCACTCATGGCTTTCGCCATCTCCCTCACCTGCATCCCAGTAAGGAAAACCGATGAAAAACAACACTTCTCAGCATTCGTCAACGCACGACGACCAAGCCGAACGCCCGGTCTCCGGCGTCCTCGACATCGTCGGCAACACCGCGACTCTGCGCGTCGACGGCTACCTTCCCGGCGACAACGACCTGCACGTCGCTCCTCGTTTGATCCGCGAGAACCATTTGCGCCGAGGTGATTTCGTCACCGGACTGGCGCGGCCCCCGCAGCGCGACGCGCAATCGGTCGAGCGTGATGCGCGATCGGCTCGGGCCAACGGGCAATCATCCCGGCACGGCGCGAAACTCGACCCCCTCCTCCGCGTCGAGACCGTCAACGGCCAGACCCCCGAGCACGCGGGCAAGCGACCCGTCTTCGAGAACCTGGTCCCCCTCTACCCCAACCAGCGCCTGCGCCTGGAAACCGAGCCGCACGAGCTGACCACCCGCGTCACCGACCTCGTCATGCCGATCGGCAAGGGCCAGCGTGCGCTGGTCGTCGCACCACCCAAGGCGGGCAAAACCTCTGTGCTGCAAGCCATCGCGCACGGCATCGCGAAGAACCACCCCGAATGCGAGTTGATGCTCGTGCTCGTCGGCGAGCGCCCGGAAGAGGTCACCGACCTCGCGCGCACGGTCCCCGCCGATGTCGCCGCCGCCACCTTCGACCGCTCACCCGGCGATCAGATCGCACTCGCCGAACTCGCCGTCGAACGCGCAAAACGCCTCGCCGAAACCGGCCGCGACGTGGTGGTTCTGCTCGACTCGCTGACCCGCCTCGCCCGCGCCTACAACAACGCCGCGCCCACCTCGGGCCGCGTCCTCTCCGGCGGTGTCGACGCCGCCGCACTCGCCTCGCCCAAGCGCTTCCTCGGCGCCGCACGCAATTTCGAGAACGGCGGCTCGCTCACCATCGTCGCCACCACCCTGGTCGAAACCGGCTCGCTCGCCGACACGGTGATCTTCGAGGAATACAAAGGCACCGGCAACGCCGAACTCAAACTCGACCGCGCCACTGCCGCCCGCCGCGTCTTCCCCGCCGTCGACATCGCCCAGTCCAGCACCCGCAAGGACGAACTCCTGCTCACCCCAGCCGAACTCGCCGCGACCCACCACCTGCGCCGCACCCTCGCCGCCGTCGACGGCAACCACGCCACCGAGCTTCTGCTGGAAGGCCTGCGGCAGAGCAAGTCCAACGCCGAATTCCTCACCCAATTCCCCCGGAATTGACCCCTTAAGTCCCCTTTAAGCCGCTGTCAAGCCCCCCAAGGCATTGTTTATTTCAGCCCGGCCGGGCCTGTTCCAGGAGGGGGGTACAGGGTCGGCCGGGCGCTTTCGATAGACGGCATCCCCGAAGCCCGCATACGCGCCCACGCCCGAGACAGCTCGAGCAGTTGCCGCAGATCGGCATCGAAGTCCCGCGTGCTCAGCCCGCGTAGTTCTGCGCCCCTGCGGTTTCCGGGCGGCACACCGGTCTTGCGTGCGGTGGTCGCCAGCACCAGTCGATGCGCGAAGCGATCGAGTTCGCCCGGATGTTCGCGCAGGCTGTCCGCGCCCTCGTGCGCCGGCGGGAGGTATGGCCCGCCGGGAACCGTGAAGGACATCGCTACATCCTCTCCGGTGTCGGCCGAACCGCGTCCGGGCGGTCTCTCGCGCATCCCGCGGAGAACATCGGCTGCCGCCCTGCACCCGGCGCAGCAGCGACACTCGAACTACCCGGCGATCACCAAGGCGGTCGCCCCGAGGAACACCACCTGCAACACGGTGCGCAGCGGGAGCGGCATCGTCTTGGCGCCCACGCCTTTTCGCGCGGCCAACACGTTGGCAGGGAACATCACCACGAGTAGTGCCGCGAGGCCTGCCGCCGCCAGGTCCGCGGTGGCGGGGATCAAAAGGCCGACAGCGCCCGCGATTTCGAGCACGCCGGTCAACGTGACCAGGGCGGGTGCGGCGGGCAACTGCGGCGGCACCATCTCGATCAGTGCCGAGCGGCGCGGCTGCAGGAAGTGCGCGCTCGCCGTCAGCCCGAACATAGTGGCGAGGCCGAAACGGACCGCGTCCGACCATGAATCGAGCCAGGTCACGTCGATGAACCAGCCGAGAAGGCGGGCAAGCGCGGTGACGGCGGCGAGGACGACGAAGGGGGCCATGAGTATCTCCCGAGGTAGGACACGAACCAATCTTGACACTGGCAAGATTAAAGCCGACGCCGAGAACTTGTCAATGACAAGATTGTCGGCCACTATCGAGGCATGGCGAAGAGCGGTTACCACCACGGCGATCTCCGCACCGCGATGCTGACCGCGGCGGCCGAACAGATCGCCGCCGACGGCGTCGACGCGATCTCCCTGCGCGGGCTCGCGCGGCGCGCGGGCGTCTCTCACGCGGCGCCCGCCCACCACTTCGGCGATCGCGCCGGTCTGCTCACCGCGCTGGCCACCGAGGGCTACGACCTGCTCGGCGCGGAGCTCGACGGCGCCGGACCGGATTTCCGCGACGTCGCGGTCGCGTACGTCCGTTTCGCGCTGAACCATCCCGGACACTTCGACGTGATGTTCCGCCGCGATCTGCTGCGCGCCGACGACCCCGAGCTGCGGGCCGCGCGCACCCGCTCCGGCGCCGCGCTGCGCGCAGGCGTCGCCGACCTCCGCCCCGAACGCACCGACGGACGGGAACGCGCCACCCAGTTGGCCGCTTGGTCGCTGGTCCACGGCTTCGCGGCGCTGTGGCGAGAGGGGGCGCTGACGGATTCGGCGCTGGCCGACACGACGGACCCGGAAGAACTGGCCCGCGCCATGCTGGCCACGGTCCAGTTCGACTGAGACGGCCACCACACGGCGGGCGGCGTATCTTCTTGCACAGCAACGACGAAAGGAGCAGGCGGTCGATCGCCGGTCGATCCCGCCACCGCACCATGGAAGTCCACGCCTACCCCACCTCGGCGACCACGCCGGTGGATCTCGCTGCGGCGCAACAGATCGCCGCGCGGTACCTGTCCGTCACGGAGCACGGCAGCGAAATCACGCACCGGGTCACGGAATTCGACGGCGGCTTCGTCGTCGTCGCGGTCCGAGGACCGATTCCGGAAACCAGTTCACCACTACCGCCGCCGGTGATCGGCGGGACGGTCAGCGTCATCGACAAGGCCACCGGCGCGGTCTCGTACTGGCCGACCTACCCGGCCGCACTGATCGCCGAACAGTACGACGAGATGCTGCGCACCGGTCGACTGATCGTCGCCGATGACTGGCCGACCGATGACGATCGCGAGGAGGAATAGCGGCCCGCGTCAGGTCGCGGGCTGCGCCACCGCTGGGAGCGGTGCGCTGTCGGCATCGGGCACCTTGGTGCCGCGCAGCGAGGTGCCCGCGGTCTCGCGCAGGTAGGCCCAGGCGACCAGCCCGATGAGGGACGCGCCGACCATGTACACGGCGGGGAACAGCGCCCACCCGGTCGATCCGATCACGGCCTCGTTCACCAGCGGCGCGGTGCCGCCGAACGCCGCGGTGGAGACGTTGTAGGCGAAGGCGAAACCGGCGAAGCGCACGTGCGTCGGGAAGATCGCCGGGAACGTGGAGCTGATGGTGGACAGCTGCGGCACGTACAGCAGGCCGAGCACGACGAAACCGATGATCGCCCACGCGGTGCCCTGCCCCATCAGCCAGTACATCGGCACCGCGAGCACCGCGAGACCGATCAGCGAGAACAACCACATCGGCCGCCTGCCGACCCGGTCGGAGACCATGCCGAACAGCGGCAGCACCAGCATCATCACCAGCTGACCGGTCAGCATCATGGCGGTGGTGGCCGACTCCGACATGCCGACGGTCTTCTGCAGGTAGGTCGGCTGGTAGGTGAGCAGCGTGTAGTTCACCACGTTGAGCGCGATCACCAGGCCGCCGAGGGTGAGGATCTCGCGTCGGTAGCCGGTGAGCAGCTCGCGCAGCCCGGTCGGCGGGTGCGGGTTCTCGGCGACCTCCTGGAACACCGGCGATTCGTCGAGCCTGGCGCGCAGATACCAGCCGGTCAGGCCGAGCGGCACGGCGAGCAGGAACGGGATGCGCCAGCCCCAGTCGTGCATGGCGTCCGAACCGAGCGCGAGCTGACAGGCGAGCACGACGGCCGAACCGCCGACGAAACCGGCCATCGTGCCGAATTCCAGGAAGCTGCCGAGGTAACCGCGCCGCCGATCGGTCGCGCACTCCGCCAAATACGTTGCCGCGCCGCCGTATTCGCCGCCCGTCGAGAAGCCTTGCAGGACACGGAGTGCGATCAGCAGCACCGGAGCGAGCATGCCGACCGAGGCGTGTGTCGGCAGCAGGCCGATCGCGCCGGTCGCGGCCGACATCAGCAGGATCGTGGTGGCCAGCACGGCCTTTCGGCCGAGGCGATCGCCGAGCGGACCCCACACCATGCCGCCGAGCGGGCGAAGCACGAACGAGATGGCGAAGCCGAGCATGGTGCCAAGGGTGCCGAGCTCGCCGGGGAAGAACGCGTCGGTGAGATAGGTCGCCGTCGCCGCGTACACGCCGTAGTCGAACCACTCGGTGGCGTTGCCCATGGCCGACGCGGCCACCGAACGCCGTAGACGCGTCGAGTCCTGTCCACGATCGGTCACGCCCGCCTCCTCACCGGCCCGTCCCGGCGAGCCTCGATTCGTCCATCCGGCCCACCCCGGAAACGGGGCCGGGCACGGAACAAACCGATACCCAGGTTTCGCGAGGACCAAACAGCGGCGGACCCGCCCCACCGGACAGCGCACACCCAGCTACCTGCACGGCAATCAGCGAATGTGATTGTCGTCACACGGTTTCGAATGTGACCTGATCGATGGAGCGACCCCGGACGGACTCGAACAGCCCGTCCGGTCGGGTGGAACGCCTCAGATCGGCGTGACGTAGGCCCCGGAGATGCCGCCGTCGACGAGGAACTGTGCGGCGGTGATGAACGAGGCGTCGTCGCTGGCGAGGAAGGCGACGGCGGCCGCGATCTCCTCCGGCTCGGCGAAGCGACCGACCGGGATGTGCACCAGGCGGCGCGCGGCGCGCTCCGGGTCCTTGGCGAACAGCTCCTGAAGTAGCGGGGTGTTCACCGGACCAGGGCACAGCGCGTTCACCCGGATGCCCTGCCTGGCGAACTGGACGCCGAGCTCCCGGCTCATGGACAGCACGCCGCCTTTGGACGCCGTGTAGGAGATCTGCGAGGTCGCCGCGCCGAGCACCGCGACGAAGGAGGCGGTGTTGATGATCGAGCCCTTGCCGCGCACCAGCATGTGCTCGATGGCGTACTTGCTGCACAGGTAGACCGAGGTCAGGTTCACCTCCTGCACCCGCCGCCACGCCTCGATGCCGGTGGTCAGGATCGAATCGTCTTCCGGCGGTGAGATTCCCGCGTTGTTGAAGGCGATGTCCAGTCCGCCGTACGCCGCGACCGCGGCCTCGAACATGTCCCGAACCTGCGTCTCGTCGGTGACGTCCACCTTCACGAACAGGCCGTCGACCTCCGCCGCGGCGGCCTCGCCCGCGGTGGCGTCGATGTCGGCGACGACGACCTTGGCGCCCTCGGCCGCGAAGCGGCGCACCGTGGCGAGCCCGATCCCGCTGCCGCCGCCGGTGACGACGGCTACTCGATCCTGTAAGCGCTGCAACGCATCTCCTTCTCGGTGCGGTGAATCACGTGGGTTCGATGGATCACTGGGTCGCGATGAAGACGTTCTTGGTCTCGGTGAACGCCAGCGCGGCGTCCGGTCCGAGTTCGCGGCCGAGGCCGGACTGTTTGAACCCGCCGAACGGTGTCCAGTACCGCACCGAGGAGTGCGAGTTCACCGACAGGTTTCCGGCCTCGACGCCACGGGAGACCCGCAGCGCCCTGCCGAGATCATTGGTCCAGATGGAGCCGGACAGACCGTATTCGGTGTCGTTGGCGAGGCGCACCGCCTCCGCCTCGTCGTCGAACGGAAGCACCGCGACCACCGGACCGAACACCTCCTCGGTGAGCACCCGGTCGGTCGGCGCGGTGGGCAGCACGACGGTCGGCGGGTACCAGAACCCAGGACCCTCCGGACGATGGCCGGTGAAAGCCACTTTCGTCGACGGCTCCACGAACGCGGCGACCCGCTCGCGGTGCGCGGCCGAGATGAGCGGGCCCATCTCGGTGTCCTCCGCGCCGGGATCGCCGACCCGCACGCCGCGCACCGCGGGCTCCAACAGTTCGAGGAATCGATCGAAGACGCTCCGCTGCACCAGGATTCGCGAGCGCGCGCAGCAGTCCTGCCCCGCGTTGTCGAACACGCCGTACGGCGCGGTGGCGGCCGCCCGCTCCAGATCGGCGTCGGCGAACACGATGTTCGCGCTCTTGCCGCCCAGCTCGAGGGTCACCCGCTTCACCTGCTCCGCGCAGCCCGCCATGATCTGCTTGCCGACCTCCGTCGACCCGGTGAACACCACCTTGCGCACCGCGGGATGGGTGACGAACCGCTGCCCGACCACCGACCCCTTGCCCGGCAGCACCTGGAAGACGTGCTCGGGCAGGCCCGCTTCCCTTGCCAGCTCGCCGAGCCGCAGCGCGGTCAGCGGCGTCAGCTCGGCGGGCTTGAGCACCACCGCGTTCCCCGCGGCGAGCGCGGGCGCGAATCCCCACGCCGCGATGGGCATCGGGAAGTTCCACGGCACGATGACACCGACGACGCCGAGCGGCTCTTGAAACGTGACGTCCAAGCCGCCAGCCACCGGAATCTGCTTGCCGGACAAGCGTTCCGGCATCCCGGCCGCGAAATGCAGTACGTCGCGGACGTTTCCGGCCTCCCAGCGGGCGTTGCCGATGGTGTGCCCGGCGTTGTCGACCTCCAGTCGCGCCAGCCGCTCCACATCGGCGTCGACCGCTTCGGCGAAGCGACGCAGCAGCCGGGCCCTGTCGCCGGGCGCGACCTCGCGCCACTCCGACGCCGCCCGCCGCGCGCGCTCGATGGCGGCGTCGGTCGCCGCCGCGTCCGTCGGTTCCACCGACGCCACGACCTGCTCGGTCGCGGGGTTCACCACCTGGGTTGCCGCCATGTCGTCCGCTCCTCTCACCCGACTCGTGCCCGCCGATAGGCCGCGGCCGCGGCCACAAGTGCCCGCATCAGACGATCATCGGCCCGATTGGCCTCGGGATGCCACTGCACGCCGATCAGGAACGGCTCGCCAGGCAGTTCCGCCGCCTCGATCGACCCGTCGCCCGAGCGCGCGCTCACCACGAGTCCCGGCGCGAGGTCGTCGATCGCCTGGTGATGGTGGCAATGCGCCTCCAGCCGCGGCCCGGCAAGCGCCGCCAGCTGGGTGCCCGGCTCGGTCAGCACCTCGTTGACGTCGAACGACCCGCTTCCGCCCGAGTGCCCTTCGTGACCGACCGCGTCGGGCAGGTGCTGGATCAAGGTGCCGCCGAGCGCCACGTTGACCAGTTGCAGCCCGCGGCACACCGCCAGAATCGGCACACCCGCCGCGCGGGCCAGCGTGAACAGGCCGAACTCGGATTCGTCGCGGTCCGCTCGGGTGTAGCCGAGGGCCGCGTCGGTCAGGCGCGCGCCGTAGCGAGCCGGGTCGATGTCCGCCCCGCCGGTGAGCACCAGGCCGTCGAGCCGGTCGATCAATTCGGGTCGCGGCTCTCCGACGGGCGGCAGCAGCACCGGGATACCACCCGCCCGGTCGACCATGTGGATGTAATCGTGTTGCAACACCGCGCATCGGGTATCCCAGGTGCTGAATCGCGCCTGCTCCACGTAGGTCGGCAGCCCGATGACGGGGCGCGGGGCGGCGGGGTCAGAGTCGTTCGAATCCACGGGTTCGCTCCCAATCGGTCACGGCGGCGTCGAAGGCGTCCAGCTCCACCTGCGCCGCGTTCCGATAGTGTTCCACCACCTCCGCGCCGAACGCGGTGCGGGCCACGGCGCTCTCGCCGAACAGCCGCGCCGCCTCCCGCAGGGTCCTCGGCACCCTGGGACGCTGTGAACGATAGGCGTTGCCGTGGAACTCCGGCTCCAGCGGCAGCCGCCGCTCGATGCCGTGCAGCCCGGCCGCGATCGAAGCCGCGACGGCGAGATAGGGATTCACGTCGCCACCCGGAATCCGGTTCTCCACCCGCAGCGAAGCGCCCGTGCCGACCACCCGGAGCGCGCAGGTGCGGTTGTCCCTGCCCCAGGCCAGCGCGGTGGGCGCGAAGCTGCCCGAGACGAAACGCTTGTAGGAGTTGATGTTCGGTGCGAGGAAGTAGGTGAACTCGCGCAGGCAATCCAGCTGGCCCGCCAGGAAGTGCCGCATCAGCGCGGAGGCGCCGCCTTCGCCGTCGCCAGCGAACACCGGCTCACCCGCCTCGTTCCGCAGGCTCAGGTGGATGTGGCACGAGTTGCCCTCGCGCTCGTTGTATTTCGCCATGAAGGTGATGCTGCGGCCGTCCTGCGCCGCGATCTCCTTGGCGCCCGTCTTGTAGATGCTGTGGTTGTCGCAGGTCACCATGGCTTCGTCGAAGCGGAAGGCGATCTCGTGCTGGCCCGGGTTGCATTCACCCTTGGCCGACTCGACATACATTCCGGCACCGGCCATCTCGTTGCGGATGCGGCGCAGCAGTGGTTCGATCCTGGAGGTGCCGAGCATCGAGTAGTCGACGTTGTACTGATTGGCGGGGCGCAGGTCGCGGTAGCCGCGCTCCCAGGCCGATTCGTAACTGTCGTCGAAGACCAGGAATTCGAGTTCGGTGCCCACGTAGGCGCGGAGTCCGTGTTCGGCGAGCCGGTCCAACTGCTTGCGCAGCACCTGGCGCGGCGAGGCGGCCACCGGCGTGCCCTCCGGATGCACCTGTTCGACATCGCAGAGCACCAGCGCGGTGCCGGGCAGCCACGGTACGAGCCGCAGCGTGCTCAGGTCCGGGCGCAGCACGAAGTCTCCGTAGCCGTTGTCCCAGGACGACATCGCGTACCCGTCCACGGGCGTCATCTCGACGTCGACCGCGAGCAGATAGTTGCACGCCTCGGTCGCGTGGTCGAGCACCTCGTCGACGAAATACCGTGCCGCGCACCGTTTCCCCTGCAACCGTCCCTGCATGTCGGTCATCGCGACCAGCACCGTGTCGAGCTCACCGGACTCGACCCGCTCCCGCAACTCCGCCAGCCCCAGCATCCCCGTTCGCATCCCACGGCCCCTCTCGGCGTCGACCCGTGGCTCACGCTAGATCAAAAACCGACCGCGCGTGCGGGGACACGCAAATGGGTCGCGGCTACTCCTCCGGAGGCCGGAAAAGGGCAAGCGCGGACGGCCGGCTGGTGAAGACGAAATGCTTTCCGCGCGAATCCACTTCGCCGTCCGTCGCGAGGGAGACCGAGTCCTCGATGACGCGGACTTCGAGGCGCGGCACTTCCTTGCGGACGTAGGTGGCCGAGTTGCCGAGGGTGCCGGTGAGGGTGGCCCAGATCAGGCGGGTGCGGGAGAAGTGGACGTCGGCGCGCAGGTAGCGGACATCGAGGGTGCCGCGGTGCAATTCGGGTCGCGACATCGGGACCTGGTCGGCCGGGTCGTAGCGGCCGTTGCCGACGAACAGCATCCAGATGGCCATCGGGGCGCCGTCGATGACGGTGTGCAGCGGCTGCGCGCCGAGCAGGACCCGGATCATCGCGATGCCCGCGGCGGGCCATTTGCCAAGCCGCTGTTCCCACCGCTCCCGCAGCTGGACGAAGTCGGGGTAGCCGCCGAGGCTTGCGGTGTTGACGAAGACGCGCGAGCCGTCCTCGTCGAACCGCACGTCCGCGGCGTCGACCCGCACGACCGTGCCGTGCTCGAGCGCGGCGAACGTCTGCTCGGCCTCGTCGACGCCCGCGTCCCTGGCGAAGTGGTTGAGGGTGCCGTCTGCGAAGACGGCCAGCGGCA
This sequence comes from Nocardia amikacinitolerans, assembly GCF_900215415.1. Classification (NCBI taxonomy): domain Bacteria; kingdom Bacillati; phylum Actinomycetota; class Actinomycetes; order Mycobacteriales; family Nocardiaceae; genus Nocardia; species Nocardia amikacinitolerans. The sequence continues at coordinate 65,949 of NZ_OBEG01000006.1, read as the reverse complement.
CCCCGTGCCGGACCGCGATCTCGGCCACCGAGGAGACCGTGCCGTCGCCGCCGGAGACGCCGAGCGCGGTGATGTCCGCGCGGTCGAGCCGTTCGGCGAGTTGGTCGTCGAGGTCGCGGTCGGGATCGATCTGCACGATGTGTGCCGCGGGCAGCCCGGCGCGCAGCTGCGCCGAGGCGAGCGCGCCGTTGCCGCTTCCGGCGAGCGGGTTTGTCACCAGCAGCAGGCCGCGCCCGTGCGGCACCGGGTCCACCTGCTCGGCGTGGCCGAGCAGCGCGGGTTCGTCGGGGCGCACCGCCCACCACCGATGCGTGACCAGTGCGACCCCGGTCCCGAGCAGCATGCCCGCGACCACGTCGGAGGGCCAGTGCACGCCGATGTGGACCCGGGAGTAGGCGACGGCCGCGGCGACCGGCGCGATCGCCGCGGCCGTCGCCGGGCTCTCCAGCGCGACGCCGGTGGCGAAGGCGGCCGCCGAGGCGGCGTGTCCGGAGGGGAACGACGAGGACACTGGCGGCCGGACCAGCCGACGGACGAACGGCACCGATTCGTCGGGCGGACGGCGGCGGGGAAACAGCGGCTTGGCGATGCCGTTGGCGATACCGCTGGCGAGTCCGACCGCGAGAAGTCCGCGCGCGCCCGCGCGGCGCAGCGGCCGGTTGCCGAGCAGGAGGAGGCCCGCGCCGACGCCGAGCCAGAGCCGGTTGTGGTTCGCGCTCGTGCTGAGACCGCGCAGCATCCGGTCGGCGGGCGTCGGGCGTACTCGCGCGCTCCTGCCGACCAGCCAGACGTCGAGACTGCTGGCCAATCCTGGCGGTGGCGTCGGTTTGCGAATCCGAGGCAGTCGCATCGTTCCAGCCTAATTACGACCGGCTCACTCGACGATCAATACGACCTTCCCCGGTCCGCGGCCGTGCTCCATTTCCCGCTGCGCCGCGGCGGCCTCGGCCAGCGGAAAGACGCGCGCCGCGCCTGCCAGGCGAAATTCGCCGCGAGCGAGTCGCTGCGCCACGTGGCCGAGCAGGGCGGTCGACCGCGGGCCGGGACCGGTCGGGAACGCGATGCCGAGGTCGGCGGCCGCGCCGTCGGCGATGGTGACGATGCGATCCGTGCCGCCGCGCAGTTCGATCGCGGCGGGCAGCACGCCGTGGCCCGCGGCGTCGAACACCGCGTCGACACCGCCCGGCGCGAGTGCGCGCACCCGCTCGACCAGTCCGTCGCCGTACGGTGTCGGCGTCGCGCCGAGCGCGCGCACCAGGTCCTGGTTGGCGGGCGCGGCCGTGCCGATGACGGTGGCGCCCTCGGCGCGGGCCAGCTGAACGGCCATCGAACCGACCGCCCCCGACGCGCCGTTGACCAGGAGGGTCTCGCCCGCCCGTGGTCGCAGCAGATCAAGCACCTTCGCCGCGGTGCTGACCGCGACCGGAAGCGCGGTGGCGTCGGCCCAGGCCAGCCCCGCGGGCTTGGCCGCGACGTCGGCGCTCAGCGCGTACTCGGCGTAACCGCCGCGCGTCCAGGCGATCACCTCGTCGCCGACGGCGACGCCCGCCGCCTCCGGCCCGACCGCGTCCACCACACCCGCGACCTCGGCGCCCGGGAACTGCGGGAAGGTCGGCTCGCCGAAAACCAATGCGCCCGAACGGATCTTCCAGTCCGCCGGGTTGACTCCAGCGGCGCGCACCGCGATTCGCACCTGTGCGCCGGTCGGCTCGGGGACCGGTACGTCCACGACCCGAAGCACGTCCGGTTCGCCGAACTCGTAGAACGCGATGGCGCGCATCCTCGCCTGCCTTCCCGGCCGAGGCGGCCGCGGTCGATGGAGAACAACAGGCGACAGGATATGCCCGCGCCGAATCCGCGCGCCGGGTGTCGATCGGCGGGAACGGGGAAATCCTCGTGCACAGGCATCATCGCGAGACCGGGCCGAGCGGGGTCCGGCCCGCCAACGAGTCGTCCGAGTGAATCGAGCGTGCGCGCCGCGCACGACGGGAGGTGCGATGTCGTTCTCGGCCCGGCCCTTCCGACGAATACTGCTCGTGATCGCCTTGGTGGCGGTGCTGGCGCTGGTGACGGGGGTGGCGCTGGTGGTGGTGCGCGAGGAGGGCGAGTGGTCGGACTCGGCGTGCCCGGGCGTCGCGGAGACCGCAGGATGGGCGCCGTCCAATACCGACGTGGACGCGCCGATCGACGGTCATCCCTTCGTCGGCAACGGTTATCTCGGACTGCGCGTGCCGCCGCGCGGAACGGGTTACCTCGGCACCGACGAGCCCACCGGCTGGCCGCTGTACACCCCGGCCTACGACGGCGCGTTCGTCGCCGGTCTGTACGGGCACAGCCCGGACGTCGCCGACGACCGCGAAGTCGCGGCGGCCATCCCGAACTGGTCGGGCCTGCTGGTCGGCGTCGGCGACGAGACGTACTCCCCCGCCACCCCCGCCGCGCGGATCACCGGCTTCGAGCAGACCCTGCACCTGCGCTGCGGACTGGTCCGCACCAGGGCGACCTGGACGACAGCGGACGGGCGGGCCACCGATCTGGTGTACGACGTGTTCGCCGCCCGTTCCGATCAGCACGTCGGCGCGGTGCGCCTCAGCCTGCGGCCGCGCTGGTCCGGCGAACTGGTGCTGACCGATCTGCTCGACGGCGCGGGCGCCCGCCGTATCGTGCCGACCGGCGCGGGGCAGCGCGGCGAAGCGACCGTAGGCGTCGGATTCCGCACGGCGGGAACGGAAATCACCGGTTCGGTCGTGTCCGTCCTGGAAGCAGGGCCCGGCGCGACGATCGCGCCGTCGCCTTCGCGTGACGACCTGACCGCGAGCCAGCAAGCCCGGATCCCGGTGCGGGAGGGCGAGTCCTACACCGCGACCAAGTTCGTCGGCGTCGACACCGCGCGCACCTCGGCCGATCCGGCCGCCTCCGCACTGGCCGCCGCGCGGCGCGCCGCGAGCGCGGGCTGGGACGCGCTGCTGACGGACACCACCGAAGTGTGGACGGGCCTGTGGCGCGGCGAGGTCGAGATCCCCGGCGAACCCGACGTGCGATCGTGGACGCGCGGCGCGCTGTATTCGCTGTATTCGGCGAGCAATCCTTCGCAGGACAACAGCCTCTCGCCGGTCGGGCTCAGCAGCGACAACTACTCGGGCGCGGTGTTCTGGGACGCCGACATCTGGATGTTCCCCGCCCTCCTGCATTTCGCGCCGGACCTGGCGAAAACCGTTGTGGAGTACCGGTACCGGACGCTGCCCGCCGCGAAGGCCAACGCCCGGCGACTCGGTTTCCCCGGCGCGTTCTACCCGTGGACCAGCGCGACGGACGGCGAACTCGACGAGTGCCACAGCTGGGATCCGCCGCACTGCCTGAATCAGATTCATCTCCAGGGCGACATCTCGCTGGCCGCTTGGCAGTACTACCTCGCCACCGGCGACGCCGGATATCTGCGCGAGCGGGTCTGGCCCATCATGAGCGCGGTCGCCGAATTCTGGGCCGCGCGCGTGACACCCAACCCGGACGGCGGCTTCTCGCTGCGCGATGTCGCGGGCCCCGACGAGTACAGCAACGGCGTCGACGACGGCGTCTACACCAACGCGGTCGCGGCGCTCGCGCTGCGCAACGCGGTGCGCGCCGCCGAGATCCTCGGCGCGCCACACCCGCCCGAGTGGACCACCGTCGCCGACGGCCTTCGCATGCCGTTCGACGCGGCGAACGGCGTCTTCGCCCAATTCGACGGCTACACCGGCACTCCCATCAAACAGGCCGACACCGTGCTGCTCATCTACCCGCTGGAATGGCCGATGCCGACCGACGTCGCCACCCGGGTCCTCGAATACTATTCCGCGCGAACCGATCCCGACGGCCCTGCGATGACCGACTCCGTCCACGCCATCGACGCCGCGCACCTCGGCGCACCCGGCTGCGCGACCAACACCTTCCTCGACCGCGCGGCGCGTCCGTTCGTGCGGCCGCCGTTCGCGCAGTTCGCCGAGGCACGCGGCGCGAAAGCCGGTGCGCGCGACCCGCTGGCCGGTGCGCCCGCGTTCACGTTCGCCACCGCGGCGGGCGGCTTCCTGCAATCGCTCACCAGCGGCCTGCTCGGACTGCGGCTGCGCGGCGACGCCGTCGAGGTGAACCCGACGCTGCCGCCGCAATTCGAACGCGGCATGACGATCCGCGGAATGCACTGGCAGGGTCGCACTTTCGACGCGGAAATCGGCGCCGAACGCACGACGGTGACGCTCACCGGAGGTGCGCCGATGCCGCTGCGGACGCCGTCCGGTACGCACACCGTCGCACCCGGCGCGCCCGTGACGATCGAGACCCGCCGTCCCGATCTCGCACCCACCGGCAACCTCGCGCGCTGCCGTCCGGTCACCAGCAGCTCCACCGAGCCGGGCCGCTATCCGGACGCCGCGGTGGACGGCAGCACCGCGACCGGATGGGCGCCGGACGGCGCGCACGGCAGCCTCACCGTCGATCTCGGCGCGGCCGCGCGCGTCGAGCGGGTACTGCCCCGCTGGGCCGATCCCGCGCCGGTCGCGTCGTCGGTCGCGGTGTCCGAGAACGGGCGGGAGTGGGCCACGGTCGCCGCCGATCCCGCGAGCGGGGCGCTCACCGAACCGGTCTCCGCGCGATACGTCCGGCTGGAGGTGACCGGCGCGGACCCGGCCGCGTCGCCGGGGGTCCGGGAATTGGAGGTCTCCGGTTCCCGCGACTGAACCGGGAGCTCAGGCGCGGGGTCCGGAATCGGAGGTCTCCAGTTCCTCCGACTGAGCCGGGAACTCAGGTACCCGAGATCACCGCGGGCTCGACGGTCTCCTCGCGCCGGATTCTGCGGCTGATCGCCGAGCCCGCGACGTAGGCGATGGGCAGCATGACGATGCCGTAGACGCCCGCAGGCACTGCCATCCTGATGTCGCCGAGCACGCTGATGGCGATGGTCATCGCCAGCGCGCTGTTGTGGATACCGACCTCCATCGAGCACGCGATGGCCTGGCTGCGCGTGACACCGAACGCCTTCGGCACGAAGTAGCCGACGCCGAGGCTGGTCACGCACAGCAGCGCGACCACGAGGCCGACCGCCGCCAGATAGCCGAGCACGTTCCCGCGTTCGGCCACCAGCGCCGCGAGCGTCACCACCGCGAGGAACGCCACCGACACGATCCGCACCGGCCGGTCCATCCGGTCGGCGAAACCGGGCCGCAGCCGCCTGGCCACCATGCCCGCCGCGACCGGAATCAACACCAACGCGAAGACCTGGGCCACCTTGCCGAATTGCAGGCCGATGCCGTCGGCGCCGGGCGGCGCGAAATAGCCGAGCGCGAAGTTGGTCACCAACGGCAGCGTGAGCACGGAGAGCACCGAATTCACCGCCGTGAGCGTCACATTCAGCGCGACGTCGCCGCGGAACAGGTGGCTGAGCAGGTTCGCCGTCGCGCCGCCCGGCGAGGCCATCAGCAGCATCACCCCCACCGCGGGGGCCGGGCCGAGTCCCACCGCGATCACCAGCCCGAACGCTATCGCGGGCAGGACGACGAGCTGGCAGGTCAGCGCGACGACCACCGCGCGCGGATACCGCACCACCCTGGTGAAATCGTCCGCCGTCAGCGCGAGCCCGAGCCCGAACATGATGAGCGCCAAGACCATCGGCAACGCGACGGTGACCGGCCAGCTGTCCACGAACACCTCGTCATGTCGATGCGGCCCAACATCCCCGCCGGCCACCGAACCTGTGTAGCACGATGCTACGTGCCGGTCTCGTAGATCCGCGCGGCTACTCGGCCGCGCCGGGCGGCTTCGCTGCCCCCAATACCTTGGTCACCATTACGGCTGTAGGTGAATCCGTGTTAACTTAGAGGAGAATGCGAGTTAACTTAGTTGATCGGAGACAGCTATGAGGTCCGCCGTCATCGTGGACGTCGTCCGCACCCCCTCGGGCAAGGGCAAGCCGGGCGGAGGTCTGTCGGACGTGCATCCCGCGACGCTGCTCGCGGGTGCGCTCGCCGAGCTCGTCTCGCGCAACGATCTGGATCCGGCGCTGGTCGACGACGTGGTGGGCGGATGCGTCACCCAGGCCGGTGAGCAGGCGTTCAACATCTCGCGCACCGCCGTGCTCGCCGCGGGCTTCCCCGAGTCGGTGCCCGCCACCACCGTGGACCGCCAGTGCGGCTCCTCGCAGCAGGCCGCGCACTTCGCCGCGCAGGGCGTCATCGCGGGCGCCTACGACATCGCCATCGCCTGCGGCGTGGAGTCGATGAGCAGGGCGCCGATGTTCTCCAACGCGCAGGGCAAGGACGCCAACCGCGGCCCGATCGCCCATCGTTACCCGGAAGGCCTCGTCCAGCAGGGCATTTCCGCCGAGGTGATCGCCGCCCGGTGGAAGTTCGACCGCGCCGCGCTCGACGAATTCGCGGCGCGTTCGCACCGGCTTGCCGCCGAGACCGCCGCCGCGGGCGGATTCGACAACGAGCTGGTCGCGGCGGGCACGCTGACCGCCGACGAGACCATCCGCGCCACCACCACCGCCGATGGCCTTGCCGGACTGCGTCCCGCCTTCGTCGACGAGCAGTACAAGGCGCGCTTCCCCGAGATCGAATGGTCGATCACCCCGGGCAACTCGTCGCCGCTGACCGACGGCGCCTCGGCCGCGTTGATCATGAGCGAGGAGACCGCGACCAAGCTGGGTCTGCGCCCGCGCGCCCGGTTCCACTCCTTCGCCGTGCTCGGCGACGATCCGCTGCTGATGCTCACCGCCGTCGTCCCGGCCACCCGCAAGGTGCTGGAGCGCGCCGGGCTCGGCATCGACGACATCGACGCCTACGAGGTGAACGAGGCGTTCGCGCCGGTGCCGCTGGTCTGGCAGCACGAACTCGGCGCCGATGCCGCCAAGCTGAACCCGCGCGGCGGCGCGATCGCCCTCGGCCACCCCCTCGGCGCGTCCGGCACCCGCATTCTGGCCACCCTGGTCAACCATCTCGAGCAGACGCAGGGACGCTACGGCCTGATGACCATGTGCGAGGCGGGCGGGTTGGCCAACGCGACCGTCATCGAGCGCCTCGGATGATCCAGGCAGCGCTTCCGTTGCTGCTCACGGGCGCGTGGAAGCGCGACGAGCTGGACGGCGATTGAGGTCCTCGAGACCGGGTATGCGGCATGTGTCAGCCGACAACCGATATTTCGGAGGTAGACATCGTGTCGAAGCACGAAAGTGGTCCCCGCGAAGGTGTCAAGGGCGTCGTCGAGGATGTCAAGGGCAAGGTCAAGGAGGCCGCGGGCATCGTCACCGGCAACCAGGACCTGGAGAAGGAAGGCCGCGTCCAGCAGGACAAGGCCGAATCCCAGCGTGAGGCCGCACAAAAGGAAGCCGCCGCGGAGAAGGCACGGGCGGAAGCCAAGGTCGACGAGGCGCGCCAGCAGGCGTACCAGCGCGGCGACTGATCGCTGACGCATCGCTCGGTGGGCGGGTCGCACGACCCGCCCACCAGCGCGTTCTGGGCCGGATTCGGCACATCGGGCAGTGCCCCGGGCGTACCGTTGCGTTAGGTCAGGCAGCTTGTGGACGAGAGAGGACCTCGCCATGACGACCACGACAGCACCGACCACAACCGCGAGCACGCTCGGCATCGACCTGGGCCTGCTCGTCCTGCGCCTCGCCCTCGGCCTGACGATGGCCGCGCACGGCGCGCAGAAGCTCTTCGGCTGGTTCGGCGGCAACGGCCTGGACCGCACCGCCGCGTTCTTCACCTCGCAGGGCTATCCGGCGGGCAAGGCCGCCGCGATTCTCGCGGGCGCGTCCGAGGCCTTCGGCGGCTTGGCGGTGGCCATCGGCCTGTTCACTCCGCTGGGCGCGGCGGCCATCCTCGGCGTCATGATCAACGCGATCGCCGTCAAATGGGGCGGCGGGTTCTTCGGCGAAAAGGGCGGCATCGAATACGAAGTGCTGATCGCCTGCTCGGCCGCCGCGATCGCGCTGACCGGCCCCGGCCGCTTCGCCGTCGACAGCGCACTGCCTTTCCTGCGCCCCTACCGCGTGGCCTACGGGTTCGCCGCGATCGCCCTCGGCCTGATCACGGCGGCCATCGTGCTGCTCGTGCGCGACTGATTCGCAGATCACCCTCGACCGTAGAATCGCCGCCACCGAAGCAGGCACGACGAGGCGAGGGCACATGGTTGATCCGCGGGCGACCAACGAGGATTTGACCGCGAAGGCGCGGATCAGGAACGCGGCCATGGACCTGTACGCCCAGTACGGCGCGGAGCGGGTGTCGCTGCGCGCGGTGGCGGCCGAGGCGGGCGTCACGCTCGGCCTGGTCCAGCACCACTTCAAGACGAAGGCGGGCTTGGAGGCTGCGGTCGATCAGCTGATCGTCGACTATTTCGCGCACACCGTCGCGGCCGTGCCGGTGGAGGGCGACACTGCGCAGGTCGCCGCCGCGCGGGACGAGGCGGTGCGGCGGATGCTGGCGGCCAATCCGGCGGTGGTGAACTACATCCGGCGCGCGGTGCTCGAACCGTCCGGGACGCGGGCCGAACTGCTCGAGTCGCTGGTCGAGTTGACCCGCCGCGAAGTGATCGGACTGCGCGAGGCCGGCGTCGCCTCCACCGACCGCCGCGAGTCGACGCAGGTCGTCTCGATGCTGATCAGGCAGCTCGGGGAGCTGCTGCTCGCGCCGCTGGTCGAGGCGGTGTGGGAGCGGGTCGCCGCGCCGGACGAGACCGAGCGCCCCCGGTTGAGCATCACCGTGCACGCCTGACCTCCGACGTCACCTACGATGCGACCATGTCGCGCAGCACGTCGACCGACGCTGAGCTGGAGCGGTTGGCCGAGGTGCTCGCCGATCGCCGGGTCGCGGTGCTGACGGGCGCGGGCCTGTCCACCGACAGCGGCATCCCCGACTATCGCGGCCCCGATTCGCCGCCCCGCAATCCCATGACCTACCAGCAGTTCGTCGGCGACGCCGCCTTCCGCCAACGCTATTGGGCGCGCAATCACATCGGCTGGCGCCGAATGGACGCCGCCCGGCCCAACGCGGGACACCGGGCGCTCGCCCAGCTGGAACGGCTCGGCGTCGTCACCGGCCTGATCACACAGAACGTCGACATGCTGCACACGAAGGCGGGTCACCGCAGGGTGATCGACCTGCACGGCACCTACGCTCGCGTGCGGTGCCTCAGATGTTCCGCGCTGATCTCCCGGATGACGCTGGCCGACCGGCTGGAAGCGGCCAATCCCGGCTTCGCCGAGGCCGCCACCGCCACCGGCATCGAGGTCGCACCGGACGCCGACGCCGTGGTCGCCGACACCGAGAGCTTCCGCATGGTCGACTGCGCCCGCTGCGGCGGGATGCTCAAGCCCGACATCGTCTACTTCGGCGAGAACGTGCCGAAGGAGCGCGTCGCCGCCGCCTTCGACCTCGTCGACGAGGCCGACGCGCTGCTGGTCACGGGCTCCTCCCTCACCGTCATGTCCGGTCTGCGCTTCGTCCGTCGCGCCGCGAAGAACGGCTGTCCGGTGGTGATCGTCAACCGCGGCCGGACCCGCGGCGACGAATACGCCACGCACACACTCGACACCGGATGCTCAGAAGCCCTCGACGCGCTCGCTGCGGCAGCCGGCGGGGCACAGGCGCCCGGGCGAATGTAAACCGTTGTAGCTGTTGCTTATTCGGCACGATCTCGTGGCACGAGCGTGCTCCGGAGGCCCCGACTGCCGCGCCCGAGCACTGTCTGGGCTGCATCCCCGGATACGAGGGCTGCGCCTCCGACGACGACGCGGTTGGCGGCGATCTGTGCAGCGGAGCCGCCGGATTGGACTCGAGACGGGCGGGGTCGGCGCGACCGCTAACCGGCGGCGGCTGCCTTTATGGCCGAAACGGACTCGGGTGCAACCGGTTCGGATCCTTCCGCCCGCTCGGCGATCCAGCGGAGGACGCGAACGAGCAGGGTCCACCGGGCAGGGTGACGAACCGAGCCGGTGAGAGCGCGTTCGGCACGGTCGAAGCTGTCCTCCAGGCAGGCGTCGTGCATCCAGCGGAAAGCCAGCGGCCAGGTGAGGCGGGCGGGCCCGCGAGCGTGCATGGCGAGCAGGTGGATCAGGTCGGTACCGCCATCGGCCGGTTGAACGGTGAATTCGTGGAAGCCGTCGAAGCCGCGGGGACCGGTGAACCGGAAGCGCACCCACCGCCCGGGTTCGTAGTGCTCCACGGTGTAGCGGACCGGGCCGTGCCCGCCGACCGCGCCGACCCCGAGCGGGCGGTCGAAGCGCATCGGCGGCCAGGCAGGGGCGGGCCACAGGCGATCGCCCTCACTCGCCAGCGAGTCGAGCAACGCCCCGACCTCCGCGGCGGGTGCGGGCAGGCGCCGCACGTGAATATTGATGACGGCCATGGTTTTTCGCTCCTTCTTCAGCCGTGCGCGGAGAGGCGGCGGTGGCGCCTCCAGTAGTCGGCGGTGACGGCCAACAGCAGGACCGGCCACAGTGCGGCGGGCGCGTAGCAGGCGACCATCAACCGGGCCCAGCCGGAGTCGGGCCGATCCGCGAAACCGCTGACCCGGTCCCAGTTCCGCGCGCTCATCGCGACGATGAGCAGCACCGCCACCGCGCCCGCCGTCGCGGTGACCGCGGGCAGCGCGGGCGGCACCCGACGGCCCGCGAGGGACCCGAACCAGCGCGGGAACCGCTCGCCCCATGGCGACACCAACGCGAAAGTCAGTGCGGCACAAGACAACGACGCCACGCTCAACCCGATGACGTACACCGTCCCGCCGCCGGGAATGTGTTGGAAAGCCAATTGCTCGTCGCTCCACCCGAGATCGACACCGATCCCGACGAGCACCCGCCACACCGCCGAGGGCGCGACGGCCGCGACGGTTCCCCACGCCGCCCATCGGGCCCACGCGGGCGGTTCGATCCCGGTGTCCAGCACCATCCGATCCACCTCCGTTTTAGAGAGTTATCTCTAAAACAGAATTAGAGCATATCCTCCAATACATGGGAAGACCCCCGAAGCACGACGCCGACCGGCTGCTGGACGCCGCGGCCGAACTCCTCGCCGCGGGGGGGCCTGCCGCGGTCACCATGTCGGCGGTGGCCAAGGCGGTCGGCGCGCCGAGCGGGTCGGTCTACCACCGGTTTCCGGATCGGCCCGCGCTGCTCGCCGCGCTGTGGACCCGCACGCTGGGCCGGTTCCGCGACGAACTGCTCGCCGTGTTGACCATCGATCCGCCCGAGGAGGCGATCCGCCGCGGCGCACGCGCGACCCTCGACTGGGCACGGCGAAACCCCCGCGAGGCGGCCGTGTTGCTCGCGGGGGCGCGGGAACTGGGCGAACTGGACTGGAGCGAAGCGGCGCGCGCGGACACCGCGCGGGCCAATGCCGCGATACAGAACGCGCTGACCGAGTTGATCGCGCGCACCGGCGACGAGGGCGCCCGAGCCACCGACCGCGTGCTGCTCGCCGTGGTCGACCTGCCCTACGCCCTGGTCCGGCGGTATCTACGTGCCGGACAGGAGATTCCGGACCACGCCGCCGATCTCGCCGAGCAGGCCGCCGCGGCGCTGCTCGGCGCGCCGGACTAACGGCCGAGTGCGCTCTCCAGCTGCTTCTTGGTCATCTTGGAGCGGCCCTTGATATTGCGCTTCTTGGCCTCGTTGTACAGCTGGTCCCTGGTCGGACCCTTCGGGCCGCTGCGTCCCGAACGCTGCCCGCCGCGCTGCTGCGGCGACTTGTCCTTGACCGAGGACCGGCTCGCGGTCTTGCTCTGGCCGGACTGCGCGCGGTTCTTGTTGACGGTGCGGGCCGCGATCTCCTTGGCGCGCTTGGTGCTCGCGCCGCGGTCCTGCGCCGAGTCCTTGATGTGTTCGTACTGCCGTTCCTGTTTGTCGGTCCATTCCTTCGGCATGTCACACACACCTCCTCGTCCATCGGATACCCGGGATATGCCGGAGAAACCTGCTCTCGCCGAGAGAAATCCACTACTTGTAAGCGGGATAGCGCTGGTCGGCGAGCAGCCGGGCGAGGTGCGCGGCATTGCGCGCCATGGCGGCGGTGGCGCTCGCGACCGGTTCGGGCACCTCGTCGAGGTCCGCGTAGTCGACGGTCTCCATCGCGCGGCCGTTCCAGTAGGTGCAGCCCTGCGCCGGGATGGTGAAGCCGATGTCGTTGAGCGCCTGGAACATATCGGCCACGATCTTGTGCGCGCCGTCCTCGTTGCCGACGACCGCGGCAAGCCCGACCTTGCCGACCATCGCGGGCCGCCCCTGCTCGTCGGTGTTGGACAGCTCGGCGTCGAGCCGCTCCAGCATCCGCTGCGCCACCGAGGACATGTGCCCGAGCCAGGTCGGAGTGGCGACGAGCAGAATGTCGGCGGCCATGATCTGTTCGCGTACCCGCGGCCACTGATCGCCCGCGCCCTCGTCGTCGGTGATGCCGGGATGGATGTCGTAGTCGACGAGCCGAAGCACCTCGCCCTTCACGTCGTGCTCGGCCAGCCGCGCCAGCACCTGCCTGGCGATGAGCTCGCTGCTGGATTCCCCCGGTGACTTCTTCAACGTGCACACCAGCGCCAGCGCGGTCGGTGCTGCCATGATCGGGCCTCCTCGGTTCGCGTTCGGCCTGCTCCTACTTCGAGGCACTACCCGGAGATCCGCAGGGCAATCCGGGCCGCCGCCACCGCGACCGGCCGGTGATCGGCCGCGCGGGCGGCATCGTGCGAGACTGGCCCGGTGAGGCGTCAGCGAGTGGAGGGCATGTCGTGACCGAGCCGAAGAAGACACTCGAGCCGCCCGAGCGCGGAGATGTGATCGGCATCGGACTGCTCTGGCTGGCCAAATGGTCGCTGTGCATAGTCGCGATCGCCGCGGGCGCCTGGGTGCTCGGCTTCCTCGTCGCCCGCCTGTGGGTGGTTGTACTGCCGGTGGCGCTGGCCGTCGTCGTCGCCACCGTGCTGTGGCCGCCGACCCGGTGGTTGACGAAACACGGTCTGCGGCCCGCGCTCGCCGCGTCGCTGTCGATACTCGGCTTCCTCGGTCTGCTCGCGGGAGTGATCGCGCTGATCGTGCCCTCGGTGGTGGATCAGGCGCCGGAGTTGGCCGACAAGGCGACCGAGGGCGTCAACCGGGTCCGGCACTGGTTGCAGGGCCCGCCGCTGAACGTCCGCGACGAGCAGCTCGATTCCGCGGTGGACGCCATCGTCTCCCGGTTGCAGTCCAGCGCCGAGCAGATCGCGACCGGCGTCTTCAGCGGCGTCACCACCGCCACCTCGGCGCTGGTGACCCTGTTCCTTGTGCTGGTGCTGGCGTTCTTCTTCGTCAAGGACGGGCCGCGCTTCATGCCCTGGCTGCACAGCGTGACCGGGTCCCGCGGCGGCAGGCACTTCGAGGAGGTGCTGAGCCGGATCTGGGTCACCCTCGGCGGTTTCATCCGCACCCAGGCACTGGTCAGCCTGATCGACGCGGTGTTGATCGGCGCGGGCCTGGTGATTCTCGGCGTCCCGCTCGCCGCGGTGCTCGCCGTGCTGACCTTCCTCGGCGGCTTCATCCCGATCGTCGGAGCGTTCGTCGCAGGCGCGCTCGCGGTGCTGGTCGCGTTGGTCGCCAACGGCGTGACGACCGCGTTGATCGTGCTCGGCATCATCCTGGCCGTGCAGCAGCTGGAAGGCAATGTGCTGCAACCGGTGTTGCAGAGCCGAAGCATGCAGCTGCACGCGGTGGTGGTGCTGCTCGCCGTGACGGCGGGCGGCTCGCTGTACGGCATCGTCGGCGCGTTCCTCGCGGTGCCGGTCGCCGCCATGGTCGCGGTCGTGCTGCGTTACGTGGGCGAGCAGATCGACGAGGCGACGCAGCCGCCGGAACCGGACGACGAGACGGAGACCGAACCCGCGCGGTGAGCCCCGCGACGCATGACGCTGTGGCAGTGTGGGTTTCATGAAGACGATCCTGATCACGGGGGCGACGTCGGGTATCGGTCTGGAAGCCGCGCGGCAACTGGGCGAAGCGGGCGATCACCTGATACTCGTCGGACGCAATCCCGAGAAGCTCGACCGTGCCGCACGACTGGTCCGCGAAGCGGGCGCGGGACAGGTGGACACGCTGGTGTGCGATTTCGCGAGCCAGTCCGCGGTGCGCGAGCTGGCCGGAAAGGTGCTCGCGAACTACGACCGCCTCGACGTGCTCGCCAACAACGCGGGCGGCTTCTATCCGCAGCGCGTCTTGACCGACGACGAGATCGAGGCCACCTTCGCGGTCAACCATCTCGGCGGCTACCTGCTCACCGAGCTGCTGCTCGACCTGCTGCGGCGCAGCGCGCCCTCGCGCATCCTGTTCACCTCGTCGGTCATGCACTACGGCGCCAACCTCGATTTCGACGACCTGAACATGTCGCGCGGCTACTCCGGCGAGAAGGCCTACAGCCAGTCCAAGCTGGCCAACATCCTCTACGTGCGCGCGCTGGCGCGGCGGCTGGAGGGCACCGGGGTGACCGTCAACGCCTTCCACCCCGGTGCGGTGGCGACCGGGATCTGGGACGCGATGCCGTGGTGGGGCAGGCCGTTCGCGGCGATCGCCAAGCGGCTCTTCATGCTTCCGGCCGCCGAGGGCGGGCGCAGGCTCGCCTATCTCGCCACGGCGCCGGAACCCGCCGAGCACAGCGGACGCTATTTCCAGAACAACGCGCTCAAGACTCCGTCGCGCCGCGCTCAGGACGACGCGCTCGCCGAGCGATTGGACGAGGTGAGCGCCCGACTGGTGGGGCTCTGAGGGTCCCCTGTTCGCTCGGGGACCGGGAAGACCTCAGCGGTTCGCGAGCACGGTACTGCCCAAGAATTCGTCGATGACCGCCCAGCTGGCCGCCTCCGGCCCGGCGACGAGCCCGAGGTGGCTGGCGCGCGGCACTTCGACATAGCGGGCCTCGGCCGCGCCGGTGAGCACCCGCACGCCCGGCGCGACCGTGGCGGCGGGCGCGATGTTGTCCGAGGGACTGCCGACGAGCAACACCCGGCAGCTCACCTTGGCCATCTCGATCACCCGATCCGGGCCGAGCGGGATACTGCCCTTCGCCATGTGGTTGCCGAGGATCATCAGCCGGTGGTTCTGCCGGTACAGGCGGCCGGGATAGCCGGGCATCCGTCCGATGAACCGGTCGATCGCCTCCATCCGCGCCAGGGCCTCGCTGCGACCCAGATTGCGGGCGATGAACCACGGGCGCATGAGCTCCCGCGGCAGCGCCATGCCGCGGAACCCGAGCTGCACGGCGAACGCCGGAATGCCGCCGAACAACGCGGTGGACCAGGCGACTTCGCGGCCACCGGTCACGCGGGCGAGCAGCCGGGATGGCGCGAGCATCGGGTGGCGCCGGTAATCGATCGGGGTGCCGAGCGCGGTGACCGAGGCGATCGGCAGGTCCGCGTGCTCGGCGGCGGTGAGCAGCGCCAGGGTGCCGCCGAGCGACCAGGCGATGACATCGACCTCGGCCCCGCCGTGCTCGGCACTGACCCGGGCGATGGCGGTCGGGACGATGTCGTCGATCCACTCCTCGAAGCCCAGATTCCGGTCCGCGAACGTGATCCGGCCGTAGTCGACGATGTAGGGCGCACGCCCGGTGTCGAGCAGGAACTGGGCCAGGCTCTGCCCTTGGCGCAGATCGAAGCAGGAGCTGTGCACCGCGAGCGGCGGCACGAGCAGAACCGGGTTGCCGGAGCCGTGCGCGCCCTCGTAGCGGCGCAGCTGCCGGTGCGGCTCGTCGTAGAGCACCGTAGAGGGGGTCGGGTTGGCGGGTTCGACGCCACCGCCGAAGGTGAGCGCCCAGCCGTTGTCGAGCGCACGCGCCAGCTCGGTGAAGATCACGCTTTTCCTCAGTGCACGGATGGATTCGAGTCGATCGCCGGATCGTTCCCAGCAGCACCGAGTGTAAGTAACTGTTACTCGAAGTTACAATTTAGGTGGCCGATTTCACCGGCCGCTCCCCGCCCCGGCGACGTGCGCGCCCGACTGTCGGGTGACGCGATGGCGGGCGACGAGTTCGATGGTGACCGCGACGGCGCAGGTCTGGGCGAGCAACAGACCCGAGAGCACCAGGATCTGGACCGCGCCCGCCTGGATGGCCGAGCCGCTGGCGATCAGCACGCCGACGAACGCACCGGGCAGCGTGACCAATCCGACCGTGCGGGTCTGGTCGACGCCGGGCAGCAGCGCGTCGACGGCGGTCGGGCGGATCACCTCCAGCCGCGCGTCCCGCTCGGTGAAGCCCAGGCTCAGCGCTGCTTCGACCTCGCCGCGCCGCTGGTCGACCACGTCGAGGGCGCGCCGCGCCGCCAGCGACGTCGCGGTCATGGCGCCGCCGAGAACGATCCCGCCGACCGGCACCACCGCCACGCCCGTCATCGGGACCACACCGCTGAGCAACATGGGCGGCAGCGTCGCTCCGACGCCAGCGCCAAGCGCCAGCGCCAGCCCCGGCGCGGACTTCCCAGCACCCGAGCGCCGCGCCGAGGTCACCACCGCGGCGACGAACATGACGGCGAGCACCAGGATCGCCGACCACAGGTTGGCCAGCGCCGCCGCCAACACGAGCGCGACAACCGCCAATTGCACGGCGCCGCGAAGAGCCGCGCGGGGCGCCACGAACGGTGAACCCAGCCGCGCCACCCGATACACCGCGGCCGCCCCGATCGCCAGCGCGACGCACAACGCCGCGAGGCCGAGGTCGGGCCGTATCACCGCGTTCATCCGTGCTCCGCGAGGGCGCTCACCGTCCAACGATCACACACGAGGTGACCGCCGCGCAGCCGTTGAACGGGCCCGCCGCGAACCCCTGTCACCGGCCTTCGTCGCGGATTACCATGCAATGTGGGCTCGCAATGCAGTTGCCCCTCGCCGATCGCTCGTCCGCTTCCGGAGGAGGACACATGTCCTATCCGCTTCCCGCGAAGGTCTGTCTCACCGGCCAGGGTTGCCGCTGCCCCTCGGTCACCGTCTTCCTCGTCGCGGAACCCCTGATGCCCGGCGGGAACATCGTGCATCTGCTGGAACAGGCGACCGTCGACGATCCCGACGCGCCGCCGCGGCCCGATGTCGCGCTCGTCGACTCGCTCGAGACGCCGACCGTGCCCGGCCGCTCCGAACCATCGATCCACGCCGAGCTGCGCCCGTGCAGCACGCACCTGCCCGACCCCGACCGGCTGCACGCGATCCTGCACGACCACCTGATCATCGATCCGTTCGGACTCGATCTCGGCGACCGCGCCGAGGTGGCCCGGCTGGCGCTGCTGCCCGAACGCCGCATCGGCTTCCGCCGCAGCGAGGACTTCCAGGCCGAGTCCATCCGGCAGGCCATGCTCGCGGTCTACCGGCACTTCGCTCTCGACCAGCGCGCGCCGCTCGTCTACCACGGCTTCGCGGACCCGACCACCGGTTGGTTCGCCCTGCGCACCGCGTACGCCTGAGCCGGCACCCCGTTTCCTGAGCCGCCGCGCGGAGCCACCCGCGAGCCCGGACGTGATCCACAGCGCAGTGCTCCGAACCATTCGCGCACCACGGACCTGAGGCAGCACCGCCCGGCGCTCAGGACCGGTCACCTGGCGCGCGTCACCGCGGGTGTGATCGCGAAGTCGAGGCCGAAGTTGTTGAGGGTCAACGGAAGTGTGCTTTCGGGCGACAGCGACGGGGTGGAGCGAAGCCGGTAGTCGGCGGCGTCCACCAGGTGGGCGAGCAGGGTGCTGGTGGTGAAGAGCACCAGGTTGCGGCCGGGGCACACCGCCGGGCCCGCGCTGAACGGCACCAGCTGCGGGTACTGCTCCGCGAGTCCCTCCAACCACAGGTCGGGGGCGAACCGGTCGGCGAAGGGCAGCAGCTCGGTGTCGCGATGGAACGCGGAGACCACGATCATCAGCGCCGCGCCGCCCTCGATGGTGAACCGGTCCGCGCCTGTCCGCCACTGGGTGTCCTCGGTGATGTCGCGCAGGATGACCGGCGTCGTCGGCCAGAGCCGCACCGACTCCAGGACGCAGGCACGCAGGTAGTCGCGGGTCTGCGGGGTGTGCGGGTCCACGGCGTCGGCGGTCGCCCGGGCGTGCTGATCCGGATGGGTGGCCAGCAGCGCGAGGGCTCGGCTCGTGGCGATCCCCGCCGCGTCGAATGCGAAGAGCCAGTGCGGAATCTGACCGACCGGATCCACCGCGCCGCCCGCCGCGGTCGCCGCCAGCGCGCCGACCAGGCTGTCCGGATCGGCCGCTTCCGCATAGCGGTAGAGCCGTTCGGTGAAACGATCCCGCCGTCCGCGCTGCGGCAGCGCGAGGAACGACCAGTTGGCGGCCGAGCGCAGCTTCCACAGTTCGTCGGTGATCGCCTCGTCGTCGCGTCCGCGCCTGCCGAGCACCAGCCTGCGGACCAGCCGCCACCAGTCCGCGGTGAACTGGTCGGCGTTCAGGTGGCCGCGGCGCAGCGCCGACGCGGTGAGGTCGCGTGCCTCGTCGGCGATGATCTCGGCGAACGGTTCGGCGAGGCGATGCAACGGCGCGGAGGTGTCCAGCGCCGCCTCGTTCACCGCCCGCCGCTGCGCGCGCACCGGCCCCTCCGAGAGCAGCACGCCGTGCGGCTGGAATTGGCGCAGCGCGGCGCGCTTCTCGCGATTGGCGGGATCGAACGGCCGCGGCGCGTCCGCGAGCACCCTTCCGACGTCGTCCGGGTCGAGCACGATCACGACGCGACGGCCCGGCAGCACCAATTCGACTGGGCCCGCGCCGAATTCGGCGCGCAACCGGCGCATGCGCGCCACCGCGCGCCGATCGGCCTGCGTCCGTTCCAGCACGCCCATGACCGCGCGTCTGCGGGCGATCACCCCCGAGGCGATCGATGCGAACCCCAGGTCGGCCAAAGTCGCGAGCGCTCGCGCACCCACCAGCCGGTTGCCGTGTGTGCCTGCCATACAGCCTCCTCCCGCTTCGCTGCCCTCCGCGAGGGCTGACGTCGAGCGCGTACCCGAGGCCGCCGGGCCGAAACGGGCGACGCGCGCGTCGAACCGCCCGCCGCTACGCCCGCAACTCGGTGGAGATCGCGCCGACGAAATCGCTCAGATCGCCGGGCGCGCGCGAGGTGATCAGCGTCCAGCCGTTCTCGGGCGAGCGCACCACGGGCTCGTCGACCCACGCGCCGCCCGCGTTGTCGACATCGGTGCGCAGCGAGTGGTACGAGGTCAGCGTCTTGCCGCGCAGCAGATCCGCCTCGACGAGCAGCCACGGCCCGTGGCAGATCGCGGCGACCGGCTTGCCCGCACCGGCGAATTCCTTGGCCAGCGCGACGGCGCGATCGTCGGCGCGCAGCTTGTCCACGTTCACGGTGCCGCCGGGGACCACGAGCACGTCGAAGTCGTCGGTGTCCACCGCGTCCAGCGCGGCGTCGGGCGAGACCACCTCGTCTTTGTCCACGTCGTGCCGGAAGGTCTGCACCGCCTCCGATTTCGGCGCCGCGTGGGTCACGCGCGCGCCGCGTTCGCGTAGTTCGTCGCGCGGTACCAGCAGCTCGTCGTGCTCGACGCCGGTGTTCGAGGTCACGACCAGCACCCGCGCACCGTCCAATTCAGCCATGAGCAACTCCTCTCGCGATCGCTGCACCCCTCCCCTGGTCGGCATGCCGCGATTCCCCGCCGTTAAACATTCGCCGCACCACCGCACCGCGCCCGCTCCGCACCACCGCCGACCTCAGGAGCACGAGTTGCGCACAGCCGGAACGAAGGCGCTACGCCTGGATCACCCCGCGGACGCGGGCTCGCTCCAGATGTCGGGACGCACCACGCGCCTGCTGCGCCCGCGCGGATCCAGGATGTGCCCGAACAGCTTGTCGTGGCGCAACGTGACGGTGCGCTCCGCGATGCGCAGCGCGGGATGGGCGGCTGCCAACCCGGCTTCCAGGCGCGGGATATCGGCCAGGCTGTGCAGGTTGGCCTGGATGAGCAGGTTGTGACCGCCGCTGATGGCGGCGCAGTTGCGGGTCTGCGGAAGCCGGACGATCGCGTCGCCGATCTCGGCGAGCCGATCCGGCGGCACGTCCAGCCACAGGGTCACCGCGACCGGCCAGCCGCCGAGCGGGCGGGCGAAATCGCAGCGGAACTGGAGCAGGCCGAGCCGGGTGAGCCGGTCCAGCCTGCGCTTCACCGTCGAGGCGCTGGCGCCGACCACCGTCGCCAAGTATTGGTGCGAGGCCCGGCCGTCCATGGCGAGCTGGGCGAGCATCGCGCGGTCGGCGTCATCGATGCTCACCGCACGCACCGGCGCCGACGGTGGCGGCGGCGGGGTGTCCAGTTCGGCGCGTTGGTCGGGTGCGAGCGCGTCGATGCGCCAGCGGCCGCCCTCGGTGAACATGTGCGTGACGATCCGCGCCCGCACCGCCGCGACGTGCGGGATGGCGGGCAGCACGTCCAGCGTGTAGTGCGACATGGTGGCCAGATCGCGCGCGCCGACGGTGGCCAACAGGTTGTAGGTGCCCGCGCACCGCTCCACGGTGACCATGTGCGGGTGCTCGCACAGGCTGCGGCTGACCGCGGCCGCGGCGTCGGCGGTGCAGCCGATCTCGACATAGGCGACGGTGATCTGGTCGAGCAGCCGAGGACCTGGCGAAGGACTCACCCAAGCCACCCCGCGCCGGGTGAGCCGTTGCCAGCGCCGGGCCACCGTCACCGGATCGACGCCGAGCGCGTGCCCCAGTTCCGACCAGGAACCGCGCGGTCGCAGTTGCAACGCGTTGATCAGGGCGAGCTCGTCCTCGCTCAGGAGTGCGGCGTCATCCTGCATCAGCGGTTCCCATCGTGCCTGATTCCTGCATTCTAGTCGCGGCGAGTGACCGGGCCCGCATGCTTTCTCCCGGCGGCGCGGTGCAGCGCCCGAAGACGAAAGGGCAACCCGAATGGCCTTCGCCGATTACCAGAACGAGATCTACCTGCGCGGGCTCGGTGGCGTGCAGCCGACGCTGCCGATGTCCTTCGCCGAACTCGAGGCCAAGGCGCAGTCGGCGCTGCCGCCCTCGGTGTGGTCGTACGTGGCGGGCGGGGCCGGTGACGAACGCACGCAGCGCGCCAACGTGACCGCGTTCGACCAGTGGGGACTCGTGCCGCGCATGTTCGTCGGCGCCGCCGAGCGCGATCTCTCCGTGGAACTGTTCGGAATGCGCTGGCCCGCACCGGTTTTCCTCGCCCCGATCGGCGTGATCGGTCTGTGCGCCCAGGACGGGCACGGCGATCTGGCGACCGCACGCGCGGCGGCGCGCACCGGCGTCCCGATGGTGGCCTCCACGCTGTCGGTGGATCCGCTGGAGCAGGTGGCCGCCGAAATGGGTGACACGCCAGGCTTTTTCCAGCTCTACACACCCACCGACCGGGATCTCGCCGCGAGTCTGGTGAAGCGGGCCGAGCAGGCGGGGTACAAGGGCATCGTCGTCACGCTCGACACCTGGATCACCGGCTGGCGCCCGCGCGATCTCGGCGTCTCGAACTTCCCCCAGCTGCGCGGGCACTGTCTGGCGAACTATTTCACCGATCCGGTGTTCCGCGCGGGTCTGCCCGGCCCGCCGGAAGAACACCTCCAGGCCGCGGTGCTGCGCTGGGTCCAGCTCTTCGGCAATCCGCTCACCTGGGCCGACCTGCCGTGGCTTCGCGAACTCACCACGCTGCCGCTGATCGTGAAGGGCATCTGCCACCCCGACGACGCGCGCCGCGCGAAAGACGGTGGCGTGGACGGCATCTACTGCTCCAACCACGGCGGCCGCCAGGCCAACGGCGGACTGCCCGCCCTGGACATGCTCGCCGAAGTCGTCGACGCGGCCGACGGCCTGCCGGTGCTGTTCGACTCGGGCGTCCGCGGCGGCGACCACATCGTCAAGGCGCTGGCGTTGGGCGCGTCGGCGGTCGGTGTCGGCAGGCCCTACGCCTACGGCCTGGCGCTCGGCGGCGCCGACGGCATCGTGCACGTGCTGCGCGCGTTGCTCGCCGAGGCCGACCTGATCATGGCCGTCGACGGGTACCGCGATCTCGGTGAGCTGACCAGGGACGCGCTGCGCCGAGTCGCCGTCTAGCCCTTGACTTCAGGTCGACCTGAACTCGCACGCTGAGGGTCGACCTGAGGAAAGGGATGAGATGACCGGTTTCGGAGAACAGGAAAGCCGCGGCTACGACCGGCGCGCCACCAAACTGCTCGGCGGGCTGTACCGGCACATCGCCGACGAGGTGGCCGCGTCCACCGGGACGGGCGAGGCGGTGCTCGACGTGGGGACCGGCCCCGGCTTGCTGCTGGCCCACCTCGCGCGCAGACGACCCGATCTGCTGTTGCACGGGGTGGACCTCTCGCCGCACATGATCGCGCACGCCCGAACCAATCTGACCGGGCACGAGGTCGAACTGTCGGTGGGTGACGTGGGTGCGCTTCCCTACCCGGACAACAGTTTCGACCTCGTCGTCTCCAGCCTGAGCATGCACGAGTGGCCGGATCCGGTCGCCGCGGCGGCCGAGCTCGGGCGGGTGCTCCGCCCGCGCGGGACGCTGGCGATCTACGACTTCCGCTTCGTGCGCGACGCGTCGATGCGCACCGCGCTGGGCGCGCGTTTCGCCGAACCGACGATACGCAGGAAGGTGGTGCGTCCGCGCGGATACCCGTTCGGGCTGTACGCGCAGTGGACCGCACGCGCGGCCTGATCGCGACGACCGGTCGAGCTTAGAGTGCTGGTATGTCCGATTCCGGGTTGACGATCGGCGAGCTGGCCGCGCGGTTCGGCCTTGCCACGCACGTGCTGCGGCACTGGGAGGATCTCGGCCTGCTCGCGCCGCGCCGCGATTCCGGCGGTCGCCGCGTGTATCGCGCGGACGACGCCGAGACGGTTGCCGTCATCCTGCTCGGCAAACGGGTCGGGCTGAGCTTGGCCGAGATCGCGCGGCTTGTCGAGAGCGCCGCGGATCGCGAAGCACGCCGCGAGCTGCTGCGCGCGCACCGCGACCAGCTGGCCGCGCGGATCGCCGCCGCCACCGCGGCGCTGCACACGATCGAGCACGCATTGGATTGCGGCGCATTGGATTTCCGCTCCTGTCCGCATTTCCGCGGCAAGGTGGACGAGGCGCTGCGGCTCGGCGTCGACGGGGTGGTCGGCCACCCCGTCGACGTTCCGTTCAGCGGGCGGTGACCGTGGTGGGCAGGCTGGCGAAACCGCGGTTGTTGGAGGAGTGGACGCGGCGCAGGTTCGCGGCGTCGATGTCGTAATCGGCGATCGTGCCGATGATCTCCTCCAGCGCGACGCGCAGTTCCAGCTGGGCGAGGTTCGCGCCGAGGCAGTGGTGGCGGCCGCTGCCGAAGGACAGCGCGGCGCCCGTGTCGCGGTCCAGGTCGAAAGTGTCGGGGTCGGTGAAGACTTCGGGGTCGCGGTTGGCCGAGGCGGTCAACAGCAGGATGCGCGCGCCCGCCGGGATGTCGACGCCGTGCAGCGAGATCGGTTCGGTGGTGCTGCGCAGCTGGGTCTGGGTGGCGGGTTCGTAGCGCATGCCCTCGGCGATCCACTCGTCGATGCGCCCGCCGAAGGCCTCGCGGCGCCGGTCGGGGTGCTGCCACGCGACGTGCCAGAGGTTGCCCAGCGTGAGCATGGTGGTCTCGATGCCGGCGCCGACCAGCAGGATCAGCACGCCGACGATCTCCTCGGGCGTCAGCCGGTCGTCGCCGTCGGCGGCGTCGAGCAGGCCGGACAGCAGATCGTCGCGGCGGGTCTTGCTCCGTTCGATGGTCAGTTCGGTGTAGTAGCCGACCAGGGTGCCGATGGCCTGCACCGCTTCCGGGCGCAGATCGGTGGACTCCTCGTCGGTGTACATGATCTCCATGCCCAGTTTGCGGATCATGTCGCGATCCGCCTCCGGGACGCCGACCAGTTCGGAAATCACGTCGGTGGGGAACGGGCCCGCGAAATCGGCCATCAGATCGAAACTTTCGCGCTCCAGCAGCGGCTGCCACAGCCCGCGCGCGATCTCCCGTAGTCGGGGCTGCAATTCCTGCACCCTGCGATTGGTGAACGCGCGGGCCACCAGTCCGCGCAGGCGGGTGTGCTTGGGCGGGTCCATCGCGACGAAGGAGAAGAACTGTTCGGCCTGCGGCCCCCAGAACGCGGGCTCCATCCGCAGTCCGTTGACGCTGGAGAATCGGTCCGAATCACGCAGTGCGGCAACGATATCGGCGTAGCGGGAGAAGGCGTAGAAGTCGTCGTCCGGGTTGTGGAAGACCGGCGCCTGCGCGCGTAGCCTTGCGTAGTACGGATAGGGATCGCGGTGGACGTCGAAATCGTACGGGCTGTACTGCAACTGCATGACGGAGCCTTCCGGGGGCCGTGCGAGTTTCACCCTCGCTACCGGTTCGCAACTCGAGCTGACATGATGACCCTAGTCGAGATGAATTGAGGGCGTGGTGGACTCGGAATCGGCGGCAGCCAGGGTGGATGTCAGTAAACCGCACCCCGCGCGCCGGTACGACTACTGGCTCGGCGGGAAGGACAATTTTCCCGCGGACCGGGATTCGGCCGACGCGGTGGCCGAGGCGTTTCCGACGGTGCGGCTCGCGGCCGTGGAGAACCGCAACTTCCTGCGCCGCGCGGTGACGTACCTGGCCGCCGAGGCGGGCATCCGGCAGTTCCTCGACATCGGCACCGGCCTGCCCACCGCGGGCAACGTGCACGAGATCGCGCAGGGCATCGCACCCGAATCGCGCATCGTCTACGTGGACAACGACCCGATCGTGCTCGTACACGCCCGTGAGCTCCTGAACAGCTCGCCCGAAGGCGCGACCGCCTACCTCGACGCCGATCTGCGCGACCCCGACCGAATCCTGACCCACCCCGACCTCACCGGCACCCTCGATCTCACCGAGCCGGTCGCGTTGATGCTGGTGGCCATCATGCACTTCATCACCGACGACGAGGCGCCCTACGGTTTGGTGCGCCAGCTCTGCGAGGCGCTGCCGTCCGGCAGCTACCTGGTGATGACGCACGCGACCAACGATCACCTCACCGACGAGGATCTCGCCGAGACGAAGCTGGCCAACAAGCGCAGCGGCGTCCCCTTCCAATTGCGCTCCACCGCCGAATTCCGGCAATTCTTCACCGGTTTCGACTTGGTGCGTCCCGGCATCGGCTCGGTGATGACCTGGCGCCCGGAAGTCTGGCGCCCGCACCCCCGCCCGGAGGCCGTCTCCATGCTCGGCGCCGTCGCCCGCATCCCCTGATCCCACCGACCCGTGCGGTGGGAGCGGTCAGGTGGCGCGGCGGGCTCGGGCGCGCCGTTTGCCTTCGTGCATGGCCTGCACCCGGGCGACCGGGATGGTGTGGCCTTCGGCGACGAGATCTTCGGGGAGGGTTTGGGGCGCGGGCATTTCCTCGGTCCACGGGTCGCGGTCGCCGAGGCGGTCGGGGGCGGTGTGGAGGGTGAAATCGGTCGGGCTCGCGTCGGCGAGGTCGGCCCAGCCGATCGGGAAGGAGACCGGGACGCCGGGGCGGATGCGGGGGCTGTAGGCCGCCACGACCGTCGCGCCGCCGGAACGGGTGGAGTCGAGGAAGACCTTGCCTTCGCGATCCTCGCGGATGAACGCGGTGGTGGCCAGGTCGGGGTCGAGGCGCTCGGCGCGGGCCGCGATCGCCCGGGTTGCCGCGGCGGCGTCCTCGATGTCGGTGCCCGCGACGACGGGAACGAACACGTGAACGCCTTTGGCGCCGCTGGTTTTCACCGCGCCCGCCAGTCCGTCGGCGGCAAGCGCCGCGCGGATCAGTTCGGCGCCCAGCACCGCGTGGCGAAAGGTCTGCCCCGGTGACGGGTCGAGATCGAGCACCAGGTGGGTCGGCCCTGCGGAGTGGTCGGCGAGCAGCAGCGTCGGGTGGTATTCGACGGCGCGCTGATTGCCGAACCACAGCAGGGTGCGCACGTCGTCGCCGAGGGCGTAGGTGACCTCGCGGCGCGCGCTCTCGGCCCAGAGCGTCACCCGGGGCACCCACTCCGGCGTGTACTTGGGCAGGTTCTTCTGCATGAACGGCTCCTGCCCCGGCCGGATCCGCACCACCGAGAGCGGTCGGTCGCGCAGCTGGTTCACCAACCGGTCACCGACGAACTCCAGGTAGTCGATCAGATCCCGTTTGGTCGCCGCCGCACCGTCGAACAGCGGCTTGTCCAGATTCGTCAGCGTGACGCCCGCGCGCATCTCGTCGCTGCCCATCGGCCCACCTTGCCCCGCGGTCTCGACGCGGTCAACCCCGCACTCTCGAGGTCGTCCTTTCGCCGACGGGTTCGCGGGACGGCACTCGACCGATGTTTCGAAGTCCTCGCGCCCGAAGGGCTGCGGGCCATTTTCTTTGCCAGCTAACGCAATTGAAAACAGATCATCCGCCGCCCCCATACGGGAGCGGCGGATGACAAGATCAATTACGGCAAATCCACTGCAATGACGGCGGCGACGCCGAGATGTCGCGACTCGGGGAAATCCAGAGGCCGACGAAGCAGTGCTCGACCGCGATCGAATCAGGCAGCGGGCTCGGCAGGCGCGGTCAGGTCGCGGACGCCGGTGATCGCCTCGATGATGTTGACGATGGCCGAGGTGCCGCCGTCGAGGGCCGAGCTGCCGGAGTCGAGCATGCTGGAACCGGCGGACGAACCGGCCGAGCCGGTGGACGAGCCAGCCGAGCCGGTGGCGAGTTCGGCGGAGCCGGTGCCGGAGCCGGTGGACTCCTCGGCGGAAGCGACCGCGACAGGGCCGAAGAACATGGTGGCAGCGACAGCGGTAGCACCGGCGGCGGCGAAGGTCTTGCGAGAGAACATGTGTGGGGCTTTCCTTTCACGGACTGGTTCGTCACGCCAGCGGCGCGCACCAACAACGTTATGAAAAAGAAATCCACAAATCCACTTCTGTGATTGTGCGAATTATCACCGTTAATAATTGGCTAACAGAGTGTTTTACCAAGGTAACGCGGTTGGCCATTAACTAGAAGTCGACTCCAGCGAAAATGTGGCGATCGGGCACATAAAAGCGATCTTGCTATTTCCGACAATACCGGCATCAAGACCATTCGGGTGCGCGGCGCGAATATCGCCACGTTCGCGTATCGGCCTGCGGCAGGGCCGATCTCGCGATGCGCCCATCGCTGCCCGTGCGGCGGGACTCGAGTGCGCGGCGCACTTCGAACCGGTGCCGCGCTTCGTCGAGCCGGTGCGGCGGCGGGTGTGTCCGGCCTGATCCGGGGGGCACGGTGGCGAACGGCACGGATGCGAGACACACTCGTGACCATGAGTTCGATGTCCTGGCCACCCAGCGCGACGGCGGGCCCGGCGTGACCGCGTTGGTTCGTGGCGAGAACCGGCCCGCGCCCGCCGACCGGATGACAGTCACCGTCACCTGCACCGCACCCGTCGACGTGTCCGCGCTGCTGCTGAACGCGGCGGGCCGGGTGCGGTCCGACGGCGATTTCGTCTTCTTCAACCAACCCGTCGGGCCCGGCGTCACCTACCGGCACGGGCGCGGCGCGGGCGACATGGTCGACGTGCGGACCTCCGCGCTGCCCGCCGACGTGGACAAGGTCGTCGTGACCGCCAGCCTGGACGGCAGCGGCCCGCCCACCTTCGCGGGCGCAGGCTCGCTCACCGCGACGATCGGATCCGATTCGGGCACGGTCACTTTCCCGATGACCGGCCTCAGCACCGAGACGGCCGTCGTGTGCGTGGAGATCTACCGCCGCGGCGGCGCGTGGAAGATCCGCGCCGTCGGCCAGGGCTACGACGACGGGCTCGCCGGGATCGCCAGGGCGTTCGGCGTGAACGTCGACGACGAACCCGCACCGCCCGCGGCGTCCCAGGCCGCGCCGTCGTCCGCGTACGGCTCACCCGCCGCGCCACCCCCGGCGTACCCCACCGCACCTCCACCAGCCTCCGGTGGATACGGCGCCCCGACCTCGGGCCCCGCGTACGGCCCGCAGACAAGTCCGCCCCCGGCATACCCGGCCGCACCCGCACCGTCCGGCGGCTACAACGCCTCGGGCCCCACGCACGGTTCGCCGACAAGCCCGCCCCCACCGTCCGGCTACAGCGCCCCGCCTTCGGGCCCCGCTTACGGCCCGCAGACAACCCCGCCTCCGACTTATCCGAACGCGCCGGCGTACGGCTCACCCGCGAGCCCCACCTCCCCTCCGCCCGGCGCGATACCTCCCCCGCCGATGTCGACACCCCAGCAAGGAGCGCTGCCGATGCAGAGCGATCTGTTCAACCCGAGTCACGCCGAGGTCGGCGGTGTCGGCATCCAGAAACAGGGCGGCAAGATGGTCAAGGTCGGCCTCGCGGGCGAGGTCATGGCTCGCGCCGGGTCGATGGTCGCCTACCAGGGTGAACTCCAGTTCCAGGCGCTGGGCTCCGGCGGCATCGGCCGCGCCATCCAGCAGCGGCTGACCGGCGAGGGCGTTCCGCTGATGAAGGTCTCCGGCCGCGGCGACCTGTTCCTGGCCAACGCCGCCGCCGACGTGCACATCATCGATCTGGACGGCAGCGACGGCCTGACCATCAACGGCGCCAATGTGCTCGCCTTCGACTCCACGCTGCGCTACGACATCAAGATGGTGCAGGGCGCGGCCGGATTCGCGAGCAACGCCGGGCTCTTCAACTGCGTGTTCACCGGACGTGGCCGGATCGCCATCACCACCCACGGCACGCCGGTGGTGCTGAACGTCGACCAGCCGACCTACGCCGATCCGCAGGCGGCGGTGGCGTGGTCGTCGAGCTTGCAGACGGGCATCAAGCGCAACGAGTCGTTCGGTCTCGGCAGGCTGATGGGCCGCAGCACCGGCGAAGGCCTGACGCTGGCGTTCTCGGGCCGCGGCTTCGTCATCGTGCAGCCTTCGGAGCTGCCGCCCGGCGGGTTGATCGGCGGCGCGGGCGGCGGGCAGCAGGCCGGGCAGAGCGGCGGCGTGCTCGGCGGCCTGTTCGGCTGAAACGGCCCGTCGGGCCGATCCCGGCCGCCGTGCTCACCGGATGGGAGCGCGGCGGCCGGGGCCGACATTCGACAAACTCACAACAGCAGCGAGCGCCGCTGATCCGCCAGCGTCGCCCACACCACCTTGCCGACCGGCCAGCGCGGCGCGCAACCCCACGCCCGCGCCAGCGAGGCCACCACGTGCAAACCGAACCTGGCCGGATGCCCGGCGGCCGGTTCACGCAACATCGCCTCTTGCGGATCGGCGTCGGCCACCGCGATCGTCAGCGAGTTGCCCTGGCATTCCAGGCGCAGCAGCAGCTCGCCGAAGGCGTGCAGCAGCGCGTTCTCCACCAGTTCGGTGGCCACAAGCAGCGCGTCCGTGCGGACCGGGCCGACCTCCCAGCGATCGCACACGCGGGTCACGAACTGTCGGGCGTGCATCGAGGAGACCGTGCTCGGCGCCAGTTCGATCGACGCCTCGCGCCGCGGCGGCGCAGGTGGCAGGCTCCGCAGCGCGTCCTCGATGGACGGGAACGTCGGCACCCGATGCCTGGCCGCGACGGTCGCCGTCGGGTTCGCCAGCCCGGCGGCCACCAGCACGATCGGCACGTGCGGCCAGTCGCTGACCCGCACCCGGGCGGACGCGCACGCCGTCGCCACCGCGTCCTCGACCAGATCGAGATCGTCGACCACCACGATCACCGCGCGCGGCCGCTCGACGGCGTACCGCACCAGGTCGTCGCCGAATCGGCGGTATCCGTCCCAGTCCAGCACTCCGCTCGGCCGGAGAACCGTGCAACCGGCCAGTTCGGAAGGGCGCCAAAGCAGTGCGCCACGACGGGACCCGGACATCTGCCCTCCATCCGCCCCGCGCCGGTCGGCGGCGCGCGAGCGGTGGCCTATCCCGCTCACGCCGTCGCCAGCTGCGCCTGCCACATCCAGTGCAGCTGCTCGAGGCGCGCGGCGATCTCGATGAACAAATCCTGGGTCACCGGATCGGCCTTCTCGGTGGCATCGATCCGCTCGCGCAGCCGGGAGATCACCGCGGCAAGGTTGCCGACCACCGCGTCGATGACGTCGGTGTCCTGCTGCCAGCCGTCGGGAAAGCCGATCGCGCCGGACTTCTCGGCAACGGTCACGGCCCGTCCGTCCGGGCTCACGCCGACCGCGGTGGCGCGCTCGGCCGCCGAATCGGTGAACTCGCGTGCCGCGGTCACCAGTTCGTCCAATGCCAGATGTACCGAGCGGAAGTTCCGGCCGATCACGTTCCAGTGCGCCTGCTTGGCGATCAACGAGAGGTCGATCAGATCGACCACGGTGCCGCGCAGGGCATCGCCCGCGATGCGCTGCTGTTCCGGATCGAGGGTGCTCGTGATGGGCTGAGTCATCGCTCGTGCCTTTCTCGTCGTCGGTCCGTGTCAACGACGGGCTACCCAGCTTCGCGGCGTCGAATCGGACCGGCGCCCCTTACTCCGGCGCGATGCGTTGGTGCAACGTGAGCAACAGGTGATCGAACTCGGTCTGCACCCCGGGGCGCACCGGCGGCAACGTGCTCAGTTCGGTGAGCAGCCGCGCGGCGAGGGTGCGCAGTTTGATGTTGGTCTCCTGGGACCGCCAACGCAGCACGCGGAAGGCCTGATCGGCGTTGATGCTGTAGACGCTCATCAGGACGCCCTTGGCCTGCTCGATCACCGCGCGGGCCTCGAACAGTTCGGGCAGCGCCTCGTCCAGTGTCTCCCTGCGTTGCTCATCGATGGCGTCGGTGAGATCGATGTAGTAGCCCGCGGTGCCGATGGGGTGGCCGTCGCCGTCGGTCATCATGTCGCCGAGCACCAGCACGGGATGCACTCGACCGGTCGTGTCGACGATGCGGTGCCTACTACAGAACGGCGCGGCGTTGCGCTGCGCGTTGGCGATCGTGTCGGCGACGAGCTCGCGGTCGGCGGGATGCTTGTGCGACAGCAACAGCTGGGTGGTCGGCCTGACGCTGCCCGGCGTGTACCCGTACATGAGGGCGACCTCGTCGGACCACTCCCAGCGCTGGTCGGCGAACCAGAAGCGGAAAGTCCCCGCGACCTGCGGACGACCGCTGCTCACCACATGCGCGACCACACCCGCGGGGGTCTCGGGGATCAGCTCATCCATGTCCGTCACGGAACAAGTATGCCCTTTGCCAGGCCGACCCCGACCTCCACAGCAAACACTTGGCATCCGGGTTTCCCGCCCGGCGGGCCGGGCACCCGGTGGGCATGGACGACAACGCGAAGCGCCCGCACACCACCGTCACCGAGAGCGATTTGCGCGACCTGCTCGGAGCGAGCGCCGACGCCTGCCTGGTGCTGCTCGAGGGTCGCGTCGAGATAGCCGAGGGCTCCGCGGAAGGCCTGACCATCGCGACCAGGGACGAGATCGCGGGCCGCGCCGGAGCCGATCCGGACCGGACCAAGTTGAGCGAGCTGGCGGCGGAACTCTCCAGCGAGATCCGGCTGCAAGGCGCCTGACACGCGCCGGTTTCCCGCCGAACGCCCCGCGATCGGCGGCGCGGAGTCGCGCCCGAACCGATGTACCGTGATTTATGGGCGTGTCTCGGCGGCAGCTGTTGCGATTCGGCGCCGCGGGGTCGGCCGCGGTGCTCGTCGGCGCGTCGGCGGCGAGCAGCGGGCGGTTCCGCACACCGCGCTGGTCGGCGGATCCGTTCACACTCGGGGTGGCTTCTGGCGACCCGACTCCGGACGGCGTCGTCCTGTGGACCCGGCTTGCGCCGGACCCGTTCGCGCCGGACGGCCACGGCGGCATGATGAACCACCCGGTGACGATCGACTACGAGGTCGCCGACGACGAGCGCTTCCACCGGGTGGTGGCCCGCGGTTCGGCCGTCGCCACCCGTGAACTCGCGCACAGCGTGCACCCTGAGGTCGGTGGACTCGCGCCGGATCGCTGGTACTACTACCGTTTTCGCGCGGGGTCGGTGATCTCGCCGATCGGGCGCACTCGCACCGCGCCGCCGCACGGACATCCGACCGCGCGCATGCGCTTCGCGTTCGCCTCCTGCCAGTCCTGGAGTTCCGGCTACTACACCGCCTACGAGCACCTCGCCCAAGAGGACCTCGACCTGGTCGTGCACCTCGGCGACTACATCTACGAGCGCGCGTGGACCCAAGGCCGCCAAGGACTTTCGCTGGGCACGGAGTTCCAGGACGAGGCGGTCGACCTGCCGACCTATCGGCTGCGCTACGCGCTGTACAAGGCCGAGCAGCCGCTGCGCGACGCGCACGCCGCGTTCCCGTGGCTGGTCACCATGGACGATCACGAGGTCGACAACAACTGGGCGGCGGGCTCGCCCGGTCTCGGTATCGACATCCATTTGATTCCCGCGCTGTTCCGTCGCCGCCGCGCCGCCGCCTTCCAGGCGATGTACGAACACCAGCCGCTGCGGCTCGCGCAGCTGCCGCGCGGTTCCGGCATGCACCTGCACCGCCGCTACCGGTTCGGCGATCTCGCGGAGATCACCATGCTCGACACCAGGCAGTACCGCACGCCGCAGGCCTGCGGCGGCAACGTCAGCGCCGGTTGCACCGATCGATTCGATCCCGACCGCACCATTCTCGGTGCCGCGCAACGCGATTGGCTGCTCGACGGCTTCGCGTCCTCGCCGGCGCGCTGGCAGATCGTCGGCAACCAGGTGGGCATGAGCCAGACCGACAGCGATCCCGGACCGGAACTGGCGGTGTCCACCGACTCCTGGGACGGATACGTGGCCGATCGCAACACCGTGCTCGGCGCGGCCGCGGACCGCGGTGTCCGCAACCTGGTGGTGATCACCGGCGACCGGCACCAGAACCACGCGGCCCACCTGCGCCGCGACTACGCCGATCCCGAATCACCGGTGGTCGCTTCGGAATTCACGGGCACCTCGATCACCAGCGGTGGCGACGGCGCGGACATGAACGACGTCGGACGGCGCCTGCTCGCCGCCAATCCCGATCTCGAGTTCTTCAACGCCCAGCGCGGCTACGTCCGGGTCGAACTCGATCACGGGTTGTGGCGCAACGACTTCCGTGTCGTGCCGTACATCCGCCGCCCGGGCGCGCCCATCGACACCCGCGCGAGTTTCGTCGTGCAGGACGGGGTGCCCGGTGTCCGGGAAGCGTGGCGTCCGGAGGCTCCCGCCGAGCCGATCCCCGGTTCCGACATCGTCGCGGGACCGACGCGGGGAACGCGCTGACGCTCAGCGGTGCGCGGCGTCGTACCAGCGGTGCGGTATCGACCAATCCCACCGCCGCGCAGCGGTGTCCGCGGCGACCCATTCGCTGTGGCAGCGGGTCGAACCGCCGACACTCGCGCCGTACAGCAGCAGTCCGCGCAACAGGTGCCGCGACAGGATGGACAGGCGCCGCCGCATCGTCACCTCCTCGTGGGTGAGGTCGGCCGAATTCGGGCCAGAATACGTGCGGGGACGGGCCCGCGGAGCCGAAATCGGCGATCGCCTCCCGGAACGATCAGCCGAGGGCGAGCGTGGCGACCGGTGTCGACGTCGGCAGCGGCGATCCGCCGGGCGGTTCGATCGTCATCGCAAGGGCGTCCGACGGGTGGAACCGCGTGATGAACGGCGCGTCCGAGGTCGGCAGCTGCGCGAGGACCCCGACCGAGCGCGGCGGGCCCTCCGGCGGCACCAGCCACAGCTGATAGGACCGTCCCTGTTCGGGCGCGGGCACGCCGGCGAAGTCCACCGTCGCGGCGCCCAGTTGCGCGGAGGTGGTCACCAGCAGCGTCCCGCCACCCTCGACCGCCGCTGCGCGGGTCCTGGTGTCGGTTTGTTCCTGCACCAGCTGGGCCGTGATGTCGGGGCTGGTCGGGACCGGCTCGCGGCCGAGGAAGACCGCCGCGCCGACCCCAACGCCCACCGCGACGACGAGCGCGGCGGCTGCCGCCAGCCATCGCGTCCCTGTGCGGCGCGGACCGTCTCCGGCGGGACCGTCGATCGCGGATAGGATCGCCGCCTCCAGTTCGGCGGGCGGCGCGACACTGTCGGTCACCGTCATCGCGGCCACCG
Organism: Nocardia amikacinitolerans; assembly: GCF_900215415.1. Taxonomy (NCBI): domain Bacteria; kingdom Bacillati; phylum Actinomycetota; class Actinomycetes; order Mycobacteriales; family Nocardiaceae; genus Nocardia; species Nocardia amikacinitolerans. Next base: position 31,952 of record NZ_OBEG01000006.1, on the reverse strand, counting down.
TCTCACGGACGCCGCGGACGGTGTCGTCGAAGGCGGCGGCCGTGGTCGGGTCCGCGGCGTCGACGCGTTCTTCGATGGTCGCGCGCTCGCCGTCGGTGACAGCGTCCATCGCATAGGGGAAAGCCAGGTCGAGCAGTTCCGGGTCGGGAGACTCGGCGTCGATCAACTGGATTCACCTCCGGACAGGCAGGTCGCGAGGCGCCGCAGGCCGTCGCGGATGCGGCTTTTGACGGTGGGCAGTGGGACGTCGAGCTGGTCGGCGACCTCGCGGTAGGTGCGGCCACTGTAGTAGGCCAGCGCGAGGGCTTCGCGCTGCATGGATGTCAGGGTGCCAAGGCAGTCGAGCACGGATTGCTCGTCGAGACGCTGGCCGACCTCCTCGGCGACGATGTCGTGGTCTCGGCCCAGGTGGCTGTGGCCGTACACGATGTCGCGGTCGGCGGTGGACTGCTCGGCGCGGACACGGTCGACCGCGCGCCGGTGCGTGAGCATCATCAGCCAGCCGATGGGGCTGGCCCGGTTGCGGTCGTACGTCGCGGCCGTCGACCACGCCTGGAGGTACACCTCCTGGGTGATCTCCTCGGCCGCGGCCCTGCTGCGCGCGATGCGCATCGCGAGACCGAACACGCGGTAGCTGGTCGCGCGGTAGAAGTCGGTGAACGCGTCCCGGTCGCCGTCGGCGACGGCCGCCAGCAGGTCCGCGAGCCAGCGGCTGCGTTCGGCGGCCGTGCCTTCGGCGCGCGTGGAGCACTGCGGTCCCGCCCCGTTCGCCGCCGGGTCCCTGCGCAACCGGATGACGCCGCGTTTCTCCTCGTCATCCGACATGCTTCGACCTCTCCCGCATAAGAGGTGCTTCGCTGCGGACCGGAATTCGGATGGGTTTTGGATAACCGAGTCGAGGTCTAACTGGGTAGACTGACCTACCTAATTGGAGGTGCGGCATGGAAATATCCGGTCAGCGGCGTCGACCGGCTCGGGAGCGTCTGCTGGAGGCGGCGGCGCGGCGCTTCTACGCCGACGGGGTGGCGGCGACCGGGATCGACACGATCACCGCCGATGCGGGCGTGGCGAAGATGAGCCTGTACAACAACTTCGCGTCGAAGGCGGAGCTCGTTCGGGCGTATCTGGACGCCCGTCACGAGGAATGGCTCGGGCTGTACCGGGCGCGGCTGGAGCGTGCCGAGGGTCCGGCCGAGGGTGTGCTGGCGATCTTCGACTCCTACGCCGACCACGCGGCATTGGCGTACGAGCACGGCTTCCGGGGGTGCGGGCTGCTGAACGCGGCGGCGGAATTACCGGCCGGGGACGAAGGTCGTGCGGCGGTGCGCCGTCACAAGGAAGAGGTGGAGTCGCTGCTGCGTGGTCACCTCGAGCAGTTGCTTCCCGGGCGTGGCGAGGACGCGAAGGCTTTGGCCGAGCACCTGTCGTTTCTGCTGGAAGGCGCGATAGCGCGAGCCGGGCTGGAGGGTGGAGGCGCCCGCCTGGACCGTGCGCGCGCGATCGCCGCCGACCTGCTGGGCAAGCTGTGAACCGCGACGGTGAGGGGGCGCGCACCGGCGCCGAGGAGGTCGATGGCCGCGACAACGTCAGCCACGCGGGAGGCGGGTCTGGGTACCGGGCGGATCAGTCGGGGCGCGCCACAGCGGCGCGGCGTAGCAGGGTGAGCCGCGCGCGGTTTCCGACGGGCGCCGCGCAGCTCGGGTCGGCGCGGGTGGGTGCGGTGTGCGTGCTCGCGGCGTCGCTGCTGTGGGCCACCACCGGCACCGCGGCGAGCTTCGCCCCCGACGTGGGACCGCTCGCCGTCGGGGCGATGGCCATGGGTGTCGGCGGCCTGCTCCAGGCGCTGCTCGCCGCGGGACCGATCGCCCGCCACGCGCGGCAGTTGCGCGACCGCCGTGGCACCGTACTCGTCGGCGCGATCTCGGTGGCTCTCTACCCTTTGGCGTTCTACAGCTCGATGCGGCTGGCCGGGGTGGCGGTGGGCACCGCGGTCTCGGTCGGCATGGCGCCGCTTGCCTCGGCCGTCATCGAGCGGGTGGCCGACCGGCGAAGGCTCACGCGCCGTTGGCGATTCGGCGCGGCCCTCGGCCTGTTGGGCACTGTCGCGATCTGCGTGGCCGAAGCCACCGGCCACGCGTCGGGTCCGGATTCGGCGGGCGCCGCCGCGCTCGGGGTCGGTCTCGGATTGCTCGCCGCTTCGACCTACGCGGTGTACTCCTGGGCGGCCCATCGCCTGATCACCGGCGGGATCCGCGCCCGCGCGGCCATGGGCGCGGTCTTCGGCCTCGGCGGACTGGGTCTGGTTCCCGTCCTGATCGCCACCGGCGGGCCTCTCGTCGGCTCCTGGGGCAACGCCGCGGTGGGCGCGTACATGGCGGTGGTTCCGATGTTCGCCGGGTACGTCCTGTTCGGTTGGGGGCTCGCGCACGTCACCGCGAGCACGGCGACCACTCTGTCGCTGCTGGAACCGGCGGGTGCGGCCGTGCTGGCGGTGGTGGTCGTCGGGGAACGTCTGCCACCGCTCGGTTGGGTCGGTATCGCGCTCGTCCTCGGCTGCCTCGCCGTCCTCACCTCGCCCGCGTGGCGGGGACGCACGATGGCGCGCGCGTCCTCCGATCGCGCGCTCGAACGCGCCCGCCTGTGATCGGTCGGCGCACGTCCCGCCGGTTGTTGACCCGTGGGCGTCCGCCGCACAGTTGTCGAGCGCACTCCGGACGGCGAGGCGTACGTCGAGCCGCATGAGGTGAAAGCCGGCCTCCCGCAAGCACGGTCGCAGCGGTCGCGGTCCGTACCCCAGAACTCGGGGCGACAGCATTCACGTCGTGTCCCTGGGCCGCAGCACAAGCCAAGCCGGGGGACGTAACACCTCGGCCTCCCTGTTGGACACAGGGAGGCCGAGGTGGTGGTACAGGTTTCGCTGGAACCTCTAGGTCCGGCGGCCCCGGGATCCGCCGCTCAGGACGCCGAGGACGATGCCCCCGATGAGGGCGATGGCGCCCAGGATCCCCAGGGCGATGGGGAGGGTCTGGCCGAAGAGGGTGAGCCGGTCGAGGCTCTCCTGGGTGACGGCCAGCTGGGCATCGATGGTCTTCTCGTCGAAGACGATGTGCGACTTGAGGGCGGTGACGTCGACCTGTGTGGCGCTGCGACCGTAGAACAGGTGGATCTGCTCGCCGCCCTTGAGGACCGCGCCGGTCCTCGGCTCGACCCACACGTCGCGCGTGTTGGTGTAGAAGCGGGTCATCGTGACCGGCTCCTCGCCCTCGAGGCCCCACTTGGCGGCGGGGAGGGTGAGCTTGTTGGTCGGCGCCTGCACCACATCCCACATGTTCGTGACCGGGATGGTCTGGCGGAAGTGATAGACCGGCACGCCGTTGATCTCGGCCTCGTCCACGAAGTCGATGTCGTAGGTGGCGCGGGCGTTGAGATCGAAGTAGGGGTAGGACTTCTTCTCGGTGCCGATCGGGAAGCGGTACTGCAGACCGGCCCGTTGCGACGGGTCGGCCACCGACGCGCCCGTCCTGTCGACCGAGACGGCGATGGAACCGTTGGGGGACACCGGGATCGGCTCGCCCGTCTTGCGGTCGATGGTGACGCGGTCGATCGAGGCGGTGAGCAGACCGGTGTCGCCCTCGCGGTCGTCACGACGCAGCGTCTGGCCCGCCTGCACCGTCATCTGGTCGGCGTCGGAGGGCTCTTCGACGGTGAGGAAGCGCTGCGAGACGATCGGCACGTTGGTGTCGACCTTGGCCGAGCCCTCTGGCGAGGTGAGCGACTTCGCGTCCAGCACAAGGCTTTCCTCGCCGGGCACGCTCTTGGCGATCGTGGTGATCCGCAGGTCGAGCGGCGTCTTGGCCACCTTGCCGACGGTGTAGCTGGGAATCATGACCGCTGCCACGAGCAGCAGCGCGCCGAGACCGACGAGGAAGCAGGCGATGGTCCTGCGCCCGTTGCTCATCGGCTGCCGTACGGCATGTTGGCCGGCGACGAACCCGGGTCGACGATCGTCTCCGGGGCCGGGATCGAATTCTGTTGCGCGCCAACGGTGATGCCCAGTACGGCAACCACACCGAGGGTCGCGCCCGCTAGCCCGCTGACCAAGCCGGGAACGGCGAATTTCATAGATATGACTCCAATACGTTGCGTCGACTCAGGCGACGGTGAAGAACCCGAGGGTCGGCGCGAAGGTGCAGGTACGAGCGCCGGAATCGGCGGTCGTGGTGGTGAGCGAGCCGGAGATCACGGCGGCGACGCGGCCAGGGCCGGTGTCGACCATGGCCGACAGGGTGGCGGGTCCGTCGGTGTTGATCTCGGCCTCGCCGGTGAGCGGCTGCACACCCGAACGACGGGTGTCGAGGTTGACCCACTGCACGGTCAGCGGTGGATTCTGCACGGCCGCAGGGGTTTTGGTGCCGAGCGCGGTGAAGACGAAGCCGGTCTGGCCCGCCTTCGGTCCCGGCGGCGGCAGTTCGGCGGGGCCGGGGACGGCCAGCGCGGTGCCGACGGAATCGGAGGTCGGTCCGATGCAGCCCTTGCCGATGGTCGGGTAGAGGAACTGGGCGATCCGCGCACCGTCCGACGGCGGGAGCTCGGGGCCACCGCCACCGCTACCGTCGAGGAACGTGATGACCCGCTCCAGGGTCGCCTTGACCTGCGCGGGGATGCCGGGCGTCGCGAGCAGCGCCCGCGCCTGGGCGAGGATCGCGGCTTGTCCGCCGTCGGCGATGGGGCCGGGCGCGGAGATGGCGCCGATGATCGTCGGCGCCAGCGCGGCCAGCGCCTCGGAGGGAACGTTCTCCGGGATGGCCGGAACGGCCTGCTGTGCCGGGGCAGGCCGCGGCGCGGCCGTGCTCGGCGTCGGCGCGACGAGTGCGGCACTCGCCGCTAGTACGAGAGCGGACACAGCGGTCCGCGATCCTCGGGTGGGCAGCATATGTCAGCCGTCCTTCTTTCTGTGGGATAGGTGGAGCAACCCAGAAAGGACGTCCTTTCCCGCCGCTGCTCGAGCCCCAGCGCACCATGATGAAACAGCATCCGACCCGTCTCGAGCCAGCGTTTCGTGCGATCCAGAAAGCCGTCGGCAATACTTTGTGAATCATCACAGTCGCTCCCGATCTACTGACGGGTACGAATCGGCACCGGTCGCGATCGGCCTCGACGACCCCGAACCCGGCTGAAAAATCCCAGATCAACCGGCATAGCCGACGCTGATCGACCGACCAGAACCGCACTGGGAACGTTCACAATGCCTCGTGATCGAACGCCCTCGGCTCGCACACGCCCGCGGCGGCCCGCTCGGCGACCTCGACACCGCAGAAGGCTTCGGTCGCGGCTCGACAGGTCGGCGAACCGCGGTCGTCGAGTTGAGCGCCGCCGCAGCCGAATCCGGCCGTTGAGCATCGTTTCGTTCGCTGTGCGAGACTGCATCGGTGGCCGAAACCGCTGAACTAGTTACGAACGTTTCCGACACCGCGCGCTGGGTGGCCGCCTTCCGCGCTGTCGAATCCGCCCGCCCCGACGCGCTTTTCCACGATCCGCTCGCCGACCGGGTCGCCGGGGAGCGGGGCCGCGCCATAGCCGGCCGCACTCCGCTCTTGATGCACAACGGCTGGAATCTGGTCACCCGCACCAAACTCATCGACGACCTGATCATGAAGACCATCGAGCAGGGCTGCGATCGGGTGCTCAATATGGCCGCGGGGATGGATACCCGCCCCTACCGGCTCGACCTGCCCGCCGAATTCGTGTGGATCGAGGCCGATCTCCCCGCATTGGTCGAGGAGAAGGACAAGCTGCTCGCCGGGGAGTCGCCGCGCTGCGCGCTCACCCGCACGGCGGTGGATCTCGCCGATCCCGAGGCGCGGAGCCGGTTCCTCGACGAGGCACTCGCGGGTGCACAGCGGGCGCTTGTGCTCACCGAGGGTTTGATCTACTACCTCACCGAAGACGAGGTGACCAGCTTGGCCGCCGCGCTGGCCCGGCCGGAAATCGCTTGGTGGGCACTGGATGTCAACAATCAGGCGATTGTGAAGCGGATGAGCAAGGCCACCACCGAACTGCTCGCCAACGCTCCCTGGCACTTCGGTCCGGTCGATCCGCTGCGTTTCTTCGCCGACCTCGACTGGACGGCCGACGAGGTGGAAGCACTCACCTCGGCGGCGCACCGGTTCCACCGGCTGCCCTGGTTCATGAAACCGATGACGCTCTTCCCGCCGCCGGATCCCCGCAAGCCGATCCGAAGCGCTTGGAAGCCTTGGAGTTCGGTGGTGCGACTAACCCATGGGTAATAGCTGGCTACGTCGCCTGTCCCCCTCCGCAGGGGACGGGTCCCACAAGTTGTTCTGTTTTCCGCACGCCGGCGGCTCCGCCATATCCTTCGGGCCATTGGCCGAAGCCCTCGGGACGGATTTCGAGGTCCTCGCTGTCCAGTATCCGGGGCGGCAGGACAGAAGACGCGAACCGCTCGTTGGCAATATTCCGGACCTCGTCGACGGCCTGCTTCCCGAGCTGAAAGAAGCAGCCGAGGGCGCCGAGGGCTTTTCCTTGTTCGGGCACAGTATGGGATCCGTCGTGGCTTTCGAGGCGTGCAGGCGGCTCGAGCAGGAATCGGGGGTGAGCGCGCGGGTGCTGTTCGCCTCCGGTCGGCGCGCGCCTTCGGCCGCGCTGCCCGCGCTGCGAGTGCACCTGCTGAGCGATCGTGAGCTCGGTGAGCACCTACTGGGGTTCGGCGGCACACCGGCGGCGTTGCTCGAGGATCCCGAATTCCGACAGCTGATCCTGTCGGTCGTCAGGAACGACTATCGAGCCATCGAGACCTACGAGTGCAGTGCGGACGCGATGGTCAGCAGCCCTGTCGTCGCGCTTGTCGGTGACCGTGACCCCGATGCGAGTTTCGCGGAAATCGAGGCATGGGGCACGCACACCACCGGAAGCTTCTTCGCGAAATCGTTTCCGGGCGGTCATTTCTTCATCGATGCGAATCGGCACCCGATAGGACAGCTGATTCGCGATCATTGCGCCCGAGCGCTCTCCAGCTAGAGCCGCGACGACCGGGTGGGCCGACTCGCCCACCCGGTCGTCGTTCCTAGCGCGCGAGCCAGCCCTCGATCGCTTCGGCGACATCGGCCGAACCGTCCTCGAGGATCGAGAAGTGGTCGGCCGCAACCGAAACAACGGTGTGCGCCGGATCCCACGGCTCGGCCCGCCAGTCCACGCGATCCGACGAGCTACCCAGGAAGCTCTCGGCGCACTGGATGAACAGCGTGGGCGTGGTGACGGAGCCGGGCATCATCTGCTGTAGCAGTTGCACGTACCGGCCCATACCCGTCAACCGATCCCGGTCGAAGCGACCGAAGGTGGCTTCGTCCGACACCATGTGTTCGGCCATCGCTCGCAGCAACCAATTGCCGTCGTCGTGCACCTTGTAGGTGTCCAGCATCACCACGCCTGCGGGCGCTGGGCCACCGGCCGCTTCCAGGTGCTCGGTGACGCGGTAGGCCAGCAGGCCGCCCGAGGAGTAGCCGAGCAGAACGAACGGTTCTCCCTGCGCCGCCGCGAGGACGGAGCGCGCGATGGCTTCCGCGGCCGCCGTCGGCGTCGCCGGAAGTGGCTCTCCCTTTCGGCAGCCGATCGGCGACACCGCCACGATGTCCCGCGCACCGCCCAGGTGCGAGGCGATACGGGCGTACTGATGCGCGCCCCCGGTCGCCAGCGGCGGTGTGAGGCAAATGATCCGCGGCAGCGCGGATCCCGCGGCGAGCCGCGTCGGCACCGGCAGCCGGTCCGGTTCCGGTGCGGCGGTGAACTGTTCGCGCAGCTCCGCCGTCACCCGCAACAGGTCGAAGGCCTGGACGAACCGGCCGCTCTCCACCGCGCCACGGAACATCCCGTACAGCGAGTCGTCCTCGGCGGCAGGCGCATCGCCGCGTCGTGCGGTCGCGGCGAGTTCCGTCCGCAGGTATCGAGCCAGCGCCGCCGGCGTCTTGTGGTCGAAGATCGCGGCCGTCGGCAGCGTCAGACCGGTGGACGCGTTGAGCCTGGTCCGCAGCTCCATGGCGGCCAGTGAGTCGAAGCCCGATTCGAGGAAGTCCCGCTCCGGGTCGAGCGCGTCGACGCTCTCATGACCCAGCAGCCTGGCAGCGGTCTCGAGAATGTGCTTGCGGAGCCACTCTTCTTGCTCGGACTCCGGGAGCTGTGCGAGCTGCCTGCGCAGTGCGCTCGCGTCCTTGGCTCCCGCGCTCTGTCGCCGCCCTGCTCGCTTGGCCAGATCGCGCAGCAGCGCGGGCACCACATCCCGAGCTCGCAGGGCGGGCAGGTCGATCTCGGTCAGGATGCTCACCGGAGCCGCCGAAGCCACTGCGGCATCGAACAATTCGAGCGCCTTGTGCGCGGCGAGTGGCGGCAGACCCTGGCGGCGCATGCGCTGCCGGTCTGCCTCGCCGAGCCACTGCGACAGGCCCGTTTCGATATCCCACAGCCCGTAGGCGAGCGCGGTAGCGGGCAGGCCTTCGGCGTGCCGGTGGGTGGCGAGCGCGTCGAGGAATACGTTGGCCGCCGCGTAGCCGCCCTGGCCTGCGGGCAGGATGGAGCCCGCGACCGAGGAGATCAGCACGAAGGCGGACAGCCCGGCAGGCCGGGTGAGCTCGTGCAGATACCAGGCCGCGTCGGCCTTGGCGGCGAGGGAGTAGTCGATCTGCTCGGGCGTCAGTGTCTCGACCATCCCGTTGTGGGCAACGCCCGCGACGTGCACGACCGCACCCAGCGGATGCTCGGCCGGGACCGAAGCGAGCAGTTCTCGCAACGCGTTTCGGTCCGCCACATCGCAGGCGACCACCCGCACCCTGGCACCGAGATCGGTCAGTTCCGCGACGAGATCCGCGGCGGCATCCGGTCCGCGGCGCCCGGCCAGCAGCAGGTGCCGCACACCGTGCTCGCTCACCAGGTGTCTGGCAAGGTGACGGCCGATTCCGCCGGTGCCGCCGGTGATCAGTACCGTCCGTTCCGGATCCCACGGCGCCCGCGCGGCCGACTCGGGTAGCGCGGCACGCACCAGCCGCGGCACCCACGTCCCATCCTCCCGGACCGCCAGTTCCGGTTCGCCCGACATCGCCGCGGCGGCAGAGTGATCCGCGGTGATCTCGGCTGCGGCCTCGACGAGCACGATGCGCCCGGGATGCTCCGTTTGCGCCGCGCGCACCAGGCCCCACACCGCAGCCGCGGCCGGGCCAGACGAGGCGTCGGCGACGACCGCCAAAGTGCTTGCCGCGTAACGCTGCTCGCGCAGGAACTCCTGCACGACCACGAGTGTCCGATGCAGCGCGGTACGCAATCGGACCGGCTCGTCGGCGCCGTCGACCGGGGGACGGAACACCACGACCGAGGCCGACTCGGACGACCCCCACTCGGCCCACGAACCCGCCGAGCCCAGTTCAGGACCGGGCCGCCAGCTCACCTCGTACCGCCCGTCCGGTGCGGAACGAGTTGCGGCCGAGAGCAATTCGAGCGACATCGGGCGCAGCGCGAGCGACCCGACGGACAACAGCGGCGACCCACCGGCATCGGCGATCGCCAAGGCGACCTCGCCCTGGTTCAGCCAGGACAATCGAACCCGCACCCGCCGGGCGCCGTCGGCGTGCACCCGCACCGAGGACCAGGCGAACGGCACCAGGGTGGGCCGCTCGGCCTGCTCGTCCACGCCCTGCGGGAGGCCGAAGGACAGCGCGTGCATGGCCGCGTCCAACAGCGCCGGGTGCATGCCGTAGCCCTGGGTTGCGGTCGATTCGGGCAGCGCGACCTCGGCGAAGAGGTCGTCACCGCGCCGCCACATGGTTCCCAGTCCGCGGAAGGCGGGCCCGTAGTTGTAGCCGTGGTCGGCGAGTACGTCGTAGGCGCCTGCCAGCTCGATGTCCGTGGCACCGGCCGGTGGCCACTGCGCGAAGTCCGTCCAGCCGTCCGGTGTTTCGGCTTCCCGGGTCGGACTCACCGTGCCCTGCGCGTGGTGCGTCCACGGCGCCGACGGATCGTCGTCGTCCCGCCGGGAGTAGATGTCGAGCCGCCTGCGGCCGGTGTCGTCGCCGTCGCCGACGATCACCTGGATGTCGGCGCCGCCCTGCCCCTGGAACACCAGTGGCGCGAGCAGGGTGAGTTCCGCCAGCTCCGGGCAGTCGACCTGGTCGCCCGCGTGGGCGGCCAGTTCGACGAATCCGGTGCCCGGCAGCAACACCGTGCCGAGCACGTCGTGATCGGCCAGCCAGGGATGGGTGCTCGTGGACAGGCGGCCGGTGAATCGGACGCCGCCGCTCTCCGGCTGCGCCACCAGGGCGCCCAGCATCGGATGGTCGGTGGAGCGCAGGCCGAGTGCGTGCGCCTCCCCGGTGTGCAGCGGGCCGGTGGACCAGAAGCGGCGGTGCTGGAAGCTGTAGGTGGGTAGGTCGATCTTCGTGCCGCCGGTGCCGGTGTAGTAGCTCGTCCAATCGACCGTCGCACCCGAGACGTGCAGTCGGGCGAGGCCGGTCAGCACGGTCGCGGGGTCCGCGGAGTCACGTTTGGACAGCGCGACAGTCGTTGCGGTGTCAAGGGTTTGGGCGATCATCGGGGTCAGCACCGCGTCGGGGCCGACCTCGGCGAACCTGGCCACACCTAGACCCGCCATCACCGCGACGGCGTCCGCGAACCGCACGGTGTCCCGGACCTGACCGACCCAGTACGACGGATCCGACATCTCGTCGGCGACCCGGGCGCCGGTCACGGTGGACACCAGCGGGATACGCGGGCGTGCGAACGTCAAACCCGCTATCGCCGTGGCGAATTCGGCCAGCATCGGGTCCATCGATGCCGAATGGAACGCGTGCGAAACCCGGAGTCGGTGTGTGCGCCAACCGTGTTCGGCACAGGCCTCGGCGAGGGCGACGACGTCGGCTTCGACACCGGAGAGCACCACCGACGACGGGCCGTTGACCGCCGCGATCGACACCATACCGGTCAGCAGCGGCCGAACATCGGCCTCGGAGGCGCCCACGGCGACCATCGCGCCACCCGAGGGCAGCGCCTGCATCAACCGACCACGCGCGGCCACCAACACACAGGCGTCCGTCAGCGACAGCACGTCGGCCACGTGCGCGGCGACGACCTCGCCGATCGAGTGACCGGCCACCACATCCGCGCGCACGCCCCATGATGCGAGCAGCCGGAACAACGCCACCTCGAAGGCGAACAGACCCGCTTGCGCGAACACGGTCCGGTCGACCAGATCGGCGTCCGCCAATGCCGTGCTCAGCGAAACAGGCTGCTTCAGCAGCGGATCGAGCTCGGCGACGATCGCGTCGAAGTGGTTGCCGAAGACCGGGAAGGCCGCCCGCAGCTCTGCGGCCATGCCTGCCCACTGCGCGCCCTGACCCGAGAACACCACACCCGTCGAACCCGCCAGCACGCGGCCGGTCACCACACCGGGCGCCTGCGCACCGGCCGCCAAGGCCCCGACACCTGCCAACAGCCCCGAACGGTCACCGGCCATCACCACAGCGCGATGCTCGAAAACACCGCGTGTCGACGCCAGCGAGAAGCCGATATCGATCGGATCGTGTTCGCCCACACGCGATGCCAAGCGGTCGGCCTGCGCGGCCAGTGCCTCGGCACTGCGAGCCGAGACGGTCCATGGCAGCAGCCCGCCCGCAGGCGCGGACTTGACCACCGGCTCCGGCGGCGCCGTCGGCGCCGGAGCCTGTTCGATGATGACGTGGGCGTTGGTGCCGCTGATACCGAACGAGGAGACACCCGCACGACGCGGTCGATCCACCTCCGGCCACGCCACCGACTCGGTCAGCAAGCGGATATGTCCTTCGGACCAATCGACTTTGGTGCTGGGCGCATCGACATGCAGGGTCTTCGGCAACAGTCCGTGGCGCATCGCCATGACCATCTTGATCACACCACCGACACCGGCGGCGGCCTGGGCGTGACCGATATTCGACTTCAACGAACCGAGCCACAGTGGCCGATCCGCATCGCGACCCTGCCCATAGGTGGCCAAAAGGGCCTGGGCCTCGATCGGATCGCCCAGAGTCGTACCGGTGCCATGGGCTTCCACCACATCGACATCGGTCGGCGACACACCGGCATTGGCCAACGCCTGCCGGATCACGCGTCGCTGCGAGGGACCGTTCGGCGCCGTCAACCCGTTCGACGCACCATCCTGATTCACCGCCGAACCGGCGATCACCGCGAGCACTTCATGGCCGTTGCGGCGGGCATCGGACAGCCGCTCGAGCACCAGCATTCCGGCGCCCTCGGACCAACCGACACCATCGGCCGCGTCCGCGAAGGATTTGCAGCGGCCATCCGGCGACAAACCGCGCTGCCGACTGAACTCCACCAGAGTTTCCGGAGTCGCCATCACCGTCACGCCACCGGCCAACGCCAGATCGCATTCACCCGACCGCAGCGACTGCGCCGCCAAATGCATTGTCACCAAAGACGACGAGCACGCCGTGTCCACCGACACGGCCGGGCCCTCCAAACCGAGGGTGTAGGCGATGCGACCGGACACCAGGCTGCCTGCCGCGCTGTTGCCGGTCCCCTGGGCGTAGTCGTGGTACATGACGCCGGTGAAGACGCCGGTCGAACTACCGCGCAGCACAGCGGGATCCACACCCGCGCGCTCCAAAGCCTCCCACGTAGTTTCGAGCAGTTGCCGCTGCTGCGGATCCGTCATCACCGCTTCGTTGGGGCCGATTCCGAAGAAGTCGGCGTCGAAATCGGCAGCGGTGTGCAGGAATCCGCCCTCGCGCGTGTAGGACTTGCCCGCGCGGCCGGGTTCCGGATCGTAGATGCCGTTGAGGTCCCAGCCTCGGTCGACCGGGAACGTCGATATCGCGTCCCGGCCGGTGCGCACGAGTTCCCAGAGTTCTTCCGGGGACGTCACCCCTCCGGGGTAGCGGCAGGCCATGCCGACCACGGCGATCGGGTCGCCGTCGACAGCCCTGACGGCAGTGACCTCGACATCGCGGCTCGTCCCGGCGAACTCGTCGGCCAGGTACCGCGCCAAAGCCTCGGGTGTGGGGTAGTCGAACACCAAGGTCGCGGGCAGCGTCAGACCGGTGGCGGCCTTCAGCGCATTACGGAATTCGACAGCGGTGATCGAATCGAAGCCCAACTCGTTGAAGGCCCGGTCCGCTGCCACCGCGTTCATGTTCTCGTGGCCGAGGACGGTGGCGATCTGACCGCGCACGATCTCCAGCAGCACGTCGAAACGCTCGCCGTCGGGAGTGCTCGACAGCCGAGCACGCAACGCCGCCGACGCACCCGAGGCGGCCTTGCGGCGCTGCGGGACCAGTGCGGAGAACAGCGCGGGCGCTGTGAATTCCGCGGAGCGCATGGCATCCAGATCCACCCTGGCGAGGACGAGGGCCGCCGTGTCCATTGCCGTCGCGGCGTCGTACAGGGCGAGACCCTGGTCCGCCGACAGCGGCAGCAGGCCCGACCGGGACATCCGGCGCCGGTCGACGTCGCTGAGCTCAGCGGCCATACCTCCGTCCGTGCTCCACAGCCCCCAGGCCAGCGATAGGCCGGGCAGCCCGGAGGCCCTGCGGTGCGCGGCCAGCGCGTCGAGGCAGGCGTTGGCCGCGGCGTAGTTGCCCTGACCGGGGCTTCCGAACGCACCGGCGACCGAGCTGAACAGCACGAACGCCTTCAACGGCAGGTCGGCGGTCAGCTCGTGCAGGTGCAGTGCGGCGTCGACCTTCGGGGCAAGCACCGCGTCCATCCGCTCCGGACTCAGCGATGCGATCGCACCGTCGTCGAGCACACCGGCGAGGTGGAAGACGCCCGTAAGCCGTTGTGCGGCAGGAACAGTGGCGAGCACTTCGGCGAGCGCGCCGCGATCGGCGACATCGCATCCGACGAACTCGACCTCGGCACCGAGCCGCTGCAACTCTTCTCGCAATGCCGTTGCGCCGGGACCGGATTCGCCGCGCCTGCTGAGCAGCAGCAGACGGCGCACGCCATGGGCGTTCACCAGGTGCCGGGCGAACAGCCCACCGAGGAAGCCGCTGGCACCGGTGATCAGGACGGTCTCGTCCGGATCGAAGGAACCGATCACCGGAGCGTCGGTGGCGACGACCCGCCCGAGTCGCGCTCTGTACACCTGCCCGTCACGCACCGCCACCTGCGGTTCCTCCGACGCGAGAATCCCGCCGAGCAGACCGCCGAGCTCGGAATCGGTATCCACCAACACGATTCGGCCGAGCCCTTCGGCCTGTGCCGAACGGACCAGGCCGCCGACAGCGGCACCGGCCAGATTCGAAATATCCTCCCCGGACACCGATATCGCACCACCGGTCCTGACCACCAACACCGAATCACCGAACCGAGGCTGGGCAATCCAGGAGTGCAGTGCTTCCAAAACCCGATGGGTAGCGGCACGAACGGACGCAGGATCATTGCCCGCCGGGCAGTCCAGCACCACTGCCTGCGGGACCTGCTCCCCCATGTCCCCGAGATCCGCCCATGCCACCGAGGCGATCTCGTTCTCGCTCACCGTGATCGGTGTCCAGCTCACATCGAAGACGGCGGTGCGGGTAATCGATGTGCCCGCGGTCAGCTGTGCGGGATCGATCGGCCGAGACGCCAAGTGCCGCACCGTCGCCACCGCAGCACCGGTCGAGTCCGCCAAATCCAGTGCGACTCCGCGTTCACCGATTCGAGTGAGCCGAACGCGCAACGCATCGGCCCCCGCCGCATGCACAGTGACACCCGACCACTCGAATGGCAACGCCAGACCGGATCCCTCCAACCCGGCTTCATCGGCGAAACGCAAGGCGTGCAATGCAGCATCCAACAACGCTGGATGCACACCGAACCGTTCCGCATCGCCTCGCGCCGCCTCTGGCAACTCGACCTCGGCATAGAGCCCATCGGCTCCGCGCCACACCGCCCGGAGCGCCTGGAACACCGGACCGTAATGATAGCCCTGCGCATCGAGAGAGTCGTAGAGGTCCTCGACGGGAACCGCGATGGCGTCGGCGGGCGGCCACTGCGCAAGGTCCGCCGGTGTGTCGTCGGCTCCCGACACGAGGACACCTTCGGCGTGCAAAGTCCACGACGTCTCCGGTTCGGCGTCGTCGTCGGGGCGGGAGAAGATCCGCACCCCGCGGCGTCCCTCGTCCGCGGCGCCGATTACGACCCGCACCGCGACACCACCGGACTCCGGCAACACCAGCGGGGCACGCAGAATCAGCTCGTCCAGGCTCGAGCAGCCCACCCGCTCACCGGCGTGCAGTGCGAGTTCGACGAGCCCGGCGCCGGGGAACAACACGGTGTCCATGACCCGGTGGTCGGCCAACCAGGGCTGCGTCCGCACCGACAATCGGCCGCTGACGGCGACCACATCGGAATCCGGTTGCGACACCACCGCCGACACCAGCGGGTGACCGGTCGCGACGAGACCCATCGACCGGGCGTCGCCCTTGCCCGCGGCACCTTCGGATATCCAGTAGCGCCGGTGCTGGAAGGCGTAGGTGGGCAGGTCGATGCGCCGCGCCCCCGTCCCGGCGTAGAAACCGGCCCAGTTCACCTCGGCGCCGGCGACGAACAATCCGGCGATCCCACCCACCACCGTGGACGCGTCGGCACGGTCACGGCGCGCCAACGCGACCGCCACGGCGGCCTCGTCGTCGAGAGTCTGCGCGACCATCGGGGTCAGCACCGCGTCGGGGCCGACTTCGGCGAACCGGGACACACCCATATCCGCCATCGCCGCAACGGCATCCGCGAAATTGACGGTGTCCCGGACCTGGCCGACCCAGTACGCCGGATCGGTCATCTCTTCGGTGATCCGGGTGCCGGTCACGGTCGACACCAGCGGGATGGTGGGCCGACCGAAGGTCAAACCCTCGATCGCCGAGGCGAACTCGGCCAGCATCCGGTTCATCAAGGCCGAATGGAAGGCGTGCGAGACCCGCAATCGATGTGTCCGCCAACCACGCTCGGCACAAGCCTCGGCGGTAGCCATGACATCGGCTTCCACACCGGAGATCACCACCGACGACGGACCGTTCACCGCCGCGATCGACACTCCCTCGGTCAGCAGCGGTGTCACGTCCGCCCGCGAGGCGCCGACGGCGACCATCGCCCCACCCGAAGGCAACGCCTGCATCAAGCGACCACGCGCGGCCACCAACACACACGCATCCTCGAGCGACAGCACCCCAGCCACATGCGCGGCAGCTACCTCACCGATCGAGTGACCAGCCACCACATCCGCACGCACACCCCACGATTCGAGCAGACGGAACAACGCCACCTCGAACGCGAACAACCCCGCCTGCGCGAACACCGTCCGATCGATCGAAATCTCGTCCGACAACGCGGTGGCCAGCGAAACCGGCTGCTCCAGAAGCGGATCCAGCTTCGCGACGATCCCGTCGAAGTGCTCGGCGAACACCGGATACACCGCACACAACTCGGTCGCCATACCGGCCCACTGCGCACCCTGACCCGAGAACACCAGACCCGTCGATCCCGACGCCACGCGGCCGGTCACCACACCCGGAACGATTTCGCCGCGCCCGAGGGCCTGGATACCGGCCCGCAGGGCGTCGTCCTCGGGCGAGAACACCACGGCACGATGCTCGAACAACGCGCGCGAGGTGGCGAGCGAGAATCCCATGTCGATCGAATGGTGGTCGCCGACATGGGAGGCCAGTCGCCGGGCTTGCTCCGCCAGTGCCTCGGCACTGCGCGCCGAGACCACCCACGGCAGCACCCCGCCAGTCGGCGCGGACTCGACCACCGGAACCGGGTCGGCCGCAGGCGCCTGTTCGACGATGAGGTGGGCGTTCGTGCCGCTGAGGCCGAACGAGGAGACACCCGCGCGACGCGGCCGATCCACGTCGGGCCACGCAACCGGCTCCGTCAGCAGGCGGATATGCCCTTCGGACCAATCGACTTTCGTGCTCGGCCGGTCGACATGCAGCGTCATGGGCAGCACACCGTGGCGCATCGCCATGATCATCTTGATCACACCACCGACACCAGCCGCCGCTTGGGCGTGACCGATGTTGGACTTCAGCGATCCGAGCCACAGCGGACGATCCGCATCACGAGCTTGGCCATACGTCGCCAAGAGCGCCTGCGCCTCGATCGGATCACCCAAAGTCGTACCAGTACCGTGAGCTTCCACCACATCGACTTCGACCGGCGACACCCCGGCATTGGCCAACGCCTGACGAATCACCCGCCGCTGCGACGGACCATTCGGCGCCGAGAAACCATTCGACGCACCATCCTGATTCACCGCCGAACCAGCGATCACCGCGAGCACTTCATGACCATTACGACGCGCATCGGACAACCGCTCCAACACCAACATTCCGGCGCCTTCGGACCACCCGACACCATCGGCCGCATCCGCGAACGACTTACACCGACCATCCGGCGACAAACCCCGCTGCCTGCTGAACTCGACGAGCATCTCCGGGGTGGACATCACCGCGACACCGCCGGCCAACGCCAGATCACACTCGCCCGACCGCAGCGACTGGGCCGCCAAATGCATGGCCACCAGCGACGACGAACACGCCGTATCCACCGACACCGCGGGACCTTCCAAGCCAAGCGTGTAGGCGATGCGACCGGACACCAGGCTGCCTGCGACGCTGTTGCCGGTCCCCTGGGCGTAGTCGTGATACATGACGCCCGTGAACACACCGGTCGAACTGCCCCGCAGCACACCGGGATCCACACCGGCCCGCTCCAGCGCCTCCCACGAGATCTCCAGCAGCAACCGCTGCTGCGGATCCATCATCGTCGCCTCGTTGGGACTGATCCCGAAGAAGTCCGCATCGAAATCCGCCGCGTCGTAGAGGAATCCACCCTGTCGCGTGTAGGTCTTGCCCGCCTTACCGGGCTCCGGATCGTAGATACCCTCGAGATCCCAGCCACGATCCGACGGCAGGTCACCCGTGGTGTCCATGCCTTCGGCAACCAGCCTCCACAGGTCTTCGGGAGACGCGACACCACCCGGGTAGCGGCAGCTCATCGCCACCACCGCGATCGGATCGTCGCCGGCCACCCGGCTGGCAGTGACCGCGACATCCTGGCTCGTGCCTGCGAGTTGGGAATCGATGAACTCGGCGACGACCTGCGGGTTGGGGTAGTCGAAGACCAGCGTCGCTGGCAGTTGCAGACCCGTCGCGGCATTCAGCTTGTTGCGGAACTCGACCGCACTCAACGAATCGAAACCGAGCTGCTGGAACGCCTGCTGCGGCTCCACAGCATCCACCGACGCATGCCCCAAAGTCGCGGCGGCCACCGAACGGACGAGATCGAGCAAAGCCCGCGCACGATCCGCGTCCGACAAACCGGCCAGCTTTCGGGCGAAAGCCTGACCAGCCGCGCCGTGGTTGGCGCGGCGCACCGGGGTCGGCACGAGGCCGCGGACCAGGGCCGGGATCAGCTCGCCCCGCGTCCGGAGCACCGCCCGATCGATCCGCAGCGCCACCAGCTGCGGGGTATCGGTGGCGATCGCGGAATCGAACAGCGCGAGACCCTCAGCCTCGGAGATCGGCGGGAAACCCTGTCGGCGCAGCACATCGAATTCGGCCTCGGACAGCTCGACACCGAGCCCGGTCGATCGCGCCCACAACCCGTAGTCGATGGCTGTTGCCGGCAATCCCAGGCTGTGACGATGTGCGGCAAGGGCATCAAGGAACACGTTCGCCGCGGCGTAGTTCGCTTGCCCGGCGGCAAGCACCAACCCGCCCGCGGACGACACCAAGACGAACAGCGACAACGCGGCGTCACGAGTCAGCTCGTGCAGATGCCACGCCGCATCGACCTTGGGCCCGAACACATAATCGACCCGCTCGGCCGTAATCGACTCCACCAGACCGTTGTCCGCCGTACCCGCCGCGTGCACCACACCGACCAGCGGTTGTTCTGCCGAAATGCCGTCCAGCAACGCGGCAAGCGCAGACCGATCCGACACATCACACGCGGCAACAGTCACCTCGGCACCGAGTTCAGCCAGCTCCGCACGCAGCTCCGCTGCACCAGGGGCATCCATGCCACGCCGAGACGTCAAAAGCAGATGACGCACACCATGTCCGACCACCAAGTGCCGAGCGATCACCGCACCCAGACCACCCGTACCACCGGTCACCAGCACCGTGCCCGGCTCGGACAACCGAAGCTTCGAACCAGGTGCGTGACGACTCAATCGCGGCACGAGCAGTGTCGAACCACGTAGCGCGGCCTCGGGTTCCAGCGCGACCGTCGCGGCCACAGCGGCGATGGCGTGCGCGTCACGATCCTCGTCCCGATCCAGGTCGAGCAGCTGGAATCGGCCAGGATGCTCCGCTTGCGCGGCACGCAGCAGACCCCACACCGGCGCCTGACCCAGATCCACCCGCTCCGAGTCGTCAACGGCCACCGCACGTCTGGTCAGCACCACCAAACGCGAACCGGCGAAACGCGGTTCGGCCAGCCAACCCCGCAGTGTGTCGAGCACACCGATCGCGATCCGGCGGGCGGCCTCCGGCGGCGCACCGTCGTGGACGGGGATCTCCCACAGCACGGTCTCCGGAACATCCGTTGCCCCGGCCCCATCCAACTCGGTGATCAGCGCCGCGAGGTCACCGTTCAGTACCGCCACCCGGCCCGGCTCGACGCTCGCCTGCGAGGGCGCGGCCGCGACCCACTCCACGCCGTAGAGGGCATCATCCACCCGATCCGCCTGGAGGCGATCGGCCGACACCGGCCGAGAAACCAAGGCCCCCACCGACATCACCGGCCCGCCTTGCTCGTCGGCCAACTGCAGCGCGAACCTGGTGCCGTCGACCACGATGCGCACCCGCACCGCGCTCGCACCGGCCGCATGCAGCACCACCCGGTGCCAGGTGAACGGCAGCGCCGGGAAGCCCTCGACACCGCCACGCATACCGTGCACGATCCCGGCGTGCAGCGCCGCGTCGAACAGTGCGGGATGGATGCCGAATCCCTTGCCGTCCTGCGCATCCGGCAGCGCGACCTCGGCGAACAACTCGTCACCGCGCCGCCACGCCGCCTGCAGCCCCTGGAAGAACGGGCCGTAGCCGTACCCGATGTCGAGCAGCTCGTCGTAGACGCCGTCGATGCCAAGGGGCTCGGCACCGGTCGGCGGCCACGCGGCAAGATCGAAATCGGCCACCACCTCGTCGGGTGCGAGCACACCTTCGGCGTGCAGCGACCACGGCCCCTCGCTGGCCTGCCGCGAATGCACACTCAACCGCCTGCGACCGACCTCGTCCGCCGCCGTCACCACGACCTGTACCGAGACGCTGCCCTCGGCAGGCATCGTCAACGGGGCCTGCAAGACCAGCTCGTCCACCACGGCGCAACCGAGCACACCGCCGACGTAACTCGCCAGCTCGACGAATCCGGTGCCAGGCAGCAATACGGTGCCGAGCACGCTGTGGTCGGCAAGCCACTCGACCGAGTCCACGGCCCACCGGCCGGTGAAACTCACGCCACCCGAATCCGGATGCGGCACCACCGCACCCAGCAGCGGATGCTCCACCCCGTCCAGCCCGACCGAGCCTGCACCGCCCAGTTCGGCGCCCAGCCACGACATGGTGAGTGCTTCTTTGGGATCCAGCCAGAAACGCTGATGCTGGAAGGCATAGGTGGGCAGGTCGACGCGCCGACCTCCGGTGTGGAGACCGGCCCAGTTCACCTCGGCGCCGGCCACGAACAACCCCGCCACCCCAGCCAACAGCGTGGACGCGTCGGCACTGTCACGGCGCGCCAACGCCACCACCGCAGCGGTCTCGTCGTCGAGAGTCTGGGCGATCATCGGGCTCAGGACCGCGTCGGGGCCGACCTCGGCGAACCGGGACACACCCATATCCGCCATCGCGGCAACGGCATCGGCGAAACGGACCGTGTCACGAACCTGACCGACCCAGTACGCCGGATCGGTCATCTCATCGGTGATCCGAGCGCCAGTCACCGTCGACACCAACGGGATGCTGGGCCGACCGAAGGCCAAACCCTCGATCGCCGAGGCGAACTCGGCCAACATCGGCTCCATCAACGCCGAATGAAAAGCATGCGAAACCCGCAAACGGTGCGTGCGCCAACCACGCTCAATACAAGCCTCGAGCAGAGCGGCAACTGCGTCCTCGACCCCGGACAGCACCACCGACGACGGACCATTCACCGCCGCGACCGACACCCCATCGACACCGGCCAACAACGGCAGCACATCGCCCTCGGACGCACCCACAGCCACCATCGCCCCACCAGCAGGCAACGCCTGCATCAAACGACCACGCGCGGCCACCAACACACACGCATCCTCGAGCGACAACACCCCAGCCACATGCGCGGCAGCGATCTCACCGATCGAGTGACCAGCCACCACATCCGCACGCACGCCCCACGATTCGAGCAGACGGAACAACGCCACCTCGAACGCGAACAACCCCGCCTGTGCGAACACCGTCCGATCGACCGAATCCTCGTCCGACAAGGCCACATTCAGGGGAATTTGCTGCCCCAGCAGTGGCTCCAGCCCCGCGACAATCGCATCGAACTGCTCGGCGAACACCGGATACACCGCACACAACTCGGCCGCCATACCAGCCCACTGCGCACCCTGACCCGAGAACACCACACCCGTCGAACCCGGCACCACCCGACCGGTCACCACACCGGGAGCAGTTTCGCCGCGCCCCAAGGCCCGCATACCCGCCAGCAGCCCATCACGATCCTCGGCCACCACGACCGCGCGATGATCGAACACCGCACGCGTCGACGCCAGTGAGAAACCGACATCCGCTGGATCCAAGCCCTGATCAGCGACATGAGACGCCAAGCGGGCGGCCTGTGCGGCCAGCGCCTCGCTACCGCGCGCAGAGACCGCCCACGGCAGAAGCCCGCCCGTCGGCACAATCTCTCGTTCTGGAGACTGTTCCACTGTCGGTTCGGCCACCGGCGCCTGCTCGATGAGGACGTGCGCATTCGTGCCGCTGATACCGAACGACGAGACTCCCGCACGACGCGGCCGACCCGCGTCCGGCCACGCCATGGGTTCGGTCAGCAAGCGCACGTGCCCCTCGGACCAATCCACCTTGGTGCTCGGCCGATCGACGTGCAGCGTCTTCGGCAGAGTGCCATGGCGCATCGCCATGACAATCTTGATCACACCACCCACACCAGCCGCCGCCTGAGCATGACCGATGTTGGACTTCAACGATCCCAGCCACAAAGGACGATCCGCAGAACGCTCCTGGCCATACGTGGCGAGCAGCGCCTGCGCCTCGATCGGGTCACCCAGAGTCGTACCCGTGCCATGGGCTTCCACCACATCGACATCGACCGGCGATACACCGGCATTGGCCAACGCCTGACGAATCACCCGCCGCTGCGACGGACCATTCGGCGCGGTCAACCCATTCGACGCACCATCCTGATTCACCGCCGAACCGGTCATCACCGCGAGCACGTGGTGACCGTTGCGCTGGGCGTCGGACAACCGCTCCAACACCAACATTCCCGCGCCCTCGGACCACCCGACGCCATTTGCCGCGTCCGCGAAGGACTTACACCGGCCATCCGGCGACAAACCCCGCTGCCTGCTGAACTCGACGAGCGTCTCCGGAGTCGCCATCACCGCGACACCACCGGCCAAGGCAAGATCGCACTCCCCCGACCGCAACGCCGCCGCGGCCGAATGCATCGCCACCAGCGACGACGAACACGCCGTGTCCACCGTGACCGATGGCCCCTCCAGACCGAACACATACGAAACACGGCCCGAGGCAATGGATCCCGTATTCGCATTGGCCGGATAGTCGTGATACATCATGCCGACCCACACACCGGTCCGGCTGCCCTTCAACGAACCCGGATCGAGACCGGCCCGCTCGAACGCCTCCCATGATGTCTCCAGCAGCAGAAACTGCTGCGGATCCATCAGCGCCGCCTCATTGGGGCTGATGTTGAAGAACGCCGGATCGAATTCGCCTGCGTCATGCAGAAAGCCGCCCTCGCGGGTGTATGCCGAGTTAGGCGTCTCACCGGTCGGGTCGTACAACCGTTCGATGTCCCAGCCGCGATTCGCCGGGAACTCCGACGTCGCGTCGGTCCCCGCGGCAACGAGGTTCCACAACTCCTCCGGCGAACGCACCCCACCCGGATACCGACACGCCATACCCACGATCGCGATCGGCTCACGAAGCGACGACTCGAGCTTGCGGTTGCGGGCACGCAACCGCTCGGTCTCCTTGAGCGAGACACGGAGGGCCTGAGCCAGCTTCTGAGTGTTGTCGTCGGGCTTGGTCATCAATCGGTCCTTCAGTCCTCGGAGGAGTTGTTGTAGGCCAGGTCGATCAAGCCGTCGATATCGAGCTCGTCGATCGACTCGTCCGTGACGGTCTGATCGGTGTCGTCCTGGCTGTCCTGGCCATTCGCGAGTTTCATGAGGGCGTCCAGCAGGCCCGCTTCGCGGAGACGGGCGAGCGGGATCGTCTGGAGGGCATTGCGAATGCTGTTCTCCGACAGCTCCGTTACCTGCTCCGCATCCCGATGGCCGTCGAACTGGCCTGCCAGGTATTCGGCAAGCGCCTGCGGCGACGGATAGTCGAACACCGCGGTCGCGGGCAACCGCAAACCTGTCGCGGTCGCGAGGGCGTTGCGGAACTCGACAGCGGAGATCGAATCGAAGCCCAACTCGCTGAACGGCCGGTCGGGTGCGATCACATGGGCATTCCGATGACCCAGAATCGCCGCGACCTGACCGCGCACGATCTCCACCAGAACGCCGAGGCGTTCACCGTCGGGGGTACTCGCCAACCGCGCCCGCAGCGCCGCCGACGCATTCGCGCCTGCCTTCCGGCGCTGCGGGACCAGCCCGGAAAACAGCGCCGGCACTTCGGATCCCGCGCCACGCATGGCCTCGAGATCCAAGCGGGCAAGGATGGGGGCCGGCGTCTCCAGCGCGGTCGCCGCATCGAACAGCGCCAGACCCTGCTCCTGCGACAGCGGCAGCATGCCCGACCGGGACATCCGGCGCCGCTCGGTGTCACCGAGCTCCGCCGCCATACCGCCGTCCATACTCCACAGACCCCAGGCCAGCGAGGTGCCGGGCAGCCCGGAGGCCCTGCGGTGCGCCGCCAACGCGTCCAGGCAAGCGTTGGCCGCGGCGTAGTTGCCCTGGCCGGCATTACCGAATGCACCTGCCGCCGAACTGAACAGCACGAACGCCCGCAACGGCAGCTCGGCGGTCAGTTCGTGCAGGTGCAGCGCCGCATCGACCTTCGGTCCGAACACCGCGTCCATGCGGGCCGGAGTCAGCGAAGCGATCGCACCGTCGTCGAGCACGCCGGCCATGTGGAACACACCGGTCAGCGGGTGGTCGGCGGGGATACCGACCAGCACCCGCGCGAGCGCGCCGCGATCGGCGACATCACACGCGACGAACTCGACCTCGGCGCCGAGCTGCCGCAGCTCCTCCCGCAGTTCGATCGCACCCGTGGCCGATTCACCGCGTCGACTCAGCAGCAACAGTCGGCGAACACCGCGCGTGGCCACCAGATGCCGGGCGAACAACCCACCGAGGTAGCCGCTGGCACCGGTGATCAGGACGGTGTCGTCCGGATCGAAGGAACCGGTGGCCGGAGTGTCGGTGGCGACGACCCGCGCGAGTCGCGCGGCATGCACCCGCCCGGCGCGGACGGCCACCTGTGGTTCCCCGGCAGCCAGAATTCCGCCCAGCAGACCGCCGAGCTCGGAATCGCTGTCGATCAGCACGATCCGGCCGGGATGCTCCGTCTGTGCGGCCCGAACCAGGCCGCCGACAGCGGCACCGGCCAGATTCGAAACACCCTCCCCGGACACCGATACCGCGCCACCGGTCCGAACAACCAACACCGACTCACCGAACCGAGGCTCGGCGAACCAGGATTGCAGCACCTGCAACACACCATGAGTAGCGGCACGAACCGTGTCGGGGTCATTTCCCGCCGGGCAGTCCAGCACCACCGCCGGTGGGACGGGCTCTCCCACGTCTCCGAGATCCGCCCATGCCACCGAGGCAACCTCGTTCTCGGACACCGTGATCGGCGTCCAGTCCACATCGAAGACCGCAGTGCGAGCAATCGACGTGCCCGCCGTCAGCTGCGCGGCATCGACCGGCCGAGACGCCAAATGCCGCACCGTCGCCACCGCGACACCGGTCGAATCCGCCAAATCCAGCGCGACCCCCCGCTCGCCGATACGAGTCAACCGAACGCGCAACGCATCGGCCCCCGCCGCATGCACCGTCACACCCGACCACTCGAACGGCAACACCAAGCCGGACTCCTCCGACCCGGTTTCATCGGCAAAACGCAAGGCGTGCAACGCCGCATCCAACAACGCCGGATGGACACCGAACCGCCCCGCCTCGCCTCGCGCTGCCTCGGGCAGCTCGACCTCGGCATAAACCCCATCGGCTCCGCGCCACACCGCCCGCAGGGCCTGGAACACCGGACCGTAGTGATAACCCTGCGCATCGAGGGCGTCGTAGACACCGTCGATATCCACCGCGACCGCGTCCGCGGGCGGCCACGACACCAGATCCACTGCGGCACTGTCATCTTCCGGTGCTAGCGCGCCTTCGGCGTTCAACGTCCACGGCGTCTCGACTGTGTCGTCGAGGCGGGAGAAGATCCGCACCCGACGGCGACCGGCCACGTCCTCGGCGTCGACCACCACCCGCACGGCGACCCCGGCCGCGTCCGACAGCACCAGCGGCGCCCGCAGTACCAGTTCGTCGAGCACCGCGCAGCCGAGCTGTTCTCCGGCGTGCATGGCGAGTTCGACCAGACCGGTGCCGGGGAACAACACGGTGTCCATGACCGCGTGGTCGGCCAGCCAGGGCTGCGTCCGCACCGACAATCGTCCGCTGAGTGCGATCGCGTCGGACTCCGGTTGCGACACCACGGCCGAAACCAGCGGGTGCTCGCTGGCCGCGAAACCCATCGACCTGGCGTCGCCACCCGTGGCCGTGCCGGCGGCCATCCAATAGCGCTGACGCTGGAAGGCGTAGGTGGGCAGGTCGATACGCCGAGCTCCGGTGCCGGCGTACAGGCGAGCCCAATCGACGTGAGCGCCGGTGACGAACAACCCGGCCGTCCCGGCCATCACGGCGGACGCGTCCGCCTGGCCCCGACGCGCCAGCGCCACCACCGTCGGAGCCGTGGTCGCCGTGGCCCCATCGATGATCTGGTTGACCATCGGGAAGAGCACGGCGTCCGGTCCGACCTCGGCGAACCGGGACACACCCATATCCGCCATCGCGGCAACGGCATCGGCGAACCGGACCGTGTCCCGCACCTGACCGACCCAGTACGCCGGATCGGTCATCTCATCGGTGATCCGAGCACCGGTCACCGTCGACACCAACGGGATGGTGGGCCGACCGAAGGTCAAACCCTCGATCACCGAGGCGAACTCGGCCAACATCGGCTCCATCAACGCCGAATGGAACGCATGCGAAACACGCAATCTGTGTGTGCGCCAGCCCTGTTCGGTGCACTTCGCGACCACCGCGAGCACATCGTCTTCGATTCCGGAGAGCACCACCGACGACGGGCCGTTGACCGCTGCGATCGACACCTCGCCGGACAGCAACGGCAGCAGGTCTACCTCGGACGCACCGACAGCGACCATCGCCCCACCAGCAGGCAACGCCTGCATCAAACGACCACGCGCCGCCACGAGAACACACGCATCCTCGAGCGACAACACACCCGCCACATGCGCGGCAGCAACCTCACCGATCGAGTGACCGGCCACAACGTCGGCCCGGACTCCCCACGATTCGAGCAGCCGGAACAGCGCCACCTCGAACGCGAACAACCCCGCCTGCGCGAACACCGTCCGATCGACCGAATCCTCGTCCGACAGAGCGGTATTCAGCGCAATCTGCTGGTCCAGCATCGGATCGAGTTGCGCGACAATCGCATCGAAGTGCTCGGCGAACACCGGATACACCGCACGCAACTCGGCCGCCATACCGGCCCACTGCGCACCCTGACCCGAGAACACCACACCCGTCGACCCCGTCACCACCCGACCGGACACCACACCCGGAAGGGATTCGTCCCTGCTCAGCGCATGCGTTCCGGCCAGCAGCGCGTCACGGTCGGTCGCGAAGACCACGGCCCGGTGATCGAACAGCATCCTCGAATCGACAAGGGAGAAGCCGACATCGATCGGGTCGTCCTCGTGGTCGCCCACCTGCGCTGCCAGGCGGGCAGCCTGATCGGCGAGCGCCGCTCCACTGCGAGCGGAGAGCACCCAGGGCAGCACTCCGCCGACCGGAGCGGTCTCGACCTCCGGAGCCAGGTCCACCACGGGCGCCTGTTCGATGATCAGGTGCGCGTTGGTACCGCTGAGACCGAACGAGGACACCGCCGCACGACGCGGCCGATCCGCCTCCGGCCACGCCACCGGCTCGGTCAACAGGCGGACCTGACCCTCGGACCAATCCACCTTCGTAGAAGGCTGATCCACGTGCAGGGTCTGCGGCAGCAGCCCGTGCCGCATGGCCATGACCATCTTGATCACGCCACCCACACCCGCGGCGGCCTGAGCGTGACCGATGTTGGACTTCAACGACCCCAACCACAACGGCCGAGCGGCATCCCGATCTCGGCCGTACGTGGCCATCAGCGCCTGCGCCTCGATCGGGTCACCCAGCGTCGTGCCGGTGCCGTGCGCCTCCACCGCGTCGACGTCGACCGGCGAGACCCCTGCATTGGCGAGAGCCTGGCGGATCACCCGCCGCTGGGACGGGCCGTTCGGCGCGGCGAAACCGTTCGACGCGCCATCCTGATTCACCGCCGAACCCGCGATCACCGCGAGCACCCGATGACCGTTGCGCCGGGCGTCGGACAACCGCTCGAGCACCAGTACACCCGCGCCCTCGGACCAGCCGACACCGTCGGCCGCGTCCGCGAAGGACTTGCAGCGACCGTCCGGGGACAACCCACGCTGGCGACTGAACTCGAGGAACATATCCGGTGCCGACATCACGGCCACACCACCGGCCAACGCCAGATCGCATTCACCCGAGCGCAGCGACTGCGCGGCCAGATGCAGGGCGACCAGCGACGACGAACACGCCGTATCCACCGAAACCGCAGGGCCTTCCAAACCAAGCGTGTAGGCGATGCGACCGGAGACCAGGCTGCCGCCCGCGTTGTTGCCGGTGCCCGCGCCCTGGGCGTAGTCGTGGTACATGACGCCGGTGAACACGCCGGTCGAACTGCCGCGCAGCACCGAGGGGTCGAGACCGGCGCGTTCCAGCGCCTCCCAGGAGACCTCGAGCAGCACCCGCTGCTGCGGATCCATCACCGTCGCCTCGTTCGGGCTGATCCCGAAGAAGTCCGCGTCGAAATCGGCTGCGGAGTACAGGAATCCGCCGTGTCGGGTGTAGGTCTTACCCGCCTTGCCTGGCTCGGGATCGTAGATGCCGTCGATATCCCAGCCCCGATCGTCCGGCAGCTCTCCGATGGCCTCCCCACCGGAGGCGACCAGCCGCCACAGATCCTCCGGCGACGCGATGCCACCCGGGTAACGGCAGCCCATCGCCACCACGGCGATCCGGTCGTCGCCGATGGCTGTGCCAGTGGTGATTTCGATGTCCTGGCTGGTGCCGGTGAACTGCGCATCGATGAACTCGGCGACGACCTGCGGGTTGGGGTAGTCGAAGATCAGCGTGGCGGGCAGTTGCAGACCGGTGGCGGTATTGAGCTTGTTGCGGAACTCGATGGCGCTCAACGAGTCGAACCCCAGCTGTTGGAAGGCCTGTTGCGGCTCGACGGCAGCGCCGGAGGCGTGGCCGAGGGTTTCCGCTGCGGTGCCTCGGACGAGTTCGAGCAGTGCGGCGGCGCGATCGGTGTCGGAGAGCCCGGCCAGCCGCTGCGCGAACGCCTGCCCGGCCGCGGTCCGAGTCGCCCGGCGCACGGGCGCGGGTGCGATCGCCCGCAGCAAGGCGGGGATCTGCTCGCCCCGGGTGCGCAGCACAGCCGCGTCGACCCGCAGCGCCACCACCTGGGCCGCCTCGGCGGCGATCGCCGCATCGAACAGCGCAAGGCCTTCGGCCTCGGTCAACGGCGGGAAGCCCAGTCTCCGCATCCGATCGAAGTCGTCCTCGGACAGCTCGGCACCGAGACCGGTCGACCGCGCCCACAGTCCGTAATCGATTGCGGTAGCTGGCAATCCGAGTTCTCGACGATGCGTCGCGAGGGCGTCGAGGAAGACGTTCGCCGCAGCGTAGTTGGCCTGGCCTGCGGCCAGCACCAGCCCACCCGCCGAGGACAGCAGTACGAACAGCGACAGCGCTGTGTCCCGGGTGAGCTCGTGCAGATGCCACGCGGCATCGGCCTTGGGCCCGAGGACATTCCCGAGCCGGTCCGGCGTCATCGACTCGATCAGACCGTTGTCGGCGATTCCGGCCGCGTGCACGACACCCACCAGCGGATGCTCGGCCGAGATGCCGTCCAGCAGTGTGGCCACCGCGGCCCGATCCGACACATCGCAAGCGGCGACCGCGACCTGCGCCCCGAGCTCGACGAGCTCATCGCGCAGCTCCGTAGCGCCTGGAGCATCCAGGCCACGCCGTGACGTCAGGATCAGTTGGCGCACACCGTGTTCGGTCACCAAATGCCGGGCGATCACCGCACCCAGACCGCCGGTGCCTCCGGTCACCAGGACCGTGCCAGGGGGCAGCGGCCGAGCGACCGCATCGGATGCGTGGCGGCCGAAGCGCGGCACCAGCACTTCCTGCTCACGCAGCGCGGCTTCCGGTTCCGCGGCCATCGCCGCGGTCGCGACGGAGACCGGATCGTGGTCGCCGTCCAGGTCGAGGAGCTGGAAACGACCCGGGTTCTCCGCCTGCGCGGCGCGCACCAAACCCCAGACGGGGGCTTGGTCCAGCCGCACCGAATCGGAATCGTCCACGGCCACAGCGTTTCTGGTCGTCACCACCAAACGGGAACCGGCGAAACGAGTTTCGGCCAGCCAACCCTGGACGGTGTCCAGGACCCGGTTCGCCACCTTGCGTGCGGCCTGCGGCGGCGCACCGTCCTCGACCGGGCACTCCAGCAGCACGATCTCGGGTACGACCGCGTCCGGGTTCGCGTCCAGATCGGCGATCAGCGCCGCGAGGTCGCCGTAGCCACGCACTTCACCGGAACTTCGGCCCCAGCCGAGCGCAGCCAGTCGGCCGGGCTCCGCGAGCGCCGCCGGTGGGGCGACAGTGCTCCAATCCACGCGGAAGAGGGATTCCGCGGCACGGTCGGCACCCAGGCGATCGGCCGATACCGGTCGGGATACCAGCGCGCCGACCGAGAGCACCGGGCGCCCATGGTCATCGGCCAACTGCACGGTGAACCTGGTGCCGTCGACCACGATTCGAACCCGCACCGCAGCCGCGCCCGCAGCGTGCAACACCACGCGGTTCCAGGTGAACGGCAGGGCAGGGAAGTCGCCGACACCGTCCCGAAGGCCGTGCACGATACCGACGTGCAGCGCCGCGTCGAGCAACGCCGGATGAACTCCGAAGCCGTTGCCGTCCTGCGGATCCGGCAGCGTGACCTCGGCGAACAACTCGTCACCGCGCCGCCACGCCGCCTGCAAGCCCTGGAAGAACGGGCCGTAGCCGTACCCGAGATCGAACAGTTCGTCGTAGACGCCCGTGAGGGGAGTCGGCTGCGCACCCGCGGGCGGCCACGCCGCCAGATCGAAATCGGCCGCCGTCTCGCCCGGTGCGAGAACACCCTCGGCGTGCAGCGACCACGGCACCTCGGCGGTCTGCCGCGAATGTACGGTCAGCCGCCTGCGACCGGACTCGTCCGCGCCGGCCACCACGACCTGTACCGCGACGCTGCCCTCGGCGGGCATCGTCAACGGGGTATGCAGGACGAGCTCATCGACCACCTCGCAGCCGAGGACGCCGCCGACGTAGCTCGCCAGCTCCACGAACCCGGTGCCAGGCAGCAGCACCACGCCGAGCACGCTGTGGTCGGCCAACCACCGCATCGAGTCCACCGACCACCGGCCGGTGAAACTCACCTCACCCGACTCCGGATGCGACACCATCGCCGCGAGCAGCGGATGCTCCACCGCGTCCAGGCCGGCCGAGCCGACCCCACCCAGTTCGGCGCCCAGCCACGACTTCGCCAGCATGTGCCGGGGATCGAGCCAGAACCGCTCGTGCTGGAAGGCGTAGGTGGGCAGGTCGATTCGTCGTCCGCCGGGATGGAGACCGGCCCAGTCCACGTCCGCACCGGCCACGAACAGGGCGGCAACCCCACCCAACACCGCGGACTCATCGGCCCGACTCCGACGCGCCAAGGGGACGATCGCCGGAGTCGCGGTCAGCTGCCCGGAGTCGGCGATCTGCGCGATCATCGGGGTCAGCACCGCGTCGGGGCCGACCTCGGCGAACCGGGACACACCCATCTCCGCCATCGCGGCAACGGCATCGGCGAAACGGACCGTGTCACGAACCTGGCCGACCCAGTACCCCGGATCGGTCATCTCCTCGGTGATCCGCGCACCCGTCACCGTCGACACCAGCGCGATGCTCGGGCGGTCGAACACCAAACCTTCGACCACCGAAGCGAACTCGGCGAGCATCGGCTCCATCAAGGCCGAATGGAACGCGTGCGAGACCCGCAGGCGATGCGTCCGCCACCCATGTTCCACACAGGCGTCGACAACAGTCTGGACCGCGTCCTCGACGCCAGAGAGCACCACCGACGACGGGCCGTTGACGGCTGCGATCGACACCCCATCGATACCGGTCAACAGCGGCAGCACATCACCTTCGGACGCACCGACAGCCACCATCGCCCCACCAGCAGGCAACGCCTGCATCAAACGACCACGCGCGGCCACCAACACACACGCATCCTCGAGCGACA